>CBIHOM010000001.1:0-536478 GCA_966212075.1 uncultured Fluviicola sp.
GGTGGTGCAAAGCGTGCGAATGCTTACGCCAAGAAGCTGGATACCGGTTTGGCAATTTGTCACAAACACCGTAAGAAAGCAAACGAAGTTGCGGAAATGACTGTAATCGGAGACGTTGCAGGAAAAGATGTGATTTTGGTAGACGATATGTGTGATACAGCAGGGACTTTGACAAAAGCTGCTGAATTGTTCATTGAAAAAGGAGCAAACAGTGTTCGTGCATTCTGTACACATGCGGTGTTATCAGGACCTGCTTACGAACGCATTAATAATTCGAAATTAACGGAGTTGATCGTAACCGATACGATTCCATTAAAAGAAAAAAGTGACAAGATTCGTGTCATTACCGTAGCTGATCTCTTTGCCGACGTAATTGATCGCCTGGTTAAAAACGAATCCATTAGTACGCATTTTATAATCTCATAGAATGATCCGCTTCGGCGGATAAATAATTAAATAAAAACAAACATGAAAGTAGCACAATTGAGCGGTTCGCTTCGCGCGAACGTAGGGAAGAAAGATGCTAAAGCTTTGAGAGACTCAGGGCAGGTTCCATGTGTTCTTTACGGACAAGGAACTCAAACACATTTTTCTCTTTCTGACATTAAAGTTGAAAAATTGGTTTTTAACCCTGACGTTTTCAATATTGAATTGGATATCGACGGTAAAAAAACAAACGCGATCGTCCAGGAGATCCAACAAAATCCTATCACGGATAAAGTGATGCACATTGACTTTTTGGAGTTAGATGCTAAGAAGCCGGTTAAAGTGGCATTGCCAGTTCGTCTGACAGGTGCTTCTCGCGGTGTATTAGCGGGAGGTCGTTTGATGCAGGTTTTCCGTCGTTTACGTGTAGTTGGTCTTCCGGCAGATTTGCCTGAGGCTATCGTAATCGATATTACTAAATTGCGTATCGGACAATCTATTCGTGTGAAAGATTTGGAAAACGACGGTTTATCTATCTCTGAAGCGAAAAATGCAGTTGTAGTTGCAGTTAAAATGGCTCGTGGAGCTTCTAAAGCTGCAGAGGCTGATGACGATGATGATGAATAAGATTCAGAATATCTAAAAAGAAACCCCGACATTCTTATGAATCGTCGGGGTTTTTTATTCTTTTTCATTTAACGCTATAAAAAAAAGCCATCTTTACTTTGACGCAAAAGATGGCAACTAACTATTAGATTTAGGAAGTAGGCTTTAATTTCTTTTCCTACTTAGGATAGACCAAATTTACAGTGCAACTTTGGTTTTCCCTTTCCTGTTTTTCTCTAAAGCAGTTTTCAGTTTTTTAACCGTCAATTTTGAACAAAATCGATTTTTGAATTTCCTGATTTTAGTGTTTCACTATCGATTTTTGTACGTGTTTTCCGCCAATGGAATAAACCAAATGATAGACCCCGCCTGATAAACCGGTTACGCTCAACTCTGTCAACTTGGAATCTATCTTCTCCTCCAAAACAGTTCTTCCCAAACAATCTGTTAGTATAATCCTTCCTTCTGCCTCATCCGATTCAATGATCAAAAGATCGGTAACCGGATTCGGATACACCTTGAATTTAAAATCATTCAGATCACTAATCCCCGCAAGATCGATTACATGAATCAACTGCATCGCTGCATCATCAGGACAAGCATCATTTACGCCTGTCACTATTACTTCGTATGTTCCTGCGGTCGAATACGTATGCCACGGATTCTCATCCTGGCTCTGCGTTCCGTCGCCAAAGTTCCAGTTATAGCCGTTTGCATTGGACGATAAATTGGTACAGTTCAGCACCGCATTCGGCAGGTAAAGTGTATCATTATTGATCTCAAACTGCGCATTTACCGGTAAACTAACCAGGACATCAACCAGCTGCTGAACAGTGTCTGAATCTGCGGGTCCGAAAGCGATCAACTGCACCTGGTAGGAACCGGAAACCGGGAATTGTACTTTCGGGTTCACCTCCGTACTCGTTGCGGGTGTTCCTCCCTGGAATGTCCATAAGTAGCTCGTGCCATCAACAGAGGTGTTTTGAAAAAGCAACGAATCGCTTGAACAGACATACGTATTCTGTAAAAGGAATGAAGCTGAAGGAGGATTCGTTGGCAATACAACCGTTTGACCGTTTGAAGAGATAACGGAAGAGAAAACCCCTGCCCCGTTTTCTGACTTGACGGAAACATAATAAGTTGTTCCGGTTGTGAGGTTCAAACCACCGATACTTGCGTTCGTATTCCAATAATTGTTTGTCCAGGGAACGACATCCTCAGATCCCGGAGCTGTACCAATTGCCACCCAATAGTTCGCTATATCTGAATTCGTATCGGAAGAGGTGGTCCAGTTTGCTTCGAGCATTGAATTACTGGTTGTCGTTGATGCATCGGCAGAAAGACCATCATTCACCGTTTGAATTGATGATGGGCTTGTCCAGTCAATTTTTACATCCTGGGAAGAAATGGCGGATAAATTGCCTGCCACATCCTGAACAATGGATTTGATCCGTCCGGCAGCTGTAGAAGAATTCGGACTTTCGTAACGCATGTCACCTGTGGAGCCTACTGTAATTGCTGTACTGGAGCTTCTTGAACGATACACTCTCAGATCATTTACTTTGTAGGTACAATTTCCTGTCCGGAAAGAAATGTAATCCCCCGTTGTTAAAGGAGTTGGATCTGTCCATGTTCTAGCCAGCACATTATTGACATACACCTGGTGTTTTCCGGTAATCCGGTCATAAGCGATTTTATAATCATACCATTGGTCCGCCGTGAAGTCGTAGCTTACTTCATCCACCAAACTGTACACATCATTGGTAACTTTGTAAATCTGGATTTTATCGTTGTCCAAGCGGAAAAACACAAAGTAGGAATTTCCCCGGTTCGCCAATGTCGGATCACTGCAGAAATAATGCAGACCCGCTCTTCGGTTTGTCCCGGTTCCGGACATGGCTCCCGACCAATGATACAAGTAGCGGTTACTCAAGCTGCTGGCAACGCTTGCCCAAAGATTCGAATTTCCATTGGATTCATCACTGTGAAGCAGGTTACCGGCACTCAAAGACCACACACCCGATTGGGAAGTCCAGCTGGGATGGATTGCAGCCTGATCGAAGTTATCGTTTAAAAATCCTTTTGTTCCGTTCGCACGCCAGTCGCTTCCACTTAAGTCTGTCACCTGGTAAAAGGATTTCTCGATTCCGCTTCCTCCGGAATTATCCGTATCGGTATAGCTTGCTGTAAAGTTTTGCGTAATCCAGGTAACCGGAACACTGATTGTTGTCATCGGAGCAATTGCATCTCCCAAGGCCGGATTTGTAATTACACTTGTCCAGTTTGCAACCCACCCGGCAGCAGTCGTAGCACAGTCGCTGCGGAATTCTATCAATAAAGCTCCGCTGGATGAAGTAATTGTTCCCGGTGAAGTTGTTCCTGTGTAGGTACCGATCAAAGGCGCGCTATTCGTTGCTCCATCATAAATATAGAGGTAATCCCAATTGGCCTCCAGCGAGAACGCGGAGAAACTCAAGGTCACTGAACTTGCATTTGCCGGTTGGATCAAGGTAAAATAGCGTTGATCGTTGCTGTAATTTGCTCCACTTCCCCCGGTATCCGTAAAGGTACCGCTCGCTGCACTCAAGGTGTTTTGGGTCGGATTATTATTGACTAAGCGGTAGTAAAGTCCCCAGTCCCAGTAAATTCCCGGATCTGTATGTGTTTGGTTCGGAAAATGCTGGTGTCCTTTAATCTTGGTACAGCCACCCAATACATTGGTGCCTGTTGTTGCTGCTCCGGAAAATGTTCTCAGCGGATTGATTCCATATCCGCTTTGACAGATATCCCTCGTAATTCCGGCAGAAGCATTGTATAAGGCACTCGTATACCATTGCGCCTGACTTACATAACCTTCATGCTCGTACCCGATCGTATATGGGTTTTCCGAACCAACATGCCAGGCTTTATTTGCTTCCAGAACCATTTGGGTTACTTGTCCATCCGAAGAACGAACCACATAATGATAGGAAACACTCGAAGAACAATTCTGAGACCAGGAAATGGCCCCGGCATAGGTTCCCTGGATCGTATGGATCGTAATAGCGGAAATAGCTGTTCCGCTTCTGGAACTGAAATTACAAGACGGTGCAGGATTCCAGATTGCAGGGGCATACTCGGTAGATTTCAGAGAAGCACCCGTTTTCTTCGGAACGTATTTCTGTCCGGAACTTGTTTGGATCCCGGTTTCAGAGAAAATTACTTTTTGAGCACTTAACACAGCCAGGTTCTCTGCTCCGAAGAGACTCACCAAATCAAAATTGTAATTCGGGAAGTGATACAGAACCGAGTTCTCATCTTTATTCAGGAAGCGGAATAATTCGTACAATTCAGCATCCCGTGCATAGGCATTTACACGACCTGAATCAGATAAATATGATAGCCTGCCAAAAATCTCCTTTAATGAATTTTGCAACGAGTTTCCTTTCAGTTCAGTCATATAGCCATCAACGACCTTAGCAAAAGCATGGATCTCAGCAGCAGGGTCTTGTTTCATTTGTGCCAGTGAAACTCCCGAAAGCTGGGAAACCAGTTTCATGTTTTCTTTGAAATACCCTTTTCCTTTTGCTACCATCCCCAGGAAGCCATAAGATTTCGGAAGTCCTGAACAAGATTCCAGCTCAGATGCGGTCAAATAAGACATCCGGGTTTGGGTAAAAGAAACTGCTTCCAGGATTCCTTTTGGAATTGCCGGATACGTGCTATATGCCTGCTGACAATAACTTTCAAAACTGACCTGACTTGTTTGTGCCAGCGATGCAAAGCTGAAAAAACAGCTTGTGAATAGTAGGATTTTTTTCATTTATTTTCATTTTGTAGCGTGGAACTAATATATCTAATTCTATATACAACTGAAAATCAATATGAATGAAAATGGATTTAGTAATCTGAATTTGATGTCAAAGAGTTTTCAAATTCAGATTTTCATTGCCGTCCGGTCAAAGATTAACAGCCATCATCTTCAACTCTTTAATCCCTACTTTTTGCCAAGGCAGAAAGAATGAGCATTGCTCATGAAGACGAAGCATGACTTTATCAAAAAGTCAAATGCTAAGGTAGTTGGCAAAACGGCCTTTTAACTACTTGTCTCAATTTCCCTGCCGTGTAATTGGGATAGTGTCCGCGATATTCAATCACAAAATGAGGTTGCATTCTTTTTTACGAAGATAAGGCTCAACTCTTACTCATGGAAAATGTGGATCCACAATACGCGGGATGCTCTGAAGTTGAAGAACATGGTTAAAATGAGCACTACGAGCATGAGGGCAAAGATCCAACCCAGTGGGAGAAACCAGGAAAACACCAGGAATATCGGAAGTAATTCAGCCACAGCCAGGGCATAACTGATGTACATTGCCCCGAAGAAATAACCCGGTTCTTTATCGAATCGGTAGTTACACTCAGAACAACGTTCATACATTTTGGGAGCTTTCAAATGAAGCAAAGATCCCTTTGTTTCAAAGATCTTTCCTTTTCCGCATATCGGACAAGTTCCGCTGAGTATCGGTTTAAAATTTGACATCTCTTTTTTTTAACAAAGTTAAGCCGGTCGGGTAGTTTCTTTCTTTCTACTTTAGCTCATATAATTATACTATTCGGACATATCCAAATAACTTCTGCTCTGACATTCATTGTAATCTGGTCTTTCCGACGTGATGAGCTATCGCTTTTCTTCTTATTTTTAAGCATGAATTTTCCAAGGCTTCCTATTGAGAAATTTGATGAAAACGGCTTGTTTCAGGCTTTTTATGTCAATCGTTTTTCGGAACACCTGAAAAAATACCATTCGGACATTACGCATCCTCACAAACACGATTTCTACCTGACTGTTTTCTTTGAAAAGGGAAAGGGAAGACATGACATCGATTTCAATGTTTACACCATTCATCCGAACAGTGTCTTTTTTCTGCAACCGGAACAAATTCATCACTGGGAATTTGATGAAGAAGCGGAAGGTTGGATCTTTTTTCATTCGGAAGACTTTTATAAATTGTATGTGACTCATTTTGAGTTGTACCAATGGCCTTTTTTCCAATCCAGGGATTCCGGTCCCAAACTGACCATCACAACAGAAACTGCAACCGTTTTACAGCAACGGTTCTCTGAGATTATGTCGGAATATAAGGAGAATACCAGGCATTCTTTCCTAAAAATTGCGAGCCTGAGCCAATTGATCTATGCGGATCTTGCCCGAATCTATATGGAACAAACCGCACCAATGGTACAAAAAAACCATTTGTACCAAGACCATTTCCACCGATTCATCAAACTACTCGACGAACATTATACCCGGCAAAAAAACGCCTCTTTCTATGCTTCGGAACTAGCTATGACGACTAAACACCTACACCGGATTTGCTTATCCTGTGCTGGAAAAAGTACTTCCCAATTAATTGCCGAGCGTTTGATCCTGGAAGCCAAGCGGAAACTGGTAAGTGATTCGAAAAGTATCCAGGAAATAGCGGATGAACTGGGCTTTGAGAATTACCCTTATTTTCATCTGTTCTTTAAAAAACATGCGGGAGAGACACCGAAAGAGTTTAGGGAGAAGAATTCATAATTATCAATTATAAATGGTTTAATTATCAAGAGAGGATTTCCTACTTGATAATTAATAATTGATTATTAGTTAAGTCAGCTTATCTGCCAGGATCTTCATTTCGATGACCGGCGAGATCTTTTCGTATAAGATGTTGTAAACTGCTTCGAGGATCGGCATTTCAACCTGGAATTTTTTATTGATCTCTTTGACGCATTTTGTGGCGTAATATCCTTCTGCGATCATTTCCATTTCCAACTGTGCGGTTTTTACCGAGTATCCTTTCCCGATCATGAAACCAAAAGTCCGGTTGCGGGAAAACTTGGAATAAGCAGTAACCAATAAATCCCCCAGGTAAGCAGAAGACTTTACGTCGCGGTGGATCGGGCTTACTTCATCGATGAAATTCTCTATTTCCTGGATAGCATTTGCGATCAGAACGGATTGGAAATTGTCTCCATAGCCCAATCCAGCACAAATTCCCGAAGCCAATGCATAAACGTTCTTCAAAACAGCAGAAAGTTCCGTTCCGAACAAGTCGTCTGAAGTGGTTGTTTTAATATAACGGCAAGCCAGCATTCGTGCCATTTCTGTTGCGATTCCTTCGTGCTGACAAGCAATTGTGAGGTAAGACAAGCGTTCCAAAGCTACTTCCTCTGCATGACATGGCCCGCAAATGATCCCGATGTCTTTGTATGGAGTTCCGAATGTTTTATGAAAAAAGCGCGCCGGGATCGCATTGTACTCCGGAACAATTCCTTTTACGGCAGAAAAAACAATTTTTCCTTTAAATAATTCCGGGGTAGTATCCTTAAAAAGTTCGACCAAAAAAGCGGATGGTGTTGCAACGATCAATACATCACAACGCTTGATAATTTCTTCCAGGTTATTGGAAACGTGGATCTGGTTCAAGTCAAACTCAACTGACTGTAAATAAGTAGGATTGTGTTTGTATCTCAGGATATGAGCCACCTGATCTTCCCTGCGAACAAACCAGTTTACCTGCGCAAAATTATTACACAATATCTTCACCAAAGCGGTAGCCCAGCTACCTCCTCCAATGACACCAACGGTTTTCATGCGCTTATTCATAGTCCTGACAAATGTACACATAATTCCGAATGCCGAATTACGATTTACGAATTGTTGGATGTGCAACCTGCTTCCTTGAATGCTTGATCAAGGACGTCAATTTACAGAACTTCTTTTCGAAGGACAAACCCAAAACCTTTCTCAAATTCATCATTTCCGGCACTCGAAATTGGGAATTCGGAATTGGAAAATAAGCACTATCTTTGCTAAAAAATTTTATGGCAGAAGTTTCACGTATTTCCACAAACAAAGCACCAAAACCGGTTGGTTTGTATCCTCATGCGCGCAAAGTCGGCAACCTTCTTTTTTTATCGGGGGTTGGTCCGAGAGTAGCGGGATCTGATGATATTGACTCTGCTGTTCCGGGGCTGAAACTGGACAAGAACGGGAATTTCATTGAGTTTGATTTTGAAGCGCAATGCCGCAGTGTTTTTGACAACGTGCGCATTATTTTGGAAGAATCGGGATCAAGCTGGGACCAATTGGTAGATGTGACGGTTTTTTTGGTAAACATGAAACGGGATTTCCATGTATACAATCGCGTGTATGCAGAGTATTTCAAAGACAATTTACCTTGCAGAACGACAGTAGAGATCAATTCGCTTCCTACTCCAATTGCCATTGAATTAAAGTGTATCGCAACAATTGACTAAATAAAATTATGATCGGATTTATTATTCGCAGTTTAATCGCTGCAGGAATGTTATTCTTAACTGTTTACTCTTTTTACACCGGATACTGGGGTTGGGGAATTTCCCTGATCATTCCGTTGACATTAGTGATCCTTTCTTTCATTTACAATGAGAACCTGGCATTTACACTAAACCACATGCGTACAGGGAACCAGGATAAGGCGCAACGTGCCATTAACCGCATCACAGCACCGCAATTCATTCTTTCAAAACGTCAGAGAGCTTATGTTATTTACATGCAGGCACTTTTGAATGCCCAGTCACTTCCTCATGCAAAAGTAGAATCTATGCTTCGTGAGGCTATTCAATTGGGGCTGAAAAGAGGCCATGACAAAGCTATGGCGCGTATGCATCTGGCAGGAATCTGTGTTCAAACCGGGCGCAGACAAGAAGCTGTTACGCTTTTGGCAGAAGCAAAGAAAATGGACGACAGCGGTATGTTGAAGGACCAAATCAAAATGATGCAGGGCCAATTGCAGAACGCTCCTTCCAAAAACCAGATGCGCATGGCCCAAATGATGGGTGGCCGTAAGAAGATGCCTAAAATGCGTTAATTCAACGAATGAAATTAATTGCTGATTTTCCTGAAAACTATGAGCTTATTGATGCCGGTGGCGGAAGGAAATTAGAGCGCTGGGGAACTGTTACAACTATTCGTCCGGAACACCAGGCCTATTTCGGGCCCGTGCTTTCCAGGAAAGAATGGAATCATCTTGCCGATTGGGAATTTATCCCGAAATCCGAAGGATCGTTGCAGGGAACCTGGAAAAAATTAAACCCAAAGGCTCCGGAATCGTGGCTTTTTTCAAGTTCCGGGTTGACATTCCATTTGCGTATTACCAATAACAAACATGTCGGGCTTTTCCCGGAGCAACACGTCAATTGGACATTTCTTTCGGATAACCTGGACCCATCCAAACGTTTCTTAAATGCTTTTGCTTATACTGGTGCTGCTTCCGTATTCGGGAGAAAGACGGGTGCGGAGGTTATGCATTGTGACAGTGTCAAAGCTATGCTGGATTGGGCTTACCAAAACCAGGTAGAATCGAATCTGGACGGGATCAAATGGGTACATGAAGATGCTTTGAAGTTTATCCGGCGCGAAGTCAAACGTGGAAATCATTACGACATTGTCCAGCTGGACCCGCCCGCCTGGGGACTTGGTGCAAAAGGCGAAAAATGGAAGCTGGAAGAATTATTGGGAACTTTGATCGAGGAAGCAGTTCAGTTATTATCCAGGCAAGGAGTTTTAATCTTAAATACCTATTCGCCCAAAGTGGATATTCCTTTTATTCAAAAGATCACCCGGGAACTTGGGATTGCGAATAAACAAGTCGAAAATTCAGAATTGTGGTTCAAAACGACGAGTGGTAAGGAATTGTATTATGGGATTGTAACCAGAATTATCAATTATTAATGGATTAATTGTCAAGTTACTAATCTTTATTCATAATTACTTGGGTTTCACAATTCCATTCTGGATAGCATACATCACTAAACCTACCACATTTCGTGCACCAACCTTATTCATCATCATGGTACGCGCACTTTCAATCGTTCGTCTGCTTTTAAACAGTTTATCCGCAATTTCCTGCGTTGTCATTTCGTTACAGATCAATTCCAGGATGACCAATTCATTTTCATTGAATACACCGGAGGAACTTTCAAAAACCGGTTGGATCCTTCCCAAATGGACCATTTTGGCAATAAACATTTTGGATGTACGGTCATTCAGGTAGTAACCTGTTTCCACGGCAGACCGGATTGCCAATTGGATTTCTTCGGCATCATCGTCTTTAGATAAATACCCGTTTGCCCCATTTTCAATGGCTAGTTCCACAAATTCCACATCGTCGTACATCGATAGCAATAAGACTTTTAATTCCGGAAATTTTTCCCGGATCTCTTTGGTAGCCTCAATCCCGTTTTTGACCGGCATTCTAAAATCGATCAATGCCAGATCAACCGGTGTTGTTTCCAGCGAATCAATGAGCAATTGTCCATTCTCCACCGCGAGGACCACCTCAAACCCCTCTATATCATTGAGCAATTTCATCAATCCATTCCTGAAAATAGATTGATCTTCCGCTATTGCAATTTTTATTGTTCTTCCTTCGCCCCCCATGTCAAAATAACTTTAGTACCCGGTTCCAGTAATTGATATACTATTTCCGCATCAATTTGCTGGCTTCTGCTTTCAATATTTTTCAACCCCAAACTCTGGGATTTTAGTTTGTCTTCTTTAGTAGGAATAAATCCTTTCCCATTGTCAGTGACGCTCATTTGAATGCCCTCTTCGTTTTGTTCCAGCATGACTTCGATAACCGTTGCATCGGCATACTTCAGGATGTTATTTATTAGTTCCTGCAAGATACGATAAACAGCCAAGCTAACCTCTCTTGTTTGAGATTCGTGTTTGGGATCGTTCACGGCAATAACGGAAAACTGCACGGAAGGAATTTGCTGTGCCAGGGTATTGACCAAGCTCTTTACAGCCGGTATCAATCCCAGTTCCTCCAGGATAGTCGGTAATAACCGATTGGATAAGCTTCTGACTTTGTTGATGGTATTCTGGACACCTTCATTCAATAAACGTCGTTCTTCTTCATCAATGGGCAGGGAAGCAAATGACAATTTCAATGCGGTTAATGACGAACCGATATCATCGTGTAATTCGATGGCAATCCGACGTTGTTCGATCTCCTTTGCATCAAGTGTAGCCTGGATTATCTCGTTTTTATAGTTGAGTTCGAGTTGAATCATTTCCTGTTTCTTACGACGCATTTTCTGTTGGTATAGAACAGCAAATACAATGATCCCCAATGCCAGTAAGAACATTGCCAATGTAGCGATAATTAGTAAAAATCCTAAGTTCGATCCTTCTTGCTGACCCATATTGCGTAAGAGTACAAAATATTATATAACATCGTTAAAGAAACGTTCACATGTTCCATGGTTTTATGGAACGAGCCACCGAAATAGCCACTTGATAATTGATTATAAAGCAAGTTATACAAAAAAGTACTTGATTGAGATAACAAAACGATAGATCCAACCACAAAGGCAAGTTCTTTGAAAGGATTTATCACTTTTTCCTCACGGAACATTTCAATAAAATAGCTCAATATCAAAAATGAAATATACGAGAATGTGATCCCTGTCTGGAAAGACGCATGATATTCCCAATTTTCAAAGGAATTCAAAATCGTGGTTAATATTAATACCACCGTGAAAAGACCAAATGTAACATACTTCAGTATTTTACCCTTATAATACAATCCAAAAAACAGTGTTGGAAAGAAAACCTCGACGTAAAGATAGATCCGATACAACCATAAATTGTGAATCCCATAATTTGCAAGTATAATACCTGTCAATTCAAAGAGAAGAGAAAAGAGAAGATATCCAATTAAAATTTTACATGCAAAAAAGAGGTGTCCCTGAAACCAAAGAACACCTCCTAATACCAAAGGAATTAAATAAGACAGAATGCAACTATAAATAACCCCTTCTGCCAAAATCTATTGGTTTGAATTCAAGAAATTCAAGCTAGCACAAAATGGAGGACATTTAACCGAATTTTCAATAACCAATGTCAGAATATCATTCTCATTTGCGTCAACCCCAACCAAGATGATTTCTGGTGTTCCATCGGCGCTCTCCCCATGGTAAACGCGAATTCCCATGCAGCCCTCCTGAGCAAGCAATTTATTGATGTGATTTTTACCAAAAAACCCACCAAGAACAACACCAGCTGCTCTTTTTGATCGATAATTACTTGTAAGTGTTGCTGCTTCTGCCGGCGTGATCGGCCCTCCTTCATTTCCAGTAAATGACATAATATATTAGTTTAAGTTATACGGGGCTAATATTATATGGAATTAATTGAACTTCCAAACCGTTAAAACAGCGAAATCAACCATACTCCTGATTTTAATGACATTATAATTTTCACAAAGTAAAAAAAATGTGGTTTTCCGCAATGCATTTTCAGTAAAAATACGGTTGTTTGGTCCGATTGGGGAACATACATTTGTTCAACAAAAAGAAATTAAAATTCATTGTTTGAGATGTTACAGAATCTAATAAACAAACCACGGGTTGATATTCACAATAAGACAAATATCTCATATTGGAGTAGTGAATTGAAGTGTTCTGAAGAAGAGTTGCTTTATTGTATATCGAAGGTCGGTTCCTCGATTACTGCTATCGAAAGCTACTTGCATATGAACAAATCATTGCTCCGGGTTTGGTCTTCACGTGATATTTCAATTTAGTGACAAACCATATTAGAGCAACAGGTCGTTAAGAAATTACCACTTCCACTATCACTGAGTTTTTCGCGGCCTGTTGCTTACCTTTTTTTTCTTCGCTCATTCAACCAGTGTGGTACGTTAGCGTTTGATTTTGAAGAATTACTGCCGCTACTCGTTTTACCACTATTTACATTTTGGCCGTGTTGATCTCCCAAAAGCTGGGAGATTAGCTCAGGTCTTTTGGCTTTTGTCAAACGATCCTTGATCCAATCCCGGTTCTCGCGTTTATACCAGAAGAAAAACCGATTCTGATTTTTCTTTTCGTCAGCACCCTTTGCGGTATAAATCGGTTTCAAGGTATACGGATGAACACCTGTGTAATAAATCACTTCTGAAACCGTCATTGGTGTCGGGGTGAAATCCTGTACTTGTTCCAGCTGGAATCCCATGTCCTTTGTTTCTGCAGCGAGATTAGCCATATCGGCTTCTTCACAACCCGGATGAGAGGAAATAAAATATGGGATCAAAGGTTGGTTCAGTTTGTTCTTCTCCGAGATCCGGTCATATTTTTTCTTGAATTGATGAAAATACTTAAAAGATGGTTTACGCATCACGCGCAAGGTAGCATCAGACGTGTGTTCCGGGGCAACTTTCAGTCGGCCACTTACATGTCGTGTGATTAACTGTTCAATATATTCATCGTGGTTTCCGTCTTCGTTATTCTTATTGAAATCATCTACCAGCAAATCATAGCGGATCCCGGACCCAACAAAAGCCTTTTTGATCTTCGGATGTGCATCGATCTTGCGATACAATTCCGTCATTGCTTTGTGAGAAGTATCCAGGTTATTGCAAATCACCGGGTGAATACAACTCGGACTGGAGCAGCGTTCGCAAATTGCTTCCACCTTTCCTTTCATGCGGTACATATTCGCTGACGGCCCACCGATATCGGATAAATATCCCTTAAACTCAGGATGTTTTACTACCTCATCGATCTCATTGAGGATACTTTTTTCAGAGCGGGAAGCAATGAATTTCCCCTGGTGTGCCGAAATGGTGCAAAAACTGCAGCCACCGAAACAACCCCGGTGCATATTGATCGAAAACTTAATCATTTCATAGGCAGGAATTGCCCCTCGTTTCTTGTATTTCGGATGCGGCAAACGTGTATAAGGCATATCGAACGACTGGTCCATTTCTTTTTCAGTCATGGTGCGATATGGGGGATTAATAATTAGCGTTTTGGAACCAACCTGCTGAATAATCCGGTTTGCTTTTAATTTATTGGACTCTACTTCCACAATTTTGAAGTTTGCAGCGTAAGCCAATTTATCTTTTTTGCACACTTCGTGGCTTGCCAGCTCAACGGTTTCCCATTGTTTATTCTTGGGAAGTTCTTTTGAAGAATCCTGGATAAACGCAACCTGGTTAACCGTTGTAAGCGAACTGAAAGGAACACCTTTCTTCAACAGGCGCAATAAGTCCCTCAAAGGTTGCTCACCCATTCCATAGACCAATAAATCCGCTTGCGAATCCACCAAAATAGAGGGCATTAACTCATTTTTCCAATAATCGTAATGCGTTACTCTTCTAAGAGAAGCTTCAATCCCACCGATCAAAACAGGCACATCCGGGTATAATTCTTTCAGGATCCTGGTATAAACGGTAGTCGCGTAATCCGGTCTGAAGCCAGAAACACCGCCTGGAGTATAAGCATCAGTAGAACGCAAACGCTTTCCTGCAGTATAGTGGTTTACCATGGAATCCATACATCCGGCCGTGACCCCGAAAAAATATTTTGGTTTCCCCAGCTTTTTGAAATCCCGTAGATCATCGCGCCAGTTTGGTTGAGCAATTACCCCGATTTTAAAACCTTCACTTTCAATGATCCTTCCAATAACCGCCGTACCAAAAGCAGGGTGATCGACATACGCATCACCTGAAATCAGGACAACATCCAGTTCGTCCCAACCTCTTTTCTCAACCTCCTTTTTTGTCAGTGGTAACCAGTCTGTTATTGGTCTTTCAATCTCCATACGGCAAAGTTACCAAAAAAGAGCCGTTTAAGCCTTATAAATGAAGGTTTTGTATTACATTAACAGCATAGATGCAAGTTCAAAAGGTTCAGGGAGGTTCCACTAGTTTAAAAGGTTCAAAAAAATAATCATCGATCAGGGAAACTATCAAACTTGAACTTTTGATCTTTTTAAACCTTTGAACTATGTATATGAACATTTTTGAACTAAAAACTTCAAACCGGTCAGGTTTTAGGACAAAACAAAATGTATTATTTTTAATTGGATGAAACGAACCCTTGTTTACCTGTTGATTTTATGCGGATTTTTGCTTTCTGATTGTACACAAAAAAAGAAAGTTCAGGTCCGTGAGACTGAAATTGTTGCCGATCTGATTCACCCACTTTATTTTCAGGAGGAAATTTCGTCTCTGATCAATTTTCCATTCTGGTTTAACGACAGTATTGTTGCGAAGCAAAAAATCCAGCAACTGACCATTACTTCGTTTAAAGGAGTTATTTCCGATACAAGCGCCTATAACCCCGAATCGGAAGACGAAACTTTTCCAAAAAGGACACTCATTTACACTTTTAATCAGTCGGGCAGATTGGTTCAACTTCAAATAACAGATTTTTCAGAGGGCATTGTAATCTCCAATCAATCCTTCCGCATCAGTCCATCCGGCCAACTGAATTACTGTGAGGCCATTCAAAAAGACAACCTATACGGTGTTGAGAATAATACGTTCACGTACGATCCGAATAAATTGTCTTCCAACTATGCGTCTTTTGTGGCTTCAAATGACCTGGACCTGATTCATTTTATCCTGAACAAAAAATTCTTCGGGCCACTTTCTGTGGATTCGCTCGCAAGTCCTTTGCCAAACGACTGGGTCATCCTGGGATCTCCGGACAGACCCGTGAAACGCTATAAAGTGAGAAATAAAGTAAAGGAAACGTCTATTTCAAATTACGAATATTACAGTGGAAACTACCCGAAAATGGTCACCAATGAAGATTATCCGTTTTTCAAAAAACGTTATTTCAACTACAATCGGGGGCATTTCAACGGCTACATTGATTCTACTTTTATTGACGAAACATTTGTAACTTCCGTTAAATCGCTTATTTATTATGACGATAAACGTTTACCCATAAAGATTATTCATAAAAAAGAACATGCGGAGGGAGTAAATAACTATCAAACACATGAACTATTTACCTATACCTACTATCCATAATTTACTCTTATTTTCCAATCATATTAAACACGACAATTTCATGATCAACAATACCTTAGAAAGAAAATTCATCCTTTTGATCGTTCTTTCATTTTCTTCTTTTTTCGGATTTACCCAAACGGACCGGGTTACTATTGAAGGTAAGAGTTATTACGTATACCCTCACCAACAAGCAGTTACAGGAATGCAGGAATATTACCTGAATTTTGCTGATCGGAAAGAGGTGATAAAAAGAGATGAGCGGAATGAAAAAATTGTTTCTGTCAGCGAGGAACCCATTAGCGAACTGGAGAAAAAAGCTGCCATTAAATTCCCGAAATCGTATAAAAAATACCTGAAGGACTTCGAACAAATCCTGGAGAAGTACCCGTATTTCATGATCACGACCGACCATGACATTACAGTTGACCCAACCCCTGCTTTGGTAAACCTTCCTGACGGGGAATATGTGATGTTCTACAGGGATATTCCTTATATTTCAAAACGTGTGCTGCGTTACAAAAACGACATTGTAGCGGCTTTCTTCTCAATCAAAAACAACCTGGTAGACGGAAAAAGTACCTGGTTTACTCCGGAGGGAAAAATTGTAAAAACCGGAGATTACCTGAACAGCGAAAAAACAGGTACCTGGCGTTTGTTTGAATATGTTCAACAAATTGACGAGTCCTATAAGTATGATCCAAAGGAATCGATCGAAAGCCGTTTGCAAAAAGTGGTCTACGACACCGTAAAAACAACATTCACTTTCCTCGATGGATTGAAAAACGGGCCATTCAGCATTTATCAAAACCAGGAATTGCTTACTTCCGGGAACTTTCTTGCAGATCAGAATTCCGGGGCGTGGGAAATCTATAAGTATAAAACGATCGTTAGCGTTGACAAAAAAGGAAAATTGATCGTAACGAAAGGAAAAGAAAAAATACTGACTGACCGTTATACTTACCGAAGTGATGACAAAAGAGGAAAATCCCCTATTATCCGGCATGGTATAATTCCTTATGAATTTATGGGTTACGACCGGCCCGACTCATTAGTGCTGACAAACAATTCTACTCCAAACACCGGCGAATATGAACAGGGTTATTCTATGGATTTTCCTGATTTCACTTCTTTTTTAAGCATCCAGAAAAGAGAAGACAATATCGAATTACCGGAAGAAAACCTCACAAGTTACGAAGGAGAGGAATTCTATGAAGGTGAATACTACGATTATGAACCGGAACTGGAATTCCCGACCGAAACGGATTACAATCCGAATGAATACTATGAATTTGTAAATAAAAAACGATACAAGTTCAATGATCTGATCGACTCCATGGGCTACCTGTATGCATATGAGGGAATTGTAGAACACTACTATGAAAATGGCCAATTACAGTACCGTTTTGAAGTAAAAGACGGGAAATTAGTGAAAGAAGAGCCTGTTTACTGGGACAACGGAACAATTGCGAATGAAGTGGTTTTCATTCCGGATTCCAATCAATATGTGCAGCATTTCTATGATTACAACGGTGTGAAGTATTACGAAACATGGCATGATTTAAAGGGGAATGTCTTGAGCAGTTCCAATAAAAGAAATCCGGACCTTCTGGTAATCAGGGGGAAGGAATACGATCGAAACCAAGGGAATCCGACATGGGTCTATGCGGAAGACAAGGAAATCACACTGGGTGCAATGCCGGAAAAGATCCTGCTGGTCGAAGAACTGTTCAAACTGGATTCTTCCGTTGCCAAACTGGTTTATTTCTACCCAAAGAACCGGACTCTGAATGTTTTGCAAATGAATTTAATGGGGGATACTGTTTCAACCCAGGAAGTTGTTTTCTCTGAAGATTACCTGAATGTAAATGCTATTAAAACCTGGCATTATAAAAACCTGACCTTGAAAACCATTCAGAACGGAACGTTGGATGAATATTGGAAATCCAGCTTATCCGATACCATTCCTCTTGAAAAACTCGCTTTCTACTGGGAATATAAATATACTGTAGAGAAAGACGACGAATTGTTTGTGAATGGCAAACCTTTTACCGGTTCATTTAAATTAACGGATAAAAAAGGAAACTTTAGCATAAAAGCAAACAACCAATCAATCCAGCTATCACTTCCTGACAGTAAAACAGACTTAAAATTGTATAAAGCAGCTGTCAAAGCCTACTTAAAATCCAAAAAGAGAAATGATCTCCTTTTAGCATACATGCCTGAGTTTGGAGGTTCAGGCCAGCTTTCTCATGGTGTAACCGGTTTATTTACCAACCTGTACGGTGCATTCCTGGCACTTTACGAACATCCGCCTTATAGTTTTGACGGGCAACCTGTTCCTGCTTACAAAGAGGAAGTCGCTTATAGCAGAAGTGTCAGAACAGACGGACAATCTGTATTTACATTTGCCGAAGGAAAATACCTGAACGGAAAACCGGAAGGTATTTGGACATACAAAGATCAATTCGGGAAAGTGCGGTCGACGATCGGTTATAAAAACGGTGAAGCGCATGGCGACAATTTGGATTACGACATCGTATTTCCAGAACCCAAGTCGAAAGATGCCATAGAAAATTACCGTTATGAAGACCCTATTTCCAAATACGAAGAATACCCGTTAAAAAAGACCTATTTCCTGGAATCCAAGTGCACCTACAAAAACGGATCCTTGAACGGTCCTTACACAACTATGGGCTGGAAAGGCGACACACTGACCTATGTTAATTTTGTTGACGGTGCAAAAGAAGGTGTTGAATTCAAAAGAAACAAGTTATTCTTCAACCAGTCCTATTACAGGAACGGATACCTCGACGGAAACGTGAAAACCTATTTTACTGCCCCAGAAAAAGATTCCGTGCTGATCTTCGATCTGAGTTTTAAAAACGGGGCTCTGCAGGGAGAATCCGTTGCTTACCATTCAAACGGTAAACTGGCTAAAAAAGGATTTTTCCTAACCGGCCAACCGATCGATGACTACGAAGCATATGATACACTTGGTTTCAAATACCAATACGTGAAATTCCAGTACAATCAACCGATTGAAGAAAAGATCTGGGAAGAGAACCAACTCAGTGTCCGTTACGAATTCGACTGGAGAGACTCCATTGCTTTCAATTTTGCGGATATCACAAACAGTACAAGTATTGATCAATTGATTTACCAGGTCGGGTATACCGATTACGGGCTTTACGAGCCTTATTACGGAAGACCGAGTTTGGTGAACAAAACCGGCATTGATTACGACATTACCAAATACTATCCGAATGATACCATTGCCCGGATAGGGACTATTTCCAAAGGAGTCAAAACAGGGTGTTGGAAATACTTCAATTACTTCGGAAAGAAACTAATGGAAGTGGAATACTTCGACAGTATCATTACGGTAAATGACAGCATTAAATTCAAATCAAAAGGAATCCTTTACTACCTGGATGAGCAGGACAATCCGTTAAGCAAAAGCTGGATCATTGAGAAATTCGAAAAGTACGACTGTGCACACACGGATCATAACGAAGAACGCATGCTTTACTGTTTCTGGGAAAAAGACAGCACCCAGCACCGGAAAAACGGCTACGTTAAAAATTATTATGACAACGGTTCCATCCAAAATGAAGGCTGGGTAAAAGATGGATTGCCAACGGGGATCTGGAAATTATACGATGTCAATGGAAACCTGAACCAGGTTGGCGAATATGTCATGGGTAAACGCAACGGCCGTTGGCTCAAAGGAGATTTGGGAAGTGTCAAGAACATGAGTGAAATCTGTCTAAACCCGAACCTCGAAAACCTGGATGCCATTCTGAGTTACCAGGAAAAACTACTGGATGTGAGTGTGATCACCTACCAGCTTGGGAAAGAGCTGAAACGAAAATATTACGGAATCAACATGAACAATGAGGAGGCTCCTGAAGGATACTATGGTGAAGAAGAGATCTACATGAATTACGGAGAATAGTAATTTTCAAAATCAGTCAAGTGTCAACCATTGAAGTATTTACCTCGCGATAACCGATCAATAAATAAGTTATACACTTTACTAATTTCCCAGGGTATTAGTTACTTTGAATAACTGTATTTGTTTGTAACTTCAATCTACTTAAATCACAGTATGATTGAAATAGAAAATACCAATATGGCTAAATTGATAGAATTAATCGATTCTATTAAAGACATGCGTTTTATTATTCAAACTTATTTTAAAAAGCAGTTGAAAAACAATGATCTGGGAATTACAGTTGAAATGCTGGAGGTTTTAATGGTATTATCCAGAAACAATCAAATCAACCAAAAAGAAATTGCAGACCGTGTCCGGAAAAACAAAGCCAATCTGACACCGATCATTCACAAACTTTCTTTAAAGGGATTATTACATCGCCAGGAAGACCCCATTGACCGGAGAAATAACATCATTTCTTTAACCGACAAAGGAAAGAAGCTATGCAGGGTCTACAACAAAATGTTCGAAGAATTTTATTCTTGTTTTTTCAAAGAGGTTGACATTCAAAACCTGAATAAAACAATCACCATGCTTCGAAGCATCGGGCAACAGGTAGCGAAATCGAACTAATATTCTTTCATTCTTCCAACCTGAACCTTATTAGTAATCGTTTGTACTAATGCTTACTAAATCTCAAAAATGAAAAGAAGAATCAATCCTTATCTATTCATCGGATTATTCAGTATTCCGATGGTTGTTTTTTCCTGTTCTCAAAATGTAGAATCAAAAGATGCCGTAAATCTGGAAAGCTCATTCTCAGGAAACCATTCAGAAGAACAAGCTTCCGACCTTAAATCTTCTTCAATTAATCAAAAACACAAAGAAAAAAGCCATATTCCTCAATCCAAAAAGAAACTGATCAGGACTGGGAGCATGGCTATAGAATCAAAACACATTGAAAAAAGCAAGTCTCGCTTGGATTTGGCTCTCAAATCAATGGATGGATATTACGATAACGAGCAATTCAGCAAATCAGATTATGAATTTCGTTATTCACTGACCCTGCGCGTTCCTGCAAAAAATTTCGATCGGATTCTCCAGGTAATCAACGGCGGTAACGATGAAATCATATCCAAAAATATCAAAGCCGATGATGTCAGTGGAGAATACATGGACCTTGAAACAAGGTTAAAAAGCAAAAGAGCTTATTTGGAACGGTATGAAGCATTCCTGACGCAAGCTAAAACCATGGAAGAACTTTTACTGATACAGGAACAGATCCGTGAATTGATTGAAGAAATTGAAAGTCAGGAAGGACGATTAAAATTCCTGGATGACCAAGTCGGATACAGTACACTGGATATTGAATTATATAAAACAATTAGTCATCCGGATGTTTCATCAGAAGAACCAGGTTTTTGGGAGAATGCAAAAAATTCTCTTGCAAGAGGATGGACCGGGGTAGTTGTACTCTTCCTTGGATTGCTTTCCATTTGGCCGTTGCTCCTGATCCTAATTCCAGCTGGAATTTTCGGCTACAGAAAATTAAAGAAATAAACTTAATCCGGAAAAAGAATTGTTAAGAGTTCTAAACGAACTGCAAATTCTGATTTATTGGTATAATTTAGCCGAAAAAATACAACCATGACATCTAAATCTAAAAAAATTGCTTTAACCGGTCTTCTGCTTGGTTTTCTAACTCTTCCTGTTCAATATACTCAGGCACAAGCCTATCAATTCACTCATTTCAATGCACCTTACCAGGAATTAGTTGGTGGAACAGTTCTGCAAGCCTGTGATTTTGAATTCCCCATTGTTCCTTTAGGTTTCAATTTCCCCTTCTTAAACAACACTGTCGATTCCCTTGAGGTAGACATCAACTTCCTTTACCACGAGAAAACAGTTAACGGAGTCGTTAAAGGTGTCCAGTTTTTTCCTTTCGGGGCGGGATACGCCTGCAGAGTAACACCTGATTCAGAGGTTAGCTACACAACTATCCAGGAAAACGGGTATCCGGTATTCATTGTACAATGGAAAAATCTTGGATTCTATGAAGACACGATCGGGGATCAATTCCTAAATATGCAATTGAAATTGTACGATTCGGATAAAGCGATTGAAGTGCGTTTCGGAAGTATGAACATGACGCAGGATAATATTTATTACACAGATGAAGCAGGTGGTTATACTGCATTTATTGCCTATACGAATCCGAATTCCCCTGATTTTGATCCGGCATGTTTTAACTTATACGGTGATCCCTCAAATCCAACAATGGATCCCAGCCACAATCCGGAGTTAACACCTAACCTAACAATGCTTGGTCATCCGGATTCAAGCATGGTTTATCGCTTCGCACCTCAAAACGCCGGAATTGATTCTCCCGGACCATCTTTTTTCAGTATTTACCCCAATCCTTCAACCACAGATTACTTAACTATCCATTCGGTATCACCCGTTGAAACTGTTCGGATTATGAATATCAATGGTCAGCAGACAGGAGAAGACAGAAAAACTGATGCTTTATCCCGTATTTCTATATCAGACCTTCAAAAGGGAATATACCTGATACAAGCACAAAATGCGACAAGTATTCAAACAATTCGTTTTGTAAAAGAATAAATCATTTCTTCTTCCATGTAAAAAAAATCAACTGAATTCGGTAATCGTAATTCGTAACTGTCCCAAATTACTTTCGCACTAACGTTTGTCGTAATTAGGTCTTCAAAAGCTACGCTTTTTCTTATCTTTACAATTCACACAATTCGATTAATATGAATTTGAATACATCCGCTGCGTTCGACCAGCAAGAAGGCCTCGTTGTCCTTGTTGGGAAGAAAATTGAAACGCAAACCAAGCTTCCGAAAGTGGTAGCAGAAGAACTGGAAATCTTTCACAAAAATGCAGATCTCCAATTTTTACACCTACCCCTAAAAGGAAAACATTTCGTCTTTATTAAAGAACAGGCAACTGACGAAAAACTGCGCATCATGGGACACAAACTCCGCGGAGTTTTACCCAAAGAAGTCAAAAGTGTTTTCATCGACGGAGGAAAATCGAACAGCCTGCTACTTGCCGAAGGATTCGCGCTTTCTTGCTATCAGTACCTGAAATACCGAAAAGAAGCGCAAAAAGAAAAATATGCATTGGAGGCTATTGATTTTTCAGCAAAAATCTCTCCTTCGGTAATTGAAGAACTTTCAGCTACTCTAAAGGCTGTTTTCTGGGCACGCGACCTGGTTAACGAACCGGTTTCAGGCTTAAATGCAACCCAACTGGCAGAAGCCATCGAAGAAAAAGGAAAAGAAGAAAAGTTCTCCGTTACGATCCTGGAGAAATCCAAGATCGAAGCACTTAAAATGGGTGGATTGCTTGCCGTAAATAAGGGTTCCGTAGATCCGCCAACATTTACCATTATTGAATACAAACCCAAAAAAGCAAGCAACAAGAAACCGATCGTGTTGGTTGGTAAAGGAGTGGTTTACGATACCGGAGGTTTGAGCTTAAAACCAACAGCCGGTTCCATGGACGCCATGAAATCCGACATGGCTGGTGCCGCAATGATGGCGGGAACTATTTATGCTGCCGCGATGATGCAACTTCCGGTTCACCTGATCGGGTTAATTCCGGCAACAGATAACCGTCCGGGATTGAATGCCTATACTCCCGGCGATATCATCACCATGTACGACGGGACAACCGTAGAAGTATTGAATACAGATGCAGAAGGCCGGATGATTTTGGCAGATGCTTTGGCATATTCCGATAAATACAAACCGGAATTGGTAATCGATGCCGCAACACTGACAGGTGCTGCTGCCCGTGCAATCGGCACACGCGCTTCCATTATCATGGGAAATGCGGATAAAAAGTACTTCAACATGCTCAATGAAGCCGGAATGGAAACTTACGAACGCGTTGTGGAATTCCCTTTTTGGGACGATTACTATGACGACATGAAATCCAAGATTGCTGATCTGAACAACATTGGGAACGGGTATGCTGGAATGATCACAGCAGGAAAATTCCTCGAACATTTCGTAAAAGCACCTTATATCCATATGGATATTGCAGGACCGGCATTCCTTGACCGTCCTCAGGATTATAGAGGTCTCGGTGGGACCGGAACAGGAATCAGGCTCATGATCAACTTCTTAAAACGACTTGCATAAGATGGAAAAAGAGAAAGAAAAAATCAAAGAAGAAGGCCGCGCTATTCCTATCCGTGTAGGAATCTCAATCGGTGATATCAACGGGATCGGGCCGGAAGTGGTGATCAAATCATTGGCAGACAACCGCCTGTTGTTGGATTGCACACCGATCATTTACGCCTCATCCAAAACCATTTCTTTTCACAAAAAAGCGATGAACGAGCCGGAATTCAATTACCAGACCTGTAAAACAGCCAATGAAGCAGTTAATCGCAAGATCAACATAATCAATGTCTGGAACGAAGAGGTACAGTTCGAGTTAGGCAAAGGAACAGAAGCAAGTGGAAAATATGCCTTCCTTTCCCTGGAAAGAGCTACGGAAGACCTGGCTTCAGGTAAAATAGATGTATTGGTAACTGCTCCGATCTCCAAAGAAGCAATCGGAAAAGCAGGGTTCCAATTCCCCGGCCATACGGAATATTTGGCCCATCTGGCGGGAATGGATGAAGCTTTGATGATGATGGTAAGCGGTTCACTTCGTGTGGCTTTGGTTACAACGCACGTACCTTTAAAAGACGTTTCAAGTGCATTGACACGCGAAAAGATCGTGGCAAAGATCAAGGCATTGGACAACAGTTTGAAAAAAGATTTTGGAATTCAACGTCCGAAAATTGCAGTTTTCGGCTTAAATCCGCACGCAAGTGAAAACGGGAAAATGGGAACTGAAGAAGCAGAGATCATTACTCCGGCAATCAACATGGCACGAAATGAAGATATTTTTGCATTCGGGCCATTCCCTGCCGATGGTTTTTTCGGAAGCCCGAACAGAGGTCAGTACGATGCAGTTCTAGCGATGTACCACGACCAGGGACTGGCCGCATTCAAGGCATTGGCTTTTGAGGATGGTGTCAATTATACAGCCGGCCTGCCGATCGTAAGAACATCTCCGGACCATGGGACTGCTTTTGATATTGCAGGGAAAAACGAAGCAAACCCGCAATCCATGCGAAGTGCTATTTACCTGGCAATTGATATTTTCAATACCCGTAAGTTCCTGAAGGAAATCGCGGCAAATCCATTGCAGATCCAGGAGTCGGGACATCATAAAAAACGCGGCGACCGGCAGCATGAAATTGAGTAAGACAACCCGTAGCTTAGAGCAGGAAAATAAATTTTAATTGAAATTAAATTCATTATGAACATCAATTCGTTTATTTTTTCTACCTTTGCCCTCCAATTTTTGTGTAGTGAAGAAATCTACGAATGAGTTCATAATCCAATTTGTCGGATTAAAACTAGGGACACATCGCTATGAGTTCAACATAGACAAATCGTTCTTTGAAGGTGTTGAGAACACCCTGATTGATGATGCAAATGTTCTGATAGAACTTGCATTTGAAAAGAAGGAAACAATGATGATTGCGGAATTTTCGCTTTCAGGAACCGTTACCACTCCGTGTGATCGTTGCAACGATCCGATGGAAGTACGGATTCACGGTGATTACCGCATTGTTTATAAGTTTGGGACAGAAGTTTCCGAAGACGAGAATTTAATTATTCTTCACCCGGAATCTTATGAACTGGATCTTTCGGCACCGATCTATGAATTGTTGGTCATCTCGTTACCCACACGAAGAATTCATCCGGAAGGAGAATGCAACGAAGAAGTAATGGATTTGTATAACAAGTACATTGTGAATGCGAATCAACCGGATGATGACGACGAATGGGATGAAGACGATGAGGATTGGGACGATGATGAGGACGACGGGGACTGGGATGATGAAGGAGACGACGATGATCCGGATAATCCGGACGACGACAAACCGATAGACCCGCGATGGTCCGCATTAAAAAATTTGAATTAACGATTGAAATAAATAAGTAAAATGGCACATCCAAAACGCAGAACGTCCACGACACGTCGCGACAAGAGAAGAACTCACGACAAGGCAATCGCGAAGAACATTGCAACTTGTCCTACAACAGGTCAACCGCATTTGTTCCACCATGCACACTGGCATGAAGGCAAATTGTACTACAAAGGAAGAGTAGTAGCTGAGAAAGAAGTAGCGATTTAATTTCGCGCTGTTTAGTAGTAAACATTCCTCCTGATGAAGATAGGAATAGATATTTTGGGCGGTGATTTCGCACCAGAGGCCAATATAGCCGGTGCTGTACTTGCTAGAAAAGAACTTCCTCAGGACGTGCGTCTCGTGTTGATTGGCGACCAAGAACAAATCTTGAGTGGCCTAAACGCGTTGAATGAAGATTCGACGGGATATGATATTGTTCATGCTCCCGATGTGATCACTATGCACGACCACCCCACCCGGGCAATTCCCACTAAACCGAACAGCAGCATTGCCGTTGGTTTTGATTTGCTCGCTAAGAAGGAGATTGACATTTTCGCCAGTACAGGAAATACCGGTGCAATGCTCGTTGGTGCAATCTATAAGATCAATACCATTGCAGGTATTATTCGCCCGTGCATTACGTCAGTTTTACCAACAGTTGATGGTAAAAACTCCATTTTACTGGATGTTGGTGCCAATGCTGATTGCAAACCCGATGTACTTTACCAATTTGCTATTCTTGGAAGTCTTTACGCCAAATGTGTTTATGGCGTAGAAAATCCACGGATCGGTTTATTGAATATTGGTGAAGAAGAAACCAAAGGAAATTTGTTGACGATCGCAGCACATAAACTGATGGCTGAATCAGATGAGATCAATTTCATCGGTAACGTCGAAGGACGGGACCTGTTCACCGGAACTGCCGACGTGGTAGTTTGTGATGGGTTCACAGGGAATATTGCCTTAAAGCAAGCCGAGGGAATCTACACGCTCATGCGTAAAAGAGGCATCCGCGACGAATATTTCGATCGTTTTAATTATGAAAATTACGGAGGGACTCCAATCCTTGGTGTAAAAGGTAATGTCATAATCGGTCATGGTATCTCCAACGACAAAGCCGTAAGAAGTATGCTACTGCACTCCTACGAAGTAGCAAAATCAGATCTTACAAAAAACATTAACGAAGCTTTTAATCAATAAAATGAGTAAAATCACCGCAGCAATAACAGGCATTTGTGGTTATCTTCCGGAGGAAGTGGTAACAAATGACGACTTAGCTAAAATTGTTGATACTTCTGACGAATGGATTACAACAAGAACCGGGATTAAAGAACGCCGCATTCTGCGTGAAGGAGCTTGTTCGGATATTGCCGCAGCAGCTGTCAAAGGATTGCTGGAAAAAACCAATACCGATCCAATGGACATTGAATTGGTCATTTTGGCAACAGTTACTCCCGATTATCCGTTCCCCTCAACTGCTAACGTGGTTTGTGATAAAATCGGAATGAAGAATGCATGGGGCTACGATCTGATCGCAGCTTGTTCAGGATTCATTTACGGTTTGCAAACAGGAGCCAGTTTTATTGAATCCGGAAAACATAAAAAAGTAATCGTAATCGGTGTGGATAAAATGAGCGCCATTTTAGATTATGAAGACCGAACGACCTGTGTCATCTTTGGCGACGGTGGAGGTGCCGTGTTACTGGAACCGAATACCGAAGGATTGGGAATCCAGGATTCGATCCTGAAATCAGACGGAGCAGGAAGACAATACCTGTATCAACCTGCAGGCGGATCGGCAAACCCTCCTACTCATGAAACTGTTGAACAGCGTTTGCATTTTGTGAAGCAGGAAGGAAAACAGGTTTTCAAATTTGCGGTAACGAACATGGCAGAAGTTTCAGCTGAAATTATGCAACGCAATAATCTTACAGCTGAAGACGTAGATTGGCTGGTGCCTCACCAGGCAAACTTGCGTATCATTGATGCAACCGCTGAAAGAATGGGAGTTCCGAGAGAAAAAGTAATGATCAACATTCAACGTTACGGAAATACAACTGCCGGTACGTTACCACTTTGTTTGTGGGACTGGGAAAAGCAGTTGAAAAAAGGCGACAACTTAATCCTATCTGCTTTTGGAGGCGGATTTACATGGGGAGCCGTGTATTTAAAATGGGCTTATAATTCTTAATAATCGAAAAAACAACTATATAAATTATACTGATATGAATCTGAACGAAATCCAAGACTTAATTAAGTTTGTAGCAAAATCAGGTGTTACGGAAGTAGAAATTGAGCAAAAAGACTTTAAAATCACGATCAAATCAGAGACGAAAAAAGCGGAGTCTCAAATTATCGTGCAAGCAGCAGCTCCGGTTGTTCCTCAAATTGCAGCAGCTCCGGCAGTTGCAGCGGCTCCGGTTGCCGCACCTGCAGCAGCGCCTGCACAAGCAGCTCCGGCAGCATCAGATGATTCAAAATACGTTACATTCAAATCTCCGATGATCGGTACATTCTACCGTTCTTCAGGTCCGGACAAAGAGCCTTTCGTAAGCGTTGGACAGACTGTTAACAAAGGAGATACACTTTGTATCATCGAAGCGATGAAATTATTCAATGAAATCGAAGCAGAAATTACAGGTAAAATCGTGAAAGTATTGGTTGACGATGCAACACCTGTTGAATACGATCAACCATTATTTTTGATCGATCCTGCTTAATAGCAAGTTGTTTTGCAACGAGCACAGCTAGTTATTCATTAAACACGATTTTATGTTTAAAAAAATATTAATTGCCAACCGCGGTGAGATCGCTTTACGTATCATTCGTACATGTAAAGAAATGGGTATCAAAACGGTTGCTGTATATTCTACTGCTGATAAAGAAAGCTTACCTGTACGTTTTGCAGATGAAGCAGTTTGTATCGGACCGGCTCCAAGTAACAAGTCTTACTTATCGATAGCAAATATCATTGCTGCTGCAGAGATCACAAATGCAGACGCCATTCACCCGGGATACGGATTCTTATCTGAAAATGAAAAATTCTCCCGTGTTTGCCAGGAACACGGAATCAAGTTCATCGGGGCATTGCCTGAGCAAATTGCCGGAATGGGTGATAAAGCGACAGCAAAAGCAACCATGATCGCTGCGGGCGTTCCTTGTATCCCAGGGTCCGAAGGATTATTGAAAGATTTGGACGATGCACGTGAAACTGCCAAGAAAGTGGTTTACCCGATTATCCTGAAGGCTACTGCCGGAGGTGGTGGAAAAGGGATGCGCATCGTTTGGAAAGAAGAAGATTTGGAAGCTGCATGGGATTCAGCACGCCAGGAGGCAGGTGCTGCTTTCGGGAACGACGGGATCTATATGGAGAAATACATTGAAGAACCACGCCACATTGAGATCCAGATTGCCGGTGACCAATACGGAAATGCATGTCACTTATCCGAGCGTGATTGTTCGATCCAACGCCGTCACCAGAAATTGGTAGAAGAAACTCCTTCTCCGTTTATGACTGACGAACTGCGTGAACGCATGGGCCAGGCAGCAATTAAAGCTGCGAAAGCTGTAAATTACGAAGGTGTTGGAACGGTAGAATTCCTGGTTGACAAAAACCGCGATTTCTACTTTATGGAAATGAACACACGTATCCAGGTGGAGCATACGATTACGGAAGAAGTAATCAATTACGATTTGATCAAGGAGCAAATTAAAATTGCTGCAGGAGATAAAATTTCAGGGAAGAACTACTATCCGCAAATGCACGCGATCCAGTGTCGTATCAATGCAGAGGACCCGTATGCTGATTTCCGTCCGTCTCCGGGTAAAATTACGAGCTATCATTCTCCGGGAGGACACGGTGTACGAATCGATACTCATGCTTACGCAGGTTACACGATCCCACCGAACTATGACTCTATGATCGGGAAATTGATCGTAGTTGCTCAAACACGCGAAGAAGCAATTCTGAAAATGAAACGTGCGTTGGATGAGTACATCATCGAAGGAATCAAAACAACGATTCCGTTCCACCAAAAACTGATGGAAGATCCGCAATTCAACGAAGGGAACTTCACTACGAAGTTCATGGAAACGTTTGAGTTTTAGGATTTAGAATATAATAACAAGTAGGGGCAGAAAATTTTCTGCCCCTACTTGTTTATATCCAGTTCATACTACATCTGCCCTATTTATTCCTTTAAAACCATTTCTTTCCCTCCTTCTCTCCCACAATTTCTATACATTCGCTGTGTGAAAACGAAACGAAGTATCCTGCGGCAACTACTGGTGAACATTTTGGTTCCTGTGCTGCTTATCTTTTCCATTGTTTTCTATCTCACCTATCAATACAACCTGGATAAAGTTGAAAGCGATATTCAGCAGCAAAAGAGAAACATTGTCGAGGAGACGCGGAATTTGATCGAATACTACGATTTTTCCATGCGAACACATGAGCAATCGCTTATTCAACGCATGCAGGATGTTTCCAATGAGATTCAATTCGTCCTTGCAAAGCAAGATGCGAGATCGGTTGATCTGAACAACTTACGAACTACTCTGGAAATGGATCCCGAGCGTGAAGACATTTACCTCATCGACCGGAACCTGAAGATTGTCAATACAACTTTTCAACCGGATTTGGGTTTGGATTTCAAAAAACTCAACAAGACCTTCATCCCGTTCTTCAACCAGATCTTCCAATCGAAAAAATTCAAGGAAGACCGCTTCGGACTGGAAATCAAAACGGGAAAGATCAAGAAATACAGCTACCAAACTTCCTTTGATGGTAAACATATCATTGAACTGGGTTTTTACTCGAAATCAGCAGATGAATTCAAACATTTGCTGCTTTCCAAGATCCGCAGCCTGGACAAACGGTTCGAAGCAATTGACCGGGTTGAATTGTATTTAGGTGTAAAGAAAATCCCGGATATCTCCATCACAGACCCCAAACTGCAGAAAGCGTATCTCCGATGCCTGGATGAAGAAAAAAATGTGACCATTGAGAACGACGATCCGTCTTCCCGGGGAAAAGAGTTTACGGAATATGTTTTCCTGCCGGTATTGGAGTCGAAATTGTACTCAGGCTACGTTTTGGAATTGGGAACGAACGACCTGCCCTACCAAAACCTCATTAATGACCTGTTGCTTCGCTTTGGGATTATTTTCGGACTTACATTGATCATTCTGACTGTGATCGTTTATTTCCGCTCACGTAAACTTACCAAACCGATCCAACAACTGGCACTGAAAACCGAAACAATCTCCACAGACAACCTGGATCAAACGATCGAGATCACCGGAAGTTTGGAACTGGACCTGCTTTCGAAGAACTTCAATTCGATGATGCAGAAACTACGGCATTCCTATGAGAACCTGGAAGAGAAAGTGGTGGAGCGCACGCAGGAATTACAGGAACAGAAACTCATTGTCGAATCGAAGAATCACGAGATCGTAGAAAGTATCCAATACGCCCGCTTCATTCAACAGGCACTTTTGCCATTGGAATCAGAGATTCAGGCCAGTTTTGACGAAAATGCTTTTGTTTATTACGCCCCAAAGGACATTATTGCCGGGGATTTCTTCTGGTTCGAAAAACGGGACAACCTCAGTTGGTTTGCTGTAGCTGATTGCACCGGGCACGGAGTTCCCGGAGCGATGGTGAGTGTTTTGTGTATCAATGCGCTTGCACAATCCTTAGCGGAGAATGTACATCAAAGCACCGGGGAATTATTGGACAAAGTACGCGAACTGGTTGTTCAGACACTCACAAAAGAGGCGCGCTCGGTAAAAGACGGAATGGATATTTCACTGGCGTGTTTTGATCACGAAACAAAGGTCCTGCAATGGACCGGAGCGAATAACCCGCTGTGGATCTTCCGCGGTGAGGAAATCCTTGTCACCAACCCGGACAAACAACCGGTTGGCCAGTTCGACGGTGCTTCACCTTTTACCACTAATACCTTAAAACTGGAAACAAACGATTGGATCATCCTCTTCTCGGACGGTTATGCCGATCAGTTCGGTGGACCAAAAAACAAGAAATACAAGTACGCCACCTTCAAGGAGTTTATTCTTGCTCATAAGGACAAGAGCGGTCCGGAACTGAAACAAGACCTGAAGAATGAATTTGAAAGTTGGAAAGGGGATCACGAACAAACGGATGATGTGTGTGTGATGGGGATCCGAATTTAGAATGAGAAACAGAGCGAGAGAGAGGAAAAGGAATCTTTTACCTTATACTTACTGTTTGATGCAATCAAAAGAAACCGGAACTGAAAAAACACAACTTTCATTTTCTCCATCTGCTTTTGCGGGAATCCATTTTGGCATGCTTTGAAGAACACGAACTGCTTCGGCATCACATTCCGGGCAATCTGGCACTCCCATTATCACTTTGATATTCGAAACAATTCCCTCCTTGGTAATGACGAATCGAAGGTGACATTTTCCTTTAATGTTATTTTTCGAAGCAACTTCCGGGCATTTCAGGTTTTCATTTATGAATTGCTTCATGGCCGAATTTCCTCCTGGATATTCAGCAGGTTCATCAATGATAACATAAATAAACTCTTCTGAATCAGCAGTTTTTGGCTTCGAATTTTCTTCCTGTGCCAATGTAACTCCGCAAATAAATTGAAGCGCAAAAATTAAAAGAAGGTTCTTCATTTGATTACAATTTAAAGCTAATTGGCAAAGTAAAAGTACTGTTTACAGGTTTTCCATTTATTTTTCCAGGCTCCCATTTGGGCATTGCTTTGATTAAGCGAACTGCTTCCTGGTCACATTCCGGGCAATCGGCTACTCCTTTTCTAATTTTTACATTTGAGACATATCCATGCTCACTGACTATAAATTGTAAATAACATTTTCCTTCAAGTCCATTCTCCTTTGCAGTTTCAGGATATTTTAAGTTCTTCTTAAGATATTCCATCAATGCTTCTTTGCCTCCGGGAAATTCTGCTTGTTCATCCACAACATCGTAAATAACAGGTTCCTGGGGTTTAACAGGTTCAACGGTTTTTGGTGTCGGTTCGGGAATCAGTTCTTGTGAAAAAGCAGCTCCGCAAACAAGTTGCAGGGCGGAGATAAAAAAGGCTTGTTTTAAGTTGATTTTCATATATTTTATTTTGAATCCAATAATAACTGATTTTTCCAGGCAGCCGCGAAATAAAACTGCAAGTACCGTTTTTGCTTACTGAAATGAGTCAATTATCCATTCTTCCGTTTCTCCAATCGCTTCAAAAAAGTAAACCCGATGTCGAATATGAAATAAAGTATGATTGCCCCCTGGAATGCTCTTGCCGTGCACAAAAAGATAAATCCTGCCGAGAAAACCATGATCCAGATCATCGGGAAAGCGGACCATTTGTTCATATTTAATAAAGGTACTCCCAAAAAGATTGATCTCATGATATCCTGTTTTTCCGGAGTGAGCTCCTTCACCATTTTTCGCAAATAAATGACTTCCAGGAATACAAAATATATACCGTTGATCCAAAGTGTCTGAATCAGTAAACGACCTGATTCTCCATCGAACGGCCCGGGGCCACCAAAAGGATACTGGCGCGCAACCGAATCATAATACAGACCGAAAAAGATCAGGTACACAAAAAGCCAGATCGCCAAGACGATTGTAAATCCAATGAAGTAGGAGATTGCTGATCCGATCTTTGAGCCCACTGTCCGATTAACCGCCCATAAAACATGTAATTTGTAATCGTAAGCAAAAGAGATTCCCATAGCGACCTGGATGTGCAAGGCATAGATCAGGTAACCCAGGATCAATACCAGGAAACTTTCTTTTGAATCCAGCCAGCCGAGCAGGAACAAAATAACCGGGTGAAGTTTCACAAGGAATGAAACCACTTCCCGGAACCAAAAACGATTGAACAGGAACTCTTTCTTATCCGTCATTCAGGTGATCAACAAGAATACTATTCCAACCCCATTAGCCCTTTTATCTTTTCCCAGGCCTTGTCGCGGTTTGTATTGTACCTGTTTTGTGCATCTTCACTTCCGTAAACCGCATAATCGCTCAAGCCTTGTGCTTCTGCTTTCAGGTATTCCAAACAGGTAATCAGGTCCTTGATGTATTCCACATCATCTGCACTCAATCCGTTGCTTTTCGGCACCTTGCATTTTTCAAGCATCCCGATCACAGACTGGAGCATAGCAGTTTGTTCGCCCATCAGTTCTTTCACACGGTCAGCATTGTATACTTCATTCACGTGACCGTCCGCAATTGCACCAATTGTAATATACGTGTTGTAAACCGTGATGGAAGAAATGCCTCCGAAAGCTTCACGTACGTCTACATCACACTGGGCACGCAAAACAGAAAAACCAGAGAAGGTTAGAAGAATTACTGCTATTAGTTTCATAAGTTATTTGTTTAATCCTTACAATAATACACTTTCCAACCCACTATAAAACAAGGGATTCAGAACTTTTTTTAAAAAAAAATCATTTTCTGCTGTAACTTTATGGAGATGAACGAGTCTTACCACTGTTAAACGACTACATGACTAGGAAAGAATACAATGAGGCGGTTGAGTTGTATGCTGATAATCTTTATCGGTTTGTAGTCAAACACACCCAAGACCGGATGTTGTCCGAAGACGTGGTCCAGGAAACATTCGCAAAGGTTTGGGAGAAACATGAAAGTATTGACGCAACAAAAGCGAAGTCGTATTTATTCACTACAGCTTACCATCAAATGGTGGATTCGCTGAAAAAAGAAAAACGTACAAGCAGCTTCGACGGACAGGATGTCAAGCAAGATGATGAACTCAGTCACTTGTTCGATGTTCAGAAAACGCTCCAGGAAGCTGTGAACCGATTACCGGAAATTCAAAAAACGGTGATCCTTTTGAGAGATTACGAAGGGTACAATTACAATGAAATAGCAGAAATTACCGCTCTGAACGAATCACAGGTAAAAGTGTATATCTTTAGAGCCCGTCAAACCTTGAAGAACTACCTGAAATCAACAGAATTAGTAGCATGAAAAAACTCATTCATATCGACAATTACGAATCCTTTTACCTGGATTACCTGGAAGGAGCCCTTTCCCAGGAGGAACGTGTTGCGTTTGAAGAGTTCCTTGCTGCCAACCCTGAATTACAGGTAGACGAGGATCTGGTCTTCCTTGATGAGCCTGCGGAAAAAATGGACCCGTTGCAAAAGTTCCTGTTAAAAAAGGAAGACCTTTCGATCGTGACCAATGAAAACCTGGACTATTTCGCGATCGGAAAAGTGGAAAACGTGCTTTCAGCCAATGAAGAAAGACTGTTCGACGCATACCTGGCTGCAAACCCGGAAGCTCAAAAAATACTGGCTGCATACCGGGAAACACGTTTAGAGGCAACAACAGTTGTTTATCCGAACAAAGAAGATCTGAAGCAAAAAGAAGTTTCCTTTATTCCATGGAAAATGATCGGTAGTTTTGCTGCTGCAGCTGCGCTATTGCTTTTGTTCTTCCAATTAGGATTTAACGATACCAAAGAAACGACTGAAACCGAACATACCGTTGCTCATAACGGTAAAACGGGCCACCAGAAAAAAACGGATCACAAAAAACCGGTGAAAGTACTTCCTTCGAATGGACCGCTTGAAGAAAACGGCACCTACGTTGCACAAAAAAGCAATCCGAATACGAACATTAATCCGAAATCGGATAAGCGTCAAAACCAGGTGCAAAAGGATAAAAAAGATCCGGTTCAGTTGATCCCTGTTCAACCCGAAGACAACAAAAACCAAGTTGCAGACAATAAGCCGCAACCGCATCATCCGACTATTTTACCACAGGTAAAAGATGACAAGCAGCCGGTTGCCCCAACCCTGAATGAAGATGTGAACAAAGCACCAAGCAAGGATCTGGCTTCCAATACCGGTAGTTCGAATATGAAAAACCCGATTCCGCTGATCACCAATACGCTTTCCGAGAAAACGAAAACTCCGGTGGATTTCCAAACCGGGAAAGCAACGGAAACGCAAAAAGGAGGATTCTTTGTGAAGATTGGGAAATTCGAAATCTCGCATAAGGCTTCTAAGAAGAAGTGATTTAATTGACAATTGAGAAAGTAAAAATTGAAAAGGAGAAATTCTGATTTCAATATAGAACAAGTATCTCTTCTCTGATCAATTTTCAATTGTCCATTTTCACTTTTAATATTTTTCAGGAGGAATAAGGTTCTGATTCAATAAAACAACTATTTTTATCGGACCGCATGAAAGAAACCTCCTTCATAGAACAGAACAAGGAAAAATGGAAGAAATTCCAGTCTTTGACTTCAAATCAAACTAGTGATCCTGAAGAAATAGCAGACTTGTACTCTGACATTACAGATGACTTAAGTTATGCGCAGACGTTCTATAACAAACGGACAGTTCGTGTTTACCTGAACCAGATCGCGCAAGGCATCCATAATCTGGTGCACAAGCAGCGCAAGGATTCTTTCCGGAAATTGTTCACCGTTTGGCGGGTATCTATTCCGCTGGAGATTTACAGATCCCGTAAAAATTTGTTGTTTGCCCTGTTCGTATTTCTTTTCTGGACGATCGTCGGTGCAATTTCTACGCATTTCAACCCGGATTTTCCACGCATGATCCTGGGCGACGGGTACGTGGAAATGACTTTGAAAAATATTGAGAAAGGAGATCCATTGGGTGTTTACCACAGCGGATCGCAGGTCAGCATGTTCCTGGAGATTACCCTCAACAACATTACGGTATCTTTCTACACCTTCATTTTAGGGATCTTCTTCACGATCGGGACACACATCATGATCTTTAACAACTCGATCATGCTGGGTGCATTCCAATATTTCTTCCATTTGAAAGGGTTGCTCATCGTTTCATTCCTTGGGATCTGGATCCACGGAGCTTTTGAGATCAGTTCAATTGCCATTGCCGGTGGTGCGGGAATTACACTCGGAAACGGCTTGCTCTTCCCCGGATCGTATACGCGCCTGCAAAGTCTCCAGCTTTCAGCCAAAAGAGGCTTGAAAATCATGATGTCGCTGATTCCCTTCCTGATTGCAGCCGGATTTTTGGAAAGTTATGTGACCCACAATTACCAGGAGCTGGCAGATTGGTCGAAATGGGCTATCATCACTATCTCGTTTGCAATCATTGTTTTCTATTATATCATTTACCCGATCGTGGTTGCGAGACGTCACCCGGAACTGGTGCATGAAAGTGATCCTCCGATCAAAACCTACATCAATATTTTTGATTTGCATAAGATCCGGACTTTCGGCCAGATTTTCTCGGATTCCTTTTCGTTCTACCGGGTACATATCGGTAAGATCATGCGCTATAACCTGGTATTGACGGTTCCGATCATTCTTGCAATTGTTGTTTTCCAGGATTTGATGCGTTACGAAGACCTGACCCATCAGTACGAATACGACTGGGCTTCACAATTGAGTATTATTATGGGATTTGATATTCAATCGTTCAGTGATTTTGTGGTTACGTTCCTTTGGACCATCATCCTTTCCATTTTCACGCTTTCCATCCTGTACCATTTTAAAAACCAGGAACAAAAAGCAAGTTTGAAGCAGTTTATTCCCTTTATGCTGCAAAAACTTCCGGGTACCTGGCTTGGTTTAAGTTTCCTGTTCCTGATCCTTTTTTACGTTCCCTGGTACTGGATGTTCTTAGTTCTCTTTATTGCTCCATTTTTCTGGATGCAGGCGGCTTCCATTGTTTTGGGAGAAGAACGCTTTGGAAAGCGTTTCGGGAACGGCTTCCGATACGGAGCCCGGAATTACGGAAATGTATTGCTCGGAATTTCATTGATGGGCTTGGTTCTTTTCATCTTCGCCCAGCCAATTGCCTGTGTATTGAGTTACCAGGAAGTGAATTTCATGCGGGAACCCGTACTGGAAGATTTCCTGGATAAATTCGCAGATTTCATCAAGAACGTATCCCGTTATTATATGTCAGACTTTTTAGTCCCGGCAAACATTGCCCGGCAAATTGTCTATGTCATTTTCATCCTGTTCTCCCTTCCGTTCTTCGTCATTATGATGGGATTCATGTTCTTCACATTCCAGGAACAAAATCAATCGACAGGTTTGAGAAAACAATTTGCCAACTTTGGAAAGCGCAAGCGTTACCAGGAAACCTCACTCGATTTTGATTAAGTTCCTGTTACATATCATCCTTATATGTTCACCGGTATTCCTTTTTGCACAACAAAAAGAGAAGGAGAAGGAACTCACTACGCGCGAAAAATGGACCCAGATCCGGGAAGAACACGGCTACAAACAATCCGACAAATACAAAGGACCGGAATCTGATTATTATCAAAGCCCCACTTCCATCAATGAATCGTATTCAAGCGGTTCCGGAAGTCCGAATGGGACAACGAAGCCTTACCAGGGAACACCTTATTCTCCCAAAGACCTGGAACACGGCAAAAGCGGGAAAGAAGGAGACGGCGGAACGGGAAGCATTGAAGAAGATCCGAATATAGAGCCTGCCGAATCCATCGATGTCCCGGAATTTGATGCGCCCAAAGGCCCGAATGTGGATGCACCGGATATTTCGGTGAACTTCTGGAAGTGGCTGGGGATTATTTTATTGATCATTGCACTGGCTATTTTGATCTTCTACATCATTAAAAACAGAAGTCCGCGTGTGAAGACCATTCCGTTTGAAGCATTGGTAGAAGACCTGAATCCTGCTGAAATCAGCAAAACCGAACTGGAATTGCGTTTGGAAGAAGCTACTGCTGCAGGCAATTACAAAGAATGCGTACGGATCTACTTCCTTTTTGCCATGAAAGAACTGATCCAGCGAAAATGGATCTTCTGGAAAAAGGAAAAAACGAACATGCACTACATCATTGAAGTGCAAGGCAGACCCATTTCCAGGGAATTCGAGCAAATTGTATCGATCTACGACCTGGTTTGGTACGGTGATTATTCCATTGATTCCAACAGTTACCAGGTGATTGAACCGCAGTTGAAAACAGCCTTCCAAAAAATTGAAAAAGCGTAATGAACAAAAAAGTCATCATATCATTTTTGGCATTTGCGCTGTTTATCGGGGTTGTTATCTGGTTACTCGACAATACCGGAAGTGAAGCAAATCACAAACAGAAAAGGTACAGTTCAGATTGGAAAAAAACTTATGAATTAAAAGACGAAAATCCACGAAATATTTCCTTTTTCATGGAGTTGCTGGACGTTCACGTAAAAGATTCGATCTACAATTTGAAGTATTGGTCGGACCTGGACAGTATTCCGAATCACGAAGAGGCAACTTACCTTTTCATCGGGAATGAACTGGGCGCACCCACGGACTATTACGATTCCATTATGCATTACGCAGACAGCGGCGCGACTGTTTACCTGAGTTTCAATCACCTGACGAGCAATTTATACGACCGTCATTTTGAAGAAGGTGCTTTCTACTGGGATTACAGCAAAGTGCTTTTTGCCTGGATCGGTGACACGACCCTTCCGTTCTACCATGTGTACGAAAACGATACGATCAACGAGGATTGGTATTCTTTTTCCGAAACGGAGATCATTGATACCAACTACCGTTCTTATATGTATGCAATGAAACATCCCTTTGCATTCTATGAGAAACACCACAAAGGAAAAGTTCATTTTCACAGTATCCCGAATTTATTTGAGAATTACCAGGTCATTCAACCGAACGGGTATGCGCATGCGCGCCTGGTGCTGAACAAAATTCCCAAAGACAAACCGGTTATTTTCCTGACTTGCGGAATCAATGATTCCAGTCAGCCGCTCTCTAGTTATGAAAACGAGGATACCGATTCCGACGGTGCGGAAAAAGAAGACACTTCCCTGATCCAGTTCATCCTGAAGAACCCGGTTTTGCGATTGGCATTCCTGTTATTGATCGCCTTACTGATCCTTTACATTTTCTTCCGGGCGAAACGGAAAGAAGAAATTCTCCCGGGATATACCCAGAAACGAAATATGTCCCTGGCCTTTGTTGAAACATTGAGCTCCATCTATATTTCCCGCAATTCCCCGATCGGTGTGTTGCAGGTGATGCGAAAGAATTTCTATTCGTCAATCAACCGGCATTTCTACGTGGACCTTTCCCGCAAAGAAACCCGGGAACAGAATTTGGAGAAACTGATTGCAAAAGTTCCATACGATCCGGAGAAACTGGTGGATATTGTCAACAGTTTGGATTCCCGGAAAAACCAGGTTGATAACCGGCATTTAGGAACCGTTTATGCAAAGATCCGCGCATTTTATATTGAAATGGGAATCCTTCACCCAACGGAACATTTTGTTGCTTCCGATAAAGAAGTGAACCTCGACAAATCCATTTGGATCGGTGCACTCATCCTGCTCATGGGATTAATTGCATTGATCCGCGGACTGTACCTTTTGTCATTGGGAGGAGGAATCGGAATGTTCTTCATTATCCCTGCTATCGTGTTGATTTACTTTGCATCCCGGTATATCCGGATCCCGGTAGCAACCATTCAGACAGACCAGATCATTATTTATGGTTTGGTTGCAGGAAAACGTGTAATTTCATTGAATCAGACCATTCATTGTACGGTGGATAAAACACGTGTTACCTTCGAATGTGAAGATGGGAATACCTTTACCATACGCCAGGCCTTACTTTCACGAAGAGCAAAGTCTGCATTGAACCAATTTGTAGAATTCATTAAACTTCATAAATCATGATCCAGGAAGGAAATGACGATTTAGCGGCATACATGCCAAACAACGGAGAGCAGTCAAACGACGCTGCTTCAAACAACCCGGAGGAACAGGCAAGTACATTGTCGAACCAGGAGACACCGGTTACTCCAAGCTTTGTTCAACGCGACCAAACGGAATTGCTTTGGGTTGCCGAAAAAGTAAACCGCGTTCGCGAAGAAATGCGCAAATACGTGATCGGGCAATCCGAAATGATCGAATTGCTGCTTGCAGGGATTTTCTCCAACGGGCATATTTTATTGGAAGGTGTTCCCGGAGTTGCAAAGACCTTGTCTTCCAAAGCATTGTCGCGCGTATTGCATGTAGATTTTTCACGGATCCAGTTTACACCCGACCTCATGCCTTCGGATGTGATCGGTACGTCGGTGTTCAGCATGAAAGACAGTACGTTCAACTTTAAGAAAGGGCCGATCTTCTCGAATATCGTATTGATTGACGAGATCAACCGTGCTCCTGCCAAAACACAGGCCGCTTTGTTCGAAGTAATGGAAGAACGCCAGATTACCTACGATGGAACGCGTTACGACATGTCGTTCCCGTTTTTGGTGATTGCCACGCAAAACCCGGTGGAGCAGGAAGGAACGTATAACCTTCCGGAAGCACAGTTGGACCGTTTCCTTTTCAAGATCAAACTGGATTACCCGACTTTGGACGAGGAAACGTTGATCTTAACACGCTACAAAGAGCAAATCCAGGCTCCGGACCTGGCAAACATCGCCCCGGTATTTACCGCGGACGAATTGCATAAAGTGCAAAAAGTGGTAGAGAAAGTGATCATTGAAGATCGTTTGATCCAGTATATTGCTCAAATCGTGAATAAAACCCGGAACCATTCCAAATTGTACCTGGGAGGTTCGCCGCGTGCTTCGCTTTCTATTTTGAAAGCCGCAAAAGCATTTGCAGCTATCCGCGGGCGCGACTTCGTGACGCCGGATGATATTCAGTTCGTAACAACGCACGTGTTGAATCACCGTTTGATCCTGACTCCGGAAGCCGAGATGGAAGGAACCCAAATGGAAGAAGTGATCCGTGAAATCGTTCAAACAATCGAAGTTCCACGTTAATGAAGCTGCTTGCAAGTTTACATCTCACCCGTTTCTTTTTCCTGGTAGCAGGAATCGGGATCGCGTTGGTTGGAGGGGCATTCTTTGTTCCCTTCCTGGGCATTATCGGCAAAACGGTCCTGTTCGTGTTGCTCTTTGCCCTGGTACTGGATGTATTGCTTGTAAACCTGTATAAAGAACCGATCCGCGTTCAGCGAAAATACCTGGAGCGCATGAACCTGGGCGACGAGAACAAAGTCACGGTTTCCGTTCTGAACCAAACCGCACAGCCTTTGCAAGTCGGGATCTACGAAGGTTATCCCTTGTTTATGCAAAAACGGGCGAGCGTTTGGAATACTGTTCTCTTACCGAAAAAGACCAAAGAGTTCCATTACTCCTTCACACCAACCGAACGCGGAGAATACGAGTTCCGGGACGTGGTGATCTTTGTGCGTTCTACCCTGTTCCTTGCCCAGCGACGCATTGTCATTCCTTTGGTGCAGCGGATCGAAGTCTATCCTTCCGTTTTGCAGATGAAGCAGTACGAATTGAAGGTTTTCAACCAGCAAACGCTTTCACAGGGAATCAAAAAAGTGCGCCGGATCGGGAACACCAGCGAGTTTGAACAGATCCGCAACTACGTGCAGGGAGATGACCTGCGCACCGTGAACTGGAAAGCAACCAGCCGCAAGCACGAATTGATGGTAAACCAATACCAGGAAGAGCGCTCGCAGCCGGTATATTGTGTGATCGACAAAAGCCGCCCGATGCAGCTGGCCTTCCACAAAATGACGATGCTGGACTACGCGATCAATTCTACGCTCGTATTTACCAATATTGCTTTGCGCAAAGGCGACCGTGCCGGCTTGATTACTTTCTCCGACAAAATGGGAACGATCATTCCTGCGGAACGCAACCAGGGCCAATTGAAACGCATCCTGGAAGGTTTGTACAACCAGAAAACCCTGTTCAAGGAAGGGAATTTTGAATTATTGTACCAAACGATTCGCAAGCAGGTGAAGACCCGTTCCCTCCTATTGCTCTACACCAACTTTGAAAGTGAATTTGCCATGCGCCGTGCCTTGCCGATGCTGCAGCGCCTCAACAAACGACACGTACTGGTCGTGATCTTCTTCCAGAACAACGAACTGCAGGAACTGGCACAGCAACCCGTTCACACCCACAAAGAACTCATTGAAGCCACGGTTGCGGATAAAATGTCGAACGTGAAGTGGAACATTGCCCGCGAGCTGCGCCAAAACGGGATCCAGACCATCCTTTCCAAGCCGGAGGATTTGTCGATTAATTCGATTAATAAGTATTTGGAGTTGAAAGCGAAGGGGGTGATATAGGGCCTCTCAACCATTAAATTCTTGAAAGACTAACCATTATTCAACATGAAAATAGAATTACCGTTTACTCCAAATAGAAAAAAGAAAACAACAGAAGCCCTATCTGATTTTTATGCGGTATTGAGCCAAATAATTAATTTCTATCAAGAATCACTAATGATGTATAGTGCAACACGTGATTCAATTCTTCCAAAATCAATTCCTGAAAGAAACGGTAAAGCATACCTCTCTCAAACATATACTATTCCAGCTATCCAAATTTTAGAACGTAAAGAATTTCATTCTGAAATATATCCAATTAGATTATATAACAATACAATTACAAACATTGCTAGTGTTTATGAAATTTATTTAAGAGAGCTTGCAACTGAAATATATAGGTACAATACAGAACTATTGAAAATAGATGAAAAGCAACTTAGCTCTAGAGAAATTTTGGATTTTAAAAGTATAGATGACATTAAGGAAGAGTTAATTGACAGATCAGTAACAAAATTAGTTATGAGTAGTTATCCAGACTTGGTTAGTAAGTTCGAAAGTCGATTTCATATAGGCATACATAATAAAAAGTCTCCTATGACCCAATATGAATTACATCACTTTCTTGAAGTAAGAAATATTATTGTTCATAATGAAGGGCATGCTTCGAAATTATTTTTTAACAGACTTAAAGAGTATTCCGAAGTATCCCCATTAGGAATATTTGAAGAGTTTTTTAGACCCGAATTAAATTTTGACTATCTAAATTCTTTTAGAGAAAAATTGACCAATTTAGTTGAGTTTATTGATGCTCAAGCAAAAGAAAAATGGAAGACAACAGAATATGAACATAAGTAATGTTTAAATATTTAGCTTCTCAAATATCAACTCCCTAAAAATCCCCTCTGCCAATTCGTCGATCTTTTCATGATCCAAATCTGCTCCTTGTTCAATGAGTTTGTAGTAGATTTCCAGGTTTGTTTCGTTATCAGGAATTCCCATCAGGGAGAAAATGACTTTTGAATTGCCTAATGGATAATGAGTTGTAGGAACATGCAGGCGATCCAGGGTGTTTGTCAAGCGGGAGATTTTGATATCGTCTTTGATCAGTGTTAGAATGTTGCTTTTCATTTCTTGACATATTTGTCACAAATATATGAAACTTGACAGATTTGTTACACTGTTTGCGGAATTTTTTATCGACACTTGTTAAATGGAAAAGAATCCTGATTTAATTTCTTTGGGTGCCCGCATAAAAGAAGTGCGCTTGGCTAAAGGAATGACACAGTTAGAACTGGCTTCCGCATTGGGAAAGGACCACAGTTCCATTGCCAGAATAGAATCCGGTAGAGTTAATCCAAGTTATTTATATCTGAAAGAATTGGCTAAGGGTTTGGAAGTTCCTTTAAGTACTTTGTTGGATTACTAGAGACTTACTGATCGCTTCATTTTCGTTGAGTTGCATGACAAAAAAACAACTAACTTTCATCATAGGAACAATCATCATTCTGGCACAACTAGTATTGTTTAGAAACTTCCTTCCATTTCTATCACAAACAATACTTGTTAAAGGAATCAGTTGCACTTGTCCGGATGCGGAAGTAATAAGCGGAAAAAGTTACTTGAAATCAATCACTCCGGATAGCTTGAAAAAATATGATCTGGATTATTCTGAAATCTATTTTGAAGCAGGAATTAGCACTTCATCTGACCCCATGGGAGTTAGTCAATACATTATCACAGGTAAAATAATTGGAAAAGAAAGTATTTCAAAAGGAGATGAACATTATTATCCTTTATTTAAAATCGATAACTACCAGGATGCGTTCTTTCACAACATTCTAAAATGGATCATACGTGGTCTATTGATCTTTGAGGTAATTGCATTATACACTATGCTTAAAAAAGTAAGTTAGCGTGAACTTCCAATTCGAGCTTTCTCAAACCCTCATCAATTCCCTAAACATCCCTTCCGCCAATTCCTCAATCGAGCTATATTTACATCAGCAGAAAACAATAAGTAAACATGAGAATAGTTGATATCATAAAAACCAAAACTAAGTATATATCAATAATTTGCATTGTTGTTTTGATTGGCTGCGATACCAAGCCCACAGCAGAAGAATTATTCCTTAAAGCTGAAAAACTTGAGGAACAAGGTAAGTTTAAAGAAGCTATTCCAATCTTGAACGAAGCAATAAGAATGAATCCGGATTTTCTGGGCGCCTACATTAATCGCGGTGCTGATAATTCTTCTCTTGGTAATTACACAGAAGCAATAAAGAATTATAAAATCGTTCTCAAAAAAGATCCGGTAAATCAGCTTGCTCTTTTAAACATTGGCAATAATTATAAAAGATTGAATGAATATCAAGAAGCAGTCAATCATTATAACGAAATACTGCTGGATGAAAATGGAAACCAGAAGATCCAATTGATCATTAATGATCGTGATGGAAATAACATCAATGAATTCCAAGTTCCGTTTTACGAAGTCTGCTATGAACGTGGACTAGCATTGTATGAATTGAAACGTTGGGATTCCGCCCTTGCAGATTTCAAATTTTGCATCGACAACGGCTATAACATTCCTGAAAGCAGATACATGTCGGGAGCAGTTTACGAAATGTGTGGCATGAACCAAAAAGCCTGTGAGGAATATTCCATAGCTGCTGATTTAGGTGATCGGGATGCTGAGGATTCTAAATTTAGAGTATGTGAAAAGTAGGCATATTTCGGTGCTTCTTGTTGGCACGAGCTTTTCACTCATACTCCCTAAAAATTCCCTCCGCCAATTCTTCGATCTTTTCATTCGAAGGGTATTGTTCGAAATCTTCTCCCTGTTCTTTTTAAGGACAAAAAGAACCAAAAGTCCTTTGTCTCATTCCAAGCCGATCGCTAAAAAGCCCCTTAACCTGGTTTTAGTTCAAAAAGAACGGATTGCGCTACGCTCCATCCAAATGACAAGCACTTTTTGCTAAAACTACGGCACAGGCCTTTTCTTCACGCGCTCTTCCGGGAATGAGACCTTAGATCCGCCTTCTATTGAAACAGTTCTTTCTTCGGAGCTCAAAACGATTCAGAATAGAGGATTCCAAATCGGCCCTTACGCTAAGAAGTTTAGCAAGCAAAGGAATGAAGCGAATAAAAGCATTTGGTGATCGAAGTAAGTCATATGATCATCGACCGATTCAAAGAAAAACCGTAATATTGCAGTTAAGATAAACATCAATAAAAAACATGAGCCACCAGGAATCCATGAGAAATGCAGCTGAAATAATGCGGCTGAAAAAAGAAAAAGAAGCCCGCGAGGAAAGGGAATTCTATGAACGGATTACTTCAGGGTGGCAGTGGATAACCTTCAAAGCAGTGGTTGTTTTCTGTTCATTGATGTTAGTGATTTCCACCATCGAGGTTTTCGTGGACGGTCCAACCAAGAAGCTATCGGAGAAATCCTGGAAGATTGACCGGAATTGGGAATATACCTGGCACCAGGTACTGGACGTGGAAGGATATATGTTTTCCCCAGCCTTAGGAGACTGGTTGGACCACGTGGACAATAGCCTTAAAATAACGTATTCTCCGATCTTTCGAACAGGCAAAAAATTGAGTTACGACATTCAAGTCAACGAATCCACTATAAGGAAGCACGAAGAAATCAGGCAGCGATCCATCTTTACCTGGTTTCCCTGGTTCCAGATTTTATTGCTGATCCCGTTAATCACTTACCTGTTTAAACGACAAAGCCCGTGGTTTAACTTTGCACGGATCGCATCCTTGGTTTTCGTATTTCCCGGAACCTTGCTGGTGATATTTCTTACCTTGTTGTAATACCCAATATGCAAGAGATTGCAAAATACAAACAAGCTCTTCTCGAGAATGGTTTCTCCATTGTAAACAACGTCTATTCTGCCCAAGAAATAAGAAGCATTTTGACCGCTGTTGATAATGCGGACACATCCAATGATACGTTCAGGAAAACAAACGACCTGTTTGCCATCCGGCAATTTCTAAAGGAAATTCCAACTGTAGTTGACCTGATTTTTACAGACAAGTTGAAAACCCTGATTAAAGAGATTATGGGTGACAATTGCTTTGTTGTTAAAAGTATCTATTTCGATAAACCCGAAACTTCCAACTGGTATGTGGCCTATCACCAGGATTTGACCATTTCCGTGGACAAGAAATTGGAGCTCGAAAACTTTGGTCCCTGGACAACGAAACAAAACCAATTTGCAGTTCAACCTCCAATAGCGTTTTTGGAAAATATTTCAACAATCCGAATCCATTTGGATGACACAGATGAAAACAACGGTGCTTTGAGAGTTATACCAAAGTCCCATTTAAAGAAGATTTACAGACCCGAAACGATTGATTGGAGTAAAGAAACAGAAACGACCTGTTGTGTTGAACAAGGCGGAGTGATGTTGATGAAACCATTGACATTACATAGTTCCGGCAGAACGACCAATAACAAGAAAAGACGTGTAATCCATATAGAATTTTCAAGTATGGAATTACCAACAGAGTTCAATTGGGCGGAGAGGATAAACTTAACCTGATCTCACAAATGGAACCCAACACAGACATCGAATTCTTAATTTCTGCTTTTGCCTATTCATCTGTTTCAATGAATGAAACCTTCTATTTAAGAAAAGCAGACTTAAAAGTCATTGGTGTACATATTTTTGATCATACTCTGATTTCAGAATGCCAATCGGAATATGAATCGGGTTTGACTAAGGATGAAGAAAGAGATATAAAGGAAGCCATTATTGCCAATGAAAAAAACTACGATACCCATCTATTCATTCCCAGATTGTCAAAAGAAGAACGATTTGAAATGATGTCGAAATTCATTGAATTAAATGACACCTATAAATCCGAACTTCATGAGAATTTAAAGGCTTTGATTGACTCCACCGAAAACTATGGAATTGAATTCTATAAAAAAGGAATTAAGCCGGGAGTAGAAATGGAATATTTGACCAATGGAATTGATGATGAAAAAATCAAATCACAATGGACAGAGTTTTATCGTAGTCAAACTAAAACTATTGCTATGGAATGGTTAAATCAACAAAAAAGGCCTGCTCTGGAAAAGAATACTAAAAAGACCTTCGTCCAACCAGATGATGTAGCATCCTATAAAGTGGTAAGCAGGTATTACAAAATATCCGTAAACTTCGGCCTGTTTTATTACTACTATAATTCAAAGACTTTCCGTTTGCGAAAGGGGATATCACCTTATTTAGTAGGCTTTCTATACACCCTACTGAACTTGTTTACCGGGTTTTGGGGATTCCTGGGAATTCTCCGAAAATTTAAAGGATTAAGGAATACATTTAAGGCAATTTATATCAACCTAAGTGGTGGAGAGGATATTACCAAATTGGACATAGAATCCAATTATGACAAATACACCGTGTACATCTATAACAACTTGGACAGAGCGAGTTGGAATGAAATGAGTTTGTCGGATGTAGAGATCATTTTGGATATTCAGGAAATTTATTTGGAAACAAATACGGAACTTTTTACTGCAGCAAATATCCATTTCATTTTGGATAACTTATCGAAAGTGGATCTGGAGCGACTAACTGAAAAGCACATAGAATCCGTGTTTTATGCGATTGGCATTCACGATAAATACAATAGTTAGTTAATGACATCCCACAACCTCATCGGCAACCGCATCTTAAGTTGGCGCGAGCGTCCCGCTCGTGTCGGTAAAGAACAAAGCCTGGAACTTATAACACTAAGATCAAAAAATCAGTTTGTTATAAACCTACTTTTTTACTAACTTAAAGTAAATGAGCAGGAAATATAAATTTAGAAAACCCGAAGCAGCTTATTTTGTAAGTTTCGCTACTGTCAATTGGGTTGATCTTTTTACCAGGGAAATTTATTTCGGAATCTTAGCCGATTCCTTAAGCTATTGTAGAAAACACAAAGGAATAGAACTTTACGCTTATGTATTTATGCCCAATCATGTACATTTACTTTTTAGGTCCGTTGAAAATGATCCTTCAGGTTTTATGCGCGATTTTAAGGATTTACTTCCCGCAAATTAATAGAAGCAATAAAGGAAAATCTCCGGGAAAGCAGAAAAGAATACTTGCTAAAATTGTTTGAAGAAGCCGGAAATAAAAACAGCAATGTTACTAAATACCAATTATGGCAACAAAACAATAAACCGATTGAGGTTTTTAACAGTTGGGTTGTAGAACAAAAGGTGAATTACATTCATAACAACCCTGTAGAAGAAGGCCTGGTGACCAATCCGGCAGATTGGAAATATAGTAGTGCACGGAATTATGCCGGTGATCAAACTGTTCTGGAAATTGATTTGATGGGAAGTTAGCACATTAGCACGAGTCATAGACTCGCGCCAACATGCGGAAAAGACTATCAAAAAAAGAATTATCTTTGAATAGCTATGATCAAATTAATTGAAGGATGAATGAAATCTGATCAGATTTTCCAAACCCAAAAATCTATCGATCTACTCTATTTTACAAGTACCTGAAATCAAGCACAAAAGAATTCATGTCTGAAAGAAACTTATACATTTTAGCACTTATCGTTTTATTTATTTTATCAGGTGTTGGAATTTATTTTGGAAATCCTAATGAAGTTGCGTGGACAGATTGGATCACTGAAAAAGGAAGATGGATACTCATTCTTGCAAATGTGTTATTTCTCGTGTTCGCTTTCCGTCAATTGTATATTTGGAATATTTCTGTTGGAAAAAATGAAGTCTGTCTGAAACGCTTTTTAGGATTAAAAAAGATTATTCTTCGTGAAAAGGATTTTGTTTCATTCACTGTTGAAATTGACAAAGATCCATCATGGATGAAAAGACCCCGAACAACAATTATCGTTAAACTTCAAACAACGAAGGAAAAGATTGCATTTAATTCATTTGATTACCGATCATTTGATAATGAACTAGCTAAATTATTTTCACTGAACAAGGACATGCATCTGCAATGTCTCCGACAAATACCCTTGTTGACGCGAGCGTAAAATCCTACCACAATCAACTTCCATTCGTTTTAGATTGACAAATGCCTCCAGGATATTCACAAAGGTTCCCGTGAGCTTAACAAAAGTCTCCCGGAGATTGACTTCCGTTCGTTGGAGATTGACAATTGTTTCCAAGAGATTAACAAAGATTCCCGCGAGATCAACAAAAGTTTCCTGGAGATTGATTCCGGTTTGTTGAAGATTGATAATTGTTCCCGCGAGATTGACAAATGGTCGTTGGAGATCAGTAAAAGTTTTCCGGAGATCGACTTTGGTTCGTGAATTATTGACTTTTCGTTAAATGATCACACTAGCACGAGTCAGAGACTCGCGCTACCTAAAGGTCTTGTTCCGGAAGGTTTACACTTCTTTCCGGCGTCTTGCAGTACTAGAATCTGTTGCTGATCAAAAAGAAAACCGCCAATCCGATTACTCCCGCAACCACTGAATAGATCACAATGCCCTTCGTATTTGACTGGCGCGTTTTACTGTTGTAGGTGTAACTGCAGCTCTGGCATTTCGTATGGTTCATCATTTTAGGTCCGACCATTCCGCCCCACCAGGTCCAGCCTACCGGGCTAACCGAATTACTCCCGCATTTAGGACAGCCTGTGTCTCCATTTTTTGATAGTTGATCCAGAATATCACCATTCATAGTATTTGTTTTAGTAGGATTAAGTCCTGCCAAATTAAAAAGGATTTTCTAAGTTTTGAAACGGGGCGGCAAATTTTTTTCGAGTGGCAGAAATCCCCAAGCCAGGGCGAATCCGTTGAACCAAACCTGCCAAAGTTCCAATATAGCAACATTTCAACATTGCCATATTGCAATGTTCGGATTTTCATAAGTTGAACTATTCCTATTTTTAAACTGAAATTACATCTTGTAAAGAAATGAAGTTTGAAACTGTAGATCCGGACAAGTCAATTGCTCTATTTGTAAAGAACATTTTGATTTTTGAAGAAGCCCAAAGCGATACAAAAACAATCCTTCCTTTTTTCGCAGATGGGTATCCTGGCCTGATATTCCAGGAAACTACCAACGGGCTCCTGGTAAATCCGCATAATAAGATGATGCCGCCTCTATTTTTATACGGACAGACAATCAAACCCATTGAGTTGGTAATGAACGGAACTTACAAACTCATCGTATTTCAGCTTTATCCTTTTGTGCTTAAAAGTTTTTTTAACGTTGAACCACATGATCTGAACGATAACTGCTATAACCTGGAACAGTTAGCCAATAATTCGGGAAGCGATACCCTCAGGCAATTAAACCAAACTTCCGACTTGGAAAAGAGGATCAAACTAATTTCTAATTTGCTTCACTTACAATTTGTAATAAAGCAAAAGGAACTTGACTTAGCTATTGCCCACGCTATTCAAAAAATCATCAGTAAAAAAGGGCAGTTAATTATCAGCGATCTTTACAAGGAACTGCATTTAACCGAACGAACATTTGAAAGAAGATTTTCCAGTGCGGTCGGCGTTACCGCAAAGCAATTTTCCAAAATGATCCAATTCCAGAGATCACTAGAACAACTGACTGCTAAAGATTACACCAAACTAAGCGATGTCGTATATGCAAATGGATTTGCAGACCAATCCCACTTTATAAAAGTCTTTAAAGCATTCACCGGAAAAACACCATTGGCTTTTAAATCAACCAGCTGATTTTGTCGGTTTCATTCTATTTTCCGGATTTGTGCCACACTAATTTTGCCTCATACATTAATCGTAAATGATGAGAAACATGGAAAATACAATGAACATAACCTTAGTTCAGCTAATTCAATTTGCAGCAATATTACTCACCGGTCTCTTAGCAGGTTTATTTTATGGCTATGACTGCTCGGTGATTAAAGGATTAGGCAATTTACAGAATGACGCATACCTTCAATCCTTTCAATCTATTAACAAAACCATTCTGAACCCTTACTTCTTTTTGAGTTTTATGGGATGTTTGCTCGTGCTTCCGGTTGCAAGCTGGTTAAGTTATAAGAGCGGGGCGCCATTTTATCTTTTAACAGCAGCCTCGTTGGTCTATTTTATCGGTGTTTTTGGTGTAACAGTATGCTATAATGTCCCATTGAATGACCAGTTAGCAAACTTTCAAATTTCGACTGCAACAGAAAGCGAAATTTCTGCGATGAGAAAAACTTTTGAAGCTTCGTGGAATACCTGGCACAAAATCAGAACAATCGCTTCCATTGTTGCATTCAGCCTGGCAGTTTTATCATTATTCAAGCAAAAAATCTAATCATGAAAAATATCCAAATCTTTTTTTCAGGCCTCATGGCTCTGCTATTTTTTGCTTGCAGCAAGCAAATCTTTCCAACAAACGGAGAAAAAATTTATAATACAGGGAGAAATCTGCAAGGCGAAATTCTGCTCGACAAAAATGCCTCAAGGATTAAAATGACCGTTAGCTGTAAAACTTGCCACGGAAAAAATGGAAATCGCATGAATGGTGTCTCCATACAATTTAGTTCCCTGTCAAATCCGACTAATTACTCCGTACCCTATAGCGATAGCTTGTTTTTTCGTTTTCTCGACCATGATCTAAAAAGTAATGGAAGAAAAGCAAATATCGGCGTCATTTGGAAAATGAATGATCCCGACAAAAAAGATCTGTTAGATTACCTGAAAACTTTGTGAAAGGGCATTGCATAAAACGGCCTTTTAAACAAAGCATCTTCGGACGTTTAAACAAAGTTGCCCGGGTTTATCCCTCCTACCTTTGTCTCATCAAACAATTCATTTTAAGAACATGGGACAGAATAATTACCAGGGAGCGTTACAGAAACCATTGGGTTCGGGGTTCAACGCCCAATCAACAACAAGCGAGGTGATCAAAGGCATCGATCTTTCGGGGAAAACTGCTATTGTAACAGGAGGAAATACCGGTATCGGTCTGGAAACCGTTAAAACACTTGCCGGGGCCGGAGCAATAGTAATCGTTCCGGCAAGAGACGTGGAAAAGGCCAAACGGAATTTAGCCGGAATTCCCAACGTGGAGATCGAAGAAATGGACTTAATGAATCCTGCTTCCATCGACGCATTTGCTCAAAAATTCCGGAATTCGGGCAGAGCTTTACATTTGCTTATCAACAATGCCGGAATCATGTGGGTTCCTTTACGCAGAGACAGCAGAGGGTATGAATCGCAACTGGCAACCAATTACCTGGCACTTTATCAGCTCACTGCGCGGTTGTGGCCCGCGCTAAAACGCGCAAACGGAGCTCGTGTCGTCAATGTATCATCCGGCGGACACCAGTTTTCGGATTTCAATTTCGAAGATCCGCAGTTCCTGAACCGGGAATATGAAACACTGCTTGGATACGGACAATCCAAAACAGCTGTCAATCTTTTCTCGCTGGAATTTGACATGCACGCAAAAGCACACGGGGTAAGAAGTTATTCGTTGTGTCCGGGTGCAGTTGGTGAAACAGAGTTAGCCAGAGAAGCACCGGCAGATTTGTTTCAAAAACTGGGTTATAGCGATGCAGAAGGAAATATACTACCGGAAGTCGCTGCGCGCTTAAAAACCATTCCGCAGGGAGCGGCTACAACCATTTGGGCGGCAACAAGTCCTATGCTCAACAACATCGGTGGGATTTACTGCGAAAATGTGGATGTTTCACCTTTAGGTGCGGATGCATCTGTAATTGGCGGGGTTAAATCCTATTCCTTAGATGAAACCAACGCAAAACGCTTGTGGAAGCTAAGCGAGGAGTTGACCGGAGTAAGTTTTGATTTTAACTGATTTTTGTATCTTTCAATCACACAAGCAACATGGATTACCAGGTAAATTATATCACTCCAGAGATTAAACTATCTGCTTACACAGGCAAATTGTTTAAAACGGAAGCGGCATTTGAGGATCATTTGCTTGTGTGGTTGATTTCAGGTGAAACGAAGATCATCCAGGCAGATAAAAGCTTTTTGTTCGGGCCGGGAAGCACTTTTTTAATTCCCAGAAACCAGCTGGCCACCATCATCAATTTGCCGAAGGACGGATTGCCGCATCAAGCGGTGGCGATGCATTTAACAACCGGGAGACTTCGGGAATTTTATGGTCCCGAAAGCATGAAGCGGAAACAGGCCGATCCGAAAATTTTCGGTTTTCACAGACATCCATTGCTGGAAAGTTGCCTGGCTTCGCTGATCCCCTATTTTGAAATGCAGAAAGAATTCCCGGAAACCATTGCTTCTTTAAAGATCAACGAAGCAATTACCATCCTGCAAACCATTGACAAAGATATTGATTCCGTTTTGGCAAACTTTGACGAACCCGACAAGATTGATTTAGCAGCTTTCATGGAAAAAAACTTCATGTTCAATATGCCCCTGGAAAAATTCGGCTACTTAACCGGAAGAAGTCTCACCACTTTCAAACGGGATTTCCAAAGGATTTTCCGGAATACTCCACAGCGTTGGTTAACCAAAAAACGGCTTGAACTAGCACATTACCAGCTTACAGAAAAGAACAAAAAACCGGTTGAGGTTTATTTCGAAACCGGGTTTGAGAATTTATCCCACTTTTCGTACGCCTTTAAAAAGCAGTTTGGTTATTCACCCACTGAATTGCTAAGTAAGAAAGCTGTCTAAGAATAAAGGTATTTATCCAAGCTCCCGCGGGCTGCTGTTCCGACATAAGAACCCGCTCATGAATAATGCAACCAATTGAGAATTCTCACCTGAAAAAAACCGGCTTATGATATTGATCATATTCGATTAGGAGTCGTTTGTCTTATTTTGTGATGACAGAAACCAAGTCTTCACTAAAAAACAGGACGATGAAAGAATATCAATTTTGCCAAAGCTGTGGTTTCCCGCTTAAAAAAGACAAAAAAGGTGGTGGAACAGAAAAAGATGGTACCATCAGCAAAAAGTATTGCTCCATGTGTTACGAAAAGGGAACGTTTTTAACGCCTCCGGAGGTAGACACTGCTGAAAAAATGCAAGCATTCTGTATCCGGGAAATGAAAAAAGATGGAATGAATGGATTCTTTGCATGGTTAGCAACCAGGTCCATTCCGAAATTGGAAAGATGGAAAAAGTAACCCCACCTGCCCATCAAACGCAAACCGGTTTATATCAACAAAGAGCACTTGTCCATGAACAAACAGCAAATAACAGAATGGTTACTGGAAGGTGATATTTCCATACAATATCAGGCTTGGCGTGATTTGCTGGGAAGTGATAAAAAGGAGCTTCAGCACAGGATAGCTCTCGAAGGATGGGGTTTAAAATTTCTATCCAGGCGGCATTCAAACGGACATTGGGGCGATCGGTTTTATCAACCAAAATGGATTTCTACCCACTACACTTTACTTGACCTTCGCAATTTAAATCTGCCCGTTACAAATGAATCTGTGCAGGAAACCATAGCATTGGTCCTGCAAAATGATAAAGCAGAAGACGGTGGTATTCGTCTAGGACCAGGTACGGCTCAACGTAGTGATATCTGTGTAAACGGCATGTTCCTGAATTATGCCTCCTACTTCAAAACGCCTGAAATCAAGCTTCAATCCATCATTGACAGTATCCTGGCTGAGATAATGCCCGATGGAGGCTTCAACTGCAGAACAACAAGAAGCGGAGCTATACACAGCTCACTGCATTCCACTATCTCCGTGCTCGAAGGTTTTACTGAATTTCAGAAAGCAGGCTACAACTATCGAAAAAAAGAACTATCCGATGCGATAAAAACAAGTGTTGAATTTATCCTGATGCACCGGCTTTTTTTGTCGGACCGAACAGGTCAACTAATTGACAAGAACTTCCTTAAGTTGACTTATCCGTGCAGGTGGCGGTATGATATTCTCCGGGCTATGGATTATTTTCAATATGCAGGAATAGCATGGGACAATAGGATGGGAGAAGCAATCTCTTATTTGAATAAAAAGCAAAACAAAGACGGAACATGGAATATGCAAGCTGCTCATCCCGGAGAAGTTCACTTTATAATGGAAAAAGCAGGCCAACCAAGCAGGTGGAACACGCTAAGAATGTTACGAATAAAAAAACACTTTGGAATTGAATAACCAAAGCTAACGGCCCGTAGAAGAAAGCTTGGTGACCAATCCGGCGGATTGAAAATACAGTAGTGCACGGAATTATGCCGGTGATCAAACTGTTCCGGAAATTGATTTGATGGGAGTATGATTTAGGTTAATTTAGCACATTAGCACGAGTCAGTTCCCGAATACCCGGGACTGGACTCGCTCCAGCTAAAGAAAATGTATAAACAGGATTCGGTAGTGAACATATTCAAAGAAACAGAACGCTTTATTTTAAGGGAGATCCTTCCGACAGATGTGGACGGAATGTTTGAACTTGACTCGGATCCGGAGGTCCACAGGTACCTGGGCAACAAACCGCTTGTTACTAAAGACCAAAGCAGGGAGATTATCCAATTTGTGCGGCAGCAATACCGTGATCATGGAATTGGACGCTGGGCAATCATTGATAAAAAAACAAATGCATTTGTCGGGTGGACAGGATTGAAGTTCATAACAGAACGAACAAACAATCACATCCATTATTACGATATCGGTTACCGGTTGATCAAAAAATACTGGGGGCAGGGCATTGCAACGGAAACGGCCCTTGCTGCTTTAGATTACGCTTTTGAAACCCTGAAGGCAAACGAAGTATACGCTTCTGCAAGCTGTGAGAATATCGGTTCCAACAAAATCCTCAAAAAGATCGGGTTGAACCTGGTCGAAACTTTTTACTACAAGGATATCAAATGTAACTGGTATAAAATCGAAAAACAGGAGTATGAAAACAGGAAGTCAATACCATGTTGAAAAGGACATTTGAACTAACAAAAGAACCCGGCAAAGTAGGTGAAATTCTCCTCTCATTGAGAAAAGACCGGCATCTTTCCAAAACATTTGAAGGCACTCCAAAAAATGGCTTGTTAGATGGATATTATACGAATTTGGCTTTGATAAACGGGATGGTGATCAGTTATGTAAAGATCAAAGGAAACTATGAGCGAAAAAGCGGAGATCTAAAATTAGCTGTGGTTCCGGGTAATCTGTATTGGGCTATGATGGTTTTCCATATCCTTGCCCTAAGCATCCTGGCTTACAAAGGTATAAGCTCAGATAAACAACTCCTGATCGGTTCCTTTTTATTCCTCTTCATGGCTTTGGCAATTACTGTAGCCTTTATAATTGAAAGCAGGAGCTTCATAAAACACATGGAAAGGATTGTAAACTCAAATAATCAGGAACAAAACACAATTAAAACCACCTAACAACCGTCCGACACTGCTTCTTCATCTTTCCTCACATCACCGGCATAGCCGAAAATAAAAAAGGCGTAAATTTCGGTTCGGAACCGTCCGAATACGGATGAGTCCTTAACAGTTTCTATATCACGAATCAGGAATGTTGAAATGAAAGCGTACACAAAAACCAAATACGGAGGACCGGAAGTCCTCCAACTGGAAGAGGTCGAACTGCCTATTTTAAAAGACAATCAATTACTGGTTAAAATCCTCGCCAATTCGGCTAACCCGGCTGATTGGCATATTTTGCGCGGAAAACCCTACTTCGCCCGTTTGACTTTCGGATTGTTCAAACCGAAGAATAAGATCCTGGGCGCAGATTTCGCCGGAGTTGTAGAAAAGACGGGAAAGAACGTTACTTCATTCCAGGTTGGTGATAAGGTATTCGGAGAATCGCTTAACGGAGGCTCTTTTGCCGAATACGCTGCTGTCGACGAAACTATTTGCGCTAAAATGCCTGAGGGAATTCCTTTTTCTGAAATGGCCTGCGTACCGATTGCCGGGCTCACAGCTTTGCAGGCGCTCATTACCCACGGACAATTGAAAAAAGGAGAAACGGTTCTTATTAACGGCGCTTCAGGAGGTGTGGGACATTTTGCTGTTCAGATTGCCAAGGCTTATGGAGCCGTTGTGACTGGAGTATGTTCTGCTAAGAATGTAGATTTTGTTGAATCATTAGGTGCAGACAAAGTCATTCCGTACGACCGGGAAAACATTCATCAACATACCGGGAAATACGATTTGGTAATCGATACCAATGGAAATCTGAACTTTGCAGACTACAAACGAATGGGGCATCGCGGAGTGATGATCGGTTTCACGACCATGGGAAATATGGTTTCGACTCTGTTGAAAAACGTATTCAGCAAATTCCCTTTAACCCAATTCACCGCTGAAGCAAATACCAAGGATCTGGAAACTTTGGCCACACTGATCCGGGAGAAGCAAATCAAGGTCCGGATAGAACAGGTTTTCTCGTATGAAAAACTTCCTGATGCGATCGGGTACATCGAAGCCATGCGAACGCGTGGGAAAGTTGCCATGATCTGGGAAAACAAAGATGAAGCGTTGAATACGTAAAGAGAAGTTTCGAATAAATTTGCAATAGATGCGCATGTGGTCTAAATTTACACCACAGCATTTGTATCTTCACACGTATTCGCAACCAGGTAAACACTTACAAAATGATTAATAATGACTATAAAAAAATCTCCATTAAGTATGTAAAATTGCAGGAGTAAAATCTTAATCATGATCAACCGGTATTATAAAATTCTCAGTGCTGCCTCAATCTTGTTCTTTTTAGCAGCATGTTCCAACAAGCCGACATACGATGAATTAACTTCGGACCTTCCCGCGAACACAAACGTCCGGACTTATTCCAGCTCTATTTTGAAATACGTCATTTCCCTTCCAAAGGAATTAAAACTGATTGAGAAGGAATACGAGGATGCCTTTTCCTTAGAGGTATTTGTAGATTCAACAATTCCCTTTGAAGAAGGTTCAAATCTACTATCAATTGCCAAATATCCTTCGCAAGAAAAAACACTGAAGGGAGCCTGGAAAAATTTGGTTTCAAAAAGAGGAAAGATGAAAGATTTTGAAATTCATTCTGAAGGAATGACACACTTTCTTTCCGTCCCGGCATATTACGAGCATTGTTCGTATCCCATAAGCGAAAAAATGACTGAATCCATTAGTTTTCTTATCAAAGGGAAGTCATCTGATGTGTATACTGTGAGTATCCAGGTCAATCCCGATAAAAAGTACCCGGATAATATCAAGTGTTTGCTTTCGTGTGTAAAAACACTCAAAATTTTGCCCTAACTCCAAAATACTCCCCCTTAACATTTATTCGCTTGATAATTCCCTGAGATTCACCTGAAGTCAGCAAAATTGTGTAATTTTGCACAAACTAATCGAAAAGGAATGTCAGCAACAGCAACAGATCTTGGAATACAAGAAACATTAAAAACATTGGGAATTGAAGCGGTAAACCGTGGAGCTTCCACAGGAGGATATTGGTTTAACACACGTGGAGCTCAAATCGATTCAGTTTCACCGGTAGACGGACAAATCATTGCATCGGTTTCTTCTGCAACAGAAGCAGAGTACGAAGCTATTGTTTTGAAAGCTCAGGAAGCGTTCAAATACTGGAGAATGATCCCTGCACCTAAACGTGGTGAAGTGATCCGTCAATTAGCTGAAAAAATTCGCGAGAAGAAACAAGCATTGGGTGAGTTGGTTTCCTATGAGATGGGGAAATCATTACAGGAAGGTTTAGGAGAAGTTCAGGAAATGATCGATATCTGTGATTTCGCAGTAGGTCTTTCCCGTCAATTATACGGTCTTACGATGCACTCTGAGCGTCCGGGACACAGAATGTACGAGCAGTACCACCCGCTAGGAATTGTAGGAATTATTTCTGCATTCAACTTCCCGGTGGCAGTTTGGAACTGGAATACGGCTTTGGCTTGGGTTTGCGGAGACGTGTGTATCTGGAAACCATCCGAGAAAACACCTTTGACGGCAATCGCATGTCAAAAACTGACCCAGGAAGTTTTCGAAGCAAACGGAGTTCCGGAAGGGGTTTCCTGTTTGTTGATCGGTGATGCTGAGATTGGAAAATTAATGACAAACGATGCACGCATTCCATTGGTTTCTGCAACAGGTTCTACCCGCATGGGTAAAGCAGTTGGTGAAGCAGTTGGAAAACGCTTGGGTCGCCACTTATTGGAATTGGGTGGAAACAACGCGGTAATCATTACGGAAAGCGCTGACTTGAAAATTGTGGTTCCGGGAGCTGTATTCGGTGCAGTAGGAACAGCCGGACAACGCTGTACTTCAACACGCCGTTTGATCATCCACGAATCTGTTTACGATAAAGTAAGAGATGCTTTGGTGAATGCATACAAGCAATTGAAAATCGGAAATCCATTGGATCAGAACAATCACGTTGGACCGCTGATCGATAAAGATGCTGTAGCAGCTTACCAGAATGCATTGGTACAAGTGGTAGAAGAAGGAGGAAAGATCCTTGTTGAAGGTGGTGTGCTTTCAGGTGAAGGATACGAATCAGGATGCTACGTTAAACCGGCAATTGCTGAGGCTCAAAACAGCTTTAAAATTGTTCAGCACGAAACATTTGCCCCGGTATTGTACTTAATGAAATACACCGGTGGTGTAGAAAATGCAATTGCACTTCAAAATGGTGTTCCGCAAGGATTGTCTTCGGCAATTATGACGAATAATCTGAAAGAAGCAGAAACATTCTTGTCACAGGCAGGATCTGACTGTGGAATCGCAAACGTGAACATCGGTACTTCAGGTGCTGAGATCGGTGGAGCATTCGGTGGTGAAAAAGAAACCGGAGGTGGCCGTGAGTCAGGGTCCGATGCATGGAAAGTATACATGCGCCGTCAGACAAACACCATTAATTACACGGATTCGTTGCCATTGGCGCAGGGAATCAAGTTTGATTTGTAAGAATAAATTACATACATGAAAATACGTAGGCACGCGATTAATCGCGTGCCTACGTATTTTATATCAAAATAAAATGATCCGATTTGCGTTTTAGGTTCAAACCCTGCTATATGAAATACTTGTTTTATAATGTCTTATATTTGCCTGTAACCATTAATTCGAAGGTCATGAAAAACGCACCAAAATTCATTTTCTTACTACTGATCATTACACTTTCATTGGGTTGTAAGAAGAAAACCGTTCATCTGAATGAAGAGTTCAACCTGAACTTCAATAAAACAGCAATAGTAAAAACGGATGATCAAAAAATCGAGATTACCTTCAACAAGTTAGTTGATGAATCGAGATGTCCACCAAATACCCATTGTGTTTGGCAGGGCGAAGTTGCCGTTCGAATCCAGGTTGATGGTGACACGGAATACATTCTCGGATTTCATTCAGCATATCCTTCAAGTATTGTATACAAGGATCGGACGATTAAATTGGTGGAAGTGAATTATAAGAACCCGGAAAGCTACGGCAAAGAAAATAATTATTCGATCCGGTTGAAGGTGGAGTAACATCGGACTTTTATTTACTCAGATGCGTAAATATTTAAGCATCCGTCATGCCTGGATACCCGAATGAAACCTGACGAGATCGGAGCGCAAACTGAATTGGATTAATAATCGGGAGTAAAATCTTAAATAATTAAGGCCGTTAAGTATTTGGCGGCCTTTTGCTGTTTCGGAGCTTTTCTGTGAACGAATTAACTAAATGGTTTACAGAAAAATTGTACCGTGGCTTCGCCAAGCTATTAATCTACTTCCCCATCAACAATCTCCGTTACTCTTCCAACCAGTTTATCGACGGTCATGATCTTGATCCCATGCGGATGTGAAGGTGCACTTGTCAAAATCGATTTCACGATTCCTTCCGTTAATTCCCCGCTTGCCTGGTGTTTTTTCTGAACAAACAGCACCAGCATTCCCGGTTTGATATCTTTTCGTAATGGTTTCATGGTTCAAAGGTAAGGACAATCCAATCAATCTCAATTGAAACTTATTAATCTCAAATTGTTGGGAAAATACATGTGGTTCTTGATACATCCCCTTACGTCAGAAGTCGACTACTCGCGTATCTTTGGGGTTGGTTGCGCATGAGAAAAAGTGACAACTTTTGATAAAAAACAAGCGCAGTGCAGCCTGTTAGGATATTCCAGCTAATGAAAAACCGTATCCCGAAAATAGATCGTGTTGTTCCTTACCACAAAATTAAGATCATAATTCCGCGACCCAACTTCCTCGTCGATTTCCGTATCGATTACTTTCTCATGAACATAAACACGAATACTTTCCGGGGTTTGGGATTCAATTTTGAACGCACTCTGAACAGGATAACCATCTGCAGTCATACTCCAGGTTATAACGGAAAAACCGCTGCTTTTAACTTCTTTACCATTCGAATGAAAAACCAGTGGTGAATCTGTACAGGTGTCATTACCAATATTCTTTTGCGAAATAAATATGTACTCTCCCGATCGGACCATCAATTTATCCAGTTCATAGGCACAGTCTCCGTTTTGAGCCGGAATTGTTCCATGATCCAGCATTTGATATCCTTTCTCTTTCGTTTCAGCCAGGCGGAAAAAAGGATAATGACTTTCCGTTACATTCTCCAAATAACAGCTTGCAATCCAGATATTAGAACCTGTTCGTATAAAAGAAGCCAGTGTATCTTTGTCATCATAACCGGACAGATCATATCTATCCAATAATTTGAGGGAAAAGTCCCGCTCCAATCTTTTCAGCTCTTCGGCATTCAAATAACCTTCCTGTCCTTTGAGTTTTTCAAAGAGCTTTCCGTCATTGATTTTCTTTTGCCGTTTGGGGCTGTTGCAGGAAAATAGTCCTGAAGTAACTAATAAAACAATCCAGAAGAAAGTTTTCGAATTCATTCTTTTGCATTTTGAATTTTGCCCTATCATCAAGAGCTGAATTACATCAAAATACTTAAAATTTTTGAATTTTTAATTCATCATTTTGAATTACTCCTCTTTCTTCCCGCTTGCCAGTTTGAAACTGATACGGTAATAAAAAATCGGGAGGAAGCCCAACTGCGTCTTCTCTGCTAAAGGTTCTTTGCTCGGGTCCGCCAGATCCGGTGCGTAAGCCAAGCCTAAGATGTTACGCGTATTCAGAATGTTCACCAAATCCAACCCGATCTCGTGTGTTACTTTCTTCGCATTCATTTTCCAGCTGATCTTCAAATCGGCACGGAAATAATCTTTGAACTGACGTGTATTAAACAAAGAATCACTGAAGATCAATTCCTTTTGAGCAGTTGTAGCCGGTAAATTGATATACCCGTAACGTTTTCCACCCGCCACAGTCACTTTCCCACCTAAACCGAGAACGTGCTTTTTGCCCAGTTTAAATTCCTTTCCAAACAAGACGTTTGCAGTATACAACCCGTTGTAACTTGTATTCCGGGTGATTCCATCGCTGCCTTTGTACTTACTGTCGTAAATAGAAACTGTTGCCAGCACATAGAAACTTTTGTCGAAGAACTTTTGTAGGGTCAATTCCAGACCGTAGTTCATTCCTGTTCCTGCATTCTTCAGCGTATCCGGGAAGAAACGTGCAAAACCGCTTCCCTGGTTGATCATGGAGAACGAAGAGCGTTGAACAGTTACCGGAACTTCATACAAATACTGGTAATAGATTTCCGTCTTGAACTGGAATCCTTTTTTGAAATTCTTTTCGTATCCTAAAGCAGAATGCACAGACTTGGTGAAACCCATTTTCTTGTTGTGGTAGACTTGGTTTCCTGCGGCATCTTCCAAATGATAGGTATAGGTGTAATACGGTTGCGTTTGACTGTGCAGACCTGCTCCGGCAAATAATTTCTGGTCCCCTTTTAGTGACCACTTCCAACCCAAACGCGGTTCAACCGGGCTTAAAGAATTGCTGAACGAATAGTATTGTGCGTGCAATCCGGCTGTGAAATCCATGGTTTCTGTAATGCGGTATTTCCATTGGAAGAACGGCTGGATCAAAACTCCACCCTGGCCTTTGTAGTCCCAGCGGTTAATAAATGCTGTTCCGGCTGTATTCAATACACTATCGATCATATTGAAGGTGAAGAAATCCGCATTCAACCCCGTTTTGATAATATGCTGTTTCCCGATTTTGTGATTGATACTGAACATCCCGGAATATTTTGCTATCTTAAAATTATAGCCCATAATCCGGTAAATGGAATCTACTCGGATTTTCACTTCCTGCTCATTTCCGTTATACGTCGTATCCAGGGAGCGATTCAATAAATCGTGGTGCGAATGCTGATCTTCAATGCTTCCGGAGAAGGTAGTTGTCAGGAAGGTTCTTTCAGAAAGGGATTTTTTATAGGTTAATCCTGCAACCGCCATTCCTGTTCCGAAATACTGATCGCGATCACCTTCTCCATACAACTCTTTGGTGTATTCCGTTTGTTCGGAAATCAGGATCTTAATATCACTCTTTCCTCCCATCCCCCATAGAGAAAGCTGTCCACCTTTTTTCAACGGGAAATTGAATTTAAATGCACCGTCTCCATAAACCGGAACAGCATCCGTCCCGATCCGGATTCCCATAAACTGGAACAAACTCAGGGTTGAATAACGTCCCATGATCACGTAGCTTGCATTTGATCTTTTACTCAAAGGCCCTTCTGCCATCACTTCCGTTCCCAGGAAACCGAACTGACCGGTAAATTCATGCTGTTTGGAGTTTCCGTTGCGCAATTTTAAATCGAAGATCCCGGAAACCGAATTTCCGTATTCTGCAGGAAATGCCGACATGAAGAAATCCGAATTTGCCAAACTCTTGTTGTTGATGATCGAAACCGGCCCGCCTGAACTTCCGGAAATGGAAAAATGTGAGGGATTCGGAATATCGATTCCTTCTACTTTGTAGACAATTCCAAGCGGGGAATTCCCACGAACAACGATATCATTCCGGGAATCATCAGCTCCCTGTACTCCTGCAAAGTTACTGGCCATACGTGCAGGATCTCCGCGTGATCCGGCATAGCGCTCGGTTTCTTCTACCGAGAACTGCTGTGCGGAAACGGTTGCCATTTCGTTCTTGACCTCACCTTGTTTCTGGGCTACCACTACCACCTCCTCTACTTCACTGATCCGTTCTTTCACTTTGATTTCCAGGACCGTTTGTTTCCCGGAATTTACTTCAACTGCCGCTGAATAATTTTCATACACTGTTGACTTAACTTCTAAGGGATGCTTTCCGACCGGTACATCCAAAAATTCGAAGACGCCATCGTTATTAGTCATCGTTTTCAACTTGGAACTATCGGAAAGGGTAATAATGACCTGTGCTCCGAAAACCGGGAAATCCGATTCGGAATCCAGAACGGTACCACGGACAGTTTGCGTAGGTTGTGCAATCAGGATCGAGCTAAATGCACACAACAATATGGTGAGGACAGTTTTCATTCTTCGAGGATATCAGCCCGTAAATATACACTTATTGGATCGACTTCAAATATTCCTCTTTCGTCCACTCCTTGATGTATACTCTGCGCAAATCCAAAAATTCCATCGGATTATTTTTCAAATTCCGAACACGGGAATAACTCAATGTAAAATCATTCGCATACCAAAGCGGAATGATCGGCGGATCTTTCATCAGCTCGATCTCCGCCTTGGAGAACAATTCCAATCTTCTCTTCGGATCCGCTGAACGGCCTTGCTCAAAATACTTGTCGAATAAGGGATTCACATACCGCGATTGGTTTCCGCTTGAAGGCAGGTCCTTTTCTTTTGGCACCAATTTTCCGTAGAAATTCCCCAGGAATGTTTCCGGGCTGGAATAATCCGCCACCCAGGCGGTACGGAACAAATCTCCTCTTCCCATATTCCCGTCTTCATTTCGTTGCTCGAAATTGGACCCGTCGATATTGACATTGATCCCCAAGGTCTGATAGATCTGATCGGCCAGTTCTTCGGCAACAGCGGTGTTGAGATCACTGATATCCAATCTCAGGTCGACACTACCAAATCCTTTTCCACCCGGGTAACCGGCATCCGATAATAACTGCTTAGCCAGTTCAGGATTAAAATCGTATCCATACTTCTTGATCTCGGAGAAATCGTAGCCTTTAAATACCGAACCGATCGGTGGAGTAATTCCATAAATCCCGTATTCGTAATACTGGTTCCGGAGCACATTATCGGCTAGCCGTTTTCGGTCGATTGCGTAATTAAATGCCTGTCTCACACGCACATCCTTGAAACGCGGATCGTTCATGTTAAAGAAATAATATTGGGTTGTCAGCAAAGGATTGTTATACAATTCCTTCAACGGAGGTTGTGCGTTGAAATCAGAAATCCTTCCTTCCAGCATTTCAGTAATACGCGAAGTCGGTAAGCCGGAAATCAGCAAGGTTTTACCTTGCTCAAACATTTCCAATTGTTCCAGTTTTCTTGTTTGAACATAGAAAACCACCGAATCCAGATATGGTAACGCATTTCCCTTATTATCCACCATATAATAATCCTGGTTCTTCAATAAAATATAGGTTTCATCCTCTGATGGCGGGGTGAAACAGAAGGGACCGGTTCCAACCACATCTGTTTCTTTATTCGCTTCCACAATTTTTTTCGATACGATGCTCGCACTCAAATTAGCCAGTTTGTTGATGTATGTTTGGTCCGGATTCAGCAGGGTAATTTCGAACTGGTTCTTTTTTATCTTCATCCCGCTGATGGATTTTGCTTTTCCCTCGTAATATTCTTTCGCACCTTTTACCTGGTTGGCAAGCAGGAACAAATAAGCAGCCGTTGGATTTCCTTCCGCGTTCGGTTTACATGCTTTTTCAAAAGTGAACAGGACATCATCAACGGTTAGCTTACGATCATCCAATGATTCAAATACCGGGTTGTCATGAAAGTAAACATCATCTCTTATGGTGAACGTAAAAACAGTTCCGTCACTGCTAATACTCCATTTTTCAGCAATTTGCGGCTGAAGTGAAAGATCCTCTGCATTGAAGCTTACCAAACCTTCCATCACCTGGGAGAGCAATTCAAATGAATAAACATCATTTACTTCTCTGGCAATAAAAGTGGACGGAGTGTTGTCGAGGGCCATTTTAAAACTTCCCCCTGCAAACTCAAATTGTTTTTTATCTGAACCGCAAGATGTAAGGATGAGAATAAGGAAAATTAAAGGAACTAGTTTCATAGTAGCATGAGCATTTATCAATACAAGAATAGAAAAAAATCTGTTACTAAAATAACTTAAAAAAACAAAATGTTCGTATCCCAAATATGAAGACTGGCAGCAATATAATCGACGAATGGGTGATATTTATGGATTAATTAACTTATTGAGCCGGTTGAAACGAAAAAAAAATGTAATTTCGTCACCTAAAATGTTGGTAATGTAAAAAATAGCTATTATACTTGCCACAGTTTTTAGTGTAGCTACTAGATAGAAATGAAACAAATACAATTAATCTTACTTTGCTCTTTCGCACTACTGCTAAGCTTTTCAAGCTCAGCGGTACTTTCAATTGAAGGAAGTTATCAGGGTAAAAATCTATACGTTCAGAATCCGGAAGACGGAGACGGGTTTGGCTTTTGTGCTACAAAAGTGACCGTGAACGGTGACATCCTTCCGGGTGGAACAGCCATTTCGGCTTTTGAAATCGACTTTTCTCTCTTTAATATAGAAATAGGTGAACCTGTATTCATAGTTATCGAACACAATGACGGGTGCAAACCAAAAATTTTAAATCCGGAAGTATTACTTCCAAGAAGTACTTTCAATACCGTTGACATCCAGATCCAAAACAATGGAATGCTTACCTGGAAAACAACGAATGAGCAGGGAAAACTTCCATTTATTATTGAGCAATACCGCTGGAACAAATGGGTAAAGATCGGTGAGGTCCAGGGAAAAGGCACTCCGGGGACCAATTCCTATGAATTCCTTGTTGCACCGCATTCAGGTGAAAATACGGTTCGCGTTGTTCAAATTGATCATTCAGGTGCGAAAAGAAACTCAAAAGACGTGAAGTTCAAATCCTCCGTCCCTGCTGTCGTTAAAAACCCAGTCAAGGTCAAAGACGAAATTAACTTTACCGCCTCCGGAAAACCAATCGAAACGAAATACGAGATCTATGACGCATATGGGAATATCGTCAAGAAGGGAGTGGGTTCTTCAGTTCCGTGTTCGAATTTATTGAAAGGTGCTTATTACATCAATTTCGATAACAAAACAGAGAAATTCTTTAAGGGATAATTAATCCAAAAAATATTGGGAACCCTGACGGTACATGTCAGGGTTTTTTGTTTTAACGTAAATCACGCTGATTATATTTCCCACAGAGGTACTTCTGCCCGTCTGTGGGAAAAACCCAACTTTTATTTTAAATTCGGCAAATGAATAAAATCGAACACATTGGAATTGCAGTCAAAAACCTGGACGAAGCAATCAAGACATACACAGACCTGCTTGGCACCGAATGCTATAAAACCGAAGCAGTGGAAAGCGAAGGTGTCAAAACGGCTTTCTTCCAGGTCGGAGAATCCAAGATTGAATTATTGGAGGCAAGTAATGAAACAAGCCCCATTGCTAAATTTATTGAAAAGAAAGGAGAAGGAATTCATCACATTGCGTTTGATGTTACAGACATTCAGCAATCAATGAAAGAACTTTCATCCAAAGGATTCCAATTACTGAATGAGCAACCGAAAAATGGTGCGGATAATAAACTGGTCGCTTTCCTGCACCCAAAATCCTCTAACGGAGTATTGGTGGAATTATGCCAGGAAAAAGGGTAATTCGAAAACTTCCTGGTTTTTTCCCAGCAAAAAGGTTTCTATTCCAACAGATTTGGCCCCTTCAATATGTTGAGGGCTGTCGTCAATGAAAATGGTCTTTGCAGGATCCAGGTTATTCTCAGAACAAACGAATTCGAAAATTTTTGTATCCGGTTTACGCATCCCGATCGCAGAAGAGAAATAGGTTTTCTCAAAGTATTGCTCGAGATTCCGGTGACCCACTGTTTTTTCCAACGATCTTCTCACAGCATCAATATGCAGGTCATTGGTATTGCTCAACAAAAAAAGCCGGTATTTTTTAGAAAGGGTTTCCAGGTACTCTAAGCGTTTTGCCGGAAAATCCAGGATCATGGAATCCCAGGCATGAACAACCTGGTTCGCTGTAGTTCCTTGTGGCAACAGGTCCAGTAAGCGATTCACAAAATGAAAAGAAGAAATTTCCCCGATCTCGTAGCGATCGAACAACTGGGTTTGCTGCAATTGGGAATACGATTCGCCAAAATTGTGCATTCCCAGGGAAATAAAGGCTTTTTCTGTTAAATCATAATCCAGGTTCAACAAAACTCCTCCCAAATCAAAAATGATTGCTTCTTTTGAGTTATTAATCATAGTGCAAAAGTAGTAAGTTCACTTGAATGACTGAAGATGGAGGAAAAAGATTTACATGCGCTCGTTCATAAATTGCAATTGCGATTGAGCCAACGCAAACTGCTTGAAAAACTGCAAACACAAATCCAAAAAGATTTTCAACGGTCGGGAATCGGTGATTTCGAACTGACAAGTACGGACCCGGCCCAATGGAACGAAGAAATTCAGGCGATGCTTAAACAATTGTCAGAAAACGAATTACAGCACCTGCTTTACCTCATTGATATTCCGGAACTGATCATAAATGAAACACGCACTCACGAAGAACGTTTGTTTTACCTCTCAAATGCTATTTTACATCGTGAGTTACTGAAAGTATTTTACCAGATCCAATACAAGTAAATAAGTGTCAAAAGACTGGCCTTGCCAATTAATCCATTGATAATTGCTAATTATTTTCAGCTCTCGAACAATAGTTCACATTTTTGTATTTTTTTATCGCCATTTACTACCCGAGCTTTGGTATAAAAGTTTTAACTTTACCGTCCATTATAGTGCACCAACATGGATAAAGTGACGTACGTCGGAAATGCAGATGTAAATGCAATAGATCATTTATATCAATCATATATCAAAGACCCTGAAAGCGTAGATCTTAGCTGGCAAAAATTCTTCGAAGGATTCGATTTTGCCCGCACGAATTTCGAAGACGGTGGTGATATTCCTGAAAATTTTCAGAAAGAATTTAAAGTAATTAACCTGATTAACGGGTACAGAACCCGCGGTCATTTATTTACAAAAACCAATCCTGTTCGTGAGCGTCGTAAGTATGAACCTACACTTGCGATTGAAAATTTCGGTTTGGATGCATCCGATTTGGATACAGTTTTTCAAGCCGGAGAACAAATCGGGATCGGGGCTGCTACCTTACGTGACATCATCCAGGATTTGGAACAATGTTATTGCCAGTCTATCGGTATCGAGTACATGTACATGCGTGAACCCGAGCGTTTGGAGTGGTTCAGAAACAGTATTGAAGTTAAAAACCGCCCGAAATTCGACATCGAGCGCAAAAAACACATTTATAAAAAATTGGTTCAGACTTCCAATTTTGAAGCCTTTCTGGGTAAAAAATACGTAGGTCAGAAACGATTCTCAGTAGAAGGTGGGGAAGCATTGATTCCTGCTTTGGATGCCCTGGTTGAAAAAGGGTCCAGCCTGGGAGTTGAGTATTTCGTGATGGGAATGGCTCACCGCGGACGCTTGAATACATTGACAAATATCTTCCAGAAACGCCCGCAGGATATCTTCTCCGAATTTGAAGGAAAAGAATTTGATGCGGACGGCGCTTTCGACGGAGACGTGAAATACCACCAGGGTTATACCAGTTCGACTACGACCAAAGACGGAAAAGAAGTCGGCTTAACACTGGCACCAAACCCTTCTCACCTGGAAGCAGTTGACCCGGTCGTTCAGGGAATCGCACGGGCAAAACTGGATGCTTATTTCAAAGATGAGAATAAAGTTTGTCCGGTAATGATCCACGGTGACGCAGCTGTTGCAGGACAAGGGATTGTTTACGAAGTAATCCAAATGGCCTTGCTTGATGGTTACAGAGCCGGCGGAACCATTCACATTGTGGTAAATAACCAGGTTGGTTTCACAACGAACTTCCACGATGCACGTTCGTCAACATACTGTACGGATGTTGCTAAAACAACATTAACACCGGTTTTCCATGTAAACGGAGACGATGTTGAAGCGGTAATCCAAACCATTGAAATTGCAATGGAATACCGTCAGAAATTTCACCGTGATGTATTCATCGATTTGTTATGTTACCGTAAATACGGGCACAACGAAGGAGATGAACCTAAATTCACGCAACCCAATTTGTACAACATTATTGCAAAACATCCGAATCCAAAAGATATTTACCTGAAGCAGCTATTGGCAGAAGGCTCTATTTCCCAGGATACTGCGACCACGATTGAAAATGAGTACAACGACTATTTGGAAAACGAGTTTGAAACAGCTCGCAAGAACGAAAAAGCAGTTGTATGGGATTTCCTAAGTTCTACCTGGGAAGGTTTCCGTCACAGCAAACCAGCTGATTTTGATTCCAGTCCTGAAACCGGGATCAAGAAAGAAAAATTGCTGGAGCTTGGAAGAAAACTGGCTACTCTGCCGGAAGGCAAAAAGTATTTCCGCAAGATCCAAAAGATATTCGATGACCGTTTGGCAGCAATCGAATCCAATAACCTGGATTGGGGAACGGCAGAAATGCTGGCTTATGCAACACTTTTGGAAGAAGGTATTCCTGTTCGTATTTCCGGACAAGATGTGGAACGCGGAACGTTCTCTCACCGTCATGCTGTGGTAAAAACAGAAGACAATGAAGAAGAGATCGAAACATTGAACATGCTTTCTGACAAACAAGCTGCATTCACGATCTACAACTCGTTGTTATCGGAATACGCTGTCCTTGGCTTTGAATACGGTTATTCCCTGGCTACTCCAAAAGGATTGACTATCTGGGAAGCACAGTTCGGGGATTTCTTCAATGGTGCGCAAATTATGATCGACCAGTTCATTACTGCAGGTGAAGATAAATGGTCCACTCAAAGTGGTTTGGTAATGCTTCTTCCTCACGGATATGAGGGCCAGGGAGCAGAACACTCAAGCGGGCGCATGGAACGCTGGTTACAACAATGTGCTGATGAAAATATCCAGGTCGTGAACACATCTACACCTGCAAACCATTTCCATTTGCTTCGCAGACAATTGGCTCGTCCATTCCGTAAACCATTGGTTGTTTTCTCTCCGAAAATGATCCTGCGTTTACCGGCTGCAACTTCTACTTTGGAAGAAATGGCAAGCGGGAACTTCCAGGAAGTTATTGACGATCCGAATGCAAAAGCAGGACAGGTAGATACACTTGTTTTTTGTTCCGGAAAGTTCTATTACGAACTAAAAGAAAAAGCAGTAGAAATGGGTGTTGACAACATGGCATTTGTTCGGGTAGAACAATTGTATCCATTGCCTCAAAAACAAATCGATGCGATCGTTGCAAAATACAATGCTAAAAACATCGTATGGGCACAGGAAGAACCTGCAAACATGGGGGCATGGACATACATTGCAATGAACCTGAGACACATTCCGTTTATTGGAATTACCAGACCGGCATCTGCAGCTGCAGCTGAAGGCTCCAAGAAATTACACGAACGCCGTTTGAAACAATTGTTTGCAGATGTGTTTCAATTCGCATCAGTAGCAGCTAAATAAGATTATTACAAAACTAAATACGATTCAATTATGTCAATCCTTGAAATGAAAGTACCAAGCCCGGGAGAATCAATTTCTGAAGTAGAAATTGCAACCTGGTTGGTTTCGGACGGTGACTATGTAGAAAAAGACCAGGCTATCGCGGAAGTGGATTCCGACAAAGCAACATTGGAATTACCGGCTGAACAATCCGGAATTATCACATTGAAAGCTGCGGAAGGTGATGTCGTTAAAGTCGGACAGGTAGTCTGCCTGATCGATACTTCAGCTGAAAGGCCGGCAGGATCGGCTGCACCGGTAGCAGAAGCTCCGAAAGTGGAGGAAAAAGCTCCGGCTGCTGCTCAGGCACCTGCTGCGACTCCGGAAAAAGCAAGCACATCTGCTCCGAATCCGGGACCGGTAAGTGATAGCTATGCAAAAGGAACTCCATCGCCTGCAGCTGCAAAAATAATGGCTGAAAATGGTGTTTCCGGTGCAAAGATCAACGGTACAGGAAAAGACGGTCGTATCACGAAACAGGATGTGGTAAGTGCAATGGCTGCTGGAATTCCTGCTGATGCCGCTCAGGGATGGGGAGGAACACGTGATCAGAATCGTGAAAAAATGTCCATGCTGCGCCGTAAGATCGCAGAACGTCTGGTATCTGTTAAGAACGAAACAGCGATGTTGACTACTTTCAACGAAGTAGATATGAAACCGATCATGGATCTGCGTGCAAAATACAAAGACCAGTTTGCTAAATTCCACGATGTGAATTTAGGGTTCATGTCTTTCTTCACGAAGGCAGTAACCGAAGCCTTGAACTTATTCCCTGCAGTAAACGCACAGATCGACGGGAACGAAATGGTATTCCATAACTATGCAGATATTGGTATTGCCGTTTCCTCTCCAAAAGGATTAATGGTACCGGTAGTTCGCAATGCAGAACAAATGAGCCTGGCAGAGATCGAAAAAGAGATCAAACGTTTGGCTGTTAAAGCACGTGACGGAAAAATCACTCCGGAAGACATGACAGGAGGAACCTTTACAATCACCAACGGTGGAGTTTTCGGTTCAATGATGTCCACGCCGATTATCAACCCGCCGCAATCCGCTATTTTGGGAATGCACAATATCGTTGAGCGCCCGGTAGCAATTGACGGTAAGGTTGAAATTCGCCCGATGATGTACTTGGCTTTGTCTTACGACCACCGGATTATCGACGGGAAGGAATCTGTTAGTTTCCTTGTAAAGGTGAAAGAAATGATCGAAAATCCGGAAAGAATCATCTTCGGAGGGAAAGATCCTCATGCAGTACTTTTAGGATTGTAGACCTTACAAACTCATTATAAACAAAGGGGAGGTATCTGATAATATTCTCCCCTTTTTTGCACTACTGCGTAAAGTGATCAAGTTGTGTAGATCAGTGATATTTCTTCACTTTTGTTCCGTCTTCGTAAACATAAATAACGAATCCGGAAGTATTTTCGTCCACTCTTTGGCCTGTCAGGTTGATAATTTCGACAACCTGGCTGTCCTTTATTGAGTTATCAATGAGTACCAGACCATCATATGAGCTCCTTACTCCATCTTTGTCAACCTGGGTAATACGGTAATAATTTTTACCGCCCGACGGGTTGGAATGAAGAGCTGAGTAATCCTGTCTTGAATCGGAATTTCCTGTCCCCAATGCTTTCACCTGCAAAACGCCGGTCCAAAGATCCATTTCAGGATTTACAGACCATTCAATGTCAAAGTAGTCGTTGTTGTTCTCAGATAAAGTAGTCCAGTTCAATAAATTCTTATTCCCTGTTTTCTTGCCGGTAAATGATGCTATTTCAACAGGTAAAGCGACATTACATGTTACGTCGAAATCGGTAATTTTCACCCCTGAACTATTGATATTTCCATTTGAGAAAAAAATAAACTGAAAACGGATACTGTTTGTCGCATTTAAAATGATCGGAGAAACAGTCGTTCCGGGAAAAGAACCGAAACTTCCTGACAAACCCACACCATTTCCATACGGATTAATCCAGGTTGCACCATCATTCAGCGAATATTCGAAGTAGAGCATATCCTGGCCGGATTCAGTATCTCCGTATGCTGTAAATGTGACGCTGATACTGCTTGCATTTGTACAAGTAGCGTCTATGTTCGGGGAAATATAAGATCCATTCAGATTGTTCCCATATTGTCCGCTGCAGTTAGTAGTAACGGCAGAGCATCCCGGACGCCATACGAGTGTGCCATTGGGGGAATTCCACCCCGGATCGACATTTGATACCCAGGTGTAAGGCAGTTGAGAGAGGGTGCCAAAAACGATTGTCACCATCGTACTCATCAGTAACATTTTCATCGATTAAGAAATTCTAAGTAACTAAATCTCCGTTTCAAACGAGGCGCGGATTGATGCCTGTCGGAAGTAAATAGAATCGATCGGTTTTCTTTCCAGTGACTTTAGTTGCACAAAGAACAGAAATTAACCAACGGTATAATCATCGATTACAAAGCATTCACCTCTAGAATGTGTTTGCTCCAGGTTGCATGATCCCAGGTCCGGGGTAATCAGTCAATTATTTCAATACGTTTCAGACTAAAATCAACAATTTAACTAATAATTTCTTTTTAAAATGAGCAAAATACATTCCCAGATGAACATAATTATTTATCTGCTGAACATGATTTTAATTTTATTTACGACTAACAGGTCGATTAATTAGCGAAACACCTGGACTAAATTCGGTACACAGATCCAACGTTTAAGCAGCAGGAGACGTTTAACTATTTAAGTTTCATGTATAACCCGGAATAAAGACAGGATACACGTGTTAATTACATTATCCTTATTTTTGTTGTCAGATTCATTAAGTATGCGCATTCTATTTTTTATTGGTTTTCTTGTAGTGTTGAGTTCATGTGGCGGAAACGCTCCAAAAAAGCCGCAAAAAGAACTTTCTATAGACCAGTTATTCAAAAAATACCCGGACAGTGTTCCTATCCTTATCAAACACGGTAATTTAATGCTGGAACGCTATGACTATGATAAGGCTCTTCAGGATGGAGCAAAAGCATACCGGATGCAACAATGGAATATCGAGGCGCGCTTTCTATATGCAAATGCGCTCAATAACAGGGCCAACCGAACACCAAGTGATGTAATGGCGGCGCAAAACCATTTTAAGTTTGTCGTTAAGAAAGATCCCAAAAACCTGGCTGCTTTGGTTGCTTTAGCCACAACATATGCACAACAGGGAGATAATGAAAAAGCGTTTTACTATACAAATGAGGCTTTGAGGATCAACAAAAAATACCGGGATGCATACATTCTGAAAGGAAGTATCTACCTGAGCCTGAATAACCGTGAGTTGGCAAAATCGTCGTACCAGACAGCAATTGACCAGGACCCGGATTTCTTTGCGGCTTATATCAAACTGGGATTAATTTACCAGGAAGAGCGAAACCCGTTATGTATCCAGTACTTTATTACTGCAACTCAAATCAGGCCAAACAACCTTGAGGCATATTATAACCTCGCATATGCTTACCAGGATTTCGACAAAATACCGGAAGCTCAGCAAACGTACCGGGAAATGCTGAAAAAAGACCCAACCTTTACTCCGCCTTTATTCCAATTGGGTTGGATCAAACAGTTCAAACAAAATGATATAGACAGCGCGATTTATTTCTACAACGAAACTCTGCAAAAGGAACCGCGCTATGTGGAAGCATGGCATAACCTTGGGTTGATCTATGAAACAAAAGGAGAAAAGTACCAGGCAATCCAGTATTACAGAAAAGCACTTAAATACAATCCTGAGTTCACACTTTCAGGAGATGCTATCAAGCGTTTATCCAAAACCAAATGATGCCCAAAAAGGCTCTTCTTTTTCAAACACTGATTGAAGGTCTGATCCCGGTCCTGGGATACTTTTATTGGAACTGGGATGCCAGCTTTATTCTCTTGTTCTTTTTAATCGACTGGAGTTTGTTTTGGACATTAAGTTTATTAAAAGCCCGGAAGCGTATTCAATTTAGCGGAAACACTTCCGAAAAGCAATTGGCCACAAAACAACTGAGCATTGCATTTTTGTGCATTTTAAGCACTTCTCTGGCAGTTTTTCATATGCTTCCTAACATTCACTCCAATTTCGAATGGACTGAGCGTATATGGGCATTTTTGAGCTACAGTGATATGGGAATCCAGCAGGGTTTTATTTTAATTCCCTTAATGGCACTGAGCGGTTACCTGGCTTACAAGCAACAATTCCTTTTACCACAGCTTTACCGCAAGTATCCTGTAAACTATTTTACGCGTGAAGGTGTCAAACAAGGATTGATTCTCTCCGTAACTTATGGAATTGCTTTGTTGGTTTCTTACTTCTACCGATTTCCGGATGAAGTGCTCCTTTTCGGAACAGTGACCGGAGTAATAGCCTATCGTCTAATCACCCGAAACAGTTTGATATCCTAACAGGTTCAATCGGGTAAAATTCCCTCGATTCGCAATTAATTAAACCACTTTCTCCAGTTCCTGGAAAACGACTCCTAAATCCTCCAACTCATCCAAAATCGGGTTATAAATCTCCGGTTTTATAGGAAGCAGCACTCCTTTTTCCGAAATCTGGTCCTGCAAGATCAGTTTGGCACAGATCCCAACAGGATAACCAACCGTTTTAGACATCGCTGTGTGTACCTGGTCATCTCCCAGGTTTACCATCGAAGATTCAATAAATCGCTTTTCGCCGTTCAACAGGTAGGTGAATTGATGGACCATAACCAACATGTCTTTATCCTGTGGCTCCAAGACCCATTTTTGAACCAGGATCTTTTCCAGTACCTGGGCCGGAGTTGCATCTTTCAATCCGATTTTTGCAGAATCGGTAAACAGGTCCAGCCATTCAAACCGGGAAATATCATTGACACCGGATTTGTTGCAGAAATTACGGAACTTTTCTTCCACAGTCAATTGCTCGTCAAAGGGTAGAAAGGCATTCAAAAAAGAACGTGGTGTCAGGTTTTCCGAATCCTGAAGTACAAAACTATCGTCTGTTAAACCTAATTGAACAAAGATATTCCAGGCTTTACAAAATCCACTCTTACGAAGTGTTCCTCTATAGATCGTCGGAATATTGTCCAGGCCATAAATGTGTCTGTAAGATAAGGAATCGCGGTTTGCATATCCTTCAAATTCACCGTATCCGTCAACTGAAACCGTATCCAAACGATTGAAAACCTGCGTATAGGGAATGTATTTGTATTGGTGCCTGTCGATATAACGTGCCGTTCCTCCCTGCGCAGCCAGAACTACATTTCTTGGATTCCAGGTAAATTTATAATTCCAGGGATTGGTATCACTTTCCGGCGCTATCAAGCCACCGCAATACGATTTAAAACCGGTAATTTCACCGCCCTGGTCCTTGATTGAATCAATGATTCGCATCGCACTCATGTGATCGATACCCGGATCAACCCCTATTTCATTCATGAAAATCAATCCCGCTTCTTTAACCTGGTTGTTCAGCGCGCTCATATCAGGTGAAATATAGGACGGTGTGATCAGGTTTTTCCCCAGTTCCAAACAATCTTTGGCAATCTCCAGGTGAAAACGTGCGGGTAACATGGAAATAATGAGGTCTGCTTGTTTCAACTCTTCCCGACGCTCATCCCGGTCCAACGCATTAAACGAAAGTGCAACACCACTCGGATGACCTGCCAGCTTAGCTTTTACCAAATCCAACGACTGATCAACCACGCGCAGTTGCCAATTGTTTTCTTTAGCTTGTTCCAGTAAATACTTAATCAATGTTGACGCAGAGAGACCGGCACCTAAAAGCAATATTCGTTTCATAATCATTAAATCTGACACGAAATTAACGGAATTCAATGAATTCGGATAGAGAATTAACCTTATTTAAATTGAAAAAAGAAAATAAAGAGTGGAAATCAAAAAAGCCTCTTAAAAAAAGAGGCTTCTTGTTTAATATTTCAAGAAATGATTATTTTGTCAATTCAGAAAGTTTGAATGACTTACCATGCATGGAGCTGGTTACTTTAAACCACGTTGCTCCACAGTTGCTTCCATCCAAATGCTTGATCTCTGTTCCTTCACTATAGCTAAATCCTTTAGATGCCCCTGCACTGATGTAGTTGTGACCACCATTCACACAATACTTGTATTCTGAAGATGAGTCATTGATAACTTTAAACTCGATATTGCCTAATACGTTCTCCGAAGACACTGCCTTCGTTGACGTAAACGACTGAATTCCCAATGCTCCAACAAATGCCAATGTCGCAAACGCAGAAATTTTGATTAGTTTTTTCATAGTAAAAAATTTTTGGTGTATAAATATATGAAAACTGAAATTAAAAGGCTAATAAATTTATTCGGTTGCGTCCACCGCAAACATTAACACTAATTTTCCCGATGAGTCGTAAATATTGAATACCTGTTCTGCAAAATCAACCGTTAATCCTTTGCTTCCCAAAATTTCCATAAAACGGCGCTCAGTAGTTGCAACGAGCTCATCAGTACACATCATTTTCGTAGAAATAATATCGGAGAACGCCACTGTATTTCGTGTCGTGGACATATTGCCCGAAATGCGGTTACAGCCATTGCTTCCGGTAAACGAATGAGTCGCCATATCCATCTTTAAGGCTGCACTGGTTTTTTTAATAGAAACACCGTCCATTTGGATCAGCTTCAAAGTCTGTTGGTTAAAGTAATTCCATGGTGTTTTTTCAGGTCTTCCACCACTTGTTGCAGCCGGATCTTCAGGAAGTGGCTTTGTTCCCGTTTCAAAGACGAAGATTTCCTTTTTCTTCGATTTCCAGATCATCGCATTCCCCTGATGAGAAATTTTGAATGATCGGTCCGAAATGGATTTCAAAAATTCGGCTTCAATATTGCTTTGGATATCCGGACAAGCCATTTTGGTTGTTGCGGCGGATTTCACACAAATCTTCGTTTGTTTCCTATTCATCTTGATCGCAGCCGTAAAGCTGTTACATCCGCTCTTACCCGAAATTTGATGAAACGTACTATCGAAACTAAGGGAAACATCCGCATCCGACATTTCTTTCCCGTTCATACGGATAACTTTATAAATCACTCCTTCACTCCCGCTAACCATCGGGGTAACGGAAATAACTTTGTCCAGTTTGTAAAGGTACTTCGATAAATCCTGTGGAACCGGTTCAGGCCGTTCCGTTTCAATCACATCAATGACATATCGGTTTCCGGGAACATAATCAAAACCCTTGATCCGATCATAAAACAATTCCCATGTTTTGGAGCCTTCTTTTTTTACCTGGAAACATTCCTGGGCCATCATCCGACGGCATGGAACACATTCTTCCTTTACCGTCATCCGGATAACTTTTTGCCCGAACAATGTTGTTTGTGTAAGCAACAATATCATTAATAAGCCAATGCTTTTCATACGATTCATTTTGTTCTCAATTTACAAATTTGCTGCCAAACTTTTCGGCCTCCCCGCGAATATAAAAAAGCTCCCCGAAAGAAGCTTTCGTTTCTGAAAGTTTTATACCCTGGTTTGAATTGAATTTTTTATATTGCATTATTAATTGAATGAAGTATGATCAGACCAACCTTAATTTTTATCGGAGCTTTCCTGAGTTTTAGCTCCAATGCACAAAACCTGGTGAACGAACCGAAAGGAAGTTATGGAGGTAACGGAAAAAATGCTCCTAACTTGCAATTGAACGAAAACCACACGTTCGTTTATACAGATCTTACCAAAGCGTCCAAACCGATTATTGCCGAAGGTACCTGGTCACTTGAAAACAATGAGCTGATTTTACGATCAGAATCCAAAGCGAAGTTAAACAGGAAATACTCTGTAATTCGCAACGGATCGTGTGTTAAAACCCGAAAGAATTTTGCATTCTACACTTTGTGTAATTGCAAATAGGAACGTTTACCTCATCATATTCAAATGACCGTTGAAAACCTCATAGCGGTCGTCATCCAGGTTCTTGATCCGGATTGTCCAGTTATAAATCCCTGCCTGGACCAATTTCCCCTGGTACGTTCCATCCCAGCCTTTAGTCACATCATGCGATTCAAACAGGGTTTCTCCCCAGCGGTCATAGATCGTGAATGAATAATTCTGGGTATCATAACCAGCTGTGATTACCGGGGCAAACACATTGTTGAACTCATCTCCGTCCGGCGTAAATGAATTCGGAACATAAATGATTTTGTTGTCTTTGACAATAATGACCAAATTGGCCACATCGGTACAACCGTTCGAGCTGGTAACCGTGAGTGTTACCGGGTAATTCCCGGGAACTTGCGGAAATTGATGGCTCGGATTTTCTAAATTACTGTTATCTCCGTCACCGAAAGTCCAAAAATAACTGTCTCCATTCACTGAATGATTCGTGAAATGAGCGGTCGTTTCTGTTTGCGGAAGCACTTGCGGACTCGCATTGAAATCCGCCTCCGGAATTGGGAAAACCGCAATATAATTGGCTTTTGTCGTACTCGAAGAACAGCCGTTCAGTGTATTTGTCAGTGTAATGGAATAAGTTCCTGCGGTAGTGAAAGTGTGGTCCGCTGCCCCAACCGTATTGGCAGTGGTATTATCTCCAAAGTCCCAGGAAGATGTCGCAACTGAAGGGTCGGAAGTAAAATGAACCGTTACCGGGCTGCAACCACTCAAAACATCTGCCGAAAAATCGGAATCCGGTAAGGGATTTACAACAAGATCCATGGAATTTGTCCCACCGCAACCTTGTGTATGAACATAGGTGACCGTGTGTGTACCTGAACCGGCAATTATCGGATCGAAAATTCCTGTCGGATCAGTGATACCGTTACCCGACCAGGTTCCACCCGGAATATCAGCCGTCAAATTTGCAGGTGCTGCGGTATTTTCACAGAAAGGGCCTGCCGGAGTGAGATTCGGCGTTACCGGATTGTTTACCGTAATCGACACACTTGCTGTTGTAGCGCATTGCCCTGCATCCGGGGTAAAAGTATAAGTCCCGGAAGAAGTGTTGCTTACAATTGCCGGAGACCAGGTCCCTGTTATTGAATTATCGGAACTTGCAAGTAAAACCGGAGCGGTCTCACCCGAACAAAGCGCCGGGATTTGAGTAAATACCGGTATAAGAGGGGCATCCACAACAATTGCTACTGTTACCGGAGCAGCGCAAGGATTTCCGCTCGGAGTAAAGGTATAATTACTTGTTCCGGCAGTGAAAGTACTTATTGTTGCCGGTGACCAGGTTCCCGTAACGCCATTATCCGAAGTTGCCGGTAAAACTTGTGGTATTGCATTCAAACAGTATTGCGGATGTGCCGGGAAAGTTGGAGTAATCGAATTATTGACCGTAACGGAAATAGTAACCGGTGTACTGGTACATTGTCCTGGATTGGGTGTAAAGGTATACGTTCCTGAAGCGGCATTGCTGATGGTGTTTGGCGACCAGGTTCCGGCTATAAGCGGAACATTTGTCTGCACCGGGAAGGCAGGAGCCGGCTGACCGGAACAAAAAGCAGGAACAGCAGCAAAAGTCGGTGTTACTCCAGAGCTCACCGTAACGGTTGCCGTTTCTACAGAAGTACAGCCGGTAGTGGAAGTTGCATTCAAAATAGCAACATATGTTCCCGGAGTGGTATACGTGACTGAATGTGGCCCTGGTCCGGTTGGATTTGTTGGTGTTCCGCCTCCATTTACAAAATTCCAGCTAAGGGCGTTGTAATTGGTTGAGGTATTTCCATCAAAGGAAATTGGAACTCCGGCACAGGTGATAAAAGGCCCACCCGTAATATTTGCGTCCGGGCCGACAAAAGTTCCGGTCCCTCCCCAGTTCAATGTAAACCCGTTTGTAGCATTGGTATTGTTGATCAGGATCGCATAACTGGTTCCGGCAGTCATAGTGAGTTGCTGCACATACGCATCTTCAATCCCACTAAACCCAATCGCTTCGTTTTGATCCGTAGAAGTGGCATTCATCCCGGTACTTGCATTCGGTTGAAGGAAGGAAGTAGCTGAACAGCGGATTGGCGTTCTGGGCCCACAGGGATCGGAAGTACTTAACTGGAAAACAATGAAATCGATATCGTCCATTTGATTCGCTGGAATGATGTCCATGGTTAACGTACCGGCTGTCTGACAAGTCCAGGTATACCAAACCGAATTCGTTTCGAAAATCCCGAAACCGGACAAACAGGTACCTGCATTTTCGTTATTATTTACGCCACCGCTTAACAGGTTGGTGACACTGATCGAATTTTTATTGCACAACCTGCCGGCACCTCCGCAATCTGCCGATGCACTGGGTGGCGGTGTGTAATTATTGATGCATAACTGGAATGCCCCTCGCTGAGCGGATGTCGTGCTTATACGGATAAAATAGGTAGTTCCCTGCACCAGGCCGGAATTAAACAACTGCGAATCGGGTGAACCTCCTGTTCCATTCGTACAGCCACCCGCAAGTTGTGTTAACGTTCCAGCGCACGTACCCGAATAAATAGCAATCCGCGGTTGCTGGATCGTGGCTCCGTTTACAGAGATCAGCACGTTGGTCCCGATCGCAACGAATGAAAACCACACGTCCGATGTAGCAGTGGCTGTCCAGCAGGAACCTACGGAAAATCCGCTTGCGGTAGATCCTGAATTGGTGTATTGTGTAGGGGAAGAACAATAATTGGTGACATTAGTCAACGACAATGCCGTAGCACAGTCATCTCCCTGGGCTTTTGCTCCAAGAGAAAAAAACAGCAGCGAAACGAATAGCAGACCTCGTGAAAGAATCAGTAAACGGGTTCTTTTGTTATAGGTCTCATTCGACAAAAATGGGGGTGTGTTTTTCATCGAAGTCAGTAATAATTCAGAAGATTAGTTTCTTCTTTCCTATTAACGTATGGGAAATGAATAAGTTGCTTCAACGAATTATCATAACCTGACAGAGAAATATAACTTCGGGAGAAATCATTTACAACTTCGAAGAAACATTAAAGAGAACCTGTCTTTTCGAAGATTCAGCGAATGGTTTTCACTTAGCGAACGGCTTTGAATGAAGCCAATGCGTTTTTTGGTCCTTTTTGAGGCTATGATCAAAAGGACAACGATAATTACTTTCCAAAATTACCCCTGTTTCAAGAAACTACTCTTTCACGAATTTAGTCCTTGCATTACCAGCAACTACAAAATAAACTCCGGGCTCCAGCCTGGAAATATCCACCCATTTATTTTCCGGAACAATTCCTGCAAAACATTCCTCGCCAAGAACATTGACAATGCTCAATTTACCTTCCAACTCAATAAAAATGAGATCATCTGCCGGATTCGGATGGATAAGCATCTCTTTTAAATACCCATTCTCATACAAACCTGCTGTTGAAAGAGCACCCTCCTGCTGAACCAAAACAGAATCTGTAAAGCTTCCGGCAGTAACAATCACAAAAGCTGAACGAGGAGACGTATTCGGATTCTCTAAAATAACTGCATTGAATGAACTGTTTCCTGTCCCGCCTGAAGGCGATACAGTGACCCAGCTTTCTGTGGTGCTTACAGACCAGGCGCTGCCCGTGAAATAAGACACATTTATGGATGATGATTGTCCGGCTGTCACTGCATTAATCGTATCGGGATCTGTCTGCAATGGCGAAGCCAATTGTTTCACGATGATCGTATCCGTATCGTTTGCATTGGAAACAGTGATTGTTGCATAGCGAACATCTCCATTATTTAGAGAAGCGTTGAAACTACTTCCGTCCAGCCAGTTAAAATATCCTTTAGATCCGGAGGCCAAATTCAAATTCAGCCACGATTCAGACGTATTCATCGTCCAAGCCAATTTGGAGCTGAATTCAATACTGGTATTCATGCTTGCAGATGCAGGTATTTCGATCGTGTCCACAGCCGTTTGTAAATCACCCTGCATAGGTTCTATTCCGAAAATGTAATTGCTCGGAGTGAATGTTCCGGCCGGATTTGTGACGCTGGATATGTCATAATATCCGTCATAGGTTCCGCTCCATCCGAAATTCATGTGGAACTGGTTCGAACTGTTATAGCCATCTATCAAATAAAAGTGACTTCCACCCTTGGCAAGAACAGGTCTCCCGGCGTCCAGTTCGGCTTTGATTGCATCAATGCGTTCCGCTATAGTCGGGAAAAGGAAGTTGGCCGATGGTGTCATGCGGGGAGAATACGCAAAAAAACGTTTCATGGCTTCCGGAGCAAAAAACGAATTGGAACTCGTACCACTCCACTGCATATCTACCGCCACTCCGATTTGATACAACATTTTAGCAACTTCCGGATTAGCAGATGTTACATTATTGGGCATCAGCGCATAGTTGTAGGTTTGAACATCAAAATCCACACAGTACGACGGATTCATATCGTTGCAGTGATTTCCCCCGAAGGTTTCCGCAGGATAATTATAATACTTGCAAATCTGACCAATAGCTGTTGAGTTACAGCCGGTATAGGCTTTGCCGCAAGAACCACCCGAACTTACCGTCGGGCAGTCAGCATTGTAATAACACGTTTGATTCCAGGTAGTGGGAATAAAAGGTGCAACCTGGGAAATACTCAAAAATGATGTAAGAGCCACAAACACATAAAGCAGTAGTTTCATAGAAGTAGTTTTTCAAATGATATAACTTTGTTTAAATGGTTGGAAAAGAAGAAATAATGAATCCTTTTGAATCACTTTCCAATACAAAACTTGCTAAAGATATTTGCCAGCAAATCGTCTTCCGAGATCTGGCCTGTGATACTTCCCAACCAGAACATCGCCTGGCGGATATCCATGGCTACAAAATCGCCGGTGACGTTTGTTTCCAGTCCCCATTTTGCTTTTTCGAGAGAATCCTGTGTCTTTTCCAGAGCATCCAAATGACGTGCATTGGTTACGATCGTATCATTTTGAGTATCAAAAGACCCCAGGATCTGCTTTGCCAACCAATCTTTGAGTTCGCTGATCCCGGTACCTGTTTTTGCGCTGATCGCAAGAAGCGGAACTTTGAAAGTCCAAAGCAAAGCATCTTCTGCATGCCGCAGGTCTACCTTATTACCCAAAACTGCGATGTGCTTGTTCGGGAATTCATCGCGGAGCTTTTCAGCCCAGATCCCGGCTTCGATCGGACTCATGGAGGCATGGTTTTCTATTGCCGACTGCAATTCACCGAAATCGCTCAGTATCAAGACAATTTTCGCTTGTTTGATCTTATCCAGTGAACGCTGGATCCCCAAAGCTTCAATTTCTTCAGCTGCTTCTTCCCGGATCCCGGCTGTATCGATCAAACGGAACAGGATCCCGTCAATATTCAGGGTTTCTTCGATCACGTCCCGGGTGGTTCCCGCAATATTGCTCACAATTGCACGGTCTTCCCCCAACAACTGATTCAATAAGGTACTTTTCCCCGTATTCGGCGCACCCACGATTGCCACAGGAACCCCGTTCTTCAACACATTCCCCAGTTCAAAAGATTGGATGAGTCTTCGAACGTAAGCCAATACCTCGTTTACCAAAGCCAGCAATTGCGTCCGGTCCGCAAATTCCACATCTTCTTCTGCAAAATCCAGTTCCAACTCCACCAATGAAGCGAAATGGATCAGCCTTTCTCTCAGATCACGTAATTCATTGGAAAAGGAACCACGCATCTGGTTCATAGCTACTTCATGTGACCGTGCAGACTCAGAGGCGATGAGGTCGGAAACTGCTTCCGCCTGGCTCAAATCCATTCTTCCGTTTAAGAAAGCGCGCATGGTGAACTCTCCCGGTTTTGCCAATTCACAACCATTTGCCAAAAGCAAGCGAATGATCTCCTGTTGAATGAACACCGATCCGTGACAAGCTACTTCAACGGTGTTTTCCCCGGTAAAACTGTGTCCTTCGTGGAAGATCGTAACGACTACTTCATCCAAAACAGCACCATCGCCATTCTTTAAGCGAACGAAATGCGCACTATGGGAAGCCGCTTGCTCAAATGACTTTCCTGCAATTTTCGACAAGATCGAAATCGCATCCGGACCGGATAAACGGATCAACGCAATGGCACCCATTCCCGGAGCAGTCGATAACGCACAAATGGTTTTTGGAGAACTGTTCATGCTGCAAAGTTACATAATTGCGAATTATGAATTGAGATAATGGACGTTCGTAATAATTACTGATTGTAGTTGTCCTCCCCCTTTTGTCCCCCTCCAAAGGGGGAATTTCTATCTTTAAATCCACTCATAACACATTGTTTTTTAGTGATTTAATCTTAAGCTCTCAAAATAGGGTACGAAAAAGGGTACAATTGTATTCCTAACGTTCCCAGAGGGTTATAAATAATCCTTTAAATCCTCTCTAATTCCCATTTACTGCTTAAATGTAACTCTAAAATTCAAAAGTAAAAACGGAAAAGGCTACATTTTTAGGGAAGGTTACAGTATGTCTTTTTTTGTAAGTTCACTAAGTCATGAAAAATCTCTGTCGACACCTTTATAAATAACTCTTCGTCTTGCAAAATATCAATACTATTTACCTTTTCCGTTTGCTCGAAATACCAATCTTCCAATTCAGGTATTAAGTCATTTTTCTTAAATCCAATTAGTTTAAATATTGTTTCATGTAGACGCAACTTCAATGGTGTTGCATCTACACCACTAAGTGACAAAAAGTGAAAATGTCTTTGTATTTTCAAATCATCAACAATTAAAACTATTACTAAATTGAAATAGTCTTCAAAACCAATATTTAGGGCATTTTGCTTACTCATACAATCTTATTAATTCCAAATCAAGTCCTGTAGTCTCAGTTTCCAATAACTCCATTTACCATTCCATAAAAATGTAACCTTTCCCGAGCTAATTGCCAATAAAGGAGAGGCCCATCACTTCCGTTCTTTTTACAAACTCAAATTTTCTTGTAATACTCATAAACAACATCTTCACATCAACTTTTTGGTGATACTACCTACTTTTTCTTCCAATACTCATAGATAATACCTTCCTCGGTAACATAGCGGACCAAACCATATTTACTGTTCCAATTGAAACTATTGACTGCAACATGGTTAGGTCCATCTCTCCTATTAGTTAAAGGTGAAGCTTCAATGAGATATGTTGGGATCTTCTTTTTTAAAGATTGACTAGAAATAGTATCCAACTTAAATTTGTCTAGAGAAGTTTCACCTTCTATATACAAATCAAAAACTGCCAAATACTTATTGCAATCTTCCGCTGGATTTTCCTGCGATTTTTTATCGAAGCGAAGTTCAAAGTTGATATCAGAATTATTGTGAATTTTTTTATTCCGCATCTCTGCGCTAAACCCTATTTTTTCATATTGGTTATCAAATGCCATTTTATTACATTGACTATATTCCCGATACTTATTTGTGACAATAAATGTATCTACGGAATTATCCGATCCTTTGTAAAATAAGGTATCCCCTTCGTTCGGCAGATCGGTGTACCAAGCCAAGTCTTTCGATCCCATGGGAATCCGAACACAGTCGCTGAATGCACAAGCCCCGCTAAACATTAGCATTAAGAGTATTAGAGCGTTTTTTTTCATAACGTTATCATTTATTCCAAATTTCGGTAAATCTATCGATTAAGTGCCGTTGAATCATATTATATTTCTTCCCAGGCAACGTCTTAACTATGTGATGAACACCATCAGCTTTAGAATATTGTCCAGCATTTACAATCTCATTTTGGATGATATAAGCATTAATCAACTTCATTTCATTTTCAGTATTTAAACCGTGGAATAATGCAGTTGTAGGAGTTATACCCATCGCATTAAACGTTGTAGCCTTGAGATTTGTTACATAGGCTGCTGCCGCTGCTAATCCACCTCCCAATGAGTGACCAGTAAAGGTAAGGTTATTTCCGGGACCAAAATCCTTAATAGCATTATGTACCGCTTGTGCTGTCACAATTGCCAAAGTAATTTGTCCAGATGGTCTACCTGTACCGGCTCTGAAATCATCGAGAGCATCTTCTAAATCATCCGATCCTGCATATGCTAGCACCCAGAAATTAACACCATCGATGGTTCTAACATATGTAGCGGCCTTAAATCCCAAGTTCTTCTCTCCAAGATTATATTTCATAAATAATTTATAATCTGTGAATGGTGCGGCACTCCCTATTTTATTTGTTTTAACATTAGCCTCGTAAGCATCAGAACTCATATTTGCATATTCTTCCTTAGTTGGTCCAGTATATATTGTACCATCAGCAACCCAGGCTCTTGATCCACTTGCTGAAACATTAATCTTCCAATTATAAATTATACGGTCTTTTAGCGAGGCCTTACTTCCTTTATCAGCCGCCTGGTATTGAACACCTTCTTTAGCTTCATTAACATCGATTTCAGGCTCAAGACCTTCAAGTTCTGCAGTTGAAATCACTTGGTTTCCACTAAATTGATATGGAGTCCATTGTGGGTACTTTGCCTCCAGGGGATCTATAGCGAAGAAACGCCCTAGTCTGGGATCATGCATGCGGAATTCATAATTCAACGAATTACCTTCCCCTTTGATCTCATTGTCTTTTTCCTGGTTTTGGAATCCGTAGCGGTAAGCTTTATCGGCAATTCCACCCGTAATAGTCCGTCCATCCAATTGAACACCAAACGGAGAATAGTCTGTCACCTGGTTAATCCCAACCTGGTAGTAATCAATAGCTGTTCCTCCTGAACTTATTGGGTACACAATATCACTAATGGAGGTCAATACATTTCCCAAATGATTGGTTAATTCATAGCTCCTGTTTCCAAGCCAGCCATAGCTTGGTAGTGTTTCCAAATGTGATAGATCAATAGTATCCATAAGACTACCTATGCACTGGACACCGTAAATATTCCGTGTTCCTTTTGAGCATCATTATATTTGGATGTGGTCCTCGAGTAATTTACCCCTAAACAACCACTACAATCTCTCTACCCTCTATTTGCATAACCGAAGCCGTAATCCATTGCCCCTTATCATAATAATCCAATTCTCTTTTCGTAATTGGGCTTTTGAAACCATGCTTTTCATAAAATGAATCATTCATGATATAAAAATTATTGTCATTTTCATCAACCAGCTTAAAAAGCCACTCGTACTTAGTTGTAAAATTTGTTTCTATTATTCTTAATCTCATAACTACTTAATTTACTCTTTTAATACTTCCTAACTCTGGAACAAAATATTGCGTCTTGCCACCAATCCACGGAAATTGCATAGCTGCTGTTCCCTTATAAACGGTAGTGCCAGCAGGAATTTCCCAACTTGCAACTTTTGTCATTCCATTCCATGAAGGTTTGAGAGCCAATCCCATTCTGTCGAGGAATACTGAGCTGGAAGTCGAGGTCGTCATAAACCTTCCCTTTGCATAAGCATTTACATTATCATAATATCGTGATAAAACTATAGGTTCATCCAATGTCATTTCAGTGTATCTTCCAAATCTAAAAGTTTTTGCGACACTACCTGATAATGTTCCTGATCTAGCAGTAGAAGCAACCTTCCCAAGGGTGCCAATAGCACCAATACCACCAATTGCTGGGGGAGTTCCGGTTACTACTGGTTTTACCCAATCTCCATTTGCATCAACTTGAATAGTTGATGCAAATAATGATCCATCAGGATTCTCAAGATAACTTGTTTGATTTCTGTATACCCCAAAGAACTCCATGAAATATTCCCAGTTTCCACCTTTACCAAGAGGTTTACCGGTTACAGTTCCATCTGCGTGGTATATGAGTGGTTCTCTGGGAGGCGGAGCATATGGTGCCTTTGACAAATTATCTGCAACAGGTTTTGACGGCATTGTGCTCGCAGGTGCAATAGTAGATTTAGCATTCTTTTTTTGATTAGCTAATGAAACAGTTCCTTGATTGCTTCCCGTCATTGTATTACCCTGTGTTGGTGGGTTCAGTTCTGCTCCTGCGCCCCCTATTATTCCATTTGTGGTCATTGGTTTAGCAGCTTCTAAACCTTCCAATTCCACCATATGAATAACCATATTCTCACTAAACGCATAAGAACTATTCCAAGGATAATCCGCCGCCAACGGATCAACTGCGAAGAATCTTCCCAATCTTGGGTCATGCATGCGGAATTCATAATTCAACGAATTCCCTTCCCCTTTGATCTCATTGTCTTTTTCCTGGTTTTGGAATCCATAGCGGTAAGCTTTATCGGCAATTCCTCCCGTAATAGTCCGTCCATCCAATTGAACTCCAAACGGAGAGTAATCCGTTACCCGGTTAATCCCAACCTGGTAGTAATCAATAGCTGTTCCTCCTGAACTGATCGGGTACACCAAATCACTAATGGATGTCAAGACATTCCCCAAATGATTGGTTAATTCATAGCTGCGGTTTCCAAGCCAGCCATAGCTTGGCAGTGTTTCCAAATGGGATAGATCAATAGTATCCGTCAAACTACCTATGCGCTGGGTACCATAAATATTCCGTTCTGCCAGGAAGTACGATGCTGAACTTTCTTCTGCACGAAGCTCGTACATACTGAGCTGATTTCCCTGTGCATCCAGCACATAATATGTCGATTTCTCCAGGATCCAACCTGGATTGTCATAAACATGTTTCGCAATCCGGTGCCCCAGTGCATCGTAATCAAACACGAGGTTCTTTTTCGTTGAACCGGATGTTCTCCGGATTTCTTTCACCTTATTCGTTATTGTCCACAAAATGGTATCAATTTCCTCGATCTTGTCTTTCGCCAACCTGCCCAGGTGATCATAGACATAGTTGTTATCTACATTGATCTGATTTGGTAAGTCGTAAAAGGATCCCATATAGTCGATATCCGTAGAATCTACTGCATCCGGAATTTCATCCTTCACATGATAAAGACGGTTACTTAGTAATTTTCCATCTGCGTCACGCTGGTATTTATAAGTCAATCTTTCTATTTCAGTACCATCTCCTTTGTAACGATTTTGCGTCAGGATATTTCCCATTTCGTCATAGGTGAATGCATTGAAATATTCGTTGTTATACGAGCTCGGGTTCCATTTATTTCCACTCAAATCGCCCTTCAGATAACTCCTGCTTTCCGATAGACGATTCAATTGATCATATTGATAAGCATTAAGCATTGGTTGCGGAGCATGATTCAGGTTCATAATTGAAGTCTGCATGTAACGAATGTTCCCGTTGAACAGATCAAAACTATTGTTCGCTGCATCACTTGAATTATCAATGGTAGCACAAGGAGTTGCTCCCGAAATTGCTTTATAGTCTTTTTCATGATAGTGCAAGGCAAAACCAAAGACATCTTTTGCAAAAAGTGCATTGAACTGGCTTGGGTCACTGTCCATTCCAGGGTCCGTATTATTTCCTGAATTATTATCAAATTCGAGTGTGGATGAGTTGACTCCTCTCAACCAACCTTGAAGTGTGTAATAATAATCAGCTCCCTGCAGGTTGTTCTGCCCCAGCTCTACACGCGCCAACGGGCCGTGCTTGTAAAAATAATACTGCGCATCCTGCTGCCAATCTGAATTGGATACAAGCTCATTCTCCATGTTCTGTGTCAACCTTCCGATGTCTGTAAGCGGTTCTCGTGTATTGGTGTATGCTCTTCGCATGCGGTTATCCGCATCGTAAGCATAAGCATGATGCCATTGGTCTATTTCACCTGCCTGCATACTCATGCGGTTCACGTTTCCGCTAAGCAAGTCGTAGGAATACTCCATTTCTTTAAAACGCTGTGAAGCCAGTGAAGGGAAAGTGGTTGCCATTTTCCGGTTATCCTGCACCAGTGTTTTTACATTTCCATGAATGTCGTAGCTGTAATGGGTCGCATGATCAAAGGTCTGATCATCTCCATCAAATACATCTTCATAAGTAGCATGGATGACTCTCAACCGTCTGGTTGTTGTACTGGTTGCCAGGGAAGCCGGTAAACCGGTAATCGCTACGGTATCGTAATATGAATGGACAACTTCGGTTCTCGGTCCATCGGCAGTGATCCAGTCGTTCAATTTTTGGTCATTGATCGTTACCGGATTAAAGTAGCCACTAACTTCCGTTCCGAAAATATCATTGAAATGAGGCGCACCTACATTTGTATTCTCGGTTTTCTCACCGGCTTCAACTACTCTGCCTAATTCGTCGTAAAGCACATACGCGTACTTGTCTTCCTGTTCCTGGTGCGAGTTTCTGCTCACAACCAACCTGCCCAAACGATCATAGTAAAAACGGTTGGAGTAACGGCCACCTGCGTCGTAAATCTTTCTCACATACGGGTATTGCTCCCCCAGGAATGCAGAAGGATTCTCGCCTCCAATCAAAATATTGGTTGAAGATGCAAGCGCCAATGTATAAATATCTGCATTTGTTACTCCCAAAGGATCGCTCGTGTTCAGGTTACGTACATCCCACTGCGCTGCCTGCAGGAATCCGTCTACAGAAATGGTTTGATTACTGCTTCGGTAATACTCGCCGCTTTCACCCACAATGATCCCATTCAGTCGATCAAAGAAAGCCAGGTCGTTGAAATCAGATGAAGACAGTCCGGTTGTATAACTCAATAAGGTTCCTGTGGCATCAAAGTGTTTGTAAAGACCTCCGTCTCCTACCACAATGTGGTCGCCATTCGTGAACACCTGGATGGCATTCACCGGATTCGTTCCGGACATTGTGTGAATGGTTGAAGGAGTCAATGAATTCAAATCCACTTTTCGCACCAGGTTTCCATCCACAATAAAGATATTCTGTGGATTTGTTCCCATTGCCACGGCATTTACATCCGAAGAAGTAAACAAAGACGAAGTAACTCCTGTGTTCCGGTCGTGCAATAGGGTATTTCCATTTCCAAATAACAAGGATCTCCCACCGGATAAAGTCCAGACTTTATCATAAGTAGCTGTCGGATTCACCGTTCCTACCGGTTTCACGATCTTCCACGATCCACCACCATCAGAAGTGGTGCGGGAAACAAAATTTTCCGCAATAATGGTTGCAGATGATGCATCTTTGAAATGAATATTCGTAATAGCTGGAATAAAGGTATTCTGGTTGACCAAAGCCATCGCTCCGAACTGTTCCTGGATCCGACCTTTCGCTCCTGCAATCAATACATGATCGGAACCGGATTTCAAAGTCACTCCATACAAATCAGCCCCCCCTTGTGCAATCACACTTGGATTTATCCATCCACTTACGGATACATCCGGGGAATACAGTAGCGTACCATTCGTCCCAACCAGATATAACCGGTCTCCGGAAGTAAGCGCAATTCCGTGCAAATCCGTATTCGAAATCAAACTGGCAACGCTTTGACCGGAAATAGTCAGCAAATCTTCCAGGTTCAATGCCGTGTAACCGGAATGTATTCCTTTCATAGCCAGGCCATTTGTCCCTACAATATAAACAGAAGTTCCATCGACATGTGCATCCAGGATTTCTTCGTTCACCTGGTTGGTGATCCGTACAAAGGAAGAAACCGAATTGTCCCAATGATAAGCCAATCCGTCTTTACCGAAAGCCCACAATTTATTTGCTGTTGCATCGAATTTGAAACGATTGATTCGATCCGGGTATACCTTATTGCTATGAATAGTTGATGAGGAGATACTGGTCCCACCGGTATTCAAAACCACATAGGCAATTTTCCCGGAATTATCCGCAACGGTCATTTTTTGTGCTTTGGCACTGATGTATGGACTGTTAAACGGAAGGGAACCTACAGATGTAACCGTTAACGTTGCATCCATATTCATGCGGTTCAAGGTTGTGCCGGATGCCAAAGAGAGGTAGAAGAAATTATCGCCTTTTGTAACAGCACTGTACCCTGAACCGATTGCCGTTCCCCACAATTGAACTTCCGGGGTTCCATCCCGTTTCAATCTCCAGGCTTGCCCGGATGCTGTAATTGCTACCCCGTAAATATTCCCGCCCGACATCAGCGCAGCATCTATTTTTGTAATACTTGTTCCAATAGCAGAATAATTATACTCCAGCCATACCGGGTTAGCTACAAGCGCATTTTGCGTAAAGAAAATCCGTTGGTTATCCGTTACGATCAATTGAACTGCTCCGGAAGTCGATTTTTCAACCCAAACAGAAGCCAGATTCCCGGCTGCACCCGGAGGTGTAACATCAACCAATTGATCCACACCGGATGAATACGGGAATACAATTCCAATGTGTTTATTCTTCCCGGCAACAGCTGCAACGGAGTTATCTTTTGAAATAGCAACCGCAGTGAAACTGCTGTCATGGAGCTGAGTCCAGGTTGCAGCTTTGTCAATGGTACGATACACTTTTCTAACCCCATTCTTTTCAACCAATGAAAGTCCCTGGAGTTCGTCAAAGAAGCGAACTTTTACAATGGAATCCTGCAAATTCGATGAACGATGGATCCATTTGGTAGTTCCGGAAGACAAGGATGTATTGGTGAAAATACGTCCATCAAGATCAACGGCATAGGCTTTATCGGTATCGTAAAAATGAACATCCGAAAAATTATTCGTTTTCACATCGGCTAATTCCGTCCACACAGATGATCCGTATTTGAAAAAACGGGACAGGTCATTCACCGGATCATGCGTTGTACATATAAAACTGCCTGAAAGAAGTTCCACACTCATCACATTATCAGAAAGCCCGGAATTGCTCAGAGAGAATGTGGGTGTCGAAGTCGCGAAGTTCGTACTGCGCGCTGCAAATCCATTGTCTCCCACAATCATGACTTCAGGAGAAGAGGTAGGATTCAGGACTACCACATCATTGATTGACTCAATCATTCCCGAAGTACCCCAGGTAATAACCAAATCCCAGCTTTGTCCGCCATCCACTGTCTTTAATACCGTTCCGGCTTCCCCGACTGCAATACCAACCGAAGCATCCAGCATGACAATCTTTTTGAGATCTGCCCCAATCAGATGTTGCATCCTGTTCCAGGTTTTTCCACCATCGTTGGTCTTATACAGGTAACCACGTCCGGCAACTTCTCCGGCCAGGTACCCTGTTGCATCGCTAAGCATTTGAATTTTACGGGTAACCAGCTTATTATTCAAACCGTTCGGTAACGTTTCTTCAAAAGAAGTCATCGGATCAGTGTCCGGAGTATATTGCGCAATCAATTGATTGAGGCTGTTATACTCGTACCTGGTTTGTAAGCGGTGCGACGTAAATACGGTTTTTGTTCCATTGTCCCGATCATTATTGATCTGGATATTCAACGGATCAGTTGTCGAAGTAAACGGTAACAATTGAACTCCTTCCGGCGGAACAGTCTTGATCAGGTTTCCTGCCTGGTCGTAATAGTACAGCATGTAATGATGTTGCTTATCCGTGTAGTTGGAGAACAGTTTCTCTTGTGTTTTGATACAATGGTCCAGATATTTCTGACGTTTCACTGTGTGAACACTATCCAGGTACATGTTGTATGCATTTTGGGCATTTGCAATTGCCAAATTAACCTGCGCAGTAATACAATCATTTTCCAAACTTACCGTAGGCATATCCGGAAGAACACCTGAAGAAGGAGCGGGTGTACAGGGAGGACGCCTGTTACAATCCAGTTTCCCGAACAGGTACTCATCAAATTCCGTTTGGTTGTCGAAAGATACAATACCGGAATGAATGGTATGAATGGCAGAAATATAGGCATCCAGACAAATACAAAGACCAAGACTGTCAAAATCATGTTCCGACAAAACTGACACGGTATAAGGAATCACCTCGGAATCGATCAGCCACCAGGACCAATTGTAGTAATCTTCATAGGCCGTACTGCACGGATCTTCTTCCTGGTTGATGGAATCCTGGCTGCAAATGCGGGCCATACTGGTATAATTATCAAAATGTTCCTGGTTCGCAAACTCCAGACTTTCAGCTATTATTCCTGTCAATACTGCTTTATATGCTTCAATGCAATTACAATATCCATACGCATCAAAAAGTTCCGGTGCTATTGTGTCCAAGATTTGGAAGGTACTTGTGCTCAGATTGTAATCGCTGATAGCATCTAAATAATCTGCATATTCCGAACATTCAGTACAGCTGTTTGAAATAGAAGCAAAACTCAGGAACTGATATTCGTACTCAAATTGCAGGTCATTGTCCAGGATCTCATCCAGTAAATTGCAGTAGTGGTCAACACAATGACAATACTGACGAGTAATGAAATCCGTCTGACTCCACGGATTGATGTTATAATAGATATAGTTATCATTAAAATGATCCACACAGTTCAAATACTGGCTGTAAGCCAAACTGCATCCGGTGGTATCATAAGGAGCCATGACCGTCGGAGCCGTTATAAACCCTTCTTCAGAAGAAGCAAATGTCAAATCCAGTTCTTCAAATGGTTGCGCTAATTGTATAAGAGCGCTCACTGTTTCGGTAGCAGAATCTGAACATGGTTTACAATCCTTCAATGAAAAACAAGTCGTTCCATAAATGGTATCGTAGATAATTCCGGACGGTCCCTGGAAACTTCCCACTACTTTAAATTGGTTGTAAGCAGACTCATTATTCAGATCACCGATCAAGTCCCAATTACTCAATGCCACGATATTATCGAACTGCACATATTGAGACGTATCCATCGAAAGGACCAGATCACATCCATTGGAAGAGATAATCAATGAATCTCCAGTGTCCACACTTGTTGTTACCGTATCTTCAAAAGGAAATGCGGCAAGAATTGCAGGTGTGGTGTAAATGCTGGTATATAAGTCAATATCTATGACCCCATTGTAATGGATCAGTTCATCTTCCAGGAGCGGTTGTAGGTCTTCAAAGGTTTCAAAAGCCTGCCCCTGGCATTTATTAGGTACTGGCAGGTCACAATTCCCTGCACTGATTGCAGTGGTATCTCCATCGTGGATCTGGTACATAACACCTGAATAAATGATCGGATAACCTACTGCCTGATGTGCAACCAGTTCAAAAGTATAAGCTCCAGTTGAGATCATTGGCTCGAACCCCGTAATCGGTGTTGATAAAATTGCTCCCGAAATATATGTAATCGAAATATACAGACCATCATTCCCTGGGACTGATGCATCATAGATTCGCCAACTATTTGAACCATCTGAAACAATGCTCAGATTTGATCCAGTGTTAGCAGCATTTTCAATATACAATGAAGTTAAATTTACAGTACTTCCAATCGACGGAGAATTATAAGCAGCCAAACTAACAGGAGAAGTTGACATGAGTGTGTCATCAATAGTCAATACATTAAACACAGTAGTCAGGTCCAAAGCTAACTGACTTGATTCACATTCCTGCTCAAAAGTACAACCATTCAATTCAAAGTAGGACAAGGTCCCGGTAACCGGAAATACCTCAATAGTCGAATTTACCAAATCCATATAAGTAGCTTCAGCCGTGAAGGTATGTTCTCCGGTAGCTGTTAGGTTCACTATTCCAGTCACATCAGACCATGCTTGCGAAGCAGTTTTATTCAATGTCAGTGTTGCAAGCGTACTCATCCCATCATTCCAGTTCGCAGTGATGGAATTCGTTGCTGTTGTTGCCAATTGCGTTAATATCGGTGATGTTCCAGGGTTGTACATATTATTGTTCGCCTGGAATAATGCCGACAGAAAGGTAGTCGAACTTAAATTGAATGATGCAGCTGTTAATTTATCATTGTGAGCCAGTTCGTTCAATAGGTTTTGAAGCGCAAATGCTGTAGGGCATTGACCGGTCTGAAGATACAATTCGTAAGACGTGCTGTTTGCATTTTCTGCCAGAGCATCTTTGTGATCGCTGAACCGTTTGGTTTTATAACGATACAATTGAGAACTGAAAACCGAACAAGGCTGCCCCTCATCAAGGAACGGATAGTATTGGGTCGACGGGTTTATTTGGATATATCCGAATACCGGGAATGGAGTATAATTGGCATTTCCGATACAGGTATTATAGGCATCGCAGTAAACTGTCGCTTTACAAGTCGCCAATTCCTGCTGAAATTCCTGCTTTGCACTCATATAAAGCGCCTTTAGAACACTCCATTCCGCATTCAGGATTGCAGTATCTACTACTCCGTTGTAGAGCTGCCCGAAATTATAGCAATCTACCGAAGGTACAGAAGGAAAATTGGACCCACATCTCACAGTATAAGCAGCAATTTCTGCCATATTGTACCACTCACCGAATTCGTACTTAAAGTGCGTATACTTGTTTACAAGCTTATCGGCAAAACCGGTACAAAGCCCTGTTTCGAAATCACTATCGTAGAAAATGAACGGATCCCATGGTTTTAAAGAATCTGTCGGGTTGTTGGCTGTTGGGGCCGACCAATTGGACGGTAATCCGCCGGGAGTAATGAATCCAAGTACCTGTGCCTCGAAAAAAGTATTGGTATTGTACAATAAGTTATCGAAGGAAGCACTGCTGAATGCATCCGTTTCGGAATGCTTGATTTCATATTTTATACACGATTCATAATAACAATATTCCGGATGGTATTTAACCAAAGACTTCGCCCACGACTGCTCAAAAAGATTAATGAAATCCATTACGGAAGCAAGTTGCTCCGGATAAATAAAGTATTGCTCTGCCGATGCATCGTATTGAACCAAACCACCACTCAACGGAGCAGGAAGATAACTTCCCGGACTTGCGGGATCTTCAGAAAGATAGACCTTGGAACGTTGACCCGAAGCATCCACGTAGATATTTTGGTTGCCATTTGGTAAAACCAATACCGGATTTCTCCAGCTTGCACTTGCGTTAGGCAGGTAGTTATTCGTGTTATAAATTGATAACGGAAGTCCAAGATTCACAGTACCTGTGGATTGATTCAGGTATTCCGCATATTGTCCGTTGGGAGACATATCGATCTCCATCATAGTCAGGTACATTTTACAATCGCTGACACGATCTTCACACAGTGATTCACATGCTTCTACCCGGGCATAATAATCTGGGGCAGTTCCAAGTCCGTTACTTATAAAGTCCTGAAGTGTTCCGAGCTGTTCCAAACAGTTATCACAGTCGATCATACAAACTGAAGAGTCCACCAGCGCCAACTCATCGTTCAGGAAATCCTGGTAAGTCAGGACACACTCACTTGAATCTACCAGATCAAGGTAAGCAGAAACCGCTTCTTCTTTAATAGACAATTTTTTACCAATAGTGTATTTACCAATGTTTAAGTAAATCGTACTATTGAAAGGAAACGAACTGGAGTCCTGGCAATTTGCGTGGAATATATAATGTCCGGGGCCACCTTCAAAGTTACCAACCAAAGTATCTTTCAGCTCGGCCGGAAGCAAATCCGTACCACAATCATCCTTTAAACTCAATTCCAATTCATAGACACAATCCACACAGATTTCCGACAAACAATCATCCCTCATCGGGAAGGTCGTCAAGTTATAGCCTACGTAAAATTCGGTCGGTGCAGTGACAATAAACGACGAAGAAAAAGTAATGGTATTGGTCAGCTGATCAATGACCTGGTTGGAACCATCCGGTAAAATATGATCCACTTCCAAATGATCTCCGATTTCTTCTTCTCCGGTAATCGACTTTAGATTTTCAGGTGATGCACCGGCAAGTGCAGTTGCAACTACCTTCCCACTCATATCAATATACGAAACGGAAACCTGGCCATTCCCATCAATCACAGCATTCTTCTGATAATGTTCGCTATATCCAACTTCAGAACCAAAAAGCCGGTTCAACTCCAACTGGTTCGGATTTCCATACAGGTATTTAGTCTCTTTAACGGTACCCAATTGAAACTCTGGGCCAACGCCTCCTTGTCTGCTGATTCTTCCGGTAACATCCGGAGCATATTCGATCTGTTGGAAAGGATACTTTTCAGCATCCGGTAAATATGCCTGCTGAAGGTCCTGATCCGGATTCGACGGGGAATAATATTGTGAAGCTCCGTTTGAAGTACTCATGCCACCTGCACTTAAGTTGCAATCGTTTTCCCCGCTGCGGTCAAAATCAATTTTGGTATAAGGTTCGTCATTATCGTTTCGATTAAAGTTCGGGTAATAGTCAATCACCGACTCAGACTCAGTACCTTTCTCACAATCGGTCATCACAACCGGAACCGGCAGGACATTTATAGCAGGACGTCCCTGATGGTCATAGATTGTTTCACCCACTACAGCATTTTTCTCACTATTGATCTTCGTAACGCTCTGTCTGCTTCTAAGCGTTCCATCGTAATAACTGATTACTTCTTTTCTTTTACCCTGTTCTGCATAGTTTGCCGAATACTGCCAATTGAGACTTTTTTGGTGCATCTCATCACCTGTGATCTGAATCTTATCATTGGAACCTAAAACATCTATCGTTCCGGTCGCAGCTACCGACCAATCTCCATAAATCGGATGATTGGGGTCATCTATATCTACGCCGACCGGTCGTATTCGAAAAGCTACCCAACCTCTGTCAAAAATAAGCGGAATCTCATAACTCAACTTACTGGTAGTAACTCTGGTCGCATTATGTCTGAAATCATATTGTAAATCTGAAGGATCAATGGTTGAATTCCCAGGTCCATAATTGGAAATATGGAAAAATTCCAGTTGGTATTCTTCCGCACCGGTATAAGCCGACCAAGTAAATTTAATTCCATCTGAATGCGAATCACAATTCATATCCAGAAAACCAGGTTCATAAGCCATCGGCGAGGAAGCCAAATGGGTATAACGCTCAACAAAAATATCTCCCTGTACAAACAAATTCTTCGGTAAAGTGCTTGTAATTGTTCCATTTACCCGAATCGTATCAATACGAAACACCATCTTATAAGTATTCGAAAACTCGTAATTGTCCAGGATCTGTGAATGAAGGGTATCCTCGTGATAGTATGCAATATTGAGTTTAAAATCCAGGTCGGAAAGTGAAAACCCTAAAGCACTCCATCGCTCCACATGGATGGAAACTTCTACCAATTGAGGACCCGCTACAAATTCAGGATAGTGCATATCGACCCCAAAACTGATCCTGTTTCGGACATTGTAATCCTTTTGGTTCAACGCCGGAGGAGTCAGATCAATAGAATCTATTGCTGTTGAAGTTCCAACGGTAACACTTGATCCACCGACAGGTGTATGAATGGATTTGGTTTTATCACCTCTTCCGGCAAAAGCAGGATTCTGGATGAAAACACCCAAAATTGCGGTAACAAAAATCAGTTTTAAATAGTACTGTATCATAATAGTGGTTATACTAGTTTCTTAAATCAATTACTTCGAAATCCCGGTACGCAGCACTTGGTATAATTAACTGGTCTTTGATCGTAACACATTCTTTGACCGTCAAAAAATGCTTTAGATCAACGGATTTCCCCTTTTTAAAATTTTTAAAGTCCATTACAATTTTGGCCTTGTCGGAAGTAGGCATATCCCTCTCCTGATAATAAGGCTGGTTGCTGTAAATGGTTATCTGGGTTATAAAATTTTTCTCATTGAACGTGAAGTCCATAGCCTGGTATGGATTTCCTTTTTTCAAAATCAACCTGTAAACGGATTTATCGCCCAATTGTCTTTTTTGAACAGTTTCAGCCATTTCCAGGAAAGTACTATAATCTTCTATTGTTTTGCGGTAGAAAAAGGACGGATCCGGTTTCTGAACAAGGATTTTTTTTCCAAGAGTATCGATCGTAATATTCATCGTTTCGTCCTGAATCATCACATGCTGCATTTGAAAGACATTCAATGCTTTCCCTGATTTACAGATAAGTCTTCCTTCAAAAGCTTGAACAGGTTGTTGGGAGGTTGCATTACTGAAAATCCGGTAGCTTGTCTCAAGGGAATAGCTTTCTCCTTCAGGGACCGATTTTTCATATGTACGGATCAATTCCATGAAAACCTGTCCGTCCACATTTTCCCATTCATTTTGGGAAAGTGAAATAACTGGAATGAATAATAAGCAGATGAGCATTTTCATTTGTTGAAAATATTATCCCGGTTTTCCTGGGTAGTTAATATCCCGCGTTCAGTTTCTTTTTTGGTTCGGATCAATTTCCCTTGTTCGTCATATTCATAAAAGACTGCGTAATTTCGCTCGTCCAATTGAGCAACGAGTTTCAGTGTTACCGGGTCGTATACATAGGAAACCATACTCCCATCTATTGGGATGAATCGGATATCATCAAACAAACAATAATCATCTTCACAATACAGTCCGATTTTAATGTCAGTAGCACCGGCAGGAACAGTAACCACACCATCTATACGTTGCCATTCATCAATGATAAGTCCTGAAGGAATAAAGTAAGAACTATCAGGTGCTCCAACGAAAGAAACGGCAATTCCGGGATCAATGTAACTGGAGTTCTTGTTTTTGTCTTCTCCTTTAACCCATGCGGATATCAGGTATTTTCCGGGACCTGGTGAAAAAGAACTGATACAATCTTTACAGTCGGCATTTTCACCACAAATAGATAATGGCGCATAAATATTAATATCGACATTATAATTATCACCTATACCGATACAGTTTGTAGGACTTACACGTAGTATGTAATAACCTTCTACATGTGGAATATTGATGGTTCCGGATAGTGTTCCATTTACTTGGTTCACTTGTCCTATTGAGATCTGTTGACAAGAAGAAATCCCCAAACTTGTCATGGGACCATAAAGCGTGTATGTTCCGGTATGACCATAGGTACTCATGACAATATTCCCTGAGCCAGTCATATTAAATTTAAAATACTGCGGGACTAACGAATCCTCACATTCTGCATGTGCATGGGTTATTTCTGTAACAATTCTAACTCTGTCACAAACCTTTGCTGCCGTTATACAGGAATTGTGGATTGACATGGTATGAACCTCCTGAGCGAAGGATACATGATAAATCCCGATCAATGCTATAACAATTAATATCTTTTTCATAATTCTCTTATTCATTCGATTAGACTTATTCTCCAACAATTGGAATGATAGTCATGCAACCGTTACTTTTCACCAATTTTACTTCAACCTTGAAAGCTCCTGAAGAAGTAAATCCAAGCTGCATTCCTCCTGGAATCTCCGTCATGACAGGTGTAGGTTCACCATAAATTATTTCATAGGTCATTGTGATACCATCCACATCCATGATTTTCACTTGTGTCGGTTCTTCCTCATTGATAACGAGGTATCTTGAAAAGTCACACGGATTTTCTGTTGCGCATACTTCTGCAATCTGTTTTTGAAGGATCACCGGATGACCGGCACTTACCTGTATACTATACCTTCCTGTATGTGCATCACTATGTGAAAGGTTTTCAGAAGTTCCAAAGCGGAAATGATCGTCCGGGCAACTTTCGTACATATAATCTTCAAAACCATTGAAACCGGATTCGTTCCGCATGGAATTAGTAGCAACTGCTACCGTGAGCGTCTGATTATAGCCCGTCTGGACATTCGAATATCGTCCAAGAGCATCTACACTTTCCAATGCATCTCCAAACGGACTAATTTGTGAAACAGTAGAAGGATATGTCCAATTCTCTTTATTAATGGACCATTTACCATTAGTCAATCTGAAAAACGGGGTGAATGATTTCATCAAACCGTCTTTTCGGATATTAGTATTATTGTTTTCAAACGTTTGAGTTCTGTCGCTGAGATGCAGGTAATTGGTCTTTGGATTCCAATTTCCTTTCAATCCCATTACAAATGGATTACTTATGGAGTCGGTATTACAATCACAAAACGTTTTCCAGGCATCACCATATTCAACACTTTGTGCACTTAACACTTCATCAAAGACATTCCCGTTCAAGGTGTTTAATGGGTTTTTCTTTAAGGTAATAGCACCAACCGGTGTTCCCTGGAGATTCCTGTTCCCTGATCGAATGACTTTCAAATAAGTAATTGTCCCCTCTAACGGTGTTCCATCCTTTTTCAAGATCCGAACCCCTGTGTTTCCTGATTCAGTAACCCATCCTTTCACATAGCTCCCGGATTTAATCAGCATGACTTCATCTCCAACAACCAAGTTGTTACTTGACAAGCTTGAATTGTATCCATCCGTAAAGTTGGATGAAACCGCAGAAGTATATCCTAAATTCTTGTAAGCTTGTCCCATTCCCTGGTAAATCCAGTGAGCAGGATAGGAGAAGTAATATACCGTATCCCTGTAACCATTGTTTACTGAAGTCAAAAGCACATCACCTGTTTCAGCGTCATATACCAAATTCTCAGTTTCCACTCGTGAATTGTATTCTTCTACAACTGTTTTATAAAGAATTCCTTTTCGTTCAATGGTTTTTGCAAAAACGGCACTTCTGAATTCATTTTTGGATTGCGAATAATTTGCACCCAGGATCATCGGAACCAAAAGAAAAGGTAAGGTGTAATTCAGGTTTATCCCCAGGTTACCGGAATGCATTTTGGATTTATTTTCCCTGAAATCCGCAACAGCTTCGTAGGTTCTTCCAACTACCACCGTTTTAATTGCTCCCGACGGAGTAATTACCTTGACCTGGTTATCCAGGTGATTTGCAGGAAGCCCTTCGATTACTTGTTGTGATGATTGGTAATAGTACTTCACAGAAGAGTATGGTTTAAGCTGCCCTTCTGCATAGATCTCCACAGATTTAGGTTTTCCGTGCATATCGTTATTTTCAATAAGAAACCCTTGGCTCGCAGCCATGATGTCTTCGGTCATTGAAAATAGCAAGAGGTTCAAATTGAATTTGCTCGGTTTTTTGTCCACACCTGTCCGTTCGGTAATCGTTGGGAAATCCCTGGCCGTATAGTATTCACTAATCGTATGTCCTGTTGCAGTACGCTTCACGTTCTCCCTTTCCAGGTTTTTTACCAGTACTTTGCTGTAACCTACCGATGGAGATGGAAAGAACTGTTCACCAAATGGTGTTTCCATATAATTCCGGATATCCGGTGCCCAAGTCATTTTAATGTCATTTGCAACGTAATTTCTCCATACGTTTTCCTCACCTCCGATCTGTGGTTCATAGGCAGCAACTCCGCTCGATTTTCCGTCAAAATTGTACTCATAGGAAGTTCCATAGAAACTCTCACTCCCGACAGTTACCATTTCACTCCAATTGTCATAGGTCCGGATTTCCTTCACACGGTGTCCTCCGCCCAATTTGACATAATTTGGGTTATTCAGGCGAATCCAACTTTTATCCGTAACGAGGATCGTTCCGATCTTTTTGTTCCAAATGGGTTTATTCGGTCCGGTAAATAATTCACCGAAAGAAGCAAAAGCACCAATAAGAGAAACCGCTATATCCAAAAAATCCACATCCTCACTTTGGGGATTCGCTTGATTGGAAGGTGGGATCATTCGCTGGAGATAATTCCGGGCAAATTGCACACCTGATACAGCAATCGGGTTATAGGATGCCGATTCGCTATCTTTTAATTTTCCAGGCTTCAACTTGATATAACCGTTCGATCCGCTGACACCGATCTCTTCAATGACAGCATAACCGGGAACATAATCAAAATGATCGGCATCTTTGTCCATGGATAGCAAAGCGCGAAAATAGATCTCATCTCCAACAACAGCATAATCATTAACCGAAGTACCAGGAATCATTTCGAAAAAGATTTTCCGGTTCTTGATCACTTCATCACTTACCGAACATTCACTTCCGGAGCCACCTTCTACACCTACAATTTTGAACATTTGCTTTGCGCGCTTGTGCTGCACATATGCATAATCATCCGCTTCATAATCAATTTCCATGCGCCCACCTGTCGGAAGATTGATTTTACTCAAACACCATGCGGATGCATATAGGTCGCTGTTTGCGTTATTATAGCCCACATATGGAAAATCAGAATTGGATAACGCGCTGGTACTTTCATCACCGGTTAAAGTGGCTGGATTTGGTTTGTATGTTCCCCAACGATCCACGTTATTGGCATTGTAATTCGGGTTGTTGTCATAAAAGAATTGGTATGGCGCTTTTTCACCCCTATACGATTTTTCATAAGTAAAGTAAACCGAAGAAAGTGTCAATTTCCCGCCTTTCAGTGTATCACCTGATCCGGCTTCCAGGTTCCCGGGATAATTCCGGCACAACCTGTAATCATACTTAAAGTGAACCACCTTGATTGGTGAAGCATTTGGACCGTTCAATTCGAAATCAACGATCGAGTATAATTTCAAACTGTCCAACTTCTGCATTTTGGAATTTCCCGAACTGATTCCTCCGGCTTCACCATTTACCGACACGGCATCCTTACGGTCAGAAGTATAAAATATCAATAGGTGATTTTTGGTTTTAATGGTGTCCAGATACCACAGTTCTTTTTCTCCGTAGATGTAATTCGCTTTATCGTCAGTTGGATCTGTATTCAAACCACGGTCATGAAATGCCATGGATGCATTTACCGGGTTTCTCCAGTTGTACTGTTGTACCTGTTTGTATTTAAATTCAACATAGGTACCCAAATCATTTTTACTTGGCCCCGAAATCTCATCACTATCAACGTAATCTTTATCCAACACCGCTGTAAGCATATAAGAGTGGGCATAACCCGGAATCGTTTGAGAATTAAAGTGATTATCCAGCCCACGGTCATTTGCAGTAGTTGCATCCTGGTTCGAATACGCCACCAACCGTGTATTCCAATCAGGAACAAGCCCTACCGTTTTCCCATCACCAACAGCAAAAGACACATTTCGCTGAACCTTACTGTATGCAGGAAGTCCATAATAATACCGGGAACCATCCGTTTTAGTAACCGTGAAAGCACCTGAATGATGAGAAATTCCAGATTGCGTATTTGCATAGGCATTGGAAGGCAGTCTCGTCGGCCCGAAACCATTTTTGATTTCATCCACAGTAAAACTTACCAGAGGTTGGTTGCGACGGAATTTCAAGCTTTTATTACCGCTTGGTGTATACGAATCGCCTGCGAGTGTTTTAAGTGAATTTGTAAGACCTTCAGCTCCATTAAGTGAAAAATAAGCAGCTCTGGAACCACCGATATTCTGAAATTCCACATCACTTTCATCGTATGCCAATTCGCTTGCATCACGGAAATAATTGGTGGTGCTGGCATATCTTAAACCTCCGGCAGCGTGATTTCCTTCGGTCCAAACACCAGAACTACCGCTAGTGTATGCTCCTCCGACATCAATACCGGCTTTAACCGTAACCCCTAAACCAACTTCTCCTCCAAGGGTGTAAGAACCCGATGTACTTGTGATATGCGGATCAAAAACATACCCGATATCTCTTCTGTCCATCCGATAACTGCCAGATACACCTTGTCCGCTAACGGAAAAAACATCATACATCAAATGCGGAATAGGTAAGGCCGGTGTATTCTTGGTAAAACTTGCATTATTCTCGCGATTAAAATCCATCATCGCATAGCTATTGTACTGACCGTTTTCCAGGTGGGCATAACCAAATGCAGAAAGCGTTTTACTCTTACTCTCCAAACTGCTCTTGGAGAAATACCCGGTAAATGATCCTGATGGGTCATTTCCTACTGCATCTGCACCCAATTTAAATCGTGCTGTAAACGAATTTGCTTTCGTATCAAATGGTATCTGTGGTACAAATGAAGACATTCCGAAATTGAAGGATGATCCCAGACTACTGCCTACGCCTTCTTTTCCGACCATTCCTCCTTTCGTAGCACGATCGGTATATTTATCTTCGTCAGTGATCTTTTTCTGCGCTGACAGATTAACAGACACCTGTTGCAATCCTTGCCGGGAATTAAAAGAAGATCCCACACTCAACTTAGTGTTTATGTCACTTCCTTTTTTTAAGCTGCTTGACAATCCTACATGACCACTTATGGAAGCACCATTCTGACTACTTCCCGTAAATTCCAGTCCTACTTCAAACCCAACTTTTTTGGCGATATTGAATGACGGTCCTATGGAAAAATCTGCTCCATATCCCATGTAGTTATTGTACTCAACACCCAACTTAGCATTGATGCTAAGACCACCAATTGTATCACCTGCTCCGGCACTCCCCTCAGGAATCGTTAATGAGAAAAGCTCATAATTAAAACCAACAGATGTACCAACTGTCCAATTGGGTTTCTGGTTATAATCTTGGGTAATCTTATCAACTCCATTAAAATCATCCGGAATACCGCGCATATGGCGGTTGATCACTCCCGGGTTCAAGTTCCAACCCAATCCAACCCAGGATGCTTCCTGATCCATACCCGCACCGGCATTATAGGAAAGATTGATCGGGTAACCATCAACGTCAAGCAATGGAAGGTTATAAGAAAAGTCTCCGGTAAACAAGTCTACCATTTGATCCGAGCCAATTGGAGTAAAACTTTGTACTTCCGGTTGATCCGGTCCTCCTGGCATGGATATTCCTTGAGATTCGACCATTTTCTCCGGCACAACAACTTCCCGTATTTCTTTTAAATCCGGAGTGTTGGATTTGATAGAAACAGGTAATACACCTGTTTCACCCAAAGTGCTTTTAGCAACAATTCTTCTTTCAGCAGCAAATATTCCAAAAGGAAAAATACTTTGGAAGAAAATCAAAGCAGCAAGTGTCATTGCATCTGCCCTGAAACCCATTTTTACTTGTGTGGTATTGTTTTTCATAATGATTAGATCTTATTGTGCTTGTATTTGAAAACGGGTATTGTATTCATTTCCTTTTGGATCTTTTACAATCAGAGTATAAATTCCATCAGGATAGATATCGGTTCGCAAATAATTAAATTCACGACCGGTTTTCTCAGGTTCATCGTTAGTTCCAAGCTTCTGATCTTCACCTAGCTGCACATCCATTTCTTCACCAGTTTCATTAATTACTCTGCAATTAGGTACCGCAGTCGACCGATAACGTTGATGCATCTTGAAAAAGAAACCATCACCTTCCACCTGGTAAACTGTTGAATTATGGGCCGAATTAAGCACCGCATATTTCGCCGGAATCAGGATTTCCCGATAGAGTGTGAACTCCCAAGCCTCGGATTTCTCAGTAATAATTCCGTTAACAGTTTTCTCCAGCTGCCATCCATACCGGTGATTATACTGTAGTTCCGGCGCATCAAATGGGTAAACCAATTGGAATCCCTGAACATCATTGATCCGAAACAAAGGTTGATTCACTGTAACTCCGGTAAGAGCACTCTGATTCGCATTCAGTTCGGTAAGAATATAGTTGTATCGTACGTTATCACGCCCATCAGGAACAGAAACATAGTACCAGTTGAATACAGGATACCGATAATCAATGGTATCATGATCGGGTAATGAAATCAGCATAATGTTAGTCTGTCCAAAAGAGAACTTACAGCAGAGAACCATTAGCCAAAAGAGAACTTGTTTCTTCATCATTCTTAAATTTTAAATCTGGTTTGAAAGGTTATTAAATACGGAAACTGTTCATATTGTGTCCGGTAATAATTTCGATAAAAGTCACCAAGAACAAAGCGCTCGGCACGGATACTCAAATCAAGGAATCGGGTGACTGACCAAAGGGCTTCTAAATGTCCCCCAAAACTCGTTGCCTTCATAAAATCACTGGCCAACTTCAATCCGGCTCCCAAGTGACCTTTCTTAAGTATGTATTTCCCTGCAACACCAAAGACACTGGTTCCAGTTGTTAGTCCGTCAATTCTTCGATAGAAGTAATCATAGGAGATCGAAAGCGCGTACTTCTTCTCTGAAAAAGATTGAACCAATCCAAACTGGGTATATTTATTAAAGGCAGACGTATCTGTAAGCAAATAATCGTTGTAGGATATCACAGAACTTGCTTTTGCCTTTCCAACATCGTAATTCGAACTCAGGTTGATCCCTCCCAAATAATTATTCCCTCTTATTTTGGCAGCAGAATCAGGTAATTGTATCGTATGATTTACATGATTGAAAAAGATCGAATAGCTGAAGTAACTGGTGTAAGCTCCACTTACAGTTGCTCCCATCATATTCAAGCGCAGGTTATTCATTCCTGAAATGGCACGAAGCGTGGCATCCATCCGGTAAAGCAATGAAAGTTTAACAAACTTATTAATCCGGTGATTGGTCTTGATTTCCAAACGTTGGTTATTTGGTTGCATCGTACCAAACGTACTGGTATTGGCAAAAGCATCCAATCGACGATATGATACCGTAAAGTCAGAGCGTAAACGCGAAATCTCCTGGGAATATTTACCTAAAAACAGGTTTGAAGGATAGTTTGAAAACATGGATCGGAAAACTCCATTGGAAGAAGTTGTGTCCAAATGAGTATTCATGGAAGTTTTCCCGTAAACCAAATCGAATGCACTTCCTTTAATAAATCGAGGGACGTATCGAAGATCCAATTCTAACGACGCGGCCGGATCATATGCAGAAAGAGATTGAGAAATATTCGATTGGTCTAAAAACCGAGTATTCGTAATATAATTGAATCCTACAAAAGCATGCGACCCATCAACAGTTCCATATCCAGTTTTGATAGCCGTTAACCAACCGTTTTTCTTTATCTGCTGAAAATCAAAATTATTAAAGACATTCTGATTGTAATTTAACTGATTTTGCACTTCATTCGTGCTAAGCATAATGTTGTTCAAAGTTAAACCTGTCGCTACAGACAAGTAATACTGTTTATGCTGTATTTCAACGTTCAATCCCTTCAAAGGAACGTTTTGTGAAGACATTGCTGTTGTTTTTGGATAGGTTAGTCCAAGATCCAGTGTTTGCAGATCTCGTATGAAACCAACTTTACTACTTGCTTTTCCTTCCAGATCCGGATGATTCGACTGTTCAACCTGTGAAGACAATAGTTCCTTAGATGAAGTCAGTTTTGTAGACAAGCTGTCATAATTATTTTTCAATTTTGTAAGACGTTGATACACCTTGTTGACACTATCATAATAAACCTGATAATCAACCGGGTTTTCAAGGTTTAATTTTTCATCCTTTCGAGATTTCAAACTATCCGTTGAATTCATTACCCTGTCGCTCGTTTCTTTCTTACGTTTCTTTGCTTCCCATTCAGCCTTTCGTTTAAGCGCATCGAGATAAATCTCCAATTGCCCCATTAGTCCATTTAGTTCAGCTTGTTTTTTCTTTAATACTTCCTGTTGTCCTTCAATTCCGGCAATCGATCCATTTAATTTTTCCTTTTGCTGTTCAATCAAGCGGTTCTTATCCAAACTGAATCGGAAGTAGTTATTCGTGCCCAAAGGGACATGAAGAGTGGAGTAGTTGAATGAAAGGTTTATCGGTAATCCGAGTATAGAAGTTGCAAAATCTCCATTCGTACTGAATATAGTACCTACACTTCTGGAAGTATCCACAAAAACAGTATTCAATCCATAAGCGTAATTTAAATCAATACGACCATGTGTATTGAAAATATCTTTTCTGATTTTATTAAGAAGTCGTTTTGATAAGCTATCTTGTTGAGGCAAAGCAATAGAAGGTTCTGACAGCATTGCAAGCCGTTTTGCTACACTTTCAAGATCAAATTGCTGTTGAACCCGAACCTTTTGAGTATTCAGGGAATCATTTACAGATGACTGTGCAAATACCCCAAAGGTATTTGTGAATAGCGAAGCCATAAAAATTAGTATGCCTGCAACCGCAGTGCAAAATTTCATCAGTTTCAGTAGGTCAGTGAATAAGACCTGGTTTTGTATTTGGTTAAAATTACGGTTGCAAAGTTATCAGAATATCTTTTCGAAAACTTAGCAACTTCAAAAAAAGCTGGTCTTCAGGCAATTCATATCTGCCTAAACATTGTAGCAATGTCAAAAGTATTTAATCTAAAGGGATTACACTGGTTATAAAATTTCATATTTTAGAAATAATAATTCTATTTTTGAAATATAATTTCGCTTCAAATGATTAAAGACCCGCATCTCAAACTTAAAAGCCTTCGGACGATGTACAACAAAACCCCAAAACAGATGGCAGATGTCCTTGGGATTACCGATCGGGCCTATAATTATCTGGAGTCAGGGCAGACTGAACTGACTGTTAAAAGAATCAATGAGATCTGCGAAATTTTTAAGATCGATGCTATGGATTTCCTGGGCTTTGACCATAAGCAGGTATTTAATAACTGCCAGCAGGAAGGCAATATAGGGATCAACTATATACAGGTTCCTGATAAGCTTATAGACCAATACGAAAGACATATAGCCAGTCTTGAAGACACGATCATATTACTGAAAAACTTACTTGAACAAAAAAAATGATCAATTTCGCTTTATAGCATGGTTTCATAAATCATATCACTGTTTCATAATTATCCTCATTAGTTACTTACGTTCTTGATATTTACTCTTCAATTTGGTGATTTCAGTGTATTAATAGATCGGAAAATAAAATCTTGAATATTAAGAACAGACAAGAACGATTAAAAACAGATAAGAACGGACAATTACAGTGAAATTTTGAGAAATTATCCTTTACTGTCTTATCCTTAAATGTCTTGTACTTTAAAAAGCCTAATTCAACGAATCTTTATTTTCAATTTGCCTAATTCAACTATCCGACTTGATGAGCTTTTGTTTTCTATCGACGAATAATACCCAATTCTTTCAAAGTCTACTTTTCGACTTGAAATCCTTAAAGATTCAATTCGACGAATCTTTGTTTTCAACTTGCCCAATTTAACTATCCGACTTGACAAGTTTTTGTTTTTTATCGATGAATAAAACAGTATTTTTTTTAAAGTTTACTTTTTGGAACGAAACCGACTTGGTAATTATCAAAAGTAAAGTTTGTCCTATACTGAAAAAACTATACACATTTGAAACGGTTTCACAAAAAAAACCTAGTTATTACCTGATAACAACCTGTTACATCACATGAGGTTAGCTAATGCAGACATGGGGTTACCTTGCGCAACTTGGGTTTTTACTGGGGTTTGAGATTTTTTACTCATTTCATGTAAGATTTTAAAGTTGATTTCGTTATTGGAGTATGGAAGCGAATCAATCACCTAAAGAACAGTTTTTAAAGGCTCATGCGCGCTTTTACAATTCATTAAAAGATTTGTACTTATCAAGCATTGAAAAAGCAAAAGATAAGCCCTATGCAAGCGATTATTTCAAGAGGACTTTGTTCTACGAAAATCAATTAGTTCCACGTTATTCAGTGTTTTATCATTCACTTGCTTCAACCTTTATTCACTTCCAAAAAGTGGGGAATCTTGATCCGTTGGAACAAACCTTAAATCGGTTGGATGAAATTCATTCTATGACATCCCTTGTTGTTGAACAAACCTTAATTATTCACATGACAAGACACGACCAGTTGGAACAATTGCACTGGTTGTATGTCGAAGCAATAGAATACAAGAATGTTTCTGTTTTGGAGCTGATAGATACCGAACAACGGATCTTAAAATACAGCCCCAAAAAGTTCATTTTACTTCTTGCTATTACTCAGGCTATTTATGATCTGCTAGAAGAGTTTTCAGATAGCAATGACGAATTCGAACCTCTTGCGAACGATGAAAGTTTACTTATTCAAGAACCTCCTGAGAATAAAATCACTCGTTCCCAACAGGTGTTAATTGCCTATTACATTTCTCAGCTACTTGGAACCAAACACAAAAAGAACACCAGTAAATGTGCTGATGCGCTACATTTCTTTTTAGGCATTTCGTATTCTCAAATCACTCATTCCGAATTGTACAAAAAGCTTCTAAACCCTTTGACCTTTTCAAGTGAAAAAGCAACACTTCAAAATTTGCAGACAGTTAGGACATTTTTTGAAAATATAGGTTTCGCACCTGCAATTGATCTGATTGATTTGGATATTGAAAAACTAAAAAAGAGTTTAGGGTAGCTCTGTTTCCTGTCCCTTTAAGTCCTTTTCAGGTTTGAAATGTTAAAAAAGGGAAATTCTACATTTTTTGGAGTACCCCAATATTTTTTTGCTTTTCATTTCTATGCTATACTTGTGTTGTAGCTTATTTGAAGGTGATAAACCTGATGAGAATTACAGGCAAATTTGACACCAACAGGGTTGCAAAAATTAGTATCAAACAGGATATACGGATTGTGCCAGTAGAAGAAGAAAGGCGAAACACATTTGTTCAAACAAAGACGGTATCGGGAACAAATGATTAAACAAGGGTGTCGGGGAAATTAGGACATATTCTCATTTTAAGTGACTTATAAAGCATCACAAAACAACAGAGAAAACCGCCCCGCTTGTAAATATCTGTAAATACTGTCTGCATTATGCAGATTAATGATACAAAATAAGGTGAACGGTCATTTGACAACCGCGCAATTGTTGAATGTCTGAGAACCAAAAAACTTAAATTGAGGAGTAGGAATAATTGGTGATTCATACTCCATTGATTTAATAATTAAACAAGTATATCAACTAATTAAAAACACCTTTAATCATGGAAACAGTTGTTAAACTCGCTATTGAACGCATGAGCGAGGAAATTGAAAAATTAAAAGCACAGGTAAACGAACAACAAAGACGTATTGCTTTATTAGAAAAGAACGGCAATCGCACGTTACCTATTGAACCAATTCCCACCAAAAAAGAAGATGAATTGCTCAATAATCAGCAGGTAAAACGGATTCTGAACATCGGTAAAAATTCACTCATTAAGTTGGTCCGCGACGGCATTCTTGTTCAAATACGAATGAATGAACGAACTGTACGCTTTTCCAGGGCTGCAATAATGGAGTATATAGAGCGGAAGCAGGGCTCAATAATTCATTAAATATTGCTAATAATGGAGCTATCCCTATTTTGAGATAGCTCCATTATTACTTTTTCAGTCTATTGAAATAACTAAACAGATGGTAACTTTCTTTATCGAACGTCCAGAGACGAAACACTTATTGATTCGCTATCCTTGTCATAGGTCAAGTTCACATGAAGACTGAATGAATAGAACTCAGATCCAAAGCTGTTCAATTCCTTTCCCATTTTCGGTTTGCTACTCCATACCGCTAGTCTTCCTGTAGCCGGAATAATTACGCTGGTGATTTCTCCTAAAATTATTTCCGTTAATGGAAGCTTGTCCATATTGTAAACTTGAAACTGATGAATTAAAGGATTTCGTTCAAAGGTTGAACCAACGGTGATTTTTGAGTTAAGAATGTACTTGTGATCATACATTTCTTTATGCTCAAAAAAAAGTACTACATGCTCTTTTAGAGCTGTTGTGAATTTTTGTAAAAGTCTTTCTTTACTCATTGTTTTTTCTAAAAAAGATAATTGAAAATCAGCATTATACTTCAATGCTCTATTTCTTTGCCCAACCAGGTTCCGTATTTTTTCCATTCCTCATAATGGATACACCACTCGGAAATCCAAGGAATTATTGTAACTAGTGGAAGTACTCGGAATGGTGATCGATCAATTCGTGGGTGATAAAGACATAGGGTGTCATCACCATACAGGTGAGTTTTTGGATGATACTTAATACCCTTTATTCTAATTCGATCAAAACGATCAATACGACCAAAATCGTCAATCCGTGGTTTGTATTCCAGTGAAACCTCGTATCTGTTGCCGTTTACTATTAAAGAACCAGATCCCCAAATTGCCCCATCTACAATTCGAACTTTAATCCAATCAAAATACTTTTCTACAAGCTCCTTCTCTAACAGTAGGTTCAAGTTTGCATTTTTGAAATAGCCGGCATACATTTTAGTCTCCAAAATTGCTGTGACGTTCATTTTTTACTCCAGTATTTTCAGTTATCAATCCATTTCTGTCAGTATGAGCTGTATTGCTAAGAATAAGTCCATTTGCTCGTGTAAGTTCATCAGAATCAAAGCGGGACATTAGTTTAACTTGTTCTCTAAGTGATTCCTTGTACTGTCCTTCACCAAATAGGTCAATATACGCTTCTCCACTTTGATCAAAATTCTGTTTTAATCTGTTCCACTTTTTATGGAAATCTTGGATAAATGCATAGAAAGCATTGTAATGCTTGTCTGTCCAAGTGTCTGTAAAAACTTCATTTGGATCAACCGGGTTTCTAATCTCGAATTTCACTCCGGTTCGGACAGAGTAAGCATGTTGATCGATGATATTTTGAATAACGTCGTCAATTGTGTCGTAGATTGATTCCTGTCCGTTGTAAAATCTGCCCATTAGAGTTGTTAGCACGATACTTGAAACCGCGTAATCCCTGTTGGTGAAATATACATCTCTAGCACGTTTTACTAGTTGTACACCACGCTGCAAAGGCAGTTTGCTATAAAGATCATTTTCAGGAAGCTGCTCCTGATCAATTTTCGCTTCCAGGAGTAGTTGTTCAGAAAAACCCTTTAGCATTGATGGTTGTGCGGAATTTGCAATTCCTAAAAACCAGTTAGAGAAACCTTTTGGGTTGCTTGAGGACCATGCAAACAAATCTCTTTCAGGAATAGCCAAACGTTCAAAATCGTCAGCTGTTACCAGGCATCCAATTAAAATATCCATGTGAAAATCATCCTTGTAATTCAATCGAACGCAACGGGCTTTTTTCTGCATTATGGATTTGTAGTATGGGTCGCGCTCCAAAGCTTTTACCAAAGCGTTGTAAACATCCACCGGATTATATTTCTTATGTAATACATGAATATGCAGAACTATGTCTAAGTCAAAATCATCCCCATTAATTGGTTTTACAGTTGTACCGATCCGTTTAGAACCCTGTACATATAGCTCGATTTCTACACCGGCGAAAAATGCTTCGTCCTTCTTCAGGAGTTCAAATATCGCATTATAAGCACTCTCCATGCGTTCGGCACGAGTTGGGTTCAATTCCAACTGGTGAGCGATTCGGGCAAGCAATTCTTCCCGTTGAATTTCGTAGTTTTTAAAAATTTTTGTCATCACTTTACTTTTGATTGATTGTGTATTTTGTATGCTCACCAATGCGAGCGATTTGCTGTCCGTCTTTCATTAATCGTAGTTGTTCTATGTCAAAACTTTCAACGATTGCATATCTGCCTGGAACGAATTTCTCACCTTCCGCTAGTTCTATCAAAGCAGTTTCCTGATCCGGGGTCGGCAATAGTTCTACAATATCGTAGATGAGAACTTCGTAGCATTTGTGATGGTCGCTCCATTTAAGTTGTTTGGAATAACGCCCGATTTGCTTGTACTTGATTTTTCTGAAGATTTCTCTGTCAAGAATAGCTGTGTCTACCAATTCTTCAATGAATTCTCTGTTTGCGCTTGTTTCACGCTCCATTCCTTCTTCGAACCATTTTACCACATTGATGACATACTTCCCGTCAACGCAAAAGCGAAGGTCTCCATCACTTGTTCGATCAACACCGACACCTCTGGTCGGACAATCCGGCATGTACCCCCAGGATTCAAAAAGATGATCTGCACCATAGCGTTTATAAACACCTCCAACAGGCTGAAGCTGGTTCTCAATTCGTCTATTAAAGACCAACAAATACTTGTTTGAATGAGGAATTCTTATTCTGTACAAGTAGCTAATTGAGAACCTTATTTTTTGTTTGCGGTACTTTCCAAATCTGGTTTGGAAGTAAAGTTTTAGAGTTCTTCTGTTCTTCCACAGCGTCGGAACTCCTTTTGTTAAGAAAAGTTTTAGTAGAAATTCAATCATATTGATTAGCATTTATTTTTGTTATTGTTCACTCTTTTTTTCATTGGTTACCCCCTTGTATTTTCCTCCGGTTACCTTTACTCCTACGAATTGCCCTGTTTTCCTGTCGCGCTTTGTGTAAAGTCCTGTCTGCGGATTCAATACCTGTGAGCGGTTTCTCACTGCTCCTTTCCTAGAATTGTCGTTTGGCGGATTTGTAGCCATACTGCATTTATTTAATTGGTTTCTATATAGATATGCTGATAAATCGAAGAAATTTTCGAACCAATCAAAAAAAAATGTACTTTTTCAGCATAATTTATTGAAATGGGAGGTGAAAAGCTGTTAGCGACGTGGAAAGAACGTCAAGACGCTGTTCTATCAATCATGGATGACAAAGACCTGTTCGAGCGACTATTCAAATACGGGATCAAGAGACTGAAAGTGAAATTCAACGTGCGCTACGATTTGCATCGTGGATTTCGAGGTTTAATGATGGACGATTTATTATCTGAGGTATTGCAATCCTTTTTGACAGAAAGCGGAGGAAGAAACTGGAATAAAACTAAGTTTCCTGAATTTCGGGTTCAATTAGTTAGTGCATTTGATAGCCATATTTGTAATACAGTTAGCAAAATGTTGGGAGACGTGATTGCGACGGTTTCTGATGAAAACATTATTGATTTTCAAGATGATGATGATGATAATTACAAAAGACTAATTAATATTTGCTTGGAGACGTTGGAAGAGCATGGTGCGAGTTATGAAGAGTTACAACTCTTTGAACCCTATTATATTCATGGAATGAAGCGAAGTGATGTTGCACAACAATTCAACATGAGTTTAGATGAAGTTACCAAAACGAAAACGAAATTGGCTCAGAAACTACCATTATTAAGAAACGCCCTAAACAACACTGAATTATGAAAAATAAATTTATCGACAGAATTGATGATGCGATAATAGAAGCGGTCGCATATGGAGATGCAGATTTTTTGGATTCCTTTTTGGAAGCTGAAGGATACGACATTGAAGAAATTTCAAAGATTTGTACAAAAACCTATAAGCAACAATCATTTTTGATTAAAGGAATGATTAACCGGACAAATGACATGCAATTACTTGAAAAAATTTCGAACTATTTTTCAGATGCAATTAATAAGAATCTGGAAAAACCCGTTAATTATCTTCGGGGATTGATCGAAAATAATAACCTGAGTGTTCAATATCGTAATCTTGATAAATTAGGAGTAGAAGATATTAAAACAATAATAAAAGATCAGAATCTATTAGAACTTTTGGAGCGTTTAGAAAATGAAGAATAAGCGAGGTTCTATTAGAGCGAAGCATTTCTTAGATGAGACAGGCTTTGACGAAATTACCGATTTGGATATGGCTTTAGTAGTATCAGCAATTGGCGCAACGTTGATTGAAGAGCCAATTAGAAATTCTGATGGTACAATCGTGAGAGGGAAAACTAAAACACTTATAAAAGTTAATTCGGATATTCCATACCAGGAAAAGAAGCGGTTCACAATTGCACACGAAATCGGTCATTATTTACTCCATGAAAAACTAGAGGTACATGGTGAAAATTCAAATACGTTGAATTGGTTTAATAATGCAGAACAACAAATGCAAAAAGGGATTCAAGAGTGGGAAGCAAATGATTTTGCATCTGAATTGCTTATGCCAGAAGAACTTTTCAGAAAAGAAGCAACAGGTAAAAACTTTAGTCCTGATTTACTCAAATACCTGTCAGAACGTTTTAAAACGAGCATAACATCAACTATATTTAGATACGTTGAATTGGACTTACACCCAATTTTTGTTTCTTTTATGAGTAACGGTATTGTTAAATACTGGAAAAAGAGCAATCGTATGTGGGTTAAGGTTAAAGACCTTACTAAATTATCCCCACCTTCAGATTCGGTAGCTAATGAGTATATTGAAGCCGACTATGAGTTTGTTTATACCGGGAAGAATAAAAAGCAAACCATCGAAAAATCTACTTGGTTTGAGCTTAAGGATGAAGAAAATGACTCAACATTTTACGAATACTGTATCCCTACCAAGAACTACAAAACCTTGATAAGTGTTGTTTGGGAAGATTAATAACCTTGAAAAAATAAAGTAATGTCGAATATTAACTGACTGAATCCTTGGTTTATGCCATCAAATTATATCATTTATATTTTACTAGTGATTTTTGATGTGCTAAACCAGTTCAAAAGGAAAATAATCTCTATTTGACTTCACTTGCTGTTTTAATTCCTTCACAAATCGCGCTGCATTATCAATCAACGAGATCTTATTGTATTTGAAAATCACACTCGTGTCTGATAAATCAAATTCCGGGATCGGAATGGAATTCGCGTGACCGGTTATTTTACTCAGGACCGTTATTGGAACAAAGTTGATCAGATTGGTAATAAACGATCTTCTGCCAATGTGGGATGAAACGAAATCAAACAACTTTTGGGTAATGAATTGCTTCTTTCCATGAGCATTTGTATAAGAAAGTGTGATTTCATCATTCAATTTACAATCTTCAGCAATCTTTTTTACAAGGGTATTGAACTTTTGCTGTGAAATAGGATAAGCTAGTTTTCCTCCATTTGCATTGATCGCATCCTGCAATGGTTTAAGGATTGGAACAACAATTTCCGTGTCTGTTTTCTCACTGAAGTAACGTGCATATTTGAATGATACTCCGTTCTTTGAATAAGTGTGTTCAGGAATGATCTTGTAAACATCTGAATATCTGCATCCGGTAAAAAGTAACGTTAGTAGAATGAGTTTCACATTCCCTAATTCCTCATTGGGCGGATTGTACTTGATGATTTCTTGAATTTGTTCGAATTCCAAGTAGATTTTATCCTCTGTGACCATTCGGACTTTATCTGTAGAACGAAGTTCTTTAGTTGGGCTGAAAATCGTCAGCTTATACTTTCGCTCAATTCTATTCAATACTGCTTTAAAACTCTTATAAATACTCCAAACCGTATTGATCCGATTGGAACGCTCACGGATGCTATCAATAAAACTATTGTACAGTTCCTCATTCAATTCATTGCTGAATAATTGCTTCCCGATCTTCTTTTCAAAATCCTTCAATCGGTTCTCAAGAGTGGTATATCCTTGTTTAGTTTTGGGTTTTAAACTCTGCTCTTTCATAATTTCATTGGAAATGAAATCTACAATTCGAACCCGTTGTACAATTGCTTTATCTTCTCTCTTTTTGATTTTAACATCCAACTCTTGCTTTAAACGCTCCGGTGTTACCGTTTCTGTTGTGATCAGATAATTAAATATATCTGTTGCTTGCTTTTCCAGTTGCAGAAGCTCAGTTCGTTTAGATTTATTCTTTGGAAGTTTTTCATCCGAATCCCAATCGGATTTCGTAACTTTCACTCCAGTATAATAACGAAGTGGTTTATACACATGAGTTTGCTTCATTACATCGAATTCTTTGTATCCGAAGTTCATGATTGCCAAAACCGGAATTTCTCCCTCAACTCCGGTTTTTAATGTGAAATTGATCTTTAATTTCATGGTGATTCGTTTTATTGGTTGATCCAAACATATAAGTAATAACTCATACGTAGGGTACTAAAAAGGGTAGGAAAATTGGAGGTTTGACCCCCAATTCCCTAAAAATCCTCCCGTTTCCTTTTTATACAACGAACACCCTGAATCCTTTATTGTGACTGACTTTCCGGGATCATTAAGGATTTGTGAGATTTTAACTACGCTTCTCCAAAGGGGGAGTTTTTGATCCTCTTCCAAGAAAGAGAATTTTTACAACCATCATTAAGTTTTCGAAGCTTGATTTCCTTTTGAAAAGGAATTTTTGGCTTTCCCCCTTTGGAGGGGGACATTGAAAACAGAAAAGCCGGATAGATCCTACCCGGCTTTAATACTGTGATTCATTTCTATTGCTTCACAAATGCCTTCACCGAAACTCCCGCTTCGTGCGTGATCATCAGGAAGTATTTCCCACCTTCCAAAGAACTTACATCCATCGCAGTAGAAACAAACGAACTAGAAAGAACTGTTCTTCCGGAAAGGTCCAAAACTGAAATGCTTTCGATACTTTTCAATTCACCCACATTTACAGTGAGGGTTTGATTTACCGGGTTTGGATATAACTCAAAATCCCCGAAAGATGCTTCTTCCAACCCGGCACAATCCTGAACGGTGACCGTGAATGTCGCGCTGTTTGAACATCCGTTTACATCCGTACCGACTACCGTGTACACCTGGGTCGAACCTGGCGTTGCCGAAACGTTCGGGCTTGTAGCATTATCCAATGATGCCGCCGGGCTCCATACAAAAGCAACACCACCCGTAGCAGACAATGACGCAGAGTTCCCGCTGCAGATAACTCCGTTTGCGGGAGTGGACGAAATAGAAACAGATGGTGGAACCACAACCGTGATATTGCTCCCATTGTCAGTTCCAACAGTTACAGGATCCGATGCATCTACGCGAATACGGTATGCATTTCCTCCGGGTAAACCACTTGGGATAGTTGCTGCTATACTCAAAGTTCCTGTAGCGGATGATGACAAGGTCCCGATTGCGGTTGGAACAGCAAAAGATCCATTACCATCCGACAACTGAGCAGTGTACACGTTTCCTGCGTTCACTGTTCCTGTAACGGTGAAAGGAACGGATATATTCGCACTGTTATTGGAACAATAGGTCGTTGTGGTAATGGCACCGGTACCAACAGTAGCCCCAGCCCCACCTGTTCCTGTTATTTTCAATTCATCGATAGAAAAAGCCGGATCATTCCCTGCACCACCATTTTGCCATCTGAAACGGAATTTCAAAGACGCCATATTGTCAAATGCCGGTAACTGAATGGACGCATTGGTCCAGGAAGAAACTCCGGAATATTGACTGCTTGCTGCTGTCCATACCGTTCCGCCGTCCGTGGAATATTCTACGACCCCATACGAAGTTCCGGCTGCTCCGGCACACAAATAAATGAATTCAAGCGTAACGTTCGTGTACCCGGTCGTGGAAATAGCTGTGGTTTGCGTTGCACTTTGGTTGGAAGAAGAACCGGTATCGAATGATGCATTACAGATCCCAAAACCACAGGCTTGCGAATTGTAAATGTGCAGGTAAGCAGAATGCGGCCCGTTGGTTACACCACCCGGTTCATCGGGAGTATCCGGAACAAGGTTAAACCCCGAGTTATCCACGTATTCCGAATTCAAAACCCATTGGTTGTTACCCGTTCCACCGTTCAGGGTCCAGTTTCCTGCACCCGATTCAAAATTGTCCTGGAAAAGTGTCGTTTGTGAATGTGCCGACAAGCCCGTAAACAGGGCTCCACATAGTAATAGTTTGTTCATAGTAGAAGTTTAATGCCCCGCAATGTAGGGCACTATCTCCTAAATTCCAAACTTGTTATTTTGTTAACGCAATAACCCTCAATCATTTAACTTTTAAACGAAGCTTTATAAATCCCTTCGCTTCAGGATGAAATAAGTGACAGTAAAACACAAAATGATGTAGACTCCGGCCAAAGATAATTGTTCACCAAGGTTCAGCAGAAAGATCTCGTTCTCTGCATTCTTCGGGCCTGAGTTAACAACTGCTTTAAAAAATGGCATCGGGGTTAAATCAGCATACACCTTCAAGGGGAAAAACTGGTACATTTTCTGGGAGATAATATTCCCGACAATGGTTTCCACCGGAAAGTAAATAATAAACGTTACGATCGCAATTGCCGGTCTTTTAACCAATATCGCAAAGAGAAAAGCAAAGCTGAAATATCCGATCGTCTGGATGAAATAAAGCAGGTTCAAATGAATGTTCTGGTAGAAATCCATATTTGCCGACTCGATCAGGCCCAGGACCAACCCACAAAGGAAGGTATACAAAGTAGCCATTGCACTTAAGAAAACGACAAAAGCAAACTTCCCGAAAATCACCTGTCTTTTGGTTAAACCTTCAATAATATTCTGCCGCATCGTTTTATACTGAATATCATTGGTGGTTATAGTAACAACCGAAACCGCCAGCAGGATATTGAAAAAACTTGCACTATAAGTAATGAAACTCCAGATATGAGGAAAATCAAACGGATTATCCTGTGTGAAAATCGCTTTCAACTGAGGGTTCATCTTGAAAAAGAAGTTCATAAAGTACATCCAGCAGGGAACAACTACCATATAAACCGCAAACAATATTTTAAGAGTATGGAATTTTCTCAATTTAGCATACTCCAATGCTATAATCTGTCTCATAATTTCATTCTTTCTAGGAAAATTGTCTCTAAACTTTTTTGATAAGCATGCAACTCTGAAAGGTAAATTCCTTTCTCTGTAACCAGGCGGTTCAAGTCGGCACCGGTCAAATGTTCATCCAATTCTACCGTCAGGGAATCCGTATCCTCGGTTAGGATTTTGACTTGTGCCAAATCGCCCAAAACCGAACGCAGCTTTTCCCGGTCGTCTGCCATGACCTTGTATGACTTACGCTGTAACAAAAGCTCGGTCATGCTTCCGTTGTACACCATTTCCCCTTGCTTTAGCATTACTACGTGCGAACAGATCTTTTGGACCTCATCCAGGATATGTGATGCAAGGATTATTGTTTTTCCTTCCGAGCCAATCTTTAGGATCAACTCTCTCATTTCAGCAATCCCTTCCGGGTCAAGTCCATTCGTAGGCTCATCCAAAACCAGCACTTCCGGATCGGAAAGCAAGGCCGCAGCAACAGCCAAACGTTGTTTCATTCCCAATGAGTAAGTCCGGAACGTTCGTTTCCCACGCTCTTTCAGATCAACATATTCCAAGACCTCTTCAATGCGTGCCTTGGGATTTGCCATATTTTTGATCGTCGCAGTTACCCGCAAATTATCGTAAGCATTCAAATACGGGTAAAAGTTGGGAGTTTCCAGTAAACAACCGATTCGTAGCCGGTTCCGGTCTTCCTGTCCGTTCCCGAACCATGAAAATGATCCCTGGGTGGGGTGCAAAATACCCATTAACATGGCTAAAGTGGTGGTTTTACCACTTCCATTCGGGCCGAGAAGACCGTAGACATTCCCTTTTTCGATATGAAAAGAAATACCCTTCACGGCATCTACTTTTTTATACTTCTTGGATAAATTATCTACCTCTAAAACAATCTCTGACATACGCTGGATTTTGAATCAAATCTAACGAATATTCATTACCGGCAATAAAAAAGGATACGCGAGTGGTAAAAATCGTCCATAAATCGGTTAAAATTTGGTTTGATCAATCTTTCTGTCTAAAAATAAGAATGCTGCAAATGAATGATCACCAGGCATAACTCCCAAAAGTGTAACCTAACCAGAACTAAAACGGTAGCCTTTTGGTTCAACGGGAAGTATTTATTTTTGAAAAAAGCGAATCAAAAACTACCGAAAAGCCCGTAAAACCATGCGTTAAAATTTGGTACAAAAGACGCTTTATACTCGGGTAATAGTCGGGTAATCCTCCCTTGAGCTACGGGTGATCGATTGAAGGTGTTTTTTTAGCCTTTTTTTAAACGAATTCATTTATACATAACTGAGAAAAAATCAATACAAGGAGATTAATTACATCCGGGTGCTTTAATCTCCCGTCATTCTTTTCTCTCATTCTCCCGATAGAGTTATCTATAAAACAGTAGGGGCGGAAAATTTTCCGCCCCTACTGTTTCATCTTATCGTTTATTCTGGAAAAAATCAATCATCAACTGCGAGCATTCGTTTTCCAACGGCCCTTTGCTGACAACTGTCCTTGGGTGGTACAGTTCATTCTGAAAACGGCCCGCCCCGCGTTTTTCATCCCGGGCAGCGAAAATGATCTTATCCAGTTGCGACCAGTACAAAGCTCCGGCGCACATCACGCAAGGTTCAAGTGTTACATAAAGTGTACAGTCTTTCAGGTATTTTGCTCCCAGGTATTCGGAAGCTGCTGTAATTGCCTGCATTTCCGCATGTGCAGTCACATCATGCAACCGTTCCGTGAGGTTGTGTGCCCGTGCAATGATCTGGTTATTTACAACAACTACGGCCCCAACCGGGATTTCACCCAATTCGAACGCTTTTTGTGCTTCCATATATGCCTGGCGCATGAAATACTCGTCGTTGTAAGGAGAGATCATCGTTATTTCCCGAATTGAACTTCAAAGGTTTTAGGCCAGTATTTCCCGGTCATGTAGGTCTTGTTCGTCAGCTTGTTATGAGCAATTCCGTTCAGTACATCTCCGCCCGGACCTTTACCGCGAATAACTAATTCATTGGCATCGATTTCCTGCAACACGCGGCCGGTTGTCGGTTCAATTACCAACACCGTTCCGGTGGTATACACATTCGCATAGATCTTCCCGTCAATGTATTCCAATTCATTCAGGTTCGTTCTCGGACCAACATTATCGTATACTTCAATCACTTTTGTTGCCTGGAATGACTTCGGATCACGGAAAGTAATGCGTTCGGAACCGTCTGACATGATAATGGATTTCCCATCGTTACACAATCCCCAGCCCTGACCAACATAAGTAAACTCATTTTTAAGGACCATGGTCTTCTTATCGTAAACAAAGCACTTGCTGTTTTGCCAGGTAACCTGGTAGATCAAATCTCCCAAAATAGTAATTCCTTCACCGAAATAGGTAGCGTCCAATCCGTTCTTAGGGTCCATAAATGCTCCCGTTTGTAAAGAAACCGGTCCGATCAGTGTTTTTCCCTGCTGTCCGGGGTCCCCCGTTCCTTCGTACAACTGGTTTCCGTCGAACTCATATCCTTGTGTATAGTTTTCGGGGTTATGCGGATATTCCTTAACGATTTTCACGAACAATAATTCAGGCGCGATATCTGAAGTAATGCGGACAATTGCCGAATTTTCCAGAACCGTTCCGTCTTTGAAGGTAGACCGAAGAATCAATGACCTGGAACCCACACCATAATAATCGGTTTTCAAAGCAACTGTTCGCATTTGTGCTTTCGGATTATTCCAGGTTTCAAAAACCGAATCATTGTAAAGCAATTCTACCTTTGCCAATCCTTCAGGGATCCGGAATTTAATCGGAATATCTTCACCATATTTTGCCTGGGGATCGCCCGGAAGTTCAAATTTTGCCATTTCAAGTTCTTCCGCCCCACCTCCTGATTTCATCAAAGGAACAATGATAAAAGCAGCAAGCACCAACAGGAGGAGTACAATGATTCCGTATCTTCTTTTCATATCAAATGAGTTTCAAAATGTCTGAGGCACTTATTCCGTTATGTGTTTCCGAATAAATGACCTGGTGATTATTAATTAGAATTGCCTGCGGAGATTGGTGCTCCACCCGGGTGATAGCTTCAATCTCATTCGACAAAGGACGGTATGCTAACAAATCCAGGTAAACGCAAGTAGCTTTCTCGGGGTCCATCGTATTTTCAAACCGGTTGAGCGCCATGGAAGAAATACTGCAGCGTGTACTGTGTTTAAACAGCAACAGCGGTTTCGTTTCCGATGATTTCAATAAGTCCCGTAATTGTTCCGAACTGGTCAACTTTACCCAGGGAAATTCGGTTTTTTGTTTACTTGAAAATAGTCCCATCAGAAATTCACTCCTTTAAATTGTTTCAGGAAGCGCACGTCATTTTCCGAGTACAGTCTCAAATCATTTACACGGAATTTCAATTGGGCAATGCGCTCGATCCCCATCCCGAAAGCAAAACCGGTATACGTTTCGGAATCAATCCCGGAAGCTTCCAACACATTCGGATCAACCATTCCGCAACCCAGGATTTCCAGCCAGCCGGTGTACTTACACACATTGCACCCTTTCGAGTTGCAAATGGTACAGGAAACGTCCACTTCAGCACTCGGCTCTGTAAACGGGAAATAAGATGGTCTTAAACGGATCTTTGCTTTATCACCGAATAAGGACTTTGCGAAATAATCCAGTGTTTGTTTCAGATCAGCGAATGAAACATTTTTATCAATATACAGACCTTCCACCTGGTGAAAGAAACAGTGCGCACGCGCAGAAATCGCTTCATTTCTGTATACTCTTCCGGGAGAAATCGTCCGGATCGGAGGTGTGGAAGATTCCATCACACGTACCTGGACAGATGACGTGTGTGTTCTCAAAGCCATTTCACGCTCACCTTTTTCAATGAAGAAAGTATCCTGCATATCTCTTGCCGGGTGTTCCGGCGGGAAATTCAAAGCAGAGAAATTGTGCCAGTCATCCTCAATTTCAGGTCCCTCGGAAACAGAATAACCGATCCGCTCAAAAATAGCGATGATCTCACTTCGAACAAGTGAAAGCGGATGTCTTGCGCCCAGGGCAATCGGTTCTGCCGGGCGTGTTACATCCACATCCGAATCTGCACCCTGTACATTTTCCAAATTTTCTTTGAAAAGCATCCATTTTTCTTCAGCCAAGATCCGTAAGCCGTTTAAAAGTTGCCCTACTTCTTTCTTTTCTTCATTCGGAACATTTTTTAACTCACCGAACAAATTCTTTAATTCTCCCTTGGAACCCAAAAAGTGAATACGGAATGCTTCCACAGAATTCAGGTCTGTGACGGCATAATTTTCAATAGCTTCCCTAGCTGCAGCGATTTGCTCTTTCATTCTTTTAATCCAACCTTTTTACTTTCTAAACGTCTATTCAAAAAAAAAGTACCTGAAATGTAACTTTTTCCTTAATTTGATGTTTAAAAACATACTTTTTTGAGCAACGAAGTTACGAAATTGTAGAGAATCAGATTATAAACGCAAAAAGATTATATTTACATCGAAATAAAAACAACACTATGAACAAAATGGTACGTAATATTGGATATTTCTCCTTGCTTTCGATACTTCTTGTATTGTCGTCTTGTAAGAAAGATCCTTCTATATTAAAGGTTTTCGTACGTTCAACGAATAACGAGTTGGTTAATAATGCCAAGGTTGTCATTATCGGGGATGTAAACTCCGATCCGGCAACCCCTGAATATGTGGATACGGTTCAAACAAATTCATCCGGGTTTGCATATTTTGATATGGAACCATTCTTCAGTAAACTTGGCAAGAAAGAAACTACCGGTTACTTCGATGTCTTGGCAAAGAAAGATACGGAGGAAGGAAGTGGATATATCCGCTGTAGAGCCCATATCACGAATGTATTAACAATCTATTTCGAATAACAATGAATACACTTATTAAAACGGCATTTTTCGGAGCACTTGTTATTGGAATAGGTGTGATTTTTTCTTCTACAGGTTGCAGAAAGAAAAAAGACACAACTGCTAAGATCTATGTGTTGGATGCCAACAACGAGCGTGTAGCAGGTGCACAAGTGGTACTGAAAGGCGAATCAACAGTTCCGAATTCTCCGCCGGTTGTTCTTTTCGATACTACATTGAGCGATGGTTCAGGTGTTGCTTATTTTAACTTCAATGATGTTTACCAATTAGGACAGGCCGGTGTGGCGGTTCTAAACATTGAAGCAAGAAAAGACGCGCTTTCCGGGGAAGCGATCATCAAAATTGAACAGGAAGAAGAAAACGAAGAAACGGTATTTATCCAGTAATTCCGGAATCCCAGATACTGAACCCCGACTTGCTTTAGCAACGTCGGGGTTTTTTATTCATACAAAATTCAAAAAGGAACATTCATAACGCGGATTTATTCATTTCAAACCGATGAATCTGTTTTTATATAAGACATTGCAGCTATAAAAATCAATTGTGTTATGTTATCACGTTCTATTTTGACCCTCGCTATCGGAGCAGCAATTCTAAGTATCGGTTCTTGCAGAAAGAAAGAAGATACGATTGCCAAGATCTATGTGCTGGATCAAAATAACAGTCGTGTGGCAGGCGCAACAGTAGAATTGATCGGAGAAGAAACCGGCGAACCAGGTCACGGGGCCATCAGGGATCCGAAAACAGCAACGACCAATGAGCAAGGTGAGGCCACATTCAATTACAACGATATCTATCAGTTGGGGCAGTGTGGCGTTGCCATATTTAAAATAAAAGCAAGCTTGGGTGGTGCCGTTGGAAACGGCATCATCAAAGTTGAACAAGAAGAAACAACGGAAGAAACGGTATTTATATAAACCGATCGATCTGTTAAAAATATGGGGGACGCGAAGATCGTGTCCCTCTTTTTTATCGCTCCTATCCAGTTCGTCCCAATAATTATCGGGACGAACTGACCAGATAATCATTCCGCCAAGTCATACTTGTAATTCTTTCCTTTCTGAATTGCAGGGATTCCCTCCTTCAACCAAAGCGGCTCCGGCTTGTTCAACAGGTAAAAATCGAAGAACTGGCGCATACGGATACTCAAATCCATTCGGTTTGCGGGTTTCATCAGGTTGTGGTCATCTCCATTGTAATTCAGCAACCAAACAGGCTTTTGCAAACGGCGTAAACCGGTATACAGCTCGATTCCCTGGTACCATGGAACTGCACCATCTTCGTCGTTATGCATGATCAGTAGCGGAGTTTTTACTTTCGGCAAACCAAAGATCGGGCTGTTCTCCACATACAATTCCGGTGAATCCCAGATCGTTTTCCCGATCCGGCTTTGAGAATGTTCATACTGGAACTGTCTGCTGTAACCGGATCCCCAACGAATCCCACCATAAGCTGAAAACATATTCCCAACCGGAGCTCCTGCCATTGCTGCAGCAAAACGATCGGTCATCGTGATGAGCTGCGCCGTTTGGTATCCTCCCCAGCTTTGACCCTGCAATCCCATTCTTTTGGAATCGATATTGGAATACTTTTTCAATACTGCATCCGTACCGCTCAAAATACAATCGTAGGCACTGTTTGCAGGATGTCCGGCTGTGTAACGGATATTCGGGATAAAGACTACATAACCCGCAGAAGCATATTCCGTAGGGAAAATAATGGAAGCCGTTGGTTTCGGTGCATAGTGATTGTGGATTTCATCAGAGTACAATTCATAATAGTAAACCAACAAGGGATATTCCTGGTCCGGATCAAAATTTTCCGGCTTGTACACCAAACCTTCCAACGGGATCCCTGAATAACTGTTCCATTTGATCAATTCCACTGTCGACCAATTGTACTGACTTTGCTGCGGATTGGCATAAGAGATGCGGGAAATTTCCGCTCCTGGTTTTGTGGTCATGAACAAATCGGGAAAATCACTGTTTGAAGAGCGGTTAAAGATGATCCGGTCGCTTTTCTTCGCTTTCATGAAATTGAAATAATTGTGTCCCGAGCCGGAAATCAATTCGAAATTCGGATTTGAAAAAGACGCTTTTACCCGGTAAACATCCATCATCTTACTCGTTTTACTGAAGCGGGTCAACAAACTTGTTTCAGGATAAAAACGTACGGAATCACTGTTCAAATTGAACAAGGTGTAACGGTAATTGGTATCCTGCGCTGAATTTTGTAATCGGTCTGTTATTGAGAATAATTTCTTTGAGCTTACATCGTAAGACAAAACAGCTTTGTCCGCCTGCACAAACAGTGTTTGATCATTCGGCCCCCAACCAATGATCCCTTGCGGCTCATCTTCTTCGATCATCCCGTTCTTATCTTCAAAGAAATTGCCTTTCCAGCTACAGGTAATACATTCCTCTACTTGAGAGTCTGTGTTCATCAAATAATATTGCTTTGTGCGATTGTTCCAAAACACGAACTGTTTCCCGTTCGGAGACAAGTATCCACGCGTATAGACTTTTTCTCTCAAGGCAGAAATTTTCCCGTCCGAAACCCGGATCAGGTAATAGTTTGTCGGGTTCATCGTATTCCAGGTTGCATACCGGTATGCTTCATCACAATTCGCTAAAATGACTGATTGTTCGTAACGTTCAGACGATTGAAGGTACAAGCTGTCGTTCCCCAGTACAATTGCTTCCCCGGAATTCAAATGGTACACAGCCAGGTTCGTTCTGCTTTGATCGCGTTTTAGTTCTACCAACTGCTGTGGCTGCAAGCGTTTGTCTTTCCAATGCCAGAGATCCACTTTTGATTTCTCTGTTTCCAGCAAGGTATCTTTAAATGGTTTTTCAGGCCGGTCAGCAACCCCGAAGAACACATCCGCATCGTTATTATTCAAATAGGGTTTGAAATTCGATGACAACACTTCATCATTCGGAAAACTCATCGAAGTATCGATCAGTTGCCTGAATAGTTTTGTATCCGGGTTAATTGTAAACAAAGACCAACGTTTATTGGAAGCGGTATCAACTGTTGCCAGTCCAAGCAAGGTATTGTTTTTCCCCGAGAAGCTGATTCCCGCATATTCCGAAACACGCTTTTTATCATTCCAAAATTCCTTCCTGGAAAAATCGTAGATCCCTAAACGAACTGAGTCCTTTTTGAATTTCTCCTGTTGAACGAAAACGGCATACTTTCCGTCTTTACTCAATTCAAACTGGGTAACGTGTTTAACGCACTTCTTCTCTTTGGTAAGCGGATCGATTAGGGTCAGTAACTTCCCATCGGTTTTAGTCTTTCCTTTTTTCTTCTCCTGCTTCTTTTCTTTTTTTGCCTCGGCTTTACTTAAATATCCCTTCGGCCATTCATTTTTAGTGGAAAGGAAAGCCACTGAACTCCCTTTTTCAGCCAGTTTAAATTCTTTCAGCTGGTCATATTTCTTTACAGAACCGTCCGCAGTATACCAAATTCCCAATGAATCTTTCGGCCATTTTTCCTTGTTCACTTTTGCAAGTTCCACTTTCCGCAAGGTATCGAACCCGGGATGGATCTTAAAAACAGCGAAGCTTCCGCTTTCATCAAATTTGGGCTCATACCCGCGGGCTATGGAATCTTTCTTTCCTGTTTCCAAATTCACAAAATACAAAAACCCATCTCCGCGATAGGGCTTTATCGAATACACACTGAACTTTCCGTCTTGCGAAAGTTGTACATCACCTACTCTATTCCAGGAATTATACACCTCCGGGCCCAGAATTTTCTTCTGTCCGAAGGCATTACACCCCAAAAATAGCACGACTAAAATTCCAAATCCAACTGATGCTTTCATGAAAACCAACAAATTTTAAACTAAAGGTTAAATATAAATACTTAATTTGTGACACGAATAATAAAAACGCATGATCCTAAGAAAAGGAATATTACTTGTGATTACAATACTTTGGGTATTCCAATTCTCTGCGTTTGCTTATGAAATTCCGAAGTCTGCATCAGATATACGGAACAACTCAAACCCACGACCTGCTTCGGTAATCGAATTATTTAACCTGATCGATCCGGTGGAAAAGAATGAAGTACCGGATGATGCAGCAGGAAAAAAAGCCTCCGGGCCCGAAAAAAAATCAAATCCCGGCGACAGTATCGCTGTACTCAAATTACTGAATGCCGCCCAACCGATTGCTCATTCCGATTACAAAAAAGCATTCAAGCTCACCACTGAAGCCATGCATATCGCAGAAGCAACGAAAGACAAGGAACTGATGGGCAGAGTACAAAACTCTATGGGAAACCTGTATTGGTTTTCCGGGGACTACACCCATGCTTCCGAATATTACATTGACGCCCTCAAGAATTTTCAAAAGACCAAAAACCAAGGCCAGATTGCCGAATGTTACCGGAATATCGGTTGGATCTACCTGGGCCAGAAAAAATATGAGCTGTCGGAAGAATATTTGTTGAAGTCCCTAAACCTCAATATCAAGATTAACAACAGGCAACGAACCATTATCAATTATGATGACCTGGCGAATTTATACCTGACTTCCGGGCAATTCGAAAAAGGACTGAAATCTTGTGAGAAATCGATTAAACTGGCAAGAAAGTACCATTATTCAGATGCGATCGGGACCATACATGTGACAAGTGCCCAGCTCAATTACGGATTGAAACGTCTGGCTGAAGCCGAAAAGGAATACCGTGCCGGGATCGCAATCCTGGAAAAAGTCCCGAATGAATTATATAACCTCTGCCTGGGTTATTTGGGACTGGGAAAAGTCAAAAAAGATCAGGATAAATTAACGGAAGCACTCCCATTGTTTGAGAAAGCGATCACGCTTGCCAAAGCACACAACTTTCCCCCAGAACTGGCGGAAGGATATTTACTGGCGTCCAAAATTTACAGTGCCCGGAATAACCTGTCGAAAGCTTACAATTACATGGAGTTGTACGCCCAAACCAATGATTCTGTCAATGCACGGAACAATCGTGATTACATCCAGGAAATGGGTGCGAAACTGGAATACGAACAAAACAAGCTTCAAATTAAATCCCTGGAACAGGAACAGAAACTATCGGATGCGAAATTAGACCGCGAACGCAATTTCAAAATCTTCCTGATCATCATTATTTTCTTTTTATTCCTGCTTGGTTTCTTTATCTACCGTTCATTTTTACGCAAGAAGAAAGACAACGAGCTCATTGCAAAAGCTTACCTCGAAATTGAGATCAAAAACAAAGATATTTCCGATAGTATCGAATACGCCTTACAGATCCAGCAAGCCCGGTTGCCGCATGTGGAATCCATCCGGGAATCCTTTCCCGAGTTTTTCGTTCTGTACCTTCCCAGGGATATCGTAAGCGGGGATTTCTATTGGTTTACCGAAACTGAAAACGGGAAAAAGATCTTTGCCGTTTCCGATTGCACGGGACACGGAATTCCGGGTGCCTTTATGAGCATGATGGGGATAGATGGTTTGAACTATGCGATCCTTGAAAAACGCATTGAAAGTTCATCACAGATCCTGAACCATGTCAATAAATTCATTATCGAATCCCTGAAACAGGATTTGGCTACCGTCAAAAGTAAAGACGGAATGGACACTGCAATCTGCATTTTTGAAAAGGATTTAAGCAGCGTCAAATACGCCGGTGCAAACAGGCCGCTGTGGCTGATCCGCAACAAAGAACTAATCCAATATTCACCGGATAAAATGTCAATCGGAGGGAACAATTATTCCGATTATGAATTCAATGAAATGACCATCCCACTACAGAAAGGGGATTCTGTCTACTTATTCTCGGACGGATATCCGGATCAATTCGGCGGTGAACGGAACAAGAAATTTATGACTAAAAACCTGAAACAACTGCTCCTGGAGATCACACACCTCTCAGCAAGGGAACAGGAATCTATTTTACAAAAAAGCCTGCAGAACTGGAAAGGCTCTCTCCCTCAAATCGATGATATTATCCTTGTCGGAATTAAACTTTAATGGTATGAAAATTACGCTTGTTATTTTGTTGTTCTTTTTTACAACCGAATTATCAGCTCAACACAGTCTTGTATTTCCACAACCTTCCAACGTGGAACAAACAGCAGATAAATTTGTTTTTAATGGCCGCCTGACAGTCGACAATGCGCAGATCCCAAAAGAATTGTTCCCCTATTTGCAGCAATTGTTCGGACGCCGGTCCGTTCACCTTCAATTGAGTTCTTCAAAAGAGGCAACTATTCGCCTGCAACAAATCCAAACCTTTGTTTATACGGAAGGATATCAACTAGCGGTCACCCATAATGGGATCGAGATCCAATACAGCAGTTATCCCAGTTTGTTGAATGCCTTTCAGACCCTGAACCAATTGATCCAAAATCCAAAAGAACTGGCAGGAGTTCGCATTTCCGATCAGCCTGCATTTTCTTACCGTGGAGTTCACCTGGACTGCAGCCGCCATTTCTTTTCCATAGATGAATTGCAAAAATTCATTGATCAAATGGCAAAACTGAAGTTCAATCGTTTTCACTGGCATTTAACGGATGATCAAGGCTGGAGAATTGAGATTAAAAAATATCCGAAACTGACTGATATCGGGGCATGGAGAGACAGTACGCTTATCGGTCATTTCAGTAAGCGGCCGGTGGAATGGGATCACACCAAATACGGTGGTTTTTATACCCAGGAAGAAGCAAAACAATTGGTAGAATACGCGCGTATTCGTGGAATCGAGATCATTCCGGAAATCGAAATGCCCGGACATGCCAGAGCGGCTTTGGCTGCTTACCCTGAATTGAGTTGCACGGAACAACAGCTTCCGGTTGTCGGCACCTGGGGGGTTTTTGATGAAGTGTTCTGCAGCCAGGAGAAAACCCGTTCTTTCCTGAAAGATGTCCTGGATGAGGTAATGGAGATTTTCCCTTCACAAGTAATCCATATCGGTGGCGACGAATGCCCGAAAGTTAGTTGGGAAAAATGTCCGAAATGCAAAGCGATCATGACTGAGAATCGCCTGCATTCTAGTCATGAACTTCAAAGCTTTTTCATTCGAGACATTGAAAAACACGTAAATGCAAAAGGAAGAACGATCATCGGTTGGGATGAAATCCTGGAAGGTGGTTTGGCCCCGAATGCACAAGTAATGTCCTGGCAGGGAATGGAAGGCGGGATTGCGGCTGCCAAATTGAAACACCAGGTGGTGATGACCCCGACCTCCTATTGTTATTTCGATTATTATCAAAGCGGACATCCATCTGAACCATTGGCGATCGGCGGTTATCTTCCTTTGGAAAAAGTATACCAGTTCGATCCGGTAAAAGGATTGGAAAATCAATACAAACAATACATTTTGGGTGGTCAGGCGAATCTCTGGACGGAATACCTGCCAACGATCCAGGCAGTTGAATACAATGCCTTTCCCCGTTTGGTAGCCATGGCTGAAGTCTTGTGGAACAAAAGCAAGATTCCTTATTCCGATTTTGTAGAAGCATTGTCAAATACCTATCTGCCACAACTGCGCAATGATGGTATCCGATTCTCCACTTCTTTCCTGGACCCGGCATTGGAGATCAGGCCATACAAACCAGGAGTAAGTTACGGGTTGATCAAACCGGTAGAAGATGTCGTTTTTTCTGTAAACAATGAAACGGTGACCGGAATCAATATCGAACGAACAGAGCAAGTTGAAGAACACCGTTACCTCGTACACTCCAACATCGGAGACCAGGAATTGCGTGTCTGTGATTATACTTTTATTTCTCACCTGGCTTTGGGGAAAAACATTTCCTTTGATACCAAACCACATGAAAAATACGATCACAACGGCAACCTTGGACTTACCGATGGTGTAATTGGGAAGAAACCCTGGAAAGGCAATGAATGGCTGGGGTTCAATAATGATACCATCCAATTCACTCTCGATTTGGAGGAGCTTACTTCTTTCGGAAAAATACAGATCGAAACCCTGAATGATCCCGGTTCGTGGATCTACCGACCGGAAAGCTATGTGATTCAACTAAGTTCCAACGGAAAGAAATTCAAAACGGTTGCAAAAGCAAGAATGAACGGTGATCTCATCCAGCTAAATAAAAAAATGAAAGCCCGGTATGTCAAAGTAATGATCTACAATAAGGAATTGATCCCTTCCGGACAACCGGGAGCCGGTTTCACGCCCTGGACATTTATTAACGAAATAATCCTGAGCAAATGAAGACAGAAATTTGTGTCGGTACACTGGAAGCTGCGCGGATCGTCAGCAAGCAACCAATTGACCGGATTGAAACCTGTATTGCTTTGGAACAAGGCGGGTTAACTCCATCAAAAGCCATGGTTTCCTGGATCCACAACACCTTTCACCTGGAACAACATGCCTTGATCCGCGTTCGTGCCGGTGGGTTCGTTTACAATTACGATGAAATTGTTGTGATGCGCGATCAAATCCTGGAACTGAAAGATTCGGGAATCAAGGGCTTGGTTGTCGGGGCACTGACAAAAGACTTCAAACTGAACCTGGAAGCTTTGGAAACCTGGAAACGAACAGCACCCAACGTAGATTTTACTTTTCATCGTGCATTTGATAACGTGGATGATTGGAGAACGGCAATGGACCAACTTGTAAAACTTGGATTTAAGCGCATTTTAACCAGTGGTTCGGATCTGAGTGTCGCTCATGGAATAAATCGTCTGAAAGAGCTTGTTTCATACGCAAACGGGCGTATTGAGATCATGGCAGGTGGTGGGGTGAAAGAAGAATTGATTCCGGAACTGAAAGAAACAGGAGTAGATGCTATTCATTTTTCCGGGACTTCACGTGTAACCGTTGAATCGGGAACTGCTTTTGAAGAAAACTTATTGCTCCCGGATGAGAACAAATTGACTGCGATTCTTGCCGCGATTCAGGGCTAAGTCAGTTCATAAACAATGAATTCGTTATATAACGAAATGATGAAAACATAATATCATGTTTTTATGAAAATTAAAAGCCCCGACACCGCAATGGTATCAGGGCTTTCGTGTATTCAGTCAATTATTAATTCTTGATCAGCTTGAATGATTGGGTCGCTCCACCTACTTCAATGTTCAGGAAGTAAACTCCCTGAGCTTCGGTAGAGATATCGAAAGTAATTCCACTTGTTGTTTGTGGTTTTTCTTCGCGGATTAATCTTCCGGTTACATCACGAATAACAAATGACTTCAGGTTCACTTCTTTGTTGAACGAAACCGTGATCTTGCCATTTGTAGGGTTCGGGTAAACCGAAACATCCTCAAAGTTCAGATCATCAATTCCCAAATTGGAAATGGTTACACAGGCACTGGTATCCGTACAACCGTTTCTTGTTACGATTACTGCGTATGAACCATTTGCAGGTGCAATGAAGGATTGACTCGTAGCCCCTGAAATCGGTGTATTTGTTGAACAGTTGATCCATTGATAAGTTGCAGTTCCCTGCGAGGAAGAAATAGTTGCTCCTGCAACTGTTGTATTCAGGTTCAGCGTAGTTTGAGTCACAGTTACAGAAGTACATGTTCCACCGGTCACACAACCACCTTCTCCTCTTACAAAGTAAGTTCCTGCTGTTGAAACGTTGATTGAAGTTCCCGAACCCACAGCTGTTCCACCGCAAGATCCCGAATACCATTGCCAATCCGTTGCATCATTCAATGTTCCTGAAGTTACAGATAACGTTGTTGATGCACCCGGACAAAGAGCGGTAGTTCCACCAATTGTTGCTGCAGTTGGAGGTGTACAAGGTGCTGCCGGAGTATAACAAATCTCCAAGCCCCATGAATTCAATGCACCACCGTCTTCGTTAAACACGTCGGAAACTGTCAACGTCCAGACACCACTCATATTTTCTCCATCGAAAGCACTTAAAGCGTCAACCGGCTGATAACTTCCACCGCCTACAGGAGGACAAGGAAGTGCTCCTGCTGCTGCTTCATCATCGAAGTTCAGGTTGAAATCGTCTTCATCATCACAGATATCTTCCCAAAGTGTTACCGTTGTACCATTCGGGCTTGTCAACGTTATTGCCAGGTCATTGATCCAGGTATGAGTTCCGGCAAGATTCACAACATTCAGATCGTTGATTGTTCCTCCGGTAGGAATGGTCATAGTGGAAGTTACACTGGTGACCTGGTCATCCGGAATGGTAACCGGTACATTCGTTGCGTTGAAAGTCATACAAGATGCCGTAGTAAACGTAAATGTAGCAGATGAAACAGGTGCTGAACAGGAGTTCAATGTTTCGATTTTCCAGAAATACGTTGTAGCCGGGCTCAATAAAGTGGCTGTATAAGTTTGAGCGCTAAGACCTGTTGCACTTTCAACCACACTTGTAAATGCCGCATCTGTTGCAATCGTAATATTAAACTGTACACCCACACCTGCATTCGTCCAGGTCATATTCGGACTTACCGGAACATTTGTCGCAGCATTTGCCGGACTGGTCAATGTGGAAGCAACAACTCCTGAAGTAGAGATCAAAACGGTTCCGTTCGTGAAATGAGGTCCTGACGTTGAAGTACCGTTTACAGTGAAGTTATACGTTCCAGGAGTTGCACCCGCTGTATTTGAAATAGTCATTGTAGCGTTTGTTCCCGGAGTTGCAGGATTCGGTGTAAAAGAAACACTTGTTCCTGCCGGGTTACCTGTTGCAGATAACGTTACCGGATCTGTATACGAACCGATCTGACCAACCACTACGGTAAATACTGCATCAGTTCCCTGACAAGCAGAAACGGTTGCATTCTGCAAATTCAACGTGTAATCATTTGTCGCTGCTGTGATTGCAAACACGTTATTTGAAACATCGAAGAATGTTCCGTTTTCGCACATTACCATAACAATTGCTGTTGTAGTAGCCGTGTTCGGTACTGTAATCATCTGCGACCCATCATTCGGAACATTGTTCGCGATAACACTAAATGTAGCACCACCATCCGTAGAAATCAACACATCAACGTTCGCACAGGCTACCGGTGCAACGTCTGTATTTGCCACAGACCAGGTTACCGTTTGAGTTGAGTTTCCAGGCCAGGAAATACCTGTTGCACTTGGATAATTCACAATAAATGGTCCGGCTGTTGAAGTTGTTGTAATGGTAATATCTTCATGATCATTACATCCGCCATTTGCTTCATTGTCTCTAACCGTACAGCGGAAATTCATCGTTCTGCTTACTGTCGGAAGAACTTCCCATGTAAATGGTCCTCCAGCCATTAAGCTTGCAATGGAAGGAAAATAACGTGTTCCGCTTGCAGAAGGAGTTCTGGAACGGAAATTTGGTCCGCCAGTATTAGTACCAACCGGCGGTTGAGTAGAATTTTGGTTATCCATTTGCTCCCAGCAGTATGACAATACATCCCCGTCCGGGTCTGTTGCTGTTGCTGTCAATGCAAACGGAGTACTTGCTGGAATTGTAACGTTCCCTACAGTACCTGTAATAGTTGGTGCTGTCTGACTTGGAATTGCTGTCGAAACCGCACATCCGTTTCCTGCAGCTCCAAGGAAAACATGCATTTCATTCATATTTACTCCATGGAAGTGATCATCCGAATTTGGTTGAACATTTTGCGGAGAACAAATTCCTGCATATGCCATGATTGAACTTCCTGAGCCAGGTTCCATAGCAGTTGGCCCGTTTCCGTTTCCGTTACATGAACCGGTATTTCCTCTAAAAGTGTGATTTCCTGAAAATTGATGGCCCATTTCATGAGCAACGTAATCAATATCGAACGGATCTCCTACAGGAGCCCCGGAACCGGTAACCCCCTGTGCCTTAAGTGACGAATTACAAACAGATCCAAGCATCGCAACACCACCTGAGTTCGTACCGAAAACGTGACCGATATCATAATTAGCTCCTCCGATCACATTGGTTACATTGGTTTGGTTCTGTCCGAGCATTGTTCCGGCATTCCCGTTTGAATACGGATCTGTACCTCCGTTGGTATAGATCAGCAAATTATTGTTCGCGATGATGGTCATCGTGACAGCCAGGTCACGCATGTAAACTCCATTCACACGGTTCATGGTTGTTACCTGAGCTGCTTGAGCCAAAGCAACAGTTCCACCGTGAAAAACCGTGTATTCTCCTGTTGCTGCCAGTGCCAAACGATAAGTTCGCTTTGTACAGTTACCGAAGCTTTTCACAATATTGTCGTTCGAACCTTTGATTTCTGTTGGAAGTACTTCTTCCAAATGACATGCAAAAATTTTGTCTGCAGTGAAATCTGTTCTGGAATAAACCTGATAGTTCTCAATATCACCACCCCCGAATGAATACGGGTCAATAAACACGGTTGGTTTTCCCGGAACCAATGTCATCGCATGAAAACCTTGTGGAGTCAGGTCAAACTTCACGACTTCTCCTGAATTGTCCATCGCTATTCCATCGAAGGAGCGGATCTCAGGAAACTGAGCTGCCAATCCCAATGACATGGTTTCATTTTCATGCACCTGGTAAGATCCAAAAGTTCCATCCGGTTTCGGAAGTTCGATAAAAACCGGAATGTAGCCCGGATCGTCAATTCGCTTTACCTGCGATAAAACCTGGTGCATCCTGGAAATGTCCAGTTTGAAGGTCAAAAACTTTGTTGGTTTAATGTAACGAGTTCCACTCACAGGAATCTCGCTTTCCGCAATCATTTTCCAGGTACCCTTTTGTGGTTTCGTAGTTTGTGAGAAACTTACAGAACACAGAGATACACTAAGGAAAAATACGCCGGAGAGTAGTATTCTTCTTTTCATAAGAGAGTAATTTGAGCTCTGAATTTACTATTTAAATCGGTATGTCAAATAACAATTAACTTTTAAGTTTGTATTCTTAAAATGTCTTTGACGGCTTATCGGCCATTTCAAACAGCAGTTTACCTCCGTTTTTCAGGTTTTGGTAATTCAGTCTAAAATCGGTCATTTTAACGCCATTGAAGTAAACGGCTTTGACGTATTGGTTCTTCTCACTTTGGTTTTTAGCTGTTATTTCTATGACTCCTCCATTCTCCAAATGAATTTTTGCACTTCTCACCAAAGGACTTCCCAAAATATATTCATCCGAACCGGGGCAAACCGGATAAAAACCAAGCGAGCTGAAAATATACCATGCACTCATCTGTCCGCAATCATCGTTCCCGCTCAGTCCGTCGATTTTTGCCACATACTTCGTTCTCAACACCTGGCGGATATACTTCTGTGTCAAATCCGGCCGGCCAACCCAGTTAAACAAATAGATGACATGGTGAGAAGGTTCATTTCCATGAACATAAGAACCCATAATTCCTTCACGGGTAATGTCTTCAGTATGCTCGAAATACTTATCGGCCAACTGCATAGTGAACAGCGAATCAAGGTGGGAAGCAAAACGTTTTTTTCCACCAATCAGTCGGATCATTGAGTCTACCTGGTGCGGAACATACAAACTGTAGTTCCAGGCATTTCCTTCGATATATCCTTGCTGATGCGTTTCCAGTGCATCGAACTGTTCTATGAACTTTCCGGAACTCATTCGTGCACGCATGAACCCGGAACCCGGATCAAACACGTTTTTGTAGTTTTCACTTCGTTTCATGAATTCTTCGTAAATATCCATGCGCTTCAAACCAAGCGCCAACTGTGCAATGCACCAATCGTCATAAGCGTATTCCAATGTTTTGGAAACCGAACTGCCGCTTCTATCTTCGGCTACATAGCCCAAATCCATGTACGAACCAACTCCTTCGAAATAACGGGTCCTGGCTGTTTGAACACAAGCATCCAAAGCCTGGTTGTAATCAATTCCCTGCAATCCTTTATTGTAGGCATCCGAAATCACCGAAACGGAATGGTAACCGATCATGCACCAATTTTCATTCGAATAGTGTGACCAAACCGGGAGCATTTTTTCAGCACTTTGCTTTTGGTGATCGATCATCGAATTGACCATGTCTGTATTGCGTTTACGCTGTACCAAGTTAAACAAAGGATGCAAAGCCCGGTAGGTATCCCAAAGCGAAAAAGTGGTATAATTAGTCCCGTTTTTATTGATGTGATCTGTGAAATCCAGTCCTTTATAAACCCCGGAAACATCCTGGTAAACCGTAGGGCCCAAACAGGTATGGTAAACCGCCGTGTAAAAATTGGTCAGATCTGCTTCATTGACCATTTGAACATCAAACTTGTTTAATTCCTGTTCCCATAAATCCTCACCCTTTTTTCTGTACTCATTAAAATTCCAATTGGGTGCTTCGTTCTTCAGATTCAATTTAGCTCCTTCTATATTGGTACTGGATAACGAAACTTTTACAAGCAACTCTTTCGATTCGTCCAGGTCAAAATCAAAGAAAGCACGGAATTGCGCTGCCGACATTTCAGGGAAATTATCCTTTAGATTAAACTTTCGCCAAAAACCCTGGTACACTTTTTTCGATTGAAAATCGTCGTACCCGTACGATTTGATCGGCCTGGAAAATTCAATGGCAAAGTATACTGTACGGTTTTTTGCCCACCCTGAAGTTTGCCGGAAACCAACAATGTGATAGGCATCTACAACACGTACGTAAGTGTTTACGTTCTTCCCGTTATAATTGTAAATCCCTGAAATCAGATCCAGGATAATGTGTGCGGAATCCTGTTTCGAAAACGTGTATTTGTGAATCCCGACACGGGTTGTAGTTGTAAATTCCGCTTTAATTTGATGGTCATCCAACAAAACAGCGTAATAATTTGGTTTTGCAATTTCATTTTCATGACTGTAAGCCGACCGGAAACCGCTCATGGAGTTTGAGGCAACTCCCGGATTGAGTTGCAGTTTTCCGCTGGTTGGCATAATCAGGATATCTCCCAAATCCGAATGGCCCGTGCCGCTGAAATGGGTATGACTGAAGCCAACGATAGTCGGATCTTCGTACTGGTAACCGGCGCAATATTTATAGACGTCCGGGTTGTATTTTCCATCTACTGCATAAGAAAGCGTATCCGTATCCGGACTTAACTGCACCGCTCCGAAGGGTACTGTTGCACCGGGAAAAGTGTGTCCCATTTTGGAAGTACCAATCAACGGATTGACATATTTCAATTTGCTTTGGGATGAAACTGAGAAAGTGAAAAGAATGATTCCAACAGTTAGAAATGAGAAACGCATCGACTTCGATTTTATCCGAAGGTAGTGATTTATTCAACCACAAAGGACACGAAGCTCACAAGGATTAGTTAGAATAATAAGTCCTTTGCTTTCGCAAAGGCATAAAAGCATATTTGAACACACTAAAAAAAACAACATCACACAAATTAACCTCGTGTACTTTGTGTGCCTCGTGGTTAATCTAGAAACGCAGGTGTTTTACCGTGTGTCCGTTATTGATCAATTGTTTCAGGGAGTCAATTCCGATCATTAAATGTTTATCTACAAATCCCGCAGTTACTTTGGAATCGCTCTCACTGGTTTTCACTCCTTCCGGCGTCATCGGCTGATCACTTACCAGGAGCAGAGCACCGGTTGGAATTTTATTGGCAAAACCTACCATGAAGATCGTAGCGGTTTCCATATCAATCGCCATTGCCCGAATGCGGCTCAGATATTCTTTGAACTTCTCATCGTGCTCCCAAACTCTGCGGTTAGTGGTATAACAGGTTCCCGTCCAGTAGTCGAAACCGGCATCACGAATGGTGGTAGAAATTGCTTTTTGCAATGCGAAGGCCGGCAGGGCCGGTACTTCCGAAGGAAAATAGTCGTTACTTGTTCCTTCCCCACGAATAGCAGCGATCGGTAGGATCAGATCGCCCACTTCACTTTTATTTTTCAAACCTCCACATTTTCCAAGGAACAAAACAGCTTTAGGCTTGATTGCAGACAGTAAATCCATGACCGTAGCTGCAGACGCGCTACCCATCCCGAAATTGATAATGGTAATACCGTGAGCCGTGGCACATTGCATCGGTTTATTTTTCCCGATTACTTCCACCTCGTACATATCCGCAAACTTTTCCACGTAATTCAGGAAATTGCATATAAGAATGTATTCCCCGAAATTTTTTAATTCTTCACCTGTATAGCGTGGCAGCCAGTTGTCTACGATTTCTGATTTTGTCTTCATTGTGTGATCTATGGAGTTTTGTGAAAATAACGAAGATATTCGAGACAGTAGTGTTATTTTTTGGTGAAAATGGGGCTAAAACGATATTCCTTCAGATGATTTGTTGTGCGCTCTGCTCTCGTTTTGTTTAACCACAAAGCGCACGAAGCACACAAAAGCTGGTTGTACACTTAGCCGTTCGCCTCGCTCACGGATTTCTTTTAACCATATAGGTCACATAGAGGCGCATAGATTTTTTAATCATTAAAAATCACAAGGCTATGTGTACTATGTTTCTATGTGGTTAATTATTTCCGCAGGAAGGTCCAGAAGGTTTTTTTAGTAATCCCTGTTACTTTGATTTGCGGGTATAATTCACTGAAAGAGGCCGGAACCTTGATCTTTTTTGAATCGTCCCAACTCATTTTTGCACCGAATGCTTCCCCGTTCGCAATTTCCAGGTAATCGATCTCCTGTTTGGTGTGCGTGAGCCAAAAGAACACTTCCGGTTTTTTTCCGGCATATTCGTTGGCCTTAAATCGTTCGCTGATGACAAAGTTCTTCCACAGTTCTTCTACATCATTCCGAAATTCCAAAGGCTGAAACGTACGGATCAACGCATTGCGGATTCCATTATCCAGGAAATAAACAACATGGCTTTTCTTTAATTCGTAACGATGTCCATTGTTGTAAGAAGAAATCAGCAACAGTAAATTTGCTTTCGCGAATAACTTCACATAGCGTTCGACTGTTTCATTGTCAAGTCCGCACTTCTTTCCCAAATCGTTGAAACTGATTACTTTTCCAATGTTGAAAGCCAGGTGTCGCAACAATTTGATCAGGTTCTCTTTTTTATTGATTCGTTCGGAAGCACCCAATTGCGTGAAAATGCTCGATTCGATGATTTCGGAAATCAACCTTTCCGCCTGATCTTCATGCATCACTACTTCGGGGTAATAACCGTAGATCAGACGTTGTTCCAGCGATTTGTCTTCCTGTACCAGTCCATAAAATTTGGCGCTTTCCGGGTAGGAAAGCGGGAACAGGTTCAATTCCAACCCTTGTTCGCGCAGTGCCTCCCACAAATCTTCATGGAGTTCCGGTTCGAACGAACAGATCAATAACAGGTTTTCAAGGGAATCGGACTCAATAGCAAAATCAATATACTCCTGAAGGTCTTCCAATAATTGTGCATCACGGATAATAACCACTTTTTTTCCCTGGCTGAAAGCTTTCAGTTCTTTTAGGGAATTCATTGCTTTCCGTTCCTTTTTGTTCGAACAGTCAATAATGCCGATGTTGGGATCTTCCAGGTTGAAGATTTGCGAAATGAGTGTTAATCTCCCGGTTCTCCTTGCTCCCTTCAGAACTACAATTTTACTTTCCTGGCATTTCTGGCGGAGAATCGGTTCAAGTATTCTTTCAATCATGATTCACAATTAATGAATCGAAATTACTGGGATCCGACAAATTCATTTAAAGATTGCGAAAAATGAATAAACAACTACTTGTTGGTTACTCCTTTTCTGCCAGGATTTCAAACTTTTGGAAAAATTTTGCGGGGCGATCCGAGTGCATGAATTTGTTCCCTCCGTAGCAGATTAATTCATAACAGACATCACCAAATTGAATGAACCGCTTCCATTGGTACCCTTTGACAGGATCCATTATTAAACCTTCAATTCCGCTGGCTCCATCATCCAATACGAATTCTTTCGTTTGAGAGATATCGTTCTCAAGGAAATTGTATCGGTTCTCATCCAGGTAATCTGCAGAGGCATGAATAAGTAATTCGAATGTATTCCCCTGACCCAATTCCTGGTAAACAAAGTGTTTCACATTGTCGTCTTCCACGATCATCGGTTTTCCGCCAAAAGTCATGCGAAATGAATTCTCTTCATCCGAAACTGCATAGCTTTTCCATGACTGGACTAATTTCTTAGCTGCTAAAGTGGTGTTACCATAACTTGCTTTAACGGCACGTACTTGAAATCCTTTCTGCCTCAACAACTGTAAAACCCCATCCGCACCATACAAATGACCGGAACCAATAGCACAGAAAACACTTCGCTTGCGCATCAGGGTGTCCAATCCTTTTACCATGGTTTGATTGCGCTTCGTGATCAATTCATCGTATGCATCCGGGGCACTTTTGAATTGCGATTTCAACATATTGGTCAATGAAGCGATGTCGCCGTTGATATACGTTTGAATAAAGGCTTCTTTGGTAAAGAACAACCCGTTGATTGCAGTCCTGGTATTAAACAACTCCGGATTTTCAGCCAATTTCAACTGGTCCTGAACTGTTTCCAACTGGTAAAATCCTTTTCCCCCGCAATAACCGGTCTGCTGAAAATAGGCATCTAAGAATTGTGGTCTTCCGTCTTCCGAACCATATACCGTTTGTGTTGCCTTTTTGGAACTCGCAAAAGAACGTTTCTTATCAAACAGGTCGAAATTGAACAGGTTCAGCCGGACATCATATTGATCGTAGATCTGAGTCACATCCGTTTCCAAAACCACTGCCTCCACACTGGCAAAAGCGGTATACAGGGAATCCGGAAAATTAAACAAGCGGGGATCATTGGAATGCATACTTCCGAAAACGTAGCTGATCTTTTTGGTCCGTGGTGCTTTGACTTCCCACAACAACTGGTACTCTTTCTCCCCTTCCTGGCCAAAGACCTGAAAGCAATTGATCAGAAAAAGTGTCAATGCCAGTTTATACATAACGCTAAGATGCTAAAAAACGATTAATCGTTTGGTTTCAGTAAGTTAAACAAATCTAAAATTAACTAAAATATCAGTCTGTCTACATGATTTTCTCCAAAAGCATAGGGAATATATGCCAGTGAATCAATTGGTTTTGTTAAAATAACCGGTGTTGATTTACCCAAAGAGATAGTTCCGTGAGTTTTTGACAAGCCCATGGCATAAGCTGCATTAATGGTTAAAGCGTTCAAAGCTTCTTCCGGGGTGAGCCGCATTTTGACACAAGCCAGTGAAAAAATCTGTTGCATATTGTCGCATGGAGTTGTTCCCGGATTGTAGTCTGTAGCCAGCGCAACCGGAAGGCCTTCCTGGATAAATTTGCGTGCATTTCCATAAGGAATACTGATGAAATGCGAACATCCCGGAAGAAATGTCGGCATACAACCGCTTCCTTTCAACACTTCAATATCTTCGTCATTGGATTCTTCCAGATGATCTACAGAAAGCGCTCCCAATTCGACAGCCGCTTTTACGCCACCCATAATAGAAAACTGATTGACATGCACTTTTGGGATCAGTCCCACTTTTTTACCTTCCGAAAGAATGTACTGCATTTCTTCTACCGAGAAATAATTCCGTTCACAAAAGACGTCGATGTAATCTGCCAAGCCCTCTTTAGCGATCAACGGAAGCATTTCATTAATGATTAAATCAATGTATGCCTGGTGGTTTTCTTTGTACTCCTTCGGAAAAGCATGTGCTCCAAGGAAAGTAGCTTTGATCGCAATTCCTGATTCTTCTTTCAAACGTTTGATCACACGAAGGATCTTCAATTCAGCTTCAACGGAAAGTCCGTACCCGGATTTAATTTCCACCGCACCGGTTCCGTTTGCTTTCATTTTATTGATGCGTTTCAATGCTTCCAGGAATAGTTCTTCCTCCGAAAGTTCACCCAACCTACGTGCCGAATTCAAAATCCCTCCACCTTTCAAAGCGATTTCTTCATAAGTGAGCCCGTTAATCCGATCCACGAATTCTTCTTCACGTGTCCGGGCAAAAACCGTGTGCGTATGCGAGTCGCAAAATGCGGGCAATACACTCTGGCCTTCTGCATCAATCACTTCAACACCCCGCCAATCTGTAATCCCTTCCCAATCTTCCATGGAACCGTAAGCCATTATGACTCCATCTTCCAATGCCAAAAACGCATTTTTGATAGTTGGAACATGCTTCATTGCTTCACCACAGATCATTTCCGGGAAATTTTCTCCGGCCTGGTAAAGTGTATGAATGTTTTTGATAAGGATTTTAGCCATGGTACTTGTGTTTCAGGTGTCAAAGGTAATATTTTAAACTCCTTCTCTCGAAACACAATTAGCAATTATCAATGATTTAATTATCAAGACCTGACCTTGATAATTGCTCGTTAATTAATTGATAATTCAAACAGGCTCTGTTAAAATTCAATATTAAGAAATCGTTAAGTTAATTTTAAGTACATTCGTTGCAGAACTGCAAACTATGAAACACACTCTCCTTTGCTTATTCGTAAGTATTTCTTATTCTGCATTTTGTCAAACATTTACAGGTGGTGGTGGACCAATCAATGACAATTCAACCATTGACATTCCTGTAACGGTCAGCGGCTTACCAACGACTATCGACACAAACAACTTCGGTTTGGAAACGGTCTGTATCAATTTGACACATACCTATGACGCCGATTTAACGGTTTGGATAGTGGCTCCGGACGGAACTACCGGTTTGCTGTTTTCCAATATCGGTGGCGGAGATGATAACTTTACCAATACCTGCCTGAATACAGGCGCAGCAAACAGTATATCTTCCGGAACAGCACCGTTTACCGGAACCTTTAAACCTTTAGGTCAAATGGGATTGGTCAACAACGGACAAAACCCCAACGGCAGCTGGAAATTACGGGTGAATGACAATTACGGTGCCGATCAGGGGAACGTAATTTCTTTTTCAATTACATTCGGAAACGATCCTGCGGGTTATTTTGCATTCACCTCATCCCTTTTACCGATTGTAGAGATCAATACCAATGGAAATGTGATCCAGGATGACGCGAAAGTAATGGCAGACATGAAAATACGCTTTAACGGTCAGGGAGTTCGGAACTACATGACGGATTCACCTGATGCATACAACGGAAAGATCGGTATTGAGTATCGCGGGAATTATTCGTTGTCTCTCCCGCAAAAACCTTATGCATTCGAAACGTGGGATGTGAATGGGAACACGATTGATTCTTCCTTATTGGGAATGCCTGCGGAAAGTGACTGGGTCTTGTTGGCAAGTTACAACGATAAATCCTTTGCACGCAATATCCTTCCCTTTCATTTGTTCGATTCGATGGGTAATTACGCAACACGAACTCGTTTGGCAGATGTAGTTTTGAACGGTGAATACCAGGGAATTTACCTGTTGGGTGAAAAAATCAAACGGAATAACGAGCGTGTCGACGTGAATAAATTGGAACCGATTGAAATTACGGGTAATGATCTGACGGGTGGTTACATTTTGAAAATAGACTACTGGGACAATGACAATTCCTGGCAATTGGAGCATAGCCCGATTGGTTTCCCCGGCCTCGACATCCACATGGTATATGTTTATCCGAAACCCGATGAGATCGTGATCCAACAACAGACATACATTCAAAACTTTATTGCTGATTATGAAGATGCTTTGTACGGATCGAATTTTGCGCATCCAAGCTTGGGTTACCGCGCTTTTATTGATGTTCCTTCCTTCATTGATTATTTTATCGTGAACGAGGTTTGCCGGAACGGGGACGGTTTCAAAAAAAGCCGTTTCTTCTCTAAAGACAAAGACAAAACCGACGGAACAGTAAAAAAACTGAAAGCCGGACCGGTTTGGGATTTCGATTGGGCAGAAAAGGACATGTGGAGTGGTTCTGAAGACGGATCACAATTTATGTATGGCGAATGCGCCCAGGATGTGAATGCTCCGGGTTGGTACATTCGCCTATTACAGGATACGTTGTTTGCAAATGAATTGCGATGCCGTTATGACGATTTGCGCAGAAGCATTTTAAAAGAATCCTACATTGATGCGAAAATTGATTCGGTTGCGTCAGCAGTGAATGAAAGCCAGGTGTGGCACTATCAAACATGGGGGCACTTGGGAAGTGCAACAGGAACACCTGAAGTACAAGCTCCAAGTCAGACTTATGCAGAAGAAGTGCAGCGTTTGAAAGACTGGTTCCACCGAAGACTGACCTGGCTGGATGCCAATATGCCGGGAACGTTGAACGGTTGCAGCATGATGGGGATCCAGGATTTGGTAAATACCAATAAAATCACTGCTTATCCGAACCCGTTTTCTTCGATTATTACTGTGGAATGGACCCAGGGAGATTTGTCCGGAGCACAATTAGCGATTCGTGATGGATCCGGGAGAACCATTAAAACTCAGGAGATCACAAACGATTCCGCATATGATAAGTCGTTAACAATAACGAATTTACACGATTTATCGGATGGAGTTTATTTCATTGAGATTGTAAAAGGAGACGAGCGGGCGATGTTGAAAATCATTAAGTGATTTCAATGATCTCAAGAAGTATAAAAAAATACTATCCGTGACATCAAAAAGCCCGTACGAAAACCAACAATTGTTTTTAAGGCTTAACGAATTTTTGTACACAACCAGACACATCGTTATGTAAATAATAAATCCCGCCTGGAAGCTGGGCCGTTGGAATATTTATACAATCGTCCGTCAAAATAATCTGATTAATTATTGAACCGGAAGCATTTAAAAGAGTTGCGCTACTATATGGATAGGTTGCTTTGGATTCAATTGTCAGTTCATTTTGAATGACGGGATTAGGGTATAAAATAAAACATTCGCCATTGCTTGACGGATATGAATTGATCCCATTCAATTCCGGGATAAAAATCTCGATCAATGCAACGGCATTTGTGGGCAAATGAAATGAAATCAACGAATCAACGAATGTAGCAGGTACTTCGTTTATCATTCCGGTAGTTGGATACAAAAAATTGACTGCGTCTAAACGCGTATATCCATTCGCGATAAGCGAATCAAAAAGGGATATGACATTGTTTGCCGAGGAGTCAACGAACGTAAAGGATCCGCTATGATTACCAATGATGCCAGCTAAATTCACATGAATTGTGCATCCTTCATTATACAAGGAATCCGCACGATGATAAAAAGGTATTGCCTGATTTATCTCTGATGTCAGGGAACTAGTCACCGCAAGCGTAATCAATCCTCTGAATATCGAATCAAGATGAGGTTCATTGGTCAGGTTTGCCAGGGCAAAGTCGTTCGAATTGAAGTGTTTTTCGTAGTATAAATACATCATGGTTTCATAGAAAGCCGGCAATTGATAATTTGAAACAAGAATTCTCAAAGTATCGTTGGTCACAGCTGCAGCTACTCCCATATTTGTAGTGTCATCCAATACAACAGGAATCAAAGCCCCTTCTAACCGGCTCATTAAATGCAACGATTTCCATGCTGGTTTTTGCAATGCCCCCCAACTTAGTAACCCGTAATCCTGATGGAATTCAGTCGTGGAAGAATCAAAATCCTGCCAGGAAGCAACGGTTTGTGCTGTAATGCCATATTTCAACGAATTTAAAACATAGTTGGTCATAAACCCAATCGAAAAATCGGTGTCCCGCAAAGGCGTAGTTTGATTCCATTCCGAAATAATGAACGGAACAACCCCATGACCGGAACTGATTAATTTTTGATTTAACCAAGTTACTTCCTGCGCCATTGAATGTGGAAACGGATCAAACTCGTGCCAGCTAATAAAGTCAAGTGGCATATTCCATACCTCACAACTATCAATGAGTTGTGCAATAATGGTCTGCTCAAATTGAGTATTGTCAAGATGGCCCTGCGGTAGACTAAAGCCAAAGCATGAATTAAATGATGCGGTAGCAGGTCCCCCGATTTTTACCGTCGGATGATTGCTTCGTATTGCGTCATAGGTGTTTTTAAAAAACGTGAAATATTCCTGCGGTGTGCCCTGCCAATAAAAATTATCAGGCTCATTCCAGATTTCATAGTGAACATCTAATCCCCATTGATTGCTGATTTTATCCACAATACTGTCTACCAGGGTTCCCCAAACGTTGTAGTCAGCCGGTGGTACGGTATTATAGTAGACCCAATTTGGGTCACCAGCTCCCGGAATGGATGAACTGTTTGATGACGAACTTAACCAGCCAGGCATTTTAAGAATGGGCAAAATCAGTCTGTCGCAATGTGAATAGGTTAGTGAAATTTCAGGCTCAAGTGCTTCTAATACCAGCATAACATCTGCAATAGAATTAACACCCGGATAATTCATCGCTCTTTCTATGTCAAACAATCGAACACTGTTATAGGTAATTCCGTTGGTTAAAAAGTAAGAAGCAGCTGCATAGGTTTTTGGCGTATAATTGAAGCCTGGTCTGTACAAATCAGGTACAGTACCAACGGTGTTTGAAGGATCAAGCTCGATATGCTGAGCATGTAAATAAGGCTGTACAAAAAAAAGAATGATTATTCTTAGGTAAGTTAAGTACGAATAAGGTTTTATCATTCAACCAGTAGTAAGGATTTCAGTCAAATATAAGGTTTCGGAACAAAATAAAAAAAGGGACGGAAAGAAATCGAATTTTTTGGAGGATGTTTAAAGGATTTAACTTCACACTCAGTTCTCACGCTCACACTGAAAAAAGCTGATGAAGAAAAACGATAAGTGTGGGAGAAGAGGGCAATAAAGTGAAAAGCCAACCAACGAAAATGAAAAAAGCCTTTGGAAATTTCCAAAGGCTTTTTATTTCTGGTACATCGAGACGGAAACTTATCGAACTTTTGGGAGGATCCATTGTTTATTTGATCAATTACCTAAATTCTTTATCATCGCATAAAGTATCCGTGATAGTTCATCTGCTCTTTTTAAAAATGAATCAAATATCCCCTTGTCAATGGAACCGGAATCGTGAAGAATGTCGAAAATAGCCGCACATTCAAAAACAGAACCTCGTGAAACAATGAAAAAGTTACGCCTGTCTGGTTTTGAAAATCGTCCGGAACCTTCCGCGATGTTTAGAGCGATACTAAACGAAGCTCTTGTTAATTGATCCTTTATCGTTTTATCCGGTGTAATTGAATAAATTAATTGTTTTGCCTCTAAATGAAAGGCTTTTGCCTTTTTGTAGACTTCTAAATTCTGGAATTCAAACATAGTAGTGAAATGTAGTTGTTACTTGAATATACGGATTCTTTTTCAAAACTACAATTCAAATCTCATTCTCATTTTGTTTCTCATTCTGAAAAATAACGGCTGAAGAAAGAGTGAGAATGAGAACGAAAATGAAGACAAAAAATAACGGCTGCAAAGTTAAAACTTCACAGCCGTTATTTTTTTGGTACCTCGGGCCGGAATCGAACCGGCACACCCGAAAGTACAGGATTTTGAATCCAGCGCGTCTACCAGTTCCGCCACCGAGGCATTTCATTTGCTGTCCGACTGACAGCCCCACTTACCGTTGCAAGCGGGTGCAAAAATAAGGAATTATTTCAATTCAGCAAACACATCTGAAAAAAACTAATCGAAAATTCGATGTAAAACAGAAAAAGAGCATCCACTGCGTCATGAACATCCTTTTTCGACTTACTCCATTATTGGTAAATTATACTAATTCAATGCCTTACTGAAATAATGTAATTGAGTACCTGTATTCTCTAAATGTTAAATCCGCGATTTTGCTCATTAAAACCCGTTAAAAATTCATTTTGAAAAAGGAATGTTTGAAAAAATGTTGTACTTTTTCAAATTGAAAATTCATGCCAATATGAAAAAACGTTGGGAAAATACGCTATTCGAACGCATTCTCTTTGTGATAATAGGTCTGCTCCTGATATTCGTGTGTACTACGGGATATTGGGTTTATGACCGTTTATCTCAGGTTTCCGAGAGCCCGCTTCCCACCAATCTGAAAGAAAACCGCCGGTTTATCGTACGTGATCTGAACAGTAATATCCTCAAATCAGACAATCTTACATATTCCTACATTTACCAGAACAATCCGGATGCATTACTGGATTTTGAGATCCTGGAATCACAAACAAACCGCAAAATAGAATTACTGAAGTCCTATAAAACGGATGATTCCACTTATCAAAAGCAAATCCGGGAATTAAGCTCATTGGTAAAGGCGCGTTTCTATAACCTGGATACGCTCATGAGCATCAAAAACGAGAACCGTGTGAATGAGACAATGTCGATCCTGGAGAACGAGGTTCAAAATGCCAGTGAAACGGCACGTCTGAAAATGGAAATCCGCGATCGTGTAAATGCCTTGCAAACTCCACAGGTACAATCTCAAATTCCCGCTGAAGAAACCAAAAAGAAGTGGTTCCAACGGAAAAACAAGAAGCAAAACCAACCCGCAAGCACAACGACAACCGTAGTTCAACCAGAAGTCAACAGAATGAAGGCTTCTGACATTGCTGAAGCCAGCACCAGTGAAATTGCCAGAAAGATCCAGTCGGTTAAGAGCAAAGCTGTTTCCAAAGAAACCTTGCTGAATCTCTACAAATTGAACCTGGAACAAGAGAACAACCAGTTGAGCAAACAGATCGGGCAGCTTTTCCAGGCAATAGAACTTGCCGATAAAAGGGAGTTGTTGAAAGAAACCCAACATGCCAAAAATGTAGCTGCAGAAACGAATGAAATCATCCTTCTGTTCAGTATTATTTCCAGTTTACTGATCGTGATGATCGTGTTGCTCATCATCACACTTTTCAATAAATCAAAAGAGACCAATGCCCAATTAAAACTGGCAAAAGACAAAAGCGATCAGCTGACGGAAGCAAAATCACGGTTCCTGGCTACCATGAGCCACGAAATCCGAACACCTTTGAATGCCATTTCAGGATTTACCGAACAATTGTTCTTTGAACCTTTGAATCAAAGCGCTGCCAAAAAAGTAAAGATCATTCGCAATTCCGTGAAACACCTCTCGCAGATCACCAATGAAATCCTGGACCTTTCCAAACTGGAAAAGGATCATATTCAACTGGAAAAGATTGCATTCAATCCTGCCAATGAGATCATGATGGTCCACGAACAATACGAACTCCAGGTACGGGAAAAAAACAACAGCATGGTTGTGGAACTGGACCAACGACCTTTTCCGAATGTCTTGGGTGATCCGTTGCGTTTCCGTCAAATCATGATCAACCTCATCAGCAATGCCAACAAATTCTCGAAAGACAGCCTGATCACCATTCAATTGCGTTTTGAGGAATTGGAAAATCAGCGGATTCGCTGTTTGATCGAGGTACAAGACCAGGGAATCGGGATGTCGGCCAGCCAGAAAGAGCGCATTTTCGAACCCTTCGAACAGGCAGATCTTACCGTAACTCGCAAATACGGTGGAACGGGTTTAGGGCTTAGTATTACCAAGCAAATTATTGACAAACAAGGCGGAACTATCCGCGTGAATAGTGAAGAAGGGATCGGAACCACCTTCTACATTGAGATTCCTTTTGAAAAAACGAAAGATAAGGTGGACGCACCTCGTGAACCTTCTCGTACGGATTTCTCTTTTTTAAAAGACAAAAGCTTATTGATCGTAGACGATGAACCGTTTAACAGGACCTTGTTGCGAAGCATGTTTCATGGAGTCAACATTACACTTCTGGAAGCAACCAATGGACTTGAGGCATTGGAGCAACTTAAAAACAACGATATCGACATCGTGCTTTTGGATGTGCGCATGCCGGAAATGAATGGCCATGAACTGCGTAAAAAAATGGCTGAAATGGAAACCCTCGACCAAATCCCGGTTGTTGGCCTTACAGCAACTTTGGACCCTGAAAAAAGACGACGCATGCTGGATTCAGGCTGGGCGGAAGTTTTAACCAAACCGGTTAACCCGGAAGAAATAAGAAGAATATTGTATCAAATCTATAAAGACAAGAGTATGGGAACTCAACTGGACGAAGCGGATTTCAAAAGTCTTCAAAAACTGACAAACAACAACGACAGTTTTTACAAGGAATTATTACAAACTTTCGTGAATTCAACAGAAAACGGGTTAATCAAAATGAAAGAACTGTTAGCTGAGGAACACTGGAGCGGGGTATCTGAATTAGCTCATCAACTGGCAGCACCTTTCAAGCACTTCGGAGCAAATCACTGCTACACGACTTTGAAAGAAATTGAGCGCATGGGGAAAGAATCCAGCGTAGACCCTTCCATTAAAGAACTGATGGAAGTTTTTGAAGAACAAGCCAGACACATTATTAATCAAGTCAAAGAAAAATTAAACTAAGCGCATTTTATGGAAACCGGGGTTACACAACGCATTTTTATAGTTGAAGACAATGATTGGTACCAAAAATTATTGGTGCACACTGTTTCATTGAATCCGGATTATGAAACGGAGGCTTTTTCAACAGGAAAAGAACTCCTGAGCCGTTTGAACGATGAAGTTCCTGATCTGATCACGATGGACTACCGTTTACCGGATATTTCAGGAGAAGAGCTCCTGGAAAAAATTAAGGCCATGTGTCCGGGAACACAAGTAATCGTTATTTCTGAACAGGAAGAAATTGAAACAGCTGTGAGTTTGCTTAAACTCGGCGCATACGACTACATCGTAAAGGGTAACGATCTGCGAAATCGCTTATTAAATACGCTGGCGAATGCGCAGAACCAAACGAAGCTTTTAAAGAAGATCGAGAAATTAGAAAAAGAGGTCCAGACGAAATATAATTTCAGCGATACGATTATCGGTCAGAGCAGTAAAATGCAGCATATTTTTATGTTATTGCAAAAAGCCGTTTCCAATAATATAACCGTTTCCATTACCGGGGAAACCGGTACCGGAAAAGAAGTGATCGCAAAAGCCATACACTACAATTCGATCTATAAAGACAAACCCTTTGTTGCCATCAACGTTGCAGCTATTCCAAAAGAATTATTTGAAAGTGAGTTATTCGGGCACGAAAAGGGATCTTTCACCGGAGCGAACCAAACCCGGATCGGAAAATTTGAGGAAGCAGACGGAGGAACGTTATTCCTGGATGAAATCGCAGAACTTGACCCTGTTTTCCAGGCAAAACTATTGCGCGCACTCCAGGAACGGGAAATCACTCGTGTTGGAGGAAATAAAGTGTATAAATTCAATTGCCGCATTATCGTTGCTACGCACAAAAACCTGCTCCAGGAAGTGAAATCGGGTGCTTTTCGCGAGGATCTTTATTACCGTCTGTTTGGTCTTCCGATCGAATTACCGCCGTTGCGTGAACGTGAAAAAGACGCCCTATTGATGAGCAAAAGCTTTATAGAACGTTTTTGTAAAGAAAACGGAATGCCGGTGAAGAAGCTGAGCCCTGCTGCCCAAAATAAACTTTTGGCTTATCCCTGGCCGGGAAATGTCCGTGAGTTGAAATCGGTTATTGAGCTTGCTGCAGTTATGGCCATGAATGATGTCATCGATGCGGACGATATTGTAGTTGCTAGTGCGGACATTCTTTCGGGCATTATTGCTGAAGAAATGAGTCTGAGGGCCTACAACCGCAGAATTGTGCAGTTATTCCTGGATAAATACAACAACAATACAAAAGTGGTTGCAGACAAACTGGATATTGGCCAAACGACTATTTACCGGATGTTGAAAGAAGAGGAAGAGGATTGATTAATTTTTTTCATTTTGAAAATATTTTTTTCATTTTGAAAATAATTGGGAAAGATACCAAAGCTGAAACCGTTGATTTACAACGGTTTTTTTATTTCATATCCGTTTGGCACGTTCTTTATAATAGTATATGCAAGAAAATCACTTTTGGAATAACGATTTCAAGAGAAGTGACTAAAATTTGAAATAAAGAACTTGAGTTATAAGGATTATTTCCGTTCGAAGTGGCAGCTAAGGTCCCCCAGGGGACCTCTACCACGAAAGTACGAAATTCTCCTATACGATCTACGATCTTGCAATAGTGTAGACTTAGGAATTATGGTATAGTGGGTTTGAATTACAAAATTCCTAAGGCACCTGTTGCGACATTGAGATTATGAAGAAAATTATTAAAGAGCGTACTATCAATCATAACGCTATAAGTTAGGTAACAATTAGGTTAGTTTAGGTTTCAGTTTAGGTTTAATTTAGAGGTAATACATGTACAGGTTGATAGTGAAGTACGTGTGGTAGCTACGCCCCTGATGGAGAATATTCATCAGGGGTTTGTATTTGTTCTCGATACGTCCCCACCCTGTCAATTCGAGTTTTATCCGCTTTTGAGCGGATAAAGTATCGAGAAAGACATGTGGGACACTCGAACTAACAAACAAACTTCTAAATTTTGTAACTTTTATGTTGTGAAACAGTCTTAGATTCAAAAAATCCTATGAAACGAGCTATTCTGATATTCTATTTGCTGACTGGTGCAGTTTTCAACCAATTAACACATGCACAGATCACCTACCATTATGAAACCAACCTGAAAGATCTTTCGAAAGAAGATAAACTGGCTGTTCATTTGAAGATCAGCGGCTTTTCCGAGGAAACACTTACCTATTGCTTTCCGAAGATCATCCCGGGAATTTACGGTGCACTGAACTTCGGGCAGTACATTACCGCTTTCGAAGTGTTCGACAAAAAAGGGAAGGAATTGAAAACAGAGCAACTGGACATCAACTCCTGGAAGATCTATGATGCCAACGAGATTGCACGTGTTTCATACCTGGTGGACGATGCCTGGGAAGTCTTTGATTACCAGGTGAAGCGTGGTTTTTATCGCTCTGCAGCAAGTTCTTTCAGTGACAGTTCTTTTGTGATTACCCCGAACAGCCTCTTCGGTTACTTCCGCGACCACATCAATCACCCGTTTGAGATCACTATCCGGAAAGGAATTAATCTTTATCCCGCAACGAGTTTGAAAAAGATCAGCAGGCCCAATGCGGATCTCTTTACTGCCAAAAACTATCATCAATTGGTCGATAACCCGATCTTATATTCACTGCCGGATACGACCATGATCATCCTGCCCGGAATTTCGGTTGAAGTTGCCTGTTATTCGACCTCCGGAAAAGCGATCTCGAAGGATATTGCCGAATACATTCGGCCGCTGTTGATGAATCAATCAAAATACCTGAACAACAAGCTGCCGGTTAATCATTACACCTTTTTGATTTATCACAATCTCGCCCCGGATGATAGTCACCTCATGGGAGATGGTTTGGAACATTCCAACTCGACATTGATCCTGCTCTACATGCCATTGGATATCGAAACGATCCGTCAGAACATTTACGGGATTGCCAGCCACGAGTTTTTCCACACCTTAATGCCATTGGGCCTGCACTCCCAGGAAATTGAAAACTACGATTACAACGAGCCGAAATTCTCCAAACATTTGTGGTTGTATGAAGGAATGACCGAATACTTTACCCTGCACATGCCGGTAAAAACAGGATTGCACACGGAAAAAGAGTTTTTCAAAATGGTTGAGGAGAAAATTGCTTTTATGAACAGATTCGATCCGAACCTGGCAATGACTGACCTGAGCCTTCACCCGATGGAAATGCAGGACCAGTATTACAATGTGTATTTGAAAGGTGCTTTGATCAATTTATGCCTGGATATCAAGCTCCGTGAGCTATCGAACGGAGAATACGGCACGAAGGACCTGGTATTGGATTTAATAGCCCATTACCACGGAAAACCATTCGAGGACAACAAGCTGTTCTCTGAAATGGCCATTGTAAGCGGATATCCGGAACTGGAAGCATTTGCTGCGAAATATATCCAGGGAACGGAAGTACTTCCATTGGAAGAATACTTATTAAAAGTTGGTTTAAAGCTGGAAAACGGAAAGATTTCGGAAGTTGACAATCCTACGGCAGCACAACAGGAATTGCGTAAAGTTTGGTTGCATTAACTTAGACATGAGCCTGGAAGCTCCGCCAACTAAATTGGAAGCTTGTGTGCTAACTTAAATTGCTTTCGGGTCGGGTTTTTCGATGAGCCGTGCTTCCGCTTTCGGTTGGATCTCGTGACCACGGAACAGGGCATATTGTTTGGTAAATTCAGCACCGAGGAATAAGATCATGCAGGAATACGATACCCACAGCATCACCAGGATGATTGATCCGGCTGCTCCGTAAGCGGATCCCGGGTTTGCTTTCGCGAAGTAAACTCCAAGTCCGAATTTACCCAGGATGAAAAGCAGAGAAGTGACCATTGCCCCGATCCATACATCCCTCAAACGAATGCGCGCGGCCGGCAGAATTTTAAAGATCAATGCGAACAAGACAGTAATCACTCCAAAGGAAAGCAGGAAGTTCAGTGTCTTCAATAAGAAAGGAATAAAATCCGGAAGCCGGTTTTTGATCATTCCAGCCAAAGCTTCCAGTCCGGTAGTAAGCAAAAGGGAAACCAGCATCAGGAACCCGAGCGACAGGACCAATCCGAATGAAAACAAGCGGTTCTTAATGGTTCTGAGCCACTTTTTCTTTGCTACGACCTGTACTTCCCAAACCTGGTTCAGCGAAGTCTGCAATTCGGTGAAAACTCCGGTGGAGCCCAAGATTAAGGTCCCGATACCGATAATGGTTGCGATTACGGAGGATTTTTGTTCCGAAACCTTTGCAATAATGTTCTCAATAGATTCGGCCGTTTGTTTTCCCAACGCACCTTGGATCTGCGTGGAAATTTCGCCCTGGACCGCCTCTTCCCCGAATACCAAACCGGCTATGGCAATGACAATTACCAGCAAGGCAGGAATCGAAAACACCGCGTAATAAGCGACCACCGCACTTTGCCGAAAGGGATCCGCCTTCAGCCACTCTTTGAAGGTTGCTTTGGTAATGGTCCAAATAGTTGCGAAAAAGTTCTTCTTTTTTTCGGGCATAAACTCCTGCTTTACACCAGAATAATTTCGGGAAATTGTCCGGAAATTCCAAGAAACTACCAGCAGATGTGGGAAATATGTAAGTATTTACAGTTTGGAGTGTGAGGATTGAGCGTGTAAACAGGTATTGTGTATCTAAAAATAATTGCCTGGGAGAAAATGTTCCTGGCTGGTACAAACCAACGTTTTTTTCTGTCAAGCACGAGCCAGAGCCTCGCGCTAGCGAACTATTGAATAATAATCTTAATGGTTTCCTTCCGTAGTTTAAAATCGTAAGGATTCTGGATCGCAACCTGTTCGCCCGGGGCATACTTTGAAAGATCTATCAGTTTATCGATTTCGCCGTCCCTGGTGAAATAAACCACGCTGCGGAAGGGCCAGCCGTTTTTCTGGTAAAACTGTGCATACGGCCTTCCGTTCCGGTAAAAATTCATGCGCTGATCTGCGGATGAATGATTTTTGATATCATCGAGGTCGGTTGGCTGCGGATAATAGCTGGCAGCGATGATGATCCCCTTCTTATTGTATTGTGCGGAAGTCCCGGAGAAATGGCTCAGGAATTGTTTCAGTAAACTGTCTTTTTGGTGCACGGTCATGAGTGAATCAACCCCTGAAAGTATTGCTGAATCGGCCAGGTACATCATATCGATGTATTCGGTTCCTTCGATGATCGTATAAACCGGGTTCTTCAACTCCCCTTCTGATAACGCGAAATGATAGACCCGGTTGTTCGAGGGAACCTCAAAATTCCCGGAATATCCCTGCGAAAAAGAATGTGTCGTTACCAGGCAAAGCATCCAAGCGATCATCCGTAAGTTCATATGCCTCGTTTTATATTATAAGTTAAGGCATTTGTTTGTAAGTAACAAAAAATGAGGGGAATATGTGGGAAAGATGTAAGATTTTCAGAGGGAGATTGAGAATGATGCGCACTTTCGAGCAAATGAAAAACGATTTAAAAAGATGAAGTGAAGCGTTTGATTTTGCCACTAAGCCATTGTTTCGGATCAAAATTTGTCTGAATCGCCCTAAGACCGATAGTTAAATTTATAACATTTCCATACTATACCTATACGAGACCTATACTATATCCGTACTGTATCCATACTTGGTCCCTTCTATATGAAATTCAGACTGATTTTAGGTTTAGTCGATTGATTTTGGAATGCGCATTTTTGGGAAGTAATACAGCACGAGCCAAAGGCTCGCGCTAGCTTGGGGAAATAATGCCTTATGATTAGGAAACTTACAATCTTTAAAAATTACTACCCCATCAAGACTTATTAGATTAATAAATAAGAAGTTTCCTTGGAATTGACAATTGATAAATTCTATCTTTTCTGGAGAAGACTGAATCTTGCTAAAGTCAAGAACTATATTAGTCTCGATATTTAGATTTTCAATTTCTGAATTATCCGATATTAGTAAAATAATTTCTTGTGCAGTCATGATTGAATTGTGGTATTAAATTAATCTCTCGCCCTACCATTCTCCGCTCTCGTTCTGAAAAGAAAAGAGCAAAACAAGAATGAGAATGAAGAAAAAAAGAAAAAAGTCCGATGTTTACATCGGACTTTCTTTTGCTCCCTCTGCTGGGCTCGAACCAGCGACCCTCTGATTAACAGTCAGATGCTCTAACCAACTGAGCTAAGAAGGAATCTTGCTTTCGCGGTTGCAAATATAGCTAAAGAATTGTTTTTAATACAAACTCCGCGAAAAAAAATGAAATTATTTTTAATAAAATCCAGTACTAGCCTGACTTTCAACACTAAAAATCGTCTTCGCTCAGTGTGAAATCATCCAAACTTGCATCGCAACCTTCCTCTTCACATGGTGATTCGTTATCATCGATCATGTCAAACGGAAGATCGTCTTCGCATTTTGCAGGTCTTAAAATGTTCGTTCGGGATACATTCAAACGGATTTCAGATCTGGATGAACCATCCTCCTGGGAAAAGGATTTCGCAAAAGGTGTTCCGACCAGTTCAACCAAAGCTCCTTTCTTCAAAAAATCCAGGATACGCATATTCGCACCTTCCTTTTTCCAAATCGTGCAATTTACCCAAGTCGTTTTGGTCCTTGCTTCTCCTGTACGCTTATCGCGCCAATTCTTATTGTGCGCAACCGGAAAATTTACTGCAATGACTCCGCGTTCCATTTGTTTCACAACGGCGTCCTTTCCAATATTTCCAATTAAGCGTGTTTCAAAAACAGTTGCCATATTTTATTGATGGTAAATTAATGTGTTTCAAGCATGTTCCTCAACAAAAGTAATACATTTCAAGTTAATTCTTCCTTTCTACTACAATTGAATCCGGGAAACCCTTCTTTTTCACATCATTACAATATTCCTCTGCTTCCGATTTGGAAGAAAAATTCCCGGAAAAATACTTATATCGGTATCCTGTTTGTGAAACCTGCGAACGACTTACCGCATGTTTCAAGTTCCTAAATCCCCCTTTTTCGGTATCCAGCCATTCCTTCGAACTCATGATCTGAACACTATAGTTTTTTTCGGCCGAAGCGGCAGAATTTGCATTATTTGCCGGACTTTCTGACTTTTTGGTAAACGAAATATTCTTGTGCGTTTCCTGCAAATAACCTCTCATTGCACGAAATAAAGCAGATGCGATCACATCCTGTCCTGTTGTTGTATTCAGGTAGTTGGCTTCCGAAGCATTGGTCATAAATCCGCACTCAACCAATACACTGGTCATTTCCGTGAATTTCAATACCTGCAAAGAATGTTCCCGGTCATCCGAATCTTTTACACCCCGCGATTTACGCCCTGCTCGTGTTTTGAATTCGTTTTCGAAGGCTTTTGCCAACTTCACGGATGCCTTTGAGCTCATGGAATGGACATGTGACTCAGTTCCTTTGATCTTGGTATTCGGACTGCCATTGATATGTACCGAAATGAAATAATCTACTTTTTTCGAATTGGCCATACTTACCCGATCATCCAGCGTTGGATACCGATCGTCTGTTCGGGTGTATAAAACCGTTACATTCTCCAGGCGCTCTGAAAGATAAGTACCGAATTTCAGTGCAATTTTCAGATTCAGGTCCTTTTCCGGAAGCAAATTCTTGTCCGCAGCTTCATGGCCGGGATCCGAACCTCCATGACCCGGATCAATAAGGATCGTTATTCCCTGACCAAAAGATGCAACGGAAAGGGTGATAAATACCAAAATGGTGTAAACTAACTGCATACCGCAAATTTAAGGGGCAATTTAACGCCATCCTGAACTATTGCGAAAGGTTACTAAATAGTAAATGTTAATTTTCTATCTTTGCGCCGTGAAAGCAACTCTTATTATTTCCGTATACAAAGACGTCAGTGCGTTAGAGGCCGTTCTTAGAAGCGTTGCTTTACAGAAAGAAAAAGATTTTGAAGTCATTATTTCCCAAGATTGTGACGATTCCTGTTTTGATGAGCTGATTGAAAAATTCCGGACTTTGTTCCCAATTAAGCATTTACAGCAACCCGACCAGGGCTTTTTGAAGACCAAAATGCTGAATAAAGCCATTCGCGCTTCGGAAAGTGACCGTTTGATCTTTATTGACGGGGATTGTGTACTTCATCCACGGTTTGTGCAACAATATGTCCGTTACATTCGTGAAGGCAGATTCTGCATTTCACGCAGGGTGAACTTAGATGTTGAAACGTCCCGCAAAATCCGCAACGGTGAACGGACTGTTCCAGGCTACCTGGAAATGATCCGCAACAAGAGTACAAGTGTGGAGGAAAGTTTCCCTTTGTGGAGTTTATTGCAGCGCAAATTAGTGCCTTTGCTGGGATCCAATATGGGATGGCACAAAGCTGATCTGATCAAAATCAATGGGTTCGATGAAACATATGTCACACCAGGATTCGGAGAAGATACGGATATTGAGTTCAGAGCACGTAAGGCTGGAATTGTTCCCTTTTCGACCCGTTACAAAACGATACAATATCATTTATTTCACGAACGACCAAATCGTGAAAGTCTTGTGAAAATCAGTAAAGACCTGTTTACTGAGCGTAAAAAAAGAGCGGATTACCGTTGTCAGTTCGGGTTGGAGACATTGGAAGCATAGTTTCTAATGAGTTCAAAAAGTTAAAAGGGTTCAAAGAGTTTAACGAAAATACTTTTGAACTTTTGAACTTTTGAACTTTTGAACTTTTGAACTTTAACCGATTATAAAAAGATCTGAAGCTATCGCATCTGCCAGCAATCTTCCTGCTTCCGTTAATACAATAAAATCTTCGGTTTGAACAAGTAAATTTTTACCCTCGTAATCTTTTACGATCTGATACCACTCCTGATTCGGCGAAAGACTCTCAAACAACTGTTTCTTGGAAACTCCCCACTTTGTCCGCAGCCCGATCATCAATGTTTCATTAAAGCGGTCAAAAGGTGAAAGGACCTCGACGATTTCCGGTAAGACTCCTTTTTTCAATTCTGTCAGATACACCCTGTTGTTTGCCTTGTTCCAATAGCGTAGCTTATGATCGTAGCCATGGGCAGAAGGACCTATTCCCACATATTTCGATCCTTTCCAATAAGACGTGTTGTGCTTTGAATAATGTCCGTTTCGGGCAAAATTGGAAATTTCGTACTGCTCATAGCCTGCTTCCTTCAATGTTGAGACCAACAATTCAAATTGCTCGGATTGCTGTTCGTTGGAAGAAACCTGCAGCTTCCCTTCTTTAACCAGTTTGAACAAAGCAGTCTTTTGCTCTACTGTCAGACAATACGCTGAAATGTGTTCGGGATTTAACGCAATGATCTGATCCAATTGATCTTTCCATTCTTCCAGCGTCATATCCGGTAAGCCATACATTAAGTCGAGACTCAATTCGTCAAATCCTACTTCTTTGGCACGGCGGACTGCATGTAAACTGTCTGCTGCCCGATGACTCCGGTTCATCCATTTTAACTGTTCATCATTGAACGATTGAATCCCGATACTCAAACGATTTATACCCAAATCCTTCCACTTTTTCAAATTTTCCAATGAACAATCATCCGGGTTACATTCCAGGGTAATTTCAACCTGATCGCTCACCTGGTAATTGGATTTTACCTGGCCGATCAGTTTTTTTAATTGATCCAGGGAAAGAATACTTGGTGTTCCCCCACCGAAATAAATAGTTTGAAATTCTTCGTTCTTCCAAGCGGTTGACCTGATCTCCAATTCTTTGCATAAAGCTTCCACCATCTCATCGCGGTATGAATGGTTGGTCGAAAAATGAAAGTCGCAGTAACTACATTTTTGGGAGCAAAACGGGATATGGATATAACAGCCTGACATGGTACAAAATTAGGGATTAATTGTGCGTCTTGAACCAGTCAAAATCCTCCTCTTTGGATCAAATGTTAAAAAACGCTTTTAATTTTTACCATTCCATAAAAAGATATATTTTTCAAATATGGGATTTAAAGAACAACAGGCAGCCATTCAACGAGAATTAGATCGATTTATCGACTTATTGGGGGTTTTATTGCCACGTTACTCTAAATTGCTTAAGCTAAAAAACTTAACGGAAGACGAATTACACGAATTAGGCGAAATAGAACACTTCCTGATTGGTGTAACAGGTCGCATTTCCGAAATCAAACAAGTGTTGGAACAGGATGTTTACGGACATTCCCTGGACCTGTACTACAAACTAAAAGCTAAGGCGAATTTAGGAGATGAACATGCCGCAAAAAAACTAAGTCGTTTACGCGACTCGTTCAATGACTCCATGATATCAATCTACTGGAACTAGGTATCATTCGAAAACATGCTCCAATAAAAAACCGCTGAATCGCTTCAACTGTTTTTTCAATTATTCCAATAGTTAAATCAGCCCAAACCGCCGACTGCAAGTATAATCAAGATAGTAGCCCCTAAAAGAGATAAGCTCACAATCGCACAAGTTCTTCCAGCCTTTACTTTTTTATAAGAAGATTCTGTATACTGCTGAGGATAGTCTCTGTAAAGAGAAAGTGCCTTACCGGATTTTGTCAGGGTAATAATTGCCAGAATTAAGCCGATGAATCCCATACAAAATGGAATCGAAATAATTCCCATTGTTAAAATACCTCCGGCTCCTTCCAGATCCTTTACCGGGGCAGTGGTCATTGCAACCGAATCTAGTGTCTCGTTTTCCATATCGTCTTCGTATTTAGATTTTTATGGCTCTAAAATAAAAAAACCTCCGAATGTATCATCCGAAGGCTTTTAATATCTTGCAAAAGGTGACTTCGACTAAACTTGGTCTCTTTTTGCATTTTTCATTTTGAATTTGTCATGGTTTTTCTCTCGTGAAAGCAGGAATGCCTGTAACATCCATTCCCGTAATCAATAAGTGAATATCGTGTGTTCCTTCATAAGTAATCACCGATTCCAGGTTTGCCATGTGGCGCATCATTGAATATTCACTTGTAATACCCATTCCACCATGGATTTGGCGTGCCTCACGTGCAATGTCCAAAGCAATTTCCACGTTATTTCTCTTAATCATAGAGATCATTGCAGACGTTGCTCTTCCTTCGTTTCTCAATTGTCCCACACGTAATGTAATGAATTGTGCTTTCGTGATTTCAGTGATCATTTCAGCCAATTTCTTTTGTACCAACTGGAAAGATGCGATCGGAACACCGAATTGAGAACGTTCTTTTGAATACCTCACCGCCTGATCGTAACAATCCATTGCAGCACCCAAGGCACCCCACGCAATTCCGAAACGCGCAGAATCCAGACAGCTTAACGGAGCTCCTAATCCGGAACGGCCCGGAAGCAAGTTTTCTTTCGGAACTTTCACGTTCACAAAGATCAACTCACCTGTTGCAGATGCGCGAAGTGATAATTTTCCATGCATTTCAGGAGTTGAAAACCCTTCCATTCCGCGCTCAACTACCAATCCGTGAATACGTCCGCTTTCGTCCTTCGCCCAAACAACAGCGATATCAGCAAATGGTGCATTGGAGATCCACATTTTTGCCCCATTCAGCAAATAATGGTCACCCATGTCCTTGAAGTTGGTGATCATACTTCCAGGGTCAGATCCATGATCCGGTTCAGTCAAACCGAAACAACCGATCATTTCTCCTGTTGCCAGTTTCGGCAAGTATTTCATTTTTTGCTCTTCCGTTCCGTACTTCCAGATCGGGTACATTACCAACGAACTTTGAACAGATGCCGTAGAACGCAATCCGGAATCACAGCGCTCCAATTCCTGCATGATCAAACCGTAAGAAATCTGATCCAATCCGGGACCACCGTACTCTTCAGGAATATAAGGTCCAAAAGCACCGATTTCACCTAATCCTTTCAACAAGTGCATTGGAAAAGTCGCCTTTTCGTAATGTTCGTCAATGATCGGAGAAACCTCTTTCTTTACCCACGCACGAGCAGTGTCGCGTACCAACTTTTGCTCATCTGTAAGCAATTCATCCATTAATAAATAGTCCGGATGAGAATATAAATCAGATTTCATTTGAGTTTTTTTTCAATTATCGGTGCAAATGTAATGAAATCAAACGAATGAATAAAACTGAGTAATTCAAACAACGTTCAACTTTGAACTCAATAGTGATTTCAAAATAGTATTTTTGTATTTGAAAATTATTTCGGTTCATGCAGTTAAGCGGACAATTCTTTACTACTTCGACGACCAATGAGGTAATGACCCTTACAGAAAGGAGCAACCATTACTCTTATTTGATCATTGCTGCTTTAGGTGTATGCCTCCTGCTGATATCGGCTGCGCGATTGAGACAACGCGAAATATTTTTGATCCTCGGGCAAAACACGTTTTTCTTCCAGAGTTTTTCCGAGCAGTACAAAAACGGCATCCGTGAAAATCCGCTTTCATCCATTTTTTTGGTCTTTCAGTACATTATTATCAGTGGGATTTACATTTATTGGTACAATCATTTTTCCTTACTGGATTTCAGTACTTACCAAACAATTGTTCTTACCACTTTCCCGGCAATCCTTTTGGTATACCATCTTTTTACTGTTTCGCTTGCGGGAACAATTACCGGATTCGGTCAGATTATCCAGGAAGTCAATCAGCTGACTTTAACCATGGCCCAAACAGCCGGAATAGTCATATTAATCGAGTTCTTTTTCATCTATTTTCAGCCGGAATTAATCACAGAATCCAAATTAATCATCGGCGGGACCTTTTTGTTTTTCATTGTTTTACGAATAATTCGTGCTTTTTATCATACCATCCAATTAGGTGTATCATGGTATTATATAATTTTGTACCTTTGGACGCTCGAAATTTTACCTCTTTTGATTGCCATAAAACTGGTATTCCCAAGCGAAATTTCAAGTTGGTTAGGTTAAATAAATGTTGAACGCTAAAACAAAATAAACCTTGAGTATTAAGACAATATTGGTTTCGCAACCGAAACCAGAAGGCGAGAAGTCTCCGTATTTTGATTTGGCCGAAAAGTATAAGTTGAAAATTGATTTCAGGCCATTTATTCACGTGGAAGGTGTTTCTGTTCAGGAATTCCGTGCTCAGAAAATAGATATTAAAGACCATACGGCTGTCATATTGACTTCTAAAACTGCTGTCGATCATTTTTTCCGGATCGCAGAAGAAATTCGTTTTGAAGTTCCGGATACAATGAAATATTTCTGTATTTCAGAAGCCGTAGCATTGTACTTACAGAAGTATGTAACCTATCGCAAACGCAAAATTTTCTTTGGGAAACAAACCATTGAAGATTTGGTTGACCCGATCAAAAAACACAAGGGGGAAAAGTTTTTACTTCCATGTACCGATATTTTACAGGATAAAATTCCTTTAACGCTGGAAGAAGCAAAAATTCCATTCACCAAAGCGATGCTTTACAGAACAGTTGCTTCGGACTTAAGTGATTTGGAAGATGTTTACTACGACATGCTTGTATTCTTTAGCCCGGGTGGAATTGAAAGTTTGTTCAAGAATTTCCCTGACTTCAAGCAAAACAAAACCTTGATAGCAGCGTTCGGACCGACAACAGCAAATGCAGTTGTTAAGAACAATTTGAGACTGGATGTTCATGCACCTATGCCAAATGCACCGAGCATGACCGCTGCAATTGAGAATTTTATAAAGGAACACAATAAGAAAAAGTAAAACTTTTCTTATTGACAATATTGGTGGGCACGCGATCAATCGCGTGCCCACCGTTTTTACCAACCATTCTTTTTAGCATTTTTTTGTTAGAAAGTATCTTTCAAATCGCTTAACTATTGCATCTGAATTTCGATATTTGCTGTTGCGAACAGTATTTCGTTATTTTTACCATTCAAATGAGTCGTATGGCACAAAAAAGTAAAGGACCAGCTGAGTCTTTTTCACCGAAAGAGCATAAAAGAGCAACTATCGCCTATTGGTTGTTGGCTACTTTTCCGCTTTATTTCATCGGAGCATTACTTTTATTCCAATCGGAAGACAATCTTCCTCCTGTTGCGATGCTTGACAATCCACCGGAATTATTGGCATCCGTTATCATTGCGGATGATGGTGAAACTGAATTAGGCCGTTACTGGAAGATCAATCGAACTTCTGTTGAATACCGTAAGATCAGTCCAAACGTAACAGACGCGTTAATCGCCACAGAAGACGAACGTTTTCACGATCATTCGGGAGTAGATTTCAGAGCAATCGGACGGGCAATTATCAATGTCGGAGGTGCTGGAGGTGCTTCGACGATTACACAGCAGTTAGCAAAACAATTGTATACACTTCAATTACGAGAACGCGAGGAATTTGCCCGTGCAAACGGGGAAAATGTAGAGAGCGGTTCTTCGGGAAGAATTGGCAGAATGTGGTCGCGACTCAATGAAAAAGCAAGGGAAAACATTATTGCGACTCGTTTGGAAGCCCGTTTCACCAAAGAAGAGATTATCACGATGTATTTGAATCAATTCGACTTCCTTTACAATGCTGTAGGAATTTCGAATGCATCTAAAGTATATTTCAACAAGAAACCGAGTGAGTTATCCAAAGAAGAAGCAGCAATGCTCGTGGGAATGTGTAAAAATCCTGCTTTGTATAATCCTTATACTTTCAAAATCAAGAATTACAGACTTTCGTTGGCAACAAACAAAGGTGTTGATCCTTCAACCATTACCGCTTCTGAAATTGCAGATGCAAGAGCTGCCGACAGTTTACGTGCATTGACACGGCGTAACCAGGTATTAAAGCAATGGCTTAAAAACTCGGATGAAGGAAACGCAGCTTTACGTCAAAAAATTACACAGGCGGATTACGAACGCTTGAGCAAAAAGCCTTTGATTACAAACTATCAGATTGTTGATCACAAACGGGGAATTGCTCCTTACTTCAGGGAATCTTTGCGCAATGAAGTAACTGAACTCCTGAGTTCCAAGAAAGCAGACGGCTCATTGGTTTACAAGCGGGAAGACGGACTTCCGTATGATATTTACAGAGACGGATTGCGTATCTATACTACTTTGAATGCAGACATGCAGGCACATGCAGAATATGCACTTGAAAAACACTTAAGCGAAACTTTGCAGCCACAGTTTGACAGAAACAACAAATCAGCAAAGAACTGGCCTTTCTCCAATTCCCTTTCCGATGAAGAAGTCAATAACATTTTAAAGGCTTCTATGCGTCGTTCAGACCGTTACCGCATACTTTCGGAATCAGGTTTATCTGAGGAAGAAATCAAACGCATCTTTAACGTACCGGTCCAAATGAGAGTATTTAGCTGGCATGGTGAGCGTGACACGGTTATGAGCCCGATGGATTCAATCCGTTATTACAAATCTTTCCTACAAGCCGGTTTGATTTCGATCGAACCTAGCACCGGATTTATTAAAGCGTGGGTTGGGGGTGCCAACATTGACCATTTTGCATACGATCACGTGAAACTCGGGAAGCGTCAAGTCGGTTCTACAATCAAACCATTTGTTTATGCTGCCGGTATTACAATGAATGTGGTCAAACCGGGATTGGTAGTACCAAATATTTCCTACTGCGTGGATCTATATGATCCGAATGGGAACCCGGATGGTCAATGGTGTCCGCGAAACTCAGACGGCAGCGGAAACGGAGGAACTATCTCGATTCAAAAAGGACTCGCTTTGTCCAAAAACAACATCGCGGTTTACATCATGAAACAAATGGGTGCATTGGCTGGCCCGAAAACAGTCGCGAAGTTGATGCGTGATATGGACATCGAATTGCGTGACCTGGATGTAGTTCCAGCCATGTGTTTGGGTTCTATGGACTTATCGCTTTACGAACTGGTAGGTGCTCAAGCTACTTTTGTGAACAAAGGAATTTTCAATAAACCGACCAGTATTCTTCGCATTGAAGATCGCTCCGGACACGTTATTTACAGTGCGAAAACCGTTTCGAAAGAAGCAATGAATGAAAATGTAGCTTATACTATCCTGAAAATGATGAAAGGTGTAGTTCAGGGAGGTACAGCGAGCCGTTTGCGCGGTGGTTCCGATTATGGAAATATTCCATATCCGACAGCTGGAAAAACGGGAACGACACAAAACAACTCGGATGGTTGGTTTGTAGGTTTGACACCGGACCTTGCAACAGGAGTCTGGGTTGGAGCAGAAGATCGCGGAGTACGCTTCAGAAGCACCGATCAGGGACAAGGTGCACGGACAGCACTTCCTATTTACGGGTATTATATGAACAAAGTCTATAAGGATCCGAAAATAGCTATCTCCACTACGGATTTTGAAGCTCCGCGAAATTTTGATAATTCGGTATTTAACCTGACAGGAGTGGAAATTGATCCGCAAGTATCTGACTCAACAACGTCCATTGTTGATGAAATAAAACTAGAATAATAGCAATGAATAAAGTTGTAAAGAACGTTGAAGAAGCCTTAATTGGTATTGAAGATCATATGACCTTAATGGTCGGTGGATTCGGATTATGCGGGATCCCGGAAAATTCCATTGCACAATTGGTGAAAATGGGAACAAAAGGACTGACTTGTATTTCAAACAATGCCGGTGTGGATGATTTCGGATTGGGTTTGTTACTACAAAACAAACAAATCAAGAAAATGATTTCTTCCTACGTTGGTGAAAATGAAGAGTTTGAACGCCAAATGCTTTCGGGTGAATTAGAGGTGGATTTGATCCCGCAAGGATCTCTGGCAGAACGTTGCAGGGCCGGAGGAGCTGGAATTCCGGCATTCTTTACTCCTGCAGGTTACGGGACTGAAGTGGCCGAAGGAAAAGAAGTACGCGTTTTCAATGGAAAACCACATATTTTGGAAAGTGCTTTAACTGCAGATTTTGCGATTGTAAAAGCATGGAAAGGGGACACCGAAGGAAACCTGATTTATAAAGCGACAGCACGCAACTTCAACCCGATGATGGCAATGGCCGGAAAAATTACGATTGCAGAAGTGGAAGAACTGGTTCCGGCCGGAGAGCTTGACCCGAATTTCATTCATACCCCGGGAATCTTTGTTCAACGCATTTTCCAGGGAGAAAAATTCGAAAAGCGTATCGAACAACGCACTGTTCGAACCAAATAAATGACATTCTTTCGATTAGATAATAAGTGGCTGATTTGGCCACTTTTTCTTTTTTTGATGGGTTATGCCATCTTAAGAGCATTATTTGTTGAACCCCTGTTTGATGAATTGGCTACACTTTACTGGTATATCCAAACCGGTTATCTACCTGGTCGCGGAGCAACAATGGATGCAAATAACCATATCTTGAATTCATTGATCTCACATCAGTTCTTTCGGTTGTTTGGTGATCATTTCTTTGTGTACCGCTTATTTTCACTTCTCACTTTTCCCGTTTATTTCTTTTCAGGCAGAAAACTTCTTTTAAAGGCCGGGAGCTCCTTTTCAGTCCTGATTTTTCTGGCACTTATATCCGTACACTGGATCTTTGATTATTTTTCGTTCTCCCGCGGATACGGGTCTTCCCTTGCTTTCCTTATGTTGGCTTTTTGCTTCATACAAAGCTGGCTTGAAACTAAGAAAACAGCCTCCTACATTTTAATCATTCTTTTATTAATCGCCGCATTGCTCTGCAATCTGAGCTTATTGATCCCGCTGTTTATTCTTTTGTTCTATTTCATCCTTATTTCCGTCATCCAAAGGAAACTATTCTCCCTGAGACAACTTGTGGGATTTTGGGTGACCACACTTTGCTTCATGGTCTTTTTGGTCCCTGTTTACATTTATATCAACAAATTGAAAAAAGCAGGAGCACTTTGGTGGGGAAGCAAAGAAGGTCTTTGGGAGGTAACCGGGAAATCTATCAGCAAAAATGTATTTTTCTCTGAAAGTGAAATCTTCAGGTACCTTTTGGTTTTTTGGATAGCCTTCATGACAGTTCTGCTTATTTTACAAATCAAATCGAGTGGTATCCGGAAAATGGTCACTAGTTTGTCCTGGTGGGTTCCGGCTTTGTTCATTGCAGTACTTTTCAGCATTAAGATCAGTGCGAAAATACTGGATATCAATTACCCGATGGATCGTGTGGGAATGTATCTCGTTCCTTTATTCATCTTGTCTTTGGGTTTTAGTATTCAAAAATTGCGTGGGATCCGCTGGTTCCTTCTCCTGCTTCTATGGTTTCCGGTTTCTTTTATGCTAAAAATGAATTTAAACACGTCTGTTTTTTCTCCCGAGGATCGCATTCATCTTAGCTTTTACCGGAAAATGCTTCGGGAAATCCCTTCTGATGCAACGATTTCCGCCGATTACGTTTCACAGGCAAGCTATGCATATCTTACGCGCGGCGAAAAAATTCCGCATGTTGCAACGGATTACTTACCGGAAGATTCTCTCAGCAAGGGAGATTACCATATTTCTTGGGTAGAAGAACTAAACTGGCAGGGATACTCCTGTATACTACAAGATCCTGTAAGTGGAACACGCTTATACAAAAGGAACCTACCCTATGAAAAACAAGTTGTCCTGGATACCATTATTCCAGCTGTGAAAAGCAAAAATACCGTAATCCCTGTTTTGGATGTCGACTTGAGTACTTTTACCGATAAACAGCTGCAAACAATCATAGATGGCAGTGTTCTATTGGATAACTATTGCCTGGATTTAAACCTTCGACACGAAGTTGAATCCTCAAAAAACGAACTCAGAAGAACAGACAATACACGTTTTAATTGGTATTTCGGGAGAAAGGTACGGTACTCGTTCCATTATCCCAATCATCTGTTCTTGGTGCTGCCGGAAGACCGCTTTCTGCGCATCCGTTTTTACAACTATGACCACAATACCGTAAATCTTTCGGGGATTCATGTGAAAATTATTGCTGTAACCAAAAAGTGGGATAAGAAAAAGCGAAAGCTTTTGATCTTAGCAAACGTAAGTGCAGCTATTATTTATTGATTGCAACCGAAATCATTTTACATTTGCATGAATCTAAACGAAAAACAGGACTATTTTGATTCAAAGAAACTCCAAGACACAACTCGTTACCTGGATCCTCTTTTCGGGGTTGTTGATCTATGCTATTTTAAGAGCATGGATCGTGGAACCTATTCACGATGAAGTAGCGACTTACTTTCATTACATTGAAACCGGAGAAATCAGGGGAGGCCGTTCATTAATGGATGCCAATAATCACTTATTCAATAGTTGGCTGGGAAACCTTTCCTATCGTTGGTTCGGAGAATCTTTTTTCCTTTTCAGGTTTCCGGCAGTGCTTTGTTTTTGCATCTATTTTTGGGCCAGCAGAAAGCTTACACGCAACCTGAACCTGGGTATCTGGGGTGAATTTTGTTTCGTAGCGCTGAATACGATTCCATGGATCTTCGATTATTTCAGCTATACAAGAGGTTACGGTTTGGCAATCGGGTTCTTCATGGCAGCATTGCTGCAATTATCGCTGTGGCTGAAAGCACAACATACCGGTCATTTGATTTTACTGCTTTTTTTCCTCTACCTGGCGGTTCTTTCGAACCTGACTTATTTGATCACCAGCTTGATCATTGCGGCTTACATTGTTTTCATTACTTTGCTTAATGCCAAAAAAATCGGGATCAAAGCAATGGTTTTCCACACCTTTTTGCTCATCATTTTCGGCTTTGCATTGATTCCGCTGATCAACTTCAGTTTTGAACTGAAAGAAGCAGGTGCTTTGTATTATGGCAGCCTGGACGGGCTTTGGTGGGTAACCGGAAAAACACTTTCCCGTTATGTTTTATTCTACGACGCAAACTGGCTCCGGATTGCCTATTTATTGATTGGTCTAACAGGCGTAATTCTCTTGTTCCTGCAATGGAAAAAAGAATCGTGGTTGCAGTTCCTTACAAGCACTGCTTTGTGGCTATGCCTCCTCATAGCAGGAAACATCTTTGCGATCCTCTTCCTGGCTAAAGTGATGAAAGTAAACTACCCGGAAGATCGTGCTGCCATGTACCTGGTTCCACTAAGTATACTTGCTTTAACCAGTCTTTTTGCTCAGCACAAGGTCTCCAGGTACTTTTTACTCGTTCTTTTATTCTTCCCGATCAGCTTTATCGCAAAATTGAATTTAAATACATCGGTTTTTTCACCGGATGACCGGATGAGCACCTCATTTTATGAATCTGCCATAAAAGACCTGAAACCGAACGAAACAGTAAGTATCTATCCTATTCAACAGTTGACGTTTGCTTATTTCGAGCGGACTAACCCAAACCGCCCGGTAAAGCATGTCGGGACCCTTCAAAAAGATTTCTTCCCGGGCAGTGATTTGATCCTCACAAAAACAACCTGGCTTTTCCCCAAAGACAATATCAGTGCATACCGCGTAGTGGCAAGGGATCCTGCAAGCGATTACATTGCTTTAAAACGAAAGACTCCTTTTAAACAGAACCATTTATTTGATTCTATCGGGAAAACCAAAAAAACAGACGAAGAGTTCATTTTATTTTACGATGGTCCAATTCGTCCGGAATGGAGGAATAAAGTCATCCAAATAAATTTAAAAGGTGATTTGAAAACCGATAAAGAATTGAACGATTTCAATGTGGTGGTAGCTACCAATGATTCTTCAGGTGTCAATCTCCGTTACGATTATCAGAACCTTCGCTGGTACTACGGAGAGAATGTGCAGCAATTTAAATTAAATTATCCCTATACCGCAAAGCATTTTCTCGGTGAAGAATCCCGATTGATTATTTATATTTGGAACCCGGAAAGAAAGCATTTCAAGCTTACAAATCCGACCATTCAGATTATTGAGTTAAAATAAAGCACATGGCACTAGATAAAAACGGAATTGCAAAACGCATTGCACAGGAATTGAGAGACGGTTGGTATGTGAATTTAGGAATTGGGATCCCGACATTGGTTGCAAACTACATTCCTGAGGGCATTGAGGTGGAATTCCAATCTGAAAACGGAATTTTGGGAATGGGTCCTTTTCCTTTTGAAGGAGAGGAAGATCCGGATCTGATTAATGCAGGAAAGCAAACCGTTACTTTGCGTCCCGGAGCATCTATTTTTGATTCAGCTACTTCATTTGCTATGATCCGTGGCCAACACGTACAATTAACCGTTCTCGGAGCGATGGAAGTTTCACAGAACGGAGATATTGCCAATTGGAAAATTCCCGGAAAAATGGTAAAAGGAATGGGTGGAGCAATGGATTTGGTTGCTTCAGCTGAAAATATCATTGTTGCCATGATGCATTCCAACAGAGCAGGTGAATCGAAAATATTGAAAGCTTGTACGTTACCATTAACCGGAGTAGGCTGTGTGAAAAAAGTAGTAACCGAGTTGGCTGTATTGGAAATCAAAGACAATAAATTCCATTTGTTGGAGCGTGCTCCCGGAGTCAGTGTAGAGGAAATTATCTCCAAAACAGAAGGAGACCTGGTAGTTCCGGATTTTGTGCCGGAAATGAACATCTAATAAAATTCCCTTTTTTACGTTATCCAAGCATGATTCAAAAATTATCCATTCTTATCCCGGCATACAACGAGGGCCCAACCATCCATTTGATCCTGGACAAGATCAAAAAGGTACAATTGGAAAACGACGTTCACAAAGAATTGGTAATTGTAAATGACTGTTCCAAGGATAATACCGTTGAGCGTATTGAAGCTTATATAGCTGCAAATCCTGAGATGGATATTCGCTTGTTCTCACAACCTTACAACCAGGGAAAAGGAGCAGCTATTAATCGCGCAATCCAGGAAGCGACCGGTGAATACATTATTATTCAGGATGCCGACCTGGAATACGACCCGGAAGAATACAACTTGCTATTAAAGCCGGTATATATGGACAACGCCGATGTTGTTTACGGATCCCGTTTTATGGGTCACCAACCTCATCGTATTTTGTTTTACTGGCACTCGAAAGGGAATAAATTCCTGACAGGTTTGTCCAATATGATGACGAATTTAAACCTGACTGACATGGAAACGTGTTATAAGTTAATTCGTGCTTCCATTGCAAAGGATATTAAAATCAAGGAGAACCGGTTTGGGATTGAACCTGAAATCACAGCAAAACTGGCAAAACGCAAAGGTATCCGTATTTATGAAGTGGGAATTTCCTACTACGGAAGAACTTATGAGGAAGGCAAGAAAATTGGCTGGAAAGATGGTTTCAGAGCGATTTATTGTATTATCAAGTACCGCTTTATGAACTAATTATCAATTATTAATGGGTTAATTATCAAGGTATTTGCTCTTGATAATTCATAATTGATAATTTAATATTTGATTTTCTTCGACCAGCTAATCGCCCGTTTTTCCATGATCCAATAATAACAAAAAGCGAATACAAGAGCTCCAACAATTGCCATTGTAATGTACACCCAAGGATTCCAGTCAACATGTCTCTGATTCTTGCAATAGAATAAGAACAATCCGCCTGAAAATCCATGAGTGAGGTAAATGGAATAGGAAAATTGCCCGATTTGCTCCACCAGACGGTTCTTTATCGGTATCCAAATCAAAAAAACAATTCCGGCAATTGAAATAATCACATCATCTATCGGGAAAACCAGGAAAAGAAAGAGCATACAAGCTGCAATCAGGGAATAATTCAGGATAAGCTGCTGTGACTTATAGATCTCGCAGCAGGCAATCCCGATCAGGAAAAAAGGAACATTATGAACCAAGTCGATTGAATGATAGTAATACGCCCCTACCAGACTGGAAAAAACAATCAACCCGTAACTCCAATTGTTTTTTTTCATCAGGACAGCCAATAATCCGATAACCAGGTAAAACAGGAACTCTACTTTCAGTGTTTGGAAAATCGGGTTCATCCAGTCATACTGTTTGAACAAGTCGATGGTTAAAGTCGCATTTTGTAACAGTTCATTCACTGAATACGGAAAAGGCCACTTGAAGATAAAAAGGGCAACACAGATCAATAAAATAGTTCCCCAGAACGGAGGAAAAATGCGTGAAACCCGTTTTAAAAGGTATTTCGGATAGTGGCCAAAACCGAAGGGTGTATTGGTCAATGAATAGTAAATGACGAACCCCGAAATGATATAAAACAGTTCTACTCCTTGTGCGCCGAATTCCGAATACTTTCGAATCGATTCGTTACCAATTAAGGGGCCTTTCGCATCGGAAAATGAAATAAAATGGAAAAGCATCACCATCAGAGCAGCAACAGCTCTCAGTGATTCAATATGGCCCAAATGTTTTCTGTTTTTTTCCAATGCTTTGCTAAAATACTCCTTTATTTTCTAGTGGTGGACCCAATATTGGGTTTTTGGGTTTTTGGGAATTTCCACTCACAAAAAACCCTGACGTTGCTAATGCAAGTCAGGGTTCTAACATATTTTCGGAAGATTTAGTACAACTCCTGCTTCAAAGCTGTTCGGTAATCCTTAATTTCTTCTCTGTTGATTTTATGCTCGGCATTTTTCAGCAAGTTCAATAAGTACAAGAAATTCTCCTGATCTTCGATCTCCAAAGGATATTCGTTTCCTTCTTCATCTTCCTCATACTGCGCCTGAACATCAAAATTATTTCTGTCCTGCAAGAACTCGTATGATAAACGCAAAACTTTCACCACCAATGGATCCTGCTCCTTCAAAGCTTGTTCACGCAATTCTTTCAAATCCTCCACAAGACCTTTGTAAGCAATCCCCTCTTTTTCCACTTTGGAAATAATTGTTTCTAATTTTTTATTGGCAATGGCCGTTTTCATACTTCACTTATTTTCAAGGTTGTAACTACTTTGTGACAACTTTCAAGACATGCAAATGTAATGACTTATTAGCAGTAAAAATAACATCTGTGGTGTTTTTTTACAAAATCATCCGAATTTTGACCCATTACCTGCTTTCTTTCAGAATTACAGCGCACACGTAGAACGAATGACTATATTTGTAAAAACAGAAAAACCAAACTTTTGCTAGATATTTTACTCAAAGGAATTATAACCGGATTTATACTTAGTATAATGATCGGTCCGGTATTCTTTCTTCTTCTGGAAACAAGTATCCGTAAAGGAATCCGTGCAGCAATCGCATTTGATATCGGTGTTCTTCTTTCTGACGTCATTTACATTGTCATTGCACTTATCTTCTATTCAGAGGTCAGTAAAATAACTTCCGGCGAATACGGACACATTATTTCGATCGTGGGTGGAATTATCCTGGTAGTTTTTGGTTTGGTCACTTTATTGAAAAAGCCCAAAGAGGACAAAAAAGAAGCCGAACAGTTGAATAACCAGAAAAAAGACCTGATCCTTTTGGGGCTGAAGGGTTTTCTTTTGAATTTTGCAAATCCGGGAGTGATCTTTTACTGGATTACAGTGATCGCACTGGGTGCAGACGGTAAAAAAAGCGCCGACAATGCCATTGATGAAAGTACTTATTGGTACATTTTAATCATCATGCTCACTTTTTTTTCTGTTGACCTCTTAAAGATCTTTGGAGCAAAAAAACTCAGACCTTTCATTACCGAGAAGGTTTTAGTCGGACTAAACCGCTTGATCGGTTTGATTATTATCGGTACCGGAGTACTATTGATAATCAAAGGTTTCCTAGCAAAATAGTCCCTTGTAACATTTCGTTCGATTATTCATTATAAAACAGAAAAACTCATTCAATTCCATGAAATTCGTTGGTATCCTTTTTTCTTTATTCTCTTTTACGCTGGCAGCTCAGGTCATTAACAAAGAAAACCTAACACCCAAGGAGAGAAATTATTATGATTTTCAACAAACGAAACTGGAATCCATTGGGAGCTATTATAAAGATCTATTGGGTGAATCCAGAGACAAACATGGAAAATGGCTGTATTATGACCGCTTTGGAACCGTGATAGAAGAACGCAATTATTACCGCGGAAAATTGCATGGAAGAGTAGTTTCTTTTTATGCCAATGGCAAAAACAAACAGGAAGGTTATTTCAAAATGGGAGAGCAGGACAGTGTTTTCCGTGAATGGAACGAAACGGGAAAGTTAAGCGTCCAGGGAAATTACAAGTTCGGGATACCCAATGGTATTTGGGAATATTATTATATCACCGGACAGAAAAAACAGGTAGAAGAAATCATTGATTCTACAACCTATCTGCGCGAATTTTGGATGCCCGACAGCCTGCACACCCAGAAAGTAAAAAATGGAAACGGTGAATACCTGACTTTCTTTGATACCGGAATGGAGAAAGAATGGTACAACTACAAAGACGGATTAAAAGACGGCCCATTCGAAGAGTTCTCCATTTATGGCTACATGCTGATCAACGGGAAATTCAAAAACGGAGAAAAGGACAGTACCTGGAATTTCTTCTACTATACCGGAAAAAAAGAGAAAATAAGCAACTATGTCAATGGGAAACTGGATGGTGAATACAAATACTTTTACGACAACGAGCAAGTAAACGTAGAAGGAACTTACAAAAACGGTGAGAAGTCCGGTTTGTGGACCTGGTATACCAAAAAAGGAACCAAAGACATGGAAGGTTCGTTTGACAACGGTCAGCAAAACGGAAAATGGACCTATTGGTACCCTACCGGAGAACTCCGGAATTACGCAGAATACGACCACGACAAAAAGACCGGGACCTGGGAGTATTTCTACAAAGACGGAAGCAAATTTAAAAGTTCGCCTTACGAAAACGATGAAAAGCACGGACAATGGGACACCTGGTATGAAAACGGGCAATTGCTGATGTCCGGAAAATATGTGAGAGGTAAAGAGGAAGGAACCTGGGTGAATTATTGGGAAGATGGTAAAGAAAAGAACATTGCCACCTTTAAAAACGGGCTATTACACGGAAAATGGGAGTCTTATTTCCCTACCGGGAAACCAAATATTTTCGGAAATTACAAAGAAGGAGAAAAGACAGGAGAATGGACCAGTTTTTTCGATAATGGAAAACCAAAAGATGTAATCAATTATAAGGTAATTATTAAAAAATCGAAAATTCAAAACGGTCCGTTGAAAGACTTTGACGTAAAAGAAAGTATCAAGGATGGGCATGCGGTCTCATTCTCTCAGAAGGATTACAAAAAAACCGAGGAAGGCGATTACAAAAACGGTGAGAAGGACGGAGTTTGGTATACTTACTGGCCCGGGGGGCATATTCCAAGTAATACAACCACTTATAAAAACGGATTGCTGGACGGAAAATCCACCGAGCTGGACAGAAGAGGAAACCTGGTTTCAGAAACCGAATACAAAGACGGGTTGAAGCACGGGAAAATGAAAATCTACGACAAACGAGGCAAAGTAATCAAAGAATTGGAGTTTGAATTCGGGCAACAGGTTATAAAAGGTGCAGGAGGAAGCAGCATTGAGTTTAGAACGCGCTAAGTGAATTCAAAATGATGAATGCAAAATGCAAAATGCAAAATGCAAAACTTAATATCAATCATTTTTTGAATTTTGAATTAAATGACCTTTTTTCTTAAATTAAGTAAGAAAAGGCTCATGACAGATCAGGAATTAGGCATTTTCGGCGAACAAATGGCCCAAAAGTTCCTTTTGAAAAACGGATACTTTATTCGCAAAATCAATTACCGGTATTTGAAATTTGAAATCGATATCATCGCTGAAAAGGATGAAAAGATTGTCGTTGTTGAAGTAAAAACCCGGCAAACTGCTGAGATCGGGGAACCTTGGATGGCAGTGACCAAAAAGAAACAGCGACAGATTATCTTTTGTGCCAATGAATATATCCAATCACGAGATTTACCCAACGAAGTGCGTTTCGACATTATTTCAATCGTCCACAACCAGTTCCGCACCAAACTGGAGCATATTGAGGATGCGTTTTCGACGTAAGTTTAAGCCTGTCTATTCGAGTGCGAAGCGTATCGAGAATACAGGCTAACGCGTTTCAGTCCATGTCTCGATACTGTATCAATTGCGTTATACTTCATTGATAAAACTCGACAGGACAGGAAACAACATTTCTATCAATTAAACCGGTTGATATTCAGTTATGTAACTTTTCTCAATTAAACGTCTTATCTTTGTGCCGTCTACTGCGATAGTAAACATTAAATTCTGCTCGTGATGAACACAAGAAAAACAGGTACAGGAAAAGGCCGTACAACAACAGGAAGAGGCTCAAAACCCACTTCCAGAACCGGAAAACCGGCGCCAAGAGGCGGAAAACCAAAAAGCACTTCAAAGCCGGCAACAGCCGCTGAAGGATCCTCAAAACCGACATTCAAACCAAAAGTTCGCAAAGGAGACCCCTTGCCTACTTTCAACGAAGACGATGTTCGTTTGAACAAATATTTGTCGAACGCCGGAGTTTGCTCCCGCAGGGAAGCAGATGTATTGATTAAGACAGGCGTGGTTTCCGTAAACGGTGAGATCATTACCGAATTGGGTTATAAGATCAAAAAAGGAGATAAAGTACAGTACGACGGTGAAACGATTAATGCGGAGACCAAACGTTATGTCCTGTTGAACAAACCAAAAGGATTCATTACCACAATGGATGATCCGCTTGGGAGAAAAACTGTCATGGGATTGGTTATCAATGCATGTAAGGAGCGAATCTACCCGGTAGGAAGATTGGATCGCGATACGACCGGGTTGTTGCTGTTTACCAATGACGGGGATATGGCAAAAAAACTGACCCATCCGCGTTACGAGGCTACAAAGATTTACCATGTAGAAACCGATAAACCAGTTCAAAAAGAGCATTTGGAACTCTTAATGCGCGGAATTGAGTTGGAAGACGGACGCATTCAGGCTGATAAAGCAGAATATGTTACGGACGGAAAATCTGCGCGTGAAGTAGGAATCGAAATTCATTCAGGTAAAAACCGGATCGTACGCCGTATGTTTGAAAAACTGGGATACGAGGTAGTGAAACTTGACCGTGTTCAGTTTGCCAGCCTGACCAAAAAAGATTTGCCAAGAGGTTATTACCGCCATTTAACGGAGAAAGAAGTTAGCTTCCTAAAAATGACTAAATAAATCAACATGCACAGAAAGCTGTTATTCATTTTTCTTTTAGCACTTATTGTAAATCCGGCAGATGCCCAAATTCGAAAGCATCAGCGGAAAAGAAGTACCAATGCCGGTACACTTTTCTTCTATTGGGGATACAACCGGACAGCTTATACACCGTCAACAATCCATTTTATCGGATCGGATTACGATTTCACGCTGAAAGGTGTACAAGCAACGGACAGACAACCGAAATTCGGAGCAAATTTGTATTTGAATCCTGTGAATATCACGATTCCTCAGTACAACTTCCGGATTGGTTATTACTTTACTGAAAAGTGGGCATTGTCTGTTGGCGTGGATCATTTCAACTACGTGATGCGTCACGACAGAGAAGTTACTTTGGATGGCCATTTCGATATGACAGCGGATTCCATTTGGGACGGAAACTACAACCAGGAATCGGTTTTGGTTGATCCGAATCATTTCCATTATGAACATTCGGGAGCATTAAACTATTTGAGAATTGAATTAATGCGTTCATTCGATTTGCTGGAATTGGGAGATCGCAGACAATTTGCAATTACAGGGAATGTAGGTTTGAACCTGGGTCCGATGTTAACAACCACGAACTTTTTGTTTTCAAATGAACAAACGAATCGGTCTACGGCCCTTTCAGGTTATGGGATCGGTGCAAATGCCAGTGCACGTTTGGAATTTTTTAAGCACGTGTTCATCCAGGCGGAAGGTGGATTGGCTTTTGCACATCTTCCGGGAGTAAAAACCCGACCGAATGACCGAAACCAACGTGCAAAACAAGCTTTCGGATTAGCTTCGGGCAATGTATCTTTGGGGTTATTGTTTTACATTAAAACCAAAAATGGCTGTGATAGCTGCCCGCATTGGTAAGCAAATTGAAAAATGGGCAGTTTTACAATTGAAAAGAAATACTAACTAATAAAATTAAAGGCTGTGATTATAAGTCCTGATGTCTTAAAATCTTATAGCCCTAATATCTAAAAAAATGTCACAAGAATTATCAGAACAAGAAATCCAGCGACGACAAACGTTGCAACATTTACGCGATGCGGGAATTGATCCTTATCCTGCAGCACTGTACCCGGTAACGGATTATTCCACTTCGATCAAGAATAATTTTGAAGAAGGAAAAACAGTTTGCCTGGCAGGTAGAATGATGAGCCAACGTGTAATGGGGAAAGCTTCTTTTGCTGAATTACAAGACTCAGAAGGAAGAATCCAGGTGTACTTTAACCGCGATGAAATTTGCCCGGGAGAAGATAAAATGCTTTACAACGACCTGTTCAAAAAGTGGTTGGATCTGGGTGATTTCATCGGGATCAAAGGAGAAGTGTTCAAAACGCAGGTAGGAGAAGTTTCCGTTAATGTGAAAGAATTCCAGTTGTTGAGCAAATCTTTGAAACCACTTCCACTTCCGAAAACGGATGCGGAAGGAAATGTCCACGACGCATTTACGGATCCGGAGATGCGTTACCGTCAACGTTATGTGGATTTGGTAGTAAATCCGCAAGTGAAAGAAGTGTTTGTAAAACGCACCAAGTTGTTTTCAGCGATGCGTAATTTCTTCAACGATGCCGGCTACATGGAAGTGGAAACACCGATCTTGCAAGCAATCCCGGGCGGAGCTTCAGCAAGACCTTTCGTTACACATCACAATGCATTGGATATTCCGTTATACATGCGGATTGCAAATGAACTATACCTGAAAAGATTGATCGTTGGTGGATTTGACGGTGTATACGAATTCTCCAAGAATTTCCGCAACGAAGGAATGGACAGAACCCACAATCCGGAGTTCACAGCAATGGAAATCTATGTTTCTTACAAAGACTACAATTGGATGATGGATTTCACGGAACGTTTGTTGGAACATTGTGCAATAGCAGTAAACGGAACTGCTGAATGCACGTTCGGTGAACATAAAATCAGCTTTAAAGCACCTTACAAACGTGTAACCATGCGTCAATCGATCATTGATTTTACAGGTTTTGATATTGCCGGAAAATCGGAAGATGAATTGAGAGCAGCTGCCAAAGGAATGGGAATTCAGGTAGATGATACGATGGGTAAAGGAAAATTGATCGATGAGATCTTCGGTGAGAAATGTGAAGGTAATTACATTCAACCGACCTTCATTACGGATTACCCGAAAGAAATGTCACCATTGTGTAAAACACACCGCGATAATCCTGAATTGACCGAACGTTTTGAATTGATGGTTTGCGGAAAAGAAATCGCGAACGCTTACTCGGAATTGAATGACCCGATTGACCAGCGTGAGCGTTTCGAAGACCAGGTGCGTCTTTCAGAAAAAGGAGACGACGAGGCAAACGGATTGATCGACCAGGATTTCTTGCGTGCATTGGAATACGGAATGCCGCCGACTTCCGGGCTGGGGATCGGTATGGACCGTTTGATCATGTACTTAACAAATAATCCTTCGATCCAGGAAGTACTGTTCTTCCCTCAAATGCGCCCTGAAAAAGTGGTTAAAGTTGTTCTGAATGAAAATGAACAACTGATCTTTGATATCATGCAACGCGAAAAAAGTATGAATTTATTGACATTGAAAGAGTCCGTGAATCTCAGCAACAAAGCCTGGGATACCAGCATCAAAGGTTTAACGAAACATGGATTATTGAAAGTGACCAAAACAGATGACGTTCTGAATGTGGATCTGGTAGGATAATCTTTAACCGAAAAAATAAATGATCCCTGGTTTGCTTTTGGCAGATCAGGGATTTTTCTTTGATAAACACCACATAGTGCACAATAACAAAGCATCCTGAACCTAATTTTGTTAAGAATTTATTCTTAAATTGATAAATCAACAAAATTCTCACAAATACATCTTTCCACGCAACTATTTTTATCAAAGTTCAATCTATTCTCTTGTAAAACAATTATTAAGGAATGACGTTTTATTCAAAATAAATACTACCTTATTCCGAGTTTACCAACTTGTAAAGCTACAAGACACTATTTTATGAACCGAAAAAGAACTGATTCGAACCGACTGATTATATCTGCTTGCGCCCTTGCTGCGTGTGCACTGATGCTTGTCGCTGTTCCATCCTGTAAAAAGAAACCAAAACCAGAACCTATTGATCCTCCTGTGGAAGAAGAAACCGGGGTTTCAGTGGATCTGACGACTGTCCCTTATACGAAGTTGTCTGATTATCGCTTTTTTGAAGGAGAAATGAAGAACCAAACTCCGGCTGACAAAGTGATTCCTTACGAACCTGCTTCGGGGCTTTTTACGGATTATGCGCATAAAAAACGCTTCATCTGGATGCCGAACGGAACACAAGCGACTTATAACGGGGATCACAATGTGTTGGAACTTCCCGTTGGGGCTGCACTGATCAAAACATTCTATTACGACGATGTTCAACCTGCAGGAAATACCCGAATTATCGAAACCCGGATCATGATCCGTAAATCTTCCGGGTGGATCTTTGCCAATTATGTATGGAATACCGAACAAACAGAGGCTTACCTGGATATGAACGGAAGCTATACCAATATCAGCTGGCTTCAGAACGGTTCTCCAAAAAGTACCGCTTACCGGATTCCGAACCAAACGGAATGTCATACCTGCCATAAATTAAACGATCAACCGATTCCAATCGGAATTAAGCCACAAAACCTGAATCTTGACTATGCTTATCCGGATGGTACTCAGAATCAATTACAAAAATTGATCGCTGTCGGATATTTACAAAATACGCTTCCGGGGAACATTGTTTCTACCGTAAATTACATGGACCAGACCAAAACTGTTGATCAGCGTTTCCGGTCTTATGTAGATATTAACTGTGCACATTGTCATGCTGAAGGGAAGCATTGCTCCTATCGGCCTATGCGACTGGCTTTTTCGGAGACTTCCGATCCGATCAACCTGGGTTTGTGCGTAGAACCGGAAGAATTTATTAATTCCAATTTAGCATACATCATTAAACCAAATGATAAGAACCGCTCCATGATGTATTATCGTCTGGGCTCTACCCTTCCAAGTGAGCGCATGCCTTTGCTCGGCAGAACAATCGTCCATGAGGAAGGTTTACAACTGCTTGAAGAATGGATTAGCTGGAAACAAACTTGCAACTGATGCCCTATTTATGAACTAAAACCAAAAATTATGAAAATTAATTTTACCTTTTTCCTTTTACTGGGAATACCTGTACTTTCCCAGGCACAAAACACCTGTGCGACCGCATTATCTATTATGCCTGCAACAACATACGCTGTTACGGCAGTTGATGGAACAGATGTTCCTACTTTAGTCTGTGCTACAAATGGGTCAGGACAAACCGCCGCAGAGTGGTATACCTATACACCGAACGACGATTACACGGTAACTTTGACAACGGACTTACCTGCATCAGCGGGAGCGGATACCCGTTTCCATGTTTACTCCGGTGTTTGCGGTGCATTGGTCTGTGTTTCCGGTGATGATGACGGTGGAAGCGGATTAACGTCTTTGGCTACCTTTAATGTAACGAGTGGAACAACTTACACGATCGCATTTGACAACCGCTGGACATCCAGTGGCTTTAGCTTCAAACTCACTGAAAGTCCGATTGTAGTTCCTCCTACTCCTCCGATTACCTTTACTGCAAGTACTTTCCCGACAGTAAGCGGAAGCTACGGATTGGCTTCAACGGATATGAACGGTGACTTTTTGGATGACATTGTTACCGTATCCGCTTCCAGCGTACAAATTTTGTATCAGCAAAGTAACGGGACTTATATTACAACAGACATCCCGACTTCAACAACGATGTTCCAGCCTTCCTGGAGTATGGCAATCGGGGATATTGATAAGAACGGGTTTAACGATATGCTTTACGGAAGCGGTTCAGGAGTTACATTTATGAAAGCAAATGCGACAGGAACAGCTTATACGGAGGTTTCAGGTACTGAATATGTATTCTGTCAGCGAACAAACTTTGTGGATATTAACAACGATGGTAACCTGGACGCCTTTTCTTGTCATGACATTGATCCGAACGTTTATTACATCAATGACGGAAGTGGAAACTTAACTTTTCAGACCGGTGGATTAGGTGATCATCCGGAAGGTGGGAATTACGGTTCAATCTGGATGGATTATGACAATGACGGAGACCAGGATCTATACATTGCAAAATGTCGTGGCGGTGCTTCTACAGCTAAAATTGACGAATTACACCGAAATGACGGAGGCGGAGTCTTCACGGATGTTTCCGTAGCTGCCGGAATGGCAAATCCAAGCCAGTCCTGGTCTTCTGCATGGAATGATTACAACAACGACGGATGGATGGACGCCTTAGTTGGTGCAAGTTCTACGGATGACGGCGGACATTTCCTGATGAAAAACAACGGAGACGGGACCTTTACTGATGTTACCCTGGGTTCAGGATGGGACGTGAATCCAAGTTTAAGTATCGAGCACGTTTCCTTCGACTTCGACAACGACGGTTTTACTGACGTAATGGGTGGTGGAAATAAGATCCTATTCGGAAACGGAGATATGACATTCTACCCGATCAGTTATTCCTTTACGAGCGGTTCTGTAGGTGATATGAATAATGACGGGTTCCTGGATATCAGAAACGGGAATACGATTTACATGAGCGACAAAAACAACAACAACTGGATCACGATCAATCTTCAGGGAATTGAAAGTAATTACAATGCAATCGGTGCACGCGTTGAAATTTATGGAGCTTGGGGAAAACAAATCCGTGACATCAGAAGCGGAGATGGTTTCAGATACATGAATACCCTGAATGCGCATTTTGGTCTCGGAACTGCAACCGTTATTGATTCACTTTTGATCAAATGGCCTTCCGGACACATTGATCAGGTAAACAACCCGGCAATCAATGAACCGATTACGATTGTAGAAGGTTCACATCCTTTAAGTTTATTGGAAGTTGATGGGAAGAAGATCGCTTTGTATCCAAATCCAACAACAGATTATTTGACCATTGAAAACTTTGATCTGTTGGACGCTTCAAGTATCCAGATTTATACGCAAATGGGTGAACGCGTCCTGCACACGGAGAAAAAAGATTCGAAGATCTCACTAACCGGTTTGGCTAGCGGACGTTACTTCTTAGTTATTCAAACGAAGAGCGGAGAAAAGTATTCCGAATCATTTATTAAGATGTAAGAAGAACAAGTAGTATAAAAAAGAAGGGGCGTCCGTTATGGACGCCCCTTCTTTATTTGTTTATTCAATTTACATTTTAAAAATTACCCCACCGGTAATCAATGATTTTCCATAACCTGCTTCGGCATAAATTCCCACATTTTCACCCGGGAAATAACGGATCCCAACATGCGGGCCTAAAAAGAAAAGCGCACCTACATGAGAATCATAATAGGGATCATCATCGTACGCCTTACGCACATTTCTGAAGACCGGTCCGCTACCGATATTCAATCCTCCATAAACATCCAGATGATCTGCAAACGATTTTCCGGCTTTATCTGCAATCAACTGCAAAAAGTGAAAATTTGCAATAAATCCGATCGGCACACCTACACTCCAATAAGGAGAATTGGAAGGTTTGATATAACCAGGTGCGTAAATACCTCCATAGTAATAACCGGCAGTTCTTGCAGAAACTTCAGCTCCTACTATAAATCCCAAACCGACGTACTTATGAACACCAAATTCCATTTGGAGATTGAATGCTCCATAACTGGTATTGTACGCCCTGTCATAATCGGAATACAACGAATAATGCTGGTTTAAACCTAAACCTAACTGCAAATACTTGCTTCCACTTCCCCCAAAGCCCTGAGCCAGGGAGTTTCCTGCAAACAACCCGATGGTTGCCAGCAGCAACATAAATCTAACCTTCTTCATAACCAACGTTTTACTCTTATTTGTTAAATCAAATATAATGAAGTACGCGAAAAGATGAGATAAATCAAGTTTTTTTGTGATTTGGCTCATTTTAATTCCTTGTATTCATGCGGACCTTTGGACTATCAAAATCAGGAAATTATGGAAACCAAGGAAATAAAACAAAACACCTGGACGAAACTGGAAAATCTGGCAACCCAATATCGATTCGGAGTTATTGCGATCACTTTATTAATTATAGGATGTTTAGGTGGTGTCACTATGAATTATGGCGCCGCACTCCATATGTGGTCTTTGATCGCAGTTGTAATTCCGACAATGACTACCCTTAGTTTACTTTTAGCAGTAGCCCCAATGAGATGGATCATGAATGCATTCATTGTCACTGTATTAGTTGATATTCTGGTTATTTGTATCGTATAACTACCTACTAACTAAAATTGAAGTAAGGGCAGAAAATTTTCTGCCCTTACTTTTTGTATATTCAGTACCTTTGCACCTCCAAAAACTGACGAAGCGGTCAATTACGGGACGCTTCATCACAAAGAAAAAGTATGATTTCAGTAGATAGTGTAACGGTAGAATTCAGCGGGAAAGTTTTATTCAGTGATGTTTCCTTCGTGATTAACGATACGGACAAAATTGCATTGATGGGTAAAAACGGTGCCGGTAAATCGACCTTGTTGAAAATCCTTGCAGGAGTGAATAAAGCAACCAAAGGGGGTGTCTCTGCTCCCAAAGATGCAGTAATTGCATACCTGCCTCAGCATTTATTAACTGAAGATCATTGTACCGTTTTTGAAGAAACAAGCAAGGCTTTTGCCAGTATTTTCGCCATGCGGGATGAAATCGAAGTATTAAACCAGGAATTGACGATCCGAACGGATTACGATTCGGATGATTACATGAAACTGATCGAACGCGTTTCCGAGCTCAGTGAAAAGTTCTATTCGATTGAAGAGATCAATTATGACGGTGAAGTAGAAAAAGTGCTGAAAGGGATGGGGTTTGAGCGGGAAGATTTCTCCCGGTCTACTTCCGAATTCAGCGGTGGATGGAGAATGCGCATTGAATTGGCAAAAATCCTGCTTCAAAAGCCCGACCTGATCCTCCTGGATGAGCCTACGAACCACATGGATATCGAATCAATCCAATGGCTGGAAGATTTCCTGGTGAACAGTGCAAAAGCAGTAGTGGTTATTTCCCACGACCGCGCATTTGTTGATGCCATTACCAATCGCACGATCGAGGTGACCATGGGCCGCATTTACGACTACAAAGCGAAGTATTCCCATTACCTGGAATTACGCAAGGAAAGAAGAATGCAACAACAGAAACAATACGAGGAACAACAAAAATTTATCGCGGAAACGACTGAATTCATTGAGCGGTTCAAAGGGACTTATTCCAAAACGCTGCAGGTTCAATCGCGTGTGAAAATGCTCGAAAAACTCGATATCATTGAAGTGGACGAAGTGGATAACTCTGCGTTGCGTTTGAAGTTCCCTCCTGCTCCGCGTTCCGGTTCCTACCCGGTTGTTATTACCGAGTTGAGCAAAAAGTATGATGATCATGTGGTATTCAGGGATGTTAATGTGACCATTGAACGCGGTGAGAAAGTTGCTTTTGTCGGAAGGAACGGAGAAGGGAAATCCACATTGGTGAAGGCTATTATGAAAGAAATCGGGTTTGACGGAAACCTGGAATTGGGTCACAACGTTCAAATCGGGTATTTTGCACAAAACCAGGCTTCCCTTTTGGATGAAGAACTGACTATTTTCGAAACCATTGACCGCATTGCGGAAGGTGATATCCGGACCAAAATAAAAGATCTCCTGGGTGCTTTCATGTTCGGCGGGGATTCTTCTACCAAAAAGGTAAAAGTGCTCTCAGGAGGAGAAAAAACACGTTTGGCGCTAATCAAATTGTTGCTTGAACCTGTCAACCTGCTTATTCTCGATGAGCCTACGAACCATTTGGACATGAAAACGAAGGACATCATCAAGGACGCATTGAATGCATTTGACGGTACGCTTGTTTTGGTTTCCCATGACCGTGATTTCCTGGATGGCCTGGTAACCAAGGTTTATGAGTTCGGGAACAAACAGGTGAAAACCCATTTCGATGACATCAATGGTTTCCTTGCAACGAAGAAAATGGAGAATTTGAAAGAGATTGAACGGAAATCATAATTAATATTTGTTGTAGGGCGGCGAAGCATCGCGTCCTACATGTTAATTAAAAACCGTTCGGATTATTTCCAACGATTTCATTTTCCGCATTCCGCTTACGTGGAACTGATAATATTCCAGCCAGGCATCAATTAATTTGACCCGTTCTTCCTTCGGGATGGAAAGTGCCAGAAAATCCAGTTTTTCATATTGTAAACTATCCGTCAGCCAATGAAGCCAGGGTTCTTCCAGGTAAGATGGCAAAAAAGGCAATTCATCGGTGAACTTTCCTTCCTGCAATTCAAAATATTTGGGATTGCTGCTTTTAATTTCCGGTTGAAAGCCCTCCAATTTCGAAACCTGGGCCAACAACCAAACCAGGTAATTGCTGAGTTCTTCACTTGCATTCAACCAATGGACCTCTTCACTTAAAAATTGGAACAATCTCTTATCCTGGTGATTGTCTCTTAAGCAAATCACCATCAATTCCGAAACAAAAAAAGCGATACTTGATTTCAGGGGATTCTCCAGCAACTGATGCAAAGGCTCTATACTTTGCATTTCCGTCAATTTCAACAAGCTGCTGTCGTTTCGCTTGTAATAGGTAATTTCTACCAATTCCAATGGAAATAAGATCAGTCCCTTTTTCTTTTTGGCGCCTTGAAATAAAAATGTCTGAAGTCCGGATTCGAGCGTGAACAAATTGACAATCAAACTGCTTTCAGAATAAGGTAAGCGGGATAAAACAATTGCTTTATCGGTAATTTTCATCGGATGACCACTACTTTCCCTACCTTCTTGCCTTTCCCTTCCGTTGGTGCGGTCCAGATAAAATAAACTCCCGAGCTTACCTCTTCACCTGTTAATCTCTTACCGTTCCAGGTTGCCGTTCCCCCGTTTGAAGTGGTTTTATAAACTAAATTTCCTGCTGCATCCGTAATTTTGACATCGCTTCCGTATTTGATTCCCTGGATTGTAATCGGACCGGAGAAATCAGGTTTTACCGGATTCGGAAAAACGGTTGTTGAAGCATAATCCGGATCTTCGTAAGTTGCATCCGCACGATAAGATACCATGCCATTATCCGTAATGATGAAGAGTTCACCTGTCTGATGATTGAATTCCATATCCAGAACCGTATTCGAGATCATCGGGGAATTATCCTTATTGAAGTTTGAAATCACCTCCTGTCCGTCTGCTGAAACCAGGAACACTCCCGATTCGGCCGTCCCGATCCACTTTCTGTTACCTCCGTCAACTTCAATATCCGAGATGTACGAGTTTCCAAGCAACATCTCCACGTTTCCGTCATAAGTAACCAAAATACGGGAAACATCCGTTATACCTGCATTTGCGAAAATCCCGTCACTATTGTACAAAACCGCCAATCCATTATCCGTTCCGATCCAGATCTCGTTATCGAAATCCACAGCTAGGGCAGTTACATTATCAGAAGGCATATTCCCGGAGCCGGACCCCGTTTGCATCACCCGGATAATATCATCCGAGGAATTCGAAATAGTTCCGTTATCCTTGTAGCCCATCAATCCTTTTCCGTAAACTCCAACCCATTTATTGCCGTTGTAGTCAATCGCCAATTCGGAAGCAAATGCATTTGAAATCAACGGGTTTGAAGACATGGCATACCAGCTGCCATCTGCGGTGCGCACTTTCAATATCTTGGAAGAATAAGCATTAACAATCCATAAGTTCCCATCCTCATCATACTCCAAACCGGTGATGCAGGTCATGTTATTTCCCAAAGCAGTATTTTCCAAAATGGAATTGGAAGCTCCATAAACATTGGTGATTTGTGAACCATTGACGATACTTACACCATTTTCACAATATCCTCCTAAAGCTATTTCATCCAGGTTCTTCGGATTGATCGCAGCTGTACCAATGTCCCAAACTCCACTTGACCACAAGGTTGGCTGAGTAGATTTATCGTACAGCGCCCACTCTTCTTCTTTCATCGTGTATGCACCCGGCAGATTAAAACTCAAGGATACCCGGTCAATCGTTCCTGCTGTTACCACGATCTTCCCATCATTCCCATTGATACTGAAGAAATCATTCTTTGGAGGACCTTCCGTGGAAATGATCCGGGCAGTTCCGAAAGAATCGTATTTAACCAATCCGTTAATGTAATCAGCAACCCAATAACTGCTCCCATCGTAGGCAACGGAACGGATCTGAGGTACCGGATTCGAGTAACCTGAAATGCCAAAAAAGATAGAAGTATCGTCATTAAAAAGCAGGTAGGAATCGGAAAAACTTACCCCGAACTTATTATTGACGATCTGGAAATTCACGATCTCCATACTAAACTGGTGACCGATAAATTCCTGCAATCCACCCGAAGTTACTTTCATAATCGAATCACCTCCGTAAGCGTCTTTTTTTGCCAGAACATACAGTTCATTGTTGTAGACTCCGGCCTTCTGATAAAATATATCCAAAGCAGGTACATCTACCCGTGTATCTACGCTCCAGTTATTCGGATTTCCCAACAGGGAATTATTTGTAAGTGCTTTCACCATTCCATCGTTGTGCAAGGCATAGATGGAATCGTTCACAAACAAAACGGACTGGTAATTCTTGGGAACACTGAACGGGTTATAGGTATCCTTTACCTCATGTTTGATCGGATCCAATACAATGATCGCGAATCCGGTTGCGGCATATACCCTTCCGTTTTTGGATGTAAAACTGTTAATCCGTTTGTTTCCAGGGATTGAAGCCAGCTTTACGGCAGGAATGTTCACGATGGTCCCATCCGAATACAGCTGATCAATGTTCCCGTTATCGTACCCGATAAAAAAAGACTTGGTCCCCGGATCATAAATGATACACGATACGAGGATATCTGAAAGTCCGTTCTGGTCGTTGTAAATTTTTGTTTCTCCTGCTGCTTCATCGTATTCGATCACACCGGTTTTTAATGCTGCCATTGCAAGTCCATCGCCATAAGCTACATCAATTGCCTGTGAAGCAGCCACATGCATGCGCCATTGACCCATTCCAAGCTGTGCAGATACAGCAGAAGATATACCCATTAAAACCAGTAAAAGAAGACTTCGCATGAAATTTGTTTTGATGTATAAACGCATACTCTTCAAAATTATTGGAAAAAACGCAAGAGAACTAAAAAAAGGGATTAATTTTGGGACTGGATTGATCTCTCAATCAAAAATGGCTCCGTGGCGCAACCTCTTTTTTAAAGATTTGCACCACGAACCAAAAATGGCTCCGTGGCGCAACTGTATAGCGCATCAGATTTCGGCTCTGAGGGTTGGGGGTTAGAATCCCTCCGGGGTCACAAAAAGAAAAAAGCATCGCGTGAGTGATGCTTTTTTCTTTTACATCATTCTGTTTCTCATTCTGACCAAATTTTCTCCAGATGCTTTTTTCTTTCAGAGCGAGAATTGAGAGTGAGAGCGGGATCCGTGTTCGAAGTTTCGATCCGGCTTCCCCCTTTTGGAGGGGGACTGAGGGGGAGGATAGTTCTAATCTCCCGCAAACCATTGGTTTTATTGTGTTTTCTAAGTATTCAAAGCGGTTCGAATCCAATTGGGTTTCAACTTAATTTCTTTCCGGAATTTTTCAACTTTGTTGCTGGTATTCATACTTCATATTTTAACATTTATAACTATATCTATGCTTTATCTATGGAATATCCATGCTTTATCAGTACGAGAGGCATTGCGCAATCAGGTATCGGCACGCTGTGATTAATCCGTGTTAAAAGTTCAGATTCTATTTCCGCAAGAAGATCTTCAAATTTCTATTCGCCATGGGAAGGAACCCGAAGAATCAGAACAGGCTGCTCTAGGCAGGTTATAAAGCGTAACCTAGTGTTATGAATCATGATGGTTTCTGGTAATTTCAATGTCCTACTTTTTCCAAAGCCAAAAAGTAGGCAAAACGCTTTTCCCCGTTTGCCCTTCAAGCAGTCTTCCTTTTCGGGCCGCTTCACGGAAAGAAGGGATCAGGATCCCAAATGGCAAGCACTTTCCGGAACCGGATACCGAAAAGGAAGGACTTTTTACTTCGACCGGTCGATAAACCCTCAAAAACCATTTTCTCATCTAAATACGATGATGGAATCCGCAATCGGGTATTGGTGCGCTATGACTAATTCGTGTTAAAAGTTCAGATTTATTTCCGCAAAAGGGGTATTAAATTTCTATTCGCCATGGGAAGGAACCCGAAGAATCGGGACAGGCTGTTCATGCCTTCATGCCAAGTCATAAAGTGTAACCTAGTGTATGAATCGTGATGGTTTCTGATATTTCAATTTCCTACTTTTTCCTAAGCCAAAAAGTAGGCAAAACGCTTTTCCCCGCTTGCCCTTCAAGCAGTCTTCCTTTTCGGGCCGCTTCACGGAAAGAAGGGATCAGGATCCCAAATGGCAAGCACTTTCCGGAACCGGATACCGAAAAGGAAGGACTTTTTACTTCGACCGGTCGATAAACCCTCAAAAACCATTTTCTCATCTAAATACGATGATGGAATCCGCAATCGGGTATTGGTGCGCTATGACTAATTCGTGTTAAAAGTTCAGATTTATTTCCGCAAAAGGGGTATTAAATTTCTATTCGCCATGGGAAGGAACCCGAAGAATCAGAACAGGCTGCTCTAGGAAGGTTATAAAGCGTAACCTAGTGTTATGAACCAGCTGAGTCCGGAGAGTCCGCCGATTTTATTGGAATAGGGTGTGAGATTATTTTGGTGCCCGGGACCGAACCAGGTTTTTCGCCATTTGTCCTTGGTGAGGTCGACCCCATATTCTGCCACCAGGGAAAGTGCTACCGGTCCCATTTTGACTTTGGGCTGAACGGAGATTTTGGGTGCAAAATAGAGGTTCCGTTGTTGCATTCCCGGATTGGTCAGTAAAATACGCCCGGCATCGAACCCGAAATTGAAGACCAGGTCGAAGTTCCTGACGCGTGGAAAGGCATCCAGCCCCAGGAAGGTGAGCCCGAAGTTGAACCCTCCGGATTTGGCCGTCAAACTGTCGTTGATGGAAATTCTTTGGGGCAAATAAGCACAAATCTGTGCGTTCCCGATAAAGTATTTCCCGCCGGTATCGATGGAATCTCCCAGGAGTGTGATCCCTGCCCCTACAAATTGCAAGGGCGAAGACCATTGAAAGTCGGAGAAGGTGCTGTATCTCTTTTCTACATTCGGGCCAAACATGGGCCGGTTCAGGGTACGAAAACCATAGATCAGGTCAATGGAGGAAATATCCTGGCTGTTTCGCTGGCTGAAGGACGCGAAGCTGCAAAAGATGATTAAAAGGATGACCCCCGTTTTCATGGGATTAAAGGTAGGGATAAAATGGGAAGGTGGTTTTCCTTCTCTGGTAATGGCTTTAATTTCTTCTGTGATCTGCACAACGGTTAAATTAAAGAAAAACGCCCGTCTGCAAAATGCAAACAGGCGTTTTATATTTTCTAATACTACGTTAGCCTTCATAAAGTTTTAGACGAAGCTGCGCAGGATCACAAATTCACTGCAACGGAGACATTATTCCCGTTCAAAAATCAACTCAATCTCATGTCCAATTTCAAAGATCATTGAGTTTGGCGTTGTATCTCTAAGCACCAATGGAAATCGAAAATCTAAATTATCTCCTTTAAGAGTCAAAATAAGACTATCCGCAAAATCATATATGAAATTCTCTTGATTTAAATCATCTTCAAAAGCTGTAGAATACCAATGATTATCCGCTTTAAAGACAAAGCTCTTGCCTTTAGTTTGATTCCAACCAACGCCTAACAAAGAATAAAAAGTTGTTCATTATCGGGTTTTCTTTCATGGATATTTCCTACAAATACAACATTTTTAATCTTCCATTCCCCAAAATATTAAACCTTTCTTCTGAAGGATTACTCTTTTTATTAATCTGAGTAGTGTTAGCTGATGAACAACTAACTAGAGCCCACAATAGAGCTTAAGAAAAATATTACAAGTGCTTTTCTCATTTAAAAAATTTAATTTCCACTATTCTCATCTTCTTTTTCCGGTTCTGGAAGTGGATTAACTCCTGCTTCAAAATCTCCTCTTAACCAGTTTTGATAATCAATTGAACGTTGAGCATAACTTGCCGCATTATATTTACCCTTCGTTGCTTGAAGGAACTGATTCCAGTTAGCAGGGCAAGGCTCTATACTTACCCCAACTTTCATTTTGAGCTCAGGTCCAGGTAAGAAATTCATTGGATCGGTCCACGCATCTCCCCAAGCCCCTAATATATTGTAAAACGTCTGCTCGAGACAATCTTCTGTTGGTTCCAGTTCACCTGTTTCACTATTATATCGGATCGCATATTTTCCATACTCATTGTTAAATTGAACTTCACAAAGTGTCGTACTCATCTCATAATCTGATTTCATAGCTTCTAACAAACCTCCTACGGCAACATCTCCTAATTCACCTGAATGCCAGTTGTTCTTCACACGCTTCGCACCAACAACATATTTCCATTCGTAAGAACCTTTTACATTCCAAAGAGACTCCCAACTATTGAACTGTACCCCAAAATAATTACCCTTATTTGGTCCTTGAACTATTTCATAAAGTCTTACAGGTTTACCGTTAATAGTCGCAACTTTAAATCCTCCCCAGGAAGTAAGACCAACCCCAAACCCAATATCCTTATAATAACTTGCAGATACCGTTACCCCACTTTTAGTAAAATCCCATATTTCGTTAACTGGAACTTTTTCTAAACCTTCAAGTTCTATACAATGAATTACATTGTTTTCACTAAAAGCATAAGGACTATTCCAAGGGAATGAATGCGCTAAAGGATCAATCGCAAAGAATCGTCCTAATCTCGGGTCATGCATCCTGTACTCGAAATTCACGCTATTTCCTTCACCCTTGATCTCATCGTCAGCTTCTTGTCCCTGGAATCCATAGCGATAATCTTCCCCACCGTATCTTCCTGTTTGCATGGTTCCGAAAGGATCGTAATCAGCATATGTTACTATTGTTGCCATATAATAGTCTGTAATTTTATCCGGTGTGGAGGATGTCTTAGCTCCCGTGCTTAAATTATACACCCCATCATCAACACCCCATTTCCGGTCAGAGATGGTTGCCAATACATTGTCTAAGTGGTTCTTTAACTCATATCGTTTCGTTCCTACCAGTGTAGAACCTTTAGATGTACCATAACCAAATTGACGGGCCATATGTGCACCTGTGGTTAATGTGTTATTCAATGCTACAGATACGGTGGTACCTGTATAAACAGATAAGGTTTGATTTAACCAGTTTCCAGGTTGCCCGAAGTTGAACTCAATATAAACTGTTCCACTTGCATTTTTGTCATACCACAAAGATGCACTCACATCAGTTGTAATTGTTTTGGAATTGATCGCTGCTAATAATCCTGTAACATTTGCATCCAGAGTTGAAGCCGTATTCCATTGGAACGGATCGTTCAAAATAGTACTTCCCATTCTGTATTGAACATACATGGTCCCTGACGCCGTATATGTAGTCAAAGTTGTTGCGACTATTGCAGAAGCACGATTATCCGAACTCGTATAGGATACATTTGGAGTTGTACTCAAAGTCTGGTCTACAATTTGAGTTCCTAATCTCGTCGCACCATACAAATGGAAATCTTCCAGCATCATGGCTGTGGTATTCAATCCTGTTGAAGCAAAAGTCGTTGCAACATCACCAGTCTGAGTATACGTTGCCAATAGGTTGCCACCAGCGTTTAAAGAGTAATAAGTTGTTTTGATCCCAGCGGTATTGATCGTTCCGTTTGCATTCTTGGGTTTCACAATCTTAACAATACGCTGTCCCATTGCATTATATCGAAACTCCAGATCCGGTTTTGTACTTGTAGAAGTACGAATAATCTTAGAGATTTTATTTTGAACATTCCAAACAATGGTTTCGATTTGTTCCTGTTTGTCTTTGATCAAACGGCCTGATGCATCGTAAACGTAATTGTTACCAAGTGTCGGATGGTTGATGTTTGCTCCAGTAACCAATGAGCCCATATCATCCACATCGTCCATAAAAGTTCCGGAAGCAACCGCATCATCCAGGTGATACAAACGGTTATCTACCAACTCAGACCCTGACATATTGTACCCATAGCTAAATTGGTCAACCCAGGCCCCAGTATTATTTCTCCTGTTAAATGTTTTAAGGTTCCCATTCAGATCATAGCTATACTCACTAAAATGAGCAGTCGTAGCAGTAGCACCCGTCCAGCTATTATTCGCAACCTGATTGGTAGCGGTATAAGTCTGTGCCTCTTTCAAGCGCTGCAACTGATCGTATTTGTATACACGTACAACATTACCAAGCAAGGTGTTGTCTGTTTTCCGAATACTGGTCATCATTGCCCGAATGTTTCCATTGTATAAATTTGCTGTTGCAGCTGTACCAGGTAAAAAGGCACTTTCTGAAGAAGATAACCAATCATTCGCAGCAACCGGTGTCACAATGGGTTTGTAATCGATCTCCGTTCCATAATTAAAATAGGTCAAGCTATATCCCATCGCATCCTGAGCCACATACCTGTCTTTATGGGTTTGGGTACCGCCATCCTTCCCCAGATCCCGGGTGGCTACTAGCGAATTACTATTTAGTCCTTTCAGCCAGCCATGGATAGTATAGGCATAATCCATTCCCTGGACCTTGTCTTCTCCAAGCTCAGTTCGTGCTAAAGGACCATGCAAATAATAATAGTAGCGGGCATCTGTATCCCACTTAACCCCATCTGTTGATGTTTGAACCAATAATAAACGATTGTCATCATCATAAACATAACGATGCATTAATTGATCTTGTTTATCTTTCTGATAAACAGTTTGTAATACTCTTCCCGAATACACATCATACTGATAATCTACTGTTTTGTAACGGTTATTAGCCCCCATCAATGGTATATCAGTCAGTAACTGTTTCACATTACCGTGAATGTCATAATTGTAAAAGATAGCATTATCGTAAGAAGCCACTGTTCCTTTATAAGTATCGTACGCTAAAGTTGCTGCAATCCTATTATTTAAATCTTTGGGATTCCAGCCCAAAGCAGTATTCAAAGTTACAGTTTGTTTATGGTAAATGGTTTTAACCACATCGTAAGTTGGAACACTTACCGTTGCCGCAGGATATGAATTGTCATCAATCAATGCCAAAGCCCCTGATAAACTGGAGGGAGTAAAGACTCCGGCCTCAACCGACCTTCCAAACTGATCGAATTTAGTGTAGCTGTACTTATTGGCAGCCAACTGCTGGGCCGTTTGAGAATATCTTGGTTGTTGAGCATTATTAAACCAAACTTGTGTCACACCTCCATCCGGTGTATTTGTCTTGTAATTCTGATTCAACGAGTTGTATGTGTAAATCGTCTTCAAACGATGAGTAGGTTCTGTGACACCATCCCAAACTCCCTGTGCATTAAAACCGGATGCAGCAGTTATGTGAACTCCTGCAGGAGGAACGGTTTGAACCAAATTCCCTGACTGGTCATAATAATACAAGGTATAATTATACTCACATTTACCATAGGTAATAGCGAATTGCTCATTCAAGCTTGTTCCGAAACAACTGTTGGAAAAAGACTGGGTCAACCCATTGATAAAGTCTTCGTATGCCTGGGCATATTGAAGATTTGCAAGTGTTGTTGCTTCCAATAAAATATCATCCACACAGTCATCCTGCCAGTCCTCCAGGGAGAACTCATCATCGTAATTGGCCAAATTCGGAGGACAATAATCATAGGAAACATCCTGGTACCCCGCAATCTTATCCATACTGTAACCATGCCAACCGGTAGCTCCCTGAAGGAAAAAATTGTCAATCGTATAGTAAAAATGGCTCCCATTCAGCAAGTTCACCTGGATATTAAAACTCAGGTTTAAACCACTGATCACATAATCCAGGATTTGGATGGATGCAATATCGATTACATTATAGGTGGCCAAGGTAGTCGAACCACTCATCAATCTCACTTTCATATTGGTGGAAGTCCAGTGCGCATAACTGAATTCAGTTGCAGCATTAGCCAACGAATAAATTTCCGGGGAAGTGAAGAATGGAGTATAATGGAGTGTAGCAGGACTGATATCCGCACTCAAACCTGTCAACAATGCAACCCGTGAATTATTTAAAGCACCCAGCATAGGTACTCCTGTGTAAGTGATTGTTGTTGGGCTCGAACACGTATCATCTTCTGCCATCGAGTTCAAATTCAACAAACAGGAAGCAGAGGTCAAAATACCCTGCACTGCAACCAAATCAGAGTTCCCACTAATTAAGTCGCTCATTTGAATGCTACCAAACATATTGGAAGCACCATCACAATCGCTCAAACAATAGCTTTGCAAATGATTTTGGATACTGTTCAATTGAGCCTGTGTCAAATTATCACATTCTGCTGTTATCGTACTCATCCAAATAGCGACATTATTTACACAAATTTCTCCGCAATCCGAATCCATTGCTCCCAAATAATCTACTGCAGGATTCGCTCCAGGGGTGTTGATCTCCGGATCAATGAAATTCGCATTCGGGTTATCCAGATAAGCACAAGTCGGTGAATAGTTCAATTCAATGTATTTCTCCCGTTCTCCCATATAGATCGAGCGAACATACATCCAGATCCGATTATCTAATGCGGTACCCGTTAGAGCTGCATTATTGGCATCTTGAAACAAATTCGGGTAAGAATTGTACATCGTTGTCGATACATAATCGTACACACTTCCTCCGGTCCCCTGAAAATTGTTATTCAATCCCGATAAGAACGCGCTAAATCCGGATGAATACAATGGATGACCGGAAATCGGGTCGTTGGAAACAACCAAATCTCCCGAACCGTTGATATAAATCGGTTGCGCTCCTGCAAGAGTAGTTACGTTATTGATGGTATAAATGTATCCTTTCAATGATGAAAGCGTCACACATTTTTGATAATGACAGTATTCGGGATGACTTTGAATTAAGTTTGTATTGTCCCACCAGCTGGTTTCCCAATTCGCCTCCAGATCAGCTAAACTGGTCGGGTTGAAATTCCCGGATCCGTCTTCTTTTACATAGTTAAAATCCCAATTCGCAGGATTTGCTCTCCAAACTGCATCCGTCTCAAAAACCCAGCCGCCCGGAGAAACATCCGTTTTCAATACATTCAATAACATGTCGCATTGGCCCGGATCATCTGAAACATCATCCATGATATCTCCTGTATTGGATGCAGCCGAACATTTATCGTTGATACAGTTTGTCAGATCCAATTGCTGTTGCGCAGTGAATGCACTCGATGGGCCCGTTACCGGTAATCCCAAATCTTCCCTACATTCCTGTTCATAGAATGAGGCACAATCAAAACCACAACCCGTAGTAACGACATTGGATAAATAACTATCCAGGTAATCATTTAAATCAGGTGCACCAGGAAGGGTCGAACCATAGGTCCCGATATAATTTGCAACAGCCTGTTGGTCCACACGAAGGGTTTTCTGAATGCGATACTCGCCTGCGATCGTTAAAGTAAGTGTCTTTGTAATTACAGCCAGAGACGGATCAAAATTCGGGGAGGCACAATTTAACTGGTCAGCTGAATAACGTTCACGAATCCGGTCCAAAGGAGATCCCGGAACCGTTTGTGAAGTATAGCCCAAATTGACCAAAGCCCCATTCGGATCAAATACTTTGATTTCCAATTCGTAGAAACACGAAGCACAATTCGTTCCGAAATATTCCCCAATCGAATTGATCCCCCCACTAACCAAATCATAAGTCAAAGTTATACTATTGGTCCCCAAGTTCAAATGGGCGTAATCCACAGTACTCTCCATAATCCCATTGACATTCGTGATCAAGTTCATTGGCATTAAACTCGAAACTGTAGTCACAGGAACTCCTCCAGGATTATTATCCAAAGGAAGCAAATTCGTTGGAGCACCGTTCATCAAACCTGTAGCAATGATACGTCCTTGCTGATCTGTATAACTCGTTGATGCCTGACCGTTTGCGTCTATTGTCACTTGTTTGTCATAATGCGATAAATCTCCCACATTTGACCCAAACAATTCCCGCAAATCACGTTCTGTAGGTTTTACATAGTAATAATGGTTTTCATGCCCTCCACCCAGACGATGGGTTAATCCGAATGTCGAACTAACCTTGGGACGACCTAAATTGTCATTACTCATGATAATCTGTGAATACGGGTATCCTTCCGCATCCGGAATCCGCGATCTGAATGGATCCGAGGTTAAATCATTGGCCGAACTGTAATAGCGACCTGCACCGCTCCCCGTTCCCATCGGCGAACTGGTACCCAGATCAAAATCCGCTTTATCAAAAGCAGTACCCGATGCATCCCGGTGAAGGTTATTGTAATAATTCAATGAGTTCGCATTCACAGGAGTTGGAATAACCTCTACACTGGAACGGCCTTCATAATCATATAAGGATGCCGCTGCAACAACCTGGCCCGTACTCTTCTGTTGGGACAATTGTTGGCGAGCACGCAAAGAACCGTCAAAATAAGTCATAGAACTTACCGATAGACCATTTTCAGCATAAACCACTGCATATTGCCAATTCTTCTTCCCTTCATAGTCAGCGGTAATTGCCAAACTCATGTTCCCGCTCCCCGATTTCTTGATATAGGACCACGGACCATAAGAATAAACTTCATTATTCCCGGTTCGAAAAACATAGCCCCGTGGACGAACCCTAAAATAAAGGGTCCCTTTCGGATAAACTAAGTCCAACACATGTTGATGTTTATAAGTTGTGATCCGTACTCCCTGTTTGAAATCAAAAGGACTTTGAGCAGTCGTATATGTAAACTGGTCCAATTCATGAATGAAAACCCATTCAACATCGTATTCCACAGCTCCCTCAACTGAAGTCCAGTTTAATTCATTCCCATTTGTAATCGATAATTTGGGTACCGCTGTGGAAAGCTTTACGATCCGGTCGTTGAAGACCATTGCTTCCAAATGAATATCGGCGATCGGTAGATCGGAAAGTGTTGCCGTAACCCAACTTGAACCATTATACTTCTCAATAACCATCTGAGTTACCGACCAGGTCATATTGTAATCAAAGGACTGTCCCGTAGTTTTGAAATCAGCCCAGGAACTGTAACGCGCTGTTCCACTTGGTGTAAATTCCACTACAAGTGGTTCCTCCTGTAAGGTAACGGTATTCTTGAAGTTCATGGTCAAGCGCCAGTTCGTTGAACCTACAATATCCGTGTGGGTATTGCGATCGTACACCAATTCCAAACGGAACCTGCGGTCCACCTTATTATCTGCCGGAACCTCCATGGGTTTGAGAGGATCTTCCATAAAAATGGTGCTTCCCAATCCGATATTTGCTAACTGATATCTGGAAGTGGTAAGCAATTCCTGTGAGTTGGCAAACAAACAAGAAAGAATGGCTAACGAAAAAACTAAAATCTTATTCATGGTTCAGATTTAATATGGTTATTCTAATAAGCGAGTTTAAGATTTCCTAAACTCAAAAAAATATGCTGGTGTTTTTATCCTAATTTGTCAAAATGCGGGTATTTAATTCCTTTAAGTCACACAAACAGACAAGAAAGGATGGCTAAAGAAAACCAAAACTTCCAGACCTGAATATTTGCTTTTCCAGTGATAATTAGTATAATATTTTCATTTCTTTTTCTTTTCAAAATAATAACACCAAGAAATCCAAAACCAAATAATAATAATAACTAATACTATAAAAGTGAAATCGTTTAATAGAAAAGCCTTGTTTAGTGGTATTATTATTATTAGAGATGCCAGAAAAGTAAATAGATAGCGGTTAGCAGGATGATTAACCAATTCTGATAAGCCGGAAAACCTTTCAATAATACTTATAGAAATAAGTACCCCTAATAAAATTGGGATGCCCATTATAAAAAGTATTTGAAGGATAATATCTGTCGGATCCATTTGGGAGTTCTTAAAAATTATCACAAATAGAGCCAACAGACTTCCTGCAAATGTTAATAGGACTTTCCTCATCATTAATTTATATTTCCTAAAATGGACTTGGAATACCCATTTTTTTCAAGGCTTCCTCCACTATTAAATAGTCAACTCTTCTACTAAAACGATGAGTTTGAATAGAATACTGTTCATCAACAGTAAAAGTTTCGTTCATTGATTCAACCATATAATTCATAACTCCATTCCATAAAATATCTGCATTATTGAAAAATCTTCCACCACTTTGTGTATCATTATATAAAACATCCGCTACTCCCCACAATACATCTATTCCCCTAGTATAGAACACAAGGCCATTTTCCGTTTGAGTAAAACCAAATTCTCTATGACCTGCAAGTGGATGATTTCCATCAAAGAAAGTTGCAATTGGTGTAAAAACCCAATGCGTACTGCTAGATTGAGTGGTTAAAACCGCAGCGTCATCTGCAGTAGTATTAAACACCATTACTGCCCCAGTTGGATTTGCTGAACTCCATAACTGTTGTGATACATCATCATAGGCATACAATTCATCACAAATATCTGTTGCGTATAGGCCATTACTAAAATATTTTCTTGTTAATTCAGTCATAAATTCCGCCGTAAGACCTGCTTTCATGTCCTCGTTATAAAAACTGATCTCCACGGCATAATAATCCAAATTTACTTCAGTACCCGAAGCCCAGCACATCGGTTGAGCTCCCATAAGTAATCTGTCATCAGCAGACTTCAATGCATTTTCGTAATCAGTTGAATAGATTTCAAACATGAATAAATCCACCCATGGATCAATATTTTCAGGTGGCGAAGCATATAATTCCGGATCTGAAGGCATTTCGTTTATTTCTCCTGAAATTACATTTTTTGTTTCCAATCCCTCCAATTCAACACAATCTATAAGCCTGTTTCCGCTAAATTGGTAAGGTGTATACCACGGATACTTCGGAGCAAGCGGATCAACTGCAAAGAATCGTCCAATACGTGGGTCATGCATACGGTATTCGTAATTGTATGAATTCCCCTCACCCTTGATCTCATCATCAGCTTCTTGTCCCTGGAATCCATAGCGATAATCTTCCCCACCGTATCTTCCTGTTTGCATGGTTCCGAAAGGATCGTAATCAGCATATGTTACTATTGTTGCCATATAATAGTCTGTAATTTTATCCGGTGTGGAGGATGTCTTAGCTCCCGTGCTTAAATTATACACCCCATCATCAACACCCCATTTCCGGTCAGAGATGGTTGCCAATACATTGTCTAAGTGGTTCTTTAACTCATATCGTTTCGTTCCTACCAGTGTAGAACCTTTAGATGTACCATAACCAAATTGACGGGCCATATGTGCACCTGTGGTTAATGTGTTATTCAATGCTACAGATACGGTGGTACCTGTATAAACAGATAAGGTTTGATTTAACCAGTTTCCAGGTTGCCCGAAGTTGAACTCAATATAAACTGTTCCACTTGCATTTTTGTCATACCACAAAGATGCACTCACATCAGTTGTAATTGTTTTGGAATTGATCGCTGCTAATAATCCTGTAACATTTGCATCCAGAGTTGAAGCCGTATTCCATTGGAACGGATCGTTCAAAATAGTACTTCCCATTCTGTATTGAACATACATGGTCCCTGACGCCGTATATGTAGTCAAAGTTGTTGCGACTATTGCAGAAGCACGATTATCCGAACTCGTATAGGATACATTTGGAGTTGTACTCAAAGTCTGGTCTACAATTTGAGTTCCTAATCTCGTCGCACCATACAAATGGAAATCTTCCAGCATCATGGCTGTGGTATTCAATCCTGTTGAAGCAAAAGTCGTTGCAACATCACCAGTCTGAGTATACGTTGCCAATAGGTTGCCACCAGCGTTTAAAGAGTAATAAGTTGTTTTGATCCCAGCGGTATTGATCGTTCCGTTTGCATTCTTGGGTTTCACAATCTTAACAATACGCTGTCCCATTGCATTATATCGAAACTCCAGATCCGGTTTTGTACTTGTAGAAGTACGAATAATCTTAGAGATTTTATTTTGAACATTCCAAACAATGGTTTCGATTTGTTCCTGTTTGTCTTTGATCAAACGGCCTGATGCATCGTAAACGTAATTGTTACCAAGTGTCGGATGGTTGATGTTTGCTCCAGTAACCAATGAGCCCATATCATCCACATCGTCCATAAAAGTTCCGGAAGCAACCGCATCATCCAGGTGATACAAACGGTTATCTACCAACTCAGACCCTGACATATTGTACCCATAGCTAAATTGGTCAACCCAGGCCCCAGTATTATTTCTCCTGTTAAATGTTTTAAGGTTCCCATTCAGATCATAGCTATACTCACTAAAATGAGCAGTCGTAGCAGTAGCACCCGTCCAGCTATTATTCGCAACCTGATTGGTAGCGGTATAAGTCTGTGCCTCTTTCAAGCGCTGCAACTGATCGTATTTGTATACACGTACAACATTACCAAGCAAGGTGTTGTCTGTTTTCCGAATACTGGTCATCATTGCCCGAATGTTTCCATTGTATAAATTTGCTGTTGCAGCTGTACCAGGTAAAAAGGCACTTTCTGAAGAAGATAACCAATCATTCGCAGCAACCGGTGTCACAATGGGTTTGTAATCGATCTCCGTTCCATAATTAAAATAGGTCAAGCTATATCCCATCGCATCCTGAGCCACATACCTGTCTTTATGGGTTTGGGTACCGCCATCCTTCCCCAGATCCCGGGTGGCTACTAGCGAATTACTATTTAGTCCTTTCAGCCAGCCATGGATAGTATAGGCATAATCCATTCCCTGGACCTTGTCTTCTCCAAGCTCAGTTCGTGCTAAAGGACCATGCAAATAATAATAGTAGCGGGCATCTGTATCCCACTTAACCCCATCTGTTGATGTTTGAACCAATAATAAACGATTGTCATCATCATAAACATAACGATGCATTAATTGATCTTGTTTATCTTTCTGATAAACAGTTTGTAATACTCTTCCCGAATACACATCATACTGATAATCTACTGTTTTGTAACGGTTATTAGCCCCCATCAATGGTATATCAGTCAGTAACTGTTTCACATTACCGTGAATGTCATAATTGTAAAAGATAGCATTATCGTAAGAAGCCACTGTTCCTTTATAAGTATCGTACGCTAAAGTTGCTGCAATCCTATTATTTAAATCTTTGGGATTCCAGCCCAAAGCAGTATTCAAAGTTACAGTTTGTTTATGGTAAATGGTTTTAACCACATCGTAAGTTGGAACACTTACCGTTGCCGCAGGATATGAATTGTCATCAATCAATGCCAAAGCCCCTGATAAACTGGAGGGAGTAAAGACTCCGGCCTCAACCGACCTTCCAAACTGATCGAATTTAGTGTAGCTGTACTTATTGGCAGCCAACTGCTGGGCCGTTTGAGAATATCTTGGTTGTTGAGCATTATTAAACCAAACTTGTGTCACACCTCCATCCGGTGTATTTGTCTTGTAATTCTGATTCAACGAGTTGTATGTGTAAATCGTCTTCAAACGATGAGTAGGTTCTGTGACACCATCCCAAACTCCCTGTGCATTAAAACCGGATGCAGCAGTTATGTGAACTCCTGCAGGAGGAACGGTTTGAACCAAATTCCCTGACTGGTCATAATAATACAAGGTATAATTATACTCACATTTACCATAGGTAATAGCGAATTGCTCATTCAAGCTTGTTCCGAAACAACTGTTGGAAAAAGACTGGGTCAACCCATTGATAAAGTCTTCGTATGCCTGGGCATATTGAAGATTTGCAAGTGTTGTTGCTTCCAATAAAATATCATCCACACAGTCATCCTGCCAGTCCTCCAGGGAGAACTCATCATCGTAATTGGCCAAATTCGGAGGACAATAATCATAGGAAACATCCTGGTACCCCGCAATCTTATCCATACTGTAACCATGCCAACCGGTAGCTCCCTGAAGGAAAAAATTGTCAATCGTATAGTAAAAATGGCTCCCATTCAGCAAGTTCACCTGGATATTAAAACTCAGGTTTAAACCACTGATCACATAATCCAGGATTTGGATGGATGCAATATCGATTACATTATAGGTGGCCAAGGTAGTCGAACCACTCATCAATCTCACTTTCATATTGGTGGAAGTCCAGTGCGCATAACTGAATTCAGTTGCAGCATTAGCCAACGAATAAATTTCCGGGGAAGTGAAGAATGGAGTATAATGGAGTGTAGCAGGACTGATATCCGCACTCAAACCTGTCAACAATGCAACCCGTGAATTATTTAAAGCACCCAGCATAGGTACTCCTGTGTAAGTGATTGTTGTTGGGCTCGAACACGTATCATCTTCTGCCATCGAGTTCAAATTCAACAAACAGGAAGCAGAGGTCAAAATACCCTGCACTGCAACCAAATCAGAGTTCCCACTAATTAAGTCGCTCATTTGAATGCTACCAAACATATTGGAAGCACCATCACAATCGCTCAAACAATAGCTTTGCAAATGATTTTGGATACTGTTCAATTGAGCCTGTGTCAAATTATCACATTCTGCTGTTATCGTACTCATCCAAATAGCGACATTATTTACACAAATTTCTCCGCAATCCGAATCCATTGCTCCCAAATAATCTACTGCAGGATTCGCTCCAGGGGTGTTGATCTCCGGATCAATGAAATTCGCATTCGGGTTATCCAGATAAGCACAAGTCGGTGAATAGTTCAATTCAATGTATTTCTCCCGTTCTCCCATATAGATCGAGCGAACATACATCCAGATCCGATTATCTAATGCGGTACCCGTTAGAGCTGCATTATTGGCATCTTGAAACAAATTCGGGTAAGAATTGTACATCGTTGTCGATACATAATCGTACACACTTCCTCCGGTCCCCTGAAAATTGTTATTCAATCCCGATAAGAACGCGCTAAATCCGGATGAATACAATGGATGACCGGAAATCGGGTCGTTGGAAACAACCAAATCTCCCGAACCGTTGATATAAATCGGTTGCGCTCCTGCAAGAGTAGTTACGTTATTGATGGTATAAATGTATCCTTTCAATGATGAAAGCGTCACACATTTTTGATAATGACAGTATTCGGGATGACTTTGAATTAAGTTTGTATTGTCCCACCAGCTGGTTTCCCAATTCGCCTCCAGATCAGCTAAACTGGTCGGGTTGAAATTCCCGGATCCGTCTTCTTTTACATAGTTAAAATCCCAATTCGCAGGATTTGCTCTCCAAACTGCATCCGTCTCAAAAACCCAGCCGCCCGGAGAAACATCCGTTTTCAATACATTCAATAACATGTCGCATTGGCCCGGATCATCTGAAACATCATCCATGATATCTCCTGTATTGGATGCAGCCGAACATTTATCGTTGATACAGTTTGTCAGATCCAATTGCTGTTGCGCAGTGAATGCACTCGATGGGCCCGTTACCGGTAATCCCAAATCTTCCCTACATTCCTGTTCATAGAATGAGGCACAATCAAAACCACAACCCGTAGTAACGACATTGGATAAATAACTATCCAGGTAATCATTTAAATCAGGTGCACCAGGAAGGGTCGAACCATAGGTCCCGATATAATTTGCAACAGCCTGTTGGTCCACACGAAGGGTTTTCTGAATGCGATACTCGCCTGCGATCGTTAAAGTAAGTGTCTTTGTAATTACAGCCAGAGACGGATCAAAATTCGGGGAGGCACAATTTAACTGGTCAGCTGAATAACGTTCACGAATCCGGTCCAAAGGAGATCCCGGAACCGTTTGTGAAGTATAGCCCAAATTGACCAAAGCCCCATTCGGATCAAATACTTTGATTTCCAATTCGTAGAAACACGAAGCACAATTCGTTCCGAAATATTCCCCAATCGAATTGATCCCCCCACTAACCAAATCATAAGTCAAAGTTATACTATTGGTCCCCAAGTTCAAATGGGCGTAATCCACAGTACTCTCCATAATCCCATTGACATTCGTGATCAAGTTCATTGGCATTAAACTCGAAACTGTAGTCACAGGAACTCCTCCAGGATTATTATCCAAAGGAAGCAAATTCGTTGGAGCACCGTTCATCAAACCTGTAGCAATGATACGTCCTTGCTGATCTGTATAACTCGTTGATGCCTGACCGTTTGCGTCTATTGTCACTTGTTTGTCATAATGCGATAAATCTCCCACATTTGACCCAAACAATTCCCGCAAATCACGTTCTGTAGGTTTTACATAGTAATAATGGTTTTCATGCCCTCCACCCAGACGATGGGTTAATCCGAATGTCGAACTAACCTTGGGACGACCTAAATTGTCATTACTCATGATAATCTGTGAATACGGGTATCCTTCCGCATCCGGAATCCGCGATCTGAATGGATCCGAGGTTAAATCATTGGCCGAACTGTAATAGCGACCTGCACCGCTCCCCGTTCCCATCGGCGAACTGGTACCCAGATCAAAATCCGCTTTATCAAAAGCAGTACCCGATGCATCCCGGTGAAGGTTATTGTAATAATTCAATGAGTTCGCATTCACAGGAGTTGGAATAACCTCTACACTGGAACGGCCTTCATAATCATATAAGGATGCCGCTGCAACAACCTGGCCCGTACTCTTCTGTTGGGACAATTGTTGGCGAGCACGCAAAGAACCGTCAAAATAAGTCATAGAACTTACCGATAGACCATTTTCAGCATAAACCACTGCATATTGCCAATTCTTCTTCCCTTCATAGTCAGCGGTAATTGCCAAACTCATGTTCCCGCTCCCCGATTTCTTGATATAGGACCACGGACCATAAGAATAAACTTCATTATTCCCGGTTCGAAAAACATAGCCCCGTGGACGAACCCTAAAATAAAGGGTCCCTTTCGGATAAACTAAGTCCAACACATGTTGATGTTTATAAGTTGTGATCCGTACTCCCTGTTTGAAATCAAAAGGACTTTGAGCAGTCGTATATGTAAACTGGTCCAATTCATGAATGAAAACCCATTCAACATCGTATTCCACAGCTCCCTCAACTGAAGTCCAGTTTAATTCATTCCCATTTGTAATCGATAATTTGGGTACCGCTGTGGAAAGCTTTACGATCCGGTCGTTGAAGACCATTGCTTCCAAATGAATATCGGCGATCGGTAGATCGGAAAGTGTTGCCGTAACCCAACTTGAACCATTATACTTCTCAATAACCATCTGAGTTACCGACCAGGTCATATTGTAATCAAAGGACTGTCCCGTAGTTTTGAAATCAGCCCAGGAACTGTAACGCGCTGTTCCACTTGGTGTAAATTCCACTACAAGTGGTTCCTCCTGTAAGGTAACGGTATTCTTGAAGTTCATGGTCAAGCGCCAGTTCGTTGAACCTACAATATCCGTGTGGGTATTGCGATCGTACACCAATTCCAAACGGAACCTGCGGTCCACCTTATTATCTGCCGGAACCTCCATGGGTTTGAGAGGATCTTCCATAAAAATGGTGCTTCCCAATCCGATATTTGCTAACTGATATCTGGAAGTGGTAAGCAATTCCTGTGAGTTGGCAAACAAACAAGAAAGAATGGCTAACGAAAAAACTAAAATCTTATTCATGGTTCAGATTTAATATGGTTATTCTAAAATTGAATTTGCTGATTCGCTCTGCTGAATGTGATAAGAAGAAAACTCCTCAGTTGGGGTCATTGTTTTATTCTTCTCAATAAAGTAAAAATCGGTTTTTAATATTTTGGAGTCGTATTCCGGATTCTCGATAAAAGTGATTTTGTTACGAGCCATGAGTCCCTTACTCCCGACAAAATCAGAATTATAGTAGTAATCAATTTGATGTAGCATTTCTCCGGTAAATCGGAGTTCCACCAAATTAAAGTACTCATTGGCAAATCTGAGGTAATAAACCCGGTCCAATCCGTCAAAGGAAAAGTAAATCGAATCTGCTTTGGTAACCAGAGTGTCAATTTGATTCAAAAGCATTCCGGTAGTAACAGATCCGTTCATTTTATCCAGTTTTTCATTCTTCGAATAAAGGATCTGATGATCTTCGTCATTGATAATAATGGTATGTTCTTTATTAATTACCATTTCACAAAAATCCGTCTGATAAAAATATCCCTCAGGTGTAAATAAAACATTCACATTACCCTCTTCGGTGAATTCAGAGGTGTCATTCGACGAATAATGTACCAGGAACTGAAAGGTTTTCATCTTATCGAGTTTGCTGTAAATCTGTTCAAACTCCTTACTCAGGTTTTGAGCGGAAACAAAAGGAGAGATGAAAAAGATTAATAATGCGTTAAAAATGATCCCTTTCATCTTAATTCTTTTTTAACGAAGTTCTTGTCTCCTGAACAGTAATAATTCCCTTTTCAGTTTCCTGTTTCACCAAAAATAATTGACCTTCATCGTCATAATAGTAGAATGTTGCATAATTATTATCATCCAATACTGCCTCCAGACGTTGGTTCTCATTATTATAAACATATGTTGTCATTGCCCCATCACGCGGCTGAACCCGTAAATCATCAAATAAGGCATACTGTACGTAATCTCCACCATCTGGAAGAGTCTGGTCAAAAACTTCTTTGGTTCTAGGAAGTACGAACCGAACATATTTCGCACCAAGCGGCATTGTAAAATTCATTGTAAATTTCTGCCATTCATCTACAAAAGTTCCCTGAAGGATATCTGTTTCCTTATAGGTGATTGTATTGGAGGTCATCACTGCATTAGATGCATCCAAAAACTCAATCTTAAATGGTGATTCAAATAAATCACTACTGTTTGTATGCAATGTTTGCAAGGATTGATTATCGGCAGTGCTAAACCATCCGGAGAATTGGTATTCTTCTCCTTCAATCAGGTTCAATCTTCGCTGAAGGAAAGTCGCTTGTATAGCCGCAACTTTCAAACTTTTATTTCCTGTATGTCCTTTCCCGGTATGAAGAGCAACGGAGTTTGCCGGTGCACTCGCACCTGGATTTGGCATATTCTTTCCAAGAAACATTTCGCCTCTCCAATTACGTTGCTCGATTCCTCCGGGAATATTCAATAATGGGTTTATTGAGCTAAACTGGAAATTGGTCATTCCGCCACTTCCGGCTACAACAGAGGTAAAGTTTGAAGCGGACACGCGAACCAGCACTTCCTGTTTTGGATAAGTTACCGGATTCCCTGAAATTACAGTGTTTAATGCATCAATATGAAGACGAATTACGAATGAAGTATTGTCTGTTGTAAAAGTTGTCGGCGCATTTGTTTTTCCAACAGCCCCAACGCCTGAAATTTCGTATCGATTTTCCATTAAAACCGGAGTACTGCTATTAACGTTCGTGGAATAAAAGTTCAAATTATTTGTTGAGTTATTATCAATATCGATAGATGATGTGGTATACTCTTCAAAGTTCTCAAATCCGATCTCTGTATTTTTCGCATTTCCTGCAACAGCTATAGGTTCTATTCCATTTCTCCCATATAAGGACGATGAATGAACATTCAATATATTCTTTGATTCAACAGGAGCGCTTGATGGATTCAACATGTTGATCTGGTCAGTCAATCGCCATTTTGTTTTACATTCCGGTGAGGTAGGAGTTGCGAGAATCTGGTCGAAATCAAATAATGCAACATGGTTAAACACTCCATCATGTTTTAAATCTACGGGACTAGATTGCATACGATCATCTACATATGTATAAGTTCGAACCGGTTGGAAGTTTCCACCAAATCCTTTTGAATACATCCCATTGTCGAACCAGGTTGATGGAAGTGAATTCAATTGTCTCGTATCTTTATACCAATATTCGCCCAATTCTGTAGCTCCAATGCCAATTACATTATCAATTGTACGAACTTTATAATTTCCTAAATCACCTGAGTTTTTATCCCAACATGAAAGTACTGTTCGGTTAATTGTCGGATCTGATAATGCCATTATCTGAGATACCGGACTAATCAAATTATTTTTACGTCCGGATTGAATAACTACCAACTTATACCGTTGAGATAATGCAGCACTCAATTCCAATTTCAAGCTTGTCGCGTCAAAGTCGAGGCAATAAGCTACTGCTTTTGGACGGCTGCCATCCGGTAATCCTCCGGCTGTAACCGGAACGAGCAATACCTGATCTCCCTTTACAAAACGATCCATTTCTGAAGGATTCTCTAAGATAAAGGATTGAATTCCACTTGAAAGCGCTCCCGAAGGGTTTGCAAAAGCTTCTTTTCCAATATTCTTATATGCTGCTCCCGCGCGATCGTAGATGTCTTTCGCCAAAATCGAATAATTATAAATCTTGTCTCCGTAATCGTTTGTAACGCTTGTCAATAGTGGATTTCCCGTAAGGTCATCAAACACCAGGCTTTCAGTCTCTACAATTGATCCTTCTTGAATCGCTGTCACTTTTTTAACAATCCCGGATTTTGAAACGATTTTGTTTGTTACAACAGTTCCAACCCGTTCTGCCTGGTAATTCACAGCCGGAATCGGATACAATAGAGCCAATGGAATAAAAGTCTCCACATTGATCTCCAAATTCACTGACGTATTCTTCTTTTCGATATACTGAGTTCTAGGAACAAATTCAATGCTTGTAGCTAAAGTAGCATCCTGTAATATGTTTGCTTTAGTCATATCACTCGGATTATTATCCGATAACAATACATTGACATTGTTTTTCAGTGAACGTGTGATGAAGGTTTCGCCTGCACGGTTGGTTGTCAGTTTTTCCTCATCAAAATAATCATACTCTACTGAAGAAATGACTTTTTCATCATTCGCTGCTACCAATTTCAATTCCTTAGCACCTTTTGGTTTCCCGTGCATGTCATTGGTTTCAATATAGTAACCTTGAGTAGCAGCCATTCGGAGCCTATCGATATTTACGAAAACTGCCGGAATAATCAAACGTGATTTTCTAAAGGTTTTATCTGTTTCCAGTTCTGTAACCTTCGTAATTACCGGGAAATCTTTAGCTGTATAAAATTCCTGTACACTTATACCGCCATAGTGAACAATGTTGCTCCCTTCAAAGTTATCTTTCTTAGTAGCAGTATTCTTGGAAAGAATCCGTACGCTGCTGTAACCAACTGACGGGCCCGGGTAAACAGACTCGTTACCTGGTTCCTCGCTATAGGTCGTTGCCAAGTTCTTGGATAAGGCATTCTTATCCTCCCAGCCTTTCACCGGGTTTCTCAATGCATTTTCATCTCCACCAACCAATGGTTCATAGGTAGCAACTCCTGAGCTTGTTTTCACTCCGTTTGCATCTATTAAATCATATTCGTATACCGTTCCGTAAACAGAACCTGCCTCAGTACCCGGAGTTGTAAAGGAGTTTTCCCAATTATCGTAAATCAAGATCTCTCTTACACGGTGGCCGCCTCCATATTTTATTTTATCAGGAGTTCTCATTCTTAGATAAGAAGTATTCAAATCAATTTCGGAAAGTCGTTTGTTGCCATTCCCATAAAGAGCTTCCGTATAATTTTTAAAATCAGGTCCAACATTTGCCACAGCATTGATAATGGATGTAGCAATCGATTTGGCAACACCTTTATTCAAGCTTTCCATATCTGCATTCGGTAAATTGTCTATCAAAATATCCGGTTGGTTATAGCGGATATGACGTGCTCCTACTTCAGTGAACGGATGATACTGTGTGTCCTTTCCATCAACCTTAAGCGGTTCCAATTCAACAAATCCCCATAGGAAATTGGAACCACTGGTACTGCTTTCATCTACACCCAAGTTCCCAACTCGTGCGTAACCTGCAACGAGTTCTTTTGAATCGGAATTTTTGGTGAGATTAATATCCACTTTGAAGTACAAATACTCGCCGGCCTTAATATACTTGCGCATTTCATCCTGACGTTGTGTACTGGTATAAGTTGTTGGAATCGGTTTTTCCAATTTAAAGTAAACTCTGCGGTTTTCGGCCGGATCGTTTTTGTCACAATCAATCTTATTATCCCCGCTCGATGACTCACTGTAAGGACTCATACTTACGATTTTAAACATATGCATTGCCACCTCATTCTGCACATAAGCATAGGAATCGGATTCGTATTTGATTTCATACTTACCTCCTGAAGGAAGAACAATGGATTTCAAATTCCAGAGGGATGCTCTTTCGTCATTGGTCGCTTTATCCAAATAAGGGTCATTATAAGGATCTTCTACATTCGTAAACGGTTTGTAATTTCCCCATCTGTCCACAGCAAATTTGGAATATTGGATTTCCTGTCCACCAACAGTTTTATAGTAATCGAAAACGTACGGATTTGTAGCTCCGGATTGATTGTTACGATAAGTAAACCACACTTTTTCAAGTGTTAATTTACCTCCTCCTGTCGGGTTATCCGGCGTTCCTTTACACAAGGAATTATTGCTAGCAAAGTATTGAAAATGGCAGGTCTGAATTGGTTTTGCAGATCCATTATAAACGCCATTGGGGTAACGTTCCGATTTCAAATAAATATTGATCTTATCCAATGCTTTGTACTGCCCTGATCCACTTGTACTTCCTGTTTCACTAGCTGACTCGAAACAATCTCCCCTGCTTGTCAAAATAAATTCTGCTACGTGTGTTTTCGTTTCTACTGTCGCAACATACCATACTTCTTTCTCTCCGTAACTGTAACTGGCTGTTCCGTCCTTAAAACTGGTTTTATTTCCTCTGCTGTAACTTACCCCCTGATAAGGAGATTTCCATTTGAAATTATCGTGTGCCTTGTAGTAACTGAATTTCACCCAATATCCTAAATCTCCATCAGATGGACCTTTCGTTCCATCTAAATCCACATAATCTGCTCCTAAAATGGAAGTCATCAAGTGAGAATGCGCATAGGACCCCTTTTCAACCGAGTTATAGTATTTATTTGTCCCGGTAATTTTATAATCCGATGGAACAGGAATCAATTGCGCTGAGCCATTTTGACTCGCACTCTCAGCAACAGACATAACTACGTCTTTTTCCTTTTTGTTTTGTGCAGGAAGCGCATAAACGTAACGCATCCCTGTTTCATTTCTAGCTACAAATGCGCCAATTTGCGATCCGCTTAAGCCGGATCGGATACCGTCATAATCCACGTAAGATCCACTTGTTTTATTATAGCCTGTACCGGAAGTCGCATTGTAGTATTTCATTTCGAACTCAGGAATAACCGTTTGACTACCATCCAGGATCATGGAATTGGTGTAGGATTCGATGTCTTCTGCTCGTTTCTTCCTGGTTGGTCTGGAAAAATTGGAAACAACCGTATTTCCTTGCTGATCCAAATTCTCAATTTTATAGAATCCATCGTCTGCATTCAATGCGTAAGCAACAGCAGAGTTACTGGCAATAGTAGCACCATAGTTTGCAACCAGGTCATCGTGAGAATGCTCTCCATATTTTTGGAAATAAACTGATTTTGACATAGACGCATCCAACGTGCTGTGCTGTGAAACCGGTGACTGTGGCCAAGGTTTTACAGAGTTCCCACTATACGAATATCCCGCATCAATTCCGAATCGAATATTCAATGCAGCCGGAGGAGCCAAATCAATTCCAAGATTTCCCGAATGCATTTCCGAATGTACATTCGGATCATCCGCATTTCCAATATCTGTTCTATATGGTCGGAAAGAGCTTCCTATTCCCTGACCTGTTACGGAATAATTATCATAAGTCAATGTTGGAATCGCCAAACGACGCGTGTCTTTGTGAACAAATCCTTCATTTTCGATAGAAACGTCTTTTACACGCAAATCGTCTTCTTCGGAAGTAGTAGTGTTATTTTGGTAGTACATATACCCAACTCCCCTATAAGTAATTTCCTTATTCTTGTTCTTAAGTTTACTTAATTCAAAACCAACATTCCAATCAGCTTTCGGGAAAACTCCGAATAAATTTGCTCCGGTCTTCAAGATAAAACTTCCTGATCCTCCTCGCATTGCCTGAGGAGCGCTCACATTTACAATTGGTTTTGCAAAACTCAAGTTACTTCCTGCGCCATATATAGCACTTCTGATTTTGACTGTCCCATCTTCTTGATTGATCTTTTTAGTCAACCTGAAACTGGTAGAGATATTAATATCCCTCTGCCATCCATTCCGAGTAAATCCGGTCGATGCACTAGCGGATTTTATATTGCCTTTATCATTAGAAACTCCAAGTGTCACATTTCCTGAAACACCCTCTCTACTGTCCTTTTTAATATTAAAACCTAAATCTCCAGATATATTGGATTTTCCTGTACTTACATTCCCATCAGTGTATATCTTACGTACTTTCAATGACAAACCAAAATCACCGGAATACCCAAAACCTCTATAGTTATTATAGTAAAAACGTGTTCCCGCTGAAATAGTAGGTACTACATACATAGCATCAATTGGGTTAAAACCAACCAGCTCCAAGGATCCTTTCAATCCTGCAGAAACTGTCCAGTTTGGTTTTTGATCCGTTTTAATTTTGATTGATTCACCTTGAAAATCATCAGGTAAATTACGTACCTGGCGATTGATTGTTCCCATGTTAATATTCCATCCAAGACCAACCCAACTCGCTTCCTGATCCATTTGAATACCACTATGGTATGCAAGGTTTACCGGGTAACCACCATTCGGACCAGGTAAATTGAATAAAGGGATGTTATAAGTAAAATCTCCCGTAAACGGATCAACCATCTGGTTGGTACCAATCGGTTCAAATGACTGAACTTCCGGTTGGGACGGACCTCCGTCTCCCGCAAATGCATTATTCAATCCAAGCGAATCGACCAATAATTGAAACACTAATAAAAGGGTTAGGCCTTTAAACGCTTTAGCTTCTCTAATTTTAAGAATCATAATTGTGTTATTTTAGGAATATTTAGGTTATTCAACTGTTTTATTTCAAAGGGTATAACTTTATTGTTAAGAACCTGATCTTTAAAAATCAATTCTTTCACTCCGTTGTCCTTAGCCGACTTCTCAAAAGCCAAATAGAATGTTACGAATGGAGCTACCCCGTATGTGTTTTCAAATTGATAATGTACCGGTGCAATAGTGTCTTTCTCGCGAATAAGCAAAAAATCATATTTAGCCTGCTCTATAAAGTAAAAGACTTTTTCATTGATTTCTTCTTTGGTTTCAGAGTATTCTACAAACAGATCTCTTCCTGCTTTTGAAGTAATTTTAAAAGAGAATTCTTCATAGGTATCGTTTTCCTTATACCATTGCTTTAGCTCTGATTTATTTGTGATTTCTTTTCTATCAATTGCTCCAGCTAAACGAAGTTCTGCGGGGTTATAGCGAACCTGGTAATTCAGGTTTTCATAATCCGTTGAAAACACAAGTGAAGCACGGTTTGCTGTGTACCACGACTTAAATTCAGCCAAACTCACCGCCTTGTCCTTCGCAAGAAAAGCAAAGCAGGGGATGAGCAGCAATATGAAAGCGAACCGCATCATCTTATTTATGAGATTTCATATAGGTCAGTACATCTTCCGTAATATCACATCGATCGGAGGCAAACATGATATTACCATCCCCTTTTGCCCCCAAAACGAAATCAATTCCGTTCTTTTTCCCATATTCGGATAAAATACGATTGATTTCACCCCAGATAATTTCATCAAACTTTTTGGACTTCTCCTGGTATTGAGCCGTTAAGGTTTCTTGTTTCTTCAGAAGTTCGTCCTCCAATTCTTTGATGAAAGCAGGCTCCGCTCCTGAGGCCTTGTAATCACGGATTCCTTTTTGAATATCCGCTAATTGTGCATTACTTTGGGCCTCCAGTGTTTTTAAATCTCCTTGAAATTTGGTATAGTAAGAAGACTCCAGGTACAATTTCGTCATCGAAACGAAACGTACTTTGTCTCCTCCTTTCATAAAATAACCAACTATACCACCAGCAGCGACGAGCAAGAGCATGACAATGCCCCATAAAATATTCTTTTTCATTAACTGTTTACCACTTTAAATTTCAAGTACTCTTTCTTACCGCTTGCATCTTTCAATTCAAGCAAATACACATTACCCAATACCAGGCCTGCAGCAGTCAGATCAATTTCAATCCAATTCGTATTTGCATTTTTTGGAGCCAGTGTAATAGGAACAGAAGTGTCGTCATTTAAACATTTAATGGAATAACTCAGATAACCATCCGTATCAAAATAATCTTTATACCTGATTCGAAGAATTTTATTTGAATTCCGTAAGTCTGCAATTTCAGGACCTATATTCTCTTCGGGGACATAATATAAATTGGTGTTTGTCCCACAATCCGTTGAAGTTAAGCTCAATGCCAAGGAGGGTCTGGCCCCTACTGCTGCTTCTGAAGAGTTAAACTGCATCTTCGTAACTGAGCCTTCATAATATGACAACTGAAAATGACAACCGTAGTTTTGCGGATTGTTCAGTTTCCAATTATTTACCAATGTTGCAATGTTTACAGTAGCATTTCCATTTCCGGCAGCAATGTTGTTAATAGTTACAGAAGGAGTTGTCAAAGAGGCTGGCCTATTTGTATAAGCTACAGACATTTCTGCCCAAGGTGCATTTACCAATTTCAAATAGGAGGTATTCGGTCTATCCGTAGGCGCATGGGCATTCCCATAAAGTGTTAAATTTGCAGAGTTAACAGTCAGATTCGGATCAAACCATAAACGGAACCTCAATAAACCTTCCGTAGTCATCGGACTTAAATTTTCACTAGCAGGAAGCACTCCCGCATTTCCATTATTGACCTGCGTGTTAAATATTGCAGTAGTTCCGGAACCGCTAACATTATTAATTATGTAGGTATCGTCCACATAATTTCCGTCCGGAGCAAATGTCACACTGACTGTAGCACATTTAACACCGATAATAAAGGCATAGTACATTACATCGCTCGGATCTGTTCCGGTAACCTTTAATCCATACCACCCATATGTTCTTCCTGTCAAATTCAGGCTCGTACCTCCGGGAATCGTGTTTCCTAAAGAATTATACCATTGGTAGGTTTTTGAAGCAGATGATCCACCAGAAATAATAGGAGATATAGAACCATCAGCAGAGGAAGTTGTTGTTGCATGAACAATCGTTGCGGAAGTAACTGTCGTTGGTATGTAATACTTCACTTCCAAATGCGGAGTAAAATACATATTATTCGAATGCTCTATAGAGTAATAAATTGCCGGAGTTAGGTTTCCAGTTTCAGGATTTCGTTTAATACGCCAGCCGTAATTTGGAATTCGACCTTCTACCATAGCCTGAACATGTGCTTTTACATCAAACTCGCGGTAATTTACCGTCCCATTAAAATCCGTGACACCCACTATATTAGAGACAGTAACCGTGCTTACAATCGTATTATTTGAAATATTGGAATTATTTGTAATAGTAGATTGAGACCAAGTTGTATTTGCTAAATCAGTATATAAATCTGTTGAACCCGATGCAGCAAGTGATTCTGATTTTGGTCTTAACCGTAATTTGGCTGAAGTGACGATGGCATTGGAAGGAATAGAGCTCACGTCAAATTTCAAAAAGGATCTTGTGAAGTAATAAGTAATGGGAGGGCCAGCACTATATGTCGTACTGGAAACTATTAATTCGTCTAATGATCCATAGTTAACCCCCGTATAAATTGCACCACTTTTGGTATAAGCATCTTCAGTGGCATATAGTTTTGTCGTGGTTATAGATTGTCCATAAGATTTTGCAAAACCTAAAAACAAAACACAAAATAGAATGAGATAGTTCTTTCCTTTCATATGGTGATTGAGATTAATGATATTGGTATTTGATATAATGGCATAAAATTATAAGTGGCAATTTGGTAAATTCAAAAGGGTTGAGTTAACATCAAACTATTCAGTTTTAGATATTAACAGCTAAGTGAATAATATCACAACCGGACCTTTATAAAACAAAATTTACTGGTGATGATTTAGGTATTTCATGATATAGTCTTTAAGTCTTTCAAAGCCGAAATTAATAAAGCATTTGATATTTTAACTAGTTTTACAAAAAAAAAATATGACGCAACCAACTAAATTCATCATTGACAGATCAATTAAACGAGCTATTTTATTACTGTTATCTGCATTCATTAATTTAGTTGGTTTCTCTCAAAAATTTGAGATCGAAAACAAATTCCACATCAAGCAGGATGATAAGTCAATTGTTTTCCATGTTTTGGATGCGGATGAAAGTCAATTGAAAAAATACAACTCAAAAAAATACTATTACTGGTTCAAATCACAAAAGGTTTTGATCACTCAGGGAGGAAGTTCAGGCAGTCTTTTAAACGGTGATTACGAATCTTTTTACAAGAACAATCAGTTGGCCGAGAAAGGCTCTTTTACAAAAGGACTAAAAGACGGGATTTGGAAATCCTGGAACAGAAATGGCATTCTGGTCCACCAGGAAAACTGGTCCAAAGGAATACAAACCGGTAAGCAGCTCTATTACAGTGAAGACGGATTAATCCGAAAAACGATTATCTGCAAATCAAATCAGACAGAGATTATTGCAAGGGATACAACGATTATAAAAACCAGGAAAACGATCTTAACAACAGTCAGCGATTCCACGGGCAAACTCATTTCTCAAAGCCGTTATTCCAACAGCCAATTGGACGGTACTCAAATTGCCCGGGATCAGAATGACAGTTTGATTAAAACCGTTTATAAAAAAGGGGTATTGGTTGCTGAAAAAACAAAAAAAGAGAAATCAAAAAAGGAAAATGCAAGTTCGGAAAAGCTTACGTTCAAACAGAAGATGGGCAATTTCTGGGAAAAACTGAAGTTCTGGAAAAGAAAGAAGAGAAACCCGGAGGCTTCATCCAGGGAAGAGAAAAAATCGAAACAAAAAGCAGAAAAACAACCGAAAAAGGAAAAAGCTCCAAAAGAAGTTTCGCAACCGAAAGAAAAGAAAAAACGCACGGAATGATACGCGCTTCTGCCATATCATATGCCATTGTTTTTGCACTATTTATTGGACTTCTTGGTTCCAGTGTATTCTTCATTTTCAGTACTCAAAAGCGCATCGAAATCTCCCACACCCAACAGGAACATTTGTTATTGGACTCTTACCAGGGAATTCAACTGGGTTTGCAGAAAGTAAAGGTAAATGACTCGTTGGTGTTTGTACATGTAAGCGGAGATACCAGTTTAATCCATAAATCCGTTTGGGGTTCTTATTTGTTGGTTACCAGCAAAACATTTAAGGGCCAACGCAGTATTACCAGGTCGGCTATTATTGGAAGCCAATTTGAAGAATCTACCCCTTGCCTTGTCATCAGAAGTGGCTCTGACGGATTGAGAATAGGTGGTGAAACCACCATTGAAGGAAATGTTTATATTCCCAATAAACGGGTTGAACATTCATACATCGGTGGAAAAAATTATTCCAAGTCCGAACTTGTTTTTGGTAAAATAGAGGATACCAAGGAGTTGAAACTTCCTTTAACCAAAACCTTTGAGAATATCTCAGCTACCGATTTCATTGGAAACCTGGTTTCCAGGCCATTTGAACCGAAAGATACAACCGTCAGTTTCCTGGAAAAAGGCATCTATTACCAGTCTTTGGATGCTATCCGGTTAAACGGAAAAATGCATGGGAAAATCATTATTCAAAGTTTTGATTCCCTGGTTGTTTACCCGGAAGCGAAACTAACGAATGTGATCCTGATTGCCCCCAAAATCCTTATCAAACAAGGATTTACCGGAAGTTTACAAGCGTATGCTTCAGAATATATCCGGCTGGAGGATTCGGTTACCCTGAGTTATCCAAGTACGCTGATACTAAATGAAAAAACTCCAGCTTTAAGCTACGAACCACACAGTGTCTGCCTGGGAACCAACAGTTCGGTATTAGGTGGAATATTATTAACCACCCAGCAATATGATTTCAGGAAACAACCCAAACTGACCCTTCAAAAAGGTTCCCTTGCGGCCGGAATTATATACAACTGCGGCATTTCGGAAATTTATGGTTCCATTATCGGGAGTTTATATACTTCTGAAACATTAACCTTGGCAGGCGGAGGTTCTTACACCAATCATTTATTGGACGTCATGATATCCACCAAACGGCTTCCGAAAGATTTTGTCTGTCCTGCGTGGCTTGAATTATCCGGTCATTCCAGAAAAAAAGTGATCTCATGCGAATTAGAAAGTTAAAAGCATCCAGCATCGCTGAAATTGCAATCGCTTTATCCATTATTGCGATCTGTTTTGCATTAGGTTCAAGGCTCTTTATCCAAAGTGCCCGGTCTACTGTCCAGTTCCAGGAAACAATCGAACAATCAGAATTTCAATCCGTGTTGTTTACCAGTTACTCACTGGATTCCAACAGTTATGATCCAAATCTTTGGAAGGATAAGTTAACAACAATTGAGACAGTGGTTGATGAAAAAGATTCAACCCGAACGGAGCAGTTATTATTGATGAACAGTATTAAGGCAAATTGGGTCCAGGAATTCATCTGGTCCAGGAAAAAATGAGGTATTTCAAAAACATAGCAGCATTTTCAATTCTGGAGCTGGCAATTGTGCTCTCCTTAACCGGGTTATTTATTTCCCTGTTTTTCCTTTCCGTCAACAGCTTCAACAAATCGCTTCAGCAGGAAATTGTCATTAAAAACGAACTGAATCAATTCTTCCAGTTCCGCGCCACCTTCTGGCAGGACATGGAGAAATCGGATTCTTTTAACCTGGCAACAAACCAATTAACATGTTTCACTAAAACCGATTCCATTGTTTACCGGATACTGGATGAGAAATTAAGCCGTTCCTCCGGGAACCACCAGGCTTTGTTCGATATCAATGCGCTGGCTATTGAGAAAACATACCTGAACAAACATGAATTGATCCACTTCAAACTGGAATGGAAGAACACCGAATTTTCATTGAAATACCCTCTACAGAAACAAAACATCAACAGCATCAATAACTATTTTAATACAAAAGCATGGCAGAGGTAAGCAAAACGAGTTTTTTAAAAAAAGATATCGTTTTGGGAAAACCTTTAAACGATAAATTCAAGGAGCATTTCTATGGGGAATTCGCCACCTTGATTGAAAGCGGTATTGATATGCGCAGGGCCCTACAGCTGATCATTGACGAACAGGAGAAAAAAAATGTGCGCAGTCACATAGAAACTATGCTGGATGACCTGGTAAAAGGAAACTCTTTATCAGAATCCATGCAAAAAAACACCCATTTTACTCCTTATGAATATCAAAGTATCCGGATCGGGGAAGAATCTGGAAGACTAAAAAACGTGCTTTTCTCTTTGTCCAATTATTTTGCTTCAAAGGTGAAATTAAAAAGACAGTTGGTCAGTGTGTTTACTTACCCGGCATTTGTCTTCTCGATCACAGTTGGAGTTCTGTATTTCATGCTGAATTTCGTGGTCCCGATGTTCAAAGATGTTTTCAAACAGTTCGGACAGGAACTGCCTTGGCTGACATTGAAAATCGTTTGGCTCTCTGAAAATTTCGGATCATTTATGTTCTGGTTCCTGTTGATCGGAATTGGGACCGGGATTTACCTCTATTCTCAAAAAAATGAAGAATGGTTCCGGAAGTTCAGTGGAAATTTTATCCTTCGAATCCCGATTTTCGGAAAGCTGATCCAAAAGATTTATATTGCCCGTTTTTGCCAAAGTATGGCCCTCCTGCTCGAAGCCAAAACTCCATTGGTAAAAGCTTTGGACCTGGTATCGGAAATGATCCGCTTCTACCCCATGCAACAGATGATTTTAGCGGCTAAAAAAGAAATACTTGCAGGAAATTCATTGCATCAAGGTCTCAGTACCTTCGAAATTCTGGATAAAAGATTAATTTCGCTGATTAAGATCGCCGAAGAAATCAATCAATTAGATCAAACTTTCCATCGATTAACAATTCAGTATAACGAAGAAATTGAATATCGGACGAAGATGATAGGTACCATTATTGAGCCTGCCATCATTGTGATTATTGGTGTAATTGTAGGGGTAATCATGGTATCCATGTATTTGCCAATGTTTAACCTTAGTAATGTCATTAAATGATGAAATTGAATAAACATAGAAAACTGAAAGCATTCTCCCTGGCGGAAATATTGATTGTTTTGGCAATCATGGGAATTCTATTGATGTTGGTGATCCCGAATCAAAGCGGAATTGCTACACGTACCAAAAGTATGGAAGCTCAGCAGGAACTGCGTATGATCCACAATTTGCAATACGCTTATTTTTTGCAGTATTCCAAATACTCGCTGGATAGCAAGGAAATTAATTATATTCCACACAAACTTATAACTGAAGGAGGAACCGCACTTTACCGGATCAGTATCATTGAAGCATCGCCTTCCGGATTCAAAGCAAAAGCAGAAGCTGTTCAGGATTTTAACGGTGACGGAAAATACAATATCTGGGAAATTGACCAGGAAGGCCAACCAAAAGAAACACAAGTCGATTAATGGTTTTGATTGCGCTCATAGCAGTTCTTGTAACAATTGTCTACCAGGATTTCCGGTACCGGGAGATCTGGTGGTTCACTCCGCCTTTGCTTTTCATCGGTGGATTTGCCTATAAATGGCAAACTCTGAACTGGCAGCATTTCCTTTTTAACTTTTTATTCATCGGGATCCTGATCGGGTTTTTGATGATCTATGTCCGCATTCGCTTTGGATCCAACAACTTGTTTAAAGAATATTTCGGATTGGGAGATGTGCTTCTCTTATTGGCCATTACGCCGATCTTCGGGTTTCCTTTCTTCATTTACTTCTTCACCTGTGGTACGATCATCAGTTTGATCGGACACCTGGTCCTTACACTCTTCAAAGCGCAGAAATCCATTCCTTATGCAGGATATATTTCCGTTTGCACAATTGCCTTCCTGGTGCTGGTTCATTATCAACTAACTCCTTCATTTTTGGTTTATGAGTGATTTGAACAACATACAGGTTTCAGCAGAATTGCAACAGGTAATTCCATCCGATTTGGCATGGCATTACCGCGTTATCCCTGAAGAAATAACGGATGGCGTTGCAAAATTCTATGTGGATAAAGCGCAGGATCTTTCAACGGTTGAAGAAGAACTGAGCGCTTTGCTGGGTAGAAAAGTGGAATTGACAGCAGGGAATACAGAAGTTATTCAACGTGCGTTAGGAAAGTTTTTCAGAAGAGCAACCCAGGAAAAACAATTGGTCTTCAATTCGAATGTTGATTTCGTGGACCGCATTATCCAGGACGCAAACCATTTGGGAAGCAGTGACATCCACATCGAGATTTATGAAGATCGTGCGCGCGTGAGAATCCGCATCGACGGACATTTGATTGAACGTTATTCCATTGATAAATCCGAATATTCGGAATTGGTCAATAAAGTGAAAATCCGTTCCAATCTGGATATTTCCGAAAAAAGATTACCACAAGACGGACGTATTCAATACGAAAACTTTGATATCCGTGTTTCCATCCTGCCAACTTTGCATGGTGAGAAGATCGTAATGCGTATTTTGGGGAAAGATGCTTCGTCCATCAATATTTCCCAGTTGGGATTGACTGAAAATGACCTGCTGAATTACCTGGAAGGGATTAAAAAACCCAACGGAATTGTTTTGATCAGTGGGCCAACGGGATCCGGAAAAACAACTACCTTATATGCAACGTTGAAGCAGCTGAACGATGAAAAACGGAACATCGTCACCGTTGAAGACCCAATTGAATACACCCTGGAAGGAATCAACCAGGTTCAATTGAAAGAACAGATCGGTTTGACTTTTGCAAGTGCTTTACGCTCCTTCCTTCGTCAGGATCCGGACGTGATCATGCTTGGAGAGATCCGGGACGGTGAAACTGCTCAAATGGCTATTCGTGCGGCTTTAACCGGTCACCTGGTCTTGTCGACAATTCATACCAATTCTGCCTGGGGAACAATCTCCCGTTTAATTGATATGGGTGTTCCTTCATTCCTGATTGCAAGTACCATTAATACTTCAGTAGCTCAGCGACTACTTCGGAAATTGTGTGTAGATTGCAAACAGGAAGTAAGTACTTCTCCTCTGGATTGGCCACGAAATTTTGACGAAAAGAATATCCCGGAAAAAGTCTTTGAAGCGGTTGGTTGTGATACCTGCCATTTCACCGGGTATAAAGGAAGAACGGCGATCTATGAGGTTATTCCAATCGATTTTGAATTGTCGGAAAGCATTAAAAACAACGAATCAACCGTAGAACAAAAACTGGTTGACAGAAACATTATAACCTTGAACAAACAAGCACTTGAATTAATTAAATCCGGAGTTACTTCCCTGGAGGAGGCTTATCCTATTTTAACCGAAATCTAAAAATGAAACAATACCTGTTTATTTTCATCCTTCTTTCTTTGTTTGGCCTTCCTTTCGGGTCAAAAGCACAGAATTTTACGGAATCGCTGCTTCGTGCAAAGCTGGACAGTTTGAGTGTTACTTCGAAAGGATTAAACAACACCTTCCAGTTGAATGTTTCCGGTCTACCGCTTTCGGAACTGGTAAACTCTATTGCGCTGGAGAATAATTTAAACATCAGTATTGATCCGGTTTTGAATAATGCGGTTTCCTACAATTTCTTTGATGCCAAAGTAAAAGACGTGCTCGTATTCCTTTACGAACACTTCGACATAGAATACCGTTTCGTAGGAAATATCCTCGCAATTGATAAACGGGAAATAAGAAAAGAAGTACCACAGCCAAAAATCGAAAAGAAAATTGATGTCAAATTCAATCCTTCCAATGAATTCCTGTCTGTTGATTTGAGAAATGACAGTTTGTATAAGGTCATGAAAGAAATCAGTTATCTGAGCGACAAAAACATTGTGATCTCTCCGGATGTAAGAGACAAACCGATTACCGGGTATTTCCTAAACAGGCCATTTGACCAGGTCATTGAAATGACTGCAAAAGCCAACGGATTGGAGAGCTCCAAAGACGAAAATGGGATCACATATATTTTTGCACCGACCAAAACGGATAAACCTGCAAACGGACAAGCCACGGGATTCAAACCAACAACAGACTTTGAACAAACAGGTGTTCAGATCAAGAAAAATGCATTTGGGACCCTGGACCTGATTGCAAACAATGCGGACATTGCCGACATCATTAAATTCGCTTCACAAGAGTTGCTGACTCCCTACTTTTTTTATAACAAACCAGATGGCAAGGCCAGTTTCCAGATTCAAAATGTAACTTTCCCGGAAATACTGGACCTGCTCTTTGTCGGAACCAAATACGCCTATAAAGAAGACAACAAACTATTCCTGATCGGGGAAAACAAATCAGAAGGTATTCGTATCACGGAAGTCATCCGAATGGAAAACAGGACCATTGAAAACGTAAAAAGCTCTATTCCAAAGGAACTGATCCAGGATCTGGATGTGAATGAATTTGCAGAATTGAATGGATTGATTGTAACCGGTCCTGCACGAAAAGTTGGCGAATTGCGCACTTTCCTGTCCTCTATCGATGTGGTAGTTCCATTGGTCCAAATTGATGTCATGATTGTTATTTCCGATCGCACAAATACCGTGAAATCCGGAATGAAAATGGGATTGGGCGATAAACCGACTGTTACGAGCGGAACTGTTTTCCCGAAACTGGATGTCAACTTAGGTGCAAATACATTGAACAGCATTTTAAATACCATCAATGGTTTTGGTATTGTGAACCTGGGGGCAGTTACAGAGAATTTCTATATGTCACTGAATTTGCTGGAATCCAACGGCATCATCAACGTGGAAAGTACTCCGAAAATTACTACCCTGAGCAGCCATCTGGCGTCCGTTTCTATTGGGCAGACAACTTATTACCAGGAGCAACAGGTAAACTTCCAGAATACAGTCGTAAACCAGGGGGTATTGACCTCCAAGATCTGGAAATCGGTAGATGCGAATCTAACCGTGAAGATTAAACCGTTTGTTTCTTCTGACGGAAATGTGACCATGGACATTACACTAACCAACGATGACTTTGAAGGGGTGAAAGTGGATCCCACAGCACCACCCAATGCTACGAAACAAACCTTCGAATCGGTGATCCGTGTGCAGAACGGAGATGTTGTTTTACTTGGCGGATTGGATAAAAAGCAAAACAATAACACGGGGGAAGGAGTTCCTTTGTTGTCGCGGGTTCCGGTAATCAAATGGCTTTTTAGCAGCAGGGAAAAAACAAAACGCAAATATAAATTGCACATCATTGTTCGTCCTACAGTAACTTATTAATGAAATTCCCCTTCCAAAATAGCGTCCCAAAGAAGTATAACCTGGTTTTGATTCACAATCAATCGGGAAACAGTCTGTTTCATTATGCCTGCATCAATGAGCAAACAACAGCACACAGCTTTACTTCTTTTGATTCCCTGGAAGAAATTCTTAAAAAGGCCGACAAAACTATTCCTTTTATTATCCATGTCAAAGGCACCGGGATCCTAGCCCGAAGTGTTGAAAATGCACCGAATTATAAAGAGCGCTTATTGGTTTCGGGAAGAGAAGACGAATTCTATTTCAATAGTTATGAGCTTTCCGGTTCCATCCTGGTATCTTTTGCACGAAAGAACATCATTGATGAATTTCTGGACCCGATTAAAGCAGCCAAAGGATTTATTTGGGCCCTGTATATCGGACCTTCCATATTGCCTTTCAAATCTGAGCATTTGAATACCATTCAGTCGGATTATGTTTTGTCGTTCCCATCTTCAGATCAGATTATCCTGGCTAAAAACGAACAGGAGTTACCTGAAAAACAAGTTCAGGCATCTTACCTGGAGGCCATCATCCACTTCATCTGGCAAAAGAATACCCGTTCGGATCAATTCTACCAGGGAATTGATGATGAAACTTTGGTTCAAACAAAAACGAATTACAAAGATTCCAAGCTTTTCAGAACACTTGGATTAAGTATTTTAGGATTCTTTCTAATCACACTTACCGCCAATTATTTTTTGGTCAATCACCTCAACCAGGTTGCTGTCGATTACGAACAGGAAATTGCAGGCTACCAGGAGAACTTTGCCATTATTGACCGTACCAGGCAAGAAAAGCAGCGCAAATTGGTTTTATTCCAGAATTCGGGAATGCAATCCGGCAACCCGCTTTCCTATTATTCAGATGAAATTGGAACAACTGTTCCAAAAGATATTCAGTTCACGGAAATGGAATTATTCCCGTTGTCTCAACAGTTGAAACCCAAGCATAAGGTTGAAACCGATCATTCACAGATTATTATTCATGGGATTACGATGAACAGCAAAATCCTGGATGACTGGATGGAGGAACTGGAGAAAAAGGAATGGATCCAAAGCGTGGAAGTTATTAATTATTCCAGGTTAGATGATCGCAATTCGATTTTTCACATTATTATACATATTCGCGAATGACGCTTTTTGAAAAATATAGCTACAAACAAAAAAATCTTGCATTGCTGGTCATTGCGGTGCTGCTTTTTGCCGTATCTTATAAAAGAGCATTCAGTAAAACGATTGAAACAAACAGTTACATCAGCGAATTGGAAATCAAGAAACAGGAAGCCCTGAATTCTCAAAAAGAAATCCATATCCTTCAAAAAGACGTTGCACGGTTAAACAAACTTTTGGGGAAGGAAAATGTTTCCGTTGAAGAGGTGCAACAAGGTTTTTTGAATTTCCTGGCCAAAAAATCTTCAAAGATTGAAGTTAAACAGATCGACGAAGTATACGGATTTGAGCATCCTGATTTTAAAATCAATACCTTTAAGATTGAACTGAGAGGTGATTTTATTTCAGTGTTGAAATTTATTTACGAATTGGAACAGTCTTTTGAAGATGCACGCCTCATTCATTTTCAAATGAGTTCGGAAAAAGATCCGGTGACTAATAAAACAGATTTAACAACTACTTTATTAATTCAGAACTATGTCCAGAAAATCTATCAATAAGCTCTTTATGCTTTTTATTTCTTTGAGCTTTTTCGGATGCAAAGATTTCATCGAGAAAAACATCTCGGGAGACACTCCGGTATTGGTTCTTCCGGCAAACAATTCCACGATCAATGCAAATCCTGTTCATATTAAATGGGAAGAACTGGAAGGTGCCACCAAGTACCACATCGAGATTGTGAGTCCGGAGTTCGGCAATATTCAAAGCTTTCCTCTGGATTCAATCGTCACGGGAACCAACTTCTTCTTCGGATTGGACTCAGCACAATATGAAATCCGGATTACGGCTATGAATGCCGGGTTCAGCTCAAAGCCTTCAGCTATCCGACGATTTTGGGTAGGTACATCACAGGGAGGTGCCAATTCTGTTGTACTGCTTGATCCGGCATCAAACTCCTATTCCAATGTGGATTTTAGCGGCAATTTTTCATGGAATATTTTGCCAAATGCAGCAAGCTATACTTTCGAACTCCATGAATCGAATACATTCGCTGGCCCTAACGTGATTTCACCCATCGATCAGATCGGTATTACATCAATTAATGCCGGCGTTACCGGAAGTGATTTGGCAGAAGGAACTTATTGCTGGGGCGTAAAGGCATACCTGAATGGAGGTGGTGAAACCAACTTCTCTAAACGTGTTTTCTATATCGATAAAACAAGTCCTCCATTAGCAGGTCTTTCTACACCAACAAATAATTCGGCAATCAGCACCGGAACAATTACATTCTCATGGACTTTGCCGGCTGATATCGGAGTTGTGCAATCCCCCAGAACAAGCAAAATTCAAATAGCTCATGATACCGGTTTTACGAATTTAGTAGAAATAACACCTGATGTGTTTTCCACGCAAACCACAAAAGACGTGGAATTACTTACTCCCGGAACTTATTATTGGCGAATTATAGTAGTGGATGAAGCAGGAAACATTACAACTCCTCCGGCTACCAATTATTATACATTGATCTTATCTTGAAAAATAAGCGCTTTACATATGTTTTGCTTGTTGTTGTAGGTTTCATCTACTTCAAGTTGTTCGTACGTATCAGTTCCAACATTTCTGAAGAGTCAACAGCACCGGTTGCACAAATTGATGAGATGAAAATAGAGGATATCCGATCTAAAAAAAGCTTCCGGTTGAAAGCAAACTATCCGGATCCGTTTTTGAAAAGTACCCGGATTGCGCCAAAACCTACTGCAGGTCAGGACCCGAATGCCCTGCCACCTGCACCGAAACCCAAAAAGGAAAAACCTGTAGTGTATTGGCCAAGCATTAAGTATTATGGTCTAGTACAAAAGACAAGTTCCAAAAAGCCAAGAGCAGTTCTTTCCGTTGACGGAGTTATTTACAAGGTTTACGCGAATGATGAAATCTTTGATAGTTTCCTCATCAAATCGATAAAGCGTGAAAACATTGTTATTTCCTTTCAAAAGGAGACCAAAACATTTCAATTGAATTAGGCCTAAGCATACCACCGGTAATACCGTGCTATTGCCCACAATGGGAAAATATTTCGATATGAAGTATAGGTTTCCATGCAGTTCCCGTTGAATACGCCGGAAATTCCCTCTTGCGGAAAATCACCGTTTGATTCCTGGCGGGAAAGGATAAACTCAATTCCCTTTTCAATAGCTGCTTTGTCAGGATGCTTTGCTTTCATTAAAGCAAGAAGTGCCCATGCCGTATTGATTATTTGACCGTCTTCGTGTTCAATATACCGGTGCTCCACACACGATTCAAAAGATTCTCCCCAACTGCCATCAGTACGTTGTTTGCTCAACAGGAAATCACAGGCTTTTTGGACCTTTTGCGAAGGTGTGCCTTTCTTATAATCTTCATGACCGGTTGCCAATAGACCTTCAATACCGAACCAGGTTCCGTATGTGTAGCATACACCCCAGCAGCCATACCAGGAGCCATCAGGATCTTGTTTGGATTGCAGGAATTTCCCGCCGCGTTCCAATGCTCTTTTGATGTCTTCTTTGCGGTAGTCGTGGTGTTCTGAGAATTCTTTTAATCCCTGCATGGTGGCAGAAGAACATTCCGTATAGGTCACTTCTGTCATGATGTTTTCGAATAACATGGCAGGATTTAATGCTTCAATCCATTTCGGGGCTCTTTGTTTTTCATACGAAGCCCAGCCACCGTCTTTATTTTGCATAAATAACAACCAATCAACAGCCGGTTTTAAGCGCTCCACATCAATGGGGTTCTGCTTTTTGATCTGTTCTTTGCTGTTATATAAAAGAGCGGTTTTCATTCCTTCCGAAGTACAATCTGTTACCGCCCATGCGTGATCAATGGTTGAAAACGGCCAGCAACCCAGCGTTACATCCCGCCAGTATTTGGTATGTTCTTTCGGATTACGGTCGATTTGGGTGATGTCTATGAAATGGTAAATTTTCTCTGCCATTTCAGCAAAATCGGTTTCCATATCTGCTTCCAGTAAAGCCTGACCGGCAAATGCGGTATCCCATAATTGGGACCCGTTGTATCCTCCCATTTTAGCGCCGTCTTCTGCAATCCACAGGTAATCTTTCCACCGGTTCACGTGGTTCTTGAATTGTTCGGAATCTTTTCCGTGATTGTGCCACACACAAATGGAGTTGATGGCCTGGTTTACGGGACCAATATTGATGTAACGTGTATGGATATCTTCATGGTCGATGTAATCTTCCACGTATTTGAGGGCTTTTTTCCGAAACCATTTGGAGTGGATCCGCTCATATGCATTGGTAAAGTTGCTCAAACGGTAATACCATTTGTTAACCGGGTGAAAAATATCTATTTCGCAGGCTTCACGACGGGCTTTTTTCCAGTTAATGGAATCATAATCCGTTGTATAGAGTTCTTTTCGTAATTCTTTGACTAAAGGTGTTAATTCGGCCTTCACCTTTTTACCAAAGCAATAGGACATCGGCAGAAAGATCATGCGGTTATGGCACCAGTATCTTCCCGGATGAAAGGGCATCCATTTCGGGAATTTCCACATTTCAGGCAAAAGTGCATCATTTCCTTCCCAATCATAGACGTTCAGGACCGATAAGTAGAACTTACCCCACTGCGGGATTTTAATGGCACCACCGTGGCTTAAAATCCAATTCTGCGCACGTTTCATATCCGGATTTGAAAGATCTTCTCCCAAAATGCGCAAGGTTACATATTGCATGACCGTTCCGAACATCGTTGAATGTCCTTCAATATGTAAGCCCCAGCCACCATCTTCGTTTTGATGATTCCATAAATTGCGTTTCATTAACACCTGCACCGGCTTCTCAAAAGGAGAACTGGTAATGTATGATGCGATAATCAATCCTGGAATCAGGAAAAGCGGGCCTCCGTAGTCTCCCGCCCAATTTCCGTCAGGTTCCTGCAATGTCTCGTAGAATGAAAAGCCATTTAATAATCCGAGTCGTGCTCTATCCTTAAGTGAAAGCGAGTCATCGATTGGTATGATTTTCGGTTCACCGGCCTGTTTATTGCGCAAATAACGAAATACACGATCACCAGAATTCGGATTGACTTTCTTGTCGAAAATAAATGCACGATCAAAAGCTTCGAGGAAAGCCAGACCTTCGGGTTTATCCCAGTCAGATTCATTTTTAATGATTCCCTTTAACTCATCCGGAATTTCAAAATGCCAGAACTGTTGTCCGTTCTTTGAAGAAAATTTCCACGTGTCCCAAAAATAAGACGGGTCTTTCTGATCGAAATTCATGGTTTATCAGGTTGTTCTGCGAAGCATAATTTCACCCAATTCGATCATTTTTCGTTTATCTTCTTCGGAAAGGCCGGAAGTCATGATAGCTTCTACCGATTTATCGTGTAGTTCTTCCATTTTATCCAAAGCGATTTTAGCTACCCCGATTTCTTTAAAAATAGCCTGGAATCCGCTGATTTTCGCTTCTTCATCCTGCTCATCAAACAATTGCGTCATGCGCGCTTTTTGGTCAGCATTCGCATGCTGCATCGCATTGATTAACAAGAACGTCTTTTTATTCAATAAGATATCACCTCCGATTCGTTTTCCGAAAGAATCATCACCGAACGTATCCAGGTAGTCATCCATAATTTGGAATGCCAATCCGGTATAAAGTCCGAAATCGTATAGTTTCTTCTGATCTTCGAGGGAAGCATTACCCAACATCGCTCCAATTTCACAAGCACATCCGAACAGGACCGATGTTTTCAAACGGATCATGTTCATGTATTCATCCACAGTAACTGATTCCTGGGTTTCGAATTCCATGTCGTATTGCTGCCCCTCCATTACTTCCTGAGCCATTTTCAGGAAGCTTTTTAATAAGTCCGGGGCTTTTTCTTCGTTCCCTTTGATCAATAAAGCAATAGAATGCGGTAACATTGCATCTCCCGTTACAATCGCTTTATCTACTCCGTATTTTTCATGAACAGTAATCGTCCCTCTGCGCAAAGCAGCTTTATCCATGATATCGTCATGTACGAGAGTGAAGTTATGGAACACTTCAATTGAAATTGCTGCAGACATAGCCGCTTCAGTACTTACACCAAATCCCTGAGCCGCCATTAACACCATGATCGGGCGCAAACGCTTCCCTTCCAATGTCATGATATGATACGTGGAATCAGCCAGGTTACTTGGAAATCCTTCCAATGCATCTGTTTCCAAAAATTGGATAATTGCCTTTCTTTGGATTTCCAGTTCCTGTTTTATTGTAGTTGCTGTTGTTGTCATAATTTTAAAATCTATAGAAAACTTCTAATTCTTCGTCTTTTAATAATTGCTGTGTTTCTTCCCAGTCTTGGGTAAACCCGATCATGAATCCGCCACCGCCGGCTCCACAAATTTTTAAGTAATAATTCTTCGTTTCCAAGCCTTGCTTAACAATGCTTTGGTATTTTTCCGGAATCAGGTAATGCATTTCGTCCAATTGAAAACGCACTAATTTATCCAGGGTCCGGTAGAAATTTTCGGTATCTCCTTTCAGGAAATCTGTAATTCCTGCATTCGCATACTTGATTAATTTCGTTTCCAACTTTTTCTGAAAGTCTTCCTTTTCGTAGGCAGCATGGAACTTTTTGATCAAGGTCTCGGAATTTCTTGCCATCCCCGTATTTAATAAAAACAGGACGTTTTTCCCGTTTTCATCGTAAGGAGGAATTTCTACCTTTTCGATTTCCTTGTTGGATTTTAGGAGTAAAGGTTCATTGATGATGATACTCAGGGGATCAATTCCCGAACTTTTTCCATGAAAATGTCCTTCCAACGTTCCCAGGTAGTTTTTCAGGCTATGAATATGGTCCATTGTCAAGTGTTTCAATTCATCTTTGAAATCACCGGCTTTTTCCAGGTAACGCAAGAATATTGCGGCAACAAGCGCACCGGAACTCCCCAAACCGAAACCTTGTGGAATATCACTTCTGAAAAACAAGCCTTTGTCCAATTCACGGGATAGCTCATTCACATCCAATTTGAATGTTTCGTTTGTGTGATTTTCCAAAATGTGTTTGAAAAATTCCCTAATCCCTTTGTTGGATAATACAGCAGTTGAACTTTCGTCTCCCTTCTTAGGATAACACAATTCACCGGAAAATTTGCTGAATGGGATTGTAAGCGCCATACCGTTGTGTAAAACGCTGTATTCTCCAAACACCAGAATTTTTGAATTAACGCTTTCCATTTATTAGCTGTTCATTTTTGTTGGGCCAGAACCTTCCTGGTCGAAAATGACCTTTTTATAGGTGTCACGTAATCCGCTATTAATAAACTCTTCCACCTGTCCTTCATATTCTTTCGGGTAAAGAACGTGCACATTCGGACCTGCGTCTAATGTAAAGCAAACAGGAACTTTACTTTCTTTACGGAATTCCATTAATTTTTCAATGGCTGTAATTGTTCCCGGTTTTACCAATAAATAATAATCCATAGATGTCATCATCATGGCATGCAATGTCAATGCTTCCGATTCACACATGTGAATAAAGGCGTCCATGTCTCCGTTCTTCAGAATGTCAACCAGTTCAGCTGTGCGTTCGTTTGCCTGTTTGAAACGATTTTCTGCGTAGGGATGATTATTCATTAAGGAATGACCAACAGAACTCGATACTTTCTTGGGCTCATCTTCGATGATCAGGATTGCATCTTTCATGTTCCGGAACGTTGGGTGCACTTCTTTGATTTCAATTGCATGCTGGTCCGAAGAGTTTTGGATCTTATCATTTGCTCCCCAGGAAGCAAATCCAGGGTACATACTTCGTGATGCACTTCCACTTCCCAACCTTGCTAAATTACTCGCTTCCAGGTAAAACGCTTCATCTTTTTCTTTTCCCTGCAAGGTATAGGTAATGTCTAAAAGTGCCAAAGAAATTGCACCGAAAGCAGACGCGGACGAAGCAATTCCAGCCGAATGGGGAAAACTGTTGGAGGAATGGATCGTAATCGCTTTTTCATCTATAAACGGGAAGAATTCACGATTATCCATTAAAAATTTCGCCACGCGCTGACCGAATTTCTCATTTACTCCACCTTCAAAATAGTAGGATAACTGAACCGCCTCATCGGTTGTCTTTTCTGATAATTCGGCTTCGACCTCTGTAAATGAATTTGACAAAGTCAAACTTAACGAGGAATTACAAGGTATTTGATTCCCTTTTTTTCCCCAGTATTTAACAATTGCAATATTAGACGGGCAGCGCCACGTTACTTTCACTTTATTCATCAATTCCTTGTCTGTTTCCATTTATTTTATGAATTCCTGATAGGTAAATAATACATCATATTCTTTTCCTTCAAAATAGTTTTTTGCCGTTTCCAGATCTCTGTATGTCGCAAGAAAAAAATCTCCGCCCCATGCACCCAATGATTTGATGCTATAAGGGTAATCTGCAAATAAACGCTGTTTTAATTTAGTAGTCCCTATAACGGAAGAAATTAATTCTTCAGAAAGATCCAATTGCTGCTCGAACACCTCAATTTTATCCGTCTGAAGTGCGGAGGAGATCAGTTCATTCATTGTATCGATATGGTGCTGATCCACCTTCCTGTCTTTAAAGCGTTTAATTTCTTCCCGTGAATTTTGCTTATTTCCCAAGTAGACAAACAAGAGTTTATCCGTTATTGACTCCTGGAGGCGTACTTCTTCTTTCACTTTTCCATTCGCATAGATAATCGGACCTTCCGCCGTTGCACAAGCTACATCGTAACCCGATCCTCCGAAAGATACGTCCAATAGCTTTTTTGCTTCTACACCTGACCATTGACTCAAAAGGCTGATCAATGTGGAACTGGAACCAAGGCCCCAATTCAATTCAAAATTAGCTTCCGATTTGAATTTCTGCCTAAAATCCAGATCTGGTTTTTCGGTTCGAATCACCAGGAACAGACGCTTCAAAATTTCTGCTGCCTCTTCATTATTGGTGTCCAGAATGGTAAGATCGTTGCTCATTGAAGCAAAAAACCACCTCCCGTGTTTGGAATAACTTTCCCAGATGACTTCATCGGATGTTGTTACTGAAAGTGTTTGTCCGAATTTTAATGGAAAAGCGAGGCAGTCTGATCCGTTCAGAACCAGGTATTCACCAAAAAGCATCAGTTTTCCTGATGCCTTATAGGTCGTTATTGTATTTTCCGAAACTGTCAATTAAACCAATTGAAGAGATTCAACATAGGTACGAACTGCAGATACAGAAACGCTTTTGTCTTTGAAGTAAGCAACAATTTTATCGCGGTCTTCTTTTTTCACGTCTAATTGATTCATGATATTGAACAAGTGCATTTTCATGTGTCCCTGTTGAATTCCTGTTGTTGTCAATGACTTGACTGCACCAAAATTGTTTGCCAATCCTGCTGCTGCTGCTATTCCCATCAATTCTCTCGCATTCGGGAAATCCAACAATTCATGTGATAGCTTCACCAGCGGGTGTAAGTTTGTCAATCCGCCAACTACACCCAATGCGATAGGCAAGGTCAATTCGAAACGGAAGACATCATTCTCAATCGTACAATTTGTCAAAGAAGTATACCCACCATTCATACTTGCATACGCATGGCCACAGGCCTCAACCGCTCTAAAATCATTTCCTGTTGCCAATACGACTGCATCAATCCCATTGTAAATTCCTTTATTGTGCGTTGTTGCACGATAAGGATCTACCTGAGCAATTCTTACGGCAGTGTGAAATTTCTTTGCAAACTCTTTTCCGGAAACACCCGGAACAATTCCATCCAGGTTCTTAACATCCGTTTCCACCCAACATTTAACCACACAATTGGGTGTGAGGTTAGAGAGAATGGACATAATGATCTCCAATCCATCCTTTTTAAATTCCGGTTGGTTTTGATGCCAGTTCCTAAATAGTTCAGCAAATCGTTCCAAACAAGAGTTTACGAAATTTGCCCCCATCGAATCGATCGTTTCAAAAGTGACAAATAACTGCATTAATCCGGGTTCCTTATCTGAAAGATCTTTTAAAACGATATCCTTTATACCACCGCCACGATTACGCATATTTACAGTAATATCCTCGGAACCTTCTATAAAAAGTTGCTTTAATTCATCAAAACGATTGATCAGTTTCTCAATATCATCGTGCCATAAGAAATGAACTTGCCCTACTTTTTCCGTATCGACAATCTCAGTATGGAACCCTCCAAGAGTATACCAGAATTTCGCACTGTTTGAAGCAGCAGCAACAACCGAACTTTCTTCAATTACCATTGGAACAGCAAATGTCTTCCCATTGATCAAAAAGTTTGGAGCAATGCTGTAAGGTAAGTGGAAATTCGATATGGTATTTTCACTAAACTCATTAATCACTTCCTGAACAGCAATTTCAGGGTGATCAAAACTTTTTAAAGTTTCCATTGTTTCCTCCGGAGACTTAAAAAATTGAATAATCGTTTCCAACTTCTCTTGCTTGTTCTTTTTCGAGAACCCCTCTATTTGTACCATTTACCTTATTTTTAAAAATTTTTGGGCCATTAGTAATCCTTTTATCTGGATTTCAGCAAACGTATCCAGGGCTTCCTGTGATTCATTTGCATGTTTTAAGAATGGCGCTGCCTGACCATAAATTGCCGGAATAACTGCCTTGGAGGTTAAATAATACCCGTCCAAAAAGTTTTTTATCCCACCACTTATAATTACATTATTACACTTACGTTCAGATCCCAGTTCCTGGATTGCCGTATTTAAAAAATCAACCATTTCCGAAGCGGAATGCCCCAAAGCAATCACGTCTTCATAATGAGCTTTCAATGGTTCGTTACGCAACAGTTCTAATTTCGAAAAGTTTGTTCCGCCATTTGCAGCAAAGTCAATTGCCAAAATCGGCAATTTGAGCAATTCTTTCATGCTTTCCGGACCAAAGCCCTGTCCCACTTCTTTTACAATGATGTTTGTATCGATCTCATTCAACAGCTGCTTAATTGTAACAAGCGGAGAACGCTGAATTAAATCACCTTCCGGCTGCAACCATTCCTGCAACGGATTTACATGCACAATCAAGCCATCCGCATCCAGTTTATCTACCAGTGCTTTTAACTTGGATGCCTGGCCATTATCGATTAATCGCTCGATCTGAGCAATTCCCACATTGGCGTATAGTGGCGAAGCATCACCAAGGATCGGACGTAAATTAAAATCGTCGAAATAGGTATTGTCCTCCAAAATGATCCGGCAAGAGCCCAGCCCCATACCGAAACCATATTTATTGGCGGTTTTTGCCAACATTTTATTGATCGGACCTGCAGCGGACGTACCACCGGTCATGCTTGAAATCCAAATAGGATAACGCAGCGTTTTATTTCCTAACTGAATAGACAAGTCTGATTGTTCAGGATGTCCTTCCAGCATCGGCTCGTAATAAAAACGACCATCCGATAAAGCACTTTGCGAATCAAAAGCCAAATCCAAATGATTCCGTTTTCTTAAGTCTGCCGCTTCAAGCGATTCGTGTTCAATTTTCTCCATTAGATCATAGCCGGAACGTCTTCATCCTTTAAGATCGGACGAATAATTCTTGTCGCATTTTTATATAAGCGAATTTGTTTCGCAGGTTTAGTAATAAAATGTACCGGATGCTGCATCGCCACTTTAAAAAAGTGTTTCAGCAGGAATTGTTTGTTCCTGTTTATTCCAGACAGAATGGAAAGCGGACCTGTAGCCTGTTCTCCTCCTTTCTGTAAATATTCAAAACATGCTTCTTTTAATTCATCATCGGTGAATACTCCGTACAAAGCGTTTGCCAAAATGTTGATTGTCTCTACATTTTTCCCTCTGTTCTTATAATATTCATTAACGGCGGATTCCAGTTCAGTTTCATTTTGAAAATCAATTCCCGCCAATTCGCCATTCAGACAAAGAATATCTGAGAAGGTTGCTGTCATTCCGCCACCGGTCAAAGGATGTCTCATATTTAATGAATCACCCAAAAGTGCAGCACCTTTCATACGAAACGCCTGATTCTTCATGGAATGATTCGGCATAACTTTTAACTCGTCCTCCTCCATTGCCTTTAAAAATGAATGAATCATTTCTTCAGGTAATATTTTCACCACGCTTTCTTTCAATTTCTCGATGGATTCCTTTCCCATTTTGGGAGCTTTTCCACCAGGGTAATCAATTAAGATACGATAAGCATTGGTATAAATCGGGTAAACCAGGACCGGGAAGTCACCGGTGACGATCATGTGACCATAAGAAGGGAACTCCAAATCCAAATCTTTCAGGACCAATCCCATGAAATAGGAAGTGACTTTCTTGTTTACTTTACTCAACTTATCACGCAGTATGGACATTGGCCCATCACAAACGATCGTCAGTTTTGCATACTGTGAAACGGTTGTTCCGTCTTCCTGTGTGTAGCTTACACCGATGATGGTGTTATTGTTCTCCAGAATCTGGGTCACATTCCCCTGAACCACTGTGATATTTTCTCTCTGTTCAAGTTCTTTCCGGATATTTGTCAGAAACTTTCCATTTCTCAAACCAAGACCCTTAATTCCTTTTTGAACTTCATCGTAATGGATCGTGAAGCGTTCGTTCCCTTTAATCAGGTTATACCCATTGACTTCCTGTGCGTCAATACCTTCCAGTAAATGACCGAGCCCGAGCTCGTTTAAAGCCTGGATTCCACCGGGTTGCAGTAATTCCCCGATAATTCTGTCCGGTTCCGAAAGGTCGCGTTCCACAACCAGTATGCGTGTGCCAGCCGGTTGAGAAGCAGCAAACACTCCTCCGGCAACCCCGGCACCTATTACTATGATATCAAATTCACCTGTGCTCATTGTTGAATTTTGGTTAAAATTGATTTTATTTTTCCAGTATCGTCTTTTTTCTCTAAACTGCTAAGAATGGAGATAAATTCCTTTTTCGTATGGTTAAAATCCTGAATTGCAATAAAATACTTAGCAGTCTTCCCTTTTCTGATTTTTACATTCTTACTCAGGACCTCCGGATTATTATACAATTCTTTCAATGTAGCAATAGCCATCAATTGCGGAATGGCGCAAAAACGAAAAACTTTCTGATTGTCCAGGCATTCCAAATATTCCAGGCAAGCAGGAACATGTTCAAACGCATTGAGTACCACTTCATTTAACGCAGCAAGGCCGTTTTTTTCATCTGCCTGCAATTCGTTTAAGGTCTTTGCTTTATTTTTCCAGGATTCCTCAGGCCAGAAAATACGGCCTTGTTCCAAATCCTCTGCAAAATCGCGAATGATATTTGTTTTTTGAAGGAACAATCCCATTTCGTTACTGAGACTCTTATCGGCCAGTTTAGGGCTTGTTTCTAATTTTGAGGCAAGAAACAACCTGCTTAAACCGATCCCAACCAATCCGGCAACATAATAACAGTAATCGTCCCAATCTTTATAACTTTCAACCGTCTTATGGGCATAGGTGTTCATGCCGATGGCCATTTCATTGGTTATCTCAGTAATAACGGCTTTGTATTCCGGTCCAAGCTTTTGATATTCACGAATGACCTTATCAAAATGAAGCATTAAATCCCGATAATCTTCGGTATCTCCAACGTTCTCAAGTACAAATTCTTCTTTATTAATTCGGTCGGCAAAGGTAAGTAACAACTCCTTCTTGACAGAATTGTCGATGTTCATGTCATCTTCAATGGTATCAAGGCCCCGTAAAACAAGGTAAAACAAACAAACCGGGTTTTGCAGGTCTTTGGGCAATTGCTGAATCACCACAGCAAAAGAACGCGAAACCTTTTTAAGGGCTTCATAACAATAACTCAAATCATCTGTGGATTGTGATAAATCTTTCAGGCGGTACTCTGAAGGTTTGAATTGCTTGAATTCTTTCTTCATCTGCATAAGATAAACCAACTCAGCTACATGAAAGGAATAATATGTTACCCTTCTAATCATTATTTTTCCTCATTTTTAGGCCACAAAGATATGTACATTTTATAGATCGGCACTAATTTTTTACGTTTAAAAACTAACTTTACAAGTCCCTATGCACGCACATTTTTTTAAGCCCGTTCATATCGTCCGGATTGAAAATGAGATAGATTTGAATTCGTTACGGATTTTCAACCAACTTATTTTGCAATTTTCCTGCAGGATTCACACCGATAGCTCCGTTTCTTTTTCACTTTTCTGCTGCTTCCGATAATTATCCGGGAAAATCAACCTGTTTTGTTCTTTCCGGTAAGAGATCGGGTATTGAGTGGTGAACATTTGCAGCAAAGAGCCTTAATTTTAGAATAAATCCGTAGAAATTTCCCTTTAAGATCACGAATGATTTAATTTTAGATTTTAAAAACTTTCTTCAGGTAATTCCGGAATGAGAGGTCGCCATAAAAACGTATGAAACAAGAACAGGGACATAGCTTAAAAGAAGTTGCCGGATTATTTCTCAAACTGGGAATTATCGGATTTGGTGGTCCGGCGGCTCATATTTCCATGATGCAGGAAGAAGTGGTGCGAAAAAGGAACTGGTTCAGCGAGCAACATTTTCTTGATTTGGTGGGAGCAACCAACCTAATCCCGGGACCCAACAGTACGGAAATGGCTATTCACATTGGCCATGAAAAAGCAGGTTGGAAAGGCTTGATCGTGGCAGGGCTGTGTTTCATTCTTCCAGCGGTTTGTATTACCGGCGTTTTTGCCTGGCTTTATAAGGAATTTGGCCAATTACCTGAAGTAAAGCCTTTCGTTTATGGGATTCAGCCGGCAATTATCGCCATTATTCTAGGGGCCGTTTTTCCATTAGCGAAAAAATCCTTGAAATCAATTGAACTGGCTTTGATCGGAACAGCTGTCCTGATTCTTTCAATACTGAACATCAATGAAATTTTCCTGTTGTTCGGTGCCGGATTCCTGGGGCTGTTTCTTTGGATGGCTAAGAACAAAAAAAATGGGAACATCCACCAAAGCGTACTGCCTTTCGTCTCTCTAAAATTTACTTCCACCCTTGTTTTTACCTCGATCAATGGAAAACTCTTCTTCATTTTTCTGAAAATCGGAGCAATTATCTATGGAAGCGGGTACGTTCTTTTCGCCTTCCTGGACTCAGAACTGGTTGCCACAGGAATGCTGTCGCGTCAAGAATTAACGGATGCAATAGTGGTTGGGCAGTTTACTCCCGGACCAGTCTTTTCGGCCGTCACTTTTTTAGGATATCAAATCAATGGAATTTCCGGAGCAGCAGTTTCTACCGTCGGGATTTTTCTGCCATCGTTTGTATTCGTAGCCTTGTTGAACCCATTGGTTAAAAAGATGCGGAACTCCTTGCTGTTTTCTTCCTTTCTCGATGCTGTCAATGTAGCTTCCGTTGCCATTATAGTCGCCATCTGTTTTGAACTGGGAAAAGATGCTATTTCAGACTGGAGAACTGTTTTAATCGGAATAATCAGCATTGGAATGACGTTCGGGATCAAACGAATCAATAGCGTATTTGTTGTTTTGGGAGGTTCCGTAATAGGCTACCTCTTAACTCTTGTCTAATCCTTTCTTCCATTTCTCCGGATTATTGCGTACTATTGATCATGGACATTGAGGAACAAATCAAAAGATACATTGCTGATCAGGCAGAACCGAAACGCAGTGAAATGCAGGAACTGCACGAACTCATCCTACGCATCTCACCGGGATGTAAACTTTGGTTTACGGATGGTAAGAACAGCGAGGGTAAAATTGTTTCCAATCCCAATATTGGTTATGGTTTTTACACCATCCATTATGCTGACGGAACAAGCAGGGAGTTTTACAGGATTGGTTTGAGTGCGAACACAACAGGAATTTCCGTTTACATCCTTGGTTTGAGCGACAAGACATACTTAGCCAAAACGTATGGGGAAAGACTGGGGAAAGCAAGTGTAACCGGTTATTGCATTAAGTTCAAAACGCTGAAGAACATTCACGTGGACGTACTTGCAGAAGCAATCAAATACGGGATTGAGCTCCGGGAAGAAGAAGAGGCGTAAAATCACTTATTTTTACCGGGTAAAAAATTCAAAAAAGATGATTATAAAATCAGTCTCAGCAATTGTTATTTTGGTTTGTCTGGTTTTCATAACTGCCTGTAAACCAAAAATGCCTTCAACTTATGAAATTCATTATTCGGAAGGCTTGAAAGACAGTGTCGTTTTTTTTAAAAATAAAATTAAGGCTGACAGTTAGTGCAATTTGTACAAGAAAAAACAAAAGTTGTTAGACGTGTTTTATAAAAAACAATTTTTACCCATCTACAGTTACTATAAAAAACATCCTGAGTTGAAAAACAATTTAGGGCAGTATAAAGGATATAAACCACGTGGTTTTTATTCCAATCACGAAAGTGACACCATGGAATATTACAGCGCTCCGCACAGTGCTGAAACCAGCGAAGAAAAGCAATACCTGAAACCAACAACCGGTTACAAACCGAGAAGATAATACGAAACAAGCATGCAAGGATTATACTATGCAAAGGAGCCGGGTGAAACTCCAAAATTTCACTTCTTACGATTTTATGAAAACGAATATGTGATCTATAAATCCGTTACAGGAGACAGCCCCGTTTATTTGAGCAAAGAACTCAAAAGTTTTGCGATGGATGGAATGATGGTTAAAGCACAACCGGAGTACACCTTTTGCGGAGCATATCAAACAGACGGAGCAACGCTGAAATTTGCAGCAGAAAATGAAATTTTCGATGCTACAGACAGCTGGGTACAAAAAGACCTTTTGACATTCAATGGCAAGGTGATTTCCGAATCGGAACTGGAACTGACTCAATTGAGTAAACGAACCGGAATTGAAGCTACACGAACCTATTTTAAGATCTCAGATGACGAATTTATCAAAACACTGTGATACAGTTACACTTTACTTCAGCACGAGATCATTTATATTGACAGACTGTTTAAAAATCAAGTAATTCCTTTGCTTCCTCCAATAAATTTTCTCCTTCCTCACCGGCTTTTTTTGTTGCCTCATGGAGTGTTTCTCCATTGCTGAAGTTATCAATTTGTCCGACTGTTTTTTCCAATATAGTCGTTTTTTGGGCAATCTTTGAAGCATTCGGAACTTTGCTGTTCTTCAACAATTTGTTCGCATTCACTTGTTTCAATCGGTTATAGGTAAAGGAACTTGCAATTTTCATAAGGAAAAGGTTATCGTAGACTTCCTGCAATACCGTTTCCGAATCGTCCTTTTTCAAATATTCAATGGATTCATCGATCAGGGCTTTGTCATCAGCTGTAAGCAGTTTGCTGTTCTTCAATTTATTGAGCGAAACAATTGCTTTATCCGTATTCCCTTTTTCAAGCTGCACATATACATCGATAGCCCAAACCGCTTCATTGTCAATCTTCAATTTTTTGCAATCCTTCAATACCAGTTCGAAATCCTCCAGTGCTCGTTCGTGATCAATTTCACGTTCCATCATTAAACGATCTACGCCGCGATACAAATGATTCATTGCACGGTAAGCGATATGTGATTGCTTCTTATCGAATTTGCCCAACTGCATGGAATTGATCGTATATGTCAGATCAACATTCTTATTCTTTTTAAGCCATTCCAGGTTCTTGCTGTATTCATTTTCAGACAAATAGTACAGACCTTTCTGCATAAACACAAGGCCTCTCAAAAAACGCAGGTTGCTTTTCAATTCCGAGTCGGGAAGTAATTCGATGTCGGTTTCTGCACATTCGTACAAGGCTATTTCAGTTCCCAGATTGCTGCTCGCCAAAGCAAGTATCGTCATAAATGCATGTTCACGCGCTTCCTGTTCAGCTTTAGCTTTTCCTTTAAAATAATGAGTACTTTTCGTTCCGTCCCAAAATCTTCTGAATGCATCCACGATTACGGGAAACTGATCTTCATCCGTTTGTGTTACAAACTCGTCCATCTGATCATAAATCTGGTACATTGCCCAGTAATCTTTTACAGACAACTCATCCGCATGATCCAATTTCAGGATCTTATAAACCAATTTATCAGAGTCCTTTTTAAATGCTTTGAATTTGGTGGAAGTGGTATCGTCGGAAGCATACCCGCGGACCATCAATTTTACAAACTTATACGGAACGACTTTTCCTGAAATCAGGTTTTCATTCAAAGTAATACGATCCTGCTCCAACAATTCTTCATCTGTTTTTTCAGAAGAACAGGCTGTTAAAAGAAGCAGTACAGACAGGTAAACTAGTTTTTTCATTGGTTTGAGGACAATGTTTAGCAATCCAAAAATGAAAAAATAAATCGAAGTGACAAAAATCTTTAGCCTTAGCTCATGAATGTGAAATTCAACACTTTGAACAGCATTTTTTTCTCTATTCGAGCTAAATTGTGAATTTTAACTTTTAAGTACTCATTGATCCTTACAAAAGACACATTTTTAAATGTCCTGATTCTGTCCACTCCGCTCAAGTGCTTATTCCAGCTATTGGGAAGCGCGTTTCCAAGTTTATCGGGTTGATTTAACCCCTTTCTTATCACAGAACCTCCATACCATAACTTTTGTTTTTCCTACCTTTGTCGGAATTAAACTCTTAAACAAACCGTTTTCGAACAAAGATTTTGATCGTGGACATGAACAATACACCTCGTACCGACTCATTCGTTAACCGATTGGAACGCAGTTTCTCGCTGTTATTTGTATGCGTAATCCTTACGTTAAATGCTTCCGCACAATTTTCCCGCTCCGATGAATCAGTGGCTACAAGTATTTATCCCATTATGCTGAACACAGCCTGGGAAAATCAATCTTCCTTTCAAACCTTTCAAATCGGTGTTCTTGACAGTGACACCTCCTTTTACAGCATTCTCAGAAGTAAATACGAAGGCATTTCATTCAAAGGTAAAAAGGTCAGTGTTGTCCATTTTAAAAATCCGGATGCCATTACTCCAACTCAGGTACTGTGCGTAGATAAGAAATTCAATAAAAAGATTGAAAAGATTGCAAAAGCAATCTCCGGTAATCAAACGTTGTTGGTTACCAATTCCTGTAAAGACGATGATTTTGTCATGGTCAATTTTAACGGCAGGCTGAAAAAAGACGATTTCACTGTGAACCAGGCAAACATGGAGAAAGCCGGGTTGAAACTGACCAACCAGTTCGAGCAATACATGGAAGGAACCGTTCAATGGGAAGAATTGCTCAATGAATCCACTGAAAAACTGGAAAAAGAACGCGAAAAAGTAGCTGCCAAAGAAGAAACTATTAAGAGCCAAAAAGCAAAGATCAATTACCAGAAGATGTCTTTACAGGAAAAGGTGAAAATGCTGGATCAGCAAGGAACTATCCTCGAAGAACAGGCAAAGAAACTGGAAGAACAACAGGCGACTATCGATGAACGGGAACGCACTTTGTTCGATCAAAAAGTGCGGATTGAAGCTCAAAAAGGGCAAATCAACGAGCAATTGCACGAACTCGGAATGCAGCGCGCTGTATTGATTATGGGATGTATCGTTTTGGTCCTGATCCTTGGAATTGCCTATGTTTTATACCGCAGTTCAGTGCACCGCAAAAAGTCCATCAAGGACCTTTCGGAACAACATGCGATTGTCAGTTCGCAAAAAGATCAAATTGAAAAAATCCTGTTTGAACTGACAGACAGTATTCGTTACGCCTTACGCATTCAAAACGCGGTTCTGCCGGACGAGCAAACCATTCGCGGAACAATCCCGGGTGATTTCTTCGTGATGTACAAACCGAAAGACATTGTCAGCGGGGATTTCTTTTTCGTGGACCGCAGAGGCGACTGGACTCTGGTAGCAGTAGCAGATTGTACGGGTCATGGCGTTCCCGGGGCTTTTGTGAGCATGCTGTGTATCAGTTTGCTGAACGAAATCGTGAAACAACAGGAAATTACACGTGCAGATATCATTCTGAATGAACTGCGGGACAAAGTGATCGACTCCTTGCAACAAAAAGGAATCCAGGGCGAACAAATGGACGGAATGGATATTTCTTTATTGCTGATTAACAATAAAACCTACAAATGCCATTGGTCCGGTGCCAATAACCCCTTGTATATTGTTTCTTCAAAAAGCAAAAAACTGGAAGAATTGAAGCCGGATAAACGTCCGATCGCGATTTACCCGGACATGAAGGAATTCACGAATCACGAAATGGTTGCGAACAAAGGCGATATTTTCTACCTGTTCACGGATGGTTATTCCGACCAATTCGGTGGGGAAAGAGGGAAAAAGTTCATGAGCCGCAATTTCAAAAACCTGCTTGCGGAAAATGCCCACAAACCAATGACGGAACAAGGTAAGATCCTCGACACAGCGATCGAAAATTGGAAGTACGGAAACGGTGCCGATTATGAGCAGATTGATGATATAACGGTGTTGGGGATACAGATCGGGTAAAACAGAATGAGAAACAGTCCCGATAACTATCGGGAGAGAATGAGTAATTCCTTTTAATTTATCGATTGCGGAAAACCACAAAAAAAATATGTGGTAAATACGGTTGATATTCAGATGAGGAGCAAGTAGTTTTGCCATACTAAGCTAAACTATGATTCCTTCTATTACTCCCCCAACTGACAACTTATACAAATTCATTTCCCTGTTCGGGCTGACGATTCTGTTGTTCTCCGTTTACAATATCGGCATTACTTTCGATTCTTCTGCAGCAAATAAAATGAAGATTGAAGACGTTAAATCGGAATTGCAACAATCTATTTATAAAAAATCAAAGGAAACGGTGGAAAATCTGAATACCGACAAGGTCAAAAATCACTTTAGACCGGGTAAAATAAGACGTATGCATGAGGATTTATTGCAAATTGAAACCTTTCTTGAGAAGGCACATTTAAATCCAAAAGATGAAATAACATTATCCGGAAAAATCAGTAAAATCAATGTTGCCTTGGATACCTTGCGCTTAAAACAATGGGGATACATTGGGTTTGCCTCCCTTGGATTGGTATTCATGTTCTACGGATTCATCAAATGGCATTACAAAGAGCAAAAATTGCGTGATAAAATGCTTGAAATTGAGCACGCCATTAAAGAATTGGAGAAACTAAATCTCAGATACGGAAAAGAAGAGAAAAGCTCTATAATAGAATCTTTGGTAAAAATGAGAAACGAGGAATCAAACTGAGTTGCTTAATTAAACCTTCTTCTTATGTAAATCGTAAACGATTCCGTCCGATAGACCGATCTTGGGAACGTAGAGCTCTTTGCACTTAAGCGCATGCATACAAAAACGGAAGATTTCCAAGGCCGGAACGATTACATCCGCTCTGTCGGGTTTTAACTGGAAGCGGTCCATACGCTGACCAACGCTCAAAGGCTCGAGTTCAGCATAGAGCTGATTCATTGCTCTCAACGTAACAGGGGCTTTTTCCTTGAAGCCTAAGATCTTGTGGATCTTGTTTATGTTTCCACCGGTTGCATAAACTGAATGGGGATTGTCCTCTACGTGCTCCTTGATCCATGTTTTCAATTCACGCCAGTCCTTCTTATCGACTTTGTTCTTCAGCATCCGGACAGTTCCGATATCGAAGCTCTTTGCTGCAACGCGTTTTCCGTGCTCAAACACATTGATTTCGGTAGAACCACCTCCCACATCAATTACCAGGTAAGGTTTTGACCGTTCGATATCAAGCAAGGCAAAAGTCCCGAAAATCAAGCGCGCTTCTTCGTCACCTGAAATAATTTCGATCTCGATCCCGGTATTTCGCTTAATCTGCCGGATAACTTCCGTTCCGTTCTTGGCATCACGCATGGCGCTGGTTGCACAGGCACGAATCGCTGAAACATCAAAAATATCCGCAATCAGGCTAAAAGCTTTCATGGTTTTGATGAAGTCCTCGGCTTTGTGGACACTTATCTCCCCGGAATCAAATACTTCCCCTCCCAAACGCAGCGGAAGGCGCGTATAAGAGATCTTTTTGACGTAAGGATGACCATTCTCCTTGGCAATTTCTCCAATCAGCAATCGAGCTGCATTCGATCCAATATCTATGGCTGCGTATTTCTTCGGCATGGATTCCGAAATTAACGAAAATGCGTTAAATCCTTTCATTCTTTAAAACAAAAAATGCCGCCTCCTTTCGAAGACGGCATTTCTAAGAAATAGTCAGTCTTCTACTTAACGATCACTTTTTGAACCAGGCTTCCCTGAGCACCGGTAAAGTGAAGGAAATAGATTCCTTTTGCCAAATGAGAAACTTCCAATTGTGTTTCTGTATTCATAGATAAAGAAGATTCCGGGTAAACTATTTTTCCATCTTCAGAGATCATGGAGAAAGTCACATCTTTCCCGGTCTTGATCATCACAAGGGAACTTGCCGGGTTCGGGTAAACCTCCAAACCGAAAGCAGTCGCTTCTTCCAACCCTGCACAGTCTTCTACATTGATTGTTTGAGAAACAGCATCCGAACACCCATTGGATGTTGCTGTATAGGTGATTGCCTGTGAACCGACACCCGCTGTAGCAGGATCGAAGTTTCCACCCGTTACTCCTGTTCCGCTATAGGTCCCACCAGCAGGTAAACCACCTGTCAAAGCAAAGGCTGCGGATTGCAAACACACATCAGAGAAAGCTCCAAGTGTTGCTGTCGGTGCTGCATTCAATGTAAAGATAGAAGTTGCCGATCCGGAACAGTTATTTGCATCTGTATAGTTATAAGTCAGGGTAATGGAACCAGGTGTTAATCCGCTTGGATCAAATGTTGATCCGGAAACCCCCGTTGATCCGGAGAAAGTACCACCTGCAGGTGAAGCAAGCAAGGTCACCGGGCTTGCGTTATCACATACATTTCCAACCGGTGTAAATGTTACCGTTGGGTTCGGATTAAACAAAACCGTTGCGGTTCCCGAACCTGTTGCGGAACAAGCTCCCATTGTAACCATTGATACCGTATATGTCCCGTTTGCCGTTGCATTGATCACATAAGGAGAAACTGTTACTCCGGTAGCTGAATTGGTTGTTGTACCATCCGAATAAGTAATATTCCATGGACCAGCACCTGTCAAAGCAATATTCACAGGAAATGATCCCGCACCACATTGTGTTCCACCTCCTGAAACAGTTGCTGCAGGTGTTGCTGCAATGGTTACACTAAACGTTTCTGCATCTGCCGGACATGATCCGTTTGCAGCAATTGAATTTGTTACGGTGTATGTTCCCGGAGTACTTGAAGCCAAATTGATCGCACCTGTTGAAGTATTGATAACCAATCCACTTGTAGAACTGAATGCTCCTGCACTTGCTCCCGCACCAAATACCGGGGTTGGATTTGTTCCATTTGTACAATAACTCGCTTGAGCATATGTAAACGCCGCATCAGGAGCTCCTGAGATCACGATCGTCTGTGTGCTCGTATTCGGACAAGCCCCTGAAGTGTTGTAGGTAACCGAATACGTTCCGGAAGTACTTCCGCCCACATTAATTTCTCCGGTTGCCGCATTCGCAAAAACCAATCCGGCCGGTGTAGCTGAGAAAGAACCTGCAACGGAAGTTGTTGGTGTTTGGTTCGGTGACATATCACAAATAGAATTCGAAGGATATGTAAATGTTGCATTATCCAGCACATTCACTGTAATGGTTTGTCCGGCCGATGCGGGTGATGTACATCCTAAAGCAGCGGTTGTAACAGTGTACGTTCCCGCAGTGTTTACTGTAATTGATTGAGTGGTTGCACCGTTTGACCACGTATTACCGGTAGCAGCAGACGATGTTAACGTAACAGACCCTCCGGTACAAAATGTTGTCGGTCCACCCGGTGTAACAGTTGGAGCAGCCGGAAGCGGATTCACAGTAATCGTTTGCGTTGTATAATCAAAACAACTGCTCCAGAAACCACCGTTCGTTCCTAAAAGCACATCATAAGTACCCGCAGCAGGGTGGGTATAAGTCGTAGTACCGGTCCAGATATATGGAGACATGTTATCCATATCGTAGACAAAAGTGGAATCAGCAGTCGCAGTTCCGAAAAACGTTCTGAAAATCTGGTAATTCATCATTCTGTTTGTGAAAGCTCCTGTTGGAGTAGATCCATTGGTATAGGTAACCGGTGTTCCCTGGCAAACAGTTGTAGCAGAAGGAGTGAATTGCGTATTGATGTTATAACTGATCATCGGTGCCAAAAGAGGTTCAAAGTTGTTATTTCCAATCTCGGTAAATGCAGGAATTGTAATCCAGCTTCCTCCCGAACTCGGATAACCTGAATAACTGGATTTAAATCGTGCATACACCTCATCATAAGGTTGACCCGGAGCAGCGTTATTCACATAAACCGTAAAAACACCATCTGTATTGGTTGCCTGGATAACTACCGCATAATTCCCGGTTACAGTTGCCGGAGCGGCAAAATTCACTCTATGATATGCTTCCACATTACTTGTAAATGTGGTTGTTCCGCTCGTGATCAACGTTGTAGGTGTGTTGGCTCCATTGACGTTATAAACAGAAGCTGTAATAGTAACGCTCGGCATTCCATCCACGTCATTATTCATCCCAAAAAACTCTACTCCGTTAATCGAAATACTGGAAGTGTTTAAAAATGTTTGAGAGAAAGCTTCATTATCAGCTTGCCAGATATCAAAGGTGTAGAAAGTATTTGCACCTAAAATCTGTTCTTTTGCCTGCGGATAACGCAATGTATCGACACATAAAAGGGTTTTCTGACCATTGTTAATTCCCGCTGGTCTGCTTAATAAACTTGAATTGGTTGCCGGCCGAACTCCTGATTTAGGTGCTTGTTGGGCGAAACCAAACATACTTCCCGCGCACAGCGAGAGCAGCAGTAATGATTTTTTCATAGTAAGTAATAAATTAATGTGGCCCTAAGATAGGGAATCAGTGTATTATTTCTGAATTATTTAACAATTCATTTCCGATTTTAAGAAGATTTTTAACAATTGACACCTCAATAAATGACATTGAAATAATTTCAATATTCACGAAGTCAGTTAACTGAAAAACAAATGCTTACAAAATAGAAATGTCCGCCAAAAGACGGACATTTTGTTTTATCTACAATTATTCTCGATACATCAAGGGAGAATCCCCGACTGGCAGAAGTCATCAAATCTTATCTACCCGGATCAATGTATCGGCATCTTCCTCAATATCTGTTGAAAGACCTTCGAACTGTTCGGAAGTTATTCTCAAATCAGTTGCCAAGACCTCATCACAAATGAATTGCTTGTTTGCTTCCGCAGCCAATTGAATGAACTCGGAAGATTTCAGTGTCAATGTAATTTTGTCTGTCACTTCCAATCCTGAATCCTTCCGCAAGTTCTGGATGCGATTAACCAATTCCCTGGCTACTCCTTCCATGCGCAATGATTCCGTAACGGTAGAATCCAAAGCAACAGTCAAACCGTTTTCAGATGCAACCAACCAACCAGGGATATCTTCTGCACGGATCTCGAAATCGCTCAGATCAAGAATTACTTCTTCTCCATCAACTATTCCTCTCCAGCCTTGGTTCTGTTCAATTTGAGCAATTCCATCCTGGTCCATCTGTGCTACCATTGCAGCAATTGCTTTCATTTGTTTTCCGTATTTCGGGCCTATGGTCTTGAAATTCGCCTTGATGGACTTCACGAAGATATTATTTGCGGCATCAAGCAACTCCAATTCCTTGACATTTACCTCCGACAAAATCAGGTCCTGAACGTGTTCGATATTCTTAGCAAACTGTGTATTCAAGACAGGTACCATGATCTTTTGAAGTGGCTGACGCACACGGATTTTCTCTTTTGCACGCAAAGCCAATACCAATGAAGAAACGTTTTGTGCGATTTCCATCTGAGCTTCCAATTCCAAATCGATTAAGTCTGCATTGGATTTCGGGAAGAAAGCCAGGTGAACCGAATTCACCGGGTGACGGCCTGAAATTTCATTCAGATCAGAGAATAACTGATCCAGATAGAACGGCGCAATCGGTGAACCCATAATTGCCACAGCTTCCAAACAGGTATACAAGGTTTGATAAGCCGAAATCTTATCTGCTTCGTAGTCTCCTTTCCAGAAACGTCTTCGGCAAAGACGTACATACCAGTTTGACAATTGGTCGGTAACAAAATCCTGGATCAAACGGCCTGCTTTTGTCGGTTCGAACGAAGCGTACGCTTCATCCACCTGTGCAATCAGGGAATTCAATTTTGATAAGATCCATCGATCGATTTCCGGCCGCTCATTTAACGGAATTTCCGCTTCTGAGTAGTTAAATCCGTCAATATTTGCATACAATGCAAAGAAAGAATACGTATTGTAAAGCGTTCCGAAGAATTTGCGCTGCACTTCCGTGATTCCATCCGTATCAAATTTCAGATTATCCCATGGTTGTGCATTGGTGATCATGTACCAGCGTGTAGCATCCGGACCGTACTTCGATAAAGTCTCGAAGGGGTCAACTGCATTTCCCAAACGCTTGGACATTTTCTGTCCATTCTTATCCAACACCAATCCGTTGGAAACCACATTTTTATAAGCAACCGAATCAAAACACATCGTAGCAATTGCATGCAAAGTGTAGAACCATCCACGTGTTTGGTCCACTCCTTCTGCAATGAAGTCTGCCGGATAGGATTTGTTATTATCAATCAATTCTTTATTCTCGAACGGATAATGCCATTGTGCATAAGGCATTGCACCTGAATCAAACCATACGTCGATCAGGTCGCTTTCACGCTTCATAGGCTTTCCGGAAGGAGAAACCAGTGTAATTTCATCTACATAGTTTTTATGTAAATCGATCTGTGCATAATTTTCTTTTGAGAAATTATTCGGTTTAAATGCTTCCAGCGGATTTTCAGTCATTAAGCCAGCTGAAACGGCCTTGTCACATTCCGCTTTCAATTGTTCTACCGAAGAAATGCAAACACGTTCGTCCCCATCTTCCGTTGACCAGATCGGAATTGGAATTCCCCAATAACGCGAACGGGACAAGTTCCAGTCGTTGGCATTTTTCAGCCATTCCCCGAAACGTCCGCTTCCTGTGGAAGCCGGTTTCCAGTTGATCGTATTGTTCAATTCGATCATGCGATCCTTCACATTGGTTACTTTGATAAACCAGGAATCCAACGGATAGTATAATACCGATTTATCTGTTCTCCAGCAATGCGGGTAACTGTGTTCGTATTTTTCGATCTTGAATGCGCGATTCTCGATTTTCAACTTTAAAGCAATACGTTCATCAACTGACATGTATGCTTTCAAATCCGGGATCACCGACTTCAAACCTTCTTTTTGCTTACGGAACTCTGTTTCCGTTTCTTCATCCGTCAGGTAGTCAGATTTCACGTACTCACCACCCAATCCAAAAAGCGGATCGGAAACTTCCGGACGGAAACGGCCACGCAAATCAACCAATGGAACCGGAACACCTTTTTCGTCCAGTACCAACATAGCAGGAACACCCGATTCAGCAGCTACGCGCGCATCATCTGCACCAAAAGTAGGCGCAATGTGCACGATTCCCGTACCATCTGATGTAGTTACAAAATCTCCGGAAATCACGCGGAACGCCTGGTCTGCATTTTCGTATGGCAATGCTCCTGGCAACAATTGTTCGTAACGGATTCCGACCAAGTCAGAGCCCTTACAGGAACCCAGTACCACAAACGGAATTTGTTTAGCTCCAGCCTCGTAGTTACTCAATTCGTTTGCTGTTTCAACTGCGATAAACCCTTTTCCGAAGTGAGCAGAAAGCAGATCTTTCGCTAAAACAACCTGAACCGGTTCGTATGTGTAGGAATTAAATGTCGAAACCAAAACGTATTCAATATTCGGCCCGACACACAAAGCGGTGTTGGAAGAAAGCGTCCATGGGGTTGTTGTCCAGGCAAGGAAAAATGCATTATCCGGCAAAGCCATCCCCCTCGATCCCCCTTCAAAGGGGGAAGCAGATCCTCCCGCAATTTTGAATTGCGCAACAACAGTTGTGTCTTTCACATCGCGGTAGCAACCCGGCTGGTTCAGCTCATGTGATGACAACCCCGTTCCCGCCATCGGTGAATAGGGCTGGATCGTATAACCTTTGTACAACAAATTTTTCTCGTACAATTGGCCCAATAGCCACCAAACAGATTCCATGTATTTCGGATCATAGGTGATGTACGGATCGTCCATATCCACCCAATAACCCATTTCTTCTGTCAAACGGTTCCAGATATCCGTATAGCGCATCACTGCTTCGCGACATGCCTTGTTATAATCGTCAACCGATATTTTCTTCCCGATATCTTCCTTGGTAATTCCCAATTCCTTTTCCACTCCCAATTCCACAGGCAAACCATGCGTATCCCAACCGGCTTTACGCTTTACCTGCTTTCCTTTCAGGGTTTGGTAGCGGCAAAAAATATCTTTAATCGAACGAGCCATTACGTGGTGAATACCCGGCAATCCATTCGCTGATGGCGGCCCTTCGAAGAAAACAAACGGCTCAGCTCCTTCACGTGTCGACACGGAAGCTTCAAAAACACGTTCATTTTTCCACTTTTCAAGAACTGACTGCGCAACATTCGGCAGGTTCAGTCCTGAATACTCGTTATACTTCTGACTCATAAACTTTAAATCGATTAAAGGTAATTTTCAAAACAGATGCAAAGGTACTAATTTCCTGTTGGATTTATATTGTACAACATACGTCTTTGTCCGGACACGATCTTTCTATTCCAACGTACACAGAGCTTACTTGTTCCCGGAGTCCATGAGGCTTCCCATCACCTTGTTAGAATATCTCTTAAACGTTAAGAATTTATACATTCATTGGGATATCTATGGGATATCTACGGGATATCTATGCGATATTCATCCCTGGTTCCTACTTTGACTATTTGTTATCTATAGGTAATAAATCGAGTATCTGTGTTTTATTTGTAGATATATGGAATCAACAACTTTTTCAATTTTCTCTTCTCCATTTTCAATTATTTATAATTACATTCGTTTTGTTGGATTCATTGAATAGCATAGAGATTAATGACTTGATTCAAAAGGTAAAAGCAGGAGATCAAACTGCTTTCGGAGAAGTCTATGATCGCTATTGCGGGGCAATTAACGGTGTGATCAATCGTTTCATTACCGATGAGGCCATAGCACAGGACGCGCTCCAGGACACCTTTATCAAAGTATGGAAAAACATCCAGCAATACGATGATACCAAAGGAAGCTTTTTCACCTGGATGCTCAATATTGCGAGAAACACGTCCATTGACGCACTGAGAAAATTAAAGAAAGAAGGCAAGTCTGAAATCCAAACATTGGAAACTATCGTAAATAGCTCTGTAACAGTTCAACAGAGCGTGGCCACAATCGGATTAAGGCAATTAGTGGACCGCCTGCCTGCTGAACAACAAACGATGATAGAATACTTATACTTCAAAGGCTATACGCAACAGGAAGTAGCAGATGAGCTGGACATTCCGCTCGGGACTGTGAAAACGCGTTCACGTGCAGCAATGATGGAGTTACGGAAATGGTTTACATTATTGATATTGTGGATATAAACGAATACATAGCATCAGGAATTTTGGAGTCGGTAACACTCGGTCTTGCTTCCCCACAGGAAGTACAGGAGGTGGCATGCTTGTCTAAAATTTATCCGGAGATCCAGGCCGAGTTTATTCGGGTGCAAAAGCGCTGTGAAGAACTGATGCTGGAAAATGCCGAGACCCCGAATCCTTCCGTTCGCGCATCTCTTTTAAAAACCATTGCCGAAACACCACAGGAAAAAGCTCCTGAGAAAAAAGAAGAAGCTAAAATTGTTACTCTACATACTGCTCCGGAAATAAACGGTGTGAGCCCGATGTGGAAAATGATGGCAGCTGCTTCATTGGTTCTGGCCATCGGGATCGGTGCACTTTGGTTTTTATCCAATCGTGAAGTCAAGCGTTTGGATAACATCCTGGCTTCCATGGAAAAAGAGCAATTGAAAAATGATCAGATCCTTCAGGCGATGACTATTGAGAAAGATCATTTGCAAACGGTCCAGGAAGTTTTGTCTGAACAAAGCATGCGTACTATAATGATGAAAGGAACTGCGATGGAACCTGAAGCATCTGTTAAAGTCATGTGGAGTAAAGAAATGAAAAAAGCGGTCATGCATGCAGAAAAGATCACTCCTCCACCGGCAAATATGCAGTACCAGTTGTGGGTGATTGCAGATGGAAAACCACTTTCCGTTGGTCTTTTCAACTACGACGAAGTGGAACAGATGACCGAACCCTTTGATGTAAACGCCCAAAACATTACCGCTTTTGCAATTACCCTTGAAAAAATGGGTGGAAGCCCTACTCCAACTATGGAAAAAATGGTGGTGATGGGACCAATTAACGGATAAACCAGTTCAAAGGGTTCAATAGTTAAATGTTCAAAATCGTTGTTCATTTTGAACTCTTTCAACCCTCTGAACTTTTTGAACAATCTTTCTTCTTAATTTTAAATCATGATTTCTCCTCCTCGTTTGGTTCCCGGTGATACAATTGCATTGGTTTCTCCTGCAAAGGCGATTGAACCTTCCTACATCGACTTCGCAAAAGGTTATTTTGAAAAACAAGGATTCAAGGTGCTTGTCGGTTCACATGCCTCGGATGAATACCACTATTTCTCAGGGACTGATGCGGAACGAGCGAGCGATCTGCAATGGGCGATTGATCACCCGGATGTAAAAGCCATTGTTTGCAACCGCGGTGGCTATGGTGCTATTCGCTTATTCGACCTGGTAAACTGGGCGAACCTGCTGCGGGAGCCCAAATGGATCCTGGGTTTTTCGGACATTACCAATTTTCATTGTTTGGGCCTGAAGCTGGGAATTGAAAGTGCACACACCAGCATGCCACTGAATTTCAGGGAAAACACACCCGAATCCCTGAACTCGCTCCTGAATGTATTACAAGGTCAGCCCAACGAATATACCTGGCAGTCAAATGCAGCAAATAAACCCGGAACAGCAGCGGGAACTGTCGTTGGCGGGAATTTATCGATCCTGTATTCCCTGCTCGGAACACCTCACTCACCTAATTATGAAAACGCTATTTTGTTTATTGAAGACATTGGTGAGCAAGTTTATCACCTGGACCGCATGTTTTGGGCCTTCCGCTACGCAGGTGTATTTGACCGCATTTCAGGATTAATTGTAGGCGGAATGACGGATATGAAAGACACCGCTACTCCCACAGAATGGACCATAGAAGAACTCATCCGGGAACATACCACATACCGCTCATTTCCGATTGCATTTGATGCACCCGTAGGTCATATTCCCGATAACCGGGCATTTATTTGTGGGCGGAAAGCCACATTTACCGTTACGGAAAACCACATTTCTTTCAGGCAATAAAGAATATTTCTTTCTGGTACTGTTTTTGCTTCATCATTATTTTCCCGAATTACTTTCGCACTAACGTTTGTTGTAATTCGGTCTTCAAAAGCTAACGCTTCTCCTAATTATTTTCGCACTAACGTTTACCTGCGGTGCATACTTCGTAAGTGTCATAATTTAGTCTTCAAAAGCTAACGCTTTTTCTTATTTTTGTACCTGAAAATTGACTTATGCGTATTTTTCTAATTGGTTTTTTACTTCTTGCGCTTTCTTCGTGTGTAGATATTTGGGATGATATCACGCTTCATGCCGATGGGACCGGTACATACAAGTACACCGTAAACATGAGCGCCAGTAAGGTGAAGATCAATTCAATCCTCGCCCTGGACAGTGTCGACGGCAAGCGAATCCCGAAGCTTCCGGAAATCAAGGAAAAAATTGAATATTATCGCAATAAACTCGAGGAAAAAGAAGGGATTTCGAATGTACGGGTTGAATCCAACTACGATGACTTTATTTTCAAGATTTACCTCGATTTCGAATCTGTTTCAGCACTTCAAAACGGAATTCGCGAGATCATTAAAGAAGAAATTAAGGACAAAAATGATCCCGCTTTGGACGAAAACTGGTTAACGTGGGACGGAAAAACATTAACACGCATTGTCCCTAATTTCCAGGCGGTGATCCAGAAAATGAAAGCTGAAGACCAGGAAAAACTTAAAAAAGGTAAATATACCTGTGTTTCGCGCTTCGACAAACCGATTGTTAAATGTGACAATGCACAGGCGCGCATCTCGCCGACTAAAGTTGCCGGTCTGATTGAATCAAACACCTATTCGGTTGGAACAAACCCGTCGATCCTGAAAAGCACCTTTGTTGTTGCTAATTAGTTTCCGCCGATTGCTCAAAAAAGGTTTCATTTTAACACAAGTTATCAACCAAATACCGGTTGATAAAGCAAATAGCTCTTTCAATTCAAAAAATGATTTTACTTTCGTTGTAGAATCCGTTCATTCATCCATTTATGAAAATTAAAATCTTAATTCCGATCACCCTTTGGGGAGCCATTTCCTGGGGACAGAAATCAGAAGATATTATTCCTAAAGATGCAGTTACCGTCTTTAGCCTGAACAATATTTCCATTCTACAGAAAGTATCCATGGATGAGCTGGTTTCTTATGATTTCATGACTGAATTGCAGTCCGAATTATTCGACGGTTCCACACAGGGAAAAACATTGAAAGATGCAGGAATTGATTTCAATCAGAAGATGAATATTTTCTACGGAAAGAACGCTGAATTTGAAATTTCAGGTTTTACTTTCGGGATTTCGGATAAAGAAAAACTGTTTACTGTTTTTGATGATTTTGACCGGAAAGAAAGCCTGGTTTCAGGAACGGAATATTACAACAATTATTTCAATCATTTAATGATCCAGGGAAACGTCGGTTTGTTGATCCGAGTGGATACGGACCAGGAAAAACTGACAGAAATTACCGATTCTATTTGGGTTTCCAGAGGGTTTGAGCTTCCATGGATGGAAGACGAGTATTATGATGAAGAAGGAATGGACACTTACGATGAAGAAGAATTGACGGATGACGACCCCACATTAAACGAAGATGGTGATGAAGTAGAAGAAATCATCGAGGAAGAAGTGGATGAAACTCCGATGGCTGTGGATGAAACAAGTGATCTGTTCAAGAATTACTACGAATTACGTGACAGCATCGAGTCGGAATATTCCCGTAAACGTCTTCTGCTCATTACGGAAGAACTTTTTGCCCGGAAGGTCAACCTGAAAGCACAGGATGCACGATTGGCAGCACAATTGACCCATCCTTCAGACGGAATTTTTTACCTGGACAACAGCCGCAACTTCAAAAACACCAACAGCCTGTTTTATTTGCAGGCTATGTTCCCTGAGTTATATCAAGATCTAAACGATTTGTATACCGGGAATGTGATGTTGGGTGATATCGTTTTGAACCAAAAATCCATTGATCTCAAAGTAGAAGCAAATTACGGTGACGGATTGGGAAGTATTTATGAAGATCTGAACAGTGCGAAATTCGATAAAAACGTTTTGAAATATATTCCAAAGAACAATACCGGGTTTTTTACTTATAAAATCGATCTTAAAAAGGGTTATGAAAAAGCGTATGAAGTGATCATGCCAATCCTGAGTGAAGAGAAAAACCCACGTATTTCTGCAAATGTATTAACGATTGAATTATTAAATGATTTCATCAATACGGATGAAGTTTTCAATACGTACAAGGGAAGTATGTTCGGTACCTTCAACGGAATCAAACGTGTGAAAACAAAACGCGTGGAATTCTTCTACGACGAAGAAACATTTGAATACGGCGAAAAGGAAATCGAGGCAGAAGAAGATATGCCGATTTTCACTTTAGGATTTACAACCGGCCGCCCGGATATCCCGAATAAAATCCTGAAGCACATGTCTCGTATTACTTCTCAATTCAAAAATATGGGCGATTATTGGATCTATGAAGAAGCAATTCTGAATTCGGTCCCGTTATATATGATCAATAAAAACGGCCTGTTTATCTTCACTAATGATGAAGATTTGGCCAAGAACCATTCGAATGGTTACGGTGTAGAATCAATTACTGGAAAACAGGCAAAAAATGCAGCTAAAAGCGGTTCAATTTACGGATACATGAATTTGGGGGACATGATTAATCGTCTGCCGGAATCGATCTTAACTGATCACCGTTTCAATGTACTTGCTTCCATGAAAGGTAAAAAAGGAGAAGTCGAAGTTATTTCTTCCAAAACAACCCGTCAAAAAACCATTTACAATTTGACTTATAGTTTTGAAGGTGCATTTGACAATGCAGGAAAATACTTGCTGGATTTAGTAAATACCGCTTACCTGGTCTCTACGACACGTTAAAATGAAAGCAGAAGGAGTTGGAAATAAAATTATGTTAATCGCATTACTGTGTGCAGCATTGGCATTATTCCTTTATATCCGTCCACGTTTGTTTGCACCTGACCCACCTCCAAGCCTTCTGGACCGCTTACCTGAAAGTGAAATTGTAGGGCGTTATAATTTATTGAACATTGCACGGGAGACAAACTCTCTGATGTTCAAGAACAAGATTCCCTTCAGAGAATACATGACTTACGATTTCCTGTTGGGACAGGCAAAAGGAATCGGAATTGATATTCAAAGCACCGGTTATTTCTTTTCGGACGGGAAAGATGAATGGGGAACTTTTGTAACAGTAATTGACAGCTCCAAAATTCAAAACGGGCTGAACCGGCTGGAACAATATATTTCTGTTTCCGATACCATTGTTTACAATCGAAAAGTAAAGAAAATCCCCGACCTTGGACTCTATATTTTTTATGACAAAAACTACCTGCTGGTTTACAAAGGATCAAAAATTAAAAGACGTTTAGGGAAAGCGATTTTTGCCCATGAAGGAGATATTGAGAATTCATGGGAGAAATTCCTTAAAACCCCGGTTTTCAAGGAGGAAGATATCGTACTTTATTCGCGTTCTCCAAGATTAAAAAAATTCGGGGTCGATTACGTCTTGTGTGCACATGACAGCGATTCTCTGAATATCAAGCTGAAAACGTACCTGCATTCGAATAAGCCATTTAAAATAAAGGAGAAAAAAGCCGGGATAAGTTTTGAACGAAGCAAGCATTCAACAAAAGCGTTAGACATTCATCTGGATATCTCCGAATTCAAGAAAGATCCGAACAGCCCGCTTTATAAATGGATCGTCAGCTTAGGTAAAAAGGTAAGTTTCCCCACAGCGGCATTCTTTGAAGCCTGGGATGGTGATCTGTCTTTCCAGGAAGGCGGAACGCAGCTGATCAATGAAGAAGTAGTGGAAATGAGTTACGACGAGGAATTCAATCCAATAGAGATCCGAAAAACAAACAAGGTAGCTGTTCCGGGTTACTCTTTGCTTTTTTCTGTAAACGAAAGCGGGCAAAAACTGGTTTCGGCACTTTTCGCGAAAGGGATTGTCACCAAACAGGGAAAACATTATCACTTCCTGTTCTCTCCTCCGCTTACACTCAATATTCTTCCAAAAAGCATCAGTGCCTACACTGCCGGAAAATCCCCGAAAGTGATAACCGGTTCTTCCTGCAGCGGTTTATGGAATTACCGTGGAACGGACATGCTATTCCGAATTGATTCTTTAAAGAAAAAAGAGATTTACGGTTCGCTGGAATTCGAAGTCTCAAGCTTGATTAAACGAGGGAAACTTAGGAAATAATTTGCATTAGTACGGAATAAACACATTCTTCGCTTCGGTAAAGAAACGCAAAGCTTCCCAGCCTCCTTCTCGTCCTACTCCGGATGCTTTTACTCCTCCAAATGGCGTTCTCAGGTCACGCACCAACCAGGAGTTGATCCAAACAATTCCTGCATGCACTTTATCGGCCGTCCTGTGCGCTCTTTTTAAGTCAGAGGTCCAAATAGTCGCACTGAGTCCATATTGTGTACTATTCGCCATCATAAGCACTTCTTCTTCGGTATCGAAAGGTGTTATCGTCACCACCGGTCCGAAAATTTCTTCCTGGTTCGTCCTGCAATCATATGAAAGGCCCTCGATCACAGTCGGAGTAATATAATACCCTTCGTTATAAGGAGCATCCAATATCGCCCGTTCGCCACCCGTAAGAATGGTTCCTCCTTCCTGTTTTGCCAGCTCGATATAGGAAAGTACTTTTTCCATATGTGGTTTGGAAACAACAGCTCCCATTTTCGCATTCGGATCGGAAGGAAAGGAAACGGTCAGTTGCTTTACGCGCTCAACGAATGCGGTTTTGAATTTTTCGTAAATACTCCGCTCAATAAAAATGCGTGATCCGCACAAACAAATCTGGCCCTGATTGGCAAAAGAAGAACGCACGGTTGTTTTGATCATCTCATCAAAATCACAATCTGCGAAAATGATATTCGGGTTCTTTCCTCCCAGTTCCAAAGACAGTTTCTTGAACATCGGTCCGGCAGTTTGCGCAATGTATTCACCGGTTTTCGTTCCTCCCGTAAATGAAATCGCTTTGATCTTCGGATGTTTTACGATCGCATCTCCTGCAAATTGGCCCAAGCCGTGAACAATATTCAAAACACCCGCAGGCATCCCACTTTCCTTCACCACTTCACTCAACAAATAAGCTGTGTATGGTGTAATCTCAGATGGTTTTGCAATCACACAATTCCCGGAAGCCAGTGCCGGAGCAATTTTCCAGGAAAACAGGTACAACGGAAGGTTCCATGGTGAAATACATCCTACCACTCCAATCGGCTTGCGGGTGGTATAGTTAATTCCCATTCCTTCCATGTAGTGCGACTCGGAAGCAAAATGCTCTACCGCCGTTGCAAAAAAATGAAAATTTGAAACTGCCCGCGGAATATCCACATGCGCAGCCAATGAAAGCGGTTTTCCGTTATCACGTGATTCTGCTGCTACGAATTCATCCATACGCTTTTCAATTCCAAGACTGATGCGCATCATAATCGCACCGCGTTCTTCATTGGTCATATTGGACCAAATCGGAAATGCTTTTTCAGCGGCAGCAACTGCCAATTCAACATCTTCCGCCGTGGAGTTTGGAATTTCACCATAAACTTTACCGGTTGCCGGTTCGTAATTATCGATATACTGACCTTTAACAGGTGCCAGCAATTCTCCGTTGATAAAGTTTTGAATACGAATCATAATTTCATTTTTTTCCAGGAACAAAGATACGATAGTAATTGCGATTATAATCGCCAGGTTAAATTTTCAACACCTCTCAACAATTATTCTTGTTCTCCTCCTTTTTTCTACAGTAGCGGACAGAAAAAGGAACTAGGAGCTACACTAACAATTTCCACCTTTTTGCCATTGCCACAAAAAGGTGGAGCCAAAAAGGTCTAGGCGTGGGTAAACCGATTGACCTGTTTGCAGGTTATGACTCCTTCCGCATTACGCCTTAAAGGCTAGCTCCAGTCTTCACCGGCTGTTGCCGGTTCTTCCATAAACTCAGCGTACCGCCTCAAACAGTATGGAAAATTTACTGCCATTTACTGCACAGGTACCCAATCTTGTTCACCAAATCGCCATTTCGATTCTGAGTAAAGCTGAATGATTTTAAAATGCTAAATGGAAATTTCCAATTTGAGTCGGTCAATTTCTATTCCAAATATGAATTAGATTTTGAATTTTAATCCAACTTGTAAGTACAAGGAAATGTTCAGTCCGCCGGAGTTGAGATAATTGGTGGAAAGGCCTATGTTGGTATAGAAGCGGTCCAATCCGAATGAAAATGGATTATTCTTATACGCTGCACCGATGTATAAGCCGTGAACAAGTCCTGCATTTGAACGATCGTTGATAAAGGTCAGGTTACTGCCTGCGTAAGCTGCCAATGTCGGGTGGAAGTCGTGGATCATTGAGCGGTTGGCGTTTCCGACATAGGTTTGTTTGTACGGATCCAAAGAGAAAACCAGGTAATCTGTTTTTACCATCGCCAAAACGCGTGCTTTCAAATCTACCCCAATATTCACACTGTATTCAAAGCGTGTACCGGTATATTGGGCATAAGCAGAAATCGCAGCTGCACGAAAATCATAATTCCAGTAAGTCATTTCCAGGCCGTATTCCAAAGCATTTAATCCACCACGTGATTCGGGCAAACAGGAATGCGGGCTGAGTGTATCCAAAGGATAACTGACCTTCAAAGAATCTCCGGATGAAATACAGGTAGCACGATTGGAGTAAACATTCCAGTCTTTACTCTTCAAATATTCGACTGGAACGCTTGCAAAATAATATGGTCTGTTGCGGATCCCGAATTTAGTATGCCATTCGATCGCTTGGTCATAATTCCGGTCAAAATAATAAGACCTGGTCGGTGTAACATACTCCTGAGGTATAATAAGCAAGTATTCGCCCTCCAGCATTTTCTTCCGCAACTGTAAATTCTGCATGATGTATACTTCGGGTAACAGTTCCGATTTCAGTTTTAATGGTGCGTTCATGTCCTTGTCACACACCACACATTCATTGTAATCCACCTGAATTTCCCGTTTCGTCAACACACCGTAGGAGTCAAAATCAGCTTCTTTGATCCGGGCCCGGTACCGTTCATGTCGCCACCAGCCCTCGCCACTCATCTCCAGTTTCCACTTGACGATTTTTGCATATTGTGAATTCCTGGTAAGGGTATAATACACCTGGTTTTTAGAAAACAAATGCGGTTCCATTTCCAGGATCACCATATTCGTTCTTCCATCACTGAAGCGGATAATATTGCAATTCTTCATGATTGTATCCGAAAGCACAAAACAGGTCTTTGTGTTCCCGAAGTACTCGTAAAGCTCTGTAGAATCTTCTGTTAAGCGTTTTCCGGCATAAAACAAATGGATTTCCACTCTCCGATGGTTTTCATTCGGGTTCCTCAGTGCATTTTCTTCACCGCGAGCAAAACTGGAGATCTGTGTTTTAGCAGGAAGAATTTCCTCCAGGTAATCTTTCACCTTTTCCGCCCGCTTTTTTGAAAGTCTGAAATTCAGTTTCTTCTTCCCGGTCGAGTCGGCATAACCAATGACCTGCAAACTGTCTATTTTCTTGAGATTATGGGAAAAAATATACTTATTGATCTGCTGTTTGTTTTCATCTAATAATTTGTAGTCTCCGCTCGGATAATAAATTGAAAAGACTTCCTGAGCTGACGCAAATTGCTTATTGAATACCAATAGGTTCAATAAAAGGCCGGTTTTGATGATATATGAAAAAAGACTCGTCTGCCTGAGCGAACGAGCCTTCCTGTTTCTTTTCCGCATACAAAAGCGAATATAGTTTTTATCATAGAAAGTCCAAAGGGTTCAAAAAGTTTAAATGTTCAAAATTTAATCCCTTTAAACGCTTTTGAATGCCGATAAGCTATCGGGAGTTCGAACCTCCTTTTATTCGTGAACAATCAGTTTGAATCCTTTTCCATGGATATTCAAAATTTCGATGCGTTCATCTTCTTTCAAAAGCTTGCGCAATTTCGCGATATACACATCCATTGAACGACCATTGAAGTAATTGTCGTCTCCCCAGATGGCACGCAAAGCAGCTTGTCTGTCCAAAACCTCGTTTCGGTTCTTGCACAACAAGTGAAGCAATTGCCCTTCTTTGGTAGTGAGCTTCTTATTTTCTTCTTTCAAATGAAGGATTCTGGAAACCGGTTCGTATTGAATATTCCCAATCTGCTGCATTTCGCTTTCTTCATTGTCGGAAGAGCCGGTTCTTCTTAAAATTGCTTCGATCCGTGCCAACAACTCCTCCATGGTGAAGGGTTTTGTCATGTAATCATCTGCCCCGCTTTCGAAACCTTCCAATTTATCTTCCTTCATTGCTTTCGCGGTCAGGAAAAGAATCGGAATTTTAGGATCGATCAAACGGACTTCTTTCGCAAGTGTAAACCCGTCCATTTCAGGCATCATCACATCAAAAATACAGAAATCAAAATGTCCGTCTGTGTATTTTTCATATGCATGCTTTCCATTGCGGGCAAGTTCTACCTGGTAACCTTTAGCTTTTAGGAACGTCTGTAATAATTGACCTAAATTGTCATCATCTTCTGCTAATAAAATTGATTTTTGCTTAGCCATAATTATCTTTTTATTGTTACACGAAATTCTGAACCTTCTCCAACCTGACTGGTCACATGAACACTCCACCCAAACATGTCGGAGAGTGCTTTCACATAACTTAATCCCAAACCAAAACCTTTTACGTTGTGAACGTTTCCGGTCGGAACACGGTACAATTTATCAAATATTTTCGAGATATGCTCACGTTTTATTCCAATTCCTTTATCTATGACGGACAATTCGAGGCGATCTGCAAAGACTTCCAGTTTCACTGTGACATGAATCTTGTCTTTACTGTATTTAATCGCGTTATCAACTAAATTGTTCACCATATTCGTGAAATGCATCCGGTCCGCTTCAATGAGCACTTCCTCTTTAGGCATTTGAAGGATCAATTCGCCATCCAAACCGGCAATCCGGAAAGATGCGGTTTTTGCAACGGATTGAATGACCTCTACAACCGGAACCTGTTCCATTTTCACCTTTAATTCGCCGCGATCAATAACCGCACTTTGCAAAATAGATTCCACCAGGACTCCTAAGCGCTTGTTTTCTTCCTGGATCATTTTGACGAATGGTGCTGCGTTTTCCGTTTGCCCGCCCATCATGGAAGGATCGTTCATGGCTTCACAAGCCAGTGAAATAGTTGATATGGGTGTTTTAAACTCGTGGGTCATATTCGATATGAAATCATTTTTCATTTCGAATAGCTTCTTTTGAGTCAAAATGGTACGGAACATATACGAAATCGTGATGATGATCAGTACAACAAGCAGTAGGCTTACGATCAGTAAACTTCCCATTGATTTCAAGACGAAAACCTTGCTGTTCGGAAAATTCAAGTGAAGCGAAAGTTTGTCTTCCAGGATTTTGTTGGGAAACAACATGGCAACCTGGGTCTTAACCGTATCCAGCCAGACATCATAGTTAGGAACGGTTTGCTTGAATTTCACCGGTTCGTTGTTCTCTTCAACGATCACGAATTTGAAATCGTCCGGAAGCTTATCCGCAATTAATTCTTTACGAATGATCGAATCCAGGACTTTCAAATTAATCCTTTTTTCCGGGTCGAGATACATATTATCGCGAAAGGTTTCTACCATCAATTCATTGATGTATTTCGCTTTTTTGACAATTTTGTGCATTACACGCTGGTCCAGGTGATAAGCAGCCCGTACGGAATCCTTATGCAGTAAGCTCATTCCACCTCCATCAAACAATTCGTGGATTTGTCTGACATCCCTGGCAAGTACCTCTTGTTTTGAGTACAATCCCGAAATCGAATCGTAGCTGTTTCCGGTTACAATGAGGTAATTTTCCAATTTTCCTTTGACAGTCAGTACCGTATCGCGAATTGAGATAGACTCTTTTACTTCAAACAAGTTCTGGAATTCTTCTTTCAGTACGTCTTTATACTGTCCGGAAACATCCTTACTCATCAGGTTGGAATACCTGCGGACATCCTCCACCTTCTCGTAACGAATAGCAATGCGTTCAAGTGCTGTATTAACCTTACTTTTGAAGTCATCGGACTTACGGTCATAGAGCTGCAAGGTCTGAAAGATTTGAATCAACAAGAGGGCCAGCATGGCGATCCATACTGCTGTAATTACGAGATTGATCCGAATCTTAATCATAGATAACGAATGTAGGTGAAATGTTAAAATTAACGATTCAGTTAACGTTTTTTGGGAGAATTATCAATGATGAATTACTTAATTATCAAGGAAAAGACTTCACCACATTGATAATTTAATAATTGATAATTACTTCTTTTTACTCCCTCGTTTTTTCGGTTTTCCATACTTTTCCTGCATGGCTTTTTTGTGATTATAGCGGACGTTGACTTTTTTGTTTTTTGCTTTCTTTTCATGGAACGCCGGACCGGCCTGATCTTTCGGAGGCAATTTTACCAGGTTGTTTTTCATTGCCACTTGCGGTTTTTCGAAATCCAAAACCAACTCAGACAATTCTACTTCATCCGGAAACTCCTGAATAAGCACTTGTTTATTCATGAACTCTTCTATCCGTCCGAAGAACTCCCGGTCTCTTTCTGTTACAAAACTGATCGCATGACCCTCTTTGTCCTGCCGGCCTGTCCTACCGATACGATGAATATAATTTTCCTGGTTATCCGGAATATCAAAGTTGAATACATGTGTCACATCAGTCACATCAATACCGCGGGCAATCAAATCCGTTGCAATCAATACCCTGTAGATTCCATTTTCAAAGTGATTTACGGAATTGAAACGGAAATTCTGAGCCTTTTGAGAGTGAATGATTCCCAATTCGACATTTAACATCGGTTCCAGTTCTTCAAATAATTTTTCGGCCAAAACACGCGAAGAAACAAAAACAAGCACTTTCGTCATGTCTGCATTTTCCCGAAGCATGTGCTTTAACAAGTTCACTTTTGAAGTAAAGTTCGGAACAGCGATTGCCTCCTGTACGATTTTCTCCAAAGGAGTTCCGGCACGTGCTGCTTCCACTCTGACCGGATTATCGAAATAGGTATCCAGGAACGCTTCAACCTCTTCGGAAAGTGTTGCAGAAAACAATAAATTCTGCCGTTTTTCGGGAAGCAGGTCAAAAATACGCATCAATTGCGGCCTGAAGCCCAGGTTCAAAGTTTCATCTACTTCATCGATCACCACTTTTTTGGCGTGTTTCAATTGCAGCGATCCATTAGCTGTCAAATCGAAGATCCTACCTGGCGTTCCAACCAAAATATCCAAACCCTGAAGCACCATTGCCGCTTGCGTATTGATATTTGCTCCACCATAAACCCCGCCAACAGCTACATTCATATAAGGTGTCAGCTTTTCTATTTCCCGCACTACCTGAACAACCAATTCCCTGGTAGGAACGATAATCAGAATCTGTGGGTGCGGCTCTTTGGAAAACTTCCACAAGGAAAGCAATGGCAGCAAATATGCAAGTGTTTTCCCGGTACCGGTTTGGGCCAGTCCGATGACATCCTTGCCGGACATCATTACCGAAAATCCTGCCGATTGAATCGTGGTCGGCGTAGTATATTCAAGCTCATCCAAAGCCGTTAATATCGGTTTCTTGATATTCAGATCGTGAAATGTCATGCGGGAAATTTTTTACAAAGGTAATGAATCCATTTTTGTGTGCCCGCCGGATCACTTCACTTTCCAAAAACTAAATCAATTCACCTGACAATCAATGATATATCAATTGAATTGAATCAAAAAATTAACATCTCCGCTTAAAAAAATATGTACATTTGCTCGGGCTAACTGCCTGAACACATTACAATTAGCTACTACTAAATGCTACTACTATGACTAAACACACCCTTAGCCTGGTTTTTACCGGCTTTCTATTTCTGCATTCATTTGCACAAGTAACAATCTTTGATGCACTTTCCCGTGACATTCAATTTATTAATCCGCGCACTTATTCACAGGAAAACGGGAAAAAATACAACCCGGAAAGTGTGCATTCTCACCCTGATTTTGGAAAATTGACGTTTGATGCTCCTTATGGCAAAAATGTCGTGGAAGACATTAGTAAGAGGACATATGACTCCAGGTATTACATCGATTTGGATAATCCTACATTTTTCTATATCCAAAAATCAAGTAATGCTATTAACCTCTTACAAAACGGAGTTTGGCGTGCAATTGATCCGACACTTCATGCTGTTTCACCTCAAATTTATGAATCCGGGATCCAACCTTGTCCTACCAAATTGGACCTTGGTACCAAACGAACAAGTATCCGGCTGGGGCAAACCGAATTCCAGTTCAACCATTATTTTTTGAAGGTCGTTCACAACGACAATTCAATCACTCTTCACCAGGCAAACTGGTCGCAGATCGCAATCGGGAATGAAGGGGCCTATATCACGGACCTGTTTCCGGGGATCGATTTCAAACTGAAATTTGCACAAGGCAGCATTGAATCCGACTTCATAATCCGTGAGAATTTACATGTAAAAAAATTGATTTTTGTTGATCAGTTAATCATTCCGCCGCATTTAAACGGTTTTATCTACTCCGGTGAAGCAGTTCAAAACGGACCGCTTATTTTTGAGAATATCTATACCGGTGAAGCCGAGATCAAATTCGACCGTGCAAGATGTTACGATGCTTCAGAAAACAAACATTCCTGGATCAATCCATATACCTTGAACGGGAGCAACCTGGAAATTTTGTGTGACTCTGCTCAACTGAATGACCCATCGAAAATATACCCGATTACGATCGATCCTTTGGTAACTGCTGTGGGGCCAATCGCTTCTGCATTGAATATCATGGGATCGCGGCTCACACCCCTTTCGTGCACCAATACACTGAATGTAACATTCCCCGGGGGCTCAACTCCTTGGGACGTTTCTGCATTTTGGAATATCTACACCGATTTTTGTGCAGATGATCTGTTAGATTATGGTGTTTATATCGATTGTTACCGGTCGGAAGCAGAAGTATGGATTACTTCTTCCTGCGGAGGAATCTCACCTGCGGGAGCACCCGGGACAATTTGGACTTGTGCCGGTTGTAACAGTTATGGGACCTGGAACCCGACACTTCCTTTTGCAAGCAGCGGAACACAAACGCTCGCACAGTGTTATGCACCTTCCTGCAGTAATCAAAGCATGTCATTTACCATTAACAACAGACGGTCCTATTGCACAAATTTTTATGGATACGATATGTGTCCTTATGCAAATTCTTATTGCAATTCCTTGCGTCAGTGGAGCGTAACAGTTCAGGGAAGAAATGCTGAAACGCTGGCAAATACAACCACAGGAAACGGTTCGGTAACCATTGCAGCTCCTACCTGTGCCTCAGGAACAACTTTATTGAATCCCGCTGCACAGTACGGAGTTCCCGGGTATACATATTCATGGAATACAGGTGGAACCAGCAGCACATTGACCGTTCCGAACGGGCCGGCTACTTATACCGCTACCGTAACGGATGCTTGCGGAACAGTGCGAACTGCAACGTTTACGATCACCTGTCCATTGGCGATTAATTTAACTTCCTTCGAAGCAGCAAATTCAGGAGATGATGTAGCAATTAATTGGACAACCAGCTTCGAAAAAGAAAACCATCACTTTGTGATCTTGCGTGCAGGGAGTGATTTGGAATTTGAAGAAATCGGGCAGGTCCTGAGCCAGGGAGATTCTGAAAATGCACAGTTCTATTCATTCATGGACAGAAATCCATTGGACGGAATTAATTACTATCAGTTAGCCACGGTCGATATCAACAATCAAATGAAATTGTCAGACATTCGATCCATTGAAAAAGAGGTAACTTCCAATCACATTTCTGTTTCACCGAACCCATCAAACGGAAACTTTACAGTGAGCGTAACTGTTCCGGAAAAGGGAGATTACAGTATTTCGATCTCATCTGTCGAAGGGAAAATCCTGTATCAGCAAGTTCATTCTTTTGAAAAGGGAAATCATTCTGTTCCATTCAATAAGCTGAACCTGCAAAAAGGAGGATACATTCTGCGTGTTCAGAAAGGGAAATTCGTGGCAGAAGAGAAATTGGTGGTGGAATAAAAGAAAATCCCGACGTTCCGGCTAACTTACCGGAAGTCGGGATCACCCTTGCTATGACTTGTTGATGTCTATATACCGAATCAATTCAGTACGCGCTACTGTGGAAATTACATTTTCGGCATCAACACTTTGTCAATCACATGGATTACTCCATTTGACTGGTACACATCGTAAGTAGAAATGTTTGCGACGTTTCCTGCTTCATCTTTGATGCTAATGTTATGGTCACCGTTCATCATAGCCCACAATTTACCTCCTGAAACAGTCATCATTTCAGCTTTCCCTCCTCCTTTTTTAATTGCTGCTGCAATGGTATTGAAGTCCATTTTCCCGGCAACGACGTGATAAGTCAACACCTTTGTCAAAGTTGCTTTGTTTTCAGGTTTCAGCAACATATCCACAGTTCCTGCAGGAAGGTTTTCGAATGCATCATTTACCGGAGCAAATACCGTAAAAGGCCCTTTTCCCTGTAATGTTTCTACCAAACCTGCCGCTTTTACAGCTGCAACCAATGTTGTATGGTCCTTAGAGTTCATGGCATTCTCTACGATGTTCTTCGCAGGGTACATGGACTCACCACCTACCATCACAGTTACATTCTGAGCGAATGAGTTCGAAAATAATGCTGTTGAAGCAATTAACGCAATTGATAATAATCCCTTTTTCATAATCGTATCTTTTGAATTTTAACTAATTTGACTCAGTTACGACCGGGAAAAAGTTTTGGATTTCGGAAGGGTAAAAAAAAAGAAATTATTTTTTGAAATAACTTTAAAACAGCTGAAAAACAGCAAACTAATTCAAAAGTAAAAGGCCCACCGTAAAGTAGATGAAAAGCCCTAGTACATCATTCGTTGTGGTAACGAAAGGACCGGTGGCCAATGCAGGATCGATTTTATAGCGATTCAGGATCAGCGGGATCATCGTACCGAAGATAGCTGCAAAGATTGTTACTGTCAACAATGAAATACTTACCACCAAAGCCAAACGGTAATCGTTGAAGAAATAAGAGATTCCAAAGATCAAAGATGAACAAAGTAAACCGTTTACCAACCCTACAATGGCTTCTTTTCCAACTTTCGAAAGGATGCTGTCAAACGGGTCATTTCCACGTGCCAAAGACTGCACCACGATCGCGGAAGATTGTACCCCTACATTTCCTCCCATTGCCGTAATCAGCGGGATAAAGAATGCCAATGCCGGAAGATGTGTAATATTTGTTTCGAAACGGGAAATAACCTGAGCACTTAGGATTCCTCCAAGCATTCCGATCAAAAGCCAGGGCAGACGTGCTCTTGAAATACGGAAAACACTCGAATTCGATTCCACCTTTTCCGAGATTCCCGATGCCAATTGGAAATCTTTGTCTGCTTCTTCCTTGATCACATCGACTACGTCATCGATCGTAATGCGGCCAACCAGTTTACCCTGCAAATCTACTACCGGTACGGAAACCATGTCGTATTTCTCCATCACTTTGGCCACTTTTTCGGAAGAATCGCTGGTGGTAACAAAAATCAGGTTTTTCCCCTCATACAGGTCACGAATGGGTGTCTTAGGACTTGCAAAAAGCAATCTTTTCAACGAAAGGACTCCTACCAATTTATTCAGGTCATCAATTACATAGATAGTATAAACCTGTTCCACGTCTTCCGCTTGCCTGCGAAGTTCTACCAGTGCACGATTTACAGGCCAATCTAATTTAGCCTGGATAAACTCCTTTTGCATGAGTCCTCCGGCGGTATCTTCGTCGTAATTTAAGAGGTCAACGATATCGTCGGCTGCATCATCGTCCTCCATTTGTGAGATAACTTCCTGGATTTTGTCATCGGGAAGTTCTCCGAGGATATCCGCAGCGTCATCCGAATCCAGGTTTTCCAATTGCTCCGCCATTTCTTTGGAAGAAAGTGAAGCAAGAAACCGGTCCCGAACTTCTTCTTCCAACTCCATCAAAACATCGGCCTGAAGCTCTTCATCCAATTGGTAATAGAGGTATTTGGACTGCTCCATGGACAATTCATCCATGATTTCAGCAATATCGGCAAAGTGAAGGTCCGTGATGTGCTGTTTGATCCATTGATCATCCTCCGACGCGATTGCTTGCCGGATGCGCTCTAGAAATTCTTTCGTTAGTTCGAAACGCATGGATACTCAATTTAGGTGCAAAAGTAAATCTTTCAACGTCAAGAAGCAACCCCTTTGAGATTACGCGAATATTAAATATCGGGAAGGTTCAAAAGGTACTAAAGTTCAAAGAGTTCCAGCTAATTCAATTTTTGAACATACGAATTTAGTTTTTGGGATACAAAATCTTTCTTCCCGTAATGAAGAATGCAAAAAAGAAAGCTACAAATGCAACACCCGTTTGAGTCTGCAAGGTATCTTCTATCAGGAAAGAAAGCATGGTAATCACCAGAAATCCCGTCCACTCAAAAGCATTGATTTTTAAAGCAATTACAAGCTGTATAAACCATAAAGCAGTGAAAACTATAAAACAAAAGATCCCGGCAGCAATCCAGGTTGTCAGGAATTGATTGTGTGTTAAATGCTGGTTTTCCCGTGTCAGTTTTGAATGATTGGATTTATAAGCTTGTGCAAAGGCTGTTTTCATATCACCTACACCAACGCCACCGATCGGGTGTTCTTTTATAATCGTAATTCCTGCTTTCAAAGATTCCATTTTCTCAAGAAGCGATTTTCCGTTCGGATTTTCGGCATCATTCAACTGACTGCGCATGCGGTATAATTGGGCAGAGATTCCTCCTTTCGCCATTTCAATTGAAGCAAATCCCAGCTCCACATTCCGGATATCCTGTTTAGACATTTTCTGGAAATCAAGCGAATCCTTTCTCAATCCTTTGGAGGTCATATATCTCCATAAGATATTCCGGATCGGGTTTCCCTTTAAATCCACTCCTGTCCTGTAATTTACTTTGGAAACTTTGGTCCATTCTTTTTCCAGTTCTTCATCTGCAATAAATGCTTGAACAGGGTATCCGTTTTCCCAATTTATTTTCCAGATCAGATCAAAGGTATAGTCATTCCCGTTTACTGTTTTTTCCAGGTAGTCGTAGGTATTTACTTGTATTTTGCGTGGAACCGGTTGAAGTTTTATGTACAGGAAGACGCTCACAAATACAATGAGTACACTGAAAGAAGCAATGAATACCTGTTTAACCCAACGAATCCGGATGGCTTTTACTTTAAAAAAGAACATCATTAAGACAACACCGGAAAGCGTAAACACCCCCATCCAGATCTGGGAAAGGACCGTATAGTAAATAAACCAGGCAGCCAGCACAACAGCAATCCAACGATATGGAAATTTTCGGATCCACCAGGCAGCACAAAAAACCACCGCAAGAATGATCATCATCGCATACCGTAAATGCGAAACAAAAAGAGAAAGACTGCGGATGTCGTCGTAGACTTTGGAACCCCACCAATGAAAGTAAGTTCCTGCGTTAATGAAGCTCGTAATGAAGACAGCTGAAAGAAAGCTCAAGACAACCCATTTATAATGCTTGAATGCTGTTAAAGGGATCGCAATGATTGTCAGTGGAATGGCATAAAGCGTTAGTTCCCTCCGGATCATGTTCCAGGCTTCGTGTTTATCCGAAGTCCAGAGAATGGAAAGAAGTTCCAGCGTGAAATAAGCGAAGAGGAGCCAAAGCCAACGGTTCGAACTCCAACTTTTCCATACCGCTTTCCAGTCCCAAAGCAAAATGACATTAAGTCCTAATAACATAGTTCCAATGGAAAGGGGAATCTTGCTAAAGGGCAATCCCGCTGCAATTCCCATCATTGCAACCAATTGAATATAATAATGAACGGATTTCCCGGTCAGTTTATCCAGCATAAGTAATCGCTATATAAATCGATAACGCTTATTTTCCGAGAATAGTATTTACTCTTTTAGGATCTGCCAGAACTTCCAATGCTTTTTGAACATCTTTATCGTATTGAAAGGCCAATTCAGCACGACCGTTTTGATAATAGTAACGCGATACGATCTCACTGGATAAAATCTCCGTAATCTCATCCTTGAACTTATCCAGATCACGCTCTTTGGAAGGAGTTACTTTTGACAACAATTGCTCGTAATCCGACTTAATATCTTCAAAATAACCCTCATCTTCAGCAGTCTTTTTCATGCGTTCCAATTGTTCTTCGGAAGCAGTTGAATAGGTAAAATCCTGTTTGAGCGCATAGGCCTTAAATGCTGCGTAATCTTCATTACTTAACTTAAAGGTTTTTGCAGGAGCAATTGTTTCGTGGGACCGCTTGTAATCCGTTGCAAAATTGAAAATCACATTATTGCTCACCAACATTAAGAGCAAACGCGAGTAATCATCTTTTTCAACTACAATATCCGGTTCAATTCCCCGTCCGTCAATTACTTTTCTTCCATTTGCAGTCGTAAATGTCTTCAATAAAGAATCCGCAATCGCTTTTGGCTTATCTCCCAGTTCTTTGTCGTAATATTCCAAGCGCTGCACGCAACGACCGGAAGGTGTATAGTATTTTGAGATCGTCAACTTGATCTTTGATCCGTATTTCAAATCAAAAGTACGCTGAACCAATCCTTTTCCATAGGAGTTCTCACCTATAATAACTGCTCTGTCCAAATCCTGTAAACTTCCGGAAACAATCTCAGAAGCAGAAGCAGAACCTCCATCAACCAATACAACTAAAGGAATCGTTAAATCCAATGGGTCTGCAGGAGTTGCATAAGTTCTGTTTTCTTCCGGAATACGACCTTTGGTTGTAACAACAGTCTGACCCTTCTTCACGAAAATATTGACAATTTTAACCGCCTCGATCAACAGACCCCCGCCGTTTCCGCGCAAGTCCAAAACCAGGTTGGTCATTCCCTGTTGTTTTAATTTACCGTAAGCTGAAATCACTTCTGCAGAAGCAGTTTGTGTAAAGCTATTCAATTTGATGTAACCCGTTGTTCCATTATTCAACATCCCGAAATAAGGAACATCTGCCAGTTTGATCTCGTCACGTGTAATGGAAATTGTTTTTTCCTGCCCGGCACGTTCTACACGCAATTGAATGGTAGAACCTTTTGGTCCTCGCAGACCATCTGAAACCTCATCGCTTGGTTTTCCCTTCATATCTTTTCCGTCAATGGAAAGGATTTTATCTCCGGCCATGGCTCCTGCCAATTGAGCAGGCTTTCCTTCGTAAGGTTCAGCAATATAAGTATAATCCCCCATTTTACGGATCAATGCACCGATTCCACCATATTGTCCGGTGGTCATCAGGCGGTAATCTTCCATGTTAGACTCGTGATAATAAACCGTATACGGGTCCAGTTGCTTCAACATGGCATCGATAGCCGTTTTGCTCATTTCCCCCGGTTTGATCTCATCTACGTAATTGGTTTCCAATTGCTGAAAAATGAGGTCCATCAGTTCCATGGACTTAATTTCTTCGAATCCGTTGGATTGTGCTTTTACCGGGGAATTGAAACCAATCAAGATGGTTATCAATGCGAAAATATGCAAGAATTGCTTCATATTTCTTAAATATTATTTTTCTTTCTGTGCTACTGCTTGATTTTATAAGCTTCACTTTTTCTTTCAAAAACCATTCCGTAAAAATGGAATCTGAGAAGGTAAAAATACCTAAAGATTGGGAATCGGACTTGATTTTTTAGGTTTTTTGACGAATGGCTGATCTGCAGGATAACTGTATGCGATATCTACTGTTCGGTTTGAAGTTCTGAAAGCAATTTCCCGATCAATTTTTTCCCACATTTCTCCAACTCCGAATAAGTCAGTATTTCTTTGTTTGTGTATACAATAAACAATGCCAATTGCTTCCCTGAAGCGGTCAACAAATCTTCCAAAGGCTGCTTCTCTTTTCGCAGTACTTCTTTGATCAACCGCTTTACGTAATTGCGTTCATGTGCACGTTTGAACAAGCGTTTCGGGGCGGAAATCACCACCTGAAAAGGTACTTTTTCACTATTTTCTATTTCCAGGTAGTAAACACCTAACGGAAACGCACGCAGTTGCTTCCCCTCCTTGAAGAGACGGTCGATTGTTTTTCGACTGCAGAGTTTGTATGCTTTTCCGAAATTCTCACTCATATTTTTATAAAGGATGACCAACCAACTCCCCCTTTGAAGGGGGACAAAGGGGGATGGCCACCCCTCTTAATCTCCCCTCAAGGGGAGAGTCTGAACTCTACTTAACTGTCCAGGTAGCTCCGTCTTTACCGTCTTTTACTACAATTCCGGCTTCTGCCAAACGGTCCCTGATTTTATCCGACGTACTCCAGTCTTTGTTTTCGCGGGCATCTTTGCGCATATCCAAAACCAAATCCATAACAGTGGTCAAAGCACCATCCGAAGAAGTTTTTTCAATAGTCAAACCAAGCACATCAAAGATAAATCCGGTAAATTCTTTTGTCAACAATTCCAAATCACCTACCGTAATCGTTGCTTTTCCTTCCGAGATGGTATTGATGTATTTCACCGCTTCAAATAACCCTGCAATCAACATGGGGGCATTGAAATCATCATTCATGGCTTTGTACATAGCATCAACTAAGGCCTGCACATCAACAGATGAAGTTGCCTTTGCCTCCAGAGAACCCAGTTTTCCATATGCTTCCGACAAACGCACAAATCCTTTTTCGGCAGCATTCAATGAATCCGGAGTGAAATCCAACGTACTGCGATAATGTGCCTGCATCATGCAAAAGCGGATCACCTGAGGCGAATACGGCTTATCAAAAACTTCCGTTGTTCCGTCTATAATTTCCTTTGGCAGGAAGTAATTTCCCAAAGATTTGGACATTTTTTGCCCGTTCACATTCAACATGTTTGCGTGCATCCAGTAATTCGCCGGACTCACTCCTACTGAACCACAGCTTTGTGCGATTTCGTCTTCGTGATGCGGAAATTTCAAATCCAATCCACCGCCGTGAATATCAAACTGATCACCCAAATATTTAGTGCTCATTGCAGTACATTCAATGTGCCAACCCGGGTTTCCGTCACCCCATGGTGAGCGCCAGATCTGCATATCTTCCGGATTTGCTCTTTTCCACAAAGCGAAATCCGCAAAGAAACGTTTTTCATCCTGTGCATTCAATTCACGTGTTTCTTCTGCTAACTCGTCCACCTTACGACCGCTCAAAATTCCATATTCGAACTTTTCGCTGTAAGCGCGCACATCGAAATAAACCGAACCGTTCACTACATAGGCAAAGCCGTTTTCAATGATTTTCTCAATCACTTCGATTTGTTCCTGGATATGTCCTGTTGCTGTAGGTTCGATAGCTGGAGGCAACAGGTTATAAATGCGCTGTAAATCCTGGAATTTCACATTGTATTTGTAAACAATTTCCAAGGATTGAACTTGTTCCAGACGCGCGGCTTTTCCAATAGAATCTACTGCTTCACCCGCAGAATTGGTAATGTGTCCCGCATCTGTGATGTTACGAACATACTTCACCTGGTAACCAATATACATCAGGTAACGATAGATCAAATCGAAATTGATAAAGGTACGCATGTTACCCATGTGCGGTTCACTGTAAAGTGTCGGTCCACAAACATACATTCCCACTTTTCCATCAACGATGGGTTTAAATACTTCTTTTTCACCCGAAAGGGTATTGTAAATCTGAAGTTTGGGATGTGTGCTCATGCTATTCTATTGTTTTGAAATTTTATGCGCGAAGATAATGAGAATCGCTGACTTAAGCTTCCCAAACATTTTATTTATACTTTAGCCAGGCATGAGTACCGAATCTCTAAAAAATAAACTGGGTTTCCTCGATGGTGTGCGCGGTATCGCCATGATGATCGTTGTTCTGCATCATTTCGGATTGGCTTTCTTTCCTGCGATTAATTACCTGAACCCGGAAAAAATCCATTTGGGAAACGGGACAGCGGAATTACTGATTGCAAAAACACCGCTCAATCTTTTCTTCAACGGAGGTTTTGCAGTTTCTATCTTCTTTGTCTTAAGCGGATTTGTTCTAAGCTATAAGTTTCATCAATCCGGAGATCGTAAATTGCTAACGGCATATGCTTCCAAACGGTATTTCCGCTTGTTCCTACCGGTTGCCGGTTCGATCATTATCTGCTATGTTTTATACCTCTCCGGACTTTTCACCCATAAATCTGTTGGAAGCATTACCAAATCAAACGAATGGCTCGACGGTTTGTTCAGCGATATCCGAGGACCGGGAGATGTTTTGAAAAACATGTTCTTTGACGTTTTCCTGAATAATGATAATCGCTACAACGCTGTTTTGTGGACCATGACTATTGAATTCCTGGGTTCTTTGCTCCTGTTTTCCTTTTTGGCACTGACCGGAGACACCAAAAAAACCGTGCTGCTTCATATCATTGTTGCGGGCTTGATACTGCTCACTGATAAAAAATTCTATGCTGCTTTTATACTCGGCTCACTCATCAGCCGGCTTTTCGTAAACGGGTTTTCTTTTCCAACAGGAATCAAGGGTATCTGTATCAAGTGCTTTCTCCTATTAACAGGGATTTATTTCAGTTCTTTTCCGCAAGGGTTTTTCACACAACAAAGCATGTGGAAATGGATCGATTGGAGCTGGACAAGCGGCTATGATCTTTTTCACGTGCTGGGAGCGTTTTGCATCCTCTTCGTTATTTGTTTCGACAAAAATTTCACCCGTTTCTTCTCTATCAGACCTTTTTTATACCTGGGCAAGATCTCATTCTCCTTTTACCTGCTTCATTTGGCTGTGATGTGCTCTTTCGGCTTTTTCATTTTCCGCGAATTCTGGAAGCCAGGAACTTACTTTATTCCCTTTCTGATATCATTCCTAACATCATTGGCTATTTCCTTCCTGATTTCTCATTTCTATTATCAATGGGTAGACAAGAACGGTATTCGTTTCTCCGAAAAGATGGGAGAATGGATTACAAAAGGTAACAGACAAGAATAAAAAATCCCGGTCGAATGTTGTCAACCGGGCTTTAACGCAGTAGTAATTTAGACTGTGGTGTCTATTGGGGGTTCTTGTTTTTGTGATTAATCAATTCAATTCCCACTCCACCATCCTATGACGGAGAAAATTACAAAGCGTTGTTTCAACACTGTGAAATTTTTTTGAAAATTTGCTTACACTGTTCGAAAACAGTATATAAATCAACTAAAAACAAAGATCTTTTAACAATTCAAAGTGCTATTGGAGTACCAGATCCTGAACAATTTTGCCCGTAATCAGATTTTTTATCCATTAACACGACCGCTAAGTAAAATCAATTTTCGTTCAATTCCTGAATAACAGAATATTATTCTATATTTATGCGAAATGAGGATGATCTATTCTGTTTTAGACCCAATTACATAGGTGAAAGCAGAATTTTTTTCTCAAAAGTGCAGAAAATGACAATATTAGATTCCATTGATCGCCAAATAATTACGCTACTCCAGTCAAACGGGAAGATGAATAACAAGGAAGTTGCAGGTAAGATCGGTTTATCGGTTACCCCAACTTTTGAACGGATCAAACGCCTGGAACGTATGGGCGTAATTCAGGGATATACTGCCCTTATTAATCGGAAAGCAGTTGGCAAGGAACTGAAAGTGGTTTGCCAGGTCAGTTTGAAAAGCCATGAAAAAGAAGGGATTGATGTATTTGAGGCGGCTATTAAAGAATTGCCTGAAGTGATCCATGCCTATCACGTTGCCGGTGCTACAGATTACATGCTCATGATCGAAGTGGCCAATATGGAAGTTTACCAGGACTTTCTTAAAAGCCAATTGGCACGTATTCCCCATATCGGGCAAGTGAACAGCAGCTTCGTCATGTCAGAACTGAAATAATTGATGTCCCGATAATTATTCGGAATCAAAAATTTAAGAAGGAGACGATTTTGCGTTTTGCGTTCTAATGAAAATTAAAGTTAAAAGATTGCACAACTTTTCCGTCCGCCCAATTTTTTGGCTAAATTTAATAGGAACACATAAAACAACGTATCATGTCAAGTAACACAGGAACTATTATCGTCGCGCTTCTTGCAGGTGCTGTGGTTGGTGCAGGTATTGGAATTTTATTGGCACCAGATAAAGGATCGGTAACCCGTCAGAAACTGAAAGACAATCTGAACAGCGGGAAAGACAATCTATTGGATAAATACCATGAATTAGCTCAACTGCTTCAACGCAAAGGAGAAGATGTGGGAGACTTTTTAGATCAGGCTATTTCAAGCGGACTTCATGAAAAAGATGAGTTGATTTCTCTTTTGGAGGAGAAATTAGAACTTTTAAAAGGATCAGCAAAAAAAGCAACAGCTAAGCAAAATGGCGTTTGAAGAACTGAAAGAAAGCACTCAAAAAATTCAGGAAGAAACCAAAGCGTACGTAGAAAGTACCGTACAATATTACAAGCTATGGGGATTTCAACTTATTATGAAATCTACCCGGGCTATCGTTAAGTTCATACTGATTGGTTTCTTCCTGATGCTTGTTTTCCTTTTTGGGTCCATAGCCGCGGCATTGGCCATCGGAAATGCATTGAACAGTATCGCTTTGGGATTTTTAACTATCGCAGGTGCTTATTTCATTTTGGTTCTTTTAATCCTGTTTTTACGGCTGCGCTTTATTGAACGCCCTATCTTGCGGACATTTTCCAAACTATTTTTTACCAAATGATGGAGAAAAAACAGAAAATATACTCTTCGTTTGAAGAAATAGAATTAGACCTGAAAATCCTAAAAATTCAGCGTGAAATTCATGCACAGAAACTAAAACTCAATCTCGAAAAGACAGGTGAAAACCTAAAACCTGTTAATCTCTTACAGGATTACATCGGAGAATCCAATCGCACTACTTTTTCCCTGATCGAACAGATTATCAAGATAATTTTACAGTTTACGGTAAAACCGTTTAAAGAATAAACCTAACTTCGGAGTACTAAATTCATTTCATGAAAAAAGTATTCTTTCTTGATACCGTACACCCTATTCTTGCTGAACGACTGGTTCAAAGCGGCGAGTACGAATGTATTGAGGCGCATACCTGGACAAGGGAACAATGTGAAATCCAACTGGCAGATGCTCACGGAATTGTGATCCGTTCCCGTTTCACAATGGATGAATCCTTTTTACAATTTGCCCCGAAACTTCAATTTATCGCCCGCTCCGGTGCCGGAATGGAAAACATCGATGAAATGTATTGCTTAAAACGTGGTATTCAGCTTTACAATGCTCCTGAAGGAAATCGCAATGCAGTGGGCGAACATGCACTTGCCATGTTATTGTGCATGATGAATAAGATCCATACAGCAAACAGAGATGTGAAAAACGGTATCTGGGACCGGGAAGGAAACAGGGGAGTTGAATTGGATGGGAAAACTGTTGGAATTATCGGATTCGGGAATAACGGGAGAGCATTTGCAAAAAAACTGCGCGGGTTTGACATCACATTGCTTGCTTATGACAAATACAAAACCGGTTTCGGAGATGACTTTGTAATCGAAGCAACACTCGAAGCATTACTTAGAAAATCGGATGTTATTTCTTTTCACATTCCACAGAATGAGGAAACCATTTATTTTGCCAACCAGGAATTCTTTGATGCGCTCGGAAAGCCTGTTTACTTATTAAATTTGTCGAGAGGAAAAATAGTTGAAACTAAATCATTAATTGAATCCATTCTAAAAGGAACAACAATTTCCGCAGGATTGGATGTAAATGAATTCGAGAAAAAATCTTTTGAACAGTTCTTTGATGAGACGGATAATGAAGAGCTGAAATTCTTGCTGGAATCTGACAAAATTTTACTTACTCCACATGTTGGTGGCTGGACCGCAGAAAGCTACTATAAACTTAGTTATGTTTTAGCCGATAAAATTCTGGATATAGAAAACTAATAATTTTAATCAATTAAATATCTTAACTATAGCCTTTCTGTTCTCAAGCGTTACTTTAATAATCAAGGTTTGATTTTTTGGTAAATCAAACATATTCAACTGATTTGTTAGTTTTTCTATAACCACCGATTTCCCTGAAAGATCCACTACTTCGAACTCAGCATCCCGATCGTCTTTTATTTTCAGGGAACCATCCTTCCATTCCAGAAAAGAACTGTCGTTCAAATCCCCTATTCCATTAGTCGAAGAGGTAACGACAAACTCGTAACTGATCGTTTGCACAACGGAAGGATTGTAGGGATCATAAACATCGAAATAACAAATCCCATGTCCCGGAGTTCCATTCAACATTGCACCGATAATCAATTTCGTAGCAAACGGTTGATTGGCTAACAGTGCAAAGTCTGCGCTGTCCCCAACCTGCACATTGGCATGCGAATCTGTTTGATCATCCATTAAGATTTCCCATTCCGGCGGAATATTATCAAAATGTGTTGCCTTCCATCGAAGTGTGGTGTCGACTGAAATATCCGAAAAGACTTCTATATACCAATGAGCCGGAGATTGGCTCGTTGTCTTTATTAGTAAAGCTGAAGTATCAGCGACATGGAAAACCTGCGTCCACGAATGAAAGGACAAGAAAAGTCCGGCAATAAGGATCGAATTCTTCATAAATCAAGATAAAAAGCTATCCACTCACAATAGACAAACAGCTTTCTTAAAAGTATTCAAAAAATTAATTCAATGTGCATTTAGTTTCATTCTGAGCAGTCATGCCTCCCCAGACGAAACTGCCTTCGCTATTCATTTCATCACACTTTTTCTTTGCTTTCGCCTTTGTTTCTTTGAAAGTATAGGTATTGGTGGTCTGTAATGAACCATTTGTGTAGTATTCGCAATAACATTCATAGTCCTTTTTACAAGAACTTAAAATCACGATAAGTAGTACTCCAACGGATAATTTTTTCATAGGCAGTATTATTAATGCAGACAAATTTAGGATTATTAATGAATCATTTTCTCTATTCCAGCATTTTCTCAAAGTGAGAAAACAAGAAAGGTGTTTTTGAAAACCCGATATCCCAATGTGTATTTATGTAATTCAAAATCAACAATTAAAGTATCGCTCGAAATACTCAAAAGGCTCACGTCTTCTTTCAAATCGGGAATTTGACCTTCCTTTAATTTGTAAAACGCCTCTTTTGCTCCCCAGATCAGGTGAAGAGCATTTTCATCTTCCGAAAATGGAAGCTCCCGCCCGTTGCGAAAATAATCCTGTCCTTGTTTCAGCCTGGAAGAAAAGGTTTGGATATCTACTCCGACAGGTTCCGGGCCCACACTGACAGCAAACCATCCCTTTGCATGTGAAACGGATAAAAACAGTTCCTGTTTTTGTTTAAAATAAGGTTGCCCGCTTTCTTTATAACCAATTTCAAGCCCATTATACCCCAATTCACGAAGTAATGTCTGAACACCTTCTTTTTCAACAGTTCTTTTACTGATCCCTCCTGCGATCTGTTGATCGTACTCCTCCAGTTTGAAATAGGCAACGGTAGAATTTGGATTGTTAATAATGTTTATCATCGGATACCCTATTGAAATCACTGACATTCAGCTCAAAAATAGCGTATATTTGTACTCAATTATTCAATACGCGTGATCAAACTCCTTTTAAAATACCTATTCCGTCTGATTTGGATTCCCACTGAGATCCTTTTTGCATTCATTTTTGTATTGTTTACAATTGTTCTGTTCAACGCACAGATTGACACCCCGGAAGTTCCACAGATCCATATAGGAGAGCGGAAACAAGTCGGGAAGGATCATTATGTCCTTGGAAATTCCTACCTGAAAAAGAATAAATTCGGTGTTTGGGAAATGTACCTGGAAGGAGAACCTTATGAACGGGGAGTCATCTATGGAAAACTGGCCAAAGAACTGGTACAGGAACAGGAAGACATTTTTGTAGGGCAAATCAACAATTTCCTTCCAAATAAATTGTGGCGACATGTTATTAAATTGATGGTTGGCTTTTTTAATAGCGATTTACCGGAGAATATTCCATTAGAGAATCAACAGGAAATTTATGGAATTTCGTTGGCTTTCTCCGACCGTTACGATTACATTGCTTCAAAATATACACGGATTCTTAATTATCACGCCGCACACGATATCGGGCACGCATTGAATGACTACAGTGTGGTCGGATGTACTTCTTTCGTTGTGAAAGGCGCCAAAAGTGAAAATAAAGAACTACTTGTCGGAAGAAACTTCGATTTCTATGTTGGTGATGATTTCGCTAAGAATAAACTGGTCATTTTCGTAAATCCAAGCAAGGGATATAAGTTCACTTCCTATTCCTGGGCAGGATTCACAGGTGTGGCCTCCGGAATGAACGAAAAGGGATTGACTGTCACAATCAATGCTTCCAAATCCGATCTTCCGACAAGCTCAAAAATGCCAATCTCCCTGCTTGCACGTGAAATTCTTCAATATGCTAAAAACATTGATGAAGCAGTTGCCATCGCTAAAAAACGAAACACCTTTGTTTCCGAAACATTGATGGTTTCTTCTGCTGCAGACGGAAAAGCGGTCCTGATTGAAAAATCACCCAAAAAACTGGGCGTGTACGAAAGCAAAACGGACGTGCTTGTATGTGCGAACCATTACCAGTCAGACATTTTCAAAAAAGACAAAGCAAACGTTAAAAATATTGCAGCAAGCGACTCCAAATATCGTTTCAATCGCATGAAACAATTACTTGCAGAACCAAAACCGTTGAATCCTTTTCAAGCAGCTGCCATCCTGAGAGATCAGGAAGCACAGAACGGTGACACGCTTGGAATGGGAAATCCACGAGCATTGAACCAATTGCAGGCACATCACAGTGTAGTGATGCAGCCGGAGAGCAAGATGTATTTTATCTCCAGTTCAAATTATCAGTTAGGTACTTTCCTGGGATATGATCTGACAAAAACTTTTAAAACAAAGCACATTCAATTAGTGGATTCTATTCCGCAGGATCCGTTCCTAAGTTCAGACGCTTACCGGAAATTCAAGGCATTTAAAACAGTAAAACAGCAGATTTCAGCATACCTGATGTTTGATAAAACATTGGATCTTTCCAATAAAGAGGTCTCTGAGTTTATTGCAAATAATTCAGAGTCCTACGTGACTTATGAGCAATTAGGAAAGTACTTCCAAAAGAAGAAGCAACCCAAAAAAGCGATTTATTACTATCAAATTGCCCTTACTAAACGCGTTGCTTCACCTCAGATTGAAGAAGAATTGCGAAATTTGATCAAAGAATGTCGAGAAAATGGAAAATAGTAAAGTACTTGAGCAAGTAACGAATACCATTCACTATGCGGTAAAGCATGCCCCATTTTATCAAAAACATTTCTCAAAAAATACGCTGGACCAATTGAATTGGGAGGGTTTCAAAGCACTTCCTTTTACCACGAAGGAAGATTTGTCTCAAAGCAATCGCGATTTTTTGTGTGTTCCTTCCAATCAAATTGCTGAATATGTCACTACTTCCGGTACTTCAGGAAAACCGGTAACGATCTACCTTACAAAGAATGATTTGCGTCGTTTGGCAAAGAACGAAAAGGAATCCTTTGAACTTACCGGCGCAAAAGCAGGAGATCTTTTCCAGCTCATGACTACCATCGACAAACAATTCATGGCCGGACTGGCCTATTATTTGGGAGTTCAGGAGTTAAATGCCGGAATGATCCGCATTGGACCGGGGGTTCCTGCTTTGCAATGGAATTCGATCCTGGAGAACAAACCAACTATTCTGATAGCAGTACCCAGTTTCCTGATAAATTTGATTGACTATGCCAAGCAAAACGGAATTGACATGAATAAAACTTCCGTTCGTGCCGCTATTTGCATCGGTGAACCGATACGGGAGGATGATTTGTCTGAAAATGTACTCGCAAAACGCATTCACGCTGATTGGAATATTGAACTGTTTTCTACTTACGCTTCCACGGAAATGGGGGCTGCTTTTACAGAATGCTCCGCTCATCAGGGTGGTCATTTGAATGAAGAGCTGATCTACCTGGAAGTACTGGACGAGGAAGGAAATGAAGTGCCTCACGGCGAAAAAGGTGAAATTGTGATCAGTACTCTGGGAACCGAGGGGACACCGCTGATTCGCTACAAAACAGGTGATGTAGCCCGTATTTACAGGGAAACCTGCAGCTGTGGCAGAACATCTCCGCGTGTAGGACCGATTTTAGGCCGAAAGAACCAAATGATCAAGTTTAAGGGAACAACCATTTTTCCTCCTTCCATTTACGAGATCTTTGACAGCAGATCGGAAATCAGTTGTTACAAAATTGAGGTTGCTAAGGATTACTTAGGCCACGATACGATTACCATCCTTTTGGAAAACCGGATTGAACACGCGCCGGTGATGAATCATATCATTGAAGAATGCAAAGCAAAATTGCGTGTGGTGCCGCATTTTGTATTCCTGGAAACGGATTATCTGAGAAGCCAGGTGTTTAAAAACCACATGCGGAAACCGGAAAAAATTGTTTTTAAATAATATTGAAACACATAAAAACAAGTAGGGACGCAAAGCTTTGCGTCCCTACAGTTATTTCGTGTTATCACAATCATTACATCTTCACGATGTGTGCAACCGCATTTATAAGCGTATTGTGCTTCTTCACGAATGGATTGGTTTCATCCCACACATATCCTGCCAATACAGAACAAATTTGCTGTCTGATCGTTTCGTCGACTTTCTGGCTGAAGAAAATATCTCCCAACGTTCCTTCATACCATGCAAGCACGTAGGTTCTGAATACATCGATCCCTTTCTTTAAAACCGCACTGTAGTCATTTTCCCAATCTACCTGTTCCCCGTTCAATTGCTTTGCAACCAAAGCGGCTGCTTTGTATCCGGAAGAAATTGCTAAAGTCACACCTGAGCTAAAGATCGGATCAAGGAATTCCGTACTGTTTCCGCACAAAACGTAACCTTCACCATACACTTGTTTTACAGAAACGGCATAATTTACGATCAGACGCGGCTCGAACATAAATTCTACACCATCGTAACGACCGTTCAATCCCGGGAATTCAGCTACTTTTTTCTTAAATAGTTTTCCGCCATCTGCGTAGCATTCTTCCACAAACTCTTTATTCCCAACGATTCCAACAGAAGCTGTTCCATCTGAGAATGGAATAGACCAAATCCACGCGGTATTGTCATTGAATGCATGAACAAAAATATTTCTTCCGTCTTCAGGGGTTCTTCTTGTATCATCCAGGTGAGCGAAAACGGCTCCGCGAGGTGGTGTAGAAACCGGAACTTCCAAATTAAACATTTGCGGAAGCACGCGTCCATATCCACTCGCATCCATTACAAAACGACAATGAACTTCGTGAATATCTCCGTTCTTATCACGGTAAGTCACCACTTGTTTCGTTGCAGACGTTTTCACATCCGTTACTTCTGCCTGGAACTCAACTTCCGCACCTTGTTTTTCTACTTCTTTAATCAAAGTATGGTCAAAATCAGCTCGTTTTACCTGGAAAGTATACGACCACCCTTTTGAGAACTGATTTTCAAACAGGAAATCACAACGTTCTCCATCGTGGAAAAAACAAGCTCCTGTTTTAACCTGGAATTTCAACGCTTCCACAGCAGGAAGAAGGTTTAGATCATCCAAATAATCCATACTGTGTGGTAATAAGCTTTCACCTATGACAAATCTCGGGAATTGCATTTTTTCCAAAACCAAAACCTTTAATCCTTCTTTGATCAATTTAGAGGAAGCTACAGAGCCCGCAGGACCTGCACCAATTACAACAACATCAACTTCTTTAGTCATACATTTTGATTTTTTCTATTACTTGCTTATTATTTACAAAATTAAAAGATGTTACAAGAGCGCCAATCGTCGCTCCCAAGATTCCATGAAAAATGATATTCTGACCTGTCAGGAACAAATTCGGAATGTGGGTCTTGGTATTGATCTGTGTCCTGTGCGTGTGCTTGAAATCCTTCTGTATTCCATACATAGATCCGTCGGGAGTAGAAACGTAATCTCTGTATGTAATAGGGGTAGAAGAATAACTGTTCCTTATTTTCGACCGAATTCCGGGAAAACGTTCTTCCAGGCGTTTCAGGATTCGTTCTTCACACATTTTTTTAAATGCTTCATAGGTCTCCTCGCGGGTTCCTTCTTTCACAATGGTCCGAACAGACGCTTCCCATTCCTTAAACTCATTAAAGTCGAGGTAGCACATTACTGAAATGGATTCTGCGAATTCTTTAGTGTTTTTGGAAACCTGGGCTGATGTAAAGGTCATCTGGGGCCAGGAATCCGAAAAATGGAACTCTTCGTCCCAAATATTGTCGGTGTAATAATCGTAGTAGTTCGAATTGAAATACGGAAGTGTGTTTTCATGAAGTGACAAATAGATCATGAACGATGCGATCGTATTCGGAAGTGCATTTACCCGATTTGCATAGGCCGCTTTAAAACGATCTTTTCCAAAGAGATTAATTGTTTCCTTCGGATGCATATTGGAAATCACAAAATCACAATCGAACTCACTTCCGTCCGAACAAATGAGGGACTTGATCGTTCCGGATTCGTTGAAATTCGCTCCCACTACTTCCTTTCTTCTTAAAACCTCTCCCCCGTTTTCGGCGATCTTCTTCATCAATAGTTTTGCAATCTGGGAACCACCATTTACGAAGCGATAACTTCCTTTTATGAAACTATTGAGGATCAATGCAACCACATAAAATGGTGTAACTCCTTTCAACCCTGCATATAAAGGACCGGATCCCAAAATCACTTTTATTAGGTCCTGATTATCTGTTAACGTAGCCAGGTGTTCCCAAGCCCCTACTTCGAGTACTTCATTGTGCTCCACGTAATTAATTTCCGATTCCAGTTCAATATTGTAAAGCGGAAAATAAGTACAGTACAATTGCAGTTCGTGTACAATTCTATCAACATCTTCCGTATTTCCCGGAAAACTTCGTTTTAATTGATTCCCGAAATTCTCATAGCCCATTCCATGGCTTGCTGTAACTCCATTCGACAAACGAACAATATCGAACGCATCTTCATCCAAACGGCGCATTTCCAAATCATCATAAATTTCCAAATACCTGAAGATCTGGTACAGGTTTTCCCCTTTGTCCAATCCTCCGACATAATGCACACCGGTATCAAATATTTTCTTGTCACGGCTAAAAACCTGCAATGAACCGCCGATCTGGTGGTTTTTCTCCAGGACTTGTACCCGATAACCGTGTTTAGCTAAGATCAGGCCGCTCACCAAGCCACCGATCCCACTTCCGATTACTACTATTTTTTGTCCTGAGTTCAACTTACAGTCTTTTAAGAATCATCAATACATTCGATGTTTTTGATGAATGTTCAATCAATTCAAATCCAAACCCATTCTCCTGTGCAAAACGTTCAATCTTCTTTGCCGACAAGAATGACAGATCATTAGTCGTCTTATTAAATTTAAACCATTTAGTCGAAAGAATCTCTGTTAACTTGGTGTTTCTCAACCGATCCTGAAACTCGATAATTCCATCCCGAATCACGATAATTCCATTCTCTCCCAATTTGGTATTTACCTTGTCCAACAGGTTCATTTGCTCTTCGGGCCGCAGGTAGTGAATAACATCATTAAAGAAGTAAACATCCGCTTCAGGCATTTCCCATTCACGAATATCAGCCGTTTGAAAGCGCAGACCATCCGATTTCTTGATGCAGTTATCTGCAACAGCTACTTTATCTTCATCGTAGTCCATTCCGGTAATTTCCCTTGACGGATCAAAATAATTCAGGAAAACAGATAAGTATCCATAACCACAACCTACATCCACGATACGTTTCCTGGAGTCGATCAATCGGTTATAAAAATCGAAGTTCTTTCGTTCCATAGCCCATTTCACACGAACATACCACTCTAAAACCGGACCTTTTAATAAGTAATTCTCCATTACTTTTCGGGTGTAAAAAGCGGTCGTTGCGTATTCCTTTCTAAACTCAATCATTTCCGAGCGCATGATCCTTACTGTACGTTTCGAAAAGTCACTGTAAGATTCATCTGTTTGAGGATACAATCTGTCCAACGGTTTTACCAAAATCTGTCCCTGGTTGATCATCAGGTCATTCTTCGGATTGACTTCGTGATTTCCAAGGATCAATAACGGCTGGATTGGAATGTCCAATTCCTTAGAAATATAAAATGCTCCTTTATGAAAACGCTTGATTTCCCCATCCGGACTTCGTGTTCCTTCCGGGAAAATAACCAGCGAGTAGCCCTGTTCGATCCGGTTCTTGATTTCATCCAAACTTCCTTCGGCTCCTTCCTCTGCAAATAAATATCCTCCATAACGAATAAACGGGGCAAAAATCGGGGAATTATATACCCACTTTTTCACCATGATTATCGTTTTCGGATGGAGCATTAATACTACTAAAATATCCAGGAAGGATGTATGATTCGGAGTGATTATACTTGGGTTCTTATAATCCAATTTGTGCTGATCAACTACTTTTTTCTTCACATGAACCCCTGCATATAAGGTAGATTTGGCCAATTTGGAAATACAAAAATTCAAGATGTTCCGTTTGTGGATCCGCTTGATTGGAGTTGGGATCAGGATAAAAATCAACAAGATATTCAGGATCAGACTTCCAAGGAAGAAATAGAAGAATAGCAACAAACTATAAATAAAGTAGAAGAAGGTTATCGGTCCGCGGCCTTTTTTCTTCCTGTTCAACACGAAAAAATTGTAAACGCTTGGTTGAACGTACAATGTGATCAACATAATGGAACCGATCCCTATCACACTAATTGCGCCGATGGAATGGATTGCCGGATGTTTCGCAAAAATAAGAACTCCTGTTCCGATCATTGTAGCGATACCTGAAAGAATGATCCCGGATTGAGTCGATTTCAAGGAATTGACGCCTGTTCTGGCTTGTTGGATTAATCCGTCCGTAGTGAAAATACTGAAATCGTCACCCAAACCGAAGATGAATGTGGCAACGATGATATTGATAAAATTGAACGGGATATCAAACATACTTGCAATCCCAAGAATCCAGATCCAACCCAGGACCATTGGGAAAAAGGCAAATAAGGTCAATTCGATCCTTCCGTAAATAACCAGTATGGAAAAGAAAACCAGCAAAGATGAGAACAGGAAAAGATAATCGAAATCCTGCTTCACGACATTCAGCATGGATTTCGCCATCTCTGAAATATCCAGCACAAAAACTCCGTCGATCTGCTTCAATTCCGCTTTTACAAGATCTTGCTTGTCTTTTTTAACCGTAATCGATGTGACATAACTATGCAATCCCTGATCTTCAGAGGCGAATTTATTGAGCCCGATCTCTTTTACCAGGTCTTCCCCCTCTTGTTTATCGAATGCAAGGGATTCCGTAGAACGGAAGAAAGGCTCGAATCCAGCCGGATTTAATCCGTATTGTGGTGCCAATTGCTTGATTTGTTCTTCTGCTTGCGGATTTGCTTTCCAGAAACCGGTCCAATGTTTTTCCGATTCCCGCAATGTTTGGTCAGATGGAAGGTAGGGCGCCAGGGAAACAAATTCAGAGATTCCGTATTGTTCTTTGGCAGACACAAAAGCTTTGTATACCGCATCGTTTTGAGAACGCGCTTGTTCTTTTATAGAATCTGCTGAAAATACAAATAACTTTTTGTCTGTATTCGGATTGATTCCCGTATAGAACTTCTCTTTCTGTTTCAATTCAGGAGTATGGAACGAGAGATTGTTCATATCAGAATCAAAATTGACATCAGAAGATTTATATAAGAATACCAATGAAACCAAAGAGATCAATAAAAACGAGATTCTCAAAAACGTTTTATTTAGTTTAAAACTATTTTTATAGTTTCTATTATCTTTAATTCGAATCTTCAGACTTTCAATTAGAACAGGAAGGAAAAGCAAGGTAAAAAGTACCGAACCGGATAAGGTACAGAGTGCTATTAATCCAAAATTCTGCAGAACTATCGAATTAGTGAAAAGTAAGGCCGACAGAGCTGCAATCGTGGTGAAACTACCCAGAGTCATTGGCGAGCTGATCTCCTTAACTGTTTTTACGACACTTCCCAGGTGCTTGAAATGGGTAAAGAAATGAAAAGAATAATCCAATACGATTCCTAAAAGGACCGAAGAAGTTGCCAAAGAAATAGCGGAGATCTCCGGATGAAGGTAGCCAACTAACCCGGCACCGCTTAGAATTCCGAAAAAACCCGGAAGCAGGAAATAAAAGGGAGCAAGAATACTTCTGTAATAAAAGATCAGCAAAAGCAAAATAGCTGAAATACTGATCATTGAAGTTAAAAAGGCATCAAATTTCACTTGCTTTGCATTCTCTACCGCTATCTGGAAAGTCCCGAAATAATCAAAGTTCAATTCTTTTTCGGCTGCTTTCGTTTGTTTGAACTTTTCCAAACGGTCAGCAAATGCTTCCAACTTCTTCGTGTCTTTCTGATTCAAATTAATGGTACCAAAGAAAAATGCGTATTGTTCATCCCTTGAATAAACCACACCATCCTTTACTACATAATTACTTGAATCGGTATTGGGGTTTAATTGCTTCAATTGTCCGTAAAGCAACCCCAGGGGATCATTTGCAGCCAACTTGCTGATAAAAAATGCATTCGACCCGGTCAATAAATCGGTTGTGCGCTTCAATCCTTTTCTAATGGAATCCGGTTGAAGCTGCTGTTGAAGTTTCTTATAATCTTCCGGACCAAGATTCCGGACCGAACTTTTTTGGAGAAAAGCAATCAAGGCTCCTTCATCGACCGTTTTTACGACTTCAATATCCTTTAATTCGCTGGAAAATTGTTTTTCAAGATCAGCTTTGAGGTTTTCCAGTTTCTCCAGGGTGATTTCCTCGTCTTCCTGAGCTTTGATAGAAAAAACGACCTGTTTATTAAGCTTGTTCTTCTGAACGATATCATTGAATTTTTTGAATTCCTTTCCCTGAGGGAAAATCGCATAGAGATCTTCGTTAATTTTCAGTTTTGAAACACCAAACAGCAAAAAAGCAAGCACAAGCGTAAAGCTTCCCCAAAAAACGAGTCTTTTTTTAAGAAAAAATTCAACTATTCGCGCGCAAATTTGACCGATCATTTGTGTTGGTTTCAGGAAGAAGGAGAAATATCAGGCGGCAAAACTACAAAAATATCTCATGCTGTGAGTTTTCCGCCATTTTTGTATGCATTTAGTAGTTTTTTGAATTTCGGTTTGTCCCATTTTTTCAAAACAATCAGTGAAGCATTAAAAGCAGTCTTTACTGCAATGGGGACTCCACCGCCCAATTCTGCCCACTGGCCGCCAATAATCAGGTTTTTTACCGGTGTGCGGTAATGAGCTATCTTGCTCTTCATGTTCTTTTTGCCCGGTCTTGTTCCCATCATCGAACCATTCTTATTACCGGTGTAACGATAATAAGTGACCGGAGTCGCCACCTCATAAAATAAAATATGTTTACGCAAATCCGGACACATTTTAGCTTCTACGCGTTCAAAAATGATCTGTGCAAAATCGTCTTTTAATTTTTTATATGCTTCAGTGCGAATGAAATCTCCTTTCGCATTCTTTTCAGTTTGCCAGTTATTCATGTAATCCATCCAAGCCGGAACATACAAGGTAACAGTTCCCATGCCTTCAGGTGCCAATGTATGATCCCGAACGGTTGGTGCCAGTACGGAAATGGCCGATTTATGCGGATCACCCGAACTATGTTCATCCCGGGTACTGGATTCTTCACAAACCAGTGTCAATTCGTGTCCGAAGCCCAGGCTTTCTGCCGTACAATCCAGGGCAACGGAAATCGTTACAGAAGAACTGTACATGTCAGAATCATTGAGTGTTTCAAAAAATTTCGGAGGAACGAGATTCGGCGGGACCAATTTCCGATAGAGAAAATCAACATCGCAAGCCGCGATCACGTATTTCGTTTTCACCGAATACTCTTTTGCCCTGTTCTTATAACGCACTGCTGTGATCTGGTCGCTCTCAAAATCGAAACCAACCACTTCCGAACTTAAGCGGATCTCACAATTTTCCGGATTAACCTGTTTTTCAAGCCATGCTGGAATAACCTGGCTTCCACCAATCGGTGGATTTTGATAATCTGAATTATAGGCCCAGGCAATGGGAAAGATACACGACAGCAAATCGCGCTCCGTACAAAACAGTTCCTGTAAATCCGGATCTTTGAAAAACTTACTTAAACCTTTTTTTACATCTCCACCACCTACGGCATATGGGATCAGCGGATAAATAATTCCCAATTGCTTCATGCGAAAGAACGGAATCTCCAAGGGAGATTTTGTTTCAACAGATTGAAAGAACTCGGCAAATCTGAGAGAGACCTTTGCAATACGCTTCGCAACTTTAAAAAAGCGCATTATACCATCTTTTTCATGTGGAAAATCCAAAATCAATTGATCCCTCAATTCATCCGGATTATTGGTTAACAAGTAATCGTGATTCGTAGAAATATGCCGTTGAATGCGCTCCATGAGCTGCGGTTTGGGATAATCTTCGCCCAGCATTTTGAAAACACGGGTTACGGTTCCTTCTTCATTGTATTGGTTCAACCAATGAATTGCCGTATCAAATACAAAATCCTTTCGCTCAAATCCTTGCAAATATCCACCGATCAGGTAATGCTTTTCCAATACAAGGACTTTCATTCCTGATCGGGAAAGTAGTGCTGCGGAAAGTAAACCACTTACTCCCGAGCCGATGATGGTGACTTCAAATTCTTCGTTCATTCGGCTTCAAAATTAATGAAATACCGCTTTCACTGTTTCGAACTCTCAGATTTTAGTAAATTGCTGGCCACGAAGAATTAGCATATCAAGTAAGAAACTATTTTTTTTTCCTAACTTTGACGCCACATTTTAAATTAACCTTGATCGAACGACAAGTAACTAAACTCAAATTCGATATAGATTGAACCCATGAAAGCATTAAACTCTCTATACGAGGCACAGAAAATTGCCTTTAGTCCATTTGTATTCCAAACTGTTTATACCATGTCCAGCCTTGGAATTATGGATGAATTGTACGAAGAGAGAGATGGCTTGACGATCGAAGAAATTGCAAAACGCAAAAACATCAGTGAATACGGCGTTCGTGTACTGGTTGAAATGGCAAAAGCGGCGGATGTCCTTGAATTGAATGAAGACAGGTACATGCTTTCCAAAATCGGGTACTTTCTGACAAGAGACGAAATGACCAAAGTGAACATGATGTTTACCCAGGATATTTGTTACAAAGGTTTATTCCACCTGAAAGATTCCATTTTAAATGGCAAACCGGAAGGATTGAAAGAGATCGGTCCGTGGAATACGATTTATGAAGGATTATCTATTTTACCGGAGCAATTGAAAAAATCGTGGTTCGAATTTGACCACCATTATTCGGATAATTCATTCGGTGAAGCATTGAAAATCATTTTTCAGCACAACCCGAAACACATTTACGACATTGGTGGGAATACCGGTAAGTGGGCAATTGCAAGTACACAGTACGATCCGAATGTTCGTGTGAGTATTTTTGATTTGGGGGTTCAATTGAAAGTTGCCCGTGAAAATATTGAAGCAATTCCGGAAATCAGAGATCGCGTAGATTACAATGAGCGCGATATGCTTGACCCGAATTCAGAAATTCCAACCGGGGCAGATGTATATTGGATGAGCCAGTTTTTGGATTGTTTCAGTGAAAAAGAAATCGAAGCAATCCTATTGAAGATCAAGAAGAACATGAAACCGGATGCTACAATCTTCATCATGGAAACATTTATTGACGATCAGCGTTTCCCGGCAGCAGAGTTCAGCTTAATTGCTACTTCGCTTTACTTTACAGCGCTGGCAAACGGAAACAGTAAAATGTATTCTTCTACTGCTATGAAATACATTATTGAGAAAGCTGGCTTCGAAACAGTTGGAGAACACCGTCTTCATGAGGACCGCTTCCACACTATTCTTGAAGTTAAATTAGCGAAATAAGTTACTCTCCACTTAAAAATTACATGAACAAACTTGATTTAAAACAAATAGAAGCTTTTAGCCTTGAAAAGAAGGAGTACATCATTTCTGACGATGTTCGTAAGGAACTGGAAAGATCATTTTCTTTTTTGCAGGAATTTTCAAGTGATAAGATTATTTATGGTATCAATACCGGTTTCGGGCCAATGGCTCAATTCAAAATTGATGAAGATAAACTAAATCAACTTCAATATAACCTGATCAGAAGCCACTCTTCCGGAACAGGAAATGTGTTGGACGCAGAATCTGCAAGAGCGGTCGTACTTTCCCGTTTGACCAATTTCATGCAGGGAAATTCAGGAATCAGCTACGGAGTTATTGAAAAACTGGTTCAGTTCTTAAACCACGATATTATTCCTGAGATCTACGAACATGGTGGAGTCGGTGCGAGCGGTGACCTGGTACAATTGGCACATTTGGCACTAAACCTGATTGGAGAAGGATATGTATACATTGATGGTGTTCGCAGAAAGACTTCAGAAGTTTTGGCTGAAAAAAACATCACTCCCTTGAAAGTTAAATTGCGTGACGGATTGGGCTTGATGAACGGAACTTCCTGTATGTCGGGAATTGGTTCGGTAAACCTGATCTATTCTTACCGCTTATTGGATTGGGCAATCGCGGCTTCAACCATGATCAATGAGATCGTGGAAGCATATGATGACTCATTCTCTGTAGGTCTGAATGAAGTAAAATTGCATGCAGGGCAGCAATCCGTTGCAAAAGCCATGCGTGACTTCCTGAAAGACAGCTCCCTGATCAAAAAACGCGAAGAACTTTTCACAGACGATAAAGTTGCTGAAACGACTGAATTCAAGAAAAAGATCCAGGAATATTATTCGATTCGCTGTATTCCGCAAATCCTTGGACCTGTAAAAGACACACTGGACTATGCAAAAACGATCATTGAAAACGAGATCAATTCTACCAACGATAACCCGGTAGTGAGCCTGGAGCGCGAAAACGTATTTCATGGCGGTAACTTTCACGGAGATTACATTTCATTGGAAATGGATAAGATCAAATTGGTCATTACGAAATTGACCATGCTCGCTGAAAGACAGTTGAACTTCCTTCTGAACAGCAAAATCAATGGAGTTTTCCCTCCATTCCTGAATACGCAAACCTTAGGTTTGAACTTCGGGATCCAGGGAATGCAGTTTACTGCAACTTCTACCACTGCAGAAAATCAAATGCTTTCCAATTCGATGTATGTGCACAGTATTTCCAACAATAACGATAACCAGGATATCGTAAGTATGGGAACAAACAGTGCGGTTATCACGAAGAAAGTCATTGAAAACGGTTTCCAGGTAATGGCTATCCATATGATGTCTGTTTGCCAGGCGATTGATTTACTTGACGAAACCAAAAAAGGCAAACTTTCTTCCAAAACGAAAGAAATCTATAATCAAATTCGTGCGGTCTCTCCGACTATTAACGAAGATATCCCACAATTTGAAGCTATCCGAAACGTAACAAACACCCTTAAGAAAACAACTCTTGCCCTATGAAATGTGCTCTAATCACAGGTGCTTCCAGAGGAATTGGACGTGCGATCGCGCTACAAATATCCCAGGACTTAAACCTTCACATCTTAATCAACTACGCTTCCAACAAAGCTGCAGCAGAAGAAACATTGAGTTTAATTCAGCAAGCTGGCGGAACAGGCGAATTAATGCACTTTGATGTAAAAGACGGTGCCGCTGTTAAAGCTGCCGTTGAAAACTGGTATACCAATAATCCGGAAGGGATCATTCATGTATTGGTAAATAATGCAGGAATTACAAAAGATAACCTGTTCCCATGGGTTACTGAAGAAGATTGGGATGCCGTATTGAACACTTCGTTGAAAGGAATGTATAACTGCACACAAGCAATTATACAACGCATGTTAAGACAACGAAGCGGGCGCATCATTAATATAGCTTCTTTAAGCGGATTAAAAGGGGTTCCCGGACAAACAAATTATTCTGCCGCAAAAGGTGGCATGATTGCTGCTACAAAAGCACTTTCGCAAGAGATCGCAAAACGGAATATTACAGTAAATGCAATCGCTCCGGGTTTCATTGAGTCTGATATGACCAGTGACCTGGATATGAATGAATTAAAAAAAATGGTTCCTGCAAACCGCTTTGGAAAAGTGGAAGAAGTAGCGTATCTTGCGAGTTTTTTGGCGTCTGAAAAAGCAGCTTATATAACAGGTGAAGTTATTAATATAAACGGAGGAATTTACGCTTAACTATGGAACATCGTGTAGTAATTACCGGAATTGGTGCCTACTCGTGTTTGGGTGAAAACCTGGACACGGTTCTGGAATCCCTGCGCCTTGGCCGCAGTGGAGTTATTTACGATGAGCAGCGTAAAGACTTTGGTTACCGATCTTGCTTTACCGGAATGGTTGCCGAACCGGACCTGAATCCGTTCTTGTCCCGTCGTCAGCGCATCGGTATGCATCAACCCGCTCGTTTTGCTTTTATGTCAACCAAAGAAGCAATGGAAGGCTCTGGCTTGGATGCAGATTTCCTGGATAAAACCGAGACAGGAATTATTTTCGGAAATGATTCAACGGCCGGTGCTGTTGTGGAAACGGTAGATAAAGTTCGCGCGAAAAAGAACACCACGCTTATCGGAAGTGGTGATATCTTCCAAAACATGAACTCTACAGTGAACATGAACCTTTCAACGATCTACAAACTGAAAGGAATGAATTTCACTATTTCTGCAGCCTGTTCTTCGGGTTCTCATTCGATCGGAATGGGTTATTTGCTGATCAAGCAAGGATTGCAGGAACGTGTAGTTTGCGGAGGTGCACAAGAGATCAATGTATATGCCATGGCAAGTTTTGATGGATTGGGTGCTTTTTCTGTAAGAGATGCAGCACCGTCTATGGCGAGTCGTCCGTTCGACAGGGACCGCGACGGTTTGGTCCCATCAGGTGGTGCGGCAACAGTGATTATTGAATCATTGGAATCCGCTTTGAAAAGAAATGCACCGATTTATGGAGAAATTGTTGGTTTTGGTTTCTCATCAAACGGGGACCATATTTCAAATCCCAATTTCGACGGTCAGTTCAGATCGCTGAATATGGCATTGAAACAAGCGAATTTAACACCAAAAGATATTGACTATGTGAATGCCCACGCTACTTCAACTCCAATCGGAGATTCAACGGAAGCGGAAGCAATTTTCAACGTACTGGGCTCCAAAGTTCCTGTCAGTTCTACAAAAAGTATGACCGGACACGAATGCTGGATGGCCGGGGCAAGTGAAATCGTTTATTCCTTACTCATGATGAATAATGATTTCATTGCACCGAATATAAATTTTGAAAATCCGGATGAACATTCGGAAAAAATCAATATCATTCCAAGCTATAAGGAACAAAATATTGATTGCTTCTTATCCAATTCATTTGGATTCGGAGGAACAAATTCCTCATTGATTATCAAAAAGTTTAAAAAATAGAGTACCCTAAACATGAAAAGAGAAGACATCATTCTTACTACAAAACAATTTTTATCTGACGAATTTGAAGTGGATGCAACATTGATCCAACCTGAGAATAATTTACAGCAAACATTGGACCTGGACAGCCTGGACTATGTGGACCTGGTAGTTGTTATTGAAGAAAATTTGGGAATTAAACCTACTGCAGAAGATTTCAAAACGATTGAGACTTTTAACGATTTCTACGATTTAGTTGAGCAACGTTTGAACGCTTAAGGGTGAATGGAACAAAAATGGGATGGTAAAACCAAAGGCTCGCTTTGGGGGTATAAGTTCTTTATTTACTCTATTCGATTTTTAGGGGTTCGATTTGCTTACTTTTTTTGTATCGGGGTTTCCGGATATTTCCTGCTTTTCTCCCGTAAGCCGCGAAGAGCTCTGATTTCCTTTTACCAAAAAGGGTTTCATTATTCCAGATGGCAAGCGATCAAAGCAACGGCCAGAAACCTCTATTTGTTCGGACAAACACTCATTGACAGAATCGCCTTAAAAACACCTAGAAAAAGAATCTTTACTTTTCGCTTTAACAACGAAGAAGCTTTGATCAAAATGAACGAGGCCGGTAAAGGTGGGTTCCTTTTTTCAGCTCATTTGGGGAATTGGGAAAATGCCGGCAACCTGCTTGGTGAACGAATCACCTTGAAGATCAATATTCTGATGCTCGATGCTGAAGTTCAAAAAATCAAAGCTTACCTGGAAGACGCTGCCGGAAAATCACAATACCAGCTCATTCCTATCAAAGACGACCTTTCGCACCTCATTTTGATTCACCAGGCATTAAAACGCAATGAACTGATTGCCTTGCATGCAGACAGAACAACTCCAGGCCAAAAGAATTTCAGGTTGCCGTTTTTGAATGGTTTTGCGGAATTCCCTGCAGGACCGTTTATTATGGCACATAAATTCAAAGTTCCGCTTACCTTTGTATATGCAGTGAAATCAGGAAGTACACATTACGAATTAAGTGCTACAGATCCGCTGACAGCATTTGAATCTCCTGAGAAAATTGCGGAAATTTATGTCAAACACCTGGAGGAACAGGTAAAAGCCAGTCCAACCCAATGGTTTAACTTTTTTGAATATTATGTTGATTAGCAAAGAAAATATTACATCAATCATCCCACAAAGAGCTCCTTTTGTGATGATCGACAGTCTTTTAACTGCAGATGAGACCGGATTCAAAACCGAATTTGAGATCACTCCGGATAATCTGTTCCTGGAAGATCAGGTACTATCCGAATCAGCATTGATCGAAAATATTGCACAAACCTGTGCTGCAGGATTCGGTTATTTGAATAGCCTGGTAGAAGGTGGTGAACCGAAATTGGGTTTTATTGGAGCTGTTACGCAGGTCCAGGTTGAAAATGCAGCACGAGAAAACGATTTAATCGAAACATCGGTTCGTGTATTGAGTACGTTTGACACGATCCATTTAGTGGAAGGAACCGCAAAATCGAACGGAAATGTCCTGGTTACCTGCCAAATGAAAATTGTCCTGGCATGAAAATATTGAAATCATCCATACTTGTACCGGTCCGTTTCAGTGAAACGGATGCCATGGGTGTGGTCTGGCATGGAAACTACCTGAAATTCTTTGAAGATGCCCGGGAACAATTCGGAAGGGATTATGGGATCGAATATCTGGATGTGCATGCGCAAGGTTATTTTATTCCCATTGTAAAATCTGAGATCTCGCATAAAGCTTCCATTTTTTATGGCGAAGGCGCATTGATTAACGTCATTTTGGAACAGCACGATTCTGCCAAGATCGTATTCCGTTACGAAGTAATCAATAACACAACCAAACAAGTAGCAGCAACCGGAATGACGATGCAGGTGTTCATGTTCACTTCCGACCGGACCCTGGAATTAATCAAACCTGAATTCTACCGTATTTGGGAAGAAAAGCAACATTGGATTGATGCATAAACCGGTTTACATACAAACACTTTCGATAGTTACTCCGCTTGGAACTAGCCTTGAAGACCATTTCGAGGCTTTTCAAAATGGATTTTCGGGAATCAGGCTTGTTGAAAATGCGGGTTTCCAGGATACAACCATTCCATTGGCAAAGCGCGAAGAAATTACGGGTAATCGTTATGATACGCTTTTAAGAGAAGCACTTGAAAAAGCACATGCGAAATTTTCTGTCCGAGCCAAAGGAACCGCTGTTATTGTAAGTTCCACCAAAGGAAATATCGATTCGCTTCCCGGAGATACTTTTGCGGGAACAAGCTCTATTATACATGAATTCTACCCGGAAACAGACGTGTTTATCATTTCAAACGCCTGTATTTCGGGAGTCATTGCCATTAACACAGCTGCAGACTATTTGCTTGCCGGGAAATACGACCAGGTAATTGTTATTGGAATTGACACCGTTTCCGAATTCGTTTCATACGGTTTCCAAAGTTTGTTTGCTTTAAGCAATGAAGCATGCAAACCTTTTGATAAATCGAGAAACGGGACTACCTTGGGTGAAGGATGCGGAATTGTGTTGGTTTCAAATCAAAAACCAGATGGTTTTGCTGTTCTGTATAAAGGTGGTTCTTCATCCAACGATGCCAATCACATTTCGGGCCCTTCCAGAACGGGAGAAGGTTTGGTAAGATCTATCGAAAAGACTTTCAAAAGAAGCGGAAAGACTGCTTCGGACATTGATTTTGTTTCTGCTCACGGTACAGCAACCGTATTCAACGACGAAATGGAAAGTATTGCATTCGGCAGAACCAACCTGGATCAGGTTCCGCTTAACAGTATGAAAGGGTATTTCGGTCATACATTAGGTGCTGCAGGTGTTTTAGAAACCATCATGAGCCTCGTTTCCATGGAGAAAAACATACTGTTTCCAAACCTCGGATTTGACGAAACCGGAACTTCGGTCCCGCTAAATATCATTCAACGCATTGAATTAAAAGAACTGAACACCGTTTTGAAGACCGCTTCCGGGTTTGGAGGAGGAAATGCAAGTTTAATCTTACAAAAACTGCCGTGAAGATCTTAGCACATAGTTACGTTTGTCCGAAAGGAACTTTTCTGAATGGAAAACTGGTTTACAACACGGAAGGGGAAGAAAATCCGTTGAAATCCGCTTATCAGCAACTCGGAGCAGAATATCCGAAATTCTATAAAATGGATGTGCTTTCAAAAATGGCCTTTATCGGAACAGAATTGCTTCTTCCTTTCTTTCCGAAAGACGTTGATTTGGAAAACGATCTTCAATTGATCTTCGCAAACAGTTCTGCAAGCCAGAATACAGATAACTTATTCATAGACAGTTATGAGCAATTGAATAATCCGAGCCCTTCCCTATTTGTTTACACGTTACCGAACATTGTTACCGGTGAGTTGTGCATCCGTCACAAATGGTATGGTGAAAATTGTTTCTTCGTAGAAGATGACTTCAATTCGCTTCATTTTTCAGAATGGGCACAAATAGCGTTAAATAAAGGTAATAATTGCTGTTTATGCGCTTGGGTGGAGGCAAAATCGAATGGAGAACAAGAATGTTTCCTATTTTTGCTGACTAATTCTGAAACTGGTGAACATTCAATCGAACTTGAACTTTCAACACTAATTAAACAATATAGAAATGAGTGACTTAAAAGAAAACCTAAAGGCTCAAATTATTGAGCAATTGAACCTGGAAGATTTGACCCCTGCGGACATCCGGGATGATGCTCCTTTATTCGGGGATCAGGGACTTGGATTGGATTCGATTGACGCATTGGAATTCATCGTTTTATTGGATTCTAATTATGGAATCAAAATCGCAGACCCAAGCGAAGGAAAAGAAATCTTTCATTCAGTAAATACCTTAGCTGATTACATTTCTAAAAATCAATAAATGCGCATCTACGTTACCGGATATGGCGTTATTTCTTCTATAGGTGAAAACGTAGAAGAAACCTTGCTTACCCTGCGTTCTGAAAAAACAGGGATCAAACAAGGTAAAAAACCGTATACAGAACGTTTTAAAGTAGGTGAAATTGCCTGGACAAATAAAGAATTGGTCCGTCGTTTTAACCTGAAGCAAGATGCTTCCAGAACTGCTATCCTTGGTATGATCGCTGCAAAAGAAGCATTCACCGGACACGAACTGAACCCGGAAATCAGAACGGGATTGATCTCAGGAACTTCCGTAGGTGGAATGGATGTGAGTGAAATTGCCTATAAAGATTTTCTTAATGGAGAACGCGATGATCTGAACATATATAAAAATCATCCGAGCGGAACTACCAGCGAGCAAATTGCCAGGGAATTGGGAATTGACAGATATGTCAATACCATTTCAACAGCTTGTTCCTCTGCTGCAAACTCCATCATGCTTGGAGCGCGTATGTTGCTGAGCGGACAGTTGGATCGTGTGGTTGTCGGTGGAACAGACGGACTTTCCAAATTTACCATTTCAGGGTTTCGTTCGTTAATGATCTTTGATGATGAATGGTGCAGGCCTTTTGATGAAACACGAAAAGGGTTGAACCTGGGAGAAGGTGCCGGGTTTTTAGTCCTTGAAACAGAGGAAACGATCAAAAAATCCGGAAAAGAGCCATTGGCAGTCCTTTCCGGTTGGAGCAATGCTTCGGATGCTTACCATCAAACTGCTTCTTCACCGGAAGGATTGGGTGCAACACTTTCCATGAAAGGCGCTTTGTCAGTTGCAGGTTTGGAACCGGGTGATATTGATTACATCAATGCTCACGGAACAGCAACTCCAAACAATGATCTTTCCGAATCTCATGGAATCAAAACGGTTTTTGGATCGTCCATACCCCCCTTCAGTTCCACAAAAGCGTACACAGGACATACCCTGGCCGCTTCAGGAGGGATTGAAGCTGTCTTCGGAATTTTGGCATTGAACAACGGTATTTTACTTCCGAATCTGAACTTTTCACAAGTCATAGAAGAAACAGGGTTAGTGCCGGTTACAAACTACTCGGAAGGAAATAACATCCGACATATTTTATCCAACTCATTCGGGTTCGGAGGCAACAACTCAACCATTATCTTAAGCAAGGTTTAAATATGTATTTCATTCAACATATCGAATCAATTACACACCAGGACAGTTTTCAAAAAGAGAATATCTGGGATAACCTTAAACCGCTAACTGCCGGGAATCAACTGATCTCTCCGGATTATAAAAATTACATTCCGGTTGCTGCACTCAGAAGATTGAGCACTATTTTGCGAATGGGAATTACCGCTTCCAAAGCATGCCAGGAAAAAGTCCCTCATGAATTCGATGCAATTTCAGTAGGAACAGCCCTTGGTTGTTTGACAGATACCGAGAAATTCCTGGTGACCATCAATACTGTAAGCGGAGATATTCTTTCCCCGACAGCTTTTATACAAAGCACACACAATACCATTTCGGGTCAAATTTCTTTGGATTTGAAGAATCATGCCTACAATATGACCCATACTCAAAATGCACTTTCTTTTGAGGTTGCATTAAAAGATGGTCTTTTGTGTATTGACGAGGGAAAAAATTCGGTTTTGGTTGGTGCAGCAGATGAAGCAATTCCTTTTTTGGAAAGATTGCGCGGGTCTTTGATTGAAACCGATCACCCGTTTACATCCGGGGCTTCTTTTATGGTACTATCCGGTGAAAAAGGAAACTCCATTGCTTCTGTCCGTGCCTGTGAAGTCTACTTCTCCGATGAAAATACGGAAAACCGTGTGGAACGATTCCTGGCAACCAACAATTGTAATTTCGGAGATCTGGATCTGGTACTGGAAGCCGGGTCTGATTTCAAATCGAAAGCAAAAAACCATGTCTCCTTTCCGGAATACACCGGTTTTTACCAAAGTGCTTCTGCTTTTGCTGTTCATATGGCAAATGATTGGCTGATCAAACATCTGGATCACAAGCGGATTTTGATCGTGAATAATTTAGAATCCAATAAACTGGGCTTAACGCTCATCTGCAGAAATGAGGTGGAAGCATAGACTCAACATTGCCGTAGCATTAAGTACACTCTTAATTGTCGTCCTCATTTTCCGGAACAGTCCTTATTTATGGCTTTGGATTGCATTTGTTATTTCAAACTTCTGCGTTTTTCTTGTTTTTGGAATCGTATTCCTTCGTTTTCAATATTTCTACCCTACCATTTTCCGCAACATTGGTCCGGAGGTCATTCTGACCTTTGACGATGGCCCGGATCCTGTTCAGACACCACGCATTTTGGACACGCTTCAAAAACACGGTATCAAAGCAATCTTTTTTGTAATCGGCCGCAAAGCCCAGGAACATCCTGAAATTCTTCAGCGCATCATTTCTGAAGGACATTCCATCGGTAATCATACACAGAATCACTCACTTTTCTTTGCCATGCTTCACAGCAAACGAATAGCTGAAGAAATAGACCTGTTTTCCCAAAATATAGAACCATTGTTGGCTGAAAAAGTTACCATTTTCAGACCTCCGATCGGTTATACGAATCCAAAGATCGCGCGTGCACTGAGAAGAAGAAGATTCAAGATCGTTGCGTGGAGTGTTCGTTCCTACGATTCATTTAAGAATAGAGAATCATTGATGAATCGCTTAATGAAAACCCGGCCAAGCAGTATCGTTTTACTCCATGACAATTTAGAGCAAACAGCGGATATCCTCGATGAATACATTACGCGAGCAAAAGCCAAAGGCATTATTTTTGCAAACCAGGAAAATCTGAAAAAATTCATTCATGAAATTAATAAATAGCATCCTTTTTTTATTGCTGTTTTCAACGAGCATTTCTGCACAGGAATATTCCAAAATCCCTGATCCGAAAGCATGTAAGGCAGCTTTGGAAAAACAGCACAAAGAAACGAAATCGATCCAGGCGGATTTTACGGAAACTGCTACCTCTTCCCTGCTGACTACCGCACAAAAAGGTTCCGGTAAAATGTGGTACAAGAAGGAAAACAAGATCCGCTGGGAAAAATCAAAACCGGAAAGCCAGATCATTCTTATTAATGGAAAAACCGTAAAACTCCAGGAAAAAGGCAAGGAAATAAGCAGCGCTTCTTCCAAAATGGTGGTAAAAAAAATCCAGGGACTGATGGTGCAAATGATGACCGGGGAATTTTTGAATGAAAAAGAATTCAAGATCAGTTATTTCGAAAGCAAGTCAAATTACAAACTGGTCCTTATCCCGAAAAGCGAAAAGATGAAACGCTATGTTTCTGAAATCAACCTGATCTTCTTTAAAAAAGAACTGACAATCAAAGAACTTACCATGTTAACAGACAAGGACAATAAATTGGTATACAATTTCTCCAATATGGAAGTTAACGGTACAATTAATGACTCTAAATTCACGACATTCTGATGATACTGAAAGACACATTTTATACGATCAACGACTTGAAGTTCGAAGACAATGTTCTGGAAGCAAGCATTTCCATTAATCCAAAGCATGCGATTTATGACGGGCACTTTCCAAACAATCCTGTAACTCCTGGAGTTGTGCAATTGGAATTAGTAAAAGAAATTCTTGGGACACAGTTCAATAGGGCCATTCAATTGAAAACCCTTGCAACCAGTAAATTTTTGGCTGTTTTGAACCCCGTGAATACCCCGGAAGCAAGCTTCAAAATGACAGTTACAGAACAGGAAGATCAAAACCTGAAAGTTTCCGGGCAGTTGAGCACCGCAGAAGGTGTTTGTTTGAAATTCAGCGGAATCTACCAATAAAGAAAAAGATAACTGTGGGTACGCGATGCTTCTCGTCGAAGGCTCGGTATTGAACCACATAGATACATAGGTCACATAGATTTTTTAATTCAAGCTATTCCCTTATGTGTTCTATGTGCATTATGTGGTTATATTAATCTTGATTTGTTCTAGGCTCTTTCCGGAAAATTTTCAGTAGGACAAAACTTACCAAAAAAGAGGCAATAAACGCGATCGTTGCAAAAATACACGCCCCGATAGCGTATTGATAGACATTGTTTTGAACCGATTCCAAGCTTAAATCAGCCAATTGCGCCGTATTCGTTTCTCCGGTTAAAAATAATTGCCCGCATAAGAAGCTTCCGTAAATAATAAACGGAATCATGGGTGGAATAGAAATATTTGCTGCTGCAATGAACAATACCTTATTCATCCGGAATAAAACAGCCAATGGAATTCCGATGAGTAGCTGAAAACCCCACAGGGGTACAATTCCCATAAAAAAACCAAATCCGATAGAAAGTGCTTTCCTGAAATTCGATTCTTCCGGTTTAATAGCTTCGTGCTTAATCACATTCCACGTGCGAATAGAAAATAACTTTCGGGGATAGAACCATATCAATGCAGTAAGCACCAAAACTGTATTCAAAATACTGATTCGTGTGAAGTCTCTCGCCGGACGGAAATGGGAAACTCGTTCATTCGGATCATATTTCACCTGGATTGGAACGGCCACAAAAGGAACAAAGCGCCAGGCCAATTTTACGATGACCTCAATCTCCAACTCGAACTTATTGGTAAACAACCAGATCTTCTTCAACGGTTTCAATGGATAAATCCGGAAGCCGGTCTGGGTATCCGGTAAAGTTATCCAGGTCTCTACTTTAAACCAGAAATTGGAGAATTTATTCCCAAAGGAACTTTTCTGTGGAACTCCCTCCTGGTTCATATTACGAGAACCCATAATTACTGCACCGGAATGCATCATCGCCTGTTCAATCAGCACCGGGATATCACTCGGGTAATGCTGACCGTCGGAATCAATTGTCAGCGCATTGGAATACCCTTGTTCCTGGGCAAACTTAAACGCTTTTCTAAGTGAAAATCCTTTTCCTTTATTTACATCGTTGACCAGGATTGTCACTTCCGGTTCAAAGGATTTCAAAATTTCAGGAGTGGAATCAGTAGCTCCGTCGTTGACGATAATCACGCAATCGGAAGGAACATATTCAAGCACTTCCCTGATAACCCGTTCTAAAGTTCGTTCGTTATTATAGGTGGGAATTATTACGCAACCGTTTATACTTGTGATTGATGCCAGACTTGATTCCATGTGGTACAAAATTAATCATAAAGTTTTAAAAAATTCACCGCTAAAATCAATGGATTCCCGTTCTGAAAGAGAACAAAAAAGTAGTTTAGAAGCAAATCCTTACTAAATTTGCATGGGCAAAAGTTAGATTCTTTTTCCAAGAACCCAATTAACTATGGCACAGAACATCTTAGTTATACATTATTCCCAATCAGGACAGCTTACTGAAATTCTTCAAAATTTCTGTAATCCATTTACTGACAGCACGATAGAATGGGTAAACGTTGAACCGGAAACGCCGTTTCCATTTCCATGGACTGCTGCTACATTCTTCGATGCCATGCCCGAAACTGTTTTGGAGAAACCGGTCCCAATTAAACCGCTTCGTTTCGAAAGGGAACGCTATGACTTAATTATTTTCGGGTACCAACCGTGGTTCTTGTCCCCTTCGCTTCCTTCTTCTGCAATTTTACAGGATGAATCCTTTCGAAAAATTGCAAATGGTACAAATATTGTAACCGTGCTGGGCTGTAGAAATATGTGGATCAATGCACAGGAGGCAGTTAAAAAACAACTCGCTTCCGCAGGTGGAAAATTAATCGGAAATGTGCCATTAATTGATAAAACCAGTAACTTGATTAGTGTAATTACAATTTTACATTGGATGTTGACAGGGCAAAAAACAAAGAAGTGGGGAATTTTTCCAAAACCCGGTGTTTCTGACGAAGACATTCGGAATGCAAGTCAATTCGGGCGGTTATTGAAGGAGAAATTAAGTCAAAACCAAGAACGTACGTTCCAGGAAAAATTGGTTTCGAGAGGTGGAATTACCATTCCTATCTCGATTCTTTTTATTGAATCAAGAGCAAAAATGCTTTTTAGGATTTGGGCAAACCTAATTACGAAGAAAACAGCGAAAGGAGGAAACCGGAAATTCTGGGTCAACTTTTTCAAATATTATTTGATTTTCGCTTTATTTATCGTTTCGCCAATTGTTTTAACGATATATCATATCTTTGTACGCCCCTTTAAAGGACAACATATTAAACGCGAATTAGCATATTACAGAGGCACTCAATTGAGATAAGAATGAGCTTGAAGGAAGTATATATAACACGTACGGCGTCTTTTTTACCCAATAATCCCATTTCCAATGATGAAATGGAAGATTATTTAGGTTTAATTAATGACCGTGCTTCTAAATCGAGAAGGATCGTTTTACGTAATAACGGAATCAAAAACCGCTATTATGCAATTCGTAAAGACGGGACGCCAACTCACACAAATTCGGAAATGGTTTCATTGGCCATTCGCAATTTGTTTCAGAAAAATCCACAGGAAATCAAAGAAGTTGATCTGATCAGCTGCGGAACTTCTTCCCCGGATCAAATGATGCCCTCTCATGGTGTCATGGTTCACGGATGGTTACCCGAATCCGGGAATATTGAAGTAGTTTCTCCTTCCGGAGTTTGTTGTTCCGGAATGCACGCAATGAAATATGCGTACATGGCTATCAAATCAGGAATGAGCAAAAAAGCCATTTCATCAGGATCTGAACGCCTGTCACGTGTACTTAGCTCCGATAAATTCGAGCTGGAAATTCAAAAGCTGACCGAACTGGAAGAAAATCCATACTTGTCTTTCGACAAAGATTTCCTTCGTTGGATGCTATCCGATGGTGCTGCTGTTTTTATGCTGGAAGATAAAAAAAGTACGGAAGGACTTTCGTTACGCATTGATTGGGTAGAAGGAATTTCCTTTGCCAATGAGATCGAGCCGTGTATGTACATGGCTGCTGATAAAATGGAAGACGGCACCTTGAAAAGCTACATGGATTACGAGCCTCAGGAAATGATTGAAAAGTCTATTCTGAGTATCAAACAGGACGTAAAGCTATTGGACGAACACATTGTTAAATTGGGATTCAGTAAATTGAAAGCCAAATTTGAAGAATGTGGCCTGACAAACAATGATGTAACTTGGTTCTTACCGCATATGTCGAGCTATTTCTTTGAAGATAAGATCTACGCTCAGCTTGCTGATAACGGGATGGAAATTCCGAAAGAACGCTGGTTCTCCAACCTGGCTACTCACGGAAACGTTGGTGCAGGATCCATCTATTTAATGGTAGATGAATTATTTACCAGTGGAAAACTGAGGGTCGGTGATACGATTCTGCTTGCCGTTCCGGAAAGTTCCAGATTTTCTTACGTATTTGCTTACTTAACTGTTTGCTAAATGAAAAAGTCCGAAGTTCCACAAGATAAAAGTGCTCTTGAAAATTTTACAAGAGAGGTTTGCTATGTGAAGAACGATAACGGGCACTACAGTACCGAATTAAGTACCGGTTGGGAGGCTAAAAAAGTTGCTTTGGACGAAGCCTGGAAGGAAATCGAACGAAGAACTGCCGATGCGCGGGAACAGATAAAAAGAGGAGAAGCAAGTCCTATTCTTTACTTTATGGAAGAAAAGCTGATGGACTTTACTGTACTATCCGGGTATACCGGTTTCTGGAAATTCCGGATCAAAAGACATTTGAAACCGAATGCATTTAAAAAACTAAGCGATAGTGTTCTTAAACGTTACGCCGATGCATTTGAGATTTCCATTAATGAACTCAAAAATTTTAAAGCTTAGTGTCAGAATTTATTCATCACCAGACTGCCCATTGTGAAAATGGCGTTACTATGAGCTTATTACAGCATCATGGGGTGGACTTTATGACCGAGCCTCTTGCTTTCGGAATGGGTTCAGGCCTGTTCTACATCCATATTCCGTTTATGAAAGTAAACAATGGTCCTGCTATTTCATTCAGAACCATGCCGGGAGCCATTTTCAAACGTACATGCAAAGCACTGGACGTTAAAGTAGAACGCAAAAAATTCAAAGATCCAAAGGAAGCAACACGCTTTTTGGACGAAAAAATTGCACAGGGAATCCAGGTCGGTTGCCAGGTAGGTGTTTTTCATTTGCCCTATTTCCCGAAAGAATACCGTTTTCATTTCAACGCGCACAACCTCATCGTTTTTGGTAAGGAAGGTGACCGTTATCTTGTAAGTGATCCGGTGATGGAAGTAACAACTTCTTTAACGACAGAAGAATTGGAACGCGTGCGTTTTGCAAAGGGCGCTTTGGCACCAAAAGGACACATCTATTATCCGTTAAAGATCGGAGAGATTACTCAGGAGCAAGTCAGACGTGGAATTGCGAAAGGGATTAAGCGCAATTGCAGGGACATGCTGAAAATTCCCGGATCGGTAGCCGGAGTAAAAGGAATTGTTTATACCTCGAAGAAAATCCGTGGCTGGAGAGAGAAATTAGGTCCTCGTCAGGCTGGCCTTCACTTGGGTCAGATTGTTCGGATGCAGGAAGAAATTGGTACCGGTGGTGGCGGATTTCGTTTCTTGTATGCCGCTTTCCTGGAGGAAGCATCTGTTATCATGCAAAATGAGCAATTAGCCAAAATTTCCGAAACAATGACGAAAGCAGGTGATTTGTGGAGAGACAGCGCACTTCAAATGTCGGGGATCTACAAAGGCCGCTTAACAGAACAAAAAGACTTTGACGCTTGTGCCGATCTATTGGTTGAAATCAGTGCGGTAGAAAAACAAGCCTTCCAGGAATTGGCGAAAATCAAATTCTAAATGAGATGCAGGAGACTCTTTTGCATGTTTCAAAAGTTTATAAATCCTATGGTAAAAATACCGTTCCAAGTTTGGACGGGATCGATTTTACCGTGGCCAAAGGAGAAATTGTAGGCATTTTCGGGCCAAACGGTGCAGGAAAAACCACTTTGATCTCCATACTCTGCAGTATTTTGGATCCGACACTCGGTTCCGTGGTCTATCATTTGGACGGGGAGAAAAGTCCACGCGAGATAAGAAGTAAATTGGGCTTTGTTCCACAGGATTTCTCCTTCTTTCCAGAATTAACGGCGAAACAAAACCTTTCCTATTTTGGGAATTTATACAATCTCGAAAATGAAGATTTAGCCCATAAAATAGATGATTTACTTCAAAAAGTGGGGCTTTTTCACGTGAAAAACAAAAAAGTCTCTACTTTTTCAGGTGGAATGAAACGTCGTTTGAACCTGATTATTTCCCTGCTTCACAATCCTTCAGTTCTGTTTTTGGATGAACCGACAGTTGGTGTGGATGTTCAAAGTAAGATCGCCATCATGAACTTGCTCCAGGAATTAAATCAGCAGGGAACAACAATTATTTATACCTCACACCATTTAAAAGAAGCTGAAGAATTCTGTAATCAGATCATTTTGATCGACCACGGAAAGATCATTGCAAGTGAAACACTCGCAAATTTGCTCCATAAACATGCTGTCAGCAACCTGGAAGAACTCATCCTAAAACTGACCGGAACCCTATTACGCGATTGATGAAGAAACTAAAGGCATCGGTATGGAAAGAAATACTCCTGGTACTTCACGATAAAGTGGGGCTGCTATTGATGTATTTGATGCCACTCTTACTGGTTTTTATCATCACGATCGTACAAAACAGTGCTTTTCAAATTGTAAACGAAAATAAACTGACGGTTCTGATCTCCAATCAGGATAAAGGTTCTCTGGGCGATTCATTAGTAAAGGCATTGATTCATTCCGGGAGTTTTGAGATCAAAAAAAATAACCGACTCTCTGAAAGTGCAATTAAGCGAACAACCATAGATGAAGACGCTATGTTGGGAATTTATATTCCATCCAACTTCAGCGAACGATTGGCAAGCAATGCCGACAATATCTCCAAACTGATGCTGGAACAAATGGGTGTAATTGAAAAAGCACCGAAAATCAATCCGAAAAAACAGGAGATTGCCATTTACTTCGATCCGGTTGTCCAGGAAAACTTTCGAATCTCTGTTAATAATGGGATCCAGGCAATCACAAACGGGATTGAAAATGAGGAAATGGTTGGAAAACTGTTCCAGGAAATGGGATATGACTCGATCCCGAAAAACATCCGACAAGCCATTATAAATCGCGAAACCAAATTGAAAATTGCGAATGCAAGTTTGGACAGCGAAGCTGAAATGATTCCGAATTCCAGTCAGCATAACGTTCCGGCCTGGTCCATTTTTGCCATGTTCTTCATGGTGATCTCCCTGGGAGGAAACATAGTAAAGGAACGTTTATCGGGAAGTTTTTTGCGGCTTCAAACCATTCCACGGGCTTTCGCCCTGACATTGATCTCCAAATTCCTGGTATACTTGTTTGTTGCTTTATCCCAATTACTCCTTCTTTTCCTGATGGGAATTTACATTTTCCCACATATCGGACTACCACAACTAGCCATGCCCAACGCATTTTTACCGTTCCTGGTTGTAACCTTACTTTCTGCAGTTTCGGCAATTTCTTATGCAGTTCTGGTTGGTACCTATGCCAAAACACAAGAGCAGGCAAACGGGTTCGGGGCTATTTCGATCATTATTTTTGCCGCAATCGGTGGAATTTGGGTCCCTAATTTCGTGATGCCGGATTACATGCAAACCATTGGTAATATCTCTCCTTTGAAATGGTGCCTGGAAGGATATTACACGCTTTTCTTGAAAAATGGTGCATGGAGTGAATTAATTGGTACTATAACTTTCTTATTTTTGTTCACAGTAATTTGTCAACTCTTGATATTCATAAAGTTGAGAATTCAAAACTATATTTAAAGTATGACTACAAACAGAGAAGAATTAATCGTTGAGTTCAAAGAACATTTGATTAAATATTTGAACTTGTTGGATTTAACTCCTGCCGATATTCAGAATGATGTACCATTATTCGGCGAAGAATTAGGTTTAGATTCTATTGATTCTGTGGAATTGATCGTTTTATTGGACCGTGAATACGGAATAAAAATCAAAAATCCGACTGAGGGTAGACAAATTTTGGTGGACGTCAATACGATCGTAGATTACATTAGCGCGAATCGAACAAAATAAGATCTATGACTGAAATCGTTGTTACAGGAATGGGTGCAATCAGTTCAATTGGCTTAACAATTGCTGAAAACCGTTATTCCTTGCAACATGAAATTTCAGGAATCAAAAAGGCCAAACATTTCAAATCTCACTACACGGACTCACTGGTATTCGGTGAGATTGATCAAAGTGATGAGTCACTTTTAGCCGAACTGGGCCTTGAAAAGGGACGTGGGTTCACACGAACAACACTTATCGCCATGAAAGCCTTTCGCGAAGCCGTATCGAACGCTCAACTTAGTTTGGATGAACTCGCGTCTGCCCGTACGGCTTTTATCAGCTCAAGTACAGTCGGAGGAATGTGTTACACAGATCATCTGTATCACGATGCCAATATGCATGGTTCACCCTCCGAGTATGTAAAGAATTATGAGGGTTCGGATCATGCTTTGCAAATCGTTCGTTTTTATGGAATGAAGGGAATCACAGATGTTATTAATACAGCCTGTTCCTCTTCAGCCAACGCCATTGCCCTGGGTGCCCGCCTACTGGAAACAGGAAAAGTGGACCGTGTAATTGCCGGTGGAAGTGATTGTCTTGCAAAATTTACGGTAAATGGTTTTAATTCCCTTCGGATCCTGAGCGAGGAACCTTGTAAACCCTTTGATACGAACCGGGAAGGATTAAGCCTCGGAGAAGCCGCAGCATATGTTGTCCTGGAAAGAAAATCCGATGTTTCGGACCCCAAAAAAATTCAGGCTGTATTTTCCGGTTTCGGGATTTGTAACGATGCTTTTCATCCTTCTGCTACCTCTGATGATGCAAGAGGACCAAGAATGGCAATGGAATTGGCACTGAAACGCGCTAAACTGCAACCGGAAGACATTCAATATATCAACGCGCACGGGACCGGAACACCCAACAACGATATGACTGAATCGTTTGCTTTTTCCAGGATCTTTAAAACCGTTCCACCATTTAGTTCAACGAAATCCTATGTAGGACATACTTTAGCGGCTGCTGGAGTTCTGGAAGCAATTTACAGTATCTTTTCTATCCAGAACCAGGAACTATACCCAAGTTTACGTGTAAAAGAACCGATCTTGGAGTTTGATTTCCGGCCAACGTTGAAATACACCCCGGAAGTTGCCATTAAACATGTTATTTCCAATTCATTTGGATTTGGAGGAAATTGCACCTCTCTAATCTTTTCAGCATGTATATAAAAGACCTCTACGCTATTTCTCCACAAAAAACACACGACTTGTCTTTCGAAAACGGAGATTGGCAGGTTTTAAATGAATACATCTATAGGGCAATTGAGCCTTCTTACCAGGACGTGATTCCCAATGCACAATTGAGAAGAATGGGAAAAGCAGTACGCATGGGAATTGGTGTCTCTTTACCGTTATTGGGGAGAAACCCAAAACCCAACGGGATTATTTTCGGCACAGCAAATGGTGGACTGGAAGACTGCATCAAGTTTCTAAATCAGATTGTGGAATACAACGAAGGTACTTTAACTCCTACTAACTTTGTGCAAAGTACTCCAAACGCTTTAGCAGGACAAGTTGCACTTCTTTCAGAGAATATGGGCTACAATCTGACACATGTCAATGGTTCGCTGGCTTTTGAATCAGCGTTACTGGACGCCTCACTTTTCTTCGACGAGCATAGGGAAGAAGAAAAAACGCTTTTACTTGGGGCTGTTGAAGAGATTTCAGATTATAACTACAATATTGACCGTTTGGGCGAACGATTTAAAACTGAATTGGTCTCCAATGAAAACCTCCTTAACTCCAAAACACAAGGTTCTTATTGTGGTGAAGGTTCTACCCAATTTTATCTCAGTAACAATCCGGAGGACAGCCTCGCAAAGTTCACAGCATTCAAACAGTGTTCTCACCTGTCTGAAAACGAGATCAGGGAATTTGTATTGAGCTTTCTGCAGGAACAAAAATTGAATACTACTGATATAGATTGTCTGTTACTTGGCAAAAACGGAGATGTTTCCACCGATTCCTGGTACCGGGAAGTAGAACAATTATTCGACAAGAAACCTACGGTTTATTTTAAAAAATCGGTTGGTGAATACCGAACGGTTAGCGCATTCGCAAGCTATTTGGCGGTCCGTTTGCTTAATGGACAGGCACAGCACGTAATAGAAAATGGTGCAACGGAAACACCGCGCACCATTCTCATATACAATCATTTCGATGCTATCCGGCATAGTCTGATCCTTATTCAAAAATAAAAAACCACATAGGTACATAGAGCACGTAAAGGATTTTTAATGGTGATAGACCCATTTTTTGTCTATGCATAAACAAGCTATACAACTATGTTGCTATGTGATTGATAACCTTATTTCTTTAGGATTGTAATTGTTTTACGGCCTTTTACAGGCATCGTCCTGAAAACAATATCCCAAATCGGAGTAGAAACCCCAAAAGCTTTATCGTGTTGCTGATAGTGATGAATATTGTGGTGTTTCCACCAAAAGTTAAACCGCGCAGGTGCAGGTTTACTGTGCACCATCCAGTGAATGCTGATATACACCAGGTAACCGATCAGGAAACCAGCACCAAAAGTAAATGCTGCACTTCCCATCATGAGATAAAAAACTCCCAGGAAAGCACTTGCAATTACCAATCCCGGAATCGGGGGTAAAATAATGCGGTCTTCGTCACTCGGATACTGATGGTGAATTCCGTGGAACATGTATTGCAAACCGGTATCATAAGACGCATCCTTCAACTTATGATACACAAAACGGTGCAGGGTGTATTCGCCGAATGTCCATGCCAAAAATCCAAGAAAGAACAATAAAATCATGTTGATTGCAGTTCCTTGAAAATACTGCATATAGATCCAAAGCCAAACACCGGCTACAGCGCTATACAATACAATAATTATCCAAAGTTTTGTTTTTGTTAAGACCTCGAGAAGAGGAGATTTGAATAGTTTAGGCGATTTTTCATCAGGATAAACTCGGAATTCATAATTTTCATTATTCGCTTCCATAGAATAGAATTTAGTGAGTATTACTTTTTGAATATTTCAATTTGGCACTCAGTTGTTCTATCACAACCTGCAACAAAGTTAATCAACTTTAGAAGCTATCGGTTCTAAAACATAACTAAAATGTAAGGGTTTTAGTTAAAAAAAACTAATTTTCAGGCAATAATCTGCTGCAAAATTGTCAAAAGCTCCGAGTAAGTGGAGGTATCCAGAATGAAATGAACCGGGGAATCATCATCCATCATTATTTCTGCCGTTGCGTGTCCCCATGCGATTACTTTTGCATCTTCCGGAAGAACGTTCAAAGAAATGAAACTCCTGTAATTGGAAGGGCTTGTAAACACATAGATTGAAAAGGGATTCAGGAATTGAACCGGGTCTTCAATCGTATTATAAACTACTAAGGGGATTTTTTGGGATTTGGGAATCAGCGCTTCAATGGATTTATTGGATTTAAGCGATTGCGGAAAAAGCGCAACCCGATCACCCAGCCAATCTCTGAATTGCTGTGCAATTTCCTGAGGTTTACCGGCATTTTCTCCGAAAAAAGATACTGTAAACCCCTTTTCCTCGATGTGGTTCCTGGTTTCCAAACCAATACAGGCAAGTTGCTGATCGGACTCCAGGACAAAATCTTCCGAAATAAAAAAATCGAAGGATCGCGGTGAAGAGAAAAAAACCACATCCCATCCGGAAGGGAACTGAAAAGGAATTTTTTGAAAGGAAATAAAGGATTTTCGAACTAAAGGGATGTTATTCTCCAGGCAAAAATCGCGAATAGGAAGAGAAGAGTCGCTTTCCGAACTAAGAAATATACTCTTGATCCTCATCTTCTTCAGCCAGTAGCGCTTCCAAAACCACATCAACCATGTCCAGGTCGTGCGGCCCTTCAAACTCAAACCATTGCGCTCCTTGCTCCCATTCGTGCGCAAACGCAACCAATAATCGTCCTTCTTCCGGGCAATATGCTCCAAGCGGAAGCTGACATCCACCTTGCAAACGATTCAAAACCGTTCTTTCCAAAGCAATCTGAGACTGGATATCTTCATGATTCATGGCTTGCATGAAATTATACAATTCGTTGTCATTCTCGCGGATCTGCAAAGCCAAAACACCTTGTGCAGGTGCCGGGATAAATTGTTCCGGGTTCAGGACCACTTCATGCATTCCCTTCAAATCCAGCTTTAAGCGATCCAAACCTGCTTTTGCAAGTAAAATGGCATCGTATTCACCATCAACCAGTTTTTGAAGTCGGGTCGGAACATTTCCACGCAGATCTTTGATTTGCACATCGGAACGATAACCAACCAATTGGGATTTTCTGCGAGCCGATGACGTACCGACAACAGCTCCTTCTTTTAAACTCCAGAATGAGTTTTCATCAAATGCCTTCGGATGGATCAGCAAAACATCAGCAGGATTTTCCCTTTCGGAAACTGCTGCTATAATCAATCCTTCCGGTGGATTTGTTTCTAAATCTTTATGAGAATGAACAGCAAGATCAATCGTTTCCTGAAGCAAGGCCTGTTCGATCTCTTTCGTGAAAAAACCTTTACCTTCCAATTTATCAAAACTCAAATGCTGGATTTCATCTCCCTGAGTTTTAATGATGGTAATACTTACTTCTGCTCCAAGAGCTTCCAGTTGGTTTTTTACATGATTGGCCTGCCAAAGTGCCAAATCACTTCCGCGCGAACCGATACGAATTTTTCTCATGAAGTAAAATTACGATTTAAACATGATTTCTTTCGCCATAATCATCGGCATACTCATGTATTTTTTCTCCATGTATCCTACTACTTTTTCCAGGATCTCTTTGGAAGACGGATCCAATTGATCCAATTCGTTTTTGAAGATCTCATTGAACGCTGTTGCACGGATCTCTTTGACCATCTGTGGTACAGGTCGCATAGCAACCTCTATTGCCCGCATTTTTGCAATGTTCCGGAATTCGTTATTTGCTTCTTCCAGGATTTGCTCTACATGCATTACTTCCTGGGAGCGTTCCTGCAAATGACCGTCCGAAATTCGTTGAAGAACTTCTATTGAAATGTTTCTGGTAGGATAGTTCGTATGAACTTCCGGAGAAATGTCACTCGGTAAGGCCAAATCAACCGTAATCTTCGGGCCGGTCTCGCCGTTCAACAACTTTTCATAAAGCTTTTCATCAACTATTACATCTTCAGAACCCGTGCAGGAAACCAAAATATCGAACCCTTCCGAATAGTTTTCCAATTCACTTAACGGATATGCCAAGCCACCCAGTTCTTCCGCTAAAATTGCTGCTTTTTCAAGCGTCCTGTTGAAAATCACAAAATTGCTCATTCCGTGTTTTTTCAAAAAGCGCAACATGGCTGTATTCGTAACACCCGCGCCAATTGCCAAAACACGTGCGTTCTTCGGAACATCCATTCCGACCAAACGCTGGTATGCAATAGAAACAACAGAAACCGGTTTCAAAGAAATCTTGGTTTCAGTATAAACCCGTTTTGCGGTCTCGATCGTATGACGGAATAAAATACGTAAAGTATCTCCCGAAAGGCCTAAATCACGCGATTGTTCATAAGCTTGGCGGACCTGTGTAATGATCTCGCGTTCCCCGATAACCAGCGAATCAATAGAAGCAGCAACCCGCAATGCATGATTTACCGATTCCATCTTTGCATAAACAACCGCTTTGGCCGCAAAGAAGTTTACCTTTTCTTCGTCAAATTCAGGATAAAGTGCTGAAAAGAAATCATGAAGGAATTCCGCAGAAACCGCCTCGTTCGTTACAAGGAAATATTCTACGCGATTGCATGTCGATAAAAACATGATTTCATCAATATGCAAACGTTCTTTTACTGATTGAAAACGCGATTGAACAGAATCCTGTTCTATATGCAAAGTCCCGATTTTAGAGACTTCCAAATTTCTATGCGTAAATGCGATTGTATGCAGTTGCTTGATCACGAATGATAACTTTCTGGCTTAATTCCTGCAAAGTTGAGAAACAAGACGCTTTGAATTGTCACAAAACTGTCAGAGATTTAATTTAGAATTGATATAAACAACTTGAAACACCCGAAAACAAAAGGAAACTCAAAATTGGCTCTTTGAAAACATGACGAAAATCATCGTTCAAAGGTTGAAAAAGAGACGAAAATCACCCTGTTATTGCACTACTTGGAAGTTTTTTGAATTCCGAGATAAACCAATAGCGCCGGGACCACCACCGTAACAATTGTTACGATCGCATTGATATTGAATTTCTTTTGGTCTACCTTGGAATCAGTCGGCCGTGATTCAAAACGGTACGCAATATCCGTGGAATCATAATAGGCAACCAGGTCCATATACTTCCCGATCTTCTTCTTCCCGTTCGTTTCTTTCAACATAAAAGGAATTGTTTTACGGTCGGTTGTGCGGTACTTATAAATAAATGAACGGTAGCCCGTCGAATCATAGATGTTGATATCGTATGGTTCTACTCCCAATTTCCGGTTTACAGAATCCATACTCATCCCCGTCTTAAGTTGCATGACTTGTTCTACATGTGCATACTTGGGTGCCGAGACAATACAGGATTGAACCAGAAGTGAAGGGATCAGGATAATTACCAGAATCTTGTTTCCTTTTTTCATGTCGAATCACTAATTGGTGGCAAATCCAATCAGGGTAAATCGAGGAAACTGCATCGCAGGTAAAACAAATTACAACAATTGTGTGAAAGGAAAATTCTAAAAAATCAAAAATTTACTTCCCTCCGTTCTCATGCAAATCTCTCAGGCAATTCTGATCAAAAGCAGGAATGGGTGAATTCCCGATCAGGTTTCCGAAAATACTTCCGGTCTCAGCTTCCCAATACATAAGGCAATCCGAGTTATCACAATGAGCACCGTGAGCTACATCCTGGTGTGAGTTATACATCGCCGACCCTAAATTCACCAATCCCAAAATGTGACCGAATTCATGATTGATAACCGTAGTTTCCAACTTATACAATTCAGGTTCTCCAAATCCGCCGGAATTGTCTTTCAGTGATTTCTCATAAATCACCATCGAAGTATTGTAATAAGCCTGGCCAAGCACCATAGCTGAACCGGTATTCTCATTGGACGGACCGTCCAGGAAAATAAAACAGGTTGCAAGGTCTTTTCGATAAGTAAATTCTTTCCTATTCTCATTTTCAATTGCTTTGACATCCTCAATCGAATAGGCACTTTTTCCCTGTGCAGGAATTTCTCTGAACACCAAATTGATTCCATCCGGTTTATTACAAATCGTCGTAATTAATTGTTTCAGATTATCCACTGCCTGGTCGGTTGGTTTGAAACCGGTCATATAGATCATTTCAATGCTAATGGATTTGTAATCCTCATCCGAAAGGATATCATGGGCAGAATAACCTACTTCCTGTCGGTGGAATTTATTGACCCGGCGGTTACTGTCCTTTTTACAGGAATAGGGCAAAAATGCCAGGAAGAGCACAAAAATAAGATGGAGAGTACGCATAACAGTCTGTTTTTAGAAAGATACTATTTTTCCGGAAAGAAAAAAACATCCGTTTTAAATACGTAAACCTGATTTTTAACTTGAAAGTGTATCTTTGATGCCCACAAACCTTTTTTCATGAAAGAGAAGAATGCTGAACTGATTCAAAAACGCGATGCTGCCCAATTAGGTGGTGGACAAGCGCGTATTGATAAACAACATGCCCAGGGAAAACTAAGCGCAAGAGAACGCGTAACTTTATTAATGGACGAAGGTTCATTCCAGGAAATCGGGATGTTTGTGGAGCATCGCGCTACTTCATTCGGATTGGAAAAAACGAAAAGTCCGGGTGATGGGGTAATCACAGGATTCGGTACAATTCACGGAAGAGTAGTTTATGTTTTCTCACAGGATTTTACGGTCCTTGGTGGTTCTCTTTCCGAAACACATGCACAAAAAATCTGCAAAGTATTGGATCTTGCCATGAAAAATGGCGCACCGGTTATCGGTTTGAATGATTCCGGGGGTGCACGGATCCAGGAAGGTGTTGTCTCATTGGCAGGTTATGCGGATATTTTCTACCGCAATACGCGCGCTTCGGGAGCAATTCCTCAAATCTCAGTTATAATGGGACCCTGCGCCGGTGGAGCGGTATATTCTCCTGCCCTGACGGATTTCGTTTTCATGGTGGAAGATACTTCCTATATGTTCGTAACCGGACCAAACGTAGTAAAAACGGTAACGCACGAAGAAGTTAGTTCGGAAGATTTGGGTGGGGCCAAAGCACACGCTGAAAAATCCGGAGTGACACATTTTACTGCTGCAAACGACGTGGAATGCTTGCGAAAAGTACGTGAGTTATTGACTTATATGCCACAAAATGCCATGGAATTGGCTCCGCAATTCGGAACAGCCTTATTTGCAAAAGAAAAATTAAGCCGCATTCAGACTATTGTTCCTGACAATGCAAATTTGCCTTACGATATCCGTGAGATCATTGATTGTTTGATCGATGACGACACATTCCGCGAAGTACAGGCTGATTTCGCACCGAATATTGTAGTTGGTTTTGCACGCTTGGATGGAAGATCCATTGGAGTTATCGCAAACCAGCCTGCTTCCATGGCGGGGGTTTTGGATATTGATTCCTCCAGAAAAGGAGCACGTTTTGTCCGTTTCTGCGATTCGTTCAATATTCCGCTTTTGGTATTGGAAGACGTACCGGGATTCTTACCGGGAACGGACCAGGAATGGAGAGGAATTATTACACATGGAGCAAAATTATTGTATGCATTCTCCGAAGCAACTGTTCCAAGAATTACAGTGATCACCCGTAAAGCTTACGGCGGTGCGTTCGACGTAATGAACTCAAAAAACATCGGCGCGGATCTGAATTACGCCTGGCCAACTGCAGAAATTGCAGTAATGGGAGCAAAAGGAGCAGCAGAAATTATTTTCAAATCGGAAATTGCAGCAGCTGAAGACAAGGAGGCAAAGTGGAAAGAAAAAGAAGCAGAATATGCCGACATGTTCGCTAATCCCTATCGTGCAGCGGAAAGAGGTTTCGTAGATGCGGTAATTCTACCGGAAGAAACACGTGCCACTTTGATCGCAGCGTTCAAATCTTTGGAGAAAAAATCGGAAACATTACCGAAGAAAAAACACGGGAACATCCCACTATAAAGGTAAGGGCGGAAAATTTTCCGTCCTTACTATTTTATTTTATAAGGTTTCCCGAATATCGCGAACCTGGATCTGTAAAGTAGTTCGATTTTGCCAGGTATTGGTTTCCAATGTAAAGGCACAATCAAAAGCACAACCGGAGGCGATTAAGTCTGCTTTGTCAGCCATATTAAAACCGATCGCAGACAGTTCTATTCCTGAAAGTGGATCTACCAGGTCGAACTTCAAATGTGCTTCCTTCAAAAGGCGTTGTTTGCTTGCGTAGGCGTTTCGAATGCAAAATACCGGTTTGTCATTTCCGGGACCAAACGGTTCCATTTGCTCCAGCATTCGGTAAATCCTTGGGACCTGAAGTACCGATTCACCTGCGAGGAACAAATCCGCAGCAGTTATTTCCAGATCAATAACCAATTCTTCCAATTCATCCAGTGCTTGAATGTTCTTTTGGACGTACGCGTCGAAGTGTTCTCTGAATAAGGCAATATTTTCCAGTGGTAAAGTCAGTCCCGCCGCATATTGATGCCCTCCGTATTGTGTAAGCAAATGCTCACATGCCGTAATTGCTTCGTATACATTAAAACCCGAAACCGAACGCGCAGAGCCGGTCGCTTCTCCGTTATTTTGAGTCAAAACAATCGTTGGCCTGTAGTGATGTTCGATTAAACGGGATGCTACAATACCGACAACACCCTTGTGCCAGTCGGATTGAAAAACCACAGTCGATTTCCGGTTGAGGAACAGTTCGTCTTCTGCAATGAGTGCCAGCGCCTCCTGGGTTGTCTGAGCATCCAGGATCCGTCTTTCGGAATTGTATTCATCGATCTCGATTGCAATACTTTTTGCCTGTTGTTTCGATTCGGCCAATAACAATTCAACTGCCCGTGAACCACTTTTCAACCGCCCGGCAGCATTGATGCGTGGAGCGATGGTAAAAACCACGTTCGACAAATCAAGTGGAAAGGAGCGTTGCGCCTGCTCAACCAATGCTAAAATTCCGGGCCGCGGATTTTCATTCATTCGCCGGATTCCATGTTTGCATAAGATCCGGTTCTCCCCAGTTACCGGAACGATATCGGCACCAATTGCAATGGCTACCAAATCCAGGTATTCAAAAAGTGTGGAAATTTCTTTATCCGTTTTCGAAAACCAGGCTTGCAACAGTTTAAACCCGACACCACAGCCACACAATTCTTTGAAAGGATATGCACAATTCGGTTGTTTCGGGTCCAGGACAATGCAATCCGGAATTACAGATCCGGGAGTATGGTGATCACAAATAATGATATCCAGGCCTTTTTCCTTTGCATAATTTACTTTAGCTACTTCCTTGATTCCGCAATCCAGCGCAATTAACAAACTGCAGCCGGTTTCCAAAGCACTGTCTATTCCTTTGTACGATAAACCGTAACCTTCTTCGTAGCGATCCGGGATGTAAAAGTCCACGGAAGTATAATTGCGCAAAACACTGTAAACCATTGCCACCGAAGTAGTTCCGTCCACATCATAATCTCCGAAGATCATAATTCGTTGACCGGTTGCGATAGCCGATTGTAACCTTTCCGTGGCTTCGTGCATATTTAGCATAAGAAAAGGGTCATGCAAATCGCTTAATTCAGGAGTGAAGAATGAACGAATTTGAGGAAGCGTTGTAAGATCTCTTTGAGTAAGTAAAGAAGCCATGATCGGACTCACTTTTAGGTCGTCAACTGCGGCTTGAATTTTGTCAGGACTTGGTGTTTGTTTGATAAACCAGTGTTTTTGCATAAATTTCCGTTTTCTTAAATAAGTTATGAAAAAAGTTCTTCTTGTTTTTAGCCTTTTGGTACAATTTTTTAGTTTTTCTCAAAAAACCGTTCAGTTTTCAGATCCCCTTCCTTTCGGAAGCGGTTCACAACTTACCACTGATAAAATTCATTTTGGAAAATACAAAAGTAGCGATTCACAAGTGACTTATGTAATTGATGAAAAAGGTATTTCGATCGTTACTTTGGCTATTGCCAGTATTAGCAGAGAACAAGTCCGTGAATCTTCCAAATTGCAGGTAAGGGACAATTATTTATTTGGAGTTAAAGCGAATGATTCCGTTCCTTGCGTCCTGGAAGGGGACTATTACTACTACGGAATCGAATCCAAACTGATGATCGCCGGAGAAGGTTCCATGAATACACTTATCAAAATCAATTCGAATAAATATGTGATCAATTTCCATGAAGGATCGTACTTCGAACCAAGTATTGTGACTTTTGGAGGTGGAAAAATGACGATCGTACACAGCGAGTTGAATTACCAACCGATCTTTCAGTCTATTTTACAGGTAAATACCATTACCCGTTATGGTTCGGAAGTAGCTATTCTGGCACCTACTTTTGAGCAATGGGAACGTTTGGAAGCAAGCTTATTTACGGGGAAAAAACTCGTTTACATCAAAGAATAAACCTTCTTAAAATTCCTTAAAAACCCTCCATTTTTTCATCAAAACCGGATCAGTCGCAATTTTAACAAGGAAGGTATCCGATATTTCCTTAATTTTGCAACAAATTAGAAGTTATGAAATTAGGTGCAACAGAAATTATTTTAATCCTTGCTGTGGTTCTTTTGTTATTCGGAGGTAAGAAAATTCCTGAATTAATGAAAGGTCTTGGAAAAGGGATCAAAGAATTTAAAGACGCTAGCAAAGGCGAAGACGGTTCTTCTGCTCCATCCACTACGGAAGAGAAAAAATAGATTAAGCCAATCCACACTACATGTATAAAACATTTTCGGAAGTTAAAGTTGCACTCTCCGCAGGGAAAACTGTGGAGAGTATCGTGCATTCCTACCTGGAGCAAATTGAAAAACACAAAGACCTGAATGCTTTTTTGGAAGTATTTACGGAAAGCGCGTTGGAGCAGGCTCGTTTGGTAGATCAAAAACGAAACTCCGGGAAAGCAGGTAGATTGGCTGGAATGGTTATCGGTTTAAAAGATAACATTTGTTACAAAGGTCACGCAGTCAGTGCAGGTTCCAAAATCCTTAAAGGTTTTGAATCACTTTATTCTGCTACCGTTGTAGAACGACTTTTAGCGGAAGACGCTATTATCATAGGTCGTTTGAATTGCGATGAATTTGCAATGGGAAGTTCCAATGAGACTTCTGCTTACGGACCGGTAAGAAACAATCTCAAACCTACACACGTACCCGGAGGTTCTTCGGGAGGTTCTGCTGTTTCTGTTTCTGCCGGAATGTGCACCGTTGCATTGGGTTCCGATACCGGAGGTTCAATCAGGCAACCGGCTTCTTTTACAGGAACTTTCGGATTTAAACCGACTTACGGAAGAGTGAGTCGCTATGGTTTGATCGCTTATGCTTCGTCTTTTGATCAGATCGGGCCGTTTGCAAATAACCTGGAAGACACGGTTTTGGTTATGGAAATCATGGCAGGTAAAGATCCAAAGGATGCAACCAGTTCTTCCAGGCCACTTGGCTTCTCTACGGACATTCCCGCAATCGGGAAAAAGAAAATTGCTTATTTGAAGGAGGCACTTGAAAACGAAAACATGGATCCTGAAGTTCGTGCCATGATGGAAAAAACCATCGCTGATTTGCGTGAATTAGGTCATACCGTTGAAGGAGTAAGCTTTCCTTACCTGGAATATTTGGTTCCTACATATTACGTATTAACCACTGCGGAAGCATCTTCGAATCTTTCCCGTTTTGATGGTGTTCATTACGGTTATCAATCTCCTCAAGCAAAGGGAGTAGAACAAACCTATACGCTTTCCCGATCCGAAGGATTCGGAACGGAAGTGAAAAGACGTATTATGGCCGGGACCTTTGTGCTTTCGCACGGATACTACGATGCATATTACACCAAAGGAATGAAGGTAAGACGCGTTTTGAAAAACAAAACCAAAGAGATCTTCAGTCAATTTGACCTGATGATCCTGCCGACAACTCCTTCTACTGCATTTGAGTTCGGATCCATCAACGACCCGATCCAAATGTATCTGCAGGATATTTTTACTGTACATGCGAACTTAACCGGAAATCCGGCAATTGCTATCCCTAAAGGAACACATAGCAACGGATTACCGATGAGTTTACAGATTATGGCTGATGATTTCAACGAGGAAATCATTTTCTCATTGGCTGATCAGATCAAACATAATTAATCCCATTTTTGCCTATGAAACGATTCGGAATAGTACTTCTTTTGCTTTTTATTATGTTGCTGAATTCCTCCGGTTTGCTGGCGCAACGCAGGACCAAACAACCTGTTAAGGATACCGTAACCGGGGAAGTATTTATACGAATCGTAGATCAAAGTCTGAGCCTTTATTACGATGATTTCGCAAAAGGGATGAATTATGATTCAATCGTTGACGCATTGGATTACGAAGCAGGTACCATTCCCAACTTTTCCGATGAAGATTATTGTAAGCGGTTAGCTAAATTGAACGAAGTTTCCACTTTTGGTTTCGATTGCAATAACGTTTCATTGACAACAATCAAATTTTTTGCTCAAAACCGTCGGAATTTTGTTCGCGTAGCTTTGGGCCGTGGCCGTTTATACTTTGACCTGTATGAAGAAAAACTGGCTGAATATGGTCTTCCGCTTGAATTGAAATATCTTTCGGTTATTGAAAGTGGTTTAAGACCGCAGGTTAAATCCAGAGCCGGAGCTCTTGGTTTATGGCAATTTATGTATGCAACCGGAAAACAATACGGGTTGAAGGAAAATTCATACCTGGATGAACGCATGGACCCGGTAAAATCAACAGATGCTGCTTGCCGTTACCTGAAAAAATTATACGATATCTATGGTGACTGGAACCTGGCGTTGGCTGCTTACAATGCCGGACCGGGTAATGTAAACAAAGCAATCCGCCGTTCAGGAGGAAAAAGAACCTATTGGGAAGTAAGACCGTTTTTACCCCGTGAAACACAAGGATACGTTCCGAACTTCATTGCCGCAACTTACCTGATGACCTATCATGCAGAACACAACCTGCTTCCTGCAGAACCAAAAATGCATTATTATCAATTGGATACGCTTTGCCTGAATCGTGGAATTCATATGCAAACAATTGAAAAACTGGTTTCCTGGAGTGTTGAAGACATTCAAAGCCTGAACCCGGTTTATAAAACCTCCTATATTCCCCCGACATTTCCAAGGCAATGTGTAACCGGACCGCTTCAAAAAATCGGGCTGTTGGTTAGCCTGGAAGACTCGCTTTACGCATTGGAGCAACGGATTTACGGTATAGGTGGATACAAACTACCTACGGATGTTGCAGTCGATCCGCAAAATGATCAGTTGGTCATTTCCAATCCGGTAAACAATAAAATTGAAGTTCCCAAGACAAAAGTTGTTACAACGATAAATTACACGTATCACAAAGTGAAAGCCGGTGAAAGCCTTGGAAGCATTGCTGCTCAATACAATGTCGCTATCCAGGAACTAATGGATTGGAACGATTTGACCACCGCACGGATTACGGTAAACCAATTGCTGAAAATCCAGACTAAGGTTAGTACAACGGTGGAAAATGAAGAATACCAGGAAGCGGTAGAAGACAGTATTCAAAACGCAACCAATAAAACGGTTCCGCCTGTCCAAACACCACCGGTTGTTGCCAAAAGATATTATTCTATTCGAAGCGGGGATACCTTTTCCAAAATTGCTTCAAGACATGGGCTAACAATGAACCAGTTATCCCGTTTAAATCCAGGAGTTTCCCCAAGCCGTATCCGTGTAGGACAACGTTTACGTGTAAAATAATTCCCCAATGAGTTCGCTTGCAGTTGTCATCATCACATTAAACGAGGAGCGCAACATAGAGCGTTGTCTCCGATCTGCCCGGGACCTGGCAGATGAAATTATTGTGCTCGATGCGTTTTCCACTGATAAAACAGCTGAGATCTGTGCGAAATATCCTGTGCGTTTTGAGCAAAGAGCCTGGGAAGGTTATTCTGCCAGCAAAAACTACCTGAACAGTTTAGTTTCATCTGATTACATTCTTTCCCTGGACGCAGATGAAGCATTGAGCGAAGAGCTTTACAACGAAATCAAAGAAGAGAAAGAAAAAGGATTTTCCGGGACTTATTCCGTGAACCGTATGACCAATTACATGGGGAAATGGATCCGCCACAGCGGCTGGTACCCGGATATCAAAGCGCGTTTATTTCCGAAAGAAGGATCTTACTGGTCCGGTGAATACGTGCATGAAGAACTGGTTCACCCTCCTTCCGAAGTGAAAATTTTCAAAGGTATCCTGGAACATTATTCCTATTATTCCTACGAAGATCACCGCGCGCGAGCAGATAAGTACTCACTTCTGACTGCAAAAAAATTCCATGCAAAAGGCAAAAAAGTTGGCCCGCTCAAACCGCTAATTAGTGCTTTAGGTCGTTTCGTTGCGATGTATTTTATTAAATTAGGCTTTCTGGATGGTTGGAAAGGATTTAAAATTGCCCAAATCAGCGCCCAATCTAACGTATTAAAATACAAAGAACTAAGAAGACTGAATCGTGAAGGAAAATAAAAATTGGAACGGAAAACACATTGCAATCAGTCGCGTTGACAGCATTGGCGACGTACTTCTGACACTTCCGATCACTGCCTGGCTGAAAGAACAATTTCCAACTTGCCGCATCACTTTTTTCTGTAAAAATTACACCGCACCGGTTGTAAAATATTACACTTCTATTGACGATATCGTAAAAATCGATGATCTTTTTACTTTGTCCAAAAGCGAACAGGCGGATGCTATTGAAAGTTTGGGTATCGATGCAGTTGTTCATGTATTTCCGAAGAAAGAACTTGCAAAATTGTTCAAAAAAGCAAAAGTCCCTTTGCGGATCGGAACATCACACCGGATCTTTCATTTGAATACCTGCAATGTGCGACCGAACTTTACACGGAAAAAATCACCACTCCATGAATCGCAGTTAAACTTCGAATTACTGCGCCCTTTTGGATTGACAGAAATTCCATCCTTTGAGCAGGTGAATACCTATACTTCCGGTTTCGGAATCGAAAAACAAGAACTTCCGGAGGAATTTGAAGGGCTTTTGAATAAAAAATACGTGGTATTGCATCCCAAATCCCAGGGAAGCGCCCGCGAGTGGCCCATTGAAAAATATACCGAATTGGCTGGAAAGTTGATCGTAAATGGATACGAAGTTGTTTTCACCGGTACCGAACCGGAAGGAAGCCAATTCCGGAACCTGATTCCGGAAGATCCGAAAGTTCATGATTCAACCGGGAAACTAACTATCGATCAACTAATCTGGCTGATCAAAAATGCTTCCGCTTTAGTAGCATGCAGTACCGGACCGCTTCATATTGCCGGATTCCTCAACACGAAAGCAATCGGATTATTCTCTCCCAGAACACCAATACATCCTGGAAGATGGAAACCTTTGGGCACACGCTCAACCACACTCGTTTTTGACCCGAACTGTGAAAAATGCAAGGAAAAAAAGGACTGCGACTGCATTTCCGAAATCTCTGTGGAAAACGTCTTGTATGAAACCCTAAACTAAGATGCGCCCCGCTCTCAGCATATTGATTTATACAAATAGCTGGGTTGCCTTGTGCGTAACAAGTTTGGTCTATGGGATCGGGAGCTATTTCCACCTCGATCATTTGGAATTATTTACGCTTTGGAGTTTCACCGGAACTGTAAGTGCTTATCAGTTGCATCGATTGTTCCGTCTGCGCCAGTTGAAACATACCGTTCGCTCAAACCGTCGCTTGCTTTGGATGCAAAATACCTATCCGTTCCAAGTTGCCTGGTTTATCATAAACCTGATTTCGTGCCTGGTTTGTATGCTTTTCATTCCTATGACAAAAGAAGCTCTTCTGTTAATCGCATCGGACGTCATGATTGTTGCGCTTTATGCACTTCCGGTTCCCTTGATCGGAAACGGCATCCGACACATTCCCTTTGCTAAAAACATACTGATCTCTTTGAGTTGGGTATTGATCGTTTTAATCCCCTTTGCTTCGAATAATTGCCTGGATCTGATCCATTGGGTACTACCGGTACTTCTTTTTGTTGCTGTATTTGCACAAATCATTCCTTTCGACAATCGCGACCTGGCACATGATCCGAAGTCATTATCTACCGTCCCTCAGCTAATCGGTCCGCAAAACGCCCGGTATGTCGGGTTTGCGCTTCTGATCACAGCACTTGGGTTACAAACGTACCTACTCGGATTTCACTGGCTGCTTCCATTTACGCTGTTTTGCGGTGCGGTCGGACATTTGATCCCTTTCCTGATCGGTTATCAGCTCCGCCAGGAATTCATGTGGGAATTACCTCTCGGATTGATGGGACTTTGGTTCCTTATAGCATGATTTTCAATTTGCGGTTTTCAATCTTTACCCTAACTTTGCCCCAAAATTAAGATTCCGTTAATGGCAACGATAGCAACTTACGATTTTCAAAACAAGCGTGCATTGGTACGCGTAGATTTTAATGTTCCACTGAACAAAGAAACGCTGGAAGTAACCGACGACACACGTATTCGTGCCGCATTACCAACAATCAAACACATTTTGGAAAAAGGGGGAAGTGTTGTTTTGATGTCGCATTTAGGAAGACCGAAGGAGGGTCCTGAAGACAAATTCTCTTTGAGACACATCATCGGGAAAATTGAGAGCTTGTTGGGGAAACATGTCAAATTTGCTTCGGATTGCATTGGTGCAAGTGCTCTTGAAATGAGCTCAAATTTGAAACCCGGAGAAGTATTGTTATTGGAGAACGTACGTTTTTACAAGCAGGAAACTGCGGGCACCGATTCATTTGCCGCAGATTTGGCAAAACATGGAGATTGTTATGTAAATGATGCTTTCGGAACAGCGCACCGCGCTCATGCTTCTACAACCGTTGTTGCCAACTACTTCCCGAACGACAAAATGTTCGGTTATTTGCTGGAAGCTGAGATCAAAAGTGTTGACCGTGTATTGAACAGCGACGAGAAACCGTTGACTGCGATTGTTGGAGGTGCAAAAGTATCTTCCAAAATCACGATCATTGAGCGTTTATTGGAAAAGGTAGATAACCTGATCGTTGGTGGTGGAATGGCTTATACTTTTGTGAAAGCACAAGGTGGTTCCGTGGGCAGTTCGTTGGTTGAAGATGATTTCCTGGCAACTGCCAATGAAATCCTGGAAAAAGCGAAAGCAAAAGGAGTGAATCTATACATACCGACAGATACGATCGTTGCGGATAAGTTCGACAATAACGCAAGTACACAGTTGGTTCCGATCGGGCAAATTCCGGCAGGATGGATGGGACTGGACGTTGGTCCGGAATCCATCAAAGCATGTGCTGAGATCATCGAAAATTCCAAGTTAATCCTTTGGAATGGTCCCATGGGTGTATTTGAAATGAGTAATTTCCAAAAAGGGACAGCAGAAGTTGCGCAAGCGATTGTCCGAGCAACAGAGAAAGGCGCTTTTTCATTAATCGGCGGTGGCGATTCGGTTGCTGCAATCAATCAATTCGGATTGGCTGATAAAGTGAGTTATGTTTCTACCGGTGGTGGAGCAATGCTGGAATACTTGGAAGGAATCGAATTACCGGGAATCAAGGCGATTCGTTCTTAAACAGAAAGATACCAAGAGAATCCCTGGTCTGTTCAGCAGATCAGGGCTTTTTTTAACCTTTGTTCGTCTGGAAGAGGAAAATTTTCAATCGCTGTTTACAGATAATCATTTGGTATTTTCAAATCACAGATTATTTATTCCTTCGCAAACTAATAGCGTTTAGAATCAATTAAACCACCAACTAAATTCAATGTATGAAAACGACTATCTTTTTAATTTTAGCCCAATGGGCTTTTGTATTAGCTTCCTTCAGTCAGGAAAGTGAAACCCCGATCAAGAACAAACACACCGTTTACGCAGAACTATTCGGACAAGGTTTTTCGGGGTCGCTCAATTACGATTTACTTTTCAATTCCAAACGAAAATGGAAACGATCGTTCACTATCGGGATCGTAGCCGTTCCCAGATCAGCTGGTTTCGGTGACGGAGCATACCTTGGAATTCCTGTGTCTTACAACTGGTTATTGGGCACTAAAAGAAGCTTCCTGGAACTGGGTATCGGATTAACCACACAATTCATAGACAGCTATAAATATTCAGAAAACGGAGAAGGATCAAAAACACTGTTTGCAAGTATGTATACTTATGTGACGCCTAAATTGGGGTATCGTTTTCAGCCTTACAAAAGCGGAGTGTTTTTCAGGGCAACGCTGACTCCACATATCGCCTTGGTAAATACGAATTGGAATACCCGCAACGGAGCTTTGTTTACAAGCAATAATTTCTTTAGAAATGTAGTAAATATAGGTAGTCCGGTTCTTCCATGGTTCGGAGTAAGTGTTGGTTACACATTCAGGTAATTTTTGCTTCACATTCAATGAGGTGTTTTCAAAAATCTCGGTTTCTGTACCTGTTCCTAATGGTAATAAGCGGATTAGCGGCAAATCGGTGCGCTAACGAGACGGATTCTAAAATCCTGCCTTTAGAAGAAGGATACAAACGGGATCATGCAATTGAATTCTCTCATAAAATTCATGCGCAGGTAGATTGCAAATATTGTCACAATGAACAAAATGACGAAAAAGAAGGAATTCAAGCCGCTAAAGTATGTATGAATTGTCACAAACAAGTGACAGGAGATTCTTCTCCGAAGAATCATGATTGAGTTGGAAACTACTTATCCAACACCTTTGCGATACGGAAATAATCGGAATCTTTTTTAGGCGCATTTTTCAATGCTTCAGCCTGGGTGATGGTAACTTCCGGTTCGTCGTCGCGAAGCACATTTACTTCATCACTCATAAAGATCAATGGTTCTACATCATCCGTTGGTATCTCAGACAATTTCCCCATAAATCCGATAATCTTATCCAAATCCTGTCGGATAGCCACTTTATCATCTCCTTCAAAACGCAGGCGCGACAAATGTGCAATGTGATCAATTGTTTCTTCTGAAATTTTTTCCATGCCGTAAAATTACAAAATTTGAACGAATCAATTCTTCATTAAACCTCTTTCTCTCAGTGGCCCCGCTAAAATGTCAAATACATGGTCCGATAATTCAGATTCACTCAGTTTGTTTTGCTCTCCAACAGAAATTACATCGTGCATATAGATCCTGGAAACTCCGGGATGTGCATAACCCAAAAGCTGATCCGGGTCGGAGAACATGTGGTAATGATCCAGAAAGGTAATGGGAACAATCGGAATTTGTGCATTCTTTGATAATTTGAAAGCACCGGATTTAAATTCCACCATTTCAGGCAGCTTATCATCCGGGATCCCACCTTCCGGGAAAATAACGATCGACCAGCCTTCCTGAATAGCATTTTTTGCCTGGATAAAGGATTTGGCAGCTTTCATACGATCATTGCGGTGGACAGGGATATTCAACTTTTTGAAAAAAGTCTTCACCAACGGATAGCTCAGGATTTCACTTTTACCCATAAACAGGAAGCGGTGAGTCGGTAAAATGGAGTACATGATAAAAATATCAAAGTATGATGTGTGATTGGAAACGATCAGGTAAGGTCCATCCGGCAATTTCACCTTTCGCAAACGATGAACCCAGATCCCGCAACACAAACGAACAGTAAAACTCCAGGCTACGTTAATCGGGAAGCTCCATTTCTTCCAGGAAACACGGGTAAGCGTAATGAAAATAAACGGATAAAAGAACAGGAGTGTCACAACGAAGATCAGCCCGACATAACACTTATAAAATAAACTTAAGACTCCCAGGAACTGCTTCACCAACCAAAAATAACGCTTCCATTGAAAATTCAAATACAAAAAACAATTCATTCTTGGAATTTATATCCAATTCATTCTTTTTAGCAGAAAGAAACCAGTAAATTCGCACAAAACAATTTAAATGGCACGAGTTCTTACAGGTATACAAAGCACGGGAACCCCGCATTTGGGGAATTTGCTGGGTGCAATTTTACCTGCAATTGAAATGGCGAAGGATCAACAGAATGATTCCTTTCTCTTCATCGCAAACCTGCATACTTTGACACAGATCAAAGATTCGGAGTTGATGCGCGAAAATACGTATTCCACAGCTGCTGTTTGGTTAGCTTGCGGATTGGATCCGGAGCTCACTACGTTTTACAGACAGAGTGATGTACCTGAAGTGACGGAATTGATGTGGCATTTGTTGTGTTTTTTTCCATATCAGCGCTTAACGCTTGCCCATAGTTTCAAAGACAAGGCAGACTATTTATCGGATGTGAATGCCGGATTGTTCACCTACCCGATCCTGATGGCCGCAGATATCTTATTGTATGATGCAGAAGTGGTCCCGGTAGGAAAAGATCAGCTTCAGCACCTCGAAATCTCAAGAGATGTAGCTGTAAAATTCAACCTGAAAATGGGAGAGACTTTTGTTTTGCCGGATGCTCGGGTTGATGAAGTGACTAAAATCGTTCCCGGAACTGATGGAGAGAAAATGAGTAAATCGCGCAATAATACCATCAATATTTTCCTGCCTGAAAAACAACTGAAAAAACAGGTCATGTCAATCGTAACGGACAGCAAAGGATTGGAAGAACCGAAAGATCCGGATACCTGTCATATTTTCCGTTTGTATGAACTATTGGCCTCCTCTTCTGAGATTGAAACCATGAGAGCAAATTATCTGGGAGGTAATTACGGTTACGGGCATGCAAAAAATGCACTTTTGGAGCTGATTTTGAATAAATTTTCAACAGAACGTCAAAATTATAATGAATTGATGGAAGATAAGTCCCGGATTGATAAAGCCTTAGAAATAGGGGCTTCCAAGGCTAGAATAATTGCTCAGGAAACCTTGAAACGGGTACGCACCAAAGTTGGTTACTAAAAAAATTTTTATTAAACTATACCGTTTAATCAAAAAACACTATATTTGACTCAACTTATGTTACACCAACATAAACTACTCTTATTAAACCAACATGCTGAAGCTCCTCTTATGGGGCTTTTGCCTTTTTAGGGAGGAATGGACTAATAATCCAGTGTAAATTTCTTCCGGACCACTAACATTTGTTTTAAATGTTATTTTTGTAAAACACTGCAACGCGCTTACTATGTTTAAACAGTTCGTTCTTATTTCCATGCTCGCTGTCGGGTTAATCGGCTGCTCGGATGATTCCGTGAATGTTGAAGACCTGAAAGCAATAGGTGGCGCAAAGTACGGAGGGACCTTCCGATTCATGTCTTCGGAAAAGATCGAAGCACTAATCCCACTTCAGGCAACAACATTATATACCCAACGAATTACATCCCAGATTTTTGATCCCATTTTGCGCTTGGACGCATCCGGGTCGAAAGTTATTCCATCTGTTGCAGAAAGCTTTTCTGTTTCTGCGGATGGAAAATCTTATACTTTAAACATCCGGAAAGGTATCCACTTTCACCCGGACGAATGCCTGGACGGAGAAGGCCGAGAGCTTACGGCCGAGGATGTAAAGTTTACACTGGACATGTCATGCAGCGGACTGAAAATGAACGAGATCAGTTTCATGCTGAACGATCGTGTGGTAGGTGCTTCCGAATTCAATAAAGCAACCAAAACGGCATTCAAAACAGGTGGTGTTTCGGGAATTAAAGTCCTGGACAAATACAAACTTCAGATCAACCTGGTTGAGGCCTTCGCAGGATTCGACAAATTACTGACTTATTCAGGTTTCGGGGTCTTCCCGAAAGAAGCGTATGACTTTTATAAAGAAGAACTTAAAAATCATCCGGTAGGAACCGGACCTTTCATGCTGGAAGCGTTTTCCGATAAAGGATTGAAATTAAAACGAAATCCAAATTATTGGGCAAAAGATCAATTCGGAAATCAACTTCCTTTTTTGGCAGCGATTGAATTAAGTTACACGAAGAATAAACGCAGCGAGTTAATCGCATTCAGAGAACGGAAAATTGACCTTGTACTGGAGATCCCGACAGAAGAAGTAGATAATATCCTGGGGTCCCTTCAGGAAGCACAGGAAGGAAAGACAGTGAAACACAAAGTGGATTCAAAACAGTCGTTCTCCGTTACTTTCTTAGGTATGTCACAACGCAATCCTGTTTTCAAGGACGTACGTGTCAGGAAAGCAATCAATCACGCCATTGACCGCGTAAGTTTGGTAAACCGGACTTTACAGGGTGAAGGTTATCCGGTTTTGAACGGTTTCATTCCGAACACCGAATTCTTCCCTGCAAATCGTGTAAAAGGACCGGATTTCAACCTAAACAAGGCAAATGCGTTACTTGCCCAAGCCGGTTATCCAAATGGAAACGGTTTTCCGGCAATGACTATTTATGTCAGCGGGAATAAAGATGCTGCAAATCACCTACTGGCTAAAGGAATAGCAAAACAGCTGAAAGAAAATCTGGGTCTTTCCATTTCTGTTGAATTGCTTGACTTTGAAAAACGAAACCAATACGTAAAATCCGGAAAAGCAAGCTTGTGGGTTTCCGGTTGGATTGCCGATTATCCGGATGGTGAAAGCTTTTTGAGTATCTTCTATGGGAAATATGCAAATCTTGATTCGGAATTTATGAATCCGTTCAAGTATAGAAATTCACGATTTGATGAACTTTATGTTCGCCTGAACAAAGAACAGGACCCCAAAAAACGCACGGATATTATGGTTGAATGCGATCAACTGATTGTAGATGACGCTGTGGTGGTTCCGCTAACGAACGATGACTTCATTACGATGATCAATTCCCGTGTTCGAAATTTTAAAACAAATTCATTGGAGAATTTAGATTTTTCCAATATCTTTATAAAAGAACCAAAGAGTTCAAATTAAATTTTTAACTAACTCTCAGCTTGCAAAAAATGAAGGCAGTCCAGGGCGGATTGCCTTTTTTATTGTTCTTATTGACTTAACAGAATCTCAAAAATTTCTTAACTTAGAATCAAAACCTCCATAGTAAGTTTGTCGCTTTATAAATAATCCATGGTAAAAAGTCAGGAAACGAGTTCATCCAAAACTAAAGTACATGCCGCCAAATATTTCAACCGTGAATTGAGCTGGCTTGCTTTTAATGACCGTGTTTTACAGGAAGCATTGGATGATGAAGTCCCATTAGTAGAACGGTTGCGCTTCCTGGGAATTTATTCAAACAACCTGGATGAGTTTTACCGTGTCCGTGTGGCGAATGTCAAACGAATGATCCAGCTGGAAAATCAGAAAGTGGAAGGTTATAAAGGGACCGCTGAAGAATTGTATGAAGAGATCCGGAATGTAGTGATCAAACAGCAACGTAAATTCGAACATGCCTACGCTTCCATTCTTCACAAACTCAAACTGAAAGGGATCAGGCATTATGATGAGCTGACAGTCAATGACAAACAGAAAGAAGAACTGAAAAATTACTTCTTTTCTTCTGTTATTCATGACATTGTTCCGGTCCTCATCGATAAAAAAAGACCTTTTCCAAGGCTCCGAGATAAAGCAATTTACCTGGCCGTGCGCATGGAATGGGATTACAAACGGAAAGCACGCTTTGCATTGATTGAGATTCCCAACCTGGTTTCCAGGTTCTATATCCTGGAATCTGAAAAAGGAAAAGGAATTATATTGATCGATGACATTATCCGTCTCCATCTGGCAGACATCTTTCCTATCTTCTCTTTCGACACCATTGAGGCTTTCACATTCAAATTTACCCGCGATGCCGAACTGAACCTCGACGACGATGTTTCCATGTCTTTCATTGAAAAAATGGAAAAGAGTATCAAGCAACGCAAAAAAGGAGAACCGGTACGTATGGTTTATGATCACCGGATGCCGCAGGATTTACTGGAAATGCTGATTCGAAGCCTGAACCTGACATTGGGAATAAATACCATTGCGGGTGGAAAATACCACAACTTCAAGGATTTTATGAAGTTCCCCGATTTCGGGAATAAAGAATTTGTTTATGCTCCGTATAAAGCGGTAGATCATCCCAGCTTCCACAAACAACATAGTTTGATTAAAGTTATTCTCGATAAAGACGTTCTCCTCCACTATCCTTACCACCGTTTCGATCACGTAGTGGATTTATTGAGAGAAGCTGCTATTGATCCTAAGGTTGTTTCTATTAAAATCAACATTTACAGGGTTGCCAAGAATTCACAGGTAATGAATGCACTTGTAAACGCGGTAAGGAACGGAAAAGATGTAACGGTCGTGTTGGAATTGCAGGCACGTTTTGACGAAGAGAACAACTTATTGTGGGCTGAACGGATGAAAGAAGAAGGAGCCAAAGTACTCCATGGCCCGGAAGACATGAAAATTCACTCCAAATTGATCCAGATCAAACGCGTTTCCGATAAAAAAGAACAGCTCATTACTTATGTGGGGACAGGGAACTTTAACGAACGAACGGCCCAGGTCTATACTGACATGGGATTAATCACTGTTAACAAGAAAATAGCTGATGAAGTGCATGAAGTTTTTCATATAATGGAGCATGCATTGCACCATCACCATTTCAAAACACTCATCGTTTCACCGGTCAATGCACGGAAAAAATACCTGAACCTGATTGCGAATGAAACCAAGAATGCCAAAAAGGGCTTACCCGCATTCATTCATATCAAGATCAATAACCTGGTAGACCAGGAAATGATCGATAAATTATACGAGGCTTCTCAGAACGGCGTTAAAATAAAACTGATGGTTCGTGGAATCTGTTGTTTGGTACCAGGAATCAAGGGATTGAGCCAAAACATCGAGATCTTAAGCATCGTCGATCGGTTCCTGGAACATACCCGCTTTTTAATTTTTGGAAACAACAACAAACCATTATACTTCATCACTTCAGCGGATTGGATGGAACGAAACCTGGATAAACGGATAGAAGTTGGCGCCCCGATCTACGACAAAGGAATAAAAGACCAAATCAACCTGGTATTTTCCATACAATGGGGTGACCGTGAAAAAGCACGGGTTATTGACAAGTACCAAAAGAACTCGTACAAAGAAGCAACCGGAACAGAAGCTGTCATCCGTTCACAAGTTGAACTTCAACACTATTACCGGCATTTGATAGAGAGTTTGGGATATTAAGTAAGGTTCAAACAAGTGAAAAAGTTCAACTGTTCAAAAATTTTAACCTTTGAATCACTTGAACGTCTTGAACTTTTTAAAATCCTTCCTTCTTCAATTCTTCTGCGTATGCTTTGGTGATCAGCGGAATGAATATTTCGACGGAAACCCCACCGCCCGTTTTTTCGCGAATAAGGTAAGAAGAACTTGTTTTATTAAGCTTGTTCAACAAGTATAAGCGATCATTAATGATTTCTGAAGCCCTCGAAGAATCAATTGCTTTCAATCCTTTTCCATTGTCTTCGATCACAATTGCCAATTCGTTCAGTCCTCTCAATTTGAAGCGAATAGTCAGTTCCCCGACCTTATTCAAGTTAGAGAACCCTTCCAGCACCGTGCTTTCAACAAAAGGCTGTAAGATCATTGTCGGTAAACAAACGTTGGACGGATCCAGGTTCTCATCTACCTCAAAGGAAAAATTGAATGCGTTTTTAGAACGGTCTCTTTGTAAAGTCAGGTAAAAAGTCAGGAATTCAATTTCCCGGTCCAGGGTCATGAAGTCATCGTGTGTACTGTCCAATACCTGTTTCAATAATTTGGAAAACGATTGAATTTGCCGCTTATAATCGGCACCCTGACTAACTCCGGTGTTTTGCAATTGGTTCAATGCGTTGAAAATGAAATCCGGGTTAATCCTGGCCTTGTTCAAACGTTGCTGTATTTCCAGTCTTTTTTGCTTCTGTTTAATGGATTTCTGTCTGAAAACCATGAGAACATAGGCAGCAAGTAATGCGAAAATGATACTTCCGACTAAAATAAGCCGCCACTTTAGTTTCCCAATTTGCTGCTGTTGCTGCAATAAACGCTTATCCTGTTCGTATTCTGCATCTGACTTTTCCTTTCTGACCCGGTGGTATTTTTCCGAAAGTTGGTTGAAGGCGCGGTCATTCTGAATCTTTAGAACACTATCCTTCATTTTGGAGAGGTCTTCATACACCAATAATGCCCGCTCGTACTCACCACTCAATTTGGCACAGTTATAAAGCAGTTCCAATGCATTAGTAACATCATACGGATCGCCGGTCTTCTGCGCATAGACTAAATTGGAATCTGCAAATTGGTAGGCTTTATCGTATAATTTGAGCTCCAGGTAGATATCCGAGATATCCCCGTATATGGCACCCCGCTCTTTCCAATGATGACCCGGGTTGGTCTGCAACAGAGCGCTATCCAGATATTTCAATGCCAGGCGAAAGTTCCGGTTGTAATAAGCATGGTCTTCGAATAAGTTATAGATCTGCAGGTAACTTTCCGAATATTGGATCTTTTTCGCCAAAACGTAGGAAAATGCAACTGTATTCAATGCAGAATCCAAATAAACTTTATTTCTTTCAAGTTGATACTGTTTATAATACCTGGAAGATAATTCCGATAGCAAATCGATCTTTCTTTCATTATCGGATAAAACCCGCACGATCGGATATGCCAGGTTTGCATAGTATTTTGCTTTCTCCTTATCTTTCAACCTTCCGTAACTTCCGGAAAGTCCCAGGTAAGCCTTTGAAAGCAAGGTATTGTTCCCGGATCTCTGCAGGGTCCTGATAGTTTTTGAATAAGCCCCTATCGCCCCTTCGTAATCTCCCTGGAGCATTAAAAGTTCTCCCAGTGTCAGATTGTTTTCAACATAAGAAGCAGACTTGCAACGGATGCTGTCCAAGATGGATTTTTCACGGTCCAGGCTCTTTTTTGCATCTTCAAACTGCCCGTTCTTAATCTGAACCTGTGCCTTTAGTTGAAATGAAAATGCCACACATCTCGGGCTCTTATCCTTCTCTAAGATTTTAGCGAACTTCCAAAGATTGAAAGGTTTGTGTTTTGCCGTACTGTCAAAATCCCGTTGTGCGATGAAATCCTGCATGGATTCACAAGTGCAATTCGATTGTGCCTGAACAAGTTCAGCAAAACCAATTAAGACCAGACAGATTATTAAACGTTTCATAAACTTCTCGCTCAAAGTTAACAAAAAAGGTCTTAAACTGATTTCGCCTGAAAAAGAAAAGGAGCCCGTTGTAGCGGACTCCTTTTCTTGCTTTATTACTTATGATGTAAAATCACTAAAAATTGACTGTTAAACCAAATGTTAGTGGGTAAACTCCGACTGTTTTGTCGGTATCGAAAAGAGGCAGCAGGTTGTAATTTGCAAACACTCCGATGTCTTTATATCCTAATTTCACGGCTGCATCCAGGCGGAAAGCGTTCAAACCGTAAACTCCTTTTGTTTTTGTTCGGTATTTTGTTTTGTCTTCCTCGATCACTTGTTTGGTGCTGGAGCCGATCCTTACACCACCGATTACTCCGGCCGCAAGATAAAATCCTTTGTCAGATTCCCCACTGGAACAAAATTCCAGCATTAAAGGAGCTGTCAGATACACTGCACGCAGTTTGTTCTTCTGGTAATCGTTTACTGTATCCTTGATCACCCAAAGGGAATCGGAGTTTGCATACAACAAATTGTTTTTTAAACCGATTTGTGTCCAGTTTATCCCTAAACCGGTAGTCAATCCGATATAGTTTTTGTAAATCTTGAATTTGTATTCCGCAAAATTGAAATTCCAGCTAAACGATTTACCCGGGTCATTTTCCCATTGTTTATCATCCGGAAAACTGCTTTTCATTGCACTGTTCAATAACAAAGTCGGTCCAAACTCCACCCCTGCCCAATGTGCTTCAAAGTGTTTTATCTCATCGGGTTCCGGTGCGGCATCAATCGTGTCATTATCCTTAATAATCAGGATCACCTTTTCTTTCAATTTGATACGTGTTGTATCGGGATCTTCCTGGCTCTGTGCGTAACCGAAGAGGAAGAATATAAATGTGATAAATAAACCTGTTTTCATATCTTTAATTTTTATTGCTTTCTGTATAACTAAGTACCTGGGCTTTTCGAACATATGACCATCCCGACTCTGATTTTGTTACAGCTGATCCAAAAAAAATTTAAACTATTTTTTAAATTATTGATTATCTGGTGATTAGAATTGAAAAAAAATAATCACCGGGAAGCCCAAAGCTCTCTTACAATCGTTAATTTTGCTCCCGATAATTATCGGGATAAATTTTCAAGTACATGTACAGATCACATACAAATGGCGAATTACGCGCCGCGCACATCGGAGAGGAAGTAACATTGGCTGGCTGGGTCCAAAAATCGAGAGATCTTGGAGGAATGACCTTTGTCGACCTGCGTGACCGTTATGGAATTACGCAATTGGCTTTCAACCTGGAAGAAAACAGTGATTTGTGCTTACAGGCAAGAAAATTGGGTCGTGAGTTTGTAATCCAGGTAAAAGGTCTTGTAATTGAGCGAAGCAGCAAGAATGCAAACCTGCCAACCGGAGAAATTGAGATCAAAGTCTCGGAATTGAATCTGCTGAATGCAGCAAAAACTCCGCCTTTTACTATTGAGGATGACACGGATGGAGGTGAAGAATTGCGTGCTCAATACCGTTACCTGGATCTGAGAAGGAATCCGGTACAACAGAAATTGCGTTTGAGAAACCAGGTTGCACTGGAAACACGTAAATACCTGGATTCAAAAGGATTTTTAGATATAGAAACCCCTTATTTGATTAAATCCACACCAGAAGGAGCCCGCGATTTTGTAGTTCCAAGCAGGATGAACCAAGGTGAATTTTATGCCCTGCCTCAATCTCCGCAAACATTCAAGCAATTATTGATGGTTTCCGGTTTCGACCGTTATTACCAAATAGTAAAATGTTTCCGCGACGAAGATTTACGTGCAGACCGGCAGCCGGAATTTACCCAGATTGACTGCGAAATGGCCTTTGTGGAGCAGGAAGATATTTTGAATATGTTCGAAGGATTGATCAAACATTTGTTTCAAACAGTTCGTGGAATTAATTTTGAAGGGAACTTCCCTAGAATGACCTATGCAGAAGCAATGGCAACCTACGGTTCTGATAAGCCGGATATCCGTTTCGAAATGAAGTTCACTGACCTGAAAGCACTTTCCGGAGGAAAGAACTTCCAGGTATTTGACAACGCAGAGGCTGTTATCGGAATTGCAGTTCCGGAAGCAAGTGAATATACACGCAAGCAATTGGATGAGATCACCGACTGGGTAAAACGCCCGCAAATCGGTGCTCTTGGATTGGTATACGTGAAATGCAACCTGGATGGAACTTTCAAAAGTTCGGTTGACAAATTCTACGATGAAACAGTATTGAAATCCTGGGCTGAAGCTGCAGGTGCTAAAGCGGGTGATTTGATCTTTGTATTAAGTGGTGATTTGGACAAGACGCGTAAACAGATGAACGAATTGCGTTTACGCATGGGAACCGAACTTGGTTTGCGCAAACCGGATGAATTCAAACCTTTGTGGGTTTTGGATTTCCCACTTTTGGAGTGGGATGAAGAAAGCGGCCGATACCATGCCATGCACCATCCGTTTACTTCTCCGAAACCTGAAGATTTCAACCTGATCGATTCAGAACCGGGCAAAGTAAGAGCAAATGCATACGATTTGGCCATGAATGGTGTGGAATTGGGTGGTGGTTCCATTCGTATTCACGACAGAACGCTGCAGTCCCGTATGTTTGAATTATTAGGATTTACACCGGAACAAGCACAAGAACAATTCGGATTCTTGTTGAACGCGTTTGAATACGGCGCTCCTCCACACGGTGGATTGGCTTTCGGTTTGGACCGTTTGGTTGCAACTATGGGTGGATCGGATTCTATTCGTGATTACATTGCATTCCCTAAAAACAACAGCGGAAGAGATGTGATGATCGATGCACCTTCGTCAATTGACGAAGCACAATTGAAAGAATTGGGAATTAAATTATAATGAACCATTGAATATGAGGGCTGCGATTAATCGCAGCCCTACTTTTTTATAATATTGAAAATCACACCTGCGAGGATCAAAATAATTCCAAAGACTAAATTCCAGGTAAGCATCTCCCCGAAAAAGCATACACTGATCATTACAGCAACAACCGGTTCCAAGGCTCCCATAATGGCAGTTGGTGTGGAGCCAATATACTGAATGGCATAAATCAAAGCGGTGATCGAAAGAACTGTTGTCACCAAGGCAAATACCGACATGTGGAGGATCAGACCGGGTGACGCTGTTAAAGGTTCGTTTACCAACACGGTTTTTGTCAGATAATAGACCGATGAGAAAAGAAGCGAATAAAAGGTAATCTTTATCCCTGAAATCTTCATTCCTGATTTATTGACAATCACCATGTACACGGCATAAAACAGGGCACACAATATACAAACCAGCAGTCCCGGAAAATTGACTTTCAAATCGGTACCATTCATACTCAATACCAGCATCCCTGAAAATGTAATCAGCAGAGAAATGAATGTAAACCGGGTAATCTTTTCTTTGAAAAACAGCTTCAAGAGCAAAGCAACGAATAATGGGTATACAAATAGCACGGTGGAAGCAATCCCCGGGGTTAGCAATTGATATCCCAGGAACAGGCAATCTGATGATAGGCCATACAGAAGTCCAAGAATCAGTAAAATGAAAAATTCCCCTTTATTGACCCTCAATGATTCCTTTTTACAGATTAAAAAAGCAAGCAGAAAAAGCGCTGAAATGAAGAACCTGTAAAACAAGGTGGTGTCCAGTGGAAAATTCAATGCTTTTACCGGAAGTATAAAAAGAGGAATTAATCCGTAAGAGACTGCTGAAACCAGTGCCAGTAAATAACCTTTTAATTTCATGAATTCCTTCTCCCAGTTATTGAACCCACAAAATTACCGAAAGAGTTGAAACATCGGTATGTAAATTAATCGTATGCCTATTTCGATTTCCGTACCATCTTCAAATGGTAAGCGTTGGTATTCTTAAAACGATTATCGTCTAAAGACAATTGAATGATTTCCTTCTGACGGAATTCGTATTCCATTCTACGCACAGAATCAGTGATACCTCCTTGAGAAAGGACCAGGATCTCTTTTGAATCAGCTTTGATTTTTTTCCATTGGCCACTGCATACTAATGTCGCATCTCCGTCTTCGGTCGCATTCTTGAATGTCTCCGTCAACCGGAAAATCCCAGCGGTATCTCCCTTAACCACCAAACGTTGTTGTATTCCATCACAGTCTTCGCAAGGAATTTCACCTTCGTAAATCCGGAAAACTTTGTAATCCTTATCGGTGATATACTTTTCTTCTTCTTTATTCACTGAAACTTTTCCCGCGGACCTTTTTTCATTTTCCCGATGCTCAATACAAGCACCCAAGATCACTACTGAACTTGCAACAACAAACAAACTATTCATTCGGTTTATCATTCCACTCAATTATTAGTTTACCAACAGTTTTGCCTTCTTCCAGCAAACGGTGGGCCGTTTTTAATTCATTTTGTTTGTAGACACCACCTACAACCGGATGAATTTGCCCTTCTTTTACCAGGTGTACTACTTCGTTCAGACATTGAGTAAGTACCTGTGGTTTGAAGTCGGCTATCTTAAGCATGTTTATTCCTATAATAGATTTAGAACGCATCATTAAGCCGATTGGTACAACAAAACCCATCTTTCTAACAAAATTAAGCGTTGAAAGGAGTCCCCACCTACCATTTGATAATTCAGAACCACCAAATAACACCATCCTTCCACCTGTTCCCAAAAGCGCCCAGTCTTTTTTGAAAGTTGTCCCTGCTACCGGATTGAAACTCACATCCAATCTTTCTGATCCTAAACGAGTTGAAACCTGTTTTTCATAAGCTTCTTCTTTGTAATTGATTACCTCATCGGCACCCAACTCCGTAACTAGTTTTTCTTTCTCTTTGGAACTCACTTTCGCAATAACATGGGCACCTTTTAATTTGCACAACTGGATTAAAGCGGTTCCCACTCCCCCTGCTGCTGCATGAATTAAAACACGTTCTCCTGCCTGCACATTGGCAGAACGGTTCACCATATAATAAGCCGTTACAAATTGGGTGGCAATTGCAAGTGCAGTTCCGGCATCCATTTCATCAATAACCGAAACAGCATGATTTTCTGTAATAACCTGTTTTGAATAACCTCCGAACCTGCAAAATCCGACCACTCGTTTACCGATCAATTCTTTGTTACCTGTCGCTCCTACTTCAGAGATTCGTCCGACAACTTCATAACCAATGACGCATGGCATCGGTGGAGCTTCGCGATAAAGTCCCAAACGCGCCATCACATCGGCATAATTTAACCCGAATGCTTCTACATCAATAAGAACCTGATCGTCATTCAATCCAGGCAGGCTGAGGCTTCTTAATTCGAAAGCACTTTCAGCAATCCCCTTTTTAACTAAATGAAATGCTTCAGTTTTTTTCATATACAAATTTAAACTAAAAAGTTCGCGAGCCTGTCTTGTTTTGAACAGGTGTGAGGAAAAAATGTTATTTTTAATCAAACTTAAATTTGATACAATGGCGACAACGTTCCACTACCTGGTTCCGATCGATTTTACTCCTGTAACTGAAAACGCTTTGGTTTTTGCACTGGATGCAGCCAAATACAATAAAGGTGATATTGTTTTACTTCATATTATCTCCCATTCGAAGGAACGTATTGCAGCCGAAAAGAGTTTACACGATTTAGCTGCCAAATACCAGACTCCGGAAGTAAAGATCTCTACACGGGTCGTTATCGGAAAAGTTTTAAGAGATATTGGGATCATTGCAGATTCAATCGGTGTACAACTGATCATTATGGGGACGCACAGTACATCAATCTGGCAAAAGATTTTTGGAAGCCCAGCTTTGTCCGTTATATCAAACAGTAATGTCCCAATCGTCCTGACGCAGCAAGATACCTCTTTTCACAAGATCAAGTCAATTGTAATGACTGTTGATCTGGCAAGAGAAAGTGTCCAGGTTGTTAGACATGCTTCCAAGATTGCTCAAATATTCAATTCCAAGATATTCCTGGTTGGCCAACGTTATTCAGATGAAGGCCTGATGCAGAAAATCGACGTGAACCTGCATGTTGCAAACGGTTATTTGCAGGACCATGGTTTATCGACAACGATTCATTTGTTGGATTCTGCCAATTTTGAAAAAAACCTGATCGAATATTGCCGCGAAGTAAATGCGGATTTGCTTGCTGCAACGCATTACCAGGATATGTTCTCTATTTTCTCTACGAACCTGGTTCAGAGCTTGGCAGAAAATGAACTGGCAATTCCAGTGATGACATTTGACGGAGAAGATACTTCTTCGGGGTCGCAATTCGGGTTTATTACTCAGTAGGACTTCAATAATAAGAAGCGTTTTTTACAATATGGTAATAATGTAAAAAACACTTAAACACCTTTAACTTAAGACTTAAGAGAATTCTGAACGGATAGGTTTGAAAAAGCTTATCCGTTTCCTTTTATCAACAATACGATTTCTCCCTTTGGTGGAGTATTTTGGAAGTGTTTTAAGACATCTTCTGCTTTTCCGCGTACAAACTGTTCGAATAGTTTACTGATCTCCCTTGCGACACATACTTCTCTTTCCGGGCCCAAAAAGTTTACACATTCTTCCAATGCTTTGACAATGCGGTGCGGTGACTCATACAAGACGATTGTTCGCTCTTCTTCCTTGTAAGAAAGCCACTTGGTTTGTCGTCCTTTTTTATGCGGAAGGAATCCTTCATACAGGAAGCGATCACATGGAAAACCGCTTGCAACCAACGCCGGAACAAAGGCTGTCGGGCCGGGCAAACAGGTCACTTCCAACCCTGCTTCAACACAGGCCCTGACCAAAAGAAACCCGGGATCAGAAATAGCAGGCGTTCCTGCGTCCGAAACCAAAACAGTACATTGGTTTTCCCGAACGGTTTGAACGGAACGTTCCAGTTGTTTGTGTTCGTTATGTGCATGAAACGGGATGATCTGTTTTCCGGTGATCTCCAAATGAGAAAGCAATTTCTTCGTTACCCTGGTATCTTCAGAATAAATAATCTCTGCCTCCTTCAGCAAGCGGATTGCCCGTAACGTAATGTCTTCTAAATTTCCAACGGGAGTCGGAACAACAAATAACACACCCATTCTATTTCTTTTTTTAGCGTGTTAATACCACGTAATCCTGCAACACGGTTTTAAGGAATTCCATTCTTTTGGGCGGAGTTTCCGGCAATCCGATCAGGCGCGCTGTTTCATCCGCCAATTCAATTGCAAAGTCTTTGTTGGACTGGTTCGGATAGCGCTGCACACGCAAGATCGTATTTTTAATCAACAGCATGTCTTCATCCGAGAAACGGACCACATTCGGATAAGTTGGAACGTGGTTGTCTGAGCTTTTAATGGAAAGTACGTCTCTTAAATTGTAGATTTGGGTGTCCTTAACTTTAATTACGACTGTATCAGCCATAATATCACCGATCCGCTGTCTTTTCTCAGTCGTACCGGCAACCAATAATGCCAGGAAACCAAAACCGCCAACCCAGATATCCACGATCCGGAAGATCCAACGGGTAAAGTATTCCCGCAATCCGGCAGTTTCCCCATTACTTTTTACCACACGGATTCCCATAATGAGTTTTCCAAGTGAGCGGCCGTTTGTCAGGTACTCAATCACCGGTGAATACAACAGCCAGGGTAAACGCAACAAGAAAATACTTAAAAGTGACCAGCGGTCTTGAACGGAATTTATATCCAGATCAAGCAAATTGGCAGAAATGATATAGCTCGCTATCAATAAATAAATGAGCAAAAAAATCACATCCAGAAAGGCAGCAACTGCCCGGTATACAGGGCTCGCAAGCTCGTAATCGATCGTAACAAATTGCGATGTTGTGAAAGAAATTGTTTTCATACCCTTTGAGATGTGAAACCGAAAATACGAATTTTAAGTTATGCAAGAGAATTCGGTTGTGATTTTACTTGGAACTCTACCTGCCAGCCGCGGCTGATCTCTTACTTTAAAATCAGTTGAATGGGCAAATGATCCGAGTAGCCGCCGTAATAATTTGGTCCGCCGTAAGTTGTCGAAGGTTTTTGACTTCCATCTTTCTGGGTGAAAAGCAATTTTTCTTCGTAAACAATTTTACCGTCATTTGGAGAAAGCCGGATTCCGTTCGTTCCATTGAACAAGGTCTTCGAAATGATAAAGTGGTCCAGAACCCCCCATTCTCCTTTGAAATTATGGGTCCCTTTTCCGGCTTTGTGATCGTCTTCAAACAAATCTAGCAAGTCTGCATTTTCATCCGTAACAGCTTTGGCCTTCAACACATCCCTGATGGAAACATTGTCCGGGTGATCGTTAAAGTCGCCCATCAAAACAATGTTCGCTTTTGGATCAGCTTTCAGGATTTCGTCTACTTTTGCACGTGCAACCTTCGCTGCCTGGATTCTTTTGATTTCAGATTCACCTTTTCCGCCTCTGCGCGACGGCCAGTGGTTTACGAACAGGTGAACGATCTTTCCTCCCTGCAATTCACCCTTTACGTATAAAATGTCGCGGGTTTTAAAATCCGGAATGGAATCAATCGAAACATTCAGGTTTTCCATTTTCAGCAATTTGAAGACACTTTTATCGTACAACAAACCACAGTCAATTCCCCGTGCGTCCGGTGAATCTTTGTGAGCAATTTCGTAATTTGTCTTTGCCAAACGCCCTGTGTTCTTCAGGTCCACCAAAACTCCTTTGTTCTCAATTTCCACCAAACCGATTACAAGCGGGTTGTCCTTGAGGTTCATCGTAATGGCCTCAACCAGGCGATCCAACTTTATTTTATACCGTTCGGAATTCCATTTCAATTTCCCGTTCGGAAGAAACTCCTCGTCTATCACTCCCTCATTATCAATGGTATCAAACAAATTCTCGACATTGTATGAAACAATCGCCCGGCCGTGAAACGATTGAAGTGATCCTTTCTTTGATCCCTTTTGTGAAAACCCATTTATTGAACAAAGGGTAATCAGAACCGAAAACAAAACAATTTTTCTCATGATGAAATCTCCTATTTTAATAGTCCAGGCTAAACCGGTCCAACTCCAACAAACATGAAGCCAATAAATCAATACTTGCCTGTATATCGTCCTTATGTGCCATTTCAATTACCTGGTGTAAATGCCTGGTTGGAATGGAAACCGCCCCGGCAATAGACCCTCCGGGTGACATGCGTTGAATTCCGGCTGTATCCGTTCCACCTGCTGTCAGGATTTCCGGTTGCCATTTAATTTTGTTCCTATCTGCAACTTCTTTCATGTACCGGACCATTCGCGAGTCACAAATGGTGGATGCGTCCATAATCTTAATGGCTGTTCCTTCACCCAGTTTCGTGATTTGCTCGTGAGCTGCAGCACCCGGTAAATCAAATGCAATAGTCGTATCCAAACCAAAACCAAAGGTTGGTTTAATGTTTAAACTTGCCACATTGGCACCGCGGATCCCTACTTCTTCCTGAACAGTGAAAACCATGTATACGTCATTCGGAAGGTCTTTTCCTTTCAATAACTTCAATACTTCGATGGCAATAAACACCGCCAAACGGTTATCTAATGATTTACTGTTAAAACAATCACCCATTTCGATGAATTCCCTTTCGCGGGTAATGACGTCACCGATTGAGATCAATTCTTTCACCTTTTCAGCCGGTAAGCCCGTATCTACAAAGTAATCTGTAAGCTTGGCAACTTTATTACGCTCATCCTGCGTCATGACATGGATGGGTTTGGAAGCCATCACTCCGATTACATCTTCTTTTCCATGAATGATGACACGCTGAGCAGTTAATGTTTTCGGATCAAAACCTCCAAGTGTTGTGAAACGAATAAACCCCTTGTCATCAATGTAAGTTACCATAAACCCGATTTCATCCATATGCGCACCAACCATTACGGATTGGTCGGACTTTCCTTTTCGGATTGCATAGACATTTCCCATGTTATCAACCTCCACTTTATCGCACAATGATTCAATTTCGCGCAATACCAATTTTCTAACACGGTCTTCATATCCGGGAGCACCAGGGGTTTTACATATTTCGGCTAAGAGCTTTTTATTCATTTCTTCAAGTTTGCCTCAAAAATAATAGAAATACACCTGCTTTGTTTCATATGTGGTTTTAAAGAACTGTTAATTCGCAGAGGTTAGATATTCCTTCAATATGTTTAAAATTCGTACAATCATAACTATATCTATGCTATATCTATGCTATATCTATGCTGTATCTATGCTGTATCTATACTATATCCGTATAGGACCCAGGGGTATATTGTACGCGATAAATCGCGGGTTTACAATCAATTATCCTGTGTCATCTGTTAAAATCAGTTTCGATTCAATAAAACCACTAAATTTGTTTTAAACCAAATTCTCTCTGAGAATCTAAAATCAACAGACTATGAGAAAAATAGTACTCAGTTTATCCTTATTCACACTTACTCTACAGGCAGCCGCTCAAACCCAGGTAGGAAACAGCAATTTCGAGACTTGGGAAACATCAACGACAGAAATGGCGGAACCGATTAACTGGAACAGTTTTAAAAGCGCCAGCGGAAGCTGGGCTAGTTTCGGTGGACAACAAATGAACAGAGCAACCAACGTACGACCGGGTTCAAGCGGTATTTACTCTACAAGAATATGGGCTAGAAATGCCGGGTTTGGTGTTGTTGCACAGGGAAATATGACTTTAGGCCGTATTGAAATGGGAAGTACTACGGCTTCAAGCAGTAGTAACTATAACTATTCAAGTACTTCCAACGGAACTTATTCGGAAGCATTTACTGACACTCCGGATTCTCTGGTTGTTTGGGTGAAATACAAGCCTGCAAATACCGGTGCCGGTCATTTGGCACGTGTAAGTACCGTGATCCACAATAACACCAATAATTACAAAGATCCGAATGATGTTGCGGGTGCAAACACCATTGCAACTGCCATTTTGAATTTCCCTTATTCAGGTGGTAACTGGCAACGTCTCTCCATTCCATTTACCTATGTAGGAACTCCTTCCAATGCAGCGTTCATTTTGACTACAATTGCTACAAATAACATCCCTGGCGGCGGAACCGTGAATGACACATTATATATTGATGATATGGAGCTGGTTTATGTTCCAAAAGCACTTTTCACAACCTCAGCTACTAGCATCTGTGCGAATGGATCTGTAGACTTTACAAGCACTTCAACAAACTACCCGACTTCTTATTCCTGGAACTTCGGTGACGGGTCACCGGTTTCGACAGCACAGAATCCGTCTCACCCATATACAAACCCGGGAACTTACAATGTAACTTTAACTGTTACGAACCAATGGGGTTCAACCACTTCAACGGCTACAACAATCACAGTGAACGCATTACCGGATGCTTCTTTGAGCTATGCGCAAGCTACTTATTGTCCGGCTGACACGGATCCGGTTCCAACGACGGCAAATCCGGGAACATTTACTTCAACTGCAGGGTTAAGTATAAATTCAAGCACCGGTGCTGTTGATCTTTCTGCAAGTACCCCGGGAACTTATACCGTAACAAACACCTATAATGGAACCTGTTCAAACACAGGCACAACAAGCATTACGATTAATCCTTCAGCAGATGCAACTTTTGCTTATGCGTCCAACACAATTTGTGCGGGCGGGCCTAATGAGACCCCTACGGTAACTGATCCGGGAACATTCTCTGCCACACCTGCGGGCTTGGTATTTGCAAATACCACAACAGGTGAGATCAACGTTGCAGCAAGTGCTGTAGGAACTTACACGGTTACATACAACGCTACCGGAACGGTTGCTTGTCCGACTTCCGGGTCTTCTTCCAGCTTAAACATTACCATTACTACCTCTCCGGATGCTTCATTTACCTATGCTCAGACGGCGTATTGTGCAAATGAATCAGATCCGACACCGGTATTCGGTGCGGGTGCGAACGGAGGAGTATTCACTTCAACTGCCGGTTTGATGATCAATTCCAACACAGGAGAAATCGATTTGTCTGCAAGTACAGCGGGAACCTATACCGTAACAAACACGATTGCTGCATCCGGTTCCTGCCCGATGGCTGCTGAAACATTTAATGTCACAGTGAACGCACTTCCGAATGTTACTCTAGCGAATTTCACAGATGTATGTGTTTATAATCCTGCCTTTGCTTTAACGGGCGGAGCTCCGACCGGTGGAAGTTATAGCGGAACTGGTGTAAGCGGAGGAAACTTCGATCCTGCAACTGCCGGAGTTGGTACACAAACAATCACATATTCTTATACAGACGGAACAACGACTTGTTCAAATACAGCTACAAATACGATTAACGTAGAAGAGTGTTTGGGACTAACGGATAATGAAATCACAACCGTTTCTGTTTATCCAAACCCGACTGATGGTAAATTGACATTGTTACATGTTGCAGGAACAGCTTCATTCAAAGTTGTGTCCGTTTCGGGTCAAGTTGTTTTAAGCGGTGTCGTTTCAGCTACAGCTAATTCTATCGATCTTTCTTCTTTCGAAAACGGGATCTATATTCTTCAATTAGCTCAGGAACAAGGCATTCAATCGATTCGCATCGTTAAGAAATAAAAAAATCATACCTTTGTTGTGTAACCACCATTCTTAGCCGGGATGGTGGTTCACTTTTTAAAGCTACATTTATGAGGTACTTGCTTTCCATCTTATTGCTTTCAGCTTCTTCTTTCACATTTTCTCAAACGGGTAGAATTACAGGTAAAGTTCGTGACCTGCAGGGTGAAGCAGTTGTAGGCGCAACTGTTTTTGTAAAGACCAATCAACTTTACGGAGCAAATTCAGATGAGAACGGCCAATTCGTTTTGGAACTTCCTGTGGGAGTTTACAACCTGATTTGCCGCATGGAAGGTATGAACACGGATACTATCCAGATCAATGTAACCGAAAATGGATTGATTGAGCTAGACATCCCGATGGAAGAAATTTCAACCGTATTGGATGTGGTAGAAGTTAAAGTTGGGAAGTTCGACAAACCGTTGGAAGACCAAACCGTCTCCATAGAGGTATTAAAGCCCCGTTTGATAGAAAGTAAAAATACCCGAAGCATTGAAACTGCTTTGGACCAAACTCCCGGTTTAAACATCCTGGACGGAGAACCACAGATCCGCGGAGGAAGCGGATTTACTTTTGGAGTTGGTTCCAAAGTTGCGGTGATGGTGGATGACATGCCAATGCTTTCCGGAGATGCCGGAAGACCTGAATGGGGGTTTATTCCTGTTGAGAACATCAGTCAGGTGGAAGTAATCAAAGGAGCAGCGTCCGTACTTTCCGGAAGTTCTGCTTTATCCGGATCCATTAATATCCGAACAGCTTACCCCACATCAAAGCCTCTTACAAAAGTTATTCTATACAGCGGATTATATAGCAAGCCAAGCATGGAGGGTGCTAAATGGTATGATGATACTCCATTGATTGCAGGTGTTAACTTCCTGCATTCACGCAAATACAAACAATGGGACATTGTTCTTGGAGGAAATTTTAATTATGATCACGGTTATATCGGGCCGCCACGCACCGATTCATTGGTTTGGGCAGACACCATTACCAATTTTAACAACAAACAAATGGTGAGCAAGCGCGCACGTTTTAACTTTAACCTGGGACGCCGTTCGATTAAAACAAAAGGATTAATGTACGGAATCAATGGAAATGCGATGGTATCCCAAAGCAACATGGTATTTGCCTGGTTAAACGACACCAGTGGTATTTACAATGCTTATCCGGGTGCGGTTTTCCTTCAAAATCAATTGATCTTTAATATTGACCCGTATATCCTGTATTCTACAAAGCGCGGAGCAAAACACAGTTTAAGAACAAGAATGCTTAGAACAGTAAACGAATTGACTGCCAATCAGGACAATCAATCGACTGTTTTATATGGAGACTATCAATACAGAACATCTATCAAACAAATTATTCCCGTAGATTTCGTAGGAGGTGTAACCGTCCAGAGTACGTATTCTTATTCAAATATTTACCGCGGATCAGGAGGCCCTCACAATAGACTTCTGAACTTATCCGCATATGCGCAGGCAGAAAAGAAATTCTGGGAAAGATGGACACTTTCAGTTGGAGGAAGATTAGAGTATTTCCAGTTAAACAATAATACAACGGCACTGAAACCAATTTTCAGAGCGGGATCTAACTTCAAAATCCACAAAGCAACTTTTCTTAGAGCTTCTTACGGACAAGGATACCGTTTTCCTACAATTACAGAACGATTTATTCAAACAGGTGTAGGTAATTTCGGCGTATTCCCGAATCCTGATTTAAAACCTGAAACCAGCTGGAATGCGGAGGTCGGAATCAAACAAGGGTTCAGAATAGGTCCTGTAATGAGTTTCTTTGATGTTGCCGGATTCTGGCAGGAATACCAAAATACCATTGAATATATGTTTGGTATCTGGAGACCTCTGACGACTCCTGAAGCATTGGGTTCATCTGCCGGATTTATGTTCCTCAACACCGGTAACTCGAGGGTAAAAGGAATTGATGCATCACTTGCCGGGACAATCGCAATTGGAAAAAAGAGTGATTTGACTTTCCTTGCCGGATACAATTACATTCTTCCGACAACCTTATCTCCGGATTATTTATACGCAACAGATTCTTTAAATCGCAAGTTTACCTATAATACGACCTCGCTTGATTCTTCATCCAAAGTCCTGAAGTATCGATTCCTTCACAATGTGAAAATGGATTTTGAATACGTCTACAACAAAGTATTTGCAGTCGGGTTTAGTGCCAAATACTTCTCCAAGATTGTAAACATGGATGCAATCATTAAGGATTTCGAGCAATTAACTCATGACGTTGATGTCTTGCAGGATATTCAATACATGGATTTCTTCAACGCTAACCGCCAGGGTAACTGGATTTTCGATGCCCGCATTTCTTATTTATTGAAGGAAAAGCATCGTTTTGCACTTATTGGAAGTAACATCTTTAATAAAACCTATTCTCTTCGTCCTTTGAAAGTGGAGGCACCAAGAACAGTGATGCTTCAATATACATTGAAATTAGGAGGAGATTAATGTATCCCGAAAGACTTTCCGACGTACTTTTGTAAAAAAAACACTATGCGCGTCCTGATAGTTGCCCTGATTTTTGTTGTGGGTGTAATCGTTGCCTACATTTTGACGAAACCAAGTGACGAAAAACCTTTGAAAATTTACAATCCCATTGACGTCAAACCGGAAATGGTAGATAAAGATCTCAGCAGGAAAGGGTTCGGTCATACCATCCAGGAATTTTCCTTTACCGATCAAACAGGCAAAGCTTACGGATCTAAAGACCTGAAAGGTAAAATCTACGTTGCCGAATATTTTTTTACTACCTGCGGAACCATTTGCCCGGTGATGAATGCCGAAATGCGGCGTGTTCAGGCAGCCTTCAAAGGAAATGATCGATTCAAAATTGTAAGCTTCACCGTTGACCCCGAAACAGATTCTGTAGCCCAAATGAAAATCTATGCGGACGGTCATGGAGCAGATCCGAAACAATGGCATTTTCTGACAGGTGACAAAAAAGACTTGTACAAATTGGCGCGGAGAAGCTTTTTTGTGCTTAAGCCTGCCGAAGCGCAAAACCAGGGTGATGTGGGTTCTGATTTCATTCACACCAATTATTTTGTCCTGGTAGACACCCAAAAGCGCATTCGCGGGTATTATGACGGAACAGATCCGAAAGAAGTGGATAAGCTGATCAAAGATATTCAGCAGCTTTTGGATGAGGACAAGTAAGGACAAGTCGCGGCTGGAATTAATCATACCCAATAACTACCGGGATACTCATTCCTATTTTCCCACGAATGCACAGATTTTGGAAGGCGCTTACCAGTCGCCTTATTCTTCTTACGACGGATTAAGGTGAATAAGCTCATCGGATATTCAAAAGCTTTTGAGGAAAAATAATTCCATCCTTTCTTCAATCACACCACGGACAAGTCACGACTTGTCTCCCTACATGAAAATTTCTGCTTATTTTCGACCACTGATATCGAAAAAGCATTCCATGCAAACTACAAAAACAAACTACGGAGCACTTTCTACGCTCACAACCGTTTTCTTCTTCTGGGGATTTATCGCAGCAGGAAACAGTATTTTTATTCCCTTTTGTAAACACTACTTTGGTCTGGACCAGTTTCAAAGCCAGTTAATCGACTTTGCTTTTTACGGGGCTTATTACCTGGGAGCGCTTGGTCTATTTGTCTTTAGCACCATGACACGAAAAGACCTCGTTTCGACCTGGGGTTATAAAAAAAGTATTGTTCAGGGACTGCTTTTTTCTGCTTTAGGAGCAGCCATGATGATTATTTCCGTTTACCTGAATGTGTTTGCAGCAATGTTATTCGGTCTGTTTATCGTAGCACTTGGTTTTTCCTTACAGCAAACGGCAGCCAATCCGTTTATGATCTCTTTGGGAGATGAAAAGACCGGAAGTAATCGTATCAATCTTGGAGGAGGAATCAACAGCTTTGGGACCACAATCGGACCGGTGATTGTTTCCCTGGCGCTTTTCGGAAGTTCTGCTGCAATCAATGATGAAATGATCTCTAAGCTAAGTCTGAGTAAAGTGATCATTCTTTATGCTTGTGTCGGATGTTTGTTTTTAGGTGTTGCAGCTTTGTTTGGTTTTTCGAAAAAAGTACCAGCCGGCAAAATGGATTCGGAAATACCTGAAAGTGAAAAAGCTAAGAAAACCATGGTTACTATGTTAGTGGTAACCGGTCTCTTAATTGCATGTTTCTCGCCGGTTTTCAGCAGTTACCGTTCCGATGAAGCCAAACAACTGGTTGAACTGAAAGGCGACTTGGAACAACTGACTATCGGTGAGGACAATAAACCGATCAAAACCCTTACTGCTGCTCAGCAGCAAACTAAAAAAGAAATTAAAGTGCAGATCAAAAAAATCTCAGGTCCCCTGGAGAAAAAACGTATGATCTGGCTTTCGGCAGGTATTCTTGCCGTTCTAGGTGGAATTCTCTTTGCAAACCGTTCGGCAAAAAAGAATGAAAATGGATGGGGAGCTATGAAATACCCGCAATTAAGCCTGGGAATGTTAGCTATTTTTGTTTATGTAGGGGTGGAAGTAGCGATCGGCAGTAACCTGGGAGAGCTTTTAAAAATGAACGAATTCGGCGCGTATTCCTCTTCTGAAATTACACCCTTTATAGCCATGTATTGGGGAAGCTTAATGATCGGACGCTGGTCGGGTTCCATTAATGCTTTTAACCTGGCGTCTCAAACAAAGTTCCTTTTAAAATTTATTGTTCCCTTAATTGCCTTCGGGATCATCTTAGGAATTTGCAGCATTTCGGGATACCGGGTTGATATGCTTTATTGGTATATCGTTTGTGTATTGATCCAAATCTGCGCTTTTTATTTAACAAATGACAAACCCGCTCGTTCACTGGCTATTTTCGGGAGCCTCGGATTATTAAGTTTGCTTGTCGGTTTAAGTACAACCGGAACTGTTTCTATTTATTCCTTTTTGAGTGCAGGTCTTTTTTGTTCGATCATGTGGCCCTGTATTTTCTCGCTTTCACTTGCCGGATTGGGAAAACACCAGGCACAAGGTTCCGGATTCCTGGTTATGATGATCTTAGGTGGTGGTTTAATTCCGCCAATTCAAGGAAAATTATCCGATATCATTGGAATCCAACCTTCGTTTATTGTAGGGGCGGTGTGTTTCGCTTACATCACTTTCTTTGCGATCTTCGTAAATAAGTTATTGAAAAAACAAGGTATTTCGCTCGATAGCGACGTAGCAAGTCATTAATTCCGGAATATAATTTTCGAAAAGCGGCTGATCAGCCGCTTTTTTTGGTCACAAACCTTACCTATTCTCACTTTTCCAAACTAATCTATATTGTTTCTAAATAAGAGCAAAACTTCGTTCGGGTCGTTCTAGCTATTAAATTTGTAACGTTTGAAACATTTTTTAAAAATACTATGAGTAAATCTGGAATATTTACGTCCTCATTAGCAAAGAAGTATTGGATGGCGCTCACCGGGCTTTTCCTGATCACCTTTCTTGTCGGACACTTGCTGGGAAATATGCAGCTAATTACAAAAACTGGAGAGGAAGGAAGGCGCGCTTTCAATGAGTATGCCTATTTCATGGGCCATAACATCTTTATCAAGATCCTGGCTTATGTTACTTACTTCTCTATTTTGGCCCACGCTTGCATCGGGTTGTACTTAGCCGTACAGAACAAAAAAGCACGTCCGCAAAACTATGCTTACAACAGACCGGGTACGAATTCTACCACGGCTTCCCGTTACATGGCCATTTTAGGTACGATCATTTTGGTATTTATCTGCACGCACATGGCAAACTTCTGGTGGAAGCAAAAAATAGCGGAAACCGTTCCTCTGCATTATGTAGAAAATACGTCAGACATGCAAATCGGGCAAGATCCGATGACAGGAGCTCCTGTTACACGTAAAATTACACTTCAATCAGCACTTACTACTAACGGTAATTACCTGGAAGTAGCTGCAAAGGATGTTGAATCAGGCCAATCACAGGAATTGGTGAAGGTGGAAGACACTGAATTGATCGATATGAACACTAAGCTGCATAAAGCAGAAGGAGTTCGAGATTTGCATACGGTAGTAATGAACTTCTTCGGTCATACGGAACAAGGTGGGAAAGCAAATGAATGGGCCCTGTTAGCAGTGATCCTGTACGTGGTTTCCATGTTTGTATTGATGTTCCACTTGTGGCACGGCTTCGGTTCTGCATTCCAGTCTTTGGGATTAAACCACAGAAAATACAATGGGCTTATCCGATTTGTTGGTCAGGCTTTTGCGATCATTGTTCCTTTGGCGTTCGCCATCATTCCAGTGATGATTTATTTAAATAGATAACATTCAAAAAAGTACTTTATGTCTATTCTAGATTCAAAAATACCAGAAGGTCATATTTCAAAGAAATGGACCGACTACAAAGACCATTTGCGCTTAGTTGCACCGAATAACCGTCCGAAAATTGACATCATTGTTGTTGGAACAGGTTTAGCCGGAGCTTCGGCAGCAGCATCTCTTGGAGAAATGGGATACAATGTAAAAGCGTTCTGTTTCCAGGATTCTCCACGTCGTGCGCACTCCATTGCAGCGCAAGGTGGTATTAACGCAGCGAAAAACTATCAAAATGACGGTGACTCGATCTACCGTTTATTTTACGATACGATCAAGGGTGGTGATTACCGTGCACGTGAAGCAAACGTTCATCGTTTAGCAGAAGTATCCGGAAACATCATCGACCAGTGTGTTGCTCAGGGTGTTCCTTTTGCACGTGAATACGGTGGTTTATTGGACAACCGTTCATTCGGTGGTACGCAGGTACAACGTACATTTTACGCGGCAGGACAAACAGGTCAGCAATTATTATTGGGAGCTTATTCAGCACTTTCCCGCCAGATCGGTTTGGGAAATGTTCAGATGTACAACCGTCATGAGATGCTGGACCTGGTAAAAGTGGACGGAAAAGCACGCGGAATCATTGCACGTAACTTAATCACCGGAGAAATTGAGCGCCATTCTGCCCACGCTGTGATCTTATGTACGGGTGGATACGGAAACGTGTATTTCCTTTCAACTAATGCAATGGGATCGAATGTAACAGCAGCATGGAAAGCGCACAAACGCGGGGCTTACTTTGCAAATCCGTGTTATGTTCAGATTCACCCGACTTGTATCCCGGTGCATGGAACGAATCAATCCAAGTTAACCTTGATGTCCGAATCATTGCGTAACTCAGGACGTATTTGGGTACCGAAGAAAAAAGAAGATGCGGAAGCAATTCGTGCAGGACAATTAAAACCTACACAAATTGCGGAAGAAGACAGGGATTATTACCTGGAGCGTCGTTACCCGGCATTCGGTAACCTGGTTCCACGTGACGTTGCATCCCGCGCTGCAAAAGAGCGTTGTGATGCCGGTTTCGGTATCGAAGCAAACGATACGATGGAAGGTGTTTACCTGGATTTCTCTTCTGAAATTCGTTCAAAAGGAAAACAGGCAGCTTTAGTAGCCGGAGATCACAATCCTTCAGAGGAAAAAATTATGGCGCTTGGTAAAGCCTGGGTGGAAGAGAAATACGGAAACCTGTTCCAGATGTACGAAAAAATTACAGATGAGAACCCGTATGAAACTCCAATGAAGATTTATCCGGCAGTTCACTACACGATGGGAGGTGTCTGGGTTGATTACAACTTACAATCTACTATCCCGGGATGTTTCGTGGCGGGTGAAGCAAACTTCTCCGATCACGGTGCGAACCGATTGGGAGCTTCTGCCTTGATGCAGGGATTGGCAGACGGATATTTCGTACTTCCTTATACGGTTTCCGATTACCTGGCAGGAGATATCCGTACAGGAAAAATTTCAACGGACTCTCCTGAATTTGAAGAGGCTGAGAACCATGTGAAAGACATGATTTCCAGGTTCCTGAACAACAACGGAACAAAATCAGTAGATCATTTCCACAAACGTTTAGGACACATCATGTGGAACAAGGTTGGAATGGGTCGCAATGCACAAGGTTTAACAGAAGCTATTTCAGAAATTGCTGCTTTACGTGAAGAGTTCTACAAAGAAGTATATGTTCCGGGAGATGCAAACGAATTGAACCCGGAATTGGAAAAAGTACTTCGTGTAGCAGACTTCATGGAATTGGGTCAATTGATGGCACGGGACGCCTTGCAGCGTAACGAATCCTGCGGTGGTCACTTCCGTGAAGAATACCAGGATGCAGAAGGTGAAACACTGCGTGACGACCAAAACTTCAACTTCGTTGGAGCTTGGGAATACAAAGGAATGGACATCAATCAATCCGAGTTACACAAAGAAGTGTTGAACTACGAGTACATTAAGATAGCAGCGAGAAATTATAAATAGTGATTAGTGGTTAGTGGTTAGTTTTTAGAATTGGTTTAGAATGTCGGAAGTTAAGTCATATAAAGATTTGTTGATTTGGAAGCGCGGAATAGCACTTTGTAAAGATATTTATCTGTTGACAAACGAATTTCCGGTTCAGGAGCAATACGGATTAACAAGTCAAATGAGGCGATGTGCTGTCTCAGTCCCAAGTAATATTGCTGAAGGATTTGGAAGAAGTACAGCAAGTTTTATTAATTTTTTGAAAATCTCTCGAGGGTCATTATATGAGTTAGACACTCAGGTTACTCTTTCAAAAGAATTATCATTCGATACTAATGAAAAACTAACTGCACATATCGAAAATGAAATTGCTGAGATCGGAAAAATGATCAATACGTTTTTGAATAAATTAAAGAGAAATTGTAATAATATGTTACCGGTTAAAGTGTCATCAACTAAGCACTAACAACTGGTAACTAAATAACTAGAAAAGTTATGGCATCAAAAACAATCAATATAAACCTGAAGATCTGGCGTCAAAAGAACGCGAATTCGAAAGGGAGTATGGAAACATACAAATTGGACAATGTTTCAACAGACAGTTCTTTCCTGGAAATGTTGGATCAGTTGAATGAGCAATTGGTAAATGAACGTAAAGAACCCATCGCATTTGACCACGATTGCCGTGAAGGAATTTGCGGAATGTGCTCCTTGTACATCAACGGAGAAGCTCACGGACCGGATCGTGCGGTAACAACCTGCCAGTTGCACATGCGTAAGTTCAAGGATGGTGAAACGATTTACGTGGAGCCATGGAGGGCAAAAGCATTCCCGGTAATCAAGGATTTGGTGGTAGACCGTTCGGCATTCGACCGGATCCAGCAAGCCGGAGGATTTGTTTCAGTAAACACATCCGGGCGCACAATGGACGCGAACGCGATTCCGATCGGGAAAGCGGAGGCTGACAAAGCGTTTGAAGCTGCCACATGTATCGGTTGCGGTGCTTGTGTAGCAAGCTGTAAAAACGCTTCTGCTATGTTGTTCGTTTCAGCGAAGGTATCCCAATTAGCACTGTTGCCACAAGGACAGGTTGAAGCACAGCAACGTGTTTTGAACATGGTAAAACAAATGGATGAAGAAGGATTCGGAAACTGTACAAACACCGGTGCTTGTGCTATTGAATGCCCGAAAGAGATCTCTTTGGAGAATATTGCGCGCATGAACCGTGAGTACTTGAGAGCGATGGTTGCCGCGGAGTAATTTAGTTATATTATATTACATTCAAAAGGGGGAATCGAACTGATTCCCCCTTTTTTAGTATAGTTTCTGTCCTGAAATAAATTGAGGCGAACTATTTTTAGATTTGGTCCAAGGTTTAAGGATTAGAAATTAATCGTCTTTCGTGAACCTTTATACTTATCAGTAACTTCTACTACATAACTTCCTTTTGCTAATCCCAACCTGGACAGATTGATACTTGTTGTTCCATCCTGATTCAATTTAATGGATTTACAAATTAAACGTCCTGTAACATCATATAAATTTGCTATATAATCTTGAGTTTTATCCGTTTCAAGTAATCCTAATTGCAGAATGGTTTCTCCATTACTTCCAGTTACAAGAGATGTTGCAAAAAGTGCATTGGTAACATTTTGAGATAAATTGTTTTGTTTCATTCCCGAAATGTTTGGAGTCAAAACCGCTTCAAATGGAAAAATCCATTCATTATAATTGGGTTCCTGGCAATTCGTAGTGATACAACTGTAAGGATGATTGAGGATCTCTTCATAGGCAAATTGACTGATCGGTATCACAGTAGACAAATTAGATTTTAAGTGAAAATTTGTTTCAGAATCATATGGCGTCCCATCCTCATCCCATTCTTTGCTGATAGGGGCATCCATACTTCCCAGATTTTCTTTTGAATCAACAAAATCCCAATCCTGGGTGGAATACCCTACTTTCCAAGCTTTGTAATCATTCCAGGCCTTTGTACAATTGGAAAGATTATTTGGATTTGAGTTTGTACGATAATTTACCGTATTATTGAATACAGCGCCAAAAGCCACAATATTGCCATTATCATCGGGCACATTACTTCGGATAAAATTCCATTCCTTTTGATATAAGTTCCAATTGGTATTGGATCTTCTGGTTTCTGCCGTCCAATCACCCAATAAAATCTGTTTTTTTACAGGATCGTTCAAAATCCAATCTTTAAATTGCTTCATTTTTGGCCATTGATTGAAATACGTTAAACTATTTCCATCCCAGAAACAGAAGCCTGCCGCTCCGGAGAAACCATATTGCCATAAGTAATTTTCATAAGATACTCCACCATCACAAGCATTCAATGAAAGCTCACCTGTCTCACCGAAGAACACCGGTTTGTGATACTTATTCTGTAACTCCTTGATCTTACTGTTTGTATATCCCATGAATTGCATTTCGTTATTCGGATACGAATTATAGTCAATGACATCAATAGAATGAAGTCCCATTGAAGTATCAGCCTGATCTACCTGCATATCAAAAATTTCTGCATAATTGGTGCCTATCAGATGTTCTTTATCATCCAGCGTGTTTTTGATATACTCAGACATTTCCTTATGCCAGAACATAACATTTTTTCTCTGGATATTTGTTGCCGAATACGGAGCATAAGTTCTTACCAATGAATTACCCTGCCATTCATAAATACAACCAAAGCTATTGACCTCTGCCATTAACTCGAACAAAGCAATTTTAGTAGAATAGCCATATCTACTTAACAAGTAACGCAAACGTTGTTTATAATAGCGTTTTGCATTTGAATCCGATAACCACTCCGTTGCATATGTTAGTCCTAACTCAGGGGGATAACAATACTGCTTTTCAGTAAATGATGTTGGATATCCGGGATAAGAAGCTGAACTCCAATCAAAGGCATAATGTCCGTAAGATTGAATATCCGTAAATTGATAATTAGTTAGCAAATCAACCACAACATACACATTATGCTCTTCGGCAAATTCAAAAAGTCTGTCCAATTCATAAGCATAATCGAGTCGATCATAATAATTTCCTAACTTTTCAAATTCAATGTCAAAGGACAAAGGGCTAATCATAATTTTGATGAAATCACCTCCAGAATTGGTAAATGCTTCCAGAATTTCTTCAAATTGCACATGTGCATTTGCATGACAACCAGTCGCTGCCTGATCATTTCCACAACCAATATCAGGGTATTTCATATTCTGACCAACCGGTAAAAATAAATCTCCATTCCGTTCAAGGACCCGATTATTATTTGCCACTTTAACATATCCATCTTCCGGTTCTTTAGCAACTACATTTACATAAAATGGGCAATAATCATAAACGAGTACTTGGTTTACGTATAACTTATAAGTAACCTCCCATACCCCCATCTTTTCCGGAAAAGAGAATCGAACACGAAAAGGCTCGTTTACCGGTAGTTCATCCCAACCCCATTCGTACTGATTTGGAGAGGTTAAATTTCTCTCAAATTGACGAAAATAAAATCCAGAATTACTGTCTGTATAGCCAGAGCCCATATGATGATAACTTGCAACCAGATTTACTTCCCATTCCAAAAAAGGATTGAGGCCAACATTTTCATCACTGGATACAAGGAAAGAATTGATCTGGGAAAGAACATTCGTCGGAATTTGAACACCTGTTTCAAATTTTTTAAGGGCCTTAATTTGTGACATATCTGTATTCGAATAAGAAAAAATATTCAATGCATTCTGGTCAACAGAAAAATGCACTGAACCCGAGGCGGGGGAATGAACCTTCGTAGTATTTGTCATCCTTATTTCTTTACATGCCTGGATACTATTAGCATTGTTAAAGGTGCTTTCAGAAGAAGGATTTCCGAAACCAATTAAATCTCCTGTTACAGGAGTCCCGCTGTTCACTTGTGTATTTGTCGGATGAACCGCATAAACCGATCCATTATATACACTTACCTGAGCACCGAGAGTTCCTCCCGATAACAGAATTATCCCGATAGTTATCAGGACTAAAATCACTTGTTTCATATTTTAATAGATTAAAGTGATTATTTATTCGTTTTATCTTGCTTTAGGCTCTTCAGTTCAGCCTTTAGCTGCTTTATTTGTTCATCCTGTTGCAATAAATACAGGGTTAGTTCTTCGATCTTTTCCAACAAGATAGCATCTGTCTTTGCTAAGTTTACTCCGGCTTCATTCACTTCGCTTGTTGAAGGCACATTTGGTAAATGCTTGTTTTCAGCAATAAATGAGCGAACTTCATCCAATGATCGCAATTTATAGCTTGGCTCAAACACATAATCAGCCCAGCTTTGTGCATCTACAATAATTTCACGTGCGCGCAAAACTCCGTCATTTGTAAGTTGCAAAAGCTTATAATTGCTTGAATTTTTTACCAAAAACAATTTATCACCCGGTGTGGTAGAAGTAGTATTGATTTCCGTATAACCACCTGATTTAACGATAAAACGAGGAGTCCCGTCATTACCCATGATTTGAACAGCATTGTCTGTAAGTGAATTTGTTCGTATAGCTAGGCCATATTGTCCCAAACCCTGGGTTTTAATATACAATCCGTTATCCCCATTCGCAATGTAATTCATTAAAGCATATTCGGTACCACTAACACTGGAGGATCCCATATACGCTCTATTCAACGTTCCTCCTTGCATGCCAAAAACAACCGAACCTGTTAGAAGGCTAAGCGCACCTCCTTCTTTATTTGTGATACTGAAATCATTTTGTGATTGTCTCAACACGGTCCCATCAGCAGCTGTTCCCAGCGTTGTTGTGTTTGTGAATCCAAGCCGTGTTGTAGGTCCATAATTGACGGGTAGTCCGAACTTACCCATTTCCGTATAGTCCGTTGTACCATGCAAATGCAAGTCGAACGAAGGATTTGTAGTGGAAGTTGATGTGGCCTTAGTTCCAATTCCCACATAACCGGCAGCACTTGTATTAGGTGTACTTGTTGAAGGCCAGACAGTTGTATACTGCCCCCAGGTTAAAGATGTTGTAATTACGGCAAGAACCGTTAGATAAGTTGTCTTCATTTGATTAAGCATTTAATTATGAGACAAGGGTAAACAAAAACCTTAAAACTAAAGTCTACAGAATGAAATTTTTAACCGTTCAATCATCCAATGGCAATGTTATGAATATCTTCCCTTACTTAATTGGTCTCTCAAAATCAACTATATAAATAATATGTTTATTCAAACAAAAATTTTTTGTTTGTTAATTTTTCTTTACATTTAGTGCATCTTTAATTTACTTATGTTATGAAAAAACTTTTACTTTCCCTTGGGTTAGTGCTGGTTGGTTCGACTGCTATGTCACAAGTGATATTTTCAGTTGAAGAGCCTGCATCTATCTCAGGGTTCTACGATTTCACTTCAAATGGTGATGGTTCAAGCTGGGGGACAGCAACATTGGCGGGCTTGCCTCCGGTAATTGATACAGTTATTCTTGCAGATGATGGAACTCCTGGTGTGAATGCACAAGGAAACCCTGCTTCAGCAACAGGCTGTAACGCATTACCTGCTGGAAGTTTGGCTGGAAAAATCGCAATCGTATTCCGTGGTGACGGAGGAAACCCGGCAATCGGTGCGTGTGGTTTCGGTGTAAAGGCACAAATGTGTGCAAATGCAGGTGCAGTAGCAGTAATCATCGTAAACCGCGATGAAACTGTAATTGCAATGAACGGAGGTACTGAAGGTGCTGCTGTTACTATTCCTGTTATCATGGTGAGCCAGTCTACAGGTGTGGCAATGATGGATCAAATTGATTTGGGTAACACAGTAATTGCTATGATCGGTGACAAAACAGGTTACTTCGCTGATGATTTAACAGCATTTGATGAAACTTCTGTACGTGCAGAATTCGGTTCCAAACCAATTGCTTTGGCTCAAAATGCTTCCGAATTTTCTTTAGATCCGGGAACATGGGTTTATAACTACGGTCAAAACAGCCAATCAGGTGTTACTTTGAACACGGTTATCACAAGAAACGGAACTCAAATCTATACTCAAACATCTGCGCCACAAACAATCGCATCAGGAGATTCGTTGTTCATGACAACTCCTACATTCTCTGCTGCTTCTTATACAGCAGGCCAGTATGAGATCACTTACACAATTGCAATGACAAATGCAGATGAATTTGCCGGAGACAACGTATCTACAAGTACGTTTGCTTTGAGTCCGCAATATTGGTCTTTGGCTGGGTTTAATGCTACAGCGGATACAATCAAAGCTGACGGTTTCTACCGCCCTGCTACATTGCCTACAACACAATTTGAAACTTGTATTGTTTTGAGAGATCCAAATGCAGGAAGACTTAAAATGGACGGTGTACTATACGGTGGTATGACAGTGGGTGCTACTGATACAGCTATAACTTTGGACGGAGTTGAAGTAACGTGGACATTGTATTCATGGAATGATGCAGATCAAAGTGTTACATCAGGTACATTTGATTTGTTAAGCCAGGTTGCTGAAGGATCATATATTTACCCGGACCCGGCTGATCCGATGTTGGAAGAACCTATTTTCATGCCAATTACCAGTGCTCCTTACTACCAAATGGTAGACGGTGAAGATTACTTAATCTGTATCAATAACTACACTCCTCAGGTATACATGGCTTTCAGTACTTCTGATCACTATGATTATGCTATGAACGCAGATGATGAGATTCGTTTCCCATTGCGTTCAGATGCCGGTACATGGACTCCTGCTGGATTTAGTGGTCTTCCGGTTCCTTCTATCGCTTTGAGAACAGGTACTGACTTAGGTGTTTCTGAAAATGAATTGGTTGAGGCTTCTGCATTCCCGGTTCCTGCTAAAGAAACAATTACTGTTAAAGTAAAAGCTGCAGGTGATGCTACTTTGAAAATTGCAGATATGGCTGGTCGTGAAGTGTCTGCTCAACAAGTTAAAATTGAGAACGGTCAATTCAGTACTTCTGTTGCAGGTATGAATGCAGGTACTTATGTATTTACATTGGATTACGCAAATGGTACTACAAGCCGCTTCAATGTGGTTGTATCCAAATAATCTGATTTAGAATAAAACGAAACCCCGACGATATCGTCGGGGTTTTTTTGTTCTCAAAATTACGTTTCAATATACAAATAGTAGGTACGTGATGCATCGCGTCCCTACTATTTTATAATCGTGGAAGTGTGATCAGAACAGTTGTTCCGGCATGAGAGGTTGCTTCGATCTCAATAGAACCATGATGTGTCTCCACAATCTGTTTCACCATCGCAAGGCCTAATCCCGTTCCGGTAGATTTGGTTGTGAAATAAGGTTCAAAGATCGTTTGGATCTGATCTTTCGGAATACCGGTACCATTATCCTTTACGCGAATAAAAGCGTGTTTTTCTGTTGTCTGAAGTGAAATTACAATTTGAGCAGGTGTGTTCATTGAAACCGCCTGAATTCCGTTGGAAACCAAATTATTTAATACCCGCAACAACATTTCTTTATCTCCGGGAATCAAAACCTTTGTTTCGGGGCCGATCAGTTCCAAACTGACAGCTGCATTCGCATCGTTGTCAAATAATGCAACCACAGCTTTAATTAAGCTTACCAGATCAATTTCTGCAATAACCGGTTGGGGAAGTTTTGCGAAATTCGAGAATTCGTTGGCAATGTGTGTCAGGGCATCAATTTGTTCAATCAACGAACTCGTTACGCGTTCAATCCGTTCAGCCGATTTGGGATCATTGGGATCAAAAACGCGTTGCAGGTGCTGTATACTCAGTTTCATTGGAGTCAACGGGTTCTTAATCTCGTGAGCAACCTGCTTGGCCATCTCCCTCCAGGCACTTTCACGCTCTGATTGAGCCAATTTAGCTGCCGCTTCTGCCAGTTCATTCAATTTATGATTATATTCCGCAACCAATGAGCCAATCTCATCTTGAGCTTTGTAATTAATCTGCAAACTGTTTTTACCCAACTCAAACTGTGAAAAGCTTTTTCTCAGCAACATCAATGGGCCAGTCAACCAGGATGAAACCAACAAAGCTACCAGGATCGATAAAACCAATAAGAGCATAAAGACATTCAGGATCGCAACGAAGAATTGTCTCAACTGTTCTTCAAAGACATTTCGCTGGTCAAAATGCAGGATGTTCAAATATCCCAGTAATTCATTTTCATGATTCAATACGGGAACATATCCGGACAAATAAACCAACGAACCGATATTTTCTTCGTGAATGAATTCGGAACGCATGCTGAATTGCAATTCATACAATGCTTTCGGGTTCATTTGTTCACTCAGCAGTCCCATATTATAGATCTTGGTACGTGAGGTCCCGGCCAGGATTCCATCCGACTGGTACAAATTGATATCGGCCAGGAAAACCTTCGACCATCTTCGCAGCTGATAATCCAATTCCTCCTGGTTCTTATCACTGAATTTCTCAGACATAAACCGTTGTCTGGAATGCAGTTCATTGATCATAGACTTCACCTTTTCCCGGATCTGATCCGTAGAATAGCTTCTATATTGCCCGCTTAACATCGTGGTACTGGCAATACTGAACCCGGCCAATGAAATTACAATCAACCCGATCAAAACCAACTGGATTTTTGTAATCATCGAAATCCCATTGGAAACTTTTACCTGGTTCAATTGTTTCAGTAGCAGTACAATGGCAAGAATAGCACCAAAACACACCAATAAGATCGAAGTAGTGGTTAAGTAGGACAACCAGGAAGGAATGGCTTTACTTAAGATAATTGCATCTGTCTTTGATTTCTTAAAGATCAAATGCTCATAACCGTCTTTTTCGTACCATTGATGACCCTGATCACTCTCATCACCAAATATTCGTAGGTTTGTCGGATAACTGTACGCTCCATAATTCAACACCAGCTGATTATTAAAATACTTGGCGATTGAATAGCGCTCCAGTGATTCAAATACGGCAGTTTGCTTGGAAATCAACAATCGCGGGAACCCAATTTTCTCCGGGATCCGTTTCGATTTCATGGTCCCGTAAAATTCTACCTTCACCCCATTCCGTTCAAGCGGAAAATAAAACACATAATTAAACTGGCTAGTGTAATCTTTTACGTAGTACAAACTGGAATCTATGTCAGAGCGGATCCCGTGCCGCTCAATGAGCTCATCCAATTGCTTTTTGTATATCCCATTCAATCGAATGTCTAAACTGTCTTCCAGGTAATAATAAAAATCCACATCGTATCGATCCCAGTAACCTTTGAAGACCTGGTACTCCATTGCTTCCTTTAATTCAGAAAAGCTTGGTTTGGTTTCGTGATGAAACAGGCGTTTAAGAAAAGGTTCTGAAATCAATTTCTCCTTTGCTTTGATAAAGTCAACTTCTGCATTGAAATCCCTGTCATCTGCCAATTGATTTGCAAAGAGTAAACGTTCTTCCCGCTCCTTTTTCTTTGCTTCCATTTCAAGGTTCATCGTAATTCCGAAAGAAACAAGAAAAGTAGCTAATAAATAGAGCGTAAAATTCCATGTTTTATTAAAGCGAAAAGCTATGATTAATGAAACAATGAACAATGCGAACATCCATATTATCCAGAAACCATGCAAACGGAAAATCCATTCATTTGCAATAATCACTGAAGTGAATAAAAGAAATAGCACGCCAGCAAGTTCCAATTTACCGGGATCCAATTGTTTCCATTTATTGATAACGAGTTGGTAAAACTGTATCAGAAACAAAGAACCAATACCTATCAGAAAAATAAATACAATTGAAAAGAAATTCAATTTTAACAGTTCACTTAAATGAATCGGAATGGTAGAATTGACAATGATTAACTTGATGATTTGCGGGTAGATCATCATGAAAACCGGGATCAGTAACAACAGCAGGTAAACCAGGTATTTATTATTCACACTTGAAATCAATTTTCCAAGAGTTGGGAATATCATCAGTAAAGACACGAACCACACAATCACTTCTCCAAAATTCGGAATCCAATTGTTTAGTGCCATTAAGCCAGGATCGAACAAAGGTGTGTCTTCCATCCATTCAAACCATTCAAAACGCAATGCCAGGTATCGTAATACAAGAACACCAAATACAACGATTAATCGTACAGTATTGTTTTTTAGCAGCTTATTGATCTTGGAGGAAAGCAACAGGAAAATGAACAGAATGTTTGCAAAAATCAGTGTCAACAAACGATCGTTATCCGGTTTTTGGTTCGCCTGATCGATCCCGAAAATACCTTCACCGCGCTCATTGAAGATCGTTTGGTTCTTTTCTGTAACCAGGGAAATTGTTCCATGAATTGCCGGGAAAGGTTTGAAAAAGTAGTCTTTTAACTGGTCATTGGTAAGGGGAAAAACACGTTTCACTCCAAAAGTGACAACAAAAATATTTGAACCTTCCCTGTATAATTGGGTATAATACCACCCGTTTTGCAATTGAATAATGCCATTAGTAGGGAAATGCAAATCCGCAAACCGATTCACAGGACATTTGTTGGTATTCCAGAAAACCAGTGAATCACCGCGATAAACATGTACAAAGAGTGTGTTTTCCAGGTGATTATACTTTTTTGAGAAATCACCTTTACTAAGATTTTTCCAATCCCCCGGAACAAGTCGCAGCTGGTTTTTGGCTTTCGCGATTTGAGTCAGGAAAACTTGCTGGAACTTCTGAATATCCCCTGAGCCAGATCTTTTTAAATTAAATAATAATCCGATTAACAGCAAAAAACATGCACTAAGCACTAATGCATATCCTCTTTTTGTAAAAAACTGAATTATTCTTTTAAGCATAACAATTTGGGAGTCAGCATTTGAATGAGCCTTTCAAACTCCAGATCTGCCTGTTGGTCGTTTTCAAAGACAAAATCCGCCAGGTGCATATATGGTGCCAGGTATTGTTCATAACAAGGAATCACATGATTCTTCCATTGATACATAATTTCTTCCCGTGAATATCCCCTTGTTTCCAAGTCCCGGTATAATCTCCTATCCAATTGTACATCCGGATCAACATCCATAAAAATGGAGAAATCCAATAATTGGTAAACTTCCGAGTACTCGAACAAAAACAGGCCTTCCACAATAATGATTGGAGAAGGGTCCAGTGTGATCAGGACATTTTTATTGGGTGGAGCATTGAAATGGTACTCTTTAACTTCGATTGATTTTCCTTCCTTCAACTTCTTCAGATCACTTACCAAACGAACCTTATCCAAGGCAGTTGGCAGATCAAAATTAACATGGCCATCTTCATCCTTAACCTGTTGATCAATGGGAAGATAATAGTTATCCATGGAAAAGACAGTAGGGTGAAGTTCACCGTAAAATGCTGCCAAGCGTTTTAAAAGAGTTGTTTTCCCGGACCCACTGCCTCCACAAATTCCAATGATCATTTCTGTACGTATTCGAAGGTTAAACTGTTTTTTGTTGGAAATTGCTTTGTATCAAAAACCAACCATTTTGTATTCAATTCAACTACAAATTTACTCGGAAATTCCGCAGTAAGCAAACGGCTCGGATTGGAAGTTGCCTGATCAATGCTTCCTGATACAATTCCGGAACCGGAAGTAAAACTGTGAAAATGCCCTTCCGACTTAGCAGAATTGACATACCAGCCAATTCCTTCTTCCATTCTGAAACAACCTACCTCCAGGTCTTTTTTCACATTATAATTTGCACAAGGTGATTCACAAACCTTGATCCACTCTTTTCCATTTTCTTTGTTGTCCATCTTGTAGGTAATCAAATTGGCTACCGTTCCATTCATTTCGATACCCCCAACAAAATAGTCTCCGTTTGCAAATACCAATGTACCCTTTTCATTCGGTTCGCTTCGTTTTAGAAGCGCACTTCCTCTTCTCCCGAATCCAACCCGTGTGTGCGCTATAAAATTCGTTTTTTGTTGTTCCAGGACACGTTCCGAGATCATCACCCCTTTCGGATTGTATTCCTTTACTTTCCAGCCTGCTTCTTTTCCGGCGTGTAAACGGGCAGCAAACAAAATATTTTCTCCTTTCTCTCCGGCAACGTACCATGAAATCTGGTCCTCAATTTTAGAAGAACTGATCACATTTTCCGATACAACAAACGCGTACATATTGAAATTATGGTGTGTCATGGAAACCGCGATTGTTGTCAATTTATCTTTATCCCGGTGCTTAAACATCCAAAGAAGGGCTTTTTCAGTTGTAATGATATCTGTTAAATACAAATCAGAAGGGCTAAAACTTCCCAATCGTTTCAAAGGAGTGAGGAAATTCAGATTCATCACTTTGATATTGCCCGCAGCACTTAATTGGTGAATAAAAACCTTGTTGTCCTTTAATTCCAGGTTTTCAAGAAAGTAGGCATATTTACCGCCATCCTCCGAGATAAAGAACGTTTCCTTCGCCATGGGGTTGTATACCTGTTGCCAGGCACTCTTACCGTCTCCTGAAACCATTGTCAAATCAACCTGTTTCTGGGTTAGTGACAAATCACGACTTAATGCCAAAGCACCGATGCCTTTCCACTCAAGTATGTCATAATAAGGTTGTTTCAAAGGTGGAATTTCAAATTTCTGGGCGTAAATAGGAATACTCACTAACGCAAAAAGAATGATTAAAGATTTTTTCATATAAGGAATAAAGCGTAAATTGGCAGATAAATGTAAAATATTTCAACAGAATATGTTATTCTCCCGTACAATTAAAAATACCATAGCTGGAATTTCTCTTTTGGTATCCACCATTTCTTTTGCCCAAAATGAAGAGTTAAAAATACTTTCGATCGGTCAGGTTGTGCCCATGACAGATTACAAAATGGAAAATATTGATGGTAAAATGATGAGTTTGCAATCATCAGCAGGTGAGAAAGGTCTGTTAGTCGTTTTTTCCTGTAATACCTGCCCGTTCGTTGTTGGAAGTGAAAACTTTGAAGGATGGGAAAAACAATACAATGATTTAAAAACACTCTCTGAAGCACATGGTTATAAAATGATCCTTGTCAATTCCAATGAGGCAAAAAGAGATGCTGATGACTCATTGGAAGCCATGCGAAAAAGAGCCGAAGAAAAGGCCTACACCATGCCTTACCTGGTGGATAACAATTCACAGCTGGCAGATGCGTTCGGGGCGAGAACAACACCGCATATTTTCCTGCTGAACAAAAAATTGGAACTCATTTATACCGGGGCGATCGACAATAAAGTTGATTCAAAACGGAGTTCGGATGAAAATTACCTGCAAAATGCCATAAAAGCCGGTGCTGCAGGCAAAGAATTAGAGCTGACTTCTACACCTCCGAGAGGTTGCAGTATTAAGCGCGTTAAAAAGTAAACTCTCCAAATAAATATAAACTATGAACAAAAAACTACTAACTTGTGCCTTACTGACACTCTCCTTGTCGTTAGTTGCACAGCAGGGTGACGGTGGTCTTCCCAAAAGTGGAAAAGCCTCACACTCGCTAAAACAAATGAACAAAAAATTCTTTTCCGAACCGGACGTCGCTGCTCTAAAAGCGGAAGATGAAGTAACGGACAAAGCCGGAAACGCTCCCTGGAGATTCGGTTTCAACAACCATACTTCTTTGAACATGAACAATTCCGGTACCTGGAATACCTTACCAAACGGCGATCGGATCTGGCAATTGGCCATTACGTGTCAAAATGCCTTGACCGTGAACTTAACTTTGGATAATGTAACACTTCCGGAAGGAAATGAATTGTATGTCTATAATCCGGATAAATCCTTTATTCTTGGAAAATTCACTGCTTATCACTTGTATGAAGGAACTTTGGGAACAGAACTTGTCCCGGGTAGCACAGCTATCGTAGAATATTATATTCCCGCAAAAAATGCCGGACAAGCAGCTTCATTGAATATAAATACAGTGACTCATGGGTACAGAACAGCCGGTGAATTCGAAGCAAAGGCCTTCGGGACCTCCGGAAACTGTAATATGAATGTAAACTGTTCGGACGGTGCTCCCTGGGTAGACCAACGCAACGGAGCAGTTATGCTGGTATCAGGAAGTAACGGATTCTGTTCGGGTTCATTGATCAATAACACGATGAACGATGGAAAACCTTATGTTTTGACAGCAAATCATTGTTACAGCACCCCAACAAGCTGGATTTTCCGCTTTAACTGGCAGGCTGCAGGATGTACCAACCCGGGAAGTTCACCTACATTCTCTTCCTTATCAGGAGCTGTTTTAAGAGCAAGAAGAACTCCTTCGGATTTCTGTTTGGTTGAGATCACGGGCGGCTTGATAAACAACACTGTTCCGGCATCCTACAACCCTTTCTTTTCCGGTTGGGATAATACGGGAGCCATTCCAACTTCTGCTGTTTCTATTCACCACCCGGACGGAGACATCAAAAAGATTTCTTTCGATGATGATCCTTTAGTGATTTCACAAGGAATGGGTTCAAGTGAAGCAAACTCTACCTGGACCTTACATTGGGATAGAAACACAACTACGGAAGGCGGATCATCCGGATCTCCTTTGTTTGACCAAAATCACCGCATTATCGGTCAGCTTTGGGGAGGCGGTGCATCTTGTTCAAACCTGAACTCTCCCGACTATTACGGCCGATTGGCCAATTCCTGGAATCCGGCTGGAAGTGATAATACCAACCAATTGAAAGCATGGCTGGACCCAAACAATACAGGCGCAACTATTGTAGACGGTTTCAATCCTTCCGGTCCTACTCATGCGCTGGATGCAGCTATGTCTAATCCGCAAGGTGTTTCCGGGACGATTTGCTCCGGAACAGTTACCCCTAAAGTTACAATCGTAAATTCGGGAACTTCTGTATTGACTTCTGCAACAATTAATTACGGTTACGATGGTTCTACAGCATTAGTTTACAACTGGACCGGATCTTTGAACCAATATCAATCCAGTGTCGTTACACTCCCAAGTGCAACCATGAGCGGAGGAATCCACACATTCAAAGCAATTGTTTCAAACCCGAATGCTTCAGCGGATGAAAATGATCTGAACGATACGATCACAGCTTCTTTCACCACCATTACGAACGGAAATATCATCACCCTGAATTTATCCATGGATTGTTATGGAGATGAGATCACCTGGGAATTAGAAGATAATGCCGGTACAACAACACTTTATCAAGGCGGACCGTATACACAAACAACCGGTGGCTCTACTGTAAGTTCCCAGTTCTGTTTGAGTGACGGGTGCTTCAAGTTTACCATTATGGATGATTTCGGGGATGGAATGACTTCAAACGGATGCCCGAATGGTTCTTATACTATCAAAGATGAAAACAACACGGTATTAGCCGAATTAACTTCAGCAAACGCGAATTTCGGGACGACACATACTGATACCTTCTGTTTGAACGGAACTAACGGATTGAAAGAATATACTGCTTCCTGGAAATTGTATCCGAACCCGACAAGTGAGGACTTAACGATCGAAATTGCAACAAGCGGATTAAAAACAGTTCACATTACAAATGCAACGGGTCAAATCATTCAAACCATTGATTCTGAAAAGAATACTATTACCATTCCAGCCAATATGCTGGCAAAAGGAATGTACTTTATCCGATTAACAACTAACGACGGAACTTCACAAAAAAGCTTCATCGTGAAATAGCTATCCGATTAACAAAAAAAGGAACCCAGGCAATTCATTGTCTGGGTTTTTTATTTCTAATTACCACAAATAGGCCACAGATGAAAATGGCTCCTTTAAAAATTAAAGTATCCGGGTGCTACCAAAAACTATGTGCTCTATGTTCCTATTTGGTTTATTATTACCTTCGGGCTAAAATGGATCTATGGCTAAGGTAAAATCAGCTTTTTTCTGTCAAAATTGTGGTTATGAAACTCCAAAATGGTTGGGTAAATGTCCTTCCTGTGGAGAGTGGAACACTTTTGTAGAAGAATTGGTTGAGAAACAATTACCCCAGGTAATAGCCTTTTCTACCTCATCGGGCAGAACTGCCAAGGCCCAACCTTTGCAGGAAATCGTTTCAAACGGCCAGCGAAGAATCGTCTTACCCGACAGTGAGATTAACCGCGTTCTGGGAGATGGGTTGGTCCCCGGATCCCTGATCCTTTTTGGTGGTGAACCGGGAATCGGAAAATCTACCTTGTTGCTTCAACTGGCGGTCCAAACATCCTTGCGCGTCTTATACGTTTCAGGGGAAGAAAGCGAACAGCAAATAAAAATGCGTGCGGAACGCATCGGACAGAAAAATGACTCGTGCTTTATCCTGACCGAAACAAACATTCAAAATATCTTTAAACAGGCGGAAGAAACCAATCCGGAACTGTTGATCGTGGATTCCATCCAAACACTTTTCAGTTCGCAAATTGAAAGTGCACCGGGCAGTATTTCACAAATCCGTGAGTGTACTGCTCAGCTTTTACGCTATGCTAAAATGACTGAAGTCCCGGTTTTTTTGATCGGGCACATCACCAAAGAAGGATCTCTTGCCGGTCCGAAGGTTCTGGAACACATGGTGGACGCAGTACTGCAATTTGAGGGCGATCAGCACCATGTTTATCGTTTGCTTCGCGGAATCAAAAACCGTTTTGGAAGCACAAATGAATTGGGTATTTATGAAATGAACGGTTCGGGTTTACGAACTGTGGAGAATCCATCCGAAATCCTCATTTCCTCAGGCGATAGCAAACTGAGCGGTGTATCAATTGCCGCAACGCTTGAAGGATTAAGGCCATTGCTGATTGAAGTTCAGGCACTGGTAAGTACCGCGGCATACGGAACGCCTCAACGTTCCTCTACCGGTTTCGACTTGCGGAGGTTGAATATGCTCCTTGCAGTAATGGAAAAACGCTGTGGGTTTAAATTAGGAGCAAAAGATGTGTTCCTGAACATTGCCGGAGGAATCCGTGTAGATGACCCGGCAATTGATCTGGCCGTTGTGGCGGCAGTATTATCGAGCAATGCCGACATTGCTATTGACCGTTCGATCTGTTGTTCTGCAGAGGTTGGTCTATCAGGTGAGATACGGCCGGTCAACCGCATAGACCAACGTATTCGTGAAGCAGAGAAACTGGGATTCGAAAAAATCATTATTTCAAAACACAACAAGGGAATCGAACAGGCTAATTTCAAGATAGAACTCGTACCATGCTCCCGAATTGACGAAGTTTTGAAAGCACTATTCGCATAAAACAATCCATATTTTGTAAGCTACACACTCTAACTTGGAAATTATTTATTCCAATGAGCTCCTTTGTAATAGTTTCGTTAATTTTGGCTTTCTAAATTAAAACGCTACATAATGAGAATATTAGCTATCATAGCCACGACCTTCCTATGCTTCAGCACGTTTGCTAATATACCCCCTGCTTTAAATTTAACTCAGACCGTTATCAACCCGTTTTTGTGTTCTTCTTACAGTGAAGCTGCACTCTTTCAACCTCTTGAAATTGTAGATGCTGATAACGATGTAATAACCATTCTTGGAATGACCTCTTCCGATCAGGGAGTTATTCAGGATGTTTCTCTATCAATGGGAAATACTTCTGCTACGGGCGTTTTAAGTTCATACCTTTACTCTGATTTAGGTTTTGGGGGCGCAGGTACTTGTGTCATCACACTGGAAGTTAGTGACGGTACTCAAACTGTTTTCATCCCACTTCCAACACTTACAGTTACTGAGATGCCGACCATCACACTGGTAAATAACGCTCAAATTTGCTCCAGCGAAGGAACGGTTGATATGAATCAATTTGTTAGTCCGGCCGGTGGTGTCTTTGATTACGATGGAATGGTATACCCGAATGCAGAATTTAATATGCTCGAGCAAGGGTATACTTCGAATGATGTAATCGGAATTAACTATAATTACTCCAATGGCGTTTGTACAGCCTATGAATATTTGACACTTAATCTTTTTATCTCACCAACAGTTTCTGTTGCTACAACACCTACTTCATGCGGTACTTCCAACGGAACGGCTATCGCCAGCGTAAGCGGTGGGGCACCCGTTTTAAGCCAAAGCTGGTCGAATGGTGTTACCGGAACATCAAGTGTCTCGAATTTGGCTGCGGGCCAGTACATGTACTATTTCGTGGATACAAACCATTGTTCTACAACAACCTCGTTCTCCATAGATCCTTTGGGGGTTTCAATCAATGAAACCGTAACAGATGCGGTTTGTTACAGCCAGGCAAACGGTGCTATTTCAATTTCTCAAACAGGTTTGACAGCGCCGGTTAGTTATGTATGGACTTCCGGACACACCGGTACAACCGTTACCGGTTTGTTAGCGGGGACTTATACAGTTTACGCGACAGATGCAAACAACTGTATGATCTCAAAAGCAATTACCGTAGCACAACCAGATAAATTGACTTTTGAAGCAGGTGTCAACGTTGGCCCGACCTGCGGTGGTGGTTCAGATGGAGAAATTGAAGTTTGGGGAATGACAGGCGGAACACCTCCATATTCAACAACCTGGTCAAACGGAGCAACGGGTGATATTAATTCAAACCTGTCACTTGGTATCTATTCTGCTACCGTAACCGATGCCAACAACTGTATGGCTGTAAAACCGGTTTATCTGAGTGAAGACAACTCCGCTGATATCTCCGGAAACGTTATCCCGGCAGCTTGCGGTGGAAATGATGGGAAAATCTATACGGATATCTGGATTGGTTCAGGTGATCCGATCCAATCTATTACCTGGTCGAACGGAGCAACAACAGAAGATTTATTAGACGTTCCGGCAGCAAACTATGTTTGTACATTGATTGTAGCCAATACGGGCTGTAAAGCGATCAAAGGATGGGACATCCCGGTTGTAAAACCGGAAAGACAAGATCTTTGTATTATTACAGTTGACAGCCTTACAACAACCAACTTACTTGTTTGGGAAAAAGTACAAACAGTAGGAATTGACTACTACAACATTTACCGTGAAACATCAACCCAAGGTGAATACGTATTAATCGACACTGTACAATTCAATAACATTTCATTATTCAATGATGTGATTGCTTCACCTTCAGAACGTTCATGGAGTTACAAAATTGGTGCTGTAAACGTATGCGGAGAAGAAGGCCCATTAAGTATCGCACACCGAACTATTCACCTGGACCTGTTGGATTTGGGAAGCAACTCGGTAAAGGTTAACTGGAATGCTTATGAAGGAACAACTGCATTCACAGATTATATTATCTGGAGATATACAACTGCAAACGGATGGGAAGAAGCAGGTACGGTTTCAAATACTACACTGACTTTTACAGACACAGTTGATTACGCTACTCCCGGATTGGATTACATGGTAGAATTTGAATTGACAATACCTTGTTCTGCTGAAAAAGCACAGGATTTCAATACCGTAAGATCCAATCGTGAAAGAGGTCAGTTCGCTGCAGGAGAAGGAGTTGACGGAGCATCATCCAACGGGATTGAGGAAAACTACCTGAACGGAATTGGAATGTATCCGAACCCGACTACAGACAAATTGACTTTTGTTCAGGACGGACATGAAAAGATTACGTACAACATCCTTTCTTTATCCGGGCAATTGATGCAGACTAGCCAAAGCAGCCAGGCAAATACGGTTCTCGATCTGAGCCAATTAAATGCCGGTGTTTACCTGGTTGAACTGAAATTGAATGATATTAAAATTATCAAGCGAGTAGTTAAACTTTAAACTGCTCAGATAAACGAAGCACAAAAAAATCATTGTTCCATTCGGGTGCAATGATTTTTTTTCTAACACTATTTAATACTACATTATGAAAAAGTTATTGCTCTTATTTGCTTTACTGCTTAGCGTTGCAAGCGTGCAGGCACAAACATACGACTGGTCTTCCGCTATGCCGGCTGATCCTTACCTTTCTTCAGGACAGGTAAAATCGATTATGTACCAGGGGAAACTGTATCACTTCAGTGATTCCATCGGAGGTTACATTCGCGTTACGATGTACAACCCGGAAGTTGGAAACTGGGTTTGGCTGGACACAGAAAACACTTCCTATTCAAGCTTCTCACGAATTGAAGGTGATGTAATAAACAACAAAGCCTACCTCGTAACGGGTGGCGGTAGCGGATTGTTGACCCACATGTTTGATTTTACAACGAATACGATCATCGGGTACAATTCATTGATCGCAACAGGTGGTCTCGGATCATGGGAGTTCAAATTGATCCCGGGTTTAAATAAACCACTTGTAATGTACATAGAGAATACAAATACCAATATTTGTACTTTCAATACAACAACCAACGCGTGGGACTCAGAATTAGGAGTAAACACCTTACTTGATCCGACGTTCAGTTCAAATGGAAGGTTCCTGATCCATTTTTCGAACAATTACATCTATTATGGTGTTTCAGGTGGCTCAAACAACCGTTTGGCGGTTGCTCCCATCAGTACTCCTTATGGTTTGACATATTATAATTCGGCAGGAGCCAATGACGGACGTTTAAAAACAATCTCAGGTTCAAACTTTGTAGCAGGAAGCTATTTCCTGATTGGGAACGGACAAAACGAACCCAAAATTTATATGCGCAATTACGCAGATCAAAAAACGTATGAAAAACCACTGTCCGGGACAAGTGACGTGCAGTTGAATACAGCAACGGACCCTTCCCTGTTTTTCAATTTTGACACCGTGCGCTTTGCTACTACACAAAATTCAAGCTATTCTTTTTTACTCTCAAACTTTACAGCGACAGGAAATGGTGCATTAGGTGATTCCTATGTTTTCAGAAAAGATTGGGGAACAGGTGATTGGGATACCCTTGGTGTTCAAATCCCGCTTACAGCCGGTTTGAACAATATGTTTATGCTTTCATTAGACCAAAGCGGGGAACACCTTGCTATTAACTACCAGAATGACGGGTATTACTATTACAAAGTGTCTAATACCAAACCGGAAATCAATCCTTCGTCAATTGCTGCAACTGGTGGTACCTGTGCAGGCAATCAAAACGTAATTTATCATGCCCTCGAGTTTTATGATGATAATAAAGATGGTCCGTTGAAAATTTTGAACCTGGCTGATTTAAACGGTACAATTACAAGTATGACTGCGGAGTTGATCTATTTCGACAATACGGTTTCTCCATCTCTTAGTAAATACGCTATCTACGGGTATATCTCTTCCGCGGGAAATGCAACTGTTCAATTTCAGCTGTTTGACGGATACAGCACTACTTCGGTTAGCTTACCGCAAATTGCAGTGGGATCAACTCCAACACCCGTAGTGAATTTCTCCTCGAACCCACTGAACCTGTGTAAAAACGACAATTTAATTGACCTTTCGAATTATGTCAATTACTACGATCACGGAATATTCAGTTTTAATGGGACCCCTATTACGGGAACAACTATTGATGGAACTGTATTCTCCCAGACGTTTACCGGAGGTACCATCACCTTAAATGATGAAATTGACGGTTGTATGATCATTACTTCTTCAACGGTCATCTTTCCAACGCTCGGAAGTGCTTCGGTTGTTTCCAGTCCGAGTGACTGCGGCGCTGCAACAGGAACAGCAACCGTTACATTTACAGCCGGATCTTCAACCAATTACACCCTGGAATGGTCAACGGGAGAAATCACAACAACTATTTCCGATTTAGCTCCGGGACCTTATTATTACAACGTAACGGATGATTACAATTGCCACATCACCGGAGTTACATCTGTTGAAGCAACAGGAGTTACGATCACCCCGACCATCACTAATGTGACTTGTAACGGCATGAATGACGGATCAATTTCGATCAACATTGTTAACCCGAATTCCTATCAATTCCTGTGGTCGAATGGTTATGGAACACAAACCATTTCCAATTTGGCTCCGGGATCTTATTCCGTAAACGTATGGGACAACAATGGATGCCAGGCTTCAGCTTCCTATGCGATCACTGAACCTGTAGCAATTACAGCAACTTTATTTGGTACAGAACCAACGTGCGGTGCCACTGACGGAAGCATCAGTGCAGCTGTCAATGCAACGGGAAGTCCAACTTACGATTGGATAGGTACTGGTCAAACAGGATTGAACCTAACAGGTGTCGGACACGGTTTATATACGTTAAAAGTCACTGACGGAAACGGATGCATCAAACAATTCACACATCAGTTGGACGATTATCTCGCTGCTGATATTAACACGACGGTTTTAAATACGCAATGTAACCAAAGCAACGGTGGGATTACGGTGGATTTCACCGTTGATCCTAACGGGGGAAACCTCCCTTACTCCTGGTCGTGGTCAAACGGAACGACAACACAAAGTAATTTTAACCTCGATGAAGGTTTTTATACCATTACTGCTTTAAGCGGTTCCGTGCTTCAGCCTTGCTATGCAGAAAAAACAATTTTTGTAGGAACAAAAGCTCCACTGGCACAACCTATTTGTTTGGTAACAGTGGATACTATGACCACAACGAACCTGGTTGTCTGGGAAAGAACGGAAACTTCCGGGATCCATCATTACAACATTTACAGAGAATCGGACCTTGCAGGAAATTACCAGTTGATCGATACTGTACATGCAAGCAATTTATCGTATTTCAATGACGTAGTTGCTTCACCAATGGATCGTTCCTGGCGCTATAAACTTTCCGCCGTAAACGACTGTGATGCAGAAAGCCCAATTTCCACTGAACACAAAACTTTGCATTTGAATACTATCCTGAACGCAGGCAACGGATCATTTGATATTCTCTGGGATGATTATGAAGGTTCCGGAAACGTAAACGGATATGTGGTCTGGAGAAAAACAGACCAGGTGGATTGGATTCCTGTCAGCCCGACGATTGCTCTTGGAACTTCTGTTTACAACGATGTTCCTCCGCTTGGTTCAACCGGTGTGGATTATTACATTGAGATGGTATTGAATTCACCGTGTACCGCAGAAAAAGCGCAGGATTTCAATACTACACGTTCCAATCGCGAGCGCGGTCAGTTTGCCGTGGGAGATGGAGTTGACGGAGCATCAACTAATGGAATCAATGAAAACTATTTGAACGAAATAAACATGTATCCGAACCCGACACATGGAGTTGTAACGTTCGTTCAGAGTGGAAACGAATTAATTACTTATCGTGTGACAGACCTTTCAGGAAAGGTAGTGAGAACTATGACAAGTTCAGAATCCAAAGTTGCTATTCAATTAGATGATATTCAGTCAGGTATCTACCTGGTTGAGATCAGTTCGACCCATTCGAAGATTACCAAACGAATCAGCAAACAGTAAACTATATTGATTTAGTAAATCAGGAGAGTCCGCCATGGCGGGCTCTTTTTTTACCAACCATTTGGAGAAATAGCGAAAATACTCAAAGAGAACAACAAGATACGAGTCTCCGGAAACCTCCCAACTATATTTGGTTACCTTTGCGTCTTGTGATTGCTAACATATAACTCATGAAAAAACTACTTACGCTATCCATTCTTCTCGTTTCAACCTTTTCCTTTTCTCAAGGTTGGAATTACATTGGAAGTTCAACAGGGATCGCCAATGCTACCGAAGTAGATATAGAAACTACTCCAGGTGGGAATTTATTCGCTGCATACATTGATGCTTCTAATTCCAACAAAATTACAGTACGCAAATGGAACGCAAGCGTTAGTTCCTGGCAATTAGTCGGTGCGGCCGGGATTGGAGATGCCAATGTGTTCGATTTACAATTAATCGTTCTTGGAGAGAACACTCCTGTGGTTGCCGCAAAGACTTTTTATCAAACAACCTATGAGTTTTTAGAAATTTACAAATTCAATGGTACAAGCTGGGTTTACCAGTCAATCGGACCAGGTGGCTATAATCATATCGAGCACAACTATGACTATTCACTCCGCGGTAATACATCTGATGAATTGTTTTTAACATTCTACAACATCGATGACCAATCTACAGGTTATTCTCCCGAAAATGCACTTATCACGGTCAATATGACTGATGAAAGTCTCTATGGAGGAGCGAGCCCCAACTTAGAGCAAACCAGCTTTTCCGGCGAGTTGAGTTCATTTATCGATGGGTCCAATGCCTATGTCATCCATGGGGAAGCAGATATGTCTGACTATATCCCGTTGGATGTTTCTATCAGCGGTGCTGCTTATTCGGGGTATACTCTTGACAATTCGGACGGTGCTTCCAAAATGCTTATTGAAAAAAACAATGGTGCAACAGCTATCAGCTCTGTCTGGTCCGTTCCATATTCTACTTATCCTTTAAAATTCCGTTCTTTCAATGGAACGTCTTTTGGCACCCAAGCCACTATCAGTACAGGAGCAAACGTAGTCGATTTCGATTTTGATACATATAACAACGATGCATTGGTTTTTTACAAAACGACATCTTGCTTCTTTAAAAAAGTAACGAATGTGGCAACGCCTGCAATAAGTACCATTTCAACAGGATCATCCCTGGCTCCAGCAACTGCCACATGCCTTAGAACTGAAGTATGCAATGGAGTTTATGTTATTGCATATGTAGACGCAGGTAAATTCTACGTAAAAGAATACAATCAACTGGCAAATATTGAAGATTATGATTTGTTTGCTATGTGTGAATCTTCCGTTTTCAATAACTCGGCTAGTAATTCCGTTTACTGCCTGGATCCAAATTTTAGTCAGCAGGGGCTTACGATGACTTGTGTTTCACAAAACGTATCAGTTATTCCGAATTCCGCTATTACAGTATTTGGAGCCGGAACCTTGAATTTTTCTTTGAACATTAGTAACACCAATGATGTAAGTTCACCAACCATTGTGGACCTGCAATTTGAATTATTTGATAACGGAATTTCATGTGGTACTGCATTGATCCCGATTACAGTTAATCCTAAACCGGTAATTTCTTTTAACAACCCACCTAACGCGGTTTGTGAAAATGCAAATCCGGTGAACTTAAATAACTGGGTAACTCCAACCGGTGGAACCTGGTCAGGTAACGGTATTTTGAATAATGTCTTCTACCCTTCTTACCCGGTAGTTGCAACCGCAGTATTAAATTACACGAAAACCAATCAATACGGTTGTACCAGTACCAATTCTTTCGCTCTAAACATTAATCAAACCCCTGATTTGAATGTAACGACAAGTACTTCTGACTGTAATCAAAATACCGGATCGGCTTCCGTAGCAATCACAAACGGGCAACCACCTTACACCATTTACTGGAGTAACGGGTCTACTGTATCAAGTGCTGACGATCTTGCTCCCGGGCAATACTTAGTTTCCGTTACAGACGCAAACGGATGTCTTTCCACTTCCACCTCCATGGTCGGCTCCACCGGGATTTCTCAAACCGGAGTTCCTGCCGGAACATCATGTTACGGAACGAATAACGGTGCAATTAACGTAACCGTTAACGGCGGTACAGCTCCTTTGGTTTATGCCTGGTCAAACGGTGCAACAACCGAAGATGTTTCCGGACTGAGCGGCGGACCATACGAATTAACCATTACAGATGCAATCGGATGTGTTTCTACTGCGACTTATACCGTGCAGGAGCCACAACAAATCATGTTAGACCAAATGACAGTAACTCAGCCGTCTTGCTCCACGACAAACGGACAAGTCGTTGCATCCTTCAATGGTGGAACTTCCCCATTCAATTACGCATGGGTTGATAATCAAGGTGCAACTGTAGGCACAAATAGCGCAACACTTACAAACATTGGGGCGGGAACATTCACCTGCACTATTACAGATGCGAACGGATGCAGCTTTACTTCCTCAGCACTGGTTTCCAATAATTTCGGACCTACTTTGGCAATTGACACGATCATTCCTTCTTCTTGTTCGAACGACGGACAAATCCAATTAACGGTTATTTCAGGAAACCCAACAAATTACGAGTGGACAAACGGCGCAACCTCACAAAACATTACGAACCTGGCACCAGGACATTATTCGGTTTCTGTAACAGGGGCATCCGGATGTATTACTGTTTTAGGCGGAACGGTAGAGTCTACTTTACCTGAAGCGGTTGAGATTTGTTTGGTTACTGTTGATACAACTACCAATACTAACCTGGTTGTTTGGGAAAAGCCGATTACAACCGGTATTGATCACTTCAACATTTACCGCGAAACCTCTCAGGCAGGTCTATACCAATTGGTCGGTTCCGTATTGTACACGGACGAATCCATTTTCAACGATTTAGTAGCATCACCGAACGTTCGCTCCTGGAGATACAAGCTCTCTTCCGTTGACGATTGCGGAAATGAATCCGAACTAAGTTCAGTTCACAAAACAATCCACCTGGTGATCAGCCAGGGATTAGGAAGTGATATCAACCTGTTCTGGGACAGCTATGAAGGCTTCAATTATTCAAACTTCTTAGTGAGAAAACATACTGATGCCGCTGGATGGACAACTATTCAAACCATGCCGAACAACTTATTTACTTTCACAGATCAGGCTTTAGATACAGACGGATTGTTCTATGAAGTTACCGTTGCTGCTCCAAGTTTGTGTTCAACAACGAAAATGGCACAGGATTTTAACACTACCCGCTCAAACCGGGACAATCGTCTTTCAACGGGACAACCGAACTCTGTTTCAGAATTGCTGAACCAGGTAGTGAATATCTACCCGAATCCGGCAAATAACTTCCTGAATGTAGAAAACAGTTCCGGTCAATTAATCGAGGCTCGAATCCTGGACCAAATGGGAAGAGTGATTTCAACTACAACACTTGCACCGGGCCAAACTAAAATTGATTGTGGAAAACTTGCGATGGGTATCTACAACATCGAACTACACTCACAGGGAGCTAAAACACTGAAACGCTTTGTGATAGAAAGATAAAGAATAGATGAAAAGGGAGCTCTGGGCTCCCTTTTTTAATCACAAATCTTTGTCAATAAGTTTGATTATTTAACGGTGTAACGGAATTTAGAAAGAAGTACTTTAATAGAAATACTTCAACATGGCTAAAAAGAATAAACTATTCGTATTAGATACTTCTGTACTATTACACGACCACGATGCGATCATGCACTTTGAAAGACATGACGTCGCAATCCCAATTACAGTTTTGGAAGAATTGGACAAATTCAAAATCGGAAATGACACCAAAAATTTCTCAGCCCGTGAAGTAATCCGTTTCATTGACAGAATATCAGCAAGCGGTGGTTTACAACAGTGGATCTCACTGGGTTCGAATTTAGGCGCATTTAAAGTATTGCTTGATTCACAACCAAAGGGTGTGGATGCAGAAGCAGTTTACGGTTCCGGAAAGAATGATCACAAAATCATCAATGCAACCCTAGCAGTAAAAGAGCAGGAACCCAAGAAGGAGGTCATCCTTGTTACAAAAGACATCAACTTGCGCATCAAGGCAAAAGCGCTCGGAATCCTTGCCGAGGATTATGAAACGGGAAAAGTACATTCCGAGGAACTGGAACAAACATCCAGTTCTACCATAGAAGGCATCGAATCCGAAACGATCAAGCAATTATTCCTGAAAGGCACTATTGATGAGGATGGTATTTTGGGAAATCAGAAAGTAGCCAACGGATACTATATCCTTAAAAATGGGAAAAGCTCCGGCTTGGCTTATTTCGACCCTCATACCGATACACTTCAGCGGGTGGAAAAGGAATATACTTCGGGAATTAAACCAAAAAATGCAGAGCAGGCCTTTGCTATCAATGCATTGATGAATAACAACATCAAACTGGTTGCTTTACAGGGTGTTGCCGGAACCGGAAAAACACTACTGGCACTGGCAGCGGCACTGGAACAGCACAAACTTTTCCAGCAAATCATTCTGGCTCGTCCGCTGGTTCCTTTATCCAATAAGGAAATCGGGTTCCTTCCCGGTGATGCGAAGGATAAAATAGGTCCATACATGGAACCACTTTGGGATAATTTGAAATTTATTAAATCCCAATTCGGAGAAAATGAAAAACGCCACAAACACATTGTAGAAATGGAAGAAAGCGGACGTATTTTGATTACACCGCTTGCATTCATTCGCGGAAGAAGTTTGTCCAATATTTTATTTATCGTGGATGAGGCGCAAAACCTGACCCCACATGAGGTAAAAACAATTATTACGCGTGCCGGCGAAGGTACCAAAATTGTATTCACAGGCGACGTTCACCAAATCGATACACCATACCTGGATGAAAACAGTAATGGACTTGCTTACCTGATAGACCGATTGAAAGGCCAGAACCTGTTTGCACATGTCCGGTTGGAAAAAGGTGAGCGCTCCGAATTGGCAAACCTGGCAAATGATCTCTTATAAAGATCTGATAAATAGTAAATTATTTTTATTTTAGTCAAAATAACTTAACGTATGAAAAAATTAATTTTAGGATTAGGATTTGTTTTTGGTCTTGCAGGTGCTGTCAGTGCTCAAAAGATCTTATTGCTTGAAGGAGATTTATCTTTTATGAAGGATGTAAAAGATCTTCATGTGGTGTATGATTTTAATGCACTTGAAGTGGGCGATTATCCCTCAGAAAAAGCCTACAAAGACAAAAAAGTAAAAGAATTGAATGACAAGGAATCCGGTCGTGGAGACAAGTGGTCTGAATCATGGGAGCGGGATAAAGAAGTTCGTTTCCCGGAGAAATTCGAAGAATTACTTGAAAAAGGTCTTGCAGGAAATAAAGTAAATGCTGAAAGAAACAATGATAACGCAAATTATACACTTACTGTAAAGACCAAATTCATTGAGCCGGGTTATAACATTGGTATCACAAGTAAGCCTGCTGCTGCTTCTTTTGAGTACATCTTCACTGAAAAAGGAGATGATACAAAAGTATTGGCAAGATTATCCCAAAAAATGGTTCCGGGAGCAAATGCAATGGGAGCTGATTTTGATACAGGTGGTCGTATTGCAGAATCGTATGCGAAAGCAGGAAAAATGTTAGCTGCGTTTATTGTAAAAAATTTGAAGTAAGAGAAAGCAACGCTTTCGATGATAACAAGCGTTAGCGCAGTTATAAGCAACGCTTTCGATAAGAGCCAGCTAAGGCTGGTGAAGACTGAGTGAAGCAATGAAAATTGCTTCGGACGAAGGAACAAGCGTTAGCGCAGTTACAGACAATACTTTCGATAAAATGCCCTCCGCTACCAAGGAGGGCATTTTTAGTTTAATCCATTTCTTCTGCGTACATTCACCCAACAAATTCATGCAGTTATGGGTACTTTTCGCAGCGATCTTTCAAACACAGAATATCCGCTTTCTGAACGTATTTCCGCAAGGACCATCCGGGGTTCCATTTTAGAACTTATTCAAAAGGACCATCCCGGGTTCAATGAAAGTTGCCAGTTGTCTATCGGTGAATTGAACAACTACCGGGAAAAATACCTTTCCGATATGATGCAACAACAATTGGGTGAATTGTCCAATCTCGATAAAACCGTATTAAATTCACTCAACGAAAAGAAATTGCTTTCAGACCAATTGGAAGACCAGGGATCAGCAGACACACTTGGTCAGCGCGTGGCAGACCGTGTTGCCAGTTTCGGCGGAAGCTGGACTTTCATTATTTCCTTTCTGGCCTTTTTGCTGGTTTGGATTGCATTCAATGCTTTTTTCTTACTGAATAAAGGCTTTGATCCCTATCCCTTCATTCTTCTAAATCTCATTCTATCCTGTTTGGCAGCACTTCAGGCACCGGTCATTATGATGAGCCAGAACAGGCAGGAAGAGAAAGACCGGGAACGCGCTAAAAAAGATTATATGATCAACTTAAAATCAGAAGTTGAGATCCGTTTGTTGCACGACAAGATCGATCACCTCATCATTCATCAACAGCAGGAACTACTCGAAATGCAAAAAATTCAACTGGATACAATGAAAGATTTGCTTCTCAAACACAAAGGCGAAAAAGAATGACCCCTGCCCGGTTCTATTACCCTTCACCGGGTTTCTCCATCTACTGGAAAAGTGGAAACGGGAAGAAACTGGCTGAAAAGCTCACAGGGAAATTTCCCGAAAGAAACGAAATTGAACAGTTTATTCCACGGCTTTTTGAAACCGACCAACTTGCGGATTCTGTTATTCGCGAAGTATACCAGGTACATGGTTTCAAGCAGGCAGATCAGTGGATCACGCAATTACTCGACGGAGAAAAAGTTACAGGCGTCCCTGAAGCTTTGCAACAGATCATTTGTCAAATTACGACGGTTCCATCCTGGCTGAATGAAAATTTACTCGAACAGGGAACCTCTTTATGCAGAAGGTCCGGTTCACTTGGATTAATGGTTTTGCGAAATTACTGCCTGATGGGTGGTTACGAATCTTCAGCCATTAACAAACCACTTGTTTTCACAGGTGCACTAAAAAAGGGCGCTGCTAAGCGTTTAACCGAAACAACAGAGTTCTGGGTTCGCATTATTGGAGAAAAAGCCATTACAAGTCCTCAAAATGGCTTAAAAGAATGTTTAAAGATCCGGTTGATGCATGCCTATGCACGGGTAAGTATTCTCGAAGAAGGAAAATGGCGGGAAGAAAATTGGGGCGCTCCACTCAATCAGTGGGACATGCTCGCAACCAACCTGGGTTTTTCCATTATTTTTTTAGATGGTTTACGGAAATTGGGTATGAAACCTACCGAACAGGAAATCCGGGGACTTTTTCACTTTTGGAAGTACGTCGGATACCTACTTGGAACTCCGGAAGAATACTTCCCGGAAACGGAATCAGAAGCCATTCGTGCAATCTATGCCTGGACGATTACGCAAGCTCCGGCGGACGCGGATACCATTTCCCTGGCCCACGCGCTTACTCTCGAACCCATTGAAGGACCTTTTCCTGCCAAGAAATGGCAAAAACGATTGGTCTACAATACCCATTTAGGGTACAATTGGTATTTCCTGGGAAAAGTTTCCTGCGAAACCATGCAGTTGCCGAAAACTTCCTGGCGGATCCACCCTCCTATTCAACGGTTTTTTGTTTCCCTCGGACAGGCTTTTGTCCATCGGTCTGAAAGCAGTTATAAACGTTCAGTACTTCGCAACCGGAAAGCTCAAACGAAAATCGTAAATGCTTACCTGGAGAGTCATGGAAAACTACCTATTACTCATCAATAACTAAAAACATGGTCAGCTATTGGGTATTTGCACTAATGGCAATTGCAGCTGTGTATTCCATAATCATCTTCATTATCCAGCTCGTACGTTATTTTAAGCATAGAACATCCGAGACCGAATTGCTGGATCAGGAAACGGACGAGGATTCAGAAGAAGACGGATTCTCCAATCCGCCATATGTATAAACATTGTATGGAAGAATGAATTTCGCTATGCGCTGTGCCAGGAAACTGCTTATCAAAACCGGTAGGAATAAAGCATATCCGTTTGGGACCAGGTTGCAAACTAAGATCAACGCTGTGAACGGTGCAGAAATAGCCGACGAAAGTGTGGCTGCAACTCCGGCCAAAGCGAAATTAAGAGGAACCAATTCCGTGTTAAAAACATGGTTACAAAGCAAGGCAAAGAACAAACCTAAAACGGCACCCACTACAATACTCGGAGCGAATACACCACCGTCACCACCAGCACCCAAAGTCAATGCGGCAACCAGTGGTTTAAGCAAGATCAGCAATCCCAAAATCAACAGGGAAACCGGTTCCTTAGCCAGCACCTGATGGATTAGTTCTGTAAGTCCATGATAACTGTCTCCATACAAAAAAGGCAAACAGAGAATTGCAAATCCCACCAACAAAGCCCCCAAATTCACACGCAAAAAATTATTCGGAATTTTCGCAAAGAAGTCTTTGATCCGGATCACCAAAATTGTAAAATACACTGATAGCAACGCACCGAACAGACTCAGCACAAAGAAAAAAGGCAAGGCCTTCCAAGCCCAGTCCTGAACTTCGAAAGGCAGTAAGGGTTTCGCGTTCTGTGCCAGGACAAAAATCCAGGTAATCAGTCCCGCAGAAATACCGGCAATCAAAAGTGATTTATTGACTTTCCGGGCAATCACTTCCAGGGCAAACAACAAACCGACCAACGGACTCCCAAACAATACTCCCACTCCCGCAACAACTCCTGCACTTACCAACTCACGTTTATACATTTTAGCGGAAAAATCGCGCTTGTACGTTTCGTTCCCAACTGTAGCGGTCGCAACTACCGTAGAAACTTCTATCCCTGTCGAACCTCCAAAAATGACCGTAAGAAATCCATTTAACAAATGAGACGGAACCTTGAATAAGGGCAAATGATCCTTTCGTTGGTCAAGTGTTTTATAGATTTCCGTTATTCCTTTGTTCTTGCGATTCCGGAAAAGGTACTTGCGCAGGAAATAAATGGTGGTGATCCCACATGTCGGGAATAAAATAAACCAGATAAAGTTTGTTCTATGGGCAAACACAAATAGGTGATGTTGAAACTCTTCCGTTAACCACTTTAAAAGAAAAGCCAAAAAACAAGAGATCAAGGCGGTCAACATGGAAACAATTACCAATTTTACATCGTGGTATAGAATGATCCTCTTTCTTTCCGTCATGTCCGCAAAAATACAGAAATCTTATCAGGTAAAACGTTCCCGCAGATTGCGCTGATTACCCAGATTTCCTTTTTTTACATTCAAAATTTACATACCCATGTAATATAATATAAGCAAAAAAGAATTAGAAATCAATACGTTGTATCATTGCATTTTGAGAATGTTCCTTCTAATTTAGAGTATGACAGAAAACGAAATAAGCTACGAAATCCGTAAAGCTATCTATGAAGTTTACAATGAAACAGGTCCCGGATTATTGGAATCTACTTATGAATATGCCCTAAAGTATGAACTCGAATCCGCTGGATTAATTGTAAAAAACCAAGTTTCCTTACCAGTTAGAATATAAAGGGGTGGCACTTCCAACAAACTATCGAATTGATCTGCTTGTCGAGGAAAAGCTCGGTATACTAGTTAATTTCAATACGAATTGTCTAAATAACAATATTATTAGAAAGGTGAATAGATTATAATTCCTATTCACCTTTCTTTTATTCACAATGTTAAATATATATCTGCGAAATCCGCGCGATCTGCGGGATATTAACGGATTTCACCACCGGCCTCAAATCCTTTTTCCGGGACCATAAAGCTTAATTTTCCTTCTTCGTTTTCCGCCATCAGGATCATTCCCTGGGATTCCACTCCGCGGATCTTTCTCGGTGCCAGGTTCATCAAAACGGCCACTGTCTTTCCAATCACCTCCTCCGGAGCATAATGTTCTGCTATTCCTGAAACAATCGTACGTGTATCGATGCCGGTGTTTACCGTTAATTGAAGCAGTTTATCTGCTTTTGGAACACGGATCGCGTCTGTGATCGTTCCCAAACGGATATCCATTTTCGTGAAATCATCAAACGAAGTTTCCTCTTTTTGCGGAGGGAAATTCGTTGCAGCGGCAGGTTGTGAAGCATGCAGGTATTCCACCTCCTTTGCTACAAACTCGTCATCAATCTTCTGGAATAAAATGGTCGGAGGATTGGTTTGATCCCCGGCTTGCAACAGGATCTCACCTGCCTTATCCCAGGATTGTACTTCCGTTCCGACAAATGCACGGATCTTCGCAGCCGTTTCCGGTAAAAACGGGTCCAGTACTAAACCTAAGTTCGCAGTAATTTGCAAGGCAATATTCATGATCGTCTCCACACGCTTCGGATCGATTTTTACCAATTTCCATGGTTCGTTATCTGCCAGATACTTATTTCCGATACGCGCCAGCATCATTGCTTCAGCCTGCGCATCACGCAATTTGTATTGGTAAACCAGGTCTGCAATCCGTTGTGGAATTGCTTTCATATCTGTCAATACCTGCTGATCTTCTGCTGTTAACTCGCCACATGCAGGTACCTTTCCTTCGTAATACTTTTGGGTCAGTACCAGCGCACGATTAACAAAGTTCCCCAGGATATCAGCCAACTCGTTGTTCACACGTGCCTGGTATTCTTTCCAGGTAAACTCGGCATCTTTCGTTTCAGGAGCGATGCATGTCAAAGTATATTTCAATTCATCGACTTTCTCAGGGTATTTCTCCAAATACTCGTGTAACCATACCGCCCAGTTGCGGGATGTTGAGAATTTATCTCCTTCCAGGTTCAGGAACTCGTAAGCCGGTACGTTGTCCGGTAAAATAAAGCCCCCGTGATCTTTTAACAGGATGGGGAAAATAATAGCGTGGAACACAATGTTGTCCTTCCCGATGAAATGTACCAGTTTACGATCTTCGTTGCACCAGTAATCTTTCCAGTCTTTTCCGTTGTCCAAAGCCCATTGCTTCGTTGCGGAAATATACCCGATCGGTGCATCCAGCCACACGTACAATACTTTTCCGTCCGCATTCGGAAGCGGAACAGGAACTCCCCAATCCAAATCACGCGTCATAGCACGCGGGTGCAAACCACCGTCAATCCAGGACATACACTGGCCAATCACCTGGTTTCTCCAGGTTTTCGGGTCGTGCTGTTTTTTACCATCCAAAATTCCTTCTTTGATCCACGGACGCAGCCAATCTTCGTGGCGGTCCATTGGTAAAAACCAGTGTGAAGTTGTTCTCAACACAGGTTTCAATCCGCTCAAAGTAGAAACCGGGTTTTTCAGGTCGGTCGGACTCAAATCCGAACCGCATTTTTCACATTGGTCTCCGTAAGCATTCGGGTTCCCGCAGTTAGGACATTCCCCGGTTATGTATCTGTCAGCTAAAAATTGCTGGTATTCTTCGTCGAAATATTGTTCGGTCGTTTCTTCGATAAACTTTCCGTTTTTCTCCAGTACTTTGAAAAAATCCTGTGCTGTTTCGATGTGAATTTGCTCGGAAGTACGGTGAAAGATATCAAATGAAATATGGAACTGTTTGAATGAATCACCGATCATTTTATTGTACTTGTCCACGATCTCACGCGGTGTAATCCCTTCTTTCTTAGCACGCAAAGTAATCGCAGCGCCATGCTCATCCGATCCGCAGATAAAAGCTACATCGTGTCCGTTCGAGCGTAGGAACCGCACAAAAATATCAGCGGGCAGGTAAACACCGGCAACGTGTCCTAAATGAAGGGGTCCGTTCGCATATGGGAGCGCAGCTGTTACAGTAAATTTCGATTTGTTCATGTTGTAAAATTAGGAAAATTTTTAGCTCTCCCCTTTTTTGCTTGCGCTGAAGCTTTAGCAAAGGCGCTGGAGGGGTATTAAGGGGGAGGATAATTTGGAGTTTTCTTTTTCTCCCGCGGATTTCGCAGAGGAACGCGGATTTAATAACCGAAAAGATGCAGAGAATGTAAAGAGTTTTCATACAGTTTTCCCCCTTTGGAGGGGGATAAAAGGGGGAGGATCATAGCATATTGAGATATCTAAAACAATGTGTTATTTTGTTGATTATCACGAAAAATGTGGTAAATACTGTTGATGGTTTGAAGAGAGGTTGGTAGGTTTGTTGAATGACAAAGAAACATAGACTTACAACCTTAATTGGAGGAATTATAGATAGAATGTCATACGGTCAAATTGCATTTTATATAACTTCCATTTTACTTTTTTCGGCTACTTACTTTTGGATACTTAATCCATACGGACATGGGACAAACATCAAAAATCTAAGTTGGTTCGATTCATTATACTATTGTGTAATTACTTTTTCATCCCTTGGTTACGGAGATATTCTGCCTGTAGGTTTTGGTAAATTAATTGCATGCTTAGAAGTACTAAGTGGTTTAATTTTAACAGCCATATTCGTAGGGAAAATTGCTTCTGAGAGACAGTCCGCAATGCTTAGATTGGTTTATACAAGTGAACACCAAAGACGTCTTGTTGAGTTTGAAAAAGAAATATATGTTTTAAATAATGAATTCGACAATGCATTATCAGAACACAATCATGAAAAATTATACGATTTGAGTAAAAGCACTTATCGTTTTGTCGCAAGTATCAATAACTATTTGCGTTTCCAAGCAAATCAAGGGGGACTGGCTTCATTTGGAAACACTTCTTCTCTTAGAAGACTGTACAAATCCATTTCACAATTACAAATTACAATTTATGATGTAATTCGTACATATGGTGTTCAAGATAAAACAAGAACTAAACTGGAACAAATTATTTTCAGAATAAATAGTATTGCCTTAATAATGAAAGATTTTCATTTATCTGACCCCAAAATAAATGCTCTACTTTTTGAAATAAAAAAATTAAAAGAAAATCTTGATGGCTGGAATCAAAAATTGAAAAATGGAAATCCTGAATATAAGTTCAGAACAGAAATAACCGATTTTCTTACCGAAAAGGTGTTAGAAAAAATGCCTCAAAAACCATGGCCTAAACACATACAAAAGATAATTGCAACTGAATTGGGTATTCAAAATAAATTAGCTCAAAAATGCATTGATAAATTAATAGAAGACGGTAAGTTATGAGATAATTCAATGTTTCCCTATCTTAGCTTCAACCGTTCGTAACTTGCAATTCGTAATTCATTAAAATGCTCACATCCATTCATCCCAAACTTCCCATGCGGAACAAGCAAAAGACCCGGGACTTTTACGTCAACAACCTGGGTTTTCATGTATTCGGGAATGCGGATTTCGAAGATTACCTGATGGTCGAAAAAGAAGGGATCCAGATTCACTTTTTCCTTTTTAAAGAACTCGACCCGAAGGAAAATTACGGGCAGGTATATATCCGCACGAATGATATTGATTTGGTTTACCAGGATTTCCTGGAACGCAAAGCAGTCATTCACCCGAACGGGCATTTAGAAGACAAACCTTGGGGACAACGGGAATTTTCCATTCTCGATCCGGATAATAATTTGCTTACTTTTGGGCAATCATCAAATACGGATATAGCCACTGCGGATTAAAACGTTAATGAGCGATACTTGCTTAAAATTCAACATGCGCAATTAATAAAACTTCCCGCTTCTGAGAAAAGAAAAAGGCATCTGAAAAACTCTCAGGAAGATCACCCGTAGATACAGGCAGTATCACCCGACTATTACCCGACTATAGAGCGTGTTTTGTTAAGGAATTAACATGCGGTTTTAGTACGTTACAGAAGAATTTTTCACCAAAAAATCTAAATTGAAGCTTGACTGATAATTTCCAAATCTCGTCCTGATTTCTCACAAGTGTTCGCTATACCTTCGGAAAAAGATCAAAATAACTTAGCCGCTCTGTTTACATATAGTAATTCAGCCTGTTGCGGGGTCGGGATAAAATCATTTTGTATTTTTAGCGGAAAATAATAATCCCATGAAACTAATCCCTTTCCTCTTATTGTTAACGCTTTTTTCCTGCAGAAATGAGTCGCAGACACAGCCACCTGATTTAAAACATATCAAACCGGGAAACCTGCAATTTTTTGAAACCTATTCTTTCTCAGAAATTGCTCCTTCATGGGAAAATGCCTGCAAGTGGGTCCATGAGCACGATAGCCTGACAGCTGAACAAAACTTGGGCCTGACAGAAAACCCAAGGGGTTTAAATGCACTCGTACTGCCCAATCCGAATGAAGGTATGTACATGGTAGGATATGTGAAGGAAGAAGATATGCGCCAAGTGGACGAACTGCTTACTCTTCACGAGGTGAAGAAGAACTTTTTCAATGATCTTCGGTTTCTTTGGTCTTACAGTGCAGAACAAGATAATAACGGACACAAATTATACGCATTGTATGCCATTAAAATGCCTCCGGGAAATAGGGCAAAAATCGATGGAAGATATATTCATAGTGCCAATGCAGCAAAATCATACGACGGCAGACCTGTAGTACATATTTCGATGAACACCAGGGGAACCTATGAATGGAGGCTTATGACTACTAACAACGTAGGTAAAGCGATCGCTATTGTGATTGATGATCATGTTATCACTTGTCCTGTGGTTAACGGTGCAATAACCGGGGGTGAGACCGAAATCAGCGGAAAATTCACCGTGAAGGAAGCCGAAGAATTGGCAGCGCGTATTTATGCAGGGAGAAAATAAACAGTAAAAGGAAAAATGTTCTTGAGTCACATCAAAGTTTCAAAGATAAATCGTATTCCATGAACTTAAACCAAATAACTGTTCCTTCACTCAACATTCCAAGATCCATTGCTTTCTACCAAACGCTGGGCTTGAAATTGATCGTCAAATCGGACCATTACGCGCGCTTTGAATGCCCGGACGGAACTTCGACTTTTTCGATTCACCTCTCAGATCAGTTGCCAAAAGGCCATGGAATTTCCGTCTATTTCGAATGCGAAGACCTGGATGAAAAAGTGAAAGACCTCATCCAAAAAGGAATTTCTTTTGATGAACTTCCGGATGATAAATCGTGGCTTTGGCGAGAGGCCTACCTCAAAGATCCGGATGGAAATCAATTGATCCTGTTCTTTGCAGGTGAGAACCGCTTGAATCCGCCCTGGAGAATCAAATGAAGAGCATATGAGCAACTTTGAACCATTCAAAAACTGGCTGAAACACATTTCCTTTCTCACAACAGAAGATTGTGCCCTTTTTGAGGCATCCCTGCAAACAAAACAGGTTGCCGGGAAAGAACATTTCCTGGTTGAAGGAAAAATCTGTTCTGAAATCGGATTCATTAATAAGGGTTGTTTCCGTACTTACTATTTATCAGACGGCAAAGAGATCAACACCCGGTTTGTATTCGAAAACGACTTTGTTGTGGATTATGACAGCTTCCTGGAAGCAAAGCCATCCAGGTATTTCATTGAGGCATTGGAAGATTCGGAAATCGTTACATTCAACCTGCAAGCCTTGTTCAATGCTTACAACCAATCTCATAATTGGGAACGCTTCGGCAGAATGATGGCTGAACAATCCTACAAATTAACTACTAAACGAGTAGAAAGCTTTTTATTCCTCGACGGAGAACAACGTTACCTGGATCTGCTGAAGAACGAACCACAGATCTTTGACCGTGTTCCGCTTTATCACATAGCCTCGTATTTAGGCATGGAAAGGGAAAGCCTGAGCCGTTTGAGAAAAAAGATCGCGGGCAAATAACGATTGTAACATTTGTCAATTTTTCCTTCCCTTCTCTTGCTGAATTTTGCTGAAACAATTCACTAAAATTCAAGTATGAAAACACAACTTTTTTTCGCCTCTTTATTCCTGGCAGTCTGTTTAGTGCCTTTTTACGCTGTATGCCAAAAAACTGTTATTCCATTAAACGAATCCATTGAACCAGACGGTGCCTACACCATTATCTGGAATGGTATCAGTAAAGCCTATCGCTATCGAAATGAAAACTGGAGCAGGGATGAATCCTATGATTACCAGTTCAATGTGGTTCAGAAAAGATATGATAACCACTGGAAATCCATTAAAACACTGCATCGCATCCACCCTGAGTATGACGGGAAAGCCGGTGATCGCGATCAAACCATGTATTTCGAGGTAATCTACAAAACGCTGAAAGAGCAAACGGTGCAATCAGAAATCCAGGCTTCGATCGGTAACGGAACAGGAACAAGCGATCCCGAATTCCGCGTTTCAGAATTAACCATATACATTCCTAACCCTTCCCGGTTTCTGCCCTACAATAAGTTTCGCATTACACAGAATTACGATTATGAAGCAGGAAAACTGACCGAAACCGTTGAGCTTCTGCTGGAAAAAGACGGAAAGGAAACTCCCTTTATGAAGAACGAAGAAACAGCCTGGATTTTCATTAAAAGCACCCTGAACAAAGCACCGACCACTTTCAAAGAATAACCCGCTCAGGCGGCAGGAGAAAGGTCTTTGTGCCGCCTGATCAAACTGGCATAAGCAATTCAATCAAGATAAACTGCTTTTTCCTACTTTTAGGTAATGGAAGCTACAGCTCATTTTTTAAACGGAATATTCAGCCCGGAAAACTTTGCTCCGGAAGACCTGGATCGGATTAAAACCCATTTCAGACGGGTAACTTATTCTAAAAATGATTACCTGCTGCAGGAAGGAGATATAGAGAAGAAGTATTGGTTTTGCGAAAGTGGTTTTCTAAGATCATTTGTAAGTGACCCGGAAGGAAATGATATCACAACCAACTTCTACACGAAAGGAGAAATTGTTATAGACTGGACTTCTTTCTTCCTAAGAACCCCGTCCCGGGAAAATATCCAGGCACTAACGGATTGTGTCTGCTGGCAGCTGGACTATGAAAGCTTCCAACAGCTTTTTAACAGCATCCAAAGTTTTCGGGAACAAGGCCGAACCAATTTGGTAAACAGCTATTTTTCATTGAAACGACATCACATTTCAATGATTGCGGACCAGGCAAAAGAGCGCTATTTGCAATTGATGAAAGAAAAACCGCACGTTGTTCAGAATATTTCTCTAAAGCATATAGCGACTTACTTAGGAATTACTGATACGTCATTGAGCCGGATTAGAAAGGAAATTTCAGAGGAATAGTTTTCTTGTCATAGGACAAGTTTTAATTTTTTCGTTCGCAGTAGTATTGCTTCATGAATCTCAACAACACGAACAATGAAAACAATACACCATGCTGAAACCCGCGAAGAATTGATTAACCGGATTCTTTTGCTAGATGTCTCCGCTAAACCAAACTGGGGAAAAATGACCGTTTATCAAATGGTGAAACACTGCACGATGAGCGAAGAACTTTTTCAGGGAAAGATCAGCTTTAAGCGTTTATTTATTGGGCGATTATTCGGAAAAATGGCTCTCACCGCCCTTCTGAAAGACGCAGCTCCGATGAAAAAGAACCAGCCTACTCACAAAGACATGAAAATTACAGAAAACGGTGACTTTAGATCAGAACAATTAAAGTGGATTGAGTTGCTCAAAGCTTATTCCCAATTATCAAATTCCGCTTTTGTGCATCCGTTTTTCGGAAGCATGACTAAGGACCAAATCGGAAAATACGTTTACAAACACACAGATCATCACCTGCGCCAATTCGGATGTTAAGCATTGTATTCCTATTCATCACACTTTCCGCGCTGGGCCTCTTCTACTTTGGAACAGGAAAAGACAAGGTATTCCTGCTGGTGAGCTTATTATGGCTGGCAGTTGTTGGGGGAGTTTCCTATACCGGGTATTTCGAAGACACGAGTGGAAAACCGCCCCGGTTTCTTTTTATACTGCTCCTGTCTATAGCATACACGTATTTCTCTTACCACAAATTGAAATCCGGACCGTTGAAAGATTATTTGATAATGGCTGTTCATTCTCTTCGACTGCCAGTAGAATTAGTTCTTTTCGAACTATTCCTGGAAAAACAAGTTCCGGCCCTGATGACTTTCCGAGGTTGGAACTTTGATATTCTTATGGGAATATCGGGATTGATTTTTTTCTTTTATTTGATGTCAAAAAGAAAACTACCACGCACTATTCTAATTGGTTGGAACATTTGCGGACTCTTTTTGCTGACAACAATCGTAGTTATCGCCATTCTATCTTCTCCCCTGCCCGTTCAACAGTGGGCCTTCGATCAGCCTAACACCGCTTTGGTTAAATTTCCTTTTGTCTTTCTTCCTGCTTTAATTGTTCCAATCGTTTATCTCAGCCATTTTTTAATGCTTAAGAAACTGTTCTCATCAGACTGATTCCTTTTCCGTACCTTTAGCTAATGGAAAGCCCTCAGCATTTTACCCTCAAACAAGTCGCAGAATCGATCCGCAAAACGATTGCCGAACGCTATTCCCGTACTTACTGGGTAACGGCTGAAATGCATAAGTTGAACCAAACCCGGAAAGGACATTGCTACCCGGAATTGGTCCAGAAAGAAGACGAATCGATCGTAGTGGAAATGCGCGGAACAATCTGGAAGCAGAACTTTGACCGGATTCAGCAAAAATTCTTCGAGATCGTAAAAGAGCCATTACACGACGGAATGGAATTACTGTTTCACGTAAAGATTACCTATCACCCACTCTACAATATCGGGCTGGAAATCATTGATATCGATCCGAATTATACACTGGGAGCATTGCAACGTGAGCGACAAGAAACACTCGAGCGACTCAACAAAGAAGGAATTCTGAATGCAAATCAGAACCTGGAAATGGCTTTGGTTCCTAAGCGTTTGGCCGTCATATCACAAGCCGACAGCAAAGGTTATTCGGATTTCGTGACCCTGTTGAACGGGCATCCTAAACGGTACCATTTCGCTACCTTCCTGTTTGAAGCCACACTCCAGGGAGATGCGGCGATTACTTCCATTCAAAATCAATTGAAGCGTATTCAAAAAGTAAAACAGCATTTCGATGCGGTGGTAATCATCCGTGGCGGTGGCGGTGAAATCGGGATGCATTGCTACAATAACTACGAGTTAGCCAAAAGCATTGCAACTTTTCCTTTACCTGTTTTGACGGGAATCGGTCATTCTACAAACCTCACTGTTTGCGAAATGATCGCTTTCCGGAATGGGATCACTCCCTCTGACATGGCCTATTTCCTCCTTCGCATTTTCGAAGAACTCGACGAACCATTGGATGAGATCCTGTGGAAACTTCCCAAACAAGTCCAGCATTTCATCCAGGGAGCCAATAATCAATTCACACAATTGACCCGTGTTTTCCAGCAGGAAGTCCAGGCTGCTATTCTCTTTGAAAAGAACACTTTTCTGAACTCTGTCAAAGATTTCGAATTCCAGGTGAAGCATCGAATGACTTATTCTACTCAAATTTTATCTGAACTTCGTAATCAAATACGTTCTTCGTCATCTTATTTATTCGAAGTCCAAAAAAGCAAATTGGAAAACAGTACCAGCCTGCTTCATATTCATAGTAAATCGGTGATAAATTCAAACCGACAAGCCGCAAATAATCAACAAGACCAATTGGTCCGGATGTTCCCACGAATATTTGAAACAGAAACAAACAAGCTGGAACAAGCCGAACGTCATTTAAAACTATTGGACCCGATTACCGTTCTGCAACGCGGATACGCGATCGTTACAAATGAGAAAGGAGTGCTTTCCAAAAAGAACAAAGCAAAAACAGGAGATGAACTAAAGATTGTAACGGAAGCACAAGCGTTGAAAACTGAAGTGAAATCCATTTCTTCCGATAAGGATTAAATACTTGTACTCCATGTCCCTAATGTGGTTAAATTTTCCGTAAATTCGTCTAGTGGAAGAAGAAACATTGACATACGAAAAAGCATACGAAGAATTGCAGCAGATTATCTCGGATATTGAATCCGGTGAGATTTCCGTAGACCTTTTATCTGAAAAAGTGAAACGCGCTGCAGCTTTGATCCAAATTTGCAAAAACAAGCTGACATCCACTGAAAATGATGTACAGCAGATCCTGAACGACTTAAAATCCGATCAATAGATATACCACAAATAAGGTATTTCCTATTTAAGCTGCTTCATGTAATTTTGTTGCACAAAATTTTCAATTTCGATTCGATTTTCATGAAAAAACTTGCACAGCTTCCCTTGCATCAAAAAGCCAGAGTACTTGGTATTTCTGAAAGCGAACTCAAACCCAAATTATTGGAAATGGGGCTTTATCCCGGAAAAGAAGTAGAAGTTTTGTTCAAAGCTCCATTCGGAGACCCAATTGCAGTTGATATTTCCGGATACACCTTATCAATGCGACTTTCTGAAGCGAACCTGATCGAAGTTGAATAATGAAGAAGATTGCTCTTTTTGGAAACCCCAATACCGGAAAAAGTTCCTTATTCAACCGATTGACAGGCCTTCGTCAGCATGTGGGGAATTTTCCCGGGGTAACTGTCGACAAACATTCGGGATTTTTAAATATCGAAGGAAAAGATGTAGAACTCATCGATTTCCCGGGAACATATAGTATTTACCCAAGAAGCAAGGATGAAGAGATTGTTTACAATGTGATCTCAAATCCCAAAGATCCTAATTTCCCGGAAAAAGCGATCGTCGTTTTAGATAGCACAAACTTAGAACGTAATCTTTTACTATTTACTCAAATCTATGATTTGGGTTTCGAAACAGCTTTAGTTCTGAATATGACAGATGTTGCTTCCAGGAACGGGTTCGAAATCAATCTTTCTCTCTTACAGGAGGCATTTCCGGATGCGACTATTATTCGCACCAATGCACGGATTGGTACCGGACTTTCGGAATTAAAGAAGTGGATGGTTCAGGAGACGGTTCCGCGTGAAACAAAGCAAACATCTTTAAGGGCTAAAAACGACTTAACGGGCCAGATCTCCGATACCAACTCGCGTTTCGAGCGCATAAAAGCAATTGTCAAACAAGTTGTACATAAAAAACCAAGCGAAACCAACTTCTCTGCTAAACTGGACAAATGGCTGGTACACCCTGTTTTTGGCTACCTGATTTTCCTTACGATCCTGTTGGTAATCTTCCAAACGGTTTTCACACTGGCTTCTTACCCAATGGACTGGATCGACCTGGGAACCTCATCCCTGGCGTCCTGGTTGGGAAGTCTTATGCCGGAAGGTGTCTTTACCTCGCTGATTGTTGATGGGGTAATCCCGGGAATTGGCGGCGTTTTAATTTTCATACCCCAAATTGCATTGCTCTTTTTCATGCTTTCCATCCTGGAAGAAACCGGTTATATGGCCCGTGTCGTATTCATAACCGATAAACTGATGCGCCCTTTCGGACTGAACGGAAAAAGTGTTGTTCCCCTGTTATCGAGCGCTGCTTGTGCTATTCCGGGAATTATGGCGACACGTACCATCAGTTCCTGGCAAGAACGGTTGACCACCATCTTGGTAGCACCTTTGATCAGTTGCTCGGCTCGACTGCCGGTTTATACCCTGTTGATCGCTTTGGTCATTCCTTCAAAAATAGTCTTTGGATTCCTGAATTTGCAGGGACTCGTGCTTTTTGGATTGTACCTGCTGGGGGTTGTTTCGGCTTTATTGGTGGCGTGGGTTATCAAACAGTTCTTCAAAAAGAAAGAACTGAGTGTTTTCCTGTTGGAAATGCCTGCTTACAAAAGCCCTCGTTGGGGAAATGTGGGAATTGAAGTTTTTGAAAAAGTGAAGATTTTCGTTCTGGACGCTGGGAAAATCATCCTGGCAATTTCCATCATCCTATGGGCTTTGGCAAGTTTCGGACCCGGAAAAGACATGGAAAGATGGGCCAAAACAGTTCCGGCACCGGTTGCCCAAACCGAAGAAGCCATAGCAGATTACGAAAGCCAGGTAGCTTCAGTAAAACTGGAACATTCGTACATGGGCCATTTGGGGAAATTCATCGAACCTGTAATCAAACCTTTAGGTTACGATTGGAAAATGGGGATTTCATTACTCACGTCCTTTGCGGCCCGTGAAGTTTTCGTAGGGTCTCTTGCCACTATCTATTCTGTACATGAAGTGGATGACAATCCAAAGCAATTAATCGATAAACTAAAGGCCCAGAAACGCGATGACGGAACTCCGACCTACACGCTGGCAAGTGGACTTTCCTTATTGGTTTTCTATGTTTTCGCGATGCAATGTATGGCGACTTTAGCCGTAGTGAAACGTGAAACAAAATCCTGGAAGTGGCCGGTTATCCAAGTTGGATATATGGGTGTTTTGGCGTACCTTGGAGCGTATATCACATTTACTCTATTCAGCTAATGCAGGTCATTTTAGTCATAGTAGCCCTTTCCGCAGCCATTTTTTACCTGGTTCGTCGGTTTGTATTGACTTCCAAACGAAAAAAACAATCGGGTTGTGAAAAATGCGGACTAAATCCGGGTGAAAAAAAGCTTATTAATTGATCATTAAATCCTTCTGAATCCCCTATCGCTAAAGGGCTGTTCGCAATATCGCAAACTCGCAACCAAAAGCAAACGGATTTCATACTGCCTCAAAAAATGTAACCAATTCAAAATCCGGAGTTTGAATGGTACAAACCCATTTTTTCCAAACTTATGAAACCAATTCGACTCCTGTTGGCAGTGTTTTGCTGCATCCCAATAGCCGTTGGGACTGTCCGAGCCCAAACCAGTTATCATTTACAAGTCGTAAATAACCAGAATCAACCTGCCGGAAACCTCTCCGTTCGCTTTGTCGAATCGACCACCTTTGAACGCATCGAGAAAAAAACCAACGCTTCCGGAGCTTTGGACCTGGTTTTTGATCATGGTGAATTATGGATCGGTTCCGTTGGCGAAATGAACAATTGCCTCTGGGTGGAAGCCTGGGGAAAAGGAACGGCCAGCGGTCATATCACTTACGACCTCGAGGTGTGGGAACGTGAAAACCGCATTTTACCCGATCGGTCTACCATTGTCTTTAAGAAAACACCTCAGAAATATCCTTCCATGCCACGTCCAGATGCTACACATTGCGGGTTAAAGGTTGTTGTGAAAAACCGCGAAGACAGACCACAGGCAAATATTCCTGTTACCCTGACATGCTTTGCATTGGCAGAACAATTCACCGGAACAACTAACGCAATGGGAGAATGCATCTTCCTGGTCCCGAATAAAAACGATTACGAAATTGATGTGGCAGATATCAACTCCATGGACTGGGCAGATTTCGGAGACGAATCTACTGCAAGAACTTCTTTTCTCACGTATGAAAAAAAGGTTTTCAGTGAAAAACAGGAGGGAAAATACACAGTTCAAACAATTCCTGCAGGAATTAAACCGAGCAGTTCTCATGCTGTTGTTGACCTGACCATTCGAAAAGGCGGTTCTCCGATTGCCAATGAACCGATCTATTTGAAAACCGTGGGAGGCTCGATCAAATACAAAGGAAAAACCGATGCTACCGGTAAAGTTGTCTTTATGCTTCCTTTGAAAACAAAGTATGTGGTGGATTTCACCTTTCAACGGGATGCAAGTGTACTTGATCTCAGCAGGATGAAAGGATTTGCTACCATGGGGAAAACAATCAATTATATCCCCGATCCACGACTGGAAAACATTGAATCGTTTATTCCACGAGTTAAGGGCCTTGTGGCCTTAAATGTAAATGATTTCGTAACCGCTCAATATCCGTCAAGCGACAATGAAGTTGATCTGTTCCTCAAATGGGGAAATAAATTCAATGCATCATCCAAAGAAGCGGTTTTGGAGGTCGGATTTAAAGTGAATTCCAAAAACAAAAAGGCAGCTATTCCGAAAAATCTCTTGTTGGTGATCGATGTTTCAGGATCTATGTCAAATGATAACAGGTTGGAATTACTGAAAAAGACCTTGCTTGAATTGATTAACCGCATGTCTTCACAGGACCGCATTGGCATTGTTGCTTTCGACGACAAAGTATATAAGGCTTTACCTTCCCAATTCATTACCAACAAAGCCGCTATTTCGGACATTATCAATGCATTGCAACCAATGGGAGGAACCAATATTTCCATTGGCTTCGAAGAAGGACTCAAACAGCTGGAAGCCAATAAAAAACCAAACATGGTCAATCGTTTGATCCTGTTAACTGACGGTTACGGTGGAGATGAACCCGAAATTTCCGTGAACCTGGCAAAAACCTATGCCGCTAAAGGACTACAAATTTCAGCCATCGGCGTAGGCTATGATTACAATGCTGCTTTATTGGAACAACTGGCAACCATTGGAGGGGGAACCATGCAAATGGCAGGCGATCCAACGCATTACAACCAGGCATTTTTAAAAACATTTGATGGGATCATTGACCCGATTGGAACGGATGTTAAGCTGGAGATTTTGTTTAATGATCAGATTGTCTACCGTCAACTACTGGGCTACGAAAATGCGAAAGTGAATGCCGGAAAAGTAACGGTTGATATCGACCATTTGTTCCCGGGATTGCAAAAAATGGCCCTGGTTAAAATGGACATCATCAACGCAACTCCTGCAATCGAACAACAAAAAGTGGTTGCCCGTATGACCTACACGGATCCTGTAAATAAAAAGCAAAAGGTAGTAGAAAAGGAATTACACCCGGAATGGAGTCCGGCAACCGGTTTATTGGATATGACGCTGGATATGAATCACAAGCGCATGATGACAGTAGCAATTGTAAACCAGAGCATGAAACTAATGGCCGAAAGATTCGGTGCCGGAGACAGAGCGGGAGCAGAAAAAGCTGCAAAAGGTGGAATTACACAAATTCAAAAGCTTTTCCCCCAGGCAATTCCTGCCGACCTAAAAGGCTTGTTCCAAAAGTTAGAGGAATATGTAAGCGTGTTTGAGCAACTCAGAGCAGAACCTTAAGGTCTAAAAGATCACTTCCTCCATTGCCCCTTAAAGATGTGCTGACATTTTTAAGGGGTTTTTGATTATTTGTAGTACTTTTCAGCATGATTTTCCTACTTATTGGCGGTGCGGTATTAGTCACCGCTCTTATCATTTTCTTCATCTTACGCAACCAGTTGATCGGTTCCCGGAACCTGGTTGAAGCTGCTTTTGCAGACATGGACGTTCAACTTCTGAAACGGCATGAATTAATCCCGAAGCTTGTCCAGGTTGCCTCCGGATACGCCAAACACGAAGCTGTTCTGCTGGAAGAACTTGCTAAAAAACGATCTGACATCTGGGACAAAGACGATCAATTTCCGCAAATTTTAAGTAAAATCAACGTTATTAAAGAAGCTTACCCTGATTTGAAAGCGGATCAGACCTTTGAAAAATTGCTTCTGCAAATTACAGAAACAGAAAATCACCTGCGCTATTCCCGACAATTTTATAATGGGGCGGTAGAAGCTTACAATTCCCTCCAGGAAAAAATTCCATACAGCTGGTTTGCTAAAAGTGGAAATCATACCAAACGCAATTATGTCCAAGCAAAATCCGAACAGCATGACATTCCTAACATCTAAAGTCCTTCGAACCCTTTTCATCGGTTTACTTATTCTTCTGAGCCTTGATTCAAGTGCTCAGAAAGAAGAAACGGAACGCATCATTTATTTCGATGCCACTTACCGGGTGAATCAAAACTGCAGTATGCAAATTACTGAGCGTATTACTGTTTATTGCACTTTGGGACAAATCAATCACGGAATTTACCGCGATATTCCGCTAAGCTATGACTATGAAGGCGGAAGAACAGATGTAGATTTTAAATTTATTTCTTTGAAAAGAGATGGTAAAACAGAAGATTACCACACCGAAGAAATGGATAACGGGCTTCGCACGTATTTCGGTAATAAACAAACCACTCTGTCCATTGGAAAACACACTTATGAATTTACTTACGAAGTAAACCACGTCTTGCGTTTTTTGGATAAATCGGATGAATTGTATTGGAATACGAACGGAAACGGTTGGGCATTCACTATTGATTCTTTACGTGCTATTGTGCAACTTCCGAAAGGAATTAAGTTCAAACAATTTACTGCCTATACGGGAAGTCAGGGAGCTTCAGGGAAAAACTTCACGGTGGTTCAAACCCAGGATAACGAATTGGTTTACAAAACAAAAAACGTGTTATCATGGTACGAAGGATTGACCTTTGCAGCATCCTGGGATAAAAACCAATTGACCTACCCAACGGGCTTTGATAATTTCATCTACTGGGTTAAAAGTCACGCTTTGTGGGTTTTACTGATTTTCATGGTTATTTTTCAACTTATTCGAAACACCCTGCTCTGGTGGAAGTATGGTCGCGACCCGAAACCCGGAACAATTATGCCACAATACGATGCTCCGGAAGGATTTTCACCTGCGGATGTCTATGCCGTTATGAACAGAGGTGTTGTTACTGCAACCGCCTTTACCGGTCAAATTGCTGCACTGGGTGTCAAAGGCTGGATGAAGATTAAACAGGAAAATGTACAAGGTGCTCCAAAATACACCTTTACCAGGTCCGAAACTCCGAAACAAGACCTAACCTCTGCAGAAAACCAGGTTTACCAGGCTTTTTTCTCAAACAAAGATTCTTTTACGTTTTACGAAAACACCTACAATGGCACTTTGAAAAAGGGAATGGACGACCTGGAAGAAAATATTGCCCGAAGCCATAAGGAAAAATACCGCTTATTAAATTCACGGATTAACGGAACTCAATACCTGTTTTTATTCTTGTTCATCCTGGTTGCCTTCGGTTTGAAATTCCTGTTCGGTGGTTCCTATTGGGTTATCGGGCTCATGGCTGCACTAGGTATTGGTGTCAACCTGCTTTTTGGGTATTTGTTCGAACAGCCGACCCCTGAAGGGAGAAAGGTAATGGACCATATTTCGGGATTGAAATTATTCATTCAATATGCCGATAAAAAGCGCATTCAGTTCAACAATCCTCCGGACCTCAATTTTGAGACTTTCGAACGTCTTTTGCCTTATGCAATCGTACTTGGATTGGCCAAAGAATGGGAAGGCCAGTTCAATCCGGCGGAATTGCAAACAGGATATGGAATGAGCGGTTACTGGTATGCAGGATTGGGAATGTACGGGTTCTCACATTTCAATGCGAGCAGTTTTTCTTCTGCAATTTCGGCAGCTTCCACTCCACCCAGTTCTTCTTCCGGAGGTTCTTTCTCCGGTGGAGGCGGATTTTCCGGCGGTGGTGGTGGCGGCGGTGGTGGCGGTGGCTGGTAAAAGCACCTTTATTTTTTACAGATAAGCATCTCATTTAAGACCAACACGTCTAGTGCTGATTCCTCAAATAACGCAAGCGCTTGCTCCGGAGTTTCTACGATAGGCATGCCTTTTTTGTTGAAGCTGGTATTGAGTAAAACGCCAAGTCCGCTTTCTTTATGAAAAGCCTGAATTAACCCGTAGAACAAAGGATTCCAGTTGCAGTCAACAGTCTGCACTCGTGCAGTCCCGTTTACATGTGTTACGTTTTTTAATTGTTCCAGGTATTCCGGTTTTGTGTGATCAATAAGAATCATATACGGACTTTTCCTTCCCGAACGAAAATAAGTGGAAGCATATTCCGGCAAAACAGCCGGTGCAAAGGGACGGAAATCTTCCCGGAACTTGATATTTGCGTTGATGTGATCTCCCAAACCCGGAATTCCCGGATGTGCCAAAATACTGCGGTGTCCCAGGGCACGCGGACCAAACTCACACTGGTCCTGGAACCAGCCTACGGTTAAGCCTTCCGCCAATTTTTTCGCTGTAAGGGTAAGTAATTCCTTTGTTTCCAATTGTTGAACGTGCCAACGTCCTGGGCAGATTTCCAGGGCCTTTTGAATGTACTCTTTGCTATAATTCTTCCCGAAACAGGTGCTTTCGTTGTGCTTAACTTTCGGCCTCTTCAAAATTTCCAACCAACCGTAATAAGCACAACCCAAGGCCAAACCGTTATCTCCGGCAGCAGGTTCGATGTAAAAATTACTGACCACCTCTTCATTAAGCAATTCCGCGTTAGCTACTGCATTTAAAGCGACTCCACCACTATAACACACGTTTTTATGCGGAAAGCGGCTTAAACGGTCTTTAAAACACATTAAAACAGCTTTCTCTACTTGTTTCTGCGCCCAAAACGCAACATCGGCATAATATTGAAAGTGTTCTTTGAAAAAAGGGTATCCGCTTGAAGGCATTTTCAAATCGTCCTGCCAATCGGTGCGAATCTCCATTGAACCATCTCTGAAATCAAACGCTTCTTTTACGATCAGACCTTCTTTCCCATAAGGAGCAAGGCCCATCAGTTTTCCCACATCGTCCATATTTCCAAAGACATAATGGCTGATAGCTGCGTAAAATCCACCAATGGAATGTTTGGTTGTAGGAAGCTTCAATGCTGATTGAGCGTGATCTTCGATCTGGCTGAAATCTTTGAAAAGTGTGCTTAGCTTTTGACCGTCAAAGTAATAGAAGCTGTCTTTTTCACACCACATCCCTTTCTTGGCAAGTTTTTCCAAATTCTCCGGAAAAATGGTTCCTTGTGAAACATCCGAGCACTGATTATACGGACTCCCACATCCGTCAATGACCATGACGACACATTCTTCAAAATCACAGGTTCCGGCTGCACTGTACGCATGCGCCAAATGATGAGAAATACTGACCATCTTTGGATTTTCACTTCCTGCAAACAATCGTTTCCCGTGAAACCGCTCCCGGTCGGGAATTTCAAAATTAGCAGTCTGAACTATCAATTCCACATCCTGTAATGAAATCCCTTCCGCATCCAAACAGTATTGAATTGCTTCCGAATCATTTCCTCCATCGTGCTTCAAACGGGTAATGCGTTCTTTTTCAATGGCAACGCAAATAACCCCGTCTTTTAGCAAAACGGCAGATCCATTATGTGAAAGTCCCGTTCCCAGAACGTAAATTGGTTTTGACATGAATAGTGAATAGCTTATGTTCGTTTAGTCCTCATCGTCCTCTTCCAGCCATTCGAAAAATGACTCCAGATTATCCCGATCCTTACGGGAAGGCCGTCCTGTTCCATATTCCCTGTAAACACTTTGCGCGGCCTGGTACGTTTTGAATTTTTCCAGTTCCAGCGGATTCGTAATGTCGATCAGGTAGTCTGCTACCAATTTTGCACCCACTCTCCTGTCCAGTAGATCCTTGATTTTGTAGCTGAATGTTGCATTATTCTTTATTATGGAAATGGTGTCACCGATCTTCACCTCTTTGGAAGGTTTGACAGGCATATCATTCAGTTTTATCTTGTTTCGTTGAACCAGCTCGGTTGCCAGGGTGCGTGTTTTCGCCAAACGCACAAACCACACGTATTTATCGATTCTTAAGCTCATCCTGTAATTTTTTTGGAAGGGAAGAAACCACCAAATCGTAAGAATGTACGATCAACTCCTTTATCAGTGTGTCGTCTACCAGGCCTTCCAGCGAAACGGTATTCCAATGCTTCTTACTCATGTGGTAGCCCGGTTGAATTCCGTCGTAACGTTCACGCAATTCTATTGCCTTTTCCGGATCACATTTTAAGTTAATCCCGGTTGGATCTTCCACATCCACCAAAGCGAACATTTTGTTCTGGACTTTGATTACTAATGTTCTTTTATCAAAGGGAAATGTTTCCGTTGCTCCCGGCAGCTGAAAACAAAAATGGATCAATTCATCAAAATGCATAGCGGAAAGGTAGTAAAATTGGTACTTTTAATTTCGATTTTGTCTCAATTTTCATAAACCCTGACTGATATGGTTGTCATTGCTTTCACATTGATCATCTTACTTCTTGGATTTGGGTGGATTTCTTACAAGAAAGCTGCTCATCCGAAATGGCAGGTTCCACGTGAACCTTTTCCTGATCAATGGAGACCAATCCTCGATCGGGAAGTCCTTTTTTACAAGTCATTGAACGAGGTAGAAAAAAACCGCTTCGAATCAAAAGTGCAGGAATTTTTATTGAATTGCCGAATTACCGGGATAAAAACAGACATAGACCTGACCGACAAATTACTCGTAGCATCCAGTGCAATAATACCGATCTTCGGTTTCGAATCCTGGAAATATACTAATATTCGTGAGGTGCTTCTTTACCCAGCCATGTTCAATGAAAATTACGAGTTTGAAGGTGAATCCGATCGCAGGATCCTCGGAATGGTCGGGAACCAAAACATGGAAGGAATCATGATCCTGTCGAAGGAGGCATTGAGGCTTGGATTCAAAAACGAATCAGACAAACAAAACACGGCCATTCACGAGTTTGTGCACTTGATCGATAAATCGGACGGTGAAATTGATGGACTCCCGAAAGTGTTGATGGATAAACAATATGCTCTCCCATGGATCGACCTGATGAACAAAGAAATTGATCGCATTTATGCCGGAAAATCAGATATCAATCCATACGGGGGAACCAATCGCGCAGAGTTTTTTTCTGTCATCAGCGAGTACTTCTTCGAACGCCCGAAATTGCTGGAAGAAAAGCACCCCGAACTGTATGGGTTGCTGGAGAAGATTTTCAATCAAAACTTATCGGATCGTACCCTTTCCCGAAAAACCAGCGTCATTGGAAGAAACGATCCCTGTGTTTGCAGCAGCGGAAAAAAATTCAAACATTGCTGTGGAAGGATACATTACAAGAAATCAGCCTCGTTTTGAAAACAATCGAATTCCGGGAAAGTGCGTCATTCGGAGTCCTGAGCTCTAAAAACCCTATTACTCAACACACTTTTCCAATTTGGAAATTTGCCAGTTTGCCATTTGGCAAACCATGAAACACTATTGTTTAATGTCTTGTTTTTTATTAACTTAAATAAGAAATGATAATATTATGGCAATAAGCAAAATCTATCCCTATTCCAACCAAACCCTACAATTGGCACAAATTGCGAAGGCTTTGGGGCATCCTGCACGAATTACAATCATAAAGTACCTTTTTCAAAACAATCAGGCAACAAATGAGATCTTTCAAAAATTAACTACGCTTCACAAGTCTACTATTTCAAAACACATTAAAGAGTTGATTCATGCAGATTTAGTCTATTCCGACTATAAAGAATTCGAAGGAAACTATTATTTGCAACAAGATGCCCGATTTCTCATTGAAATGCTTGTGCAAGAGATAAATCAGTAAATCCGATTGTGTACCTTTGTTTCTGTTAAAACACTATATGTCCGAGCAAACAGCATTCTGCAATGATCTATTTAATCGTGAGCGCTTTGAAACCCGTGAAGTCAAGGTAGGAATCACTGCGATCGGTGGAAAAAATCCGATCCGCATCCAATCTATGACTACTACCGATACGATGGATACAGAAGGTTCCGCGGAACAATCCATTCGAATGATTGATGCAGGTTGTGAATTGGTGCGTTTAACTGCACCTTCAAAAAAGGAAGCAGAAAATCTAAGTGTGATCAAAAATGAGCTCGTTAAACGCGGTTACAACACCCCATTGGTAGCAGATATTCATTTCACACCAAATGCAGCTGAAATCGCCGCAAAACTTGTTGAAAAGGTGCGTGTAAATCCGGGTAACTACGCCGACAAAAAGAAATTTGAAGAGATTGAATACACGGAGGAAAGTTACCAGGCAGAATTAATCCGCATTAAAGCGAAATTTACACCCCTGGTATTGCTTTGCAAGGAACAGGGAACAGCTATGAGAATCGGAACCAATCACGGTTCTCTTTCCGACAGGATTCTCAGCAGATATGGCGATACCCCGGAAGGAATGGTGCAATCAGCGATGGAATTTATCCACATTTGCCGGGAGCTCGATTATCATGACCTGGTGATTTCCATGAAAGCAAGCAATACGTTGGTCATGGTCCAGGCTTATCGTCTGTTGGTGAAAACCATGAAAGAACAAGGAATGAACTATCCTCTACATCTGGGAGTAACCGAAGCTGGAGATGGAGAGGACGGCAGAATCAAATCTGCTGTCGGTATCGGGGCATTACTTGAAGACGGACTGGGAGACACTATTCGTGTTTCATTAACTGAGGATCCTGAATTCGAAATTCCGGTAGCTCAAAAACTGGTTCAAAAATTTGAAGAAAAACCAGATTACAAACTAAATTATTCATCAAAATCAAGTTTTGATTATTTTCACCATAACAAACGATCAACCAAATCATTATTAAACATTGGTGGAAGTAATACTTCAATTGTTTTTTCAGATCTTTCAAATAAAACAAAAATAGTTTCAACTAATTTTTTCGGATTCGGATACAGCTATTCGGAATCCCTGGATAAATGGAACATTTCTGATCAGGCAGCAGACTATGTGTATCTTGGAGACCAATCCATCGACTTCGAGATTCCGGGAACTTTGCGTTTGGTACAAAATTTCGACACCTGGAAAAAGCACGGCAGAGTGGATTCCTACCCACTTTGTAGCTTTAAGGAATACAAGGAGCATAACCCTTCGGGAATTGTTTTTTTACAAATTGACCTGGACTCAGAAGTTACTGTTTCCGAACTTCCAACGGAACAAATTATATATATCGTTGAAACAAAAAAGAAACAAAAAACACAAATTATCCGCAAATTTCAATACGAATTAGCGGAATTAAATAACCAAACACCCGTTATTCTTAAACTTAATTACGACCTGGAAGAAATGGAAATGCTGCAATTGTATGCCAGTTCAGATGCCGGAATACATTTTATAGACGGGTTTGCAGACGGACTTTGGATTACGGCTCCGCGCTCATTGGTTGACCTCAACAGCCTTTCCTTTGGAATTCTGCAGGCCACACGTGCCCGTATCTCCAAAACAGAATATATTTCCTGCCCGTCCTGCGGGAGAACCCTGTTTGATCTACAGGAAACTACAGCAAAAATCCGTGAGCGAACGTCACACTTAAAAGGTCTTAAAATCGGGATTATGGGGTGTATTGTGAACGGGCCGGGAGAAATGGCAGATGCGGACTATGGTTATGTTGGAACCGGTCCCGGGAAAATCAATTTGTATAAAGAGAAGACCGTAGTGAAGAAAAATGTTTCAGAAGAAGAAGCCGTAGATGCATTGATCGAACTCATTCGTGAAAATGGCGATTGGATTGAGCCGAATAATTAAAATCAACAAACCATATCTGAATTCCAAATTCTGGAAAAACACCTAAAAACGTTAAAAATTTCACTTGATTTCCTGCCAGATCTAGCCACCCATAAGGTCTTTCCCTTCCAACCATAAAAAAAGCCCTTCAGAGGGCTTAAAAACACTATTTCTTGCGAAAAATATAGATCTGGGAACTCGACAAACCTTCTTTTGCCTTCCAATTGGACAAAAATCCAATTCTCACTGCATTTAGCATGGAACCACCCTTGTATTTCTCACTCAGCATCGAAACATAGTAACTGTCAAATTTCATTGGGAGCATCTTTTCAAATGTCAATCCTTTTGATTCAACTAAGGGAATAATTGATTTCGGAGAAAAATGATACAAGTGACGTGGAACATCATAAGCTGCCCAATACTCTTTGTAATAGTGTGCATCAAAAGATGTATAATTCGGAACGGCAATAATTAAAACTCCATTTTGGTTTACCAGCGAAACAATTTTCCCCAAATCGGTCTGTAAATTGTAAACGTGCTCCAATACGTGCCACATGGAAATGATATCAAACCCTTCACTCAAATCATGAAGCAAACTAAGGTCCTTGAGTTCTATTCCATTTTCGGACAAAGCCACTTTGCGTGCATCTTCATCAGGTTCCAAACCCAAAACAGTATATCCGGATTCTTTTGCCTTTGATAAGAAGTGACCGGTTCCTGCTCCTATATCCAACAACTTTTTCCCATCCGTCAATTGCTTCAGTAAGGAAACCTTTTTCTTCAATGTATATGACCGAACCCATCCGTACACTCTGTTAACTAATCCTTTCTTTGTTGAACTATGCGAAACATATTCTTCCGATTTGTAATAATCACCAATATGCTTTAAGCTCGGTCTCGGATTCGTAAACAACAAACTGCAGGAACCACAAAGCTCCAGTTTGAATTCCTCTTTAGAAAGGAAATGGTCCTTTACAGTTAAATATGTACTAAAAGATTGCGCACCACATGATGGGCAAGTTGATTGATTTAAATGTTCCACGTGAAACTATCTTCCTAAATGAATTAATAAAACAGAAATATCGCTAGGGGAAACTCCACTAACTCTGGATGCCTGACCAATAGTCACTGGCCCAATTTTGCTTAGCTTTTCTTTTGCTTCCGAAGACAAAGATTTCATAGAAAAATAATCCATTGAATCAGGAATTGAGACCTCCTCCAAACGGGACAATTTCAATGCAACCTCTTCCTCACGGGCAATATATCCTTCGTACTTTAAAAGAATTTCAGCCTGTTCAACAGCTTCCTCATGTTCCACGTGTAACTTTTCAGCCAACTCACGAACATTCTGGCTCATTTCCAACACATGTTCCATCGTCACATGCGGACGGGTAAGTACCGAAGCCAATTTAACCTGTTGGGAAAGGGGAGAGCTACCAACTAAATCCAACACCGGATTAGCAACTTCCGGACTAACTCCTTCCTTACGCAAAGCCCCAATCAATTCTTTTGCTGCGTTAATTTTTCTATTCACACGATCCATTGCTTCCTGATCCTGTAAACCTAGTTCAAAAGCAATTGGTGTCAAACGAACATCTGCATTATCCTGACGTAACAAAATTCGGTATTCCGCGCGGGAAGTAAACATTCGATACGGTTCCTGGGTTCCCTTCGTGATCAAATCGTCAATTAACACACCAATATAAGCTTCACTTCGTGAAAGAATAAACGGTTCTTTTTCCTGGACCTTCAAAGCTGCGTTGATCCCAGCCATTAATCCCTGGCAAGCAGCTTCTTCATATCCAGTCGTACCATTAATTTGTCCCGCGAAATACAACCCATCTATCAACTTTGTTTCCAACGTGTGTTTTAGTTGAGTAGGGGGGAAGTAGTCGTATTCGATCGCATATCCGGGGCGAAACATCTTTGCTTGTTCAAATCCTGGAATTGATCTCAAAGCTTTCAATTGAACATCTTCCGGTAAACTGGTAGAAAATCCGTTTACATAGATCTCAACCGTATTCCAGCCTTCCGGCTCCACAAAAATCTGGTGTCTGTCACGATCAGCAAAACGATTGATCTTATCCTCAATACTTGGACAGTATCTTGGCCCACTACTTTTAATAGCACCATTAAACATCGGTGAACGATCAAATCCCTCACGCAACAAATCATGGGTTAGGGTAGAAGTGTAGGTAATATGGCAAGCGCGCTGAATCTTCAACGCCTCTGTATTTCCATAAGAGAACTTGCTTGGATTTTCGTCTCCATCCTGCAACTCCATTTTAGTATAATCCAATGAGCGCCCATCAATTCGTGGAGGCGTTCCGGTTTTCATTCTTCCGGATTCAAAACCCAAAGCGACCAAATCTTCAGTGATTCCAGTTGCTCCCTTTTCACCAATTCTTCCACCGCCAAATTGCTTCTCACCCAGATGGATCAACCCATTCAAAAAAGTCCCATTTGTCAAAACAACAGCCTTTCCATATACCGGAATTCCAAGTGAAGTGCGGACACCCACAACAGCACCATTCTCAACGATCAACCCGTTACACATGTCTTGCCAAAAGTCAACATTCGGATTTCGCTCCAGCAGCAAACGCCACTCTTCCGCAAACTTCATCCGATCATTCTGTGTTCTCGGTGACCACATCGCCGGGCCTTTCGAACGATTCAACATCCGGAACTGAATTGCTGACAAATCCGAAACAATCCCGGACCCACCACCAAGCGCATCAATTTCGCGGACAATCTGCCCCTTTGCAACACCACCCATCGCAGGATTGCAACTCATTTGAGCAATTGTATTCATATTCATTGTAATCAACAACACCGAACTACCCAATTTTGCAGCCGCATTCGCAGCCTCACAACCAGCATGTCCGCCACCCACTACAATGACATCATAATTCTTCAACATATTTTTTCACGTTTCACGTGGAACAAAATTACTACCAATCGACGCAAGCTCTCAAATGTTCCACGTGAAACTTACGCAACATTAACATTTCACACCCAAAAACAAGTCACAGCAAAACAAAACATATTGCCCAATTTGTTTCACGTGGAACAAAACACAATCATCTTAAATGTTTCACGTGGAACTCTCTTAATAACAACATTTGATTTTCTTTCGATCGCATCAACTTCTCATCTGCTTCTGATTTATCCTTATACCCACACAAATGCAACAATCCATGCACACACACCCGGTGTAATTCATCCTGGAACAACACATCAAACTCATCTGCATTATCCTGAACACGATCAACACTGATAAATAAATCTCCGGAAACAAGGTTTCCCTGGGTATAATCGAACGTGATAATATCCGTGTAATAATCGTGATCCAAGTATTCTTTATTCATTTCAAGCAAATGCTCGTCCGAACAAAAAACAACAGAAATCTCCCCCAATTCTTTTGATTCCAGTTCACACACGTTAGCGTACCACGCAAACAAAAATTCCGGATTCACACCCGGAACTTCTTCTATGTCTTCAAAAAAAACTTCTACCATTATCTATTAAAAAAAACGCTTACTTCATTTCCTTTATCGTTAAACAAGACCTCATCTGCCAGGTTCCTCATCAGGAAAATCCCTCTTCCGTTTTCCTTCTCAATATTCTCCGGAGCAGTGGGGTCGGGGAGATGTTCGTGATCAAATCCTTTTCCTTCATCACATATTTTAAAACCAAAACCATCATTGGTTTCATAAAACTCCAACTTCACTTCTTTACCAACGCTCATCGAGTTTCCATGGATAATAGCATTATTCACCGCCTCAGTAACAGCTATCAACACATTGCCATACATGTCCTCATCTATGCCAACCGTCTGACAAGCTTTGTCAATCATTGACTCAACGACCGGTAAATTATTCAATTCTGAAGGAATGCTTAACGAATCAATTAAAGTAAACCCTTCTTTCATTCTTTTAATTTAATGTTCTACGAATGCTAGAACTGATTGAAATACTTGCCTGCCTTGTCTTTGTAATACTTTGTCAACAAAGGATCAACGGCACGCAACAATTCAACTTGTCCAAGCTTGTTACGCTTATACTCATCAAATCGAATAAGGTTACCATAATTTATGTTTTTTCCGGATGTCGATTCTCTTTTCTCTTCAAAGCCCCGCTCTTTCAACGCTTTCTCGCTTTCCAGTAAACGTGTTAAAATTTCCTGTTGGCGACGGATCATCTCAGGAGAAAACTGCTTGTTGATCAAATCCTTTTCTTGTTCCTCCAATTCTTTGATCAACGGATTCAACTGATTTCCCTTCCCGTTCCCTTCCTTGTTCATTTCGTTTCGCATTTGCTCCAAACGCTGTCGAATTGCTGTTTGCTGCGCAGCCATTTTGGCAATCTCCTTATTTCCCAAGCCTGGCATTCCCTGCGATCCCTGTCCGGGTTTATCACCCGGTTGCTTTCCTCCGGGATTCGGACCTTTCTTCATTTGCTCCAATTGCTTCTTCAACATTTCTTTCATGTCACCTGAAGACATTTGTCCACCACTTGGCTTTTGTCCTGCTCCACCAGGGTTGTCACAAGACCCTGAACCGGGCTTTTGCTGTTGCGCTTGTTGCTGCATTGATTGCAAACTTTCATTCAACATCAGCGCCAGGTTGTTATAACTCGTCATAACATACTGCTGATGTTGTTGCATTCCCCTGCGATTGTGTTCACCAATCTCGTTTGTGATTAACCCAAAATTTGTGCGAATATCCTTCAATTCTTTATCAATAAAAGGGGCGATCTTCGTTTGTCGTTTAGCCAAAGCCATCAAACTGTCCTCAATCAATTTGTTGTCATCAATAATACTACGCTGCTTTCTTCCCAACTTATTATAATAAGGATCCATGTCCTTCACTTTTCCGAATCGGTTCATGACATACTCCTGATCAAAACTCAACGACATTAAATTCTCAAGCAGCAAACGAATCAAACTCATGTCTTCTTCGTTTTGTTTCTTGTTTGCGGATTCCTGCTGGTTGTTCAGTTGATCCGAAAGCTCCTTCATTTTCTCTGCTGCCTTTTTTTGATTCTCTCCCGCTTTTCCTTTTTTACCCTGGTCCAGTTTACTCTTTGCATCATTCATTTCATCTGAAATCTCCTGTTGTTCCTGGTCAAAAGAATCCAAGGGCATTGGCCGTTCCAATTCTTCATTTAGTTTCTGAAGTTCCTGCATATCTTTCTTCAAGTCATCGAACTTCTTGTTTAGCTCTTCCTGTTTTTTTGACGCGTCCTTTTCAGGCACCTTTTCCTCTTTAATATCCTGTTCCAACTTTTCTTGTTCTTCTGCCAATTGGTCCAATTCTTTCTCCAAGTCATCAATCTTTTCATTCACCTGTAAACGTTTCAACATCTCCATAGTGCGATCCAATTGCTTTTTCATCTCATCGCTCGACGCGTCCAACTTCTCAGCTTCATTCTTCATTTGGAGTTGATCATTCTTCTCCATAAGCTTTTCGAGTTCATCCAACAGCTTTTTGAGCTCATCATCCATTACTTCTTTCAGTAACTCTTCAATCATTTCCTGCTGCTTCAACAATTCCTCGTCCTGCTCACTCAATTTATTTTTTTCCTCATTGCTCGCATCCAATTTATCTTTGATTGACTGCAACTCCTCCTGTAGTGATTGTTGTTGTTGCTTCAAAGACTGAACTTGCTCCATGTTCTTAAAATCACTCTTTGATTTGTTCATCAGCGATTTTTGCAATTTGTTCACATCCTTTTGGAACTGCTCTGTCTTCTTAAAAACATCCTTCAGAGAATTCTTCAATTCCTTCTGAACCTCATCACGCTTTTCATTCAGGTTCGTAAGCGTTGGCAACTCGTACACAAAATTCTGCGATGACGTACTTTTTGATCCATTCACCCCATCATTATCAAATACGAGAAAATGATACGCTATTTTATCTTCTACATCTATATTGTCACGACTGAAATCCACCGCAAAAGAAAACTTATCATTTGTTGAAGTGAATTTATCTACCAGCATCTTACGCTTCAATTCGGTTCCGTTCTTTTTCTTTATTGTATACATGAAATAAAGAGCTGTCAACCCGTAATCATCCGAAATCAATCCTTCAAATGAACGGATAGAAGTCTTAACCGAATCTATGCTCTCGGAAACCAGGATCGAAGGATATGCATCTTTGATCACATGAATCTGGATATTTGAAGTATCCAACACATTCAGGTCTTTATTCTTCAGGACAAAATTTACTGAAGCATCTTCCTTATAAGTAGATTCAAAATTTCCATTGGGTTCACTAAACTGTCTGGAAAAACCCTTACTGAAAACCTTAAACCAGCTGACATTTCGTGCCTCCACATTCCAATCTACTTTTGTTCCCTCCGGAAGGTCCAGGTCCGCGATATTCAGCAAGCGCTCATCTTTTCTATGTAAATATTTCGGATAATGAAGTGTTGCTACTACTTTTCCCAAAGAGGAATTCCCCAGCACTTTTATCTGGAATTCCTTCGATTCATAACCTTCACTTTCAAAATGGAAAACAAGATCTGACTTCAAATTGTCAATCGGGAAAGCCAAACGGTTCTTGCGAACTTTATTCATTTTATACCTGCCGCGATTCGAAACCAGGAACACGTGCTCCGGAACATACAATCCCGTAATGTCTACTTCCACATTATAAGAACTTCCTTCCCGCAATTTGTCCTTTTTGCTCACCAGGTTGAAATCAAAAGGCGCTTCCTGTGCCTGTGAAAAATTGACCACATTGGAAGAACCTTTCGTGATCCAGCGTGGAGCAACTACTGCAATTGTTCCAAAGAGAAGAACAATCGGAATCACATACTTCAAATACTTTTTCGATTCTTCGTAACGAACAGCTTCCTCAAATCTAACAGCCAGCAACTCATTGGACTTTTGAGAAACACTTGCACGGATTAGTTCAAAACTGCGGTCATCCTCATTTACAATTTCATTCAACTGAAGTGTATTTAATAACCGATCCGAAACATTCGGGAAAAAAGATCCGATAATTCGAGCCGCCTGGGTTCGATTGATTCGTTTACCGAAAGAATACAAACGCATGAGCGGAAGGGCAAAATAACGCACCAATAAATAACCGTTCATTCCCAGGAATAAAATCAATAAGATAAAACGCACCGAACTAGGGAAACGGCCAAAGTATTCCAGGACACTCACGGTTAACCATGAAGCCAACAAAAAGCCTACGACAATCAAAACACCCTTTAAGATTTCACTCTTGTAATACTTCCGGATGAAGGCGTCTATTTGCTCAATTAAGCGATCAAAAGCTGACATAAAAACAATTCTTATTCGAATAACTTACTAAAGTAGAAAAGTTCATACAGAACATCTTCTTCAAATTCCAACCGGCTGTACACTTTACTCTTAAAAAAGGTTAATCAACCACACTTTTAACACTTTCCTGTTTTGCCGAATGAGGTCATTATTTAATTACTTTTGCATAAAATTTACAAGCATGAGTTCCTCAAACGTACGCGTTCGTTTCGCACCGTCACCAACCGGACCATTACACATGGGAGGTGTTCGAACAGCACTTTATAATTACCTTTTTGCAAAACACAATAATGGAACATTCATTATTCGAATAGAAGACACCGATCAAACCCGCTTTGTTCCAGGTGCTCAGGAGTACATCATGGACTCTTTGAACTGGTGTGGTATTATCCCTGATGAAGGTCCTGGAATCGGTGGAGAATATGGTCCCTACATTCAAAGTGAGCGCAAGGAAATGTACCGTCCGTTTGCTGAAAGCCTCGTAGAAAATGATAAAGCTTATTATGCTTTCGATACCCCGGAAGAATTGGAAGCTGTGCGTGAACAAGCGAAACAAATGGGGATGCCGAACTGGCAATATAATAGTGTTACACGTACCAATTTGAAAAACTCCCTGACACTTCCAGCAGACGAAGTTAAACGTCGTTTGGAAGCAGGTGACCCGTATGTAATTCGATTAAAAATGCCTAGAAATGAGGATGTTAGGTTCGAAGATATCATCAGAGGATGGGTTGTTGTAAACACTAACAACCTAGATGACAAGGTGTTATTCAAAAGTGACGGGATGCCAACTTACCATTTGGCAAATATTGTAGATGATCATTTGATGAAAATCTCGCATGTAATTCGTGGAGAAGAATGGTTGCCATCTGCCCCAATGCACGTGATGTTGTACCAGGCTTTTGGTTGGGAGGCACCACAATTTGCACATTTACCGTTATTGCTAAGACCTGACGGAAATGGTAAACTATCCAAAAGAGACGGCGATCGCTTAGGTTTCCCTGTTTTCCCTGCAAACTGGACCACAGCTGAAGGGGAACTGTATTCAGGATACCGTGAGAACGGATACTTCTCAGGAGCATTTATCAACATGCTTGCATTCCTTGGCTGGAATCCGGGAACTACACAGGAAATCTTCTCTATGGATGAATTGATCCAGGCCTTTACTTTAGATAGAGTAGGGAAAGCCGGGGCGAAGTTTGATCCGGAAAAAACGAAATGGTTCCAGCAACAATACCTGAAACATACTTCCGAAAAGGAATTGGCGCGTTTATTAAAAGAACAATTCAACCTGACAGATTCGGAAGAGCGCCTGGAAGCATTCTGTAAATTGATGAAAGAACGTGCAACTTTTGTGAAAGATATGATGACAGAAGGATCTTATCTGATTAACAAACCAACTTCTTATGACGAACAAACCGTTTCCAAAAAATGGAAAGAGGATTCTTCTGCTTTAATGAATGAATGGAAAAACAAGCTAAACGCACTTTCGACATTTGATGCACCGACAATCGAAGCAGCATTTAAAGCTTTCCTGGAAGAGAAATCTTTGGGGATTGGTGCTGTACTTCCTCTATTCAGATTATTGCTTACAGGAGCCGGAACAGGGCCTTCTATGTTTGAAATCGCTTCTTATCTCGGGAAAGAAGAATGCTTGAATCGTATAAATGACGGATTAGCAAAATTGGGATGAATCACATCATTGAAGTAAACGGAATAAAACTCTATGCCTATCATGGATGCCTGGAGGAAGAAGGGAAAATCGGCGGAAATTACGTGGTAGATGTTCGCATGCGTACCAACTTTCAGCAAGCTGCATTGAGTGATGAGTTGAGTCAGACTATCGACTATGTGCATATCAATGCGATTGTAACACAGGAAATGGCTGTCCGTTCCAAACTGATCGAACACGTCGGACAACGCATTGTTTCACGTATCGAGCAAGAAATCAGCGGGTTAATCGGCTTACGGGTAAAAGTCACCAAAATTTGCCCTCCTATCAATGGAGATGTAGATAACGTAGCAATTATTATTGAGTCGGGAACTTGGTAATTATATAATAAAAATTACTATTTTTGCGACCACAATAAGGTCTCGTGGCCGAGCGGCTAGGCACCGGTCTGCAAAACCGTATACTCCGGTTCGAATCCGGACGAGACCTCAGAAAGCACTGCACTAATGCAGTGCTTTTTTATTTATAGCAAAACAAATACTTCTGGTTCGTCCCGAAAGCTATCAGGACGGGACGAGACTTCTTAAAAGCTTCGTAGCGAGAGCGCGGAGAATAATCAATGACTTTTCACATCCTAAAAAGAAAAGCATATTCCAAATAATGCAATAATCCATTTAAATCTGCGGAATTTGCGACATCTGCGGGAACCTGAACAAACTTCAAATTTGCATCAAAACAAAAAGCATCCGCCGGTTGATGACGAATGCTTTTCTTGTGTTTCAGTATATGTGTAATTATTAGCGTCTTAATTCGAACAATTGAATGTCCCTGAAGCTTTTTCCGTTTTGTTGTTTCCCGGTAACGATTGCAGCGTAAGAACCGCTCGGTGCCTCATCACCAGTTTTATCTCTTCCATTCCATCCATCCGCCTCTCCGGGAGAGTTTGAGCGGAACATTTCACGATTATTCTGATCGATGATTACCAACTGGAAGTCATTGATGTTTTCAGCTTCTACGAAATAAATATCATTGCTTCTATCCCCGTTCGGAGTGAACACATTCGGGAACTTGGTAACTTTTGATTCTGCCAACTCCACAAAAACCGGTTCCTTCGTGTTTTCAGGATGTTTGACAACTGTTGTTTCCTTTGTATCCTCTTTATGGTTAACCGATGTCTTCTTAGAATCTGTTTTTTCGTCTGATTCCTTCTTGCTGTTATCAGTAGTAGAAGCCACTTTTTCCTCAGATTTATCTTTATCCTGTTTAATGAACTCGGAAAGATGGTTTTCCTTAACAATATCTTCCGTGTATTCTTTACTATACGGATTTGTTAATTGTGGAACATTGTCAAATGATTTCGTTGAGCTTAGCGTTTCTGGTTTAGCCGAATACGTATTCTCATTTCTGACAGCTTCTTCCGTTCTACTTTCTTCAGGACTTGTAACAGTATTCTGAGAAATTTCTTTTGGAGAATCTTTCTTCTTAGTTGCAGATTCCTCACCTGAATTCAAAGCAACAACAGTAGTGACTACGCCCACAGTTCCAACTGCAGCCGAGCCAATAATCCATTTTGTCAAAGCAGAAAGACCCTTTGTTGCAACCGTTGCCGTTGAAGCAACACCTGCAGCAGCCATCTTAGCCTGAACACCAACCCATAGCTCCGGTCTTACCGTAGCGGTTTGGTTTTCAAATGCTTTCGAAAACAGTTCTTGTATATTATCTTTTTCAATCACGTTCTAATAATTCTAATTGAGTGCGTAGAAAAGCTCGTGCACGCGAGTATTGTGATTTGGAGGTATTCTCCGTTACTCCCAATGTATCTGCTATTTCCTTATGTGAATAACCTTCTATTGCAAACATGTTAAATACAATCCGATATCCATCCGGCATCGCGTCAATCAACTTCATTAACTGCGCCAGATCCATTCCATCAAATTGATGGTCTGTAAAGGATACTTTGTATTGAACCTCTTCGACTTGTACGTCATCCAATAACTTTTTGTTTTTCCGAATGGTATCCAAAGCAGTATTTACCACAATTCTTCTTATCCATCCTTCCAAAGATCCTTCCATTTTGAAATCCACAATCTTCTGAAAAACCTTTACAAAACCATCTTGTAATACGTCTTCAGCCTCCTGGTTATTTCTCAGGTAACGCTGGCAAACCGCCAACATTTTGGGAGCAAACTTATCAAACAACGCCCGCTGTGCTTTTGAATTTCCTTTGGCGCATTCATTTACCAATGTTAAATCATCCATAGCACTTGCTGTATCAATAGACTCTAAACTACCAAAAAAGGTTGCACCAGTCAGAATTCTTCAAAATAAAAATATAATTTAGTAGCACTTTAGCACCCCAATGAAAAGACATATTATCTCCTTGTTTCTGATTCTTGTTTCAGCAACATCTGTATATGCTCAAAAGATCCCTCTTTTTACCGGATCTTATTCCGCTTACCTTCAATTAAATGAAACGACCCAATTACCTGTTCATTTAACAGTAGAAAAAAAACAGAAAAGAATCCTTCTGGTTGTTCACAATGCAGAAGAACGGATTGAATTAATGAACGGAATCAAAAAGGGGGATACCATTATTTTACCTTTCCCTAGCTTCGATTCCGAACTGCGTTTCATTACCGACAAGAAGAAAGAGATCAGGGGGTTTTGGTTTAACTACAACAAAGGTGCAAACTATAAAATACCTTTTTTCGCTAATTTCAATCAAAAAGCTCGAAAAAAAGAAGCTCCTGGCGGAGATTTAAGCGGTAAATGGGAAACACATTTCTCTCCCAGAACAGCCGATGAGGAAAATGCGCTTGGAATTATCTCTCAGGATCAAAATCGTATTACCGGAACCTTCAGAACCGAAACCGGTGACTACCGATTTTTGGAAGGAAGTATCGAAGGATCCAAATTTTATCTTTCCGCTTTCGATGGTTCCCACGCATTTTTGTTAAACGGTACCTTAAAAGACCATCATGTCCAGGGTTATTTCTATAGTGGAAAACATTACTCCACCGATTTCGTTGCAACATATAACCCTAATTATGAATTGCGTGATCCGGACTCACTGACCACATTGAAAGACCAAAATACACTTTTCAGCTTTAGCCTTAAAACACTCAATGGGACAAATTATACGTTCCCAAATCCGGAAACAAGAGGAAAAGTTGTTATTGTCCAGATCATGGGGACCTGGTGTCCGAATTGTATGGATGAAACCAATTACTATAAAGAATTATACGATAAATACCATTCAAAAGGATTGGAGATTATTTCAATCGGATACGAAGCAGCTGAATCTTTCGAAGACCAGGCGAAGAAAATCCTGACTTTGAAAGAACGCAAAAAGCTCGATTTCACTTTCCTGGTTGGTGGCAAAGCTTCCAAAGGAATTGCTTCCGAACAATTTAAAATGCTCAATGAAGTAATTTCTTTCCCCACATCTATTTATATCGGAAGAGACGGTGAAGTAAAACGCATACACACTGGATTTAACGGTCCCGGAACCGGAGAAGTTTACACAGAATACGTGAATAAAACCAATGCTTTGATTGAATCTCTATTAGGAATTAGCGGTTCAAAGTAAGCCTTTTTGTAGCATCCGCAATTTCCCAGGCAGTAAAGAAAACAAGGCGTGCTACTCTTTCCACTTTCGGGAAAATGATCTTCTCAACATCATCCGTTGGTTGGTGATAATCTTCATGCACTCCACTGAAATAGAAAATAACCGGGATATTGTGCTTTGCAAAGTTGTAATGATCAGAACGGTAATAGAACTGGTTTGGATCGGATAAACTGTTGAACTTATAGTCCAGCTTTAATTGTGTATACTTTGCATTTACCCGTTCATTGGCATCGTGCAAATCAGTACTCAACATATTTGAACCAATAATATAGACATAATTCGTATCCTTTTCGTGACCGATATCATTTCGACCGATCATATCAATGTTCAAATCTGCAACTGTATTTTCCAATGGAATAATCGGATGCGAAGAATAATAATCGGAACCAAGCAATCCCTTTTCTTCACCGGAAACGGGCATGATTAAAATGGAACGTTTCGGGCCCTGTCCGTTTTTCTTTGCTTCCATAAATGCTTCAGCCAACTCCAGGAGCGCAACAGTTCCGGTACCGTCATCATCCGCTCCGTTATATACCACTCCATGGTCCACGCCAATGTGATCATAATGTGCTGTAATCACAACAACTTCCTTCGAAAGCACCGGATCATTTCCTTCTATATAAGCCAATACATTGGAACTGGTGAGTCTTTCTTCTTGTATATTTAAATGTGCATTCAATGTAAACAAGGGTTTCGGATGTTCTGTTTCCTTGAATTTACCTTTTCCAAACAAATAAGAATTTGACTTATTCTTCAAAGAAAGCACCGCAGAATCCTTTACAAAAAGGATTGGGAATTCCTCCTTCTTTTTTTCATCTGCCAAATACATGGTTTTTGTTGTCACGTAATGTTCCATGTATTCATAAAGCGTTCCATACTTTTCGGAAACGAGGATAATTCCTTTTACATTCTTCGATAATTGTTTCTTTAGGGTGGAAACTTCTTTTCGAACTTCCATGCTCTTCATTACATAAATAACATAGCATGGCTTTTCTTCGACCTTTGGCAATTGTTCCACACTGTAAACAGGAAGATTATTTAAAGCTGTCTTAGACTTACAGGAATAATAAATAAAGTCTGTTTTAAAATTAAGAGAATGATTATTCAAAGACATTGTTCCACCCGGTGTACTTTCAATAACATCAAAATGCTGTTCATAACCCGACATTCCCGGAGCAAAAGAACAACCCAACTTTTTAAAATAAGCACTCAGAAATTCAGCTGTCATTTTCTGACCTTGTTTTCCGGTTTCTCTCCCCAGATAATCATCAGAAGCTAAAATGGTCAGATTCTTTTTCAAATCTTCTTCATTAATATAGGAACTGTATTTTTTCGCTACATCTGCTTGCTGAGAAAAACAAATGCACAAAGCACTTGAAAATAATAGACTGGTGATTCCTTTCATACTTCTTTATAATTATGAATTGATAATTATCAATTATAAAGTTACTTACACATCGGGATTTTATCTATTCGTTTTTGATGTCTTCCACCTTCGAATGCAGTATTCCAGAAAATATCCACCATTTCAAGTGCTTCCTCTACTGAAACAAAACGTGCAGGTAAAGTCAGAATGTTTGCATCATTGTGTTCACGGGCCAATTGAGCTATTTCTTTTTTCCAGCAAAGTGCTCCGCGAATTCCCTGGTGTTTATTAACAGTCATGTTGATTCCATTCCCGCTTCCACAGATCACAATTCCTTTAGAGCCCTCGTTTGCTTCTACATGATCCGCAACCGGATGACCAAAATCCGCATAATCAATACTTTCCTCACTGTAACATCCGTAGTCCTTTACCTGGTAACCAAGTGATTCTAAATGTTTAATAACTGCTGATTTCAATTGAAATCCTGCATGATCTGCTCCGATTGGAATAATTTGTGACATAATACTGAAAGTTTTTTCAAAGTTACGGCTTATCAACAAATGGAACAATCAATTAACAATAAGAAAAAATGCATTCTTAGAAGCCCTTGATTTTATTGATTTTATTGAAATGAGTTTTACACACGAACAAAATCCAAATTGTCAATATCTGTTGGAAAGATTCAATAAGTATTTCTAGGATATTTCAAGTATTTCATCATATGTACAAGTTTTTGAATGAAGCACCCAAAAGTTTGATGAAATTATCGTTCTTTTATCACCATGTTAAACACATATTAACACAGTTAAAAGAAACTATTTTATCCACATTAACAATTTACTCCGATTTGTTCATATCTGCATAAACGCTTGTAACAGAACTTCAAAACCAGAAAAACCATTGTCAATAAATCTGTCCAAATAATTCATAAGTTTAAAAAACGAATCTTTCCGTCGGAAGTTTTACACGAATTAACACCCCTAATAGATATAATAGATTTCTTTTTAAAAAAGATTTTTATTCTTTTTATTTTGTTTTTCCCTCTTTTGAGGGCTAATTTGCACAATTCATAGTTAAAGTTTATATTCGAATAGACGAACGAAAGTTAAGCGTCTACTAAATAATAAGAACAGATTGTAATTAACGCTCAAAATTAATTACTTTTGACTCCAAAGCTGTAAAGAATGACGAAAGCTAATGTATTAGTTGTAGAAGATGAATTCATTGTTTCGAAGGATATACAATCCAGTTTGAAAAAGCTTGGTTATCACGTTGTTGGCTCAGCTCCTTCAGGTGAAAAAGCACTCGAATTATTGGAAGCAAATCAGCCGGATATTGTTCTTATGGACATCATGTTGAAGGGTGAAATGAATGGGATTGAAACAGCTGAAATTGTTCGGAACCAGTACTCCATTCCGGTAATTTATTTAACTGCTTATGCGGACGAAGCTACTTTGTCAAAAGCAAAAGTTACCGAACCTTACGGTTATATTTTAAAACCTTTCAAAGAAATCGATTTACATACATCGATTGAAATGGCACTTTATAAACACAAGAAGGAACAAGAAGTGGAACGCGAACGCGATATGCTTTATTCCCTTGTTGAAAATAAAGAGAAGGATTCCCTGAATGAATTTATTTTCGTGAAGTCCAACAGCAAATTGGTGAAATTGAATATGAACGATATTTACTTCATCGAAGCTCTGAAAGATTACGTGGTTATCAACACCAATGAAACACGTTATACGATCCATTCCACGATGAAAGATATCGAAACGAAATTGGGTACGGACCAATTTATTCGTGTGCATCGCTCATTTATTGTTCGCCTTGACAAAATTGCATCCATTGATTTCCCGAACCTTCAGTTGGAAAATGATCGCAAATTGATTCCTATCGGTGGTTCATACCGGGATGAACTGACCAATCGCATCAAAATGCTTTAAAAACAACTCACGGTTTCTTAAATACGCTTCCCTCAATAGTTTCATAGTTATACGTTTTTACGGGAAATGCTATCGAAATATTCATTAGCATTGGTAAAAATAGTTGCTTATGAAGATTATGCTACTCACCGTTTTTTCCTTTTCTTTTGGTATTGTGTCTGCTCAAAACACTTCCAAACAATTACTGCATGTAAAGTTTCGGGACGGATTGAATGTTCATGCACAAGCAGGAAAACTGTTTTCTGAAGAAGGATCTTATCCGGAAGCTTCCAAACTCGATCAATACGGACATTGGGAACCTTTCTATTCCATTCCAAGTGAGCAGTTACAAGCTTACTATTTAAAAGCAAAACAGAATTTGAAAAAGAACCTTTCGGACCCGAATACTCTTTTTGAATTTCATGTAAACCCGGGGGAAGATATCCGGGAAGTTAAACGAAAGCTGGAAACATTGGCTGCGGTAAAATATGTGAGCATTCCACCAAAATTGAGCACACCGGTGGTACCGAATCTTCAGTCAACGCAACTTTATTTGTTTGATCAGGAACCGGGAATTCATGTGCAGGAATTTTGGAATGGATATTCAGTATATGGTGAAGGAGTAAAAGTGTGTGATATAGAATACCTTTTCAATGCGGCCCATGTTGATTTACCGGAAGTAATGATCGTAGGCCCTCAACCGGAAGATCCTGGTTTCGGACCGGATCATGGAACGGCAGTATTGGGTGAAATAGCCTCTTTGAATGATGGTGCGGGAACTACCGGAATTGCTTATCAAAGCCAGTTGTATTTTGCCGGTGCATACATCAATCAGACTTATTACCTGGAAGAAGCACTGATTAATACCTTAAGCGAATTGGGTGAGGGAGATGTTGTTTTGATCGAGCAGCAAATCATGGCTTTTGAAGATACCCCGGATGCTGGTTTTGCGCCGGTAGAATGGTATGAACCTTTTTACGATGCAATCCAATTGATTTCCGGAAACGGCTTGATCGTAGTGGAAGCAGCCGGAAACGGGAGTAAAAATTTGGATGATCCGCTTTTCAGTACGGACAATGGCGGACATTATCCCTTTTTGGAAGAAAACTGGTCGGAAGCAATTATGGTGGGTGCCGGTGCAGTTGGAATCGATGATGTGTCACGTTCCCGTTTGTGGTTCTCCAATTACGGAAGCCGGATTGATTTACAGGGAAATGGGGAAGGTGTTGTAACAACCGGTTATGGTTCCGCTTATGCAGCCGAAGGACCGAATAAAGAATATTCGGACAATTTCGGCGGAACTTCAGGAGCTTCACCAATTGTGGTTGGTGCGGTGACGCTTTTGCAATCGCTTTCCATCAATTCTACGGGAAATACTTTGTCGAGAGATGTGATCAGAGATGTGTTGGTAAACACCGGAAAGCCACAGGTTGCTGGTGTCTTATTCCCGGTTTCGGAAAAAATTGGACCTTTGCCGAACGTTTTTGCTGCAGCGAATTATCTGATTGATCAGTTGGGAATTGAAGAAACATACAATAAAAACGGATTTTCTGTTTTCCCTAATCCGAATAGCGGTTCTTTCGCCGTTTATGTTCCAAATGAACAAGTTAATACGATCAGCTTAAGAGATGTTTCCGGGAAGGAAATCCAAATCAGCAAGGTAAAAACAGAAATGGGATTTGAACTGCAAAACCATAACCTGGAAGCTGGTGTTTATTATTTGTCTTTGATTTATAAAGATGGAACGGTGGTTACCAAATCGGTTCAGATTCTTCATTGATTTAAGATATCATTCAATGTAGGGTCAGAAAATTTTTAACCCCTACTGTTTTTATATAGATTCCGTATTTTTAAACCATGGAGAATCTATTCATTACATCCGACAAAAATCGCCTGGACCTGGAATACATCACAGCTTTTATCTCTCAAACCTATTGGGCAAAGGACCGAAGCCTTGAAAACATGCGTATCTGTGTCGACAATTCTCTGAATTTTGGCGTTTTCCTGGATGAAAAACAAATTGGTTATGCACGTGTTGTAACGGATTATTACCAGTTTGCTTATTTGATGGATGTATTCATTGACAAAGCATATCAGGGTTTAGGGTATTCCAAACTGCTGATGAAACACATCCTTGAAAATGAATCATTGAAAAACATCAAAGTGTGGCGCCTGGCAACATCCGACGCACACGGATTGTATCGTCAGTTTGGATTCACAGAATTGGCGAAGCCGGAGAATATGATGGAATTGATGAGATGAAAAAAAGCTGCCTGATACTGATTTTAATGAGTTGCCTGAAAGGATTTTCCCAGGAAATTGATTCGTTGTCCATCGTTTATTCCATAGGTCATGATTGTTCCTATACTATCGACGCCAAAACGTTGAGAGGAGGCTGTCAGAAAAAAGAAACAATCAGTTACAGCAAAAGAAACAATCATTATAAAATCTCATCTTTTAAGTCCAAAGAAATATTCCGGGAATGGAAAGAAGGGTTTCGGGAGAATTTAATAGAAGATAGTATTCTAACCATAAAATCGATCGGGAAACGAAAACTTGAAGCAGATCAGCTGGATCATTTCCTGAAAGCCATTTATTCTATAAAATCAAAGACCATTTTTCCGTATGCTTTGGAAGACGTTCCGCTATCGTTTTTCGAAAATGATCCTGAAAAGAAGAGAACAACAACGAAGGTCCAGACAGACTCTATTCTTAAACGTTCTTTTTTCCAGGTAACCAGTTCATCTGTTGTAAGAATATTCAGCATTGATTTTCATTATCAGGGAAAGAAGTATTCCTTAAAAAAATCGGAAAATGTTTACTGGACTCTTTATTTCCAGGATGAAAAAGGTGAAGACAGGAGATTGGAATTTATATATTTCGATTTGGAAGAATTCCTGGTGAAAAACCTTCCGAAGAAATTTTCGGGAACCCGGATTTTAAAGGGAAAGCAATACTAATTCTTGTAAAAGAATTCCCCGTGTTCTTTTGTATAGCTTTGCAGGAAAAACCGTCACTCAATAAGTTTATACACCATCGTTTTGAACAATTCTTCCCATGGATTGTAAAAAGAGCTATGAAACTGATTCTATTTTTAAGCTTGTTTAGTTGTTTGGTAGCAATGGATGCAAATAGTCAACCCGGACCGCCTCCACCTGTTAATCTCAATGATTGTTTTCATTTCAAAGATCGGTTGGTGAGTTCTTGGGGTGGAATCATTATTGATTCCACAACCGATCTGCGTTTGATTGAGTCCTTGAGAAATAGTTCGTTCAGTAATAGACTGGATCTGATCATAAACCTGCCGAACATTCCAAAAGAATTTGAAGGATTTACAGAAATTCAGGACCTTAACCTTATTTGTGGAAAAGAATTACGAAGCCTTGAAAGGTTAAATTATTTCCCGAACCTGCAATCTGTGTATATAGAGAATTTTACGGGTGAACATTTGAGTAAAACACCCTTCAAACTTGATTCCCTGTCATTAATTCGTATTTGGTCTTGCCGGAACCTGAAATCAATTGATGAGTTTAAAAAACTTCAAAAAGTAATAAAGATTGAGATTTTGGAGTGTCCGTCTCTTACCCACTTTCCAAAATGGGCAGAAGGTAATCAGATCCGTTATTTGGATTTAAATAATGGGACAGGCTTTCGACATTGGGATAATAATTCAAAAGAAATAGCCCGTCTCGACATCAGTAACCTGAAATACCTCACAAAATTGGAAGAGTTCAGATTAATGAGCTATTCCTGTTTTGATGAAGTTCCGGATTGTCTGCCGCAATCTGTGACGAAATTGTCAATTATGGGAAAAGGATACCGGGAAGGATTTGATGATGTGATATTGAAAAATATTCGCAATCTCAACTTATATCCTAACCTGGAAGAAGTAGAATTTTATGGTTTGTCAATCGGTGAAATCGGGGGTGATTTCACAGGACTCTCGTTAAAAGAATTAAAGTTCTACTCTATTTTTGAGTTGTCGGATATCTCGGATTTATTTACATATGACAGCATCGGATCAATGAAGATCCAACACTGTCCAACATTGAAGTATGCGCATCCAAAACAAAGCGATTGTATTATTAACAGGCTGGAAATGGAAAGTGTAAACCTGCAGGATGTTTCGTTTTTGTTTCAATGTACGGGCATTCGGGAATTGAGATTGACGGAAGGATCGATCGACATGATCATACCGGATCCTGAAAAAATGAAAACAATTCCAAACGTATTGCTTGACCGTAATGGAGGTTATCATCTATACAAAGAAAACGGAGTTTGGTCCATATGGAAAATGGAAAGAGAATAGATCAAGTACTGATATTCCCACTTAACCCCCAGTTTAAAGCATAGATACTCCACGTTCGTATACGAAACTCGAAGAGTGAAGTAGGATGAAACCTACGAAGTTTTTAAATCCTTGCGCGAATAGCGAAATCGTCGGAGATACACATCGAAATCCGAATGCTTACACTCATCTTTCAATAAATCCTCGTGCTCTTCATGTCCCTTGTGGTCCAACCTATTCAGCCACCGAAACCAATTCCAGGTCAATTGTCCGCTTCCTCGGACTCACCTCTGAAATTTTCACGCGAACGTTATCCCCGAAATGGAACGTTTTCCCTGTTTTCTGACCCACGATCGTCATCGTTTTTTCATCAAATGTATAACGGTCTCCCGGAAGTTCCTGCAATGGGACCATACCTTCACACGCGTTTTCATTCATGCGTACAAATAACCCGAATTCTGCCAGACCGGAAACAATTCCGTCAAATTCTTCCCCGATCTTATCGTGAACAAATACGACCTGGAAGTACTTATTGGATTCGCGTTCTGCTTCCGTTGCCTTGCGTTCGGTACGTGAAATGCGTTTGCAAATATCTTCCAGTGCAGAATTGTATTTATGCGGCTGGTTTTCCAAACACTCCAATAAAATGCGATGTACCATCAGATCGGCATACCGGCGGATCGGTGATGTGAAGTGAGAATAATACTGGAAAGCCAAACCGTAGTGGCCGATGTTGTCCGTGTCGTAAGTAGCTTTCGCCATGCTTCTGATCGCCATTTGCTGAATGATGCTGTATTCATTCTCCAAGCGGATGTCATTCAACAATTTGTTGATGCTTTGCGCTGCTTTTTCCGGGCTTGTGAATTCCAACGAATGTCCGAATTTATCCAAAAATAAACTGAATAATGCGATTTTCTCCGGATCAGGCTTGTCGTGAACACGGTAAACGAACGGAACAGGATCTTTTCCTTTTTGCGGCATTCCAACGAACATCGCAACACGCTTATTTGCCAGGAGCATAAATTCTTCGATCAATTGGTGTGCGTCTTTTGAAACCTTTACAACTACGTCAACCGGTTCCTTGTTTTCGTCCAGCTTGAAGCGGATCTCTTCCGAGTTGATCATCAACGCACCATGCTTAAACCGCTCTTTTCGATAGGTTTTTGCGATTTTATCTAAAATGTGCAGTTCTTCCTTGTACGGGCCTTCTGCTCCTTCCAGGATTTCCTGCGCGTCTTCATATGTAAACCGATGGTCGGAATGAATAACCGTTTTCCCGAACCACTCTTTGTAAATTTTCCCTTTTTCGTCCAGCTCGAACACGGCAGAAAACGTAAACTTGTCTTCCTTCGGTCGAAGAGAACACACCATGTTGGAAAGCTGTTCCGGCAACATCGGGATTACCCGATCTACGAGGTAAACCGAGTTTCCACGTTTTAATGCTTCCTTGTCCATCGCAGAATTCGGTTTTACGTATTGACTTACATCCGCAATGTGCACACCGATCTCGTAATGTCCGTTTTCCAATTTTTGAATCGATAAAGCATCATCGAAATCCTTCGCATCAACCGGGTCGATAGTAAAGGTCAAAATATCGCGAAAATCACGTCGCTTCGCGACTTCCTCCGGATCCAGTTGCAGTGTAACCTGTTCGGCTTCACTCATCACATCGTCCTCAAATTCGATTGGAATTCCCTGGCTGACCAGGATGGAGATCATCTCGTTATCGTGGATCGAATTTCCACCCAGTGTCTGGATTACTTCCCCAAACGGAAACTCGGCAGATTTCGGCCAAACGGTGATTTTCACCAAAGCCTTGTCCTTGTTCTTTGCTTTATTCAATTTCTCTAACGGAATGTAAATCTTCACACCCGTTTTCGTATTGTCCGGAATTAGAAATGCGTGTTTATCGTGCATGTGGATCGTACCGACGAACTGGGTCCGTTCGCGGGAAACAACCTCCATAACTTTACCTTCCGGTCTGTTCCCGCTTTTTTTGATCAGAGCCACACGAACAATATCTCCATGAATTGCCTGACCGATATTGTGCGGAGCGATGAAAATATCCGGCTCATTTTTTCCAACCATAACGAATCCGGAACCGCGCTGCGTAAGCTCCAATTCTCCTTCGATCGTTTCGGAATTATCGGAATAAACATAGGTCTCATGACCACTTTTGCGAAGAAAACCTTCGGTTTCCAATTCACGCAATAACGCCACGACCAATTTCCGGGACTCGCTATCGTGAATATGCAGCAAGCTGCACACCTGTTTATAATTTAAAAGAGCATCGGGGTGTTGCTCAAACAATTTTCGAATAATATGATATAGACCGCTTTTCAGCTTTTTGGTTGACTTATCTTTTATTTTTTTTGGTCTTTTTTTACCCATAATTTGTGTTGTACTGTAAAAATACGATTTATTAATTGGCGATATACCTGATTTTAAGCTTAAAATTTTAACTTTGATAGAAATAGGACAAAAATTTATAACAATGAATAAGCGAATTGAAGCGGCATTAAATGATCAAATTCAAAAAGAATCTTCTTCATCTCAATATTACCTTGCGATGGCTTCCTGGGCTGAAACAAAAGGATTGAACGGTACAGCGAAGTTTATGTACACACATTCAGATGAAGAGCGGTTCCACATGTTGAAATTGATCAAATTTGTGAATGAGCGCGGAGGAGTCGCTATTGTTCCTTCTGTGCCACAACCTCCTGTTGAATTCGATTCATTGGAGCGTGTCTTTGAATTATTACTCGAACACGAATTAATGGTCACGGAAAGTATCAATGGTGTCGTGGATATTTGTTTGCAGGAAAAGGATTACTCAACGCATAATTTCATGCAATGGTATGTTTCCGAGCAATTGGAAGAAGAAGCGCTTGGTCGCAGTATTCTGGATAAATTGCGTTTGATCGGCGGGGATAAAGGTGGTCTTTACCTGTTTGACCGTGATATGGAAACAGCTGCTGCAAATGCTGTGAAAGCAGCAAGTGCGGAGCAAAAGGCTTAGAAACCTGATGGTGAAACTTTTTCAGTGAACTATTCGTTGAAATAAACGAAATAAATACTCTATGCTCGTTCGATTAATAGGAATTGGAGCTGTTGTTGCGTTTGCTACTACTAGCGCGGTAAGTCAAGTCTCGTATCGTTTTAGAAATTTTTCTATTAACGATGGACTCTCACAGAGTTCGGTGACGACTATTGTGCAGGATGAAGTAGGAGCTTTATGGCTCGGAACTCAAGACGGTCTGAATCGTTTTGACGGACAACAATTTGAAGTGTTTACTTCAGATGATACACCCGGCCTGGCAAGTTCCTATGTCCACTGTGGTTTAAAAGATCAAACCGGGCAATTGTGGTTTGGAACGGCGGACGGAATTTCTATTTACGATCCCAAAAAAGAAACTTTCCGGTCGCTCCTGGCTTCAGACGATAATAACCTTTCCATTGAAAGTATTTCGGAAGAACAAAACGGGAATATTTGGCTAGGCTCTTCTACACATGGATTGGCAAAATATGATCGTAGCACGAAGAAAATCTCCTTTTTAACAGGGGCAATTCCCTCCAAGCGCATCCACTATATCAAGTTTGTAACGAAGGATCAGTTGATCGTTTCATTTGAAGATGTAGGTGTGTATGTTTACAACCTGAAAACAAAGACCTGGAAGCAATTAACACCACCGAACGGCCAAAAAACCTGGCTTGTTTCAGATGTGGAAGCCTTCACCGAAAGCAGTTTTGTCCTTTCAAGTAATGAAGGGCTGTGGTTATTCGATACACAGAATCAGAAATTATTTCCGTTCTTAAAATTCATCGGCAAAGACTACGGGATTGAAGAATTTTCGGATGTATACGTTAAATCCATCAATGAATTCTACATTGCCACTGTAAATAACGGATTGATCAGTGTTAACAATTCGAAAGACGGATACCGGATTACATTCAGTAAAAAGGATATTTTCCAGAAGAACGCGATCCTGTTCAACGAATTAAATGAACTGTTTTGTGATGAAAACGGAACGATCTGGATAGGAACATTGCGGGGTTTAAGCGGGTTCAATCCAAAAAACGATTCATTCTTTGGAGTGGGGCCGGCTTCCAATCTCAACCAGGGTTTGCCTTCTGAAAGTGTTTGGGGTTTTGCAGAATCGGATGATTATTCCAAAGTGTATATTGCGACAGATTTTGCCATTTCCGAACTGGACCGGAAAACCGGGCAATTCAGGCATTATTATATTTCAAAATCCCAGGATTTTAATGAAAACAGTATTGTTTCGATCCACCACATATCGGATAAACACTTTCTAATCGGGGCCAATGACGGTTTATACGAATTAAAAATCCGGAACGGGAAGGGGGCATTTAAGAAAATCAGCTATAAAGGAATTTCCAATCCCGCCGGTTTCCAGCGTGTTTATAATATTACACCGTACAAAGAATCCAAATTCTTTTTGGCAACAAAGGGTGGAGTACTCATGTATGATCTCAAAACAGGCGAATTTGAACCGTTTGTTTACAACCCGAAAAAGCCGAAAACAACAATCGGTGCAGGAGTCTGCCGTGTAGCTTATAAAGGATTGAATGATACCTATTATTTTGCAACAGGGGTTGGTGGGATTAATATCCTGACACTTGATAAGAAAGGAAAGGAACAAATAGTCCCTTACCCGATGAATAAATCCATCCTGAAGGCAAGCCGGGATGTAATCTCCAGCATTTACCAGGAAAATGAAACAACCCTGTGGCTGGGCTCTTCGGGATCAGGCTTACTGAAATTGGATTTACAAACAGGAAAAGTTATTGCTTATACCCGTAAACAAGGCTTGCCGAATAACTTCGTTTACGGGATCCTTCCGGATAAACGGGGTAATTTATGGTTAAGTACCAATAAAGGACTGTGCCGATTTAATACCTCACAGGAACGCTGTACTAATTATTCGGAAGTAAACGGGTTGATGAGTAACGAATTCAATACCGGCGCCTATTTGCTTTCAGGAAACGGAGAAATGTATTTTGGAGGGATTGAAGGATACAATTTTTTCAACCCGGAAAATTTACAGGAACTAAAGGAAAAAGTGTACGTCAACTTTTTGAAATTCCGTTTTGATGATCAATGGTTAAAACCGGGAGATAAAGAGGCTCCCTTTAAAGAATCGTTTTCTTATCAATCGGACATCAAGTTGGGTTATGACGAGCGAAGCTTTACCATTCGCTTCATACCAACAGATCTGATCAATCGTGATTTGCTCCAATTCAAGTACGAATTGGAAGGTTTGGATGAGGGTTCGGTATTCCTGGGCTCCTCAAGTGAAATTCACTTTACGTCCTTGACACCGGGATCTTATGTTCTGAAGGTATATGTAAAACGGATTGACGGAAATTGGGTGCAGGCGACCTCTCAGATGAATATTGAGATTGCCGCTCCTTTTTGGTGGAAATGGTGGTTCTGGGTTATTGTTCTGATCGTTTTGACACTCCTCATCATTATTTTCATTCGCTCCAGGATCAACCTTGCACGAAGAGACCAGGTGCGTTTGGAGATGAAGATCGTAGAAAGAACGAAAGAGATTCGTGCTCAAAACATGAAGATCGAATCTCAGAAAAGAGTCATTGAAGAAGAGAAAACGAAAGTAGAGGAACAAAAACGTTTGCTCCAAATTGAAAAAGACAAAACCGAGAACTTACTTCGTAATATCATCCCGGAATCCACGGCAGAAGAATTAAAAACAAAAGGAAGGGCTTCGGCAAGAGCTTATAAAACGGTATCGGTATTATTTACTGACTTTGTAGGGTTTACCAAGATTGCGGAAGGATTGAAACCAACAGACCTGGTGAATAAGCTGGATGTGTATTTCCGTAAATTCGATGAGATTATTGTAAAAAATAACCTGGAGAAAATAAAAACGATCGGGGACGCATACATGTGTGCCGGAGGTGTTCCCGTAAGGAATAATACCAACCCGATCGATGCGGTTTTGGCAGCACTTCAGATCCAGGACTATATGAACACGCTTAGGAACGAAGCGTTGAAAACAGGAGAGGAATACTGGGAGTTACGCCTTGGAATTAACACCGGGGAGGTGACAGCCGGAGTAATCGGTTCGGAAAGGTTGGCTTATGATATCTGGGGAGCAACCGTGAATCAGGCACAACGAATGGAGATGATGGGCGAACCTGGAAGAGTCACTATATCAGGATCTACCTTTAAATTGATAGAACCGTATTTCGAATGTACTTACCGCGGAAAGGTAAAAACAAAGAGTAAGGGCTTAATTGAAATGTTTACTGTGGAACGTATCAAACCCGAACTTTCCATAAACGGGGAAGGGTTGTATCCAAATGATCGTTTCCAGCAAATTGTTAACCTGCACTTATACAGTAGTATCAATTATTACAAAGCGGAGCGCCATATCATTAAAGTATTGGAAAAGGGATTGTCTCCAATGCTGCATTACCATAGTATTGAACATACCAAAGATGTGGTGCGCGCAGTTGAGCGTTATGCCTTGTTGGAAGGAGTAACCGATGAAGGTTTATTCCTTTTGAAATCTGCAGCGACCTACCACGATGCAGGATTCGTGGAGAATTATGAAAAGAACGAACCGATCGGTGCACGAATGGCAGAAGAAATCCTTCCGAAATACGGATACTCGGACCAGCACATTGCCCAGATCAAAGAATTGATTTTCGTAACACAGATTCCACATCAACCGAAGAACAAACTGGAGCAAATTATCTGTGATGCCGATTTGGATTACCTGGGAAGAGACGACTTCCATGAAATTGCAGACCGCTTAAGAAGAGAACTGCGAGAACACGGGAAAATAGATAGCGACAGACAATGGGATCACATGCAGGTTGCTTTCCTGAATATGCACAAGTATTTTACACCGACGGCCATTGCAAGCAGGCAAACCAAAAAAATGCAAAACCTCAAAGAAGTGGAAGAACGGTTGGCCAGAAATGAGTATAAGGATTAAACCAAAGTATTGTATGATTAGGCAAAATGAAAAAACAAGGCTATTTTTGAAAAAAATAAAAATGAAAGTTGGTTTTTTCGCAATACTTGTCATGTTGATCTGTAGTTGTGCAAAGGAGGAATCCGCAACACCTTACAGCAGCTTACAAAACACAGAATGGAATTGGGTTTCCACGACTCAGGACAGTACATTCTATGAGGATACAGCTTCTTCTTCGAATAGTCAGGTGCTGAATTTCATTGATTACAAGAATATAGATTGGAAAAGAAACGACACTGTTTTTTACAGTGGATTATTTGTATACAAGTCAAAACTATCTGTTTTAACCGGAACTCATGAGTTGATTATGAATCTGAATGGTATTTCAAATGGTTTTATTATTGATCGCCTGGTTGACACACTTTGGCTTCGCGAAGATATTGCAAGTGGCAGTAAAACATACCGATACATCAAAATGAATTAAAACGTGTAGGGGTCGAAAATTTTGGGTATTATGTAGAAAACTCACCAAGCCCTAAAATACTAAAGACACTCATAAATAGGGTGTCTTTTTTGTTTGTAAAAGTAGCAATTACTAACTCTTTATTTTTCAACAATAACATTTAGCGGGTAAAAGATTTGTAGTTTTAGTTAAAGCCCATTTGAATTATGAATCATTTAGAAAAGAAAGCAAGAACAATGGTTGACCGATACTTCGGTCATGGAATTGGCGACCATAAAAAGATATTAGAAAAAGTTGATGACGATTTATATAATGTAGATAGCGACACAGATAAATTAGCATATCTGACAGTAGTTCTTGAAGCAAATGATAAAACTTATCAGGAACATTTGAAAGATTGTACAAATCTCGAAAGCTGTCCAACGAATGCAAAGCATGAAGATATTAATTACTTCTTACAGCAAGAACTACGAAGAATTGGTGTAACAATAAGTGATGATTCTTTCACAAGGGAAGAAAAAGAAACGCTGACTGATTATCTAGACAAAATCGTTTCTGATTTGGAGGCATTGAAGACTGGTCAGCAAATAATATATGATGACTTAAAAGAGGAAGTTGAAGAGCTCAAAAAGTGGTTTCTTGTTGGTAAGAAAAATTGGAGACAAATGGCGGTTGGAAAGATTGGTGAAATGGTAGCAGGTGGAATCATTTCAGCTGGGGTTTCTGAGCCTATTCTAGAAACATTAAAGGCAGAGGTTCCAAATCTCATTGGATAACGTGCTCCTAATTGTGGAAGCTGTTTTTAATATAACTTATCAACCTTTCTACTGACTAGATAAACAAATAAACCAAGTACTATATACCCTAATGTAACTTCGGTGATTACGATTAATTGTCCTCCCCAATTTTCAGGATATACATCACCATACCCTAATGTCATAAATGTTACGGTACTGTAGTAAAATGACTTTATAAATTTCTCTATTGAATTACCTTCATGCAATGCATTATAAGAATTGTTATTGCAGAAATAAATAATCGAATAAATAAGATTAATAACAAAAGCAGAAATTCCAAGGGCGGCAAATGATGACCAATATTTTGTTGTAACACATGATAGGACGAAACCAATTTTTGTTTTAAATCTTAAACGCTTAAATCGAAACAATTTACCTGTTAGTGACTGAAACCAATTGATATAATCAATATCAGTTTTTACATGAGAACGAGTCAATCCTTCGACATTCACGTTCATAAACGTTGTATGATTTTGATTTCGGAAATCATTCAAGGCTAACCCACCCTTGTAAAAAACACTTTTGAAAAGCTTTGCTATAATCCATTTGTACTTGACCTCAGTATATACAAACGAAGTTGGAAGGGAGTTATGATTAAGATTCTTCAAATTTTCGACCCATGCACAATCAAGCAAAATTCCTCTTATGGTTGTGTAGTTTGTAAAACCAACAGTAGATAATGTTGCCTTATGAAAAGATGAGTAATCGAGCATACAATCCTCAAAATCCACATTTTCGAAAGAGGCTGAATCAAAAAAAGCAGAATCGAAGTAACAATTTTTGATGATACAATTTCTTACAGAAACTCCCGACAAGTCGATTCCTGAAAAATCAAATAGAAAATGAGATTTGTCCTCATCGTCAAAAGTCTTAACAAACTCTGCGAAATCTTTGGAGGTATATGTTTTACCTTTTAATTGAAAACTCCAATCACTGAAATCAACAGTTATTTTGATTCGATTATGATAGTTTTCAGGAATGTAAGCTTCACGGGTTTTGCTATTAAGATAGTCGACAATTGATTTTTGAATTACTTGGTAATCATCAAAGAGCCATTTAATCTGTGTTTCAAAGGAACCATAAGCCCCATTACCATAAGCGAGATTATTGATTTGAAATGAATTCTTCGTCCAAAACTCAGCAAGACTATCATTGTCTTTATATCCCAAATCTTTTATGATTTTAAGAATACGATTAAACTCTTGTCTTGCTATCCCTGCTTCCATATTTTCTCTATATTTATTAAATATAAATGATAAAATGATACGGACATCTTCTTCAACAGTTATGGAATTGGATTTACAAAAAAACCAAGAGTTAACAGTAGATTCTGAAAGGAGAGCGTTCGTTCTTGAGAATTCTAGTTTTCTTATTAATCCAACAAGACTTGGAGATATTCAAATTGAAATAAAATTTGAAGAGGGGTCAAAACCAGGAGGGTTATTTATTTATTACTTCCAACACAGTAGACTTCAAGTTCAACCAGTGGATTCACCCTTCGCAAAGAAAAACACATTTGAATTAACGGTTAGGGAACCAGATTTTTGGAGAGATAACCCATTATATGTAGATAGAATTGGTATTCTTGGGCGGGGAACAGGAACTTGTAAATTAAAAGTTGATGTTTTTAGAATCTTTTAGTTATGGAATTTGTAGAGTTTAGAATATTACCACATAGAGAGAATGAATTTGAACTAGAGTTCCAAAATATTCTTAGCGAAGAAAATATTTCATGTTCCCAATGGGAAAAAGATTTTGGTGGTGGCGAACTTTCTGTGATGAAAATTCCTGATTATGCAATAGAAAAAATGTCTGATGAAAGTATTAAACTATTGAACTCTTTCATTGTAAATCCAGAATAAATACGGTAGGAAATAAAAGAAAAAATCATTGAGTTAGTTGATGATATATTTGAGGCATCGACCAGAATGAAAGAGTATAATGAACGTATAAAAAATGAAAGTGAATCTCCACTTTAAAGGCGTATGCGAAAAAATTAGAAGACTATATTCCAAATTATTAGGCAATGTTAAGTGAACTTATTTTTGGTAAAAAACTAGCTGAAATCACATTTGAGGATTTACAAAACTTCTTCAAAGAAGAACAAGAAGAAACTTCTCTCTTGGAATTTAAATCTGGTGGTGTATTAGTTGATGATATATACAAAGAGGTTTGTGCTTTTCTCAATACAGAAGGTGGTGTAATTATAATTGGGGCACCACGTGAAGGAAAGAAGAAACCAACTCCGAAAACAGAAGTTACTATTTGCCAAGGAGAACTGATACCTTCGAATTTTAGAGGTAAAGACTGGTTAATGACTTCTATTGTAAGTAATATTTCTCCGCCTCCAACGAATATCAAGATACAAGAGTTCCATTCTGAAGAAGGAAGTTATTTCATTCTTGAGGTTCCACAAAGTATGACTCCACCGCATCAGAGTAACAGGGACAGCAGATATTACATTCGAATGGAACGAGAAGCCAAACCCGCTCCTCATGGAGTTGTAGAAGCTTTGTTCTCCAGAAGACAAAAACCAAAGCTTCGAATTTCAGGTGATATATCGAAGTTGAAAGATGATAAAGGATATGAACTGAGTATTTCTATTGGAAATGAAAGTCAATATCCAACCGAGAAAATGTCTTATGTTATTCACCTGATTAATATTAAACTTGTTCCATACGATAAGATAGAAGGTAAACATACTATTTCAAAAACTGGTGATGGATATTTCACCATCAACTATTTATCTGAAATGGTATTATGGAAGGGTTTAGATATTAAGACTACTTACCAAATAATGCCTAAAAATGAACCATTCATATTCAGTATTGTAGCCTGGAGTAGAGATGCGGAAATTGTTACCAAGAGAGGGATTTATGACCCAGTTACTTGTAAGATACTTGAGCAAGAGAATAGTGATACAGATGAACTCAAAAGTATCAGTTATCTTCTTGAGCGATTGGAAGAATTGAAGGTTGCAAAATAAGTTATAAAAATGACCCCATTTTCACGGGGTCATTCTGCTTAATTACTTTCTTTTAGATTGGTATTTTACCAATTTCAGCTCTTTTTTTAATTCGAGTTTAGCCAGTTCTACTTCTTTCTTTGAATTAACTACTGCAATTAAATAACGTGTGATGTTACCAACAATAGTTGAAACAATACCAAGAAAAACAAGGAATTCCCAACGCAATAAGTCCATATTGTAATACTTATCCGAATCCCCCAGCTGACTCGATGTAATACAATGCATTCTGACCCTATCCCATTGGTGAATGATATGAATAAACCACTGCTGGAGCGAAGTGATTTGTACTAAGTGCTAGGTATCCCTTTCCAGCTACTTACCTCTGCAACTCTCTTCCGAAGTCAATTCCGTCGTCCCGTAACGTGTTCTATCGTCCCGTGATAGATTGACCCTACTAAAGCGTTGTTTGCCAGTGAAACAAAGTTAATTGTTTCAGTCAGATAATCAGTAAGTTGTTGAAAAGTTGTAACACGACGAGTGTTTGATAGTTCATTGCAAAAAAACTTTTCATTTTATCAAAAAAAATTAAACTTTCAACAGAGTGGTTGATATATATATTATAGGCCAGTTGGTCTGAATAATAAAAACCAAAATTTAATTCAATGGAATTTTTAAAAACAGTACGGCTCCGAAACAACGAGACCGTTACAATGAAACTCACCGAAGAGTGGGATGAAATCACTTTCTGGCAAGGAGACAGAAAGCTAAGTGGTGAATTTGAATTCATCGTGGACGATGACGATGACTATCGATTTTTGCTAGCTCGAATGTACGCACCATTCAAGCATAACGGATTGGGAAGAGAAGCACTGGAGTTCTTCATTGAAGAAACAGGAGCTACAATCTGGACACGCGAACCTTTCGGACCAAAGTATGATGATGGTAGCTATCTTACCGAAGATGCACCTGCCTTTGTGAGCAAGATGCAAAAGTTGGGTCTTATTGAGGAGTGGGATTATTACGATGAAGAACCTGAAGATTGGGAAGAAAACCAGTAAAACAAAGAATAAGCGTTTTCAAAATTTGACGCTATTTATTGTTTTAGAATTCACCTTTTTTTGTCAGACAAAAAGAAACGGCTCTCAGATTTGGGAGCCGTTTTTTAGTATTTTAGGGCTTGGTGAGTTTTCTACATAATACCCAAAATTTTCGACCCCTACACGTTTATTATTAACAAAGTGAAATTCTAACTGAATAAAACGCTGCTTCCGTATTTCCCTGCAACAGGGTTAACGATCAACGTAGGAATTTGTGCATCATTTGTAAGTATGTACTGCTCATGGTTCGCAGTAATCACCCCCAACATATTGTTGCGGTTCAGGTTCATGATCGCAATCAAATCTGCATCCAGTGATACGGCATGTTTCACTACCTCTTTATCAAACCCGCTTGTAGGAACAACTTTTGTTGTCACATCAATTCCTCTTTCATGGAAGAAACGGACAGCAAATTGAATGTTTGCTTTTACCTGGTGACGTAAGAATTCATCCGATTCATCCGGAGTAATTACGTGAACACGGGATTTGAAGTAAGTAGCAATGTTTGCGACGTATGCCAGTTTTTGTTTCGTTTCTTTATTCAGGTCCAAAGGAACCACGATATCATCGTAGCCTGTTTCCTTAATAGGTTTTTCCTGAACCACAATAAAGGGAACAGTTGAATGGGTAATTACTTTCAAGGCATGGCTTCCGGTAATGTGCTGCCATCCGGTCTGACCGTGTGTACCCATAAAAATCAATTCGGCATGATTTTCTGATGCGAAATCGCCGATATCATCGAAAATATTTCCAACACGAATAAACGAGGTAATTTTTACTTCTTGGTTGTGTTGTTCAACAACAGCTTTAAGTTTTTCTTCAGCTTCACTAACCGCCTTCTCTTTTGCCACAACATGTAAAAGCAAAATTTCAGCACCGGTAATTTTTGCGGTATTAATTGCGTGGTTCAGAGCGTTTTCCGCAACCGGGGTAAAATCATGAGGAACAATAATGGTCTTTTTTTCCATAAGGAGCATTTGTGGGTTTTATATAGTAGTGCAAATGTAATCAAAGCATTAGAAGCTAGATTCCATTTCTTCGATCAATATTAAAAATAAGACGTTAATAAAACAATAAGTCGTTGTTTTTTCTCACTTTTGTAAGGATTACAAAATGAAGAAAAGATGCCAATAATCGGGAAATTACTTAAAAAGACTACCGAATTCTCGGCGCGGAGAAATGCGTGGAAAGGACTTGATTTTAAGGATCAGATTAAAGTTCTCTCAAAGATTTTGAAGTTTGCCCAGGAAACCAAATTTGGCTACCACTATGATTTTCAATCTATTCTGGACTCAGAAAACATGGTAGAGGAATTTCAAAAAACAATTCCTATCCGTGATTACGATCAGTTCTATCAAACTTGGTTGCATCGTTGCCTGGATGATGAGGAAGATGTGATCTGGCCGGGAAAAATCAAGTATTTTGCCCTTTCTTCTGGAACAACCGGATCGCCGAGCAAACGGATACCTGTTACAAAGCAAATGATCCGTTCGTTCCAGCGAAATACGATCAAACAATTTACAGCAACTGCAGACCTGAACCTGTCGGATGGATTCTATCAGAAATCATTCATTGCTGTCGGAGGTTCTTCCAAACCGGAAAAAAGAGGAAAACACTACGAAGGGGATCTTTCGGGAATTTTAAAAAAACACACTTCGGTTGTTTTACTTCCACTTACCAAACCCGATGCAGAAACAGCGGCAATTAAAGACTGGAATAAAAAGCTGGACCGTATGGTCGAAAAAGCACCGGAATGGGATATCAGTACCATTGCCGGAATTCCAAGTTGGTGTATCATGCTGATGGAACGCATCATTGAAAAATACAATGTAAATTCAATTCACGATATCTGGCCGAATTTGGAGTTGTACTTGTCGGGAGGGGTCTACATGGAACCTTATTTGAAGCGCTTTGAAAAAGTTTGCGGAAAGAAAGTACATATTCTGAATACCTATCTGGCTTCCGAAGGGTATTTTGCATATCAGAAAAGAGCGGAAAGCAATGGAATGCAATTATTGTTGAAATCAGGAATTTTCTTTGAGTTTGTTCCATTCAACCGCGATAATTTTGATGAATCAGGGAATCTGAAACGTGAAGCAAAAGCATTGACTGTCGATGAGGTAACCACCGGAGAAGATTATGCGCTGGTCATTTCAACAAATGCCGGATTGTGGCGTTACCTGGTCGGAGACCTGGTTCAGTTTGTGGATTTGGAACGACGTGAAATTCGAATCAGTGGCCGCATCAAACAATATTTGAGCTTGGTGGGAGAGCATTTATCCTTGGATAATATCAACATGGCGATCATGAAAGCCGGTGAGGAACTCAATGTTGCTATTCCTGAATTTTGCCTCTACGTGAATTCAGACGAACAAAGACATTACTGGTGTTTTGGAACGGATAAACCGATGGATAACGAATTGGTAATGAAAACGGTCGATACGTTTTTGTGTGAGTTGAATGACGATTACGCTTCCGTTAGAAAATATGATACCCTGAAAACGCCGGCTTCCTATCAAACCGACGTGAAAAACTTCTATAAATTCATGGAAGAAAAAGGAAAGCTGGGTTCTCAAAACAAATTTCCACGGGTGATGAACGAACATCAGGCGAAAGAATGGAGGTTGTTCCTGGGAATTTAGTAGCCCAACCAAATTTTAAATGATGAAAAAAATAAATGTAGGGACGAGGCCTCACGTCCCCACTTTTTTAATATTTAAAATTGATGGATTATGATTGAAGCTTTTTCAATTCGCGCTCTCGCTGTTTGGATTTGTAGATCGCATTGGCAATCACAACCAGGATAATCATGGCTGAACCGGCATAGAAATTTCCATTCAGTAATTCATCTTCGTTCAGGATCGGAATAGCCAGCAAAATGGTGTAAACCGGTTCCAGGTTGATACTTAAGGAAACGGTAAAAGCTCCCAGTTTTTTCATTACTTCAATGGTTGCAATGAATGCGAAGGAAGTACAACAAACTCCCAGGAATAACAACCAGGCAAAATCGCTGCCAGTCATTTTGAATAAATTCCCGTCCAGTTTTCCGTTGTACAGCAGCATTCCGGACAGGAAAACGAGCCCGATTCCCATTTCGTGAAGCGTAATTGCTGACGAGGGAACTTCCTCTGCCAGTTTTGCATTGAAAACCCCAAAGAAACCGGCACAAAGCGCAGAGGTGAGTCCCAAAGCAAGCGCTAAATATTGCTTTTCATCGAAGTCGGAAGAAACAAAGTAAATCCCGAAGATGACCAGCAACCCGAAGAGAAATTCAACGGGGGAAAACTTCTTTTTGAAAACGATCGGTTCGATCCAGGTTACGTGCAAGGTCGCTGTTGACAAACATAGAATTCCCAAGGAAGCGGTCGAAAGTTTGATTGCACTGTAAAACGTAATCCAATGCAAAGCAACAATGATCCCGGTCCCGAAAACTTTCAGCATGGTTTTCCGATTGTGGATTCGCATCGGCATTTTCAAAAAGTACAACCCGATCAATAATGAAATGAATGCTATAAGAATGCGGTGCCAGACGATATACTGTGCGTCAATGTGAATGAGTTTTCCTAAAATTCCGGTGAAACCCCACATGAAAATAATGAGGTGCATCAAGATATGATAACGGAACTTTTCAAACATGAGGTAAAGTTAGGCATTCAAACTTTAAGATACTAAGTCAGCAGATTAAGAATATTGGACAGGAGATTACTTAAAGAGTTTCATCACGATCGTTCTTAATATACCGAAGTCTTAAAATCCTAAGGTCTATTTCCTATCTTTGTAAAAACAACAGTTATGTCACACATTATCACATTGAGCGATTTTATTATGGAACGTCAGGCGGAGTTTCCCGGTTCTTCCGGAGAATTATCACGCATTTTGAACGATATTTCAATTGCATCAAAAATTGTGGCAAGAGATGTTCGCAGGGCCGGTTTGGTAGATCACATTCTTGGTGCACATGGAGATGTAAATATCCAGGGCGAAGAACAACAAAAACTGGATGTGGTTGCAGATACTCAATTCATTAAGGTTTTTGAATCGAGTGGTGAGATCTGCGGAATTGCTTCGGAAGAGAATGACGATTTTCTTGCATTTACTTCGGAGCGCGCTAAAAGCGGAAAATACATTGTATTGTTTGACCCCTTGGACGGCTCTTCCAATATTGACTGTAATGTTTCAATCGGAACGATTTTTTCCATCTATAAACGCATTTCTCCGAAAGGTTCACCTGCTACATTGGAAGACATGCTGCAAAAAGGAACCCAACAGGTTGCTGCCGGATATGTTCTGTATGGTTCATCAACCATGCTGGTTTATACAACCGGACATGGAGTCAACGGATTTACTCTGGATCCTTCAATCGGAGAGTTTTGTTTGTCGCACCCGAATATGCGTATGCCCGAAACAGGACGGATTTATGCCATGAATGAAGGAAACATTCACGAATGCGAACAAGGTGTAAAAGACTATATTTCATTTTGCCAGGAAGTACAGGCTGATGGGAAACCGTATTCCGGAAGGTACATCGGTTCTCTTGTAGCGGATTTCCACCGGAACCTGATTAAAGGAGGAATCTATATTTACCCGGTAACAAACCAAAGCCCGAAAGGAAAGTTGCGTTTACTGTATGAATGCAATCCATTGGCATTCGTTGCTGAGCAAGCAGGCGGAATGGCGACAAACGGAACTGAACGTATTTTGGACCTGGAACCACATCAGTTGCACGAACGTTGTGGCTTTTTCACAGGTTCAAAACAAATGATGGAAAAGGCGATTGACTGTTTGGAAAAAGCACGTGTGAAAGCTTAAATGTTTTTAGACTTTCGAAAAATAGAAAATCTCCACATTTTATTGTGGCTTCTCAAAGACATTTGCTGGGCCGCTGATTTGAAGTGGTTTGGGACGATTATGATTTTCCCGACACTTTCTGTTGCCTTTTGGCTAACCTGGAAAATGCGCAAATCCTATTCTGAACTGATGCACAACCTGGCCGTGATTCTCTGGATCCTGGCAAACTCCACTTGGATGGTCGGGGAGTTTTTCTTTGATGACGGGACCAGACCACTTGCCCTGATTTTCTTTGGAAGCGGATTGATCTTGCTCTTCATTTTTTATGGACAGCAGTTGATTTTTAAATTCCGTTCGAACGAAAAGGGATCCGGGAATCAATAGTTTGTACGGAGCTGATTTTCAAGTACGGATTTTCGCAACAATCCCTATACCGTTTTTCCGTTAGTTTGCAGAAGTAAAATATCACTTATGCGACTACTTATTTTATTTATCGGGACCACAGCTATTTTGATTTCATCCTGTACTATTCAGAAACGAACTTTTAGGAACGGGTATTATATTTCATGGAATAAGCCCATTAAAGAGAAGCAGGATCAAAAACCCGAAACAGGATCAAATGATACTATTTATGAAATAGAAACCAAAACAGTTGAGAATCTTAAGACTCTTGAAAAAACGGACATACCTCAGAAAAGCACTCCAAACTGGAACAGCGATTCACTAATGAAAGAACCTTTAAGGGTTGATACTGAAACAGCGCTCGTGGATCGGACAGATGAAACCACGAATCGGCTCAAAGAGGAAAGCCATTCCATAGAAAAATGGGAGTCATCGGAAAGGAGCCCAAATCTTTTTGCGATTAATTCCTTTGTCTTTGCGATCGCTTATGTGATCTTAATTTTTTATGCCTTTGCCGTCAGTGGAGTTACCTGGGCAATTGCATTGGCTGTTATCTGCTTTTTTCTGGCTCTAATTTTTGCAATCATCGGCATTGTAAAGTGGAAACGCAACCGGGACGAGTTTTGGGGAACTTTTTTCGCTTTGATGGCACTAATACTGTTAGTAGCAGGGACCTTTGCTCTTCTGCTGGCCGTTATTGGAAGTATGGGTTACTAAGTTTATTTCATAGTACTGATAACCGGGTTCGAAGGCAGGAATTGTGTAGTATGGTCTTCCCTGATCGGAGCACTTTTGCTTTCGAGCAACTTTTCACTCAGCTCAGGATATGAGATATCATCTGCTTCCAACATGCGTTTTTCAGGTTTTTGCAATATACTTTGGACAATGGTCACCGTATCGTGGATGATGTTCGATGTGGACCGGAAAACGGGGATTTCCTTCAGGATCGTATCGTGGATGATTTTTCCGGAAGAAGCACCGTTGGTTAAAGAGATTTCCAGAGGGTATTCAGAAAAATGCCAGTTCAAAGAATAACTTTTGATGTTTCCGATCCTAAAAAGAATGACGATACAAGCGGCGCCGATCAACACCTGGTAAAGCGGAATGCTCCTGTTCAGTAAGTTCTTTTTTGTTTTTGGAACCTGGAGGGCAAGTGGCTCCATAGAATCATATTCAAGAGCTGTTGTGGCAGAAATCACTTTTCGCTGCATGGAATATTCGGTTTCTGTCAGATGAGCGAGAACAAAGGATTTTTCCTCCTCGTTAAGTTCCTCAAAAGATTTGGATTCTATCAAATCGAATAAGCGTTCGTGTTGCTCTTCCATATCAATTCAATTTAAAAAGTGTTGTTTCAAAACTTGGATCAAAGTGTTTCAATTGATCGGTGATTTTCCTCGTCGCATAAAACAAACGTGATTTAACTGTCCCCAAAGAACTCTCGGTGATTTCCGCAATTTCATTCAAGGAAAAATGTTCCAGGTAGCGCAACACGAACACCGTTTTGTGATGATGTTCCAAATGGTCAATACTGTCCTGCAGTGCTTTTAAAAAGAGTTTTTTTTCCAGCAGGTTATCTGCCAATCCGGTGGGATGACTTATTTCCGGATAAAGCGAAACGGTTTTCCCATGATGACGGTAAGCAGTTTTACACATGTTCGAAGCAATGGCAAATACCCAGGAATAAAACTTCTTGTTGGGATCAAACAGGTGTTTTTTCTCCATCAGTTTCAGGAAAAGTTCCTGCACGAAATCCTGCGCCAAATCGACATCCTTGTTCAGCATTTTGATGAAATAGCCCAGTAATTTTTTGCTGTACCTGTGATGCAGTTCCACCAATGCCAATTCTGCCTGTTTGGCAGACAAAGGAGAATGATGGCCCATTACCTGAACCATCAACTCTTCGTCGCTTTGTTGTTTATGATGTAAACTTTTCAAGTATACTTAGGCTTTTTACTTTTCTATTATCTCCATCACAATTCGAAAGCCGACGCTTGGGTCCGGGTTTGAATAGGTTTGTGTTTTATCAAAGGTACAATCTTCAAACAAGTCATACCAGGATCCTCCCAATGCTTTTCCTTTGCTGCTGGTCATCTCTGAAACGTTCCCGAGTGTATTGTAGAATCCCATCTTGTTTGGGTCGTAACTATGTACCTTTACCTGGTGGAATCCGCCATCCTCAAAGAAACTGTTATTCGACGTACGAATATTTCCCAAATAGCATTTATCACAACTTTTAATCTGATTATTCGGAAACGGGGTAATTGCTTTCGGATCGCCGGAACCTGCTGCGGTTCTCCATTCCTTCTCAGTTGGCAAACGGAAGACTACTTGTGTATAGGTTCTTTTGCGTTGCAGATTGTATTGTTTGGTTAGCCACTCACAATAGGCTTTTGCTCCTTCATATGAAATGCAAACAGCCGGGTAGTTCTGGTAAGCAGGATGCCAGTGATACATACCCTTCATCGGATCATTGAAGCTGATGTCATATTTTCCTTTGATCCATTGAGTAGAATCATACAAAGCTGCCTGGTACAATTCCGTTTGACCGGAAAGTTTCAGGTTGTTCAGGAATTTGTTGTAATCTCCATTTGTAACTTCATACTTATCCATATAGATGTTCCCACTAACCGGGATCATATTTTTTTCCAGTGTTTTCAAATCCAATACTGCCGAAAGGATGGAAGCCGGTTTTTCACGTGAAGAAAGAAGTTCAATGACATCGCTTTGCTGGCCACTTTGTTCAGCCACTTTTAACAACAGGGCTTCCAGGTTCTGTTTTTTCAGTGTTTCTTCACTTTCGTCGTAATGCTGGTACAATTTGATCATGGAAGGAATATACATTCCATTGAATTGTTCACCCTTCAGATCACTAATATTAAAGGAAAAGACTTCTTTCAGGTAATCCAGTAAATACCGCTTCTCATAATTTCTGCGGATAATCGCCGTATTGTCAAAATTGGATTCGCTGTATTTGTAAGCAAGGCCTGTCAGGTACAATTTATCTCCGTATAGTTCTTCGAATCCGTTGATTGCACTGGCGGAGAAATAAGCAGGCCGTTTTCCTTTCAGGAAATGCTCGTACAATTCTTTTGAAAGCTGCTTTGCTTCTTCTTCCGTTTTCGTTTCCCGGTTGACAAATGGTTCGTAACCCAATTCTTTTAACATGCGATCATGATAATCGTTGAGCATAATCAGGTGAAGGTTAATAATAGTAACGTCCTTTCTGAAGCCTTTGGCAGCCTGGACAATCCATGGTGCATAAGTATCGTTATCTCCGTATGTAAACAGGATGGCATTTTCGTCCAGTTCCGAAAGAATATTGTATGCCCAGTTCAGTATCCCGACCGAAAGATCATTATTCTCATACAATCGTTTGGCGTAGAAATTCCGTTTTTCAACATCGTTTTTCAACTCATAATGAATCATAAGCAAATCCTGGATCAACGGATCATCCGGTCGAAGAGCTTGCGCAGCTAAAAGGTCTTCGCTTGCATCTCTTTGGAACCCGTTTTCAGAATACTGAATGAAATAGGCTTCAAAACTTTTAGGCATTGCTTTCCAAACCTGCTCATGAATAGACTTACAACGCGTATCCCATTTAGTACGTTCTTCTTCTGTTGATGCCAGGATTCTTAAAGCGCGATTGGCTCTGTAATAATTAATCCACGCCTCTCCATTTTTACTGTTTTTGTCCAGTTCCGCTTTCCACAATTTGATCTGTGTTTCGTACCAGGAAGTTTCTTTTACTTCTTTTGCGATACTGTAAACTGTCTCAGGTTTTTGAATGGTTGAACCGTCTCCTTGTGCAAAGGAATTAAAGCAAGTCAAAAAAGTAAGTCCGATAAATAAGTGTTTCATATCATTAATTTAAAAAAATCAGCGCGCTTGACTTCTGTTTTCTAAAAGGATTACTCAGTGGGTATCCAAAGGTTCATTTAAAACGAAGATTTTTTTCAAAAGAAGTTTCGGAAAACAAAAAAACCCTCTGTTTCCAAAGGGTTTCCAGGTAGGTTTAAAAATATATCTATTCTTATAAAAAGATCACTTCACCTGTATGAAGATCATAATACGCTCCAATAATTTTGATTTCACTCTTATCTGACATTTCTTTCAAAACGGGACTTTTCGCTTTAATAGTTTTAATAGTCTCAAGCACATTATTCTTGGCAACGTATTCTACAAAAGCATCATTTTTAGAAGTCTTCTCTCCTTTAAATAGTTGTGATTTAGCTATTGCAGGCTTTATTTTGGAAAGCATCGCAGTAATATTCCCCAATTCTACATTATCAATCGCTGATTTAATCGCCCCACAGGATTCATGGCCTAAAACCAAAATAAGTTTAGCTCCGGATACTTTACAGCCGAATTCCATGCTTCCCAATAGGTCTTCATTGACAAAATTACCGGCAACCCTTGCAACAAAAAGATCTCCGATTCCCTTGTCAAAAACATCCTCAACAGGAATCCGACTATCTACACAAGATAAAATAACCGCCTTTGGATATTGTCCTGCAGATGCATCACGGACCAAGGCAGAATGATCCCTTAGTGTTAAATCATTATTCATAAAACGCTTATTGCCTTCTTTCAGGCGCTGAATCACAAAATCAGGAGTGAGTTCTGCTTGTTCCTTTGCGGTCAGGACTTTTTCTTTTAACGGAACTTGTTTCTCGTTGGATTCTACAGGTGCAATTTTGTCCGATTCTTCCAACGGTCTGTTATTGCAGGATAAATGTAAAAAAACAACTACAGTAACGAATGTAAATTTGTAAATATCTTTTACCATTTGACAAAAATTAGAATAACAAGTTAAAAAAGTAAAAACTCAAATGCAATTATATTTCAGACAAATAGAGTTCCGATAATTATTCCTTTACAAACGATTTCCGGTCGTATTTTCCCTCTGAAGTGATTTCAAGAATGTAAAAACCATTTTTCAAAGAGTCGATTGGAATGATGGAAGCTTCCATTGTTCCAGAAAGAATTTCTTTTCCTTCCGGATTTATAATCCGGTAAGTTCCGGAAGTCAGACCGTCCACCCGGATTTGGTCTTTAGCCGGATTCGGATAGATTGATATGGAAAGACCTTGTTGTTCTATCAGCCCCAAAAATTGTGTTTCACAATAAAAATTCTGGTCGTCGTAGAAGTCCTGGATATAGTTAGCAACCTGGAACAAACTGTCCACGCTTCCAGTAGAAGTTCCACCATACCTGCGTGCAAAAATAGCAGCATGGTTATAACAAAGGACTTTTCCCGGCCCAAAAACAGTTTCGTCATGCCCGGTAACAGATCTGCGATCTCCCGGAGGATTTCCCATGGCGAGTTCATTCCAATTGTTGCCCGGGGTAATATCGTTGTAAACGTAAGTGGTGGGTTGATTGTTTCCATCGAGTAGTTGGCTTCCATCCGGCAAGAGCCCGCTTAAGACATTGTAATAGGCTGAAGCATTATTTAAACCGGAAGGATCCGTTACTAAAATATTGGAGCTCAAGGTTCTGTCCAAGCTAATAATTCCCACTGCTGGAGGCATGGCGCCAAACCCCGGATTCCCGGAAAAGTCCTCGTCATTTACATCACCATTATAAGCATATACCAGGTTTCTTCCAGGTTCTGTTCCGATGTAATCATCAAACGGATTTCCTAAATCGAAGTCCACTATGTGACCAATATGAAAATGGTTTAGAGTCTGCGTTCCGCGATTAAAAACGGTTGTTTGGAAAAAAACAGTATTGTTTAAGACTTCGTCCGAAGAATCTTCGTATTGATAAAACTGCATATGCACCTCAATTCCTGCACGATCTATACCGGAAGGATGCACGATCTTACTATCGTTGATAATCGTGTAAACTGACCTGTCTCCACGGATTATCGGATAATCACCATTTTGCGGTTCATATATCAGATCTCCATCCGCATCGTGGAACGGAGCAAGTAAAGGACTTTCACCGTTACCGGTATCGCCATTGCCCGGCCAGGAAGCAATCGGTCCCGGGACAACATAACCTTGGTCCATCCAATGAGCTATGTGATGATCGATCTCAGATTTAGTAATATTCCACAAGGAAAATTGATATTTGTCCAGATAGGATTGTGTATTGTAGTTGGCTACATTCAGCAAATATGGCCCGGGTGTAAAATCAGAATTCATGAACTGAGAAGCGGCGCCTTTCACAAGTCCGTTAAAATCTTCCCCGGCAGCTATGAATGACATACCGTAAATGGAGCTTACCATACTGTCCTTAGGCACGAAATAACCGCCCGTTGAACTGGGATTGCTAAAGAACATTCCGTTGTTTGAAACAGCGTATTTGACATTTGAGTTGGAGGTGGTAAGTGTAACAGAGCCTTGTCCGATTGCAGGCCCACCCAGGCCTAAGATCAAAAATGAAGTAATGATTGCTTTCATAAATGGAGTTATTAAGTGAATAATAACACTGAACGCAACCGGTTTGGAGCTAGTTGGGCAAAAGATACTTTTGTTGACGGAACGGAGTGATCCGGTGATTTAGCAGAAGAACGGATTGATTAAAAATAAATAAAGCCACCCGTGGAGACGAATGGCTTTCGTGGACATACTACTACTACTTATTACACCACACCTAAAGCTTTAAATTGGATTGATCGATAAAACCTTGATAACCGGTTTCAACGAATAAGTACCTGTTCCATGAGTTACAATACTTTGCTCTGCATCGAAATCAAGTACCAACTCATACTGTGTATTCGGATCAAAATCAGCATTCAAATTGATTTTTAAACCGGATTGCTGTGCAGATGGAGTTGCCAATGGGTAAAACAAACTGTCTACCATTACATTGTTCTCATCTCCAAGAATCAAACGGAATTGCTCCAAATGTCCTGAAGGAAGTGTTCCGGCATTCACAAGAGTTGCAGAAACGTCATTTTGCAAAGTCAATAAATCATAAATACCGGCATTTGTCGGTAAATTGATCCAGCCTTGACCGTCGTGATGTACCTGTACCTGCAAAACTTCTACATTAACCTGTTGGAAATCACCGGGTGCATCTACCATCTTCACAGTCATCTGACTAGTTCCTTCTTTCTTCTTACACCCAGTTGAAATCCCCAACATTCCCACTGCAATCAACGCTACAAAATATGCTGCTTTCATAATTTTAGTTTTTCGTTTTTCTACTTCTTAGTAAAAGCTGTGCCAAAAAGAAAAAAGCTTGATTTTGTTGATGTTGCGTTTTTTAGACGGGATGGAATTTTTTCATTTTGAAAAAACCTGTTTCAAAAAGTAGTCCGGAAGCGTGTTAATTTACCACCATTCGAATGCAGATTTCATCACATAGTTTCCAGGAAGCATCGGTTTTAATTCATTCAGAATAATCAGTGCGTCTTTTACATCGGTTTCCTGGTGCCACTTAAACATTTCCGCATCTCCCCAATACTCGGATAGCAGGATGTTCACTTCATAAAAATTCGCATCATTCCAGGCTTGTGTTTTCCCTACACCAAAATTAAAGGGTTCTCCGATCGAATTGACATAGGTACAGGTTTTCTTATAGGATTGTGCAACCTGTTCAATTTCCAGAAACTCTTCTTCCGAAAAACTTGCGCCACCCGTTTTGGTAACGCTGATCATTGCTCCAAAATCACTCATGGTTGTTAGATATTGATTAATAATAGATTTAAATTTAATACAAGTTTTTAAAAACCAATGTTTCCCTTCGAACTCATGCTACCTAAGATCAGTTCGAATTCAAAAGTCTGCAAATCGCGGGGTCTTAAAATCCTAAAGAAGTGTTTTTTTTACTGATCGGGAAAAATGGATTGTCAAATATGTACCGATTTAGTGAAGCTTTAGCTATCTTTGTCATCCCGATAATTTATCGGTTTACAAGGGGGTACAGTGCGCTGTGTCCCCTAAACTGTTTATTCAAAATATGGACCAGGCACATTTTTTACAACTTTTCAAAAAGCTCAAAGGACTCGATCAAACAGCTAATTTATTACAACAGGCAGAAATACGTATTCACTGGAAAGGGCTGATCGGTTCTTCCAAATCAATCGCAGTTTCTTCCGTATGCGAACAAGTTCCCGGGAACCATTTGTTCATATTGGAGGATAAAGAAACGGCAGCTTACTTTCTCAACGACCTGGAACAATTGTACCCGGACAATAAGCACATTTATTTTTATCCGGCTTCATACCGGACACCATATCAACTGGAAGAAACCGATAATGCAAACGTGGTGGCACGTGCCGAAGTGCTGGAAAAGGTCAATACCGGGAAGAACACCTGGATAGTGACTTATCCTCAGGCGCTGTTTGAACGGGTTCCGACCCAAAAGAAACTTTCCGAAAACACCATGCGTGTAGAACGCGGAAAAACCTATTCCATTGATTTCTTCAACGAATTCTTACTGGAGTATGGATTTGAACGTGTGGATTTCGTTTATGAACCCGGACAATTCTCCATTCGCGGAGGAATTGTGGATATTTTCTCTTTTTCTAATGACCAGCCTTTCCGGGTAGAATTCTTTGGTGATGAGGTAGATTCTATTCGAACTTTTGATCCGGTTTCACAATTGTCAATCAATACGCACACCCATTTTTCGGTTGTTCCGAATGTCCAACGCCAGTTAGTATTGAATGGGAACGGGACATTTTTGGAATTCATAGGCAAGCAAACAACGATTTGGCTGGCATCCAACGACCTGGTGAAAGCTGCTTTGGAAAAGGATTATGAGAAAGCGGTTAAAGTATACGACTCACTTCCGAAGAATACCATCAAACACAGTTTGCCAAGCGAATTGTATATGCATCCATCCGATTGGAAAGAACAGCTTCCGGTGCATTCCATTGTAGAGATCGGTCCGGAATATGCTTTCAAGGCTTCGGAAATAATTTCGTTCGAAACCTTGCATCAGCCAACGTTCAACAAAGATTTTGATTTATTGAAGGATGATTTGATCGCACGCAAAAAGGCAGGTGCGGAGAACCTCATTTTCTCAAATCAACCCAAACAAATTGAACGCTTATACCAGATTTTCGAAGACATCGGTGCTGAAGTGGAATTTGAACCGATGAATATTGCCTTGCATGAAGGCTTCATTATTCCATCCCTGAAACTGGTGTGTTACACCGATCACCAGATTTTTGAGCGGTACCATCGTTTTAAATTGAAGGAAGGTTTCCGCCAGGCAAAACAGGCTTTGACTTTAAAGGAGATCTACAACCTGCAAAAGGGAGACTACGTAACGCACATCGATCATGGAGTCGGACAATTTTCAGGTTTGCAAACCATTGATGTGAATGGAAAACCACAGGAAGCAATTCGTTTGGTTTATAAAGATGGTGACGTGTTATATGTCAGTATTCACTCGTTGCACCGCATTTCGAAGTTTACAGGAAAAGACGGAGCCGCGCCAAAGATGAACAAATTGGGGACCCAGGCTTGGGCAACCTTGAAGCAAAAGACCAAGAAACGCATCAAGGAATTGGCTTTCGATCTGATCCAATTATATGCAAAGCGCAAAAGTCAACCGGGATTTGCGTTTTCACCCGATACTTACCTGCAAAATGAGTTGGAAGCGTCTTTTATGTACGAAGACACACCCGACCAGTTAAAAGCAACCCAGGCTGTGAAAGAAGACATGGAAAAGCCCATGCCGATGGACCGTTTGGTGTGTGGAGATGTAGGTTTCGGAAAAACGGAAGTTGCAATTCGAGCAGCATTTAAGGCTGTTGCGGATAGTAAACAAGTCGCTATTCTGGTTCCTACAACCATTTTGAGTCACCAGCATGCGCGTTCCTTTGCAGAACGATTAAAGAATTTTCCGGCAAAAGTGGATTACATCAACCGTTTCAAATCAGCCAAAGAAATTACCGCGACTTTGAAAAAAGTGGAAAGCGGGGAGATTGATATTTTGGTGGGAACACACAAAATTGTCAGCGATAAAGTGAAATTCAAGGATCTTGGATTGATCATTATCGACGAAGAACAAAAATTCGGTGTGGCTGTAAAAGACAAATTGAAAACACTGAAAACAACTGTTGATACATTGACTTTAACTGCGACCCCGATCCCGAGAACCCTACAGTTTTCTTTAATGGGTGCCCGTGATTTAAGTATTATCAACACACCGCCACCAAACCGTCAACCGGTATTAACAGAAGTAATTACTTTTAACGAAGAAGCGATTCGTGATGCAATTTCTTACGAAGTAAGCCGTGGCGGGCAGGTCTATTTTGTCCATAATCGCTTGGCAAATATCAAGGAAATGGCAGGAATGATTTCTCGTTTATGTCCGGGTGTTCGGGTAGCAATTGGTCACGGGCAAATGGACGGGAAACAGCTTGAAAAGATCATGATGGATTTCATCCAGGGTGAATACGACGTGTTACTGGCAACTACGATCATCGAGTCGGGAATTGACATTTCGAATGCGAATACGATCATTATCAACGATGCACATAATTTCGGGTTAAGCGATCTACACCAGTTGCGTGGCCGTGTGGGTCGTTCCAACAAGAAAGGGTTCTGTTATCTTATTTCCCAGCCAATCAGTTTATTGACTTCTGAAGCTCGGAAACGCCTGGAGGCTCTAGTACAGTTTTCCGATTTGGGTTCTGGTTTCAACATTGCAATGAAAGATTTGGACATCCGGGGAGCGGGAAACCTCCTGGGTGGTGAACAAAGCGGATTCATTTCCGAAATTGGTTTCGAGATGTACCAGAAAATTCTCAACGAAGCCATGGATGAATTGAAGGAAGAAGAATTCAAGGATCTATACGACGACCGCAATACCGAGACAATGGGCGCACATTTCGTAAAAGATTGCGTTTTGGAAACCGATTTCGAGTTGCGTATTACGGAAGACTATATCAACAATGTCAGCGAGCGTTTGAGTATTTACCAGGATTTGGACAACCTGAACACGAAAGAAGAGATCGAAAATTACAAGCAGCAATTGATCGACCGTTTCGGTCCGCTTCCACGGGTAGTGAAGGAATTATTGCGTTCTTTCGAACTACGTTGGCTGGCCCAGGAAATCGGTTTCGAAAAACTCGTGATCAAACAGGGATCGATGATCGGTTATTTTGTTTCCAATCCGCAGAGCAAATACTATGAATCTCCGATGTTCACGCAGGTTTTGAAGTATGTACAAAGCAATCCCAAGGACTGTAAAATGAGCGAAAAGAATGACAAGTTGCGTTTAATCTACAGCCATGTGATGAATATGGACCAGGCGTTTGAGCGCTTGGGGGAGATTGTTTCTTAATTAACTGCAAAGAATCAGCCATAGTTGAAGATGGAAGAGTCTAATGATTTTTGAAGGAGGATCATTACTTTTTGGTGATCCTTTTGACGATCGACCCTTTTGATTTGGTTTTAAATACCAGGAAGTAATCGCCGGGAGAAAGTTCTGCCAATTCCATGCTGAATTTGTTTTTTTCGATGACTTTATCCGATATTTTTTTGCCTTCCATAGAATAAACTGAAACTGTCTCCACCACCAATTTCGCAAAAATGTCTATTGAATTATTGGTGGGATTGGGGTAGATATCCAGGCACTCTTCTTTTCCGAGCAATTCTCCCAGACCTAAAATCTGAAAGGCATATAAATGGAATGTATCTACGATAAAAGGAGCAGAGGGATAAGGACAAGCCGTCGAAGTATCGTGTAAGGTGTTAATCTCCAAAGCAAATGGAAAAGGTGCGCTTAAGTGAATAAGGGTATCATAAGGCAAGACGATTTGATTCAGGGGGCATCCTTTGAAATATAAGCTGATCACCTGTGTATTATTCATATCGTTCAGAGCACCAATTGTTACATGTGACAAATCCATTTGTGGTCTGATGCCTTTGATATAAACTGTGCTTGTAGGATTACCGATCGTGACTGATACGCTATCAATTGTTTGTGAAAAACAAAAGACAGGTGCCAGCAATAAACGGATTAGAATGATCTTTCTCATATTACTTGTCTTATAAAGGCAAGACAGGATCGCATTTTCCTGTCTTGCCTTTGGTTAAAAAATTACTGTACTAATATATTTTTGTAATCGGCAACATTGCCGTCGCAGATCAACACCACGGCGTATTGTCCCGGTGCAAAATCTGAAACATCAATTCTTTTGGATGTTTCAGCTGTGTTTAACAGATACTGATTCGATGTTCCTGAAAACAGCGGTACGATCATCACATAGGCTGATTGTGCTTTTTGTGCCCTGTAATCAATATTGATGACGTTGCTTGACGGATTTGGTGAGATGCCGGTAATGGCATATTCTTTTACTTTTACCTCTACTTCATCATAATCTTTAAATCCATCCAGGGAAGCGATCACCTCCAGTTTGTACTTCGTTGTAACTTCAGGAGAAACCGTGAAGTCTTTACCGGTGTATACCAGATTACCGTTTTCATCATACCAGTTATAGACAGCCTGCTCACCAATCGGGTATGCACTTAACGTGGTGCTGTTGAGCTGTTCTATTTCTTTGTCGTCACCAGCATCAGCTACGAAAAGAGTTCTTTTTTGATCCTTATAGATTTTATAGGTTTCACCACCCATGATCTCGTTATCCGTACTCGTTCTCTGAATAACTGAAAAATCAAACTCATTTTGACCTGTCGACTGCTGGGTTAAGAAATTGAAACTGACGTTCAATAAATTTTGTTCATTAGGTTGGAACGCCAAATTTTTAAGTTCTGCATGATGTCCGAAAAGTACCAGTTGATGTTCCTGTGCATTTACTATTTCCACACCTTCGGATTGATAACCGGCCTGTGCCCATTTTTCCCACAAAGCTTCATCCAGTCTAACCTTAATTTCCGCCTCTTCGGTGATTGGGTTTCCGGTAATCCAGTCAGGATTTGCAAACTCGATCGTGTATACTCCGCCCTGATCCCATGCGTCGCCAACCAGCACCGTTGCACCCGTTGAAATGTTAGTTGGATTCGAATCCACAACAGATACATTTTTCCAAACAATATTGTTGTTGTTGTTTACATTGCTTGTCAGGTTGGTTGTCTCAGGCACGGCCATCGGGTCTCCGGATGCAACGATTCGGGATAAAAGACAAAAGTGGTGTGGCTCTTCTGCCCAAAACAGGGATGGATCGGTGGTTAATGCACCTACATAATTTGCAGGATTCGGTGGATCCCATTGAAACGTAATGATCGCTGCATCTCCCGGCTGAATGACCGGCAAGGTTGCTGTTCCGATCACATCTCCAAGGGGGAAGCCTCCGCTGGTTAGTATGGAACCATTCCAGTTGGCTGGCCAGGCTAATGCCGTGGCTGCCTTCGCCCAATGCAGGGTCATCTGTTCGGTTCCGCTGGATGCTATACATCCTCTGTTTCTGACTCTGACATATACATAATCATGATTTCCCGGAAGGGTATAATACTCCGGATTCTCATGCACCTGGTTCGCGATACCATCATTTTGCCTGCGTACCCAGATGTCTTCACTTTCCCACAGGTTGCTCACATTGCTAGGCTCGTTCCCCATATCCCATGGTTTATCTTTGGAATACAAATCCAACCCTGAAGCACTGATGGAAAATCCTGTAATGCTTTGAATCCAACCGGCATAATTTCTTACGTTGGTATAAACAGTCGGCAATTGGTCTTTCGGCCAATATCCCCAGCTTGAAGCGCCCAGATTAATTTTATTCCCGTTTTTACTAATAACTGCCGGACCACCGCTATCACCCGGTCCTGCTCCAGTTCCCGAACTATAGAAGGCAATCATATTGGTCGAAATGTTCGCTGTGTAGGCAGAATTATAAGCCACGTTGAGCGCCATCGCAGTTGCGTTCGAAACAAAAGGAATAGACAAACCCTGTAAAAAGGTCGAAACTCCACAGCTATTGCACGTAATTCCCCAACCGGATAAATAGACAGGATTCCCTGCTGTATAGTCGGCTGAATTGGTGTTACAACTGTTTGCGTATTCGATCGGCATCACATTGTGGTTGAATGCCAACGGCGAAGAAAGGTGCAGCAAGGCGATATCATTTTCCTGAGTGGAGCTATTGTAGCTCGGATGGGTATAAATCGCATCTACGGAAATATTCTGACCGGCACTGCTCGTTTGATCATTGCTCCCAGCGTGGATCACTGTATTGGATGTAGTTGCTCCTCCCAATACCACACAATGCGCGGCGGTTAAGATCCAGCTGTCGGCAATAATGGAACCTCCACAGGCATGGCTTCCACCTATTTCCATTGAGACCTGGTAAGGTGCGGCTGAGATCGGAATGGTTGCTCCTCCTAAAATATTAGAGGTATTGTAACCCCAGGAATATCCCTGGCTTCCCGCCGGAACATTTTTGGTCTGTGACAAAGCACTTTCGCTGAAAAGGAAAAGCACCGAAACGACTAATAGATATTTAAATTTCATTTTGATTCATTTTGATGTAAATAGTAATTTGATCGTAGTAATTTCTAGTGAAATCCCACAAATCAGGGAGGATGCCTTGATCTTCTGTTGAGTGATAATGTGTGCCAGTTTGTTTTCATAGTCATCTTAAAAACATGTTGCATGAAGCTTGCAGGAATGAATAAGTCCATTCGATTGTAAGTCCAGCAATGATCAAGGTCATAGGTTTTAATCGACTAATTCGGGTTTACCCGAAGAGCATCATTTCATTAGCAGCAGAATGGGGCAAGTCATTTCACTACCAACTTACGCAGTACATGTTAATTAAGACATCAGGATTGTTCTGGCTGCTCTCCGATGTTACGGATCAGCCGTTAAGTACGGATGTGAATAGTTGTCAGTAGCCCGTTCTAACGAGTTGGTCTAATATACCACTTTATTTATCTGATAATCAAGAAACTTAACAGTTTTCACAAAAAACTAGCTTCATGTGAAAAAACAATATTGGTTGGAATCATAAAGGACTTGTGTTCTTTTCATCAATCGTTTAATTTTTTCTGGAATTCTAATTGGCCTTTCAAAAATTAAACAACTCCTGACCAAAATCAACAGGCCTGAAATATTTTTATATCTTGCTGTTGATTTGAACTACTCTTATTAAGTTATGCATTGGAGAGCCACACGATTCATCACACTATTATTTCTTTTTTCCACAATATCCTGCTTTAGTCAAAAGAGTACGAAAGATAGTTTGGTCCAACGCCTTCTGCAGGTGGAAGGGAAAGAAAAGATCAAAACCTATTATGCCCTTGGAAACAGCAACTTTTATATTGATTATGCCAAAACAAAAAAATACTTTTCAAAGGGATTGGAATTATCTAAAGCAAGTGGATTCCGGTCCCTGGAGGTGGAAGGTGAATGGAGTTTGGCAGGGTTAGAGGATTTTTACGGGGACAAGTTTAAGTCACTTGACCGTTTAATGAAACTGTGCCGTTCAAGAGGATTTTCAAAGAAAGACAGTTGCATCGTGTATGGTCTTCTGGGAAACTCCCTGGAATCACTTGGAGCCATGGAAATGGCCATTGAGTATACTAAAGAATCGGTAAAACACGAATTTAACCCGGATCGGATAGAACATTACTATGTGGTTGAACATCTCGCGAGATTGTATTCCAAAACACACCAGTTTGATTCGGCAAATGTCTATTATAAGAAGGCGCTTAATTTGATTAAAAAACACAATGTTCCGGGTTTGATAACCCATTGTCTGAATAACATCGGGAGTAACTATTTGGAACAGGGCAATCTTTCTACGGCAAGGTATTTTTTTAACCGGGCGATCAACAATTTTCATTTGAACAACAAATTCTCGGGAGATAGTACTCTTTACGCGGTGTTTTACGATAACCTGGCAAAGATCCATGAGCTAAATGGAGAATATAAACAAGCCCTGGAGAAACAAAAGGAAGCCGTACGGATGATCCGGATTACCAAACTGGCTTTTTCCGACCTTGGACTGAGAGCTGAATTCTTACTGCATCTTGCCCGGACAGAGATCCATCTGGGCCTTTTTCAGAATGCAAAAAACCATTTGGATGCCATTCAGTTGAAAGATGCAGGAACAGAACTTCAATTGGAATACTATGACGCTTTATCTGATTATTATGAAAAAACGCATCAAACTGCGGGTTTGATTCAAGCATTGCGAAAAAAAGCGGAGCTGGCGCATTTAGCTTTAAAAGACGAATCGATCAACTCCATGCTGAATGATTTTGTCCGTTTTCAGGATGATCAGATCAAAGTGGAAGTCGAAACCAGGAAGAAAATGAAAGAACGGTATCAATCAATTCATAGAAAAGAACGTTTGTTAAGCATTGGCTTTTCAGGTATTCTTTTGATGATACTGATCGTTTTCTTTGTGGTAAACAGGAAAGTGCAGCAAAGTAAGGACCGGGCATCAGAAATTGAACGGAAGCTCAACGAAGAAAAACTAAAATACAATGAATCGGAAGCAGAAAGGCTCACGTTGGAATTGGAACTAAAAAATAAGGATCTTCTCACTTTCGCCATTAATATTACCAGGAAATTCGAGTTTACGGATGAAATGGCTCTTCGCTTGCAACAGCTCAGAAAAAAGAATGTGATTGAAAAAACCGACTTAACAGAATTGATCAATTACGTAAAGAGCTTTCAGGCAGTGGATAACAGGATGATCATGTTCCAAAACAATGTCAATGAGATCAACAGTCAATTTTTGTGGCGATTGCATGAAAGGTATCCTGAATTAACGCAAAACGAAAAAGAATTGTGTCTCCTCATTAAGCTAAAGCTTTCATCCAAGGAAATTGCTACCATGAAGAACATAACCTCCGAATCGGTAAACGTATTGCGGTCGCGCCTGAGAAAAAAAATGAACCTGGAATCACGTGATGATTTGTATGATATACTTGAGAATATTTGATTTCCTAAACGGGAAATAATCATTTGAGAGATTTTAAACACGAAAAACCCTCGCTTCCGAAGACATAAATTGATAAATCAATAATTGGTAATTGTTAAGGTGCCGGATTATCATCCTCCAGGATAAATTAACGCTGACCAAACTCAATAAAAACCAACATCATATTGATAATCAATCAATTAACAACCAATTTTTTTTAAAAAAGAAATCCGTTCATTTAACTGCTCATGAACGTGAGTTAATATTTTTCTGTGCAATCCAGGGGTCCTGTTTATAACAAGTTAAGGTCAAAAATGACTATTTAATCTGAGTAAAAATGTTCCTTTACAACGGTCAACACTGATAAAGTGTATAAAGGTTAGGTAATGATTTAAAGCACCTGTGATGCAGGTGCTTTGATCGCATCAAAGTTTTTGAAAAAACGTTCAGAATTATCGGTGAGTGTTAGAGTTTAATTTCTGAATGTGGTATGTTTAGGTTACGTTAAAGCACCTGTTTTATGGGTGCTTTGTTTTTTTAATCAACCATTTCAACGCTTCCCTCAATATCCGTTGATTCATTAAAGTATTTAAACTAGTTTGCCTCTAACTTTAATTGCTATAACGAAGTTCAATTGAATACAGGTTTGAACGAGGATGTTATTAGTGGGAGACCACACAAAATAACGCTAAGTTTTAATACGATTGGTTATCGGATAAATTTACTCGCAACGATGAAATTTTTAAGCCAAAAAAGTATCTTCTTTAGAATCCTGGTCTTAGGTTCTGTCAGTTTTCTGATGGTGTTTCCGACTTTGGGAATAATCCTGGGTTGGATCGAAAAACAGGACGTTTGGATTGGGATTCCATGTGTCGGAATCAGTTCGCTGCTGCTGTGGATTTATTTTGGAACTCATTATCGGTTAACAAGTACGGAACTTATTTATAGAAGTGGGCCTTTAAAAGGAAAGATCAGGATTGATGAGATCCGGGAAATTGTTGTGGGAAAAACGCTTTACATCGGAATCAAACCTGCAACAGCCGGTTCAGGATTAATCATCAAATTCGGGAAGTATGATGAGATTTATATTAGCCCCGACTCCAATGATTCGTTCATTGAAGAAATTCGGAAACATAACCTGAACATTCGTATTTCTGAATAAATTAAAAAACCCCCGATTTATCGTCGGGGGTTCTGTGTATTATAAAATTTCGCTTAGCGAAACATTACTGTTGTAGAATGAAACAATTTCGTTTCGGCTTCCATCAAAGTAAAACTTCAAAATATAGTCCGCCAAGTAATCGCGGTACTGTTCACGGCCAATTTTCGGAAGGTAGATGTAACCTCTTCCCATTGGTTTGTGCTTGATGAATTTTTTACGTTCAAGGATTCTGACAATAGTTGAGACAGTGTTATAAGCTGGCTTTGGATTGGGATACATATCAACAATTTCCTTTACTGTTGCCTTTTCCAATTTCCAAAGTCGTAACATGACCTTTTCTTCTGCGGGTGTTAGTCTTTCCATGTTATAATAATTTGTGGTAATGTAACAAATCTAACAAAAAAACTGTATCCTGCAAACTATATACTTATAATTTTAGTTTTAACTTCAAATCTTTCGGTAAACCTTCCTTGTTTAAATAAATATTAATCGTTTTCAAACGGAAGTAATTCTCAGAAACATACAGATATCCTTGAGGTAAATTGTCTGTTCCCCATGAGTTCTTAACCAGGAAGAAACGAGTTCCGTTTTGATCTTTAAATAAACCAACAATATGCATTCCGTGATCATCCGTTGTTACTTTGCCGTCATACCCATCCTGGCGTGTTTCCTGAGTAACCGTTTTTTCTTTAACCGGTTCCAAAAATGCATTGGATGTTTTTGCGGCTCCTGCGTCATTAAATGATTTGCTATCCTTTCCACGTGTTTGGATAGTAGATTCGTCTTCAGGTACGATAGCAATTCCCTGGCGGAAATTGAAACCTTTCTCAGAAACGTCAGCTCCCCAAGCTAATGTGTATCCGTTTTTTAACGCATTTTCTGCAACTGAAACCATGTCTTCCAAAGGAACATTGTAACTGTCTCCCCAAGCCCAGTTATCAGGAATAGCGATTTCGCAAGGCTCGTAGAACGGATCATTGCTGAAAGATGTAATTGAAACATAATCGTTCATTTTCAATCCCAAAGAACTCGCGTAAGTCATAGGGGTATATTTCTTCCCTTCGAAAGTAAATTCGGTAACATCCGGACCTAAATAAGCATCCAAAAGAGAAGAAAATGCTTTTTTCCATTCTTTTCCTATTCCATGACCTTTTTGGACTTCAGCGAGGACTGTTTGCATGAAGCTATTCAAGACTGAAAATAATTCCTCGTGGTTGTAAGTTGTTTTTCCGTTCGTCAAACCTGTATAAACACCTTTCGGAACAATTCCGTAACGCTTGATTACGTATGGAATATCATGAAACGCACCACCTTCGCTGAAGTTGATCTTTCCATCCATACGGATAAAACGGTCTGCTTTCGATTCGTAAGCTTTACGAACAATGTACATTTCAGACAATTCAGCCGGATTTTTATGCCCCAATCGGATCAATTCACTCTCAAAGAAAGATAAGGATGAAAAGCTCCAGCATGTTCCTGTCATTCCCTGGTTTTCAACCGGATTTGCATCTAATTGAACAACTTTAGTGAATTGGTACTTACTGTCAGTAGCATTGGTAACGGTTTGTCCAAAGATAATTTGGGTACTTAGAGCCAGGGCTCCAAATAAAATATGTTTTCTCATTTTTCTAGTTTATGGCCCCTAAAATAGAAATTTAAGCGCAAATGAACTTGTTCTTTAGTGTATTAACCTGAGGTCGGCTTTAAATTTTAGATTCAGAATTCAATTTTAAATAGGATATACTAGGCGATTTTATGAGTGATAGCAGGCTATCATGAGTAAAATCAACGAAAGAGATCATGAATAGCCCATTTAAATGAACACCTGTAAACACCCATCCTTGTCGCAAGCACCTGCTATTCCTTCACTATTTACTGGCGTTCTGAACAAAATTTAAAATCGAACTCAGGTTATAAGTTGAAAGCGTCTCCCGGGAAGTGAACGGACTAAGCCCTTGAATTCCAAACTCAATAAATCGCTGGAAACTTCACTCACAGTAAGGGAAGATAAATAACCGATGGTATCTAAAGTGAGTTCCGGTTTGGTTTTTAAAACAGAGATAATTTTTTCTTCTCTTAAATTGAGATCCACAAACAATGCGCGTTGTTGGCCGGGATTCTTCTCTTCCGCTTGCCAATTCATACTCTCAATCAGATCTGCGGCATTCCGGATCAATACAGCCTGATTTTTTTGAATGAGGTTCAAACAACCTGAGGAATAAGGTCTCGAAACGTCACCCGGATAAGCAAAAACATCTCGGTTATAATCTGCGGCCAAAGCTGCCGTGATCAATGAACCTCCTTTTTCTCCGCTTTCAATAACAATGGTGGCATCTGATAAACCGGCAACAATCCTGTTTCGCATAGGAAAATGAGGAGGCTCCGCTTTTTGTGAAGGAATGAATTCGCTAATGATCCCACCGGTTTCCAACATGCGTTCGGCAATCTTGCGGTGTTCACTCGGATACATTTTCGATAATCCATGGCCTAAAACTCCCCAGGTTGGTAAATGGTGTTTCAATGCCTCCCAATGTGCACAAATATCAATTCCATAAGCCATTCCGCTCACAATGGTGACGTTTTGGGCGGCTAATCCTTCTATAAGTTCATGAGTCAGCGATTTGCCATAATCCGTTGCATGGCGCGTCCCCACAATAGAAACCAGTTTCGGAGGGTTCCATTCAATGTTTCCTTTGGTATAAAGTAATAAAGGTGCGTCACTGCATTGCTTTAATCTTCGCGGATAGTCTTTCTCGGTGAAAAAAACTGTTTTTCCACCGATGCGATCCAGTTCCTGGATGACTTTATCAGCCTCAGTTAAAGCATTCAGTCTCAACTTTAAGGAAACAAAATCGGCAGGAATTCCTGGAATTTTGGCCAGGTTCAAACGCTTTTCTTTAAAAAATGCCTCCAGGTCATTGAAATGTGAAACAATAATGCGTGCTCTCCGACTTCCGATACCACTTAAAAAGGTAAGTGCAATTTGATGATGAATAGTTGTAAAATTCAATTTTTTGGTACTTTGGTCTCTTGAATATAAGAAAAAACATCCGTATGAAACAAGTGCTACTTCTACTTTTTTTAGCCCCGATGACACTCTTTTCTCAAGAGATTTTTGGGATCGTTTCAGATGTGGAAACAAATGAACCCGTTCCTTTTGCACAGCTGAAAATAACTGGGGGCAATAGCACATTGACCAATGAAAAAGGAGAATTTTCATTCACGGTTGAGTCTTTCCCGGCAACTTGTATTATTTCTGCAACGGATTACTATCCCGATACGATTACGATCACTTCCAACCGAATTGAAGCCATTCGATTAAGGCCATTGATATCAGTTCAAGACATCGGTCCGGTAGTTGTAGCGGCATCGCGCAGAAGGCAATCGGTTCAGGAACTGACCATTTCATTGGATATCATTAAACCGGAATTAATTGCCAATAAGGGAATTACCGATTTGGAACAGGCTGTTGACCAGGTTCCGGGTGCGTACACTATGGACGGCCAGGTTAGTATACGAGGAGGAAGCGGGTTTACTTATGGAGCGGGAAGCCGGGTTTTGGTTTTGTGGAATGAGATTCCGCTTCTCTCAGCAGATGTTGGTGATACCAAATGGAATTCGATCCCGATTGAAAACGCACAACAGATTGAAGTTATAAAAGGAGCATCTTCTGTGTTGTATGGTTCCGGGGCTTTGAACGGAATGATCTCATTGATCGAACGCGAACCAACAGAAAAAGCAAGTTTGAATGTGCAGGTTCAGGGAGGAATTTATGATAACCCGAAACGGGCCAGTTTAAAATGGTGGAGCAGGAATCCGACTTTTTACCAGGGAGATTTGACCTTTTCAAAGCAATTCGGGCGTTTTGGTTTGACACTCGGAGCCTACGGATATACAAATGACGGTTACCGCCAGGGGGAAACGGAAGATCGCGGTCGCTTCAACGGAACGATCAGTTATCGGCCAAACAAGATTAAAAACTTCAAAGCTTCATTGGGTTGGAATGCTCAAATCCAAAAAACCGGTAACTTCATTATTTGGCAAAGCGACTCATTGGCTTATCAGCCTTTTGGTGGTGCGGATACCAGTGTAGCAGGATCGAGTTTGACTTACAATCGCGGGATTCGCCTGTCTGTTGACCCGAGCATTAAATACGTGGATAAATTCGGGAATAAGCATCAATTGCGTGGAAGGCTCTATTTTATCGACAATAAGAACTACACGAATCTTTCCCAAAGCTCCAAATCGGAAGTTTGGTATGGAGATTACCAGTTTCAACGGGGCTGGAACAATAATTCCTGGGTCCTGACAACGGGAGTGACCGCTATTGCAAATGAAGTGAGGTCCTATTTATTCGGAGACCATAGTTCATTGAATGGTGCCTTGTATTTGCAGGGAGAAAAAAACTGGAAAAAAGTGAACATCGTGGCAGGAATTCGTGGAGAATATTTTCAGCAGGACGGAAAGCAGGGAGATTCGGATTATTATTTCGGAAAGGATTCCACGAAGAAAATTCCGATCAGACCGATTATCCGGGCCGGAGTTCATTATGCAATTGCAAAACATACACATTTGCGTGCTTCTTTCGGTCAGGGAGTGCGTTATCCGAGTGTTGCGGAAAGGTATACGACAACTTCCGTTGGTGGTTTACTGATTTTTCCCAATCCTGAATTGAAACCTGAAACTGGCTGGGCCGCAGAAATAGGTGTAAAGCAAGGAGTAAAGATTGGGAAATGGAAAGGATTTGTGGATGTTTCCGGATTTATCAATCACTACGACAACATGATGGAATTTACCTTCGGATTTTATAAACCGGATTCGATACCGTTCAGTATAAATCCGAATGCACCGGGGTATTATAAAAAATGGTTCGGGTTCCGTGCGCAAAATGCAGAGTCGGCAGAAATTACCGGTGCGGAAATTTCAATCTCGGGTGAAGGAACTATGGGACCGGTCCGGGTTTTGGCGTTATTGGGTTATACCTACATGAACCCGATCTCGAAAAACCAGGATTCTGCTTACCGCGCTACTTTTTCCGATACTTCGTCCAATCTATTGAAGTACCGTTTCAATCACCTGGCAAAAGCAGATCTTCAACTCGAATACAAAGGAATAAGTATCGGCGGATCCATGCGTCTGAATAGTTATATGAAGAATATTGATGCCATTTTTGAAAACGGATTCCTGGGGCAGGAAATCCTTCCGGGCTTGAAAAATTACCGGACAGAACACCCTGGAGTGACAGTGGTATTCGACGCACGAATTGGTTATATGTATAAAGAAAAATACAAGATTGCGTTCATCGTGAACAACATAGCGAATGCAGAATACATGACCAGACCGGGAGATATTCAGGCGCCTAGAACTTTTATGCTGCAGTTGAGTTATAAGCTTTAAATGGTTGAAGGGTTCAATGGTATCAAAGGTTCAAACGTCTTACAAACTAACAAACCATACACTTCAGAGTTTAAGTACGGAAAATCGCAACATTATTTAAACGACGAGTTCATTTCTTTGCTTCTAAAATCAGAGAAATGAAACATCTATTATTACTTATTATCTGTGGATGGATGCATTGTTCGTGCACGATTACCAAACGTCACTTCGGCTCCGGATATTACGTAGAATGGAATCGGAAAATCAGAATGGTGCCAAATAAGGATGCAGAGGAAAGCTCGGGAATGAAGTCGACAGACATGTGTGTTACGCAGAAAAATACCCTTGAAGCAGGATCTTTAATGACAGATTCGTCTGAAACCTTTGAGCTGGTTGTCACTGCTGCAGTTCCCGAGGTTGAAGTGAAACAAGTACTCGAAGATCAAAAGGAAGAATCGCCGTTAAAATACGAAGGGGAAATTCAAACAAATCAGGAAATCAAAACGATTGGATCCAGAGTAACAAAGGATGAAGTAGAAAATGTATCAAAGCGAAGAATGCATCCGCTCATGTGGGGAATTTGGGGAATGTGGAGTATCGCGATTGCCTGTATGTTCTTCGTGACCTTTTATGCGGAAGCTTTAATAGGTGTCGGGTTGGGATTTTTCATCGCGATGATCTTTGCCATCATTGTTATCCGTGCTTTGCGAAAGCACCCGGAAAAATATGGGTTTAAAGGATTGATTTATGGTTTTGCAATACCTGCCATTGTATTTGGTGGAATTGCACTTGCAGGTCTGCTGCTTTTTCTTGGAGGAGGATACGGAATTAGCTATTAATTCGACCCAAAAAATTGTCTGATTACCTTCGCTTTTGCTTTACCCACAACACTTGCCAAACTTTCTTCGTTTTGTTCCTTCACGCGCTTCACGGATTTGAACGCACGAATTAAATCCTGAACAGTTTTTTCACCGATTCCGGGAATAGTTTCCAATTCGTTGTTCAAAGCACTTTTGCTTCTGCGGTTCCGGTGATGGGTAATTCCAAACCGGTGTGCTTCATTTCGCAAATGCTGGATGACCTTCAGAGTTTCGGAACGTTTATCCAGATAAAGCGGCAAGCTGTCACCCGGATAAAACAACTCTTCCAAACGTTTTGCAATTCCGATAATGGCAATTTTTCCGCGTAAGTTCAGTTTTTCCAACGATTCCAGCGCAGCACCCAATTGTCCTTTTCCGCCATCGATGATGATTAGTTGAGGCAAGGGCTGTTCTTCTTCTAAAAGTCTTCTGTAGCGGCGATAAACCGCTTCGCGCATAGTAGCAAAATCATCGGGACCTTCCACTGTCTGCACATTGAAATGCCGGTAGTCTTTTTTACTCGGTTTTGCATCCTTGAAAACAACGCAGGCAGATACCGGATTCGTTCCCTGGATGTTCGAGTTATCAAAACATTCTATATGAACAGGAAGTTCTTTCAAACGCAAATCTTTTTTCATAGTCTCCAGGATCCGGTTGGTGTGTTTTTCCGGATCTTTGATCTTTTCCTGTTTGATTTTCTCCATGCGGTAAGATCGGGCATTTCGAAGAGACAGATCGATCAAAGCTTTTTTATCACCACGTTGCGGGGCAAAAAAACGAACACCTTCCATTTCCCAATCAACATCCGTTTCAACCAGGATTTCTTTTGCTTCGCTTTGAAAACGTTCACGTAATTCAGGAAGTACGAAAGTAATGATATCAGCCTGTGTTTCGTCGAGCTTTCGTTTCACTTCAACCGTAATTCCATGAATAATCGCACCATGATTGATGACCAGGTAATTCACAAAAACCAAATCATTGTCTTCTACCATAGATACCACATCTACGTGATGGATAGTCGGAGAAACAACGGTTGATTTTGCTTTGTATTTTTCAAGGATCTCAATACGGGTTTTGATATCATGTGCTTCCTCAAACCGGAAATCGGAAGATGCCTCTTCCATGAGTTGCCTTAAATTCTGAATAACACTTGAAATATTTCCTTTCAGAATTCCTTCGATCTGTTCGATCATTCCATTGTACTCTTGTGCACTTTGCTTTCCTTCACATGGACCTTTACATTTCCCGATATGGTATTCCAAGCAAACTTTATAGGAATTCTTCTCAATTTTATTTGCCGCCAGGTCCAACGCGCAGGTTCTCAAAGGGAACAGGTCGCGAATCAAATCCAACAGCGTATGCATGACCCGACCACTGGGATACGGGCCGTAGTAACGAGAACCGTCTTTAACTACAATTCGCGTGGAAAAAACACGAGGAAAGGGTTCTTTCTTGACACAAATCCAGGGATAGGTTTTATCGTCTTTTAATTGGATATTGTATTTGGGAAGATATTTCTTGATGAGGTTGTTTTCCAGCAAAAGGGCATCCATTTCCGACTCCACAACGATGTATTGAATATCGGCTATTTTCTTTACGAGAATATATGTTTTTGCGTGTTCGTGATTCTTTTTGAAGTAGGAAGACACCCGTTTTTTGAGGTTCTTAGCTTTCCCAACATAAAGAATGGTCCCGTTTTTATCGAAATATTGGTACACTCCGGGCTTGTCAGGAAGTGTTTTCAATTTTAGTTCGATATCCATTTTTTTGTCCTCCACGTTGTAAAGTTAAACAAGAAGTGTTAAAATAGGGAAATACTTGCAGGTATAAATAAAGTCTATGCGACTAAAGTTTTGGGAATTAATCTATTTTTGTATAAATCTGAATGTGATGAAAAGAGTTATTGTTTTTTCTTTATTATTAGTAGCCGGAGCAAGTTCTTTAACGAGTTGTAACGGTTCCAAAAAGTTAGGATCGGGAATCAATCTTTTTCCGGTTGAACAGGATAAACAGTTAGGTGCGCAAGTGGCAGCAGAAATTGATGGAAATCCGAAAGAATACCCACTATTGGATTCAGCTTCGAACAAAGAAGTCTATCAATATCTATATAAAATCCGAAACACCATTTTAAATTCCGGACAGGTAAAGCACAAATCAGATTTCGCATGGAGACTACGGATCATTCAAGATGACAGTACCCTGAACGCATTTTGTACCCCGGGAGGATACATTTATGTTTATACCGGAATCCTGAAATATCTGGACAATGAAGCACAATTGGCAGGAGTTTTGGGCCATGAAATTGCCCATGCGGATTTCCGGCATTCAACACGGCAGATGACTCAAATGTACGGTGTGGAAGTATTACTTGCTATTGTAGCAGGAAATCATCAGCAATTATCACAGATTACAGCCGGATTGGTTGGTCTGAAATTTTCCCGCAATCACGAATCGGAAGCGGATAAAGGTTCCGTAACTTATCTTTGTCCTACAGTGTATGCAGCAGATGGCGGAGCTGGATTCTTTGAAAAGATCAATGCTGCAGGAGGTGCCCGCACACCCGAGTTCCTTAGCACACATCCAAACCCGGAGAATCGGATTGAAAATTTTAAAAATTATCGCATTGAAATGGCTTGTCAGGGAGTAAATGATTTTACTTCAGAGTATAAAAAGGTCATGGCTAAATTACCTAAATAGATTTATGCAATTATTTCTCGGAGACGGAAGTTATATTTTAACAAATGAAGGAATAGATTGTTCCATTCCCCTGGAGGGATCGGAACACAATGTTCGAGCCTGGTATGTTTCACCACCTGTGATAGAACCTGTTCGCGAAAACGGATGGGTAGGTGCAGTTGCAGAAGGAGGAAGTGTGAATTTTCGTTCAATCCAGTTCAACCCACACGGTCATGGCACTCATACAGAATGTTTGGGACATATTACTTCCGAAGTACATTCTGTAAATGGCATAATTGATAAATTGCTTTATACCGCAGTTGTGGTTACGGTTGCACCTGAAATCCGGTTACAAGCGGATGGATCTGTTGATCGGGTGGTTACCGCTTCAGCGCTGTCTTCTCAATTGGAAGGATTGAAAAGCGAAGCGTTGCTGATTCGGACACTTCCAAATGAAGAAGGAAAAAAACACCTGAATTATTCAGATAGCAATCCGGCTTATTGTGACATTGATATTTTACGGATTCTGGATGAACTGGGAGTTATTCATTTGTTGATCGATACCCCTTCTGTTGATCGTGAAAAGGATGATGGAAAATTGGCTTTTCATCATGGCTTTTGGGGTGTTCCGCAGAACGAACGTTTTGATCGGACCATTACAGAAATGGTCTATATCCCGGATGAGGTAATGGATGGAGAGTATATGTTGAATCTCCAAACAGCACCGTTTGTAAATGATGCGACCCCCAGCAGGCCGGTTTTGTTTCCACTTCATCGGAACGCAGAGGATTAAAAAGATTATATTTGCTTATAAATTGAAAAGTGGCATTATTTTAGTGCCTTAAAATGGACAAATTTTAAAAACATGAAACGAATTTTGGCTTTTACAGTTTTGACTCTTCTTGTTGTAAGTTGTGCTCAAAAAATTCCTTACACAGATCAGGTAAAACAGGATTTTGATTTAACACCGGAGAACATGACGAAGGTTCAGTTTTATACTTCTTCAAATATTATTTTGGAGAAAAGTCAATCTTCAGGGAATCAGGGAACGGGAAGTTCAGGAGAATTGGTTGTTAGTTCATCAAAGACACAAGACCGGATCATTATTCCAACAAACACAAGAGGCGTTTTTGAAAAGATGGGTGCAAATAATGAAGTAGTTGTTCGTTTTGAAGTTGGTTCGGGTCGTGTGGTTAAGTTTGCAACACGTGCAACACAGACAAGTGGAAAATACTACCTGGTTGCAGATTGGAAGAACAGCGGAGGAACAATGGAATACGGAGGGGAAACGTATACTATTGCTTCAGGTGGAAGTAGTGCATTTTTACAAGTACGCCTGAAAAAACTTCAGAAAACAAAACGTAAGGACCGTGTTGTTAAAGGAATGAAAGTTTAATTTCAAGAAATAAAATAGTACTGGAAACGGGAACACAATTTGTGTTCCCGTTTCTTTTTAACTTTGCAGGGATGAATTTTTTGATTGACAATTATTCCGTTTGGAAAGCACTGCATATCATTTTTGTTGTGAGTTGGTTCGCGGGATTGTTCTATATGGTACGCTTGTTTATATATCATACAGAAGCGAACACAAGACCCGAAGACGAAAAACGCGTTTTACAAGAGCAATTCAATGTCATGCAAAACCGCTTGTGGTACATCATCACCACCCCGGCAATGATCCTTACAGTTGTATTCGGAACATTGATGCTTCTTGCAAATCCGGGGCTTTTAAAAATGCCTTGGATGCACATCAAATTGACTTTTGTGGTGATTCTTCTCGTATATCATTTTATTTGCCAGGGAATAATGAACCGCTTAAAAAATGGCTCATCCAAATGGACTTCCGGTCATTTGCGGATGTGGAACGAGGTGGCAACTTTGCTACTGGTAGCAATCGTATTCCTGGTAATCATGAAAACAAGTTTGGGCTGGCTTGGTGGTGTAATCGGATTCTTTGGGGTTGGGATCGCGCTGATGCTGGGGATCAGATTGTATAAGAAACTGAGGAAGAATTAATTTGTGTGACGTAATATTGCGTTATTACGTCAAAAAAGCACGATTTCGAAAATAAGTCAATACCTTTACAAAAAGACTTGAAAAATGACTTACGAAAATATCCTGGTGTCACAAAACGGACACATTCAAACCATTACTATTAATCGCCCGAACCAATTAAATGCCTTAAACAAACAAACTATTTCCGAGTTGAATTATGCCCTGAGTGCAGCGAATGAAGACGCTGGAACAGGAGTTGTGATTCTTACCGGATCAGGAGAGAAAGCATTCGTTGCAGGTGCTGATATTAAGGAATTTGCTGATTTTTCAATCGAAAAAGGGCGTGAATTGGCTGCTCAGGGACAACAGTTATTATTTTCATTTATCGAAAACATGACCACCCCGGTAATTGCCGCGGTAAACGGCTTCGCCCTTGGTGGTGGATTGGAATTAGCAATGGCATCACATATCCGAATTGCTTCGGCAAATGCAAAAATGGGACTTCCTGAAGTTTCATTGGGAGTAATCCCGGGATACGGAGGAACGCAACGTTTGACCCAATTGGTTGGTCGTGGAAAAGCAAATGAAATGATCTTCACAGCAGGAATGATCTCGGCCGACGATGCAAAATCATGGGGCCTGGTGAATCATGTGTGTGAACCGGCAGAGTTGATGGACCTGGCAAACGAATTGGCAGGAAAAATTCTCAAAAACTCCGGGACAGCAATCGCTTCTGCAATCCGTGCAGTTAATGCATTGTATTCGGAAGGTGGTCAAAAAGGGTTTGATAAAGAAGTAGAAGAATTCGGTTTGTGCTTCGGAACCGCTGATTTCAAAGAGGGAACTACCGCATTCATAGAGAAAAGAAAACCAAACTTCCGGGGATAATTGAATCCGCTTAAAAAACTATTAGGGCAAACAGCTGTTTACGGGTTATCGTCTATTTTAGGGAGAACCCTCAATTACTTATTGGTTCCGCTTTATACCATGGTTTTTAAGGAACCATCTGATTATGGTGTAGTTTCTCAGCTGTATGCTTTTGTAGCTTTTTTAATGGTCTTGCTGACATTTGGAATGGAAACGACTTATTTTCGTTTCATTCAGGACCAGGAGGATCGTCAGCGGATTTTCCGGAACAGTTTTCTAACGGTTATACTATTGAACATCGTGTTTTTTTTCGGGATGTTCTTTTTCAATCAGGGAATTGCAGATCTGTTGCTGTTCAGCGATCATCCGGAATACATTATCCTGATGTGCGCAATCGTTGTGATTGATGCATCATCCAGTTTGCCCCTTGCTAAATTAAGAGCAGAGGAAAATGCCCGGAAATTTGCCATTATTCAGTTTTCTTCGATCGGTGTAAACATTCTGTTGAATGTTATCTTATTGCTTTTGTTCTTTGATAAGGAAGATCCTTCGAAAGGGGTAATTTATATCCTGGCGGCAAATTTAGCCTCCAGTCTGGTCAAACCGATCATGCTTCGCCAGGACTTCATGCAAATTACTTTTAAGATCGATGTGGCATTGCTAAAACAAATGCTGGTTTATGCCATTCCAATCGTAATTGCAGGTTTTGCCGGGATTATTAACGAAACGATTGACCGGATTATGCTGAAGCAGATGCTCTATGATCCTGCTAATGGCTTTACAGCGAAAATGGCCGATGCGCAAATCGGTATTTATAGCGCTTGTTATAAGTTAGCGATGTTGGTCACGATCCTATTGCAGGCTTATCGTTATGCCGCCGAACCTTTTTTCTTCAACCAAATGAAGAACCAGGATCGCAATAAACTCTACGTCAAACTGATGAACTACTTTGTTGCTATGGTATGTGTTGTCTTTTTGGTGGTTTCCATGAACCTGGATATTTTCAAATACTTCATTTCCACTGAAGCTTATTGGGAAGGGCTTTCCATTGTACCGGTCCTTTTGCTTGCAAATGTTTTCCTGGGGATTTATTTCAATCAAAGTATTTGGTATAAGCTGACAAATCAAACCAAATTCGGGGCATATATTTCTATTATGGGTGCTATGCTGACGATCACTATCAATTACCTGTTTATTCCGGAATACGGTTACAAAGCCAGTGCCTGGGCAACCTTGATAGTTTATGCATTCCAAATGGTGGTTTCGTATTTCTGGGGACAAAAACACTTTCCCATCAAGTACAACCTGCGCAAGTTCTTTCTCTACCTTGGGTTAAGCATACTGATCTACTTTATTTCCGATAGAATCCCGTATGGAGATCACTCGCTGATCAAATTCGTATTAAATAACCTGTTGATCGTCTTCTTCATTTACGTCATCATGTCGGTAGAGGGAATCAAGCTTTCATCCCTGCGCAGAAAATAAAACCCCATCCATCTGTTGACGAACGGGGTTGTAAGTATTCAAGAAGTTTATTTGATCACTTTATAAGTTTTGGAAGTACTTTCTCCCGATAAGATCAACAGATAAGTTCCTGCAGAAATCGTTTCCAATTGGCCTATTTCAACCAATCCCGAATGAACCAGGTTCATTTCTGAAAGAACACGCCCATTCAAATCGATAAGCTTTATGGATTGTATCGCTCCATCTTTGTTATCTATCGAAATGAAATTGCTGAAAGGATTCGGATAAATGACAACCTGGTTTAACAGTTCCTTTTCATCTGTTCCAAGTGTCGGTGACAGCCAAACAATCGATCCGTCAAAATAGATGACACTTTCAATTTGGAAAAAATCATTTCCGGATTTATTCGGGCAATAAACGGATATTGTAAGGGCGTAATATCCCGAATTTCCGGCCAAACCAAGCGTATCACTGATGTAAACAGTATCCGTTGGGGAATAGATCGCCCAGGTAACATATAAATTTTGGTTAATTGAATCATAAACAGCCTGGTACAGGGAAGCAGAATCAATCACGCTGTAATCGATAAAGCAGTTCGTTACCAAATCTGTATATAAGGTATCGTTGATTACTCCATTTGGAAACGGATTGTTACCATATGTCGTGGAAGAATCTGCAATCACAAAATTCACCGTTGTAGAATCCATTCCAGAGTCCCAAACGGTCACAGAATAGATTCCCGCGCATAAATTCGACGCAGAAGTACCACTTTGACCATCACTCCACAACACAGTGTAAGGAGCGATTCCTCCGTTTGGAAAAACAGAAGCTGAACCACTACAGTTGTTGGTCAGATCATCTGTTGATACCAGATCTGCGTAAAAATTACCGGTTGTATTACTTGAATCAGACACAGATACCGTTAGGGTAGTGGTACATCCGTTCGCATCTGTACAAGTTACTGTATAGTTTCCAACACACAGATTGGAGAGAGAAGGTGTTGTTACACCATTCGACCAGGTATATGCGTATGGAGCAGTTCCACCGCTTGGAGTAAAGGTGGCAGTTCCGTCACAAATTGCAGGTCCTGAGGTTGGTGTAGAAGAAATAGTTCCCGGGAAATTGCCGCAGGGAGTGGATGTTAGAACAATACTGTCTGATATCGTAACACTGCAACCATTCATATCTGTACAAATGACACTGATGTTATAAGTGCCGGCACAAAAGTTTGTAACGGTTTGCGTAGTGGCAGCGATACTCCAGTTGAAAGTATAAGGAGCTGTTCCGTAAACCGGATTGACTGTAATAGATCCGTCACAAATGGCAGGCCCCGAAGTTGGAGTAAAGGAAAGTGTTCCGGAAAAATTCAAACAACTGTTGGTAATCACAAAAGAAACAGAGGCTGTATCGGAGTTTGAATCCTGAACCATTACAGTATAGATTCCCGAACATAAATTACTGATCGAACTGGTCGTTTCACCTGTATTCCATAAATAAGTATAACCACCGGATCCACCACTTGCTACAGCCGATGCAGAACCGCTGCAATTACCTGATAAATCGTCTGTTGTTGTGACGTTGATTGAAAGTGGAGGAGGATTTCCTACTACGACAACTATATTTTGTGTCATGCAGCCATTTGCATCTATAGCTGTTGCAGTGTAGTTCCCCGGGCACACATTGGTAATCGTTTGTGTTGTAGCACCACTGTTCCAGTTATAGATATAAGGAGGTGTTCCACCAATAGGTGTAAATGTAGCTGAGCCGTCACAAATTCCGGGACCGGATGCCGGTGTGCCTGAATAGATTCCGGTGAAGCCGATACAAGGATCATTGATAGTGAAATTAACAGTAACTGTATCTGTTGCATCATAAACCGTTGCAGAATATGTTCCCGGACACAATAGATTGATCGAATTGGTAGTATCACCGGTACTCCACAGGTAGCTGTAAGAACCTGATCCGCCTGTTGGTGTAACGGTTGCGGAACCTGAACAATTGCCGGCTAAGGCATCGGCAGTAGTTAAATTCGGAACAATGTTTTGTGCAATACTTAGGTTGAAACTTGCTAATGCAACAAACACAAAAACAAGCGAATAAAGGTGTTTCATAAGTTTAGTTTTGCCCAAAACTAAGGTATTGCATACAATCCTGCAACTCTTTTTCATTTATTGCGTATATAAGGTGTGATTTTCATAACTTTGTGACATGTTGACAGTTGAACAGCTTATCGGGGATTTATTATTGCAGCACAATTGTGTTATCGTTCCTTCTTTCGGAGGCTTCGTAGCACAGCGCACGTCCGCAAAAATTGATCCGGCGAAAGGAGTCATCATTCCACCGAAGAAATCCGTACTATTCAATAAACAATTGATCAACAATGACGGTTTATTGATAGCGGCTCTTTCCCAGGCAAATTCGATTCCTTATTCGGAAGCTGCTGAAGAAGTTCAGGCACACATCAATGAATGGGAAGCAAGACTTCAAATGGGGGGAAGAATTACCATTGATCGCGTTGGAAACCTGTTTTACGACCAGGAACGCAACTTGTGCTTCGAACAGGACCGCTTCTATAATTTGTTACTTGAATCCTTTGGATTGAGTGCTGTGCATTTTGTATCTGTCGCCGATGCGGAAGCGAAAGAATCACATGAGGCAATTTTGCATGTGGTGAAAGCTGTTGAAATGGAACAAAAACAAGTTGTTCCGAATTCAGAGCCTTCTTTTGTTTTAACAGAAGAACCGATCATTTCTGTTTTGGAAGTAGTTCACGAAGAGCACATTCAACCAACCATTATTCCAATTAAGAAAAAATCCAATACCTGGAGATACGTAGCAGCAGCCTGTTTGCTTCCAATTGCTTTTTATTCCTTTTGGATCCCGGTAAAAACGGATGTATTGGAATCAGGTGTTGTTTCACTTTCGGATTTTAACCCGTTCCATTCAAGTAAGCCAGGAACTTATACCTTGCCTGAAACGAATTATTCGTTCACGAAGAGGGAAGGCAAGAATCAACTTCAGAATTTACCGAAGAATGTAGAAACGTTTTCTTATGAAATGGATGAAGACACGTATGTTCCGGTTTCGCTGAATAAGAAAAAGGTAGCTGTTGAACAAGTGAACGAAGAAACAGCAGTTAAACCTGAAGTTGTTACTGATCGCATGTCGCCTAAAGCTTCAGAGATGGTACAAACATCTAAAAAAGCGGCGGAACAGCCAAAGGCAAATCCAGTACCCGTAACACCAAAAGGTGGCCAAATCATCGTCGGCAGCTATTCGGACAAAAAGAATGCAGAAGACCTGATCAAGTTATTGGAATCCAATGGAATGAACGGTCAGATTATCGAAAAAGATGGTAAGATCCGTGTCAGTGCAGGAAATGCATCCCAGTTTTCTCAATTGGAGCCAAAGTTAAAGGCCCTGGGGATTGCTCCGTGGGTTTTGAAATGATAAAGATCATTGTTAATTTCCGATTTTAGTTCGTATTTTGGTGTAGTAACTATTGTTCAATGCACCGATGAAAATACTTGTTCCTATTTTACTCTTGCTTGTCGTTGGTTGTGGCTCAAAAAGTGAGACTATCCATCCGAAAATCCAGGATATTTCATCCTCTGTATATGCCTCAGGAACCGTTAAAAGTAAAAGCCAGTACCAGGCGGTACCATTAGTTTCAGGAATTATCCGGGATATTTATGTCGATGATGGAGATTATGTGAAAAAAGGACAATTGCTGTTCAGAATTGACAATAGCGCACAACTTATCAATGAAGAAAATGCCGCACTTTCCGCTTCCTATTATGATTTGAGTTCCAATCAGGATAAATTGGAGGACGCACGAAACAGCATCCGACTGGCAAGGGAAAAACTAAAAACGGATTCCCTTATGTACGTACGCCAGCTAAATCTTTTCAATCAGAACGTCATTTCAAAAGTGGAATTAGAACAACGTGAGCTGGCATACCAAAGTTCTCAAAATGCGGTATCCAATGCAATTATACGTTACAATGATCTGAAAAAACAAATCAATTTCAGTGCAAAACAGTCCAAGAATAATTTGGCCCTGTCTTCCAAGTCAGCTTCTGATTTTGAAATCCGAAGTGATATTAACGGAAGAGTTTACAGTGTTTTAATCGAAAGAGGAATGTTAGTAAACCCACAAGTTCCTGTGGCAATTTTAGGATCAGCAGACAGTTTTGTCCTTGAAATGCAGGTGGATGAATACGACATCGCAAAAGTTGACTTAAACATGCGGGTTTTGATAACCATGGACAGCTATAAAGGTCAGGTATTCGAAGCAAAAGTGAGCAAGATCAATCCGCTGATGAATGAACGATCAAAGACCTTTAAAGTAGAAGCAACTTTTATTAACCCACCGAAACGTATTTTTCCGAACACTTCTTTTGAAGCGAATATTGTAATAGAATCGAAGAAAAAAGTGTTGACGATTCCAAGAAGTTATTTATTGAAAGGAGATTCGGTCCTTTTGGCAAACGGAACCAGGAAAAAAGTGGAAGTTGGGTTACGCGATTTCGAGTTGGTAGAAATTCGTTCGGGATTGAAACCGAATGATGAAATAATACTTGAAGCCGAATGAGATTTGGATTGATCATAAGTATTTCGAAGGCTTTATTATTGGCTCGCTGGAAGCAGACACTTGTTGCAGCAATAGGCGTTACTTTTAGTATTACCATGTTTATTACGCTTTTGAGTTTCATGACGGGCTTGAATATCATGCTGGATAGCCTGATTATCAATCGTACTCCGCACGTTCACATTTATAAAGAGGTACTTCCATCCAAAAAACAGCCAATAGATTATGAATCTGCAGCGCATAATTTTATCAGTTCGGTAAAACCAAAAAATGATTTGCTGGATCTCCGGAACAGTAGTGCGATTATGAGATCACTCAGAAATGACCCGCGGGTTTTGGGAGTCAGCCCCAAGGTTAGTGTCCAGGTATTTTACAATGTGGGGGCTGTTGATTTGAACGGAGTTTTAAACGGTGTAGACGTAGCAGAAGAGAACAGGCTGTTTACGTTTTCGGATTATGTGGTGGATGGAGATTATCTGGATCTCAAATACATCCCGAATAGCATCATTTTAGGAAAAGGGGCAGCAGAAAAAATCCTGGCAAATCTTGGTGACAATATCCAGATTACGACTTCAAAGGGAGAACGGGTTCAACTAAAGGTTGTAGGGTATTTTCAATCCGGGCTTCAGGACATTGATAAAGTACAAAGTTATGTTTCTCTGACAACTGCTCAAAAATTACTGGGTGAAAGTAATAGCTATATTACAGACATTCAGGTGAAATTGAAAGATATGCTACAGGCTCCTGAAGTTGCCAAAGAGTATCAGAATATTTACGAAGTTGAAGCAGTTGATATTCAAACGGCCAATGCCCAATTTGAGACCGGAACTGCAATCAGGACATTAATCTCCTATGCAGTAGGGATTACCTTATTGATTGTTGCAGGTTTTGGAATTTACAATATCCTGAATATGATGATCTACGAAAAAATGGATACGATTGCCATTCTTAAAGCAACCGGATTTTCCGGGAAGGATGTAAAACGCGTATTTATTACGATTGCACTAACTATCGGAATTTTCGGCGGGCTGTTTGGGCTCTTGTTTGGCTTTTTAATCTCCTCGGGAATTGATCAGATCCCTTTTAAAACGGAAGCACTTCCGACAATTAAAACTTACCCGATCAATTACGATCCGAGATACTATCTGATAGGTGGAATTTTTTCGATCATGACAACTTATTTTGCCGGTTATTTTCCTTCGCGAAAAGCAAGTAAAGTGGATCCGGTTGTAATCATTAGGGGGAAGTAAAATGAGCACGCAAATTCTTCAAACCAGGAATATTTCCAAGTATTTTCATGATCCGTATGATATTCAGGTCCTGAAGAATATCAGTTTTGAAATTCAAAAGGGAGAATTTGTTTCCATCATCGGGAAATCAGGCTGTGGAAAATCCACGTTGTTGTATATCCTATCAACTATGGACACGGATTACCAGGGAGATTTGCTGATAGACAATCAACTGATGCGTGGTAAAAAAGAAGGTGACTTAGCCTTGGTTAGAAATGAAAAAATAGGTTTTGTTTTTCAGTTCCATTATTTACTGAATGAATTTTCAGTGTTGAAGAATGTCATGCTGCCAGGCTTGAAACTAAATAAATTAAGCGCTGCTGAAGTAGAGCATCATGCTTATGAAAAGCTGAAAATTTTAGGAATTCAGAATGAAGCGCTTAAATTACCAAACCAGCTTTCCGGCGGACAAAAGCAGCGTGTAGCAATTGCAAGGGCTTTGATTAACAACCCGTTGATCCTGATGGGCGATGAACCGACAGGGAATTTGGATAAAAAGAATTCTGAGATCGTATTCGAGATCTTTAAGGAATTGGCAGAAGCATTTGGTCAATCCTTATTGATAGTAACGCACGATGACGAATTTGCCCGGAAAACACACCGGATCATAGAGATGGAAGACGGGGCAATTATCCGGATGTGAGCTTAATTGATCATCGGAAAAGCGATTAAGTTTACTTTTTGCCTATATTTTCCTTTGGAAACTAGTTTCCACGAAGAAACGTATTATAAAATCAACGTATTAACGCCGTATTTTTGCATTATGGTAATGAAAAAGAAACTCATTCACGAACCGGCAGCCTGTGCAGGAAGGATGCTGGCAATCCGGGATACCCTGGAATTGCTTTCCGGGAAATGGAAAATTCAGATCATCGGGACCCTTATCTTCGAGCACTCTATGAAGTTCATGGAGTTAAAACGAAATATTCCCGGGATTGGCGCCAAGATGCTTTCAAAGGAGTTGCAGGAATTGGAAATCAATCAACTGATTACGCGGACTGTTTGTGACACCAAACCGATTACGGTTGAATACAAGATAACTCCTTACGGATTAACATTGGAACCGATTATTGCCGAATTGGCGACCTGGGGTTCCAATCACCGCAAGCACCTGTTCAGTAAGAGCTGAATTGCTTAATGTAAATGAATGTTTTTGAAAATGGCGCGGCATTCACAAGCCCCTCCACCTTTTTTGTTTTTTTCAACTTCGTTGAATACGTAGTTGCTGTCGCTGTTTAGGTTCAGATCCAAAACCAAGGTAGTATCTACAGCGCGGCCACTGATGGAGTCCGCATACATTTTACAGGGACTGAACTGAGCCATGTTCTTGTGTCCGTTTCTTTCCAAAATAATTGTTTCACTTTTGCGGGCAACGAAGAAACTGTCTACGGTAAAGAAGACGGTCGAAGCAGAATCTGTCCGTTCATAAACCCGGATCCAAACATCATAATCAGAATCATTTTGAATCACTTGATTGTACTTCACACTCGGATCTTTGCAAGCAGCAAGAATTAAAGGAAGTGCGATAAGGGCTAGAATTTGCTTCATGCTCCAAAGGTATGAAAACCAAATTGTAGAAACCAAAAAATATAAAATATTGTACGGACGCGAAGCTTCGCGTCCCCACCAGATTATTTTCAATTTTGAATGTCTCTTAAAAGCGAATCGTTACACCCACCATTGCCTGGAAGCCCTGAACCGGGTAATTATACCATCTTTTGTATCGCTGGGCAGCAACGTTATTCAGGTTAATGAATCCGGAAACGCGCTTGTTATAGCGATACTCCAAACCAATATTAGCATCTGCCAGGAAACCCAATTTCAAACCGTATTGCTGGTTTTCTTCCAGTACATCTTTTCCTGGGGCAAACACCTGAGCTCTTCTTCCACCTTCCAGGTTCGCATCAACCGTTAAAATGAATTTATCATACAAGTTGTAAGTTCCGCGCAAAATAACTTGAAATTGAGGCAGGTTCCAGGCGAAAATGTTGTTCTTTGCATTGTAAGAATAATATCTTCCGATCACATCGATCTTCACCTTTTCTTTCAATTGATAATAGATTGATCCTTCCAGTTTGGTAATGTTCATCGTATCGTAAATCACATTGAAACGGTTTCTGCCTGAATAAACGGTATCTGTTACAAAAAGCGCTTTACCTTTCACATGAGAAAAACTGGCAAAGACATTGAACCCGATTCGTTTGGATAAAGTTCCTTTAATACCGACATAGCCATCGGCAGCCTTGTGTTCATTCTGAAGAGAAACATTCGATAAGACAAATTCATTTTCGTCCGTAATCCGTTTGAACGATTGTTGGGTTAAGCCCCCGGTTACTCCTACATAAGGGATCAGGATATCATTGAACAGCGAATATTTTACTTCGGCGATCGGATACAGGTAAACCTTATCTTTTGTTCCGAAACTTGCTGTCAGATCAACCCCGATTTTAGCCTTTAGTTTCAAATTCTTGGAATAAGTACTGATACTAGGTTTCAAACTGATAATAGTGTTTTTATTCTCCAACCCGGTATTCAAAAAACCCGGTATGGTGTCATTCAGCACCCCGTATTTGTAAGAGTTATGAAGAACGTCCAAATCTGCTGCAAAAATCTCCGTTCCCCATTTGTATTCAGCCCCGGTGCGGATCGCGAAGAAATTCTCGCGGGCATTCCAGTCACTTAAAGAATCTGCTTTTGGTTTTTTATCGTTGAAATGACGGTATTCCATTCCAAGTTTCCAATTCAGGCCCAAGCTGTCTTTTGCATGTGAATGAAAACCACCCCTCAACCCAAAAGTATTGAAACGTTGTGCAATACTGTCTTTGTCGGCATCTTCATTCGGGAAACCGTAAAAGTGAAGTCCTTGATTGCGATAGTAGGATTCTGCATCCCAGCTGTATTTCTTTTCGTTCACGCCCACAAACCCGCGAACAGTTGTTCTGTCGAAATTTGCCGGAGCAACATTCCGCATTTTCCCAAAGGAACTCAAATGCTGGATATTTCCGCCGTAGTGCATTTTTCGACTGCGGCCGTTGTTGTAGTACACTTCCGCAAGCGGCATCAATAGTGAACCAATCCCGATGCGTGCGTAACCGTTATATAACTGTGGTAACTTTTGCTGCAGGTTTACTTTCGCCGGTTCAATTTTCGGAATCTCGAACGTAGGTTCATAGTTAATTGAGAGCAAGGGATAAGAAGTAGATGGAATCGGGAAAACCGTGTCCAGGATCTTTGGCTGGGAATTCAGACGACTTGCATTTTCAACGGTTCGTGTACCGGTAGCGCTGATGATGACATCGGTTCCTTCTTGCCCCAACACATGCGAGAATGATCCGATCAATACCGCACTTACAAGCATTAATATGTGTGTACTTCTCTTCATTATTTCCCTGTTTTTTCATCCACTTCAATGACCGTAGGCTCGCTCGGATTCGTCAAAGTTTTTGGTTGTGTTTTCAATTGCATAATCTCATCGTACAATTCAGCTGCTTCCTGCTGAATGCCATCATCTTTTACCGGGTAGTGATCAATAACCGATTTGATCGTGTTTTCTGCCTGGAACAGGTCTTTTTTCTGAAGCAATACTTTCGTCTGTAGGATCAATCCTTTAGCGATCCAGTAATCATAACCCGGTTTCATTTTAAGTAATTCCCGGATGACGGTTTCCGTTTTGGTATAATCTGCCTGTTCAAAAGCATTCAGTGCAATCGTGTATTTGGATTCTGCAGCCCAAATGGTAGTTGTATTTTTGATTACATAGTCCAGGGACAGTTGTGCTTCAGCATAACGTTTTTCTTTGGAAAGTGAAATTCCTTTAATGAACTCTGCTTCCAGTTTCAATTGTGTAGTTTGCTGAACCCCCAGTACTTTTTGAGCGTATTCAACTGCATTGGCGTAATTTTCCAATAAGAAATGACAGCGCATCAATCCGATCCGGGCATTGTTCAGATATTCCGGGTTGGAACTGATTTCTTCCGTTCGTTTATAATACGGAAGTGCAGCTTCTTTTTGATCTCCGTTGAACAGGAATTTGGCGGTTCGCACCGAAGCCAGTTCTGTATAGTCATCATTCGGACCGGCAAGCGTGATCTTGTAAATGGCGATTGCATCTGCTTCTTTCTTCAAACGATACAAAGCATCTGCTTTTTGATTCATTGCATCGCGGTAGAATTTGCCGTTCGGGTATTTATTCAAATACTTGTCGAATTCAGTAATGGATGCATTCCACTCTTCTTTTTCATACAAGTCAAATCCCTGGCGGTAGTATTCGTCTTCCACTTGCGTTGCGATGGAATCGGCACAAGGGTATTTTCCTGCCAAACCTTCAATCTTGTTCAGCAAGCGTTGCGCACGATAAACAGATACCAGCGAGCTTACTTCGCGTTCACAGATCGTATCACTCACAGTAAATTCATTCAGGACTTTCGTATAATACGTTTCTGCCTGGTTGTAATTTGCTCGTTTAAAAGCAATATCACCCAGGTAATGGTAAGCATCTTTTACCATATTGCTTGACGGGTAATCGGAAATGATTTGCTTGTAATACCGCTCCGATTTATCCAGGTTTTCCTTTTCAAAATAAGCACGTGCAATATCTGCAATGGCGCGTTGCATATACCGCGATTTAGGATAATTGTTGATGAGGTCCGTTAAACTTTGGATCCGCTCATCCTGTTTATTCATAAAGTTATATGTACGGGCCATGTAATACAATGCCTGGTCATCGTATCCTGCTTTCAGGTTGTATGCCGCTTTGTAATTATCAATTGCAGCCTGGTTCGTTGCCAAATCTGCGTTTAGAACTCTGTAATACTCATCCCCCAAACGCATGTAAGCATCTGCTTTTTTGTGGACATCCGTCAGGTTTGGTTGCTTTAAGTATTCTCTGAAAGTACTTTGAGTTTCAGGATAGTTTTTCAAAGCAAGGTAAGCATATCCTTTGTTGTAGATAGCATCGTTTCGCAGACCACTTGACTGGGAACCGGACATTCCCATGAATTGACTGTATTTTTTGATCGCTTCTGAATATTTCTTCAAATAGAATTCTGCATCTGCACTCCAGTACATGGCTTTTGCACTGATCTCCGGGCTGATCGGGTATTTGTCTACCAGTTCAAAAGCAGTTATAGCATTCGCGTATTCCGATTTCTGGAATAACTCCACTCCTCTGTTGAATGCGATCAATTGGTAAGCCGATTTCAGTTTGATGTCTTTGTTGGTCAACTGATCCAAAGATTCCAATGCTTTCTGGTAATTCTTGGCAGAAGTGTATACGTTTACCAGGTATTGGTAAATAACCGGTTTACGTTTTGAATCCGGGTATTTTTCAAGGTATAATTTGAATGCTTCCACGGCTTCATCGTATGCATTCATGTCCAACTTATACGAAAGCAAGGCATAGTTGTACAAGGCATCTTCCTGGATCATTTTGTCCATATCCAGCTGACTCGCAGCTTCGAAGGCTGTTCTGGCATAAACGAGCTCATTCAGGTTCATGTAACATTCTCCTGCATGATACAAAGCGATCTGTCCCAGCACGTCTTTTTCCCGCGCCACCCGGTCAAAGTACTTCACAGCTTTCGTACAATTGGAAGTGCGTGAATAAGCAAGCGCAAGGGCATAATCATCATCTCGTGTGGTGTTCGATTTCGAGTTGTATAATTCCAGGTACGGAAGTGCCTCATCGTATTTTTCCAAATGGAAATAACTGTCGCCGATAATGTGACTGATCTCCACTTGTTCGGCAGGTTTCAAACTGTCGACCTTACCGGGCGCAAAATCAACTACTTCCTGGTATTTATGCTGGATGTAGTAGATCTGAGTGATGTAATACGGGACTACGCGGTTGAAACGGTTGTCGGTCAATAATTTTTCAAACCCTTCCAAAGCTGTTTGGTACGAACTGTCCAGGTAACAAATATGAGAGTAATAGTATAAGCTGGGAGCTCCGTATTGGCTGCTTGAATCCTTTACTTCATAGAAAGCCAGCTTGGATTCAGGATACTGCTTTTCATCAAAGTAAGCATAACCCAATTTGAAATAGTATTCTTCCTGGTTTTCTTTATCGACGGTCGATCTGCTCAATTGTTTGAAGTATTCGATGGACTTTTTGTAATCCTTTTTTTGATAGTAATACCGGCCGATCTGGAATAGAATGTTGCTTCGATAGATGCTTTCCGGGTATTCTCTGTTGAATGTTTCCAACAGGTCGATGGCGTCATTATTGAAGAGCTCCAGGGCGGAAAGACCCTCATAATACAAAGCTTTGATATAGTATGAATCGTTTTTGGAACCCTTGTAATCAGTAATGAATAAACGAAACTCTTTGCGTGCTGCACTGTATTGTTCTTTCTCAAACAAATCTTCAGCTTTGTAGAACCCACTAAGCGGAGAATGGTACTTCTCGCTTGCCTGGGACCATGCCGATGAGCTTGCAACAAGTAGAAAAAGGATAAAAATAAAACGCATTACAACTATTTTAAGATAGTAAAATTAAGTAGTACCCGAGGGAGAAAGGGCACGCGCGTTCAAAAGTTTTAAACGTATAACTGTTAAGAGATAATCTTGTTACATCTGATTTTCATGAAATGAAATAGTGAAATTTACATGGAGATATTTTCGGTCGTTCAAAAGTTCAAATCCAATCTAACGAACAGATCTGAATGAAAAGTTTCATTTTCAGGTTAAACGCTTTGAACCTGTTTGAACATTAAAACTCATAAAGGTGGAAAAAGTAATTCGTATTCAAAACGGAAGAATTGATCAGCTTGGTCAAACAGTCCTTGAACACATCAATTTCGAGGTGGAATCGGATGAACTGGTTTTTTTGATCGGGAAAACAGGTTCAGGGAAAAGTAGTTTGTTGAAAGTGCTTTACGGGGAATTGGAGCTAAGTGACGGCACCGGTTCTATGGTGGACTATGACCTGAAAAGACTTTCTAAGCGACAAATTCCGAATCTCCGCAGAAAATTGGGTGTAGTTTTCCAGGATTTCCAATTGCTTTCCGATCGTTCGATCAATGACAACCTGCGCTTTGTGATGAAGGCAACAGGCTGGAAAGACAAACGCGAAATGGACCAACGGATCCGTACTGTTTTGTCTATGGTCGGACTGGAAGGGAAGGAGCACATTCAACCTCACAGGCTTTCCGGAGGTGAGCAGCAACGTGTTGCGATTGCCCGTGCTTTGATCAATCATCCGAAAGTGATCATTGCAGATGAGCCGACAGGAAACCTGGATCCGGAAACGTCTACTGAAATTATGCACCTGATTGTTGCTGTTGCAAAGGAAGAAAAGGCGGCAGTAATTATGGCAACCCATGACATGTCACTGATCGAGAAATTTCCGGGAAAGGTTTATAAAGTAGAAAACCGGGAACTGAAGGCATTGGATACGATGCACCGCTTCGATCCGTTCCAGCCGCTGTTTGATTAATGCAAAGAAAAACTGCCCACTTGTTTGCGGGCAGTCATTTAAAAAATAGTTAGTGCTGTCAATTGAATCAGCTGTCAATAAAGAGCTAATTCTTTTCCAATTTCAATAAGCGATTCTCTCCGTTTTCAAATCCAACTTTTAGAAAATAGAAGCCAGATTTTAATGACGTATTGGTCAACAAGATGTTGTTCCCTTTTTCCCAGTAGTGGGAGTCACTGGAATAAACCAATCTGCCAAAGGCATCTGTCAACTCAAATTGGATGGGTTGGTTTTCCCAATTTCCTGAAATCTCCCAATGTGTTGAAGCCGGGTTTGGGAACACTGCCAATTGAATTTCATTGGAAAGGTCGTTTACTGATGCTGTTGAATCAATGACCAAAAAAGATCCCATCATTCCGTCGTCTTCATGATGAAGCAAGTGACAATGATACATATAGGGAACCATCTCATTCGAAAATGTCGTGAACCTGGTAATGAATTTTACACTGTCTTCCGGCATGACAAGTACGACATCCTTCCAGCCTTGTTCCGTAATCGGTGGGGTCGTTCCGTTTTTTTCAATGACATTGAACTGGATGTCGTGAATATGAAACGGATGCGCAATCAGTGTATTGTTTTTCAGGGTCCAGATCTCTGTTGAATTCAACGGAACAATAATATTGATAGAATCCATGTGAAACGTTGTGTTGTTGATCCCGAACGGGCCCTCCGCGCGATTCGGAACGTCTCCGGGCACCAATGTAATGGTATCAAACACCAGCGTTCTGTTAACAGTTGCATCCATTTCATTAAATGGTGCATACGGAACCAACATAGCAGGAATGGTAGTAACCGGACTTCCCGTTTGAGCACCAACTGTGAATTCAATCAGGTTGAAATCGGCCCCATTCAGGAAATTGTCCATGTACATATCCATCGTGTCGGCTCCCGAACCAACGGAAGGGGAACCGAAAATTCCATTTGGCATTTCAGAGCCATAGCTCATTAAGTTGATGGTTTGTCCGTTCATTCCGGATAAATCCACCAGGATTTCAGAGCGCTCGCCGGGAGCAATCAGCAAACGGGTAAGTGCATTCGGGGCTGCAACCAAACCACCATCAGTAGCAATTTGATAAAAGGTCATGTTATTCGAAAAGCCAAAATAAAATGAGCGCATGCTGCTTCCATTTAGCAGGCGCATTCTTACTACCTGCGACGGAAGAGTATGTGCTGCATTCAAGGTTCCATTTACAAAAACGGCGGTATCCATGTGATCTGCAATGGCAATTTGGTTCAAAACGTCGAATGCTTTGGTTTGAACGATCAGGGGAATGTCGTCCACACCATAAGTTTGAGGCAAACCTAATGCAAGTTCTGCCGGATCGTGAATGATGAACAAACCTGCCAGGCCTTTTCCTACATGCAATTCCGTTTTTCCTTCACCATGCGGGTGATACCAAAACGTCCCTGCATTATTCAGAATTTCGAATGCCGGACTCCAGGTCGAACTTGCAGCAATTGATTGATGAGGCCCGCCGTCATTTTCCGGTGCGACATGCAAACCATGCCAATGCATGGTAGTTGGGACGTTCAAATTATTGATGACATTCAAAGTCACAAAATCTCCTTTGTTTACAACAATTGTGGGTGAAAGGAAGGAACCGTTGATCCCGTATGTCGGAGTTGGATTTCCCGGGTAGAGTGGCGTCGTTCCGGATTGAACAGTTAGATTAAAAGTAGTTCCTGTTAATGCAGGTGGAATATAAAGCGGGTTTTGAGCAAACAAATTTCCTGTAATACAAAACAGGATGAATGCACAGAAATGCTTGCGTATATTTAATTTGTTGAGTACCATATTTTTTGACGAATAACAGCGTTTGTCCCGCTAAGGACGATATAATAAAACGAAGCGGGAAGATTTGGAATATCAACATGTGATGTTTTAGAAACACCCGATGAAAAGACTTCCTTCCCATTTAAATCGAGTAAAGTGAGGTTGGTGAACCGGATTCCTTTATCAGTAAGTTGAAAGCGGTTTCCGGTTAACGTATATGCCGGTAAAGAAGAACCTGCTTCATCAAGAGTTGCAGTCGAAGATGCGTTAATGATCCAGGTAAGTGTATCTACCTGGGCAGGTGAATGAATTTCGTAAATAGTATACCGGATGATTCCTGTTCCCGGATTATTATTGGGATAACAGTGAATCAGCATGAGTCCATCGTCTCCGGGAAGAACCGGTAAAGTTGTTGAACTATCCAATAACGAAGGATAACAAGCGGCATTGTCGCAAATTTGAGCAGTCCAGTCATTCGGCAGGGTTACAGCAAATTTTTTCCAAACGAACTGTAAAGTGTCATTGTTGGGGTGAACCTGGGTAATGTTCATAGTCACCGGGTTATTGACGGAAGTAGCTGCAATCAGGGTATCGTTAGGAGAATGCCAATAAGATTGGCTAAAAGCAATGGTGGTGGTTGCACAACAAAGCACAACCACCTGAACCAATTGCCAATAGATTCTATGTAAAAAACTAGCGGGTAACATGGATCTTCTCAGTAAGCAACTTACCATTCATTTGAATGCTCAATAAGTAAGAACCTACAGGAAGTTTAGATACATCCAGTTTTTTTTGGAATAATCCTTTAGTAAGTTTTTCATTCTCAAAAGTCATCACCGTTTTTCCCGAAAGATCTGTTAGTCGCATCATCATTTCAGCACCTTGCAACGCTTCAAAATTCACAGTCACGATGTCTGAAGCCGGGTTCGGGTATGCGCTTAAGTTTTGAATGGAGTTTTGTTCCAATCCTGCTGTCATATTTGTCAGGATCAGATCGCGCATCGTTGTGGTGTCCGACGTGGTGAAATTCTGAGTTGTAAATAACACATCGTGGTTATCTCCGCCAAGCAGAACAACAGTCGGCATTCCGAATCCGCCGTAATATGCAACCTGAACTGCTCCGCTATCCATTGGTGCGAAAAGCGGCAGGTTGTTATTCATTACCCAACCGGAAGAGTAAGCACAGGTTGTGCTGTTTTGATAAGGGAAGGCATATGCTTTCACCAAACCGGGATGTGTTGCATTGATGTTATTTGCCATTGTTTGCATTTTGGATGCAACCGGCGGACAAGAACCGCAATTCGGCATGTAAAAAATAAGCATAACAGCTTTTCCTGCATCCAGATCTGCAAAAAGATCAACGTTGTTTCCGTTACAATCCTGGCCTGAAAAATTCATTGCCGTTGTTTGGCTGTTACCAGCGAATGCCAGCACGGTAAACATAGCCGTTGCCAGACCTTTTAAAAGTGTAGTTTTCATATAATTTAGTTTTTATTTGATTGTATGCCCTCTAATTCCATGTTGCACACAGGACAAGATCCCGGTTTATCGTAGGTCTTTGAGCCTTCGCATTTCATGGGGCACTGATAAGCACTGTAGCTTTCACCTTTTGTTGAATTACAAGAGGTGAAAAGCGATGTTGCTACCAAAGCGAATGATAGTACTAAAGTAATTTTTCGCATGTGTATTCTTATTGATTATTAATTGAGAAAAAAATCAGGCATAGCCCGATAACTGGTCTCAAAAAACTATATAATGAATACACAATGCTTTAAATGGGTGGGAATCTTTAATTCCGGAGGGGGTGCGTTAACTGAGGGATTTATTTTCTTTGGTACATAAATTTCATGATCCTGTTCAAGAACGAACGTATTCAGTGGCTCAGCGGGAAGTACAACCGCAAAGAATAAAACTGCTGAAGAGGTTTGATGGTCTACACTGTTCTTTTTAAAACAAAGCTGGACGTCTTCGCAACATCCTTTTTTCATCGGTTTACCTGCGCAACAAGATTTATGTGTGCTAAAACCTATAATAGAAACGTGTTGGACTTTCCCGCCGCAGTAATGGATATTAGCCGTTAGCCTGACACTTATCAGGAAGTAAAATACTACAAGGCTATATACCAGAATGGTCTTCACAGTGCTAAATATAAGCTGTTTATATGATAACAGAAAAATAACAGAATTCAAAAAGAACCTTAATTATGGGAAAGCTAAGATGTAGTTTTTTAACTTTAAGTTCAAAAAAGTTGTATTTAGGCATCTCACAACTTACATTTGTTTGTAATCAAAAAGAAATGAAACGGATTCTTTCGCTTATAATCATGGTCCTTTATCTGTTTCCGGCCTTCGGAATCACAGTGTCGACTCATTATTGTGGTGGCAGGCTGGCAGATGTTTCTTTATTCGGTTCAAAATCAAAGATGAATTGCTCGTGTGGAGCAATTACTTCGAAAAATACGGTTCTGGCAAAAAGAAAATGCTGTGAACAACTAACGTATTCTTTAAAACTCGAAAATCAACAGTTAAAGCAACCAACAGTAAATTTTAAAAGTCCTGATTCAGGAATTTTGAAAGAACCATCTTACCGGTTCGATTTTGTTCGAAATACGGTAACAGTGCCGGCAAAAACAGCACTGTATTATTTACCGGATCTGCCACCCGGCAGGTATAATACGCCGATTTATATTCAGAACGATTCATTCCTTCTGTAGGATTCAGCCGGATCACATGTCGCCAATAGCTTTAGCGATGGCACAAGGCAAGTCAAATCATTAATCCTTTCCACCGGGATTATCCAGTTATTATTCAATAAATTAAAAACATAAGTATGAAAAAGATACAGCAATTGATGCTGGGAATGACATTGTTATTGGCATTTACCAGTTGTGCAACCCCAATAAAAAATGCAAAAACCGAAATCCTTCGGGTATCCGGAAATTGCGAAATGTGCAAGAATACCATCGAAACTGCAGCGAATAAAAAAGGTATTTCGGCTGCTGAATGGGATAAAGACAAGAAGACGATGACCCTTACGTATGATTCGAAGCAAACTACAAGCTCTGAAATTCTGAAAAGAGTTGCCTACGCCGGATATGACAATGAACAGTTCCTGGCTCCGGATGATGCTTATGCAAAACTTCCGGAATGCTGCAAGTACGACCGGGTGAAAAAAGAAGTCATTGCCAATGACGATCATGTGACAAGTGATTCGCCAAAGAAGGACGATCCTGTAAAAGAACAGGAAAAGGCAAAACCGCTTTCAAAAGTATACGATCAGTACTTTGCACTGAAGGATGCATTGGTAAAAGACGATGGTGCAACAGCGTCTTCCAAGGCACTTTCATTGGCTAAGGCGATCAAAGAAGTAGATATGAAATCCATGTCATCAGAAGAACACACTGCCTGGATGAAAGTAGAAAAGGACCTGTTGATGCATGCGGAGCACATCGGTGAAACGAAAGACATAGCACATCAGCGGGAGCATTTTTCGATGCTTTCACAAACGATCTATTCATTGGTGAAGGTGTTCAAGCCAGGAGAAACCGTTTACCTGCAACATTGTCCGATGTACAACGATGGAAAAGGGGCAGATTGGCTAAGCAAACAAAATGCAGTGAAAAATCCTTATTATGGAAGTTCCATGCTATCTTGCGGAAAGACGACTGAAACGATCAAGTAACGCATGAAGATCTATATCAAAAACATGGTATGCAACCGTTGTAAGATGGTGGTAAAGTCCGAGCTGGAAGAGCTCGGACTTCAACCTGTTACAGTGGAATTGGGTGAAGTAGAATTGAAACAGGAATTGACGAACGACGACAAGAAACGTATAGAGGAACGGTTTCGTGAATTGGGTTTCGAATTAATTGATGACAAGAAAAGCCGGTTGATCGAACGGGTCAAAAACCTGGTCGTGGAGTTGGTGCATCATTCCGGAGAACAATTGAACATCAACGTATCGGATTACCTGACGCAGTTTATCCCGATGGAATACAAGTATTTAAGTAACCTGTATTCAGAGGTCGAAGGAACGACAATCGAAAAGTTTTACATTGCCCAACGGATAGAACGTGTGAAAGAGCTGTTGGTATACGATGAGCTTTCTTTGAGTGAGATTGCAGACAAAATGGGATACAGCAGTGTAGCCTATCTAAGTACGCAGTTCAAGAAAGTTGTGGGATTAACGCCGAGTCACTTCAAAAGTATCAAAGCGGCGAAGCGCAAGTCACTTGATCTTTTGTAAAAATCATAACTCTATCCGAAAATATCATAACGCATACCCCTTGTTTTCAACTGAACTTTGCAGTATAAATTGAAAATTATGGAAACAACAGACCGCGAATTGCTTCATATCCCACTCGAAGGTGTGGAAAGCGAGCATTGTGCACTAATCGTTGACAAAGGATTGAAGGAACTGGAAGGTGTTACGACACATAAAGTGGAACTGAACAACAGTCGTGCGATTATCAATGAAACGAAAGCGTTCAATATTTTACCGAATGCAGTAAAAGCAATCCGTGACCTTGGCTATGGGGTCACAACTGTGAAGAAGAACTTCCCGGTGTTGAATATGACCTGTGCATCCTGTGCAATCAGTGCTCAAACCATTCTTGAAAGCACCAAAGGTGTTGTCGGGGTATCCGTGAATTATGCCAACAACCATGCAACTGTGGAATACATTCCATCGATCACCGGCCCGAAAGAGTTGCAACAAGCGATCCGTTCGATCGGGTATGATCTAATGATCGATGAAACCGAATCGGCTCACGACACATTGGAGGAGCTGCATGCTCAAAAATTCCGCACCTTAAAGCTGAAAACGTTCGGGGCGATCCTGTTGTCCATTCCTGTTGTTGCAATAGGTATGTTCTTTATGCATATTCCTTATGCGAACTACATCATGTGGGCACTTTCCACTCCGGTGATCGTTTGGCTGGGGAAAGATTTCTTCATTAATGCATGGAAGCAGGCAAAGCACCGTTCGGCAAATATGGACACCCTCGTTGCACTAAGTACCGGAATTGCTTACCTCTTCAGTGTTTTCAATACCTTATTCATGGAGGTATGGCACAGCAGAGGATTGCACGCGCACGTGTATTTTGAAGCTGCAACAGTGGTAATTGCCTTTATTTTGCTTGGGAAATTGCTGGAAGAAAAAGCAAAAGGGAATACTTCTTCGGCATTAAAAAAATTGATTGGGTTGCAACCCAAAACAGTAACCATTCTGAATGCCAATGGTGAATCTGAAGAAATCCCGATTGTGCAGGTAAATATCGGTGATACGATCGTTGTGAAACCCGGCGAAAAGATCGCAGTAGACGGGAGGGTCATTTCCGGGAAATCTTTTGTGGATGAGAGTATGCTAAGTGGTGAGCCCGTTGCAGTTGAAAAAACCGAAGGCTCAGAAGTGTTTGCCGGAACGATCAACCAGAAAGGAAGTTTCCATTTCAAAACCGAAAAAGTAGGGGATGAAACGATGTTGGGCCAGATCATCAAAATGGTCCAGGATGCCCAGGGAAGTAAAGCCCCGGTACAGAAACTGGTGGATAAGATTGCGGGAATTTTCGTACCGGTTGTTCTTGGTATTTCCATTTTAACCCTGATCCTATGGGTACTATTGGGAGGTGAAAACGGGTGGACGCAAGGAATTCTTTCATTGGTAACCGTACTTGTTATCGCCTGTCCGTGTGCTCTTGGATTAGCGACACCTACAGCGATCATGGTGGGAGTTGGTAAGGGTGCCGAAAACGGAATTTTGATAAAAGATGCCGAAAGTCTTGAACTTGGGCGCAAGGTAAATACTGTTGTGCTCGATAAAACCGGGACGATTACCGAAGGTAAACCGAAAGTTACCGGCATTCAGTGGTTGAATAACAATACATCCCTTGAACAGGTGTTATACAGCATTGAAAAACAATCCGAGCACCCCCTGGCGGAAGCTGTAATTAAACACCTAAATCAGCAGGAGACTTTGCATGTGCATCACTTTGAAAGTATTACCGGGTTCGGGGCAAAAGCGACAATAAAGGACACGGTTTATTTTGTCGGTAATAAGGCATTATTGGACCAGCAGCATATTCCGATCAATGAGGAGTTACTGAAAACAGCAAATTTGTGGCTGGGTGAAGCGAAAACCGTTATTTTCTTTGCAAACAGCGAACAAGCACAGGCCGTTGTTGCAATTTCAGATGAGATTAAAGATACCTCAATAGCAGCAGTTCGCCAGCTAAAACAGTTGGGAATAACGGTTTATATGCTTACCGGTGATAATGCGCAAACAGCCAAAGCAATTGCAGAAAAAGCAGGAATCGAGCATTACAAAGCAGAAGTGCTCCCGGCCGACAAATCCGAATTTGTGAAACAATTGCAGGCCGAAGGAAAAGTCGTTGCAATGGTCGGAGACGGAATCAATGACAGTAACGCATTGACCCAGGCTGATGTCAGTATTGCTATGGGAAAAGGCAGTGATATTGCGATGGATGTGGCCCGGATGGTGATTATCTCCTCTGATCTGACTAAAATCCCGATTGCATTTCAGCTGTCAAAGCAAACCGTTTCAGCGATCAAACAGAACCTGTTTTGGGCATTTATTTATAACCTGATCGGCATCCCGATTGCTGCCGGAGTACTTTACCCGTTTAACGGATTTTTGCTCAACCCGATGATTGCAGGTGCCGCTATGACCCTGAGTTCATTGAGCGTGGTGAGTAACAGCCTGCTGTTGAAATTGAGAAAGATCAAGCAGTCGTAAAAATCATAAATCGTTCCGAAAATTCTATAAGGGAAAAGGGTGCCAAAAAGGCAAACTTTGTATTCGTAAACATTTAAATAATACAAACAATCATGGAAACACTTCAATTTAAAACAACGATTAAATGTAGCGGATGCCTTGAAAAAGTAACACCATTTCTGAATGAACAGCTTTCCCCGGAAGAGTGGGATGTAGATATTTTTACACCGTCTAAAATCCTGACAGTGAAATCGGATAAAATGACAGCGGCGGAAGTGGAAGAAAAGGTGAAACAAGCAGGATTCCAGATCGAACGGATTTAAAAAAAACAGATCTGAAAATCTCCTTTCGTAAATGGATTAAGGATATCAAAAAATTGAGATGAAGAAACGAATATTATTGATAATAGCGGTGGTGATACACCTGGCAACACTGGCCCAAAAAACGGTGCGATACGATTTGTATGTCAGGGACACGACCGTCAATTTCACCGGTAAGGAACGTCATGCTTATTCGGTGAACGGGAGTATTCCAATGCCTGAATTGCATTTTACGGAAGGAGATACTGCTGAAATCTGGATCCACAATGAACTGAAAACAGAAACTTCAATCCACTGGCACGGGCTCATCCTGCCGAACGAGCAGGATGGAGTTCCGTACTTAACCACCGCACCGATTAAAGCCGGTACCACTCACCTGTATAAATTTCCCCTGGTCCAGAATGGGACCTATTGGTACCACTCACATACCGAGTTGCAGGAGCAGGGAGGAATGTACGGAGCATTCATTATCCATAAGCGAAATGAAAAACCATTACCTGAATATACCATTGTTCTAAGTGACTGGACCGATATGAAACCGTTCGAGGTACACCGCAGATTACACATGGCCAACGACTGGTCTGCTATCAAAAAAGCGTCTGTTCAGAAAGGTGCTGTACAAAGTTATGGGGATGCCATTGCCAATAAACGATTCAAAACGAAAGTAGGGAATGAATGGAAGCGGATGCTGGCGATGGATGTCAGTGATGTTTACTACGATCAATTCCTGGCAAATGGAAAACCCGAACTGGAAGCGCCACAATTTAAAGCAGGAGACAAGGTGCGGATCCGAGTCATCAACGGAAGTTCATCTACCTATTTCTGGATGCGTTGGTCGGGTGGAAAAATGAGTGTAGTTGCCAGTGACGGATCGGATGTTGTTCCGGTGCCGGTTGACCGCTTTATTATTGCCGTTGCGGAAACATACGACATCATTGTTACGATTCCTTCGGACAGTACTGCTTTTGAGTTACAGGCTACTTCGGAAGACCGAATCGGGAGCACATCATTATGGCTCGGGAAAGGTGTTAAGCAGCTCGTTTCACCATTGAAACCGCTCAAATATTTTGAGGGAATGCAGATGATGAATGACATGATCAAAATGGATGGCAACCTGGACGATATGGGCATGAATATGAGCCTTCAGCAAATGGATATGAACGTGGTGATGTACCCCGAAATTAGCGGTGCTTTGAAGAAAAAGCGGGATCACAAACACATGGACATGAGCAACGGTGATCAGTATAACAGCAACGAGCTTTCGGATATTGTGACGTTGAATTACAACATGCTTAGGTCTCCCGTGAAGACGACTTTGCCGGAGGCCCCGACAACTGTTTATCATTTTGAGCTCACAGGGAATATGAACCGCTATGTATGGAGTATCAATAACAAAACGGTTTCCGAAACGGATAAGATCCTGATTAAAAGAGGGGAGAATGTCCGCATGATTCTATACAACAATTCCATGATGCGTCACCCGATGCACCTGCACGGACATTTCTTCCGGGTTGTGAACGGCAACGGGGAATATTCACCGCTGAAGAACGTACTGGATATTATGCCCATGGAGACGGATACCATTGAATTTGCAGCAACAGAAAGCGGCGATTGGTTTTTCCACTGTCATATTTTGTATCACATGATGAGCGGAATGGGACGGATCTTCACGTATGAAAATTCCCCACCCAACCCGCAGCTCCCCGATCCCAAAAGAGCGCTGCGTAAATTATATGCCGATGACCGCGAATTTCATTTCATGTTCCAAAACGACTTTGCAACAAACGGAAATGACGGGGAACTGATGTTCCAGAATACCCGCTGGAATTTCCAGGCAGAATGGCGTTTGGGCTATAAGGACATGCACGGCTATGAAACGGAGACCCACTTTGGCCGCTACATCGGAAAGATGCAATGGCTGTTCCCGTATGTCGGATTTGACTGGCGCTACCGCAAAATGGAACCGGGTGAGACCGAGCGCAACCTGTTCGGACAAGTCAACACCAAAGACCAACGCGGGGTGGTTTGTTTCGGGTTGCAGTACACACTGCCCATGCTGATTATTGCAGACCTGCGCGTAGATACAGACGGAAAACTGCGTTTACAACTCATGCGGGAAGATATTCCATTGACCAAACGACTTCGCCTGGGTCTGATGTACAATTCTGATTTTGAGTATATGGCGGGATTAAAGTACGTTCTGAACCGGTCGTTTTCCTTATCGGCCCACTACGATAGCGATATGGGATTTGGTGGAGGAATTACGTTTACTTATTAACCTGATTAAGGATCACGCATCAATAAATGAAACATTAATAATTTACTAAAACAAAAAGTTATGAAAGAACAGATCCAACACATTGAGCATACCAAGGGAATGTCTCATAAGAAGTTCATCCTGATGATTATCATTTCCTTCTTTGCCATGTATATTTTGATGTATGCAATGGTCGATCGCTTCGAGCATGTGATTCCAAATATCAACCAATTCTATATGGCCGGATTAATGACGGCTGCGATGGTAATTATTGAAATTCTGATCATGGGTAAGATGTATGCAAATAAGAAACTAAACCTCCTTTTCCTGTCAATCGGGGCTATTGTACTTTTCTTATGTTATTTCGGGATCCGGAAGCAGACGGCAGTGGGAGACAAACAATTTTTAAAATCGATGATCCCGCACCATGCTGCGGCTATTCTAATGGTCAATGAAACTGAGTTAAAGGACCCGGAATTGCAGCAATTGGCCAAAGAAATCCGGGAGGCCCAGGAAAAGGAAATTGCTTTTATGGAGGAAAAGTTATCGGAGCTGGATAAGTAATTCCGGCAGCCCGAGCCCGAGGCTCGCGGTATTAATAGAGATTAAAATAACGTTCTCAACCGGTCCTTTTCCTTATCGGTCCACTGCGACAGTGATATGGGTTTTGGCGGCGGGTTTACGTTTACTTATTAGAAGCACAGACCTAGCGTCGGGGGGATTGACTAGTAAAACAGCACAAAGCTTATTTCTTTGATTATCTTACTTTTTGGCATTGCCCCAAAAAGTAAGCAAAAAGGTCTAGGCCTCCCGAAGTATCGGGACAAGTAGTACTAAAGAATCTGCAAACTTTTTTCGCTCTTCCTTCAGAATACACCTTTCAGGTTTTCTTCAGTCTTCACCCGCTATAGCGGGCTCTTCTTGTTTGCTACGATTCTTGGCGTAAGGGCCCTCAACCACTTCATTCCCTCTTTGCTAAAAGCAATTGAGTTACGATCTTCCGGTCTTGTAATTGGAGGAGATGCGGGTTTATTGATCTGCCGTAGTTCTTATTCACCGTTTATTTCCGTAATTGTTAACTCGTTATCAAAACTTAACAATTGGCTTCTCGTCAATTGAAGGTTATTGCACGATTATTCGAATATTAATACTCATTTATGTGTAATATTAATTATATTTGAACCTGTTTAGGTTTTGAATTCGGTTGCGATGACTTTGAGGATGAATGACCAGATCGTAAAAAGTTTACGGAGTGAGTGATTACTTTTGTAACCGAATATCAAAATGAATAGTTTATTGTTGAGAAGTAGTTTACACCCCAAAGTGTACGACTATTTTAATTCCTAATTTTGATACCGAATTAAGCGTTATGAATAGTTATTTTAAAAAAGCCACTTTATGAAAACCACATAAGTCATTCAACAGTTTGGATAGTTCACTATTCAATCCAGAGTATACATTTTAACTCTCCGACAGCATTCACTTATTAACAGCCAGCTAAACTCATATCCCGCCAGGAACTGTATTTCATTTCTTCTCTCCTCGCAGATAACATGTTTACCTGATTTCAAAATCATTCATTTATATGAAAAAAGCCTCCTTATTTCTTGCTGTGTTAATATCAGGATTAGCACTAGCACAACAAGCACCTCAAAAGAAATTTATTGAAAAATTGGAAGGAATCACTGCTTCCAAGAAGGAATTGACCAAGAATGCCTCAACGGATAATTCGTCTATCGGGCAATCCGGAGTGATGAGTACTTCTGTGCCATTGGTTACGGTCTCTTCCAGGACCATGAGTTTTCCATTGCAGTTAAATTATACTGCCGGGATCAAAACAGACCAGCAAAGTGGCCCGGTTGGTTTGGGATGGGTGCTGCCTATTGGAAGTATCAAGCGTGATTATGGTGCTTTTTACCCGGATTATTCTTCGACTTACCATGAGGCGGATATGTACAACACCATCAATGAAAATGGAGGACAATCGTTGAAAGGTAAGTTTGCAACTGTTAACGGCACGGTTGTCAACCCGTATGCAAACCACCAGTACCTGGGATTTGATGCGATTGAAAATGACGCAACCCGTGCGACTCCTTTAAGTGATCTTTACCATATTTCCGTTCCGGGAAAATTGTCCAATTCCTTTTACAATGCAGGATTGATCAGTACACCAACTGCTCCTGACAAACCGCATCTCTGGTCGTTGACAGAAATGGAAAACTGGAAAATTGCGCACACGGTAAAGACTTATCAAATCTCACAGGAATTCTCACGGATCAATGAGGTAAACCTGTTGCGCGAGGTGGATAATGATATCGTCATGTCGTCAAGTTATGCCGCTGCTATCGGGGTATTGCCTTATGTGAAAAATGGTTTCGCCAAAATACCAACTACGATTACCGACGGTTCATTTGCCCCAAACGAATCTGAACGGTATGTTCGCTACGAAGACTTTGAGAAGTTTATCATTACAGATGACAATGGAACAGTGTATGTATTCGGTCGTGCATTGCGTGGACAGCGTTATGTGTATAATGATGATCCCTTCTGGAGTAACAAGCATGCTCAGAATGCGGATGATCCTGCACAAGGAAATTTTTGGAAGATAGATTATATTGCGGAATGGTTATTGACCGAGATCCATTCTGTGGATTATGATGATTCCAACGGAAACTTCATAGCTGATGACGGCGATGCAGGCGACTGGATCCGTTTCGAATATACGGAGCCGGAAAAAACGGAAGAGAGTTATTGGGCTGGGGTGTGTGATCACAAACAACAGCAAAAAGTACCGAAATACCGTGAATGGTCTTCTTTTTCCCAAACAGACCGTGCTTCTTCTTTGATGCGTGAATTGGCTTATTTGCAAAAGATCGTTACGCCGACCCAGGAAATTGACTTTACGATTTCTGAACGATATGACGTGAACCACGATTATTACACCAAACCTGCCAACCGGGTTGGAAACGATTACTACTACGAAAACCTGAAATATTGTGCATCACAAGGAAATATAACCGACTTCGATATCGAGTACCCGGTTGAGACAATGAAGTATGACCAAATCCAGATCAAAAGCAGGTTGGTAAGTTCTGAATTGTACCCAAATGAAAATTTATCCGTTGGAACGATTAAGTTCAACTATGCAGCAAAGGGAAGTACACAGGAATTAGCCGTTTCTTCTTATTTGATTCGTAATAACAACAAACAGGAAAAAATAGCTACTAATGGGAAATTAATTGGATCTCCAACTTTCTCATCGTTCGATATGGCGGCATACGCTAACACGACCGATAAACGCGGAAAAACGACTTTACTTGGCTTGGAATTCTATGGATCTACTGTTTCTGCAGCAGAAAAGAACGAATACAAATTCGAATACGGCTATAACCCGAGTTTTGACGAATTCCATAAACGTGAGATTATTCGGGCGTACTATTTCCCGTCCGTGAGACAAGGTTCTTCTGCTCAAAATAATCCGAATGCTTTTTCCAAAGCGGATACTCCTATGTCAAATAACTACCCGCAGGTCACTTATAATTCAAGTGGTGTTGCAGGCAGTTCGAACCATTCCCAGGTTTCTCCTTATGATTTTTTGATCAATTTCCCATACCAGGAAAAAGAATATACTTTGGATGCAACGCTGGCACAAAAAATAGCTTTTGCTAACAATGGATCACTAAATGCAGGGAGTTACAACTTACTCTCGACATCCCATACTAATGTGATACTGCCGATCCAGGATGTGTACGGGTTCTTTTATATTCCGGGATATGCACCAAGTGCTAATGCCTGGTCATTGACCAAGATCACTTATCCAACAGGTGGTGAAGTGAGTTTTGAGTACGAGCCTGCGGCGTTTGTCCCTTCCAATTCGAATACCGAGTGGAATCTGCACCAATACAACTTCCCGGTTATTGCTCAATACAATGCAATGGCTAAAACACGCTCATTTGTCCAGGACGCACACAATGCTGCAAACAGTTCTACGTATACTTCTCTTGGGCTAAGTCCAAAAAGACTGACTGCAACTTATGAAGTATCCTTATACACCAATTACGGGATCCGTTTGAAAAAGAAAACGAGTAATGACAAGATTAATCCGCTAGTGGAAACCAATTATGAATATGGAACCGGGACCTTTACCGCCATGCCGGCAGAATATGTGCAATCATTGATTTCAGGGTTCAATCAATTTATTACCCGTGAAAATCACCGGCATTCCGTAGAGAACTTCCATTATTTCACCTCTTCCTATACTTATGATTTCGAAGAGCGCATGAGCCATATGTCGCAAACAAATATTGCCCTGGACGATTACAGTGCAACCAGTTTCTATAATACTATTAAAGTCATCCAGGCAGATAATTCGTATATCAAAAAGACTTACGGACCAAGTTACGGGACCGGGATTGATTTTCCGAATTACAGTCTGTTCTGTTACCGCTTACCTAGTGTATCATGGCCGGCAGGTTTGTTGCTGGGAGGTGATAATGCTAACAGGGTACCAATTTCCCTGAAAAGTGAAGAATATTTTGAAGCGGGTGTAAGTACTCCTTATCAGAAAGTTGATTATGAATATACGCTTTTGGATTCGTATACCACGAACATCAATTTTAAGTATAATCTCAGTCCTTCGTCATTTAATCTGGTCGAGTTATGGCATTTGGATTTCGAGGTCTTTAAACCCGATGGAACAAACGGTTTCAATACCTATAAAGCAATCGATAATTTATACCTGTATGATACGTATACCATTGGTGTAAACACGCCGAATGTACATTCCTATACCAAATGGGCACAGTCCAAGACGGTCCTTTCAAAAGAGATTACCAATTACAAAGGCATTATTTCCACGACCGAATATACTTATGAGGAGCTTGATGTACTCACCGCTAATTATGGAGTAAATCACGGTGCTTATATATTAAGAGAAACCAAAAAAAGCACGCTTAACGAACCCCTGATCTATTTCTCGCGCAATGAATATGCCATTGAAAATTATGGCTCATGGACCACTAAATTCAAGCAACTAAACCTGATTTCGCTTCCTTATAAAACTACGACATATTTAAACAGCGTGGCGAATGCCAATACTTTGAGTACGCAGGTGATCACGTACGATTACGCACCGGATGTGCCAAAAGCACTGGACAGCTATGTTTATGAAACATCGAGTATCAATCCTTCGACAGGAACTTTCACCCCAACTGCTTTCAGTACAACAGATCCCAACTGGCGCATTTCGGAATCTGATATTTACCAATACAACCAGGCTGCAATGCCTGTTTCAACGCGTTCTAACCAGGTTTACTCCAAAGCAGTTACCGGAAATGGAATGACTACTGTGAAAGCAGGTATTTCAGGAACGGAACTACCGTTTGACGCAACATACTCCGGATTTGAAGATTTCACCGATCTGAAACTGATCGAAGACTGGAATGGCCTAAGTTACCTGAAGGAAGATTGGTTTACCGGTGAAAGCCAGGGAATCGACGTGACAACAAAAGTTACTGTGACAGATAATTTACCTCCATGTTCCAGTAATACTACTATGACTTACCCTATAACATACTATTTTGCTGTTACTACCAACGATATTACCAACCTGAAACCCGGCGATGAAGTTACTTTTACTTACACAGCGAATGGTAACACAGCAACTGTTCCGGCAACGATTTCCAATACTTTCCTTACCAGTGATTACCCGAACATTACCCTGGATGATGCAAGTGCCTTAAGTTATGTGCTTTGTTTTCAGACTTCACCTGTTCCGAACATTGCGGCAACCTTTACCAATACGAAAGTCACTTATCAAAAAGCGCTTTCCCGCCTTTCAAGCAGCTATTCGCATACCGGGAAATACAGTTACAAAGTTGCCAGTATCCGCAATACCGGTGATGCAACGAAGAAAACCCCGGTAAGGCCCGTACACATTGATCCTATGATCATTACCACCGAATGCCAGAATACCATTCCGGAAAATCCAGGAGAAGGTGGTTATCAATACCGCAACCTGAGCCTTCCTGAAAATTGTTACTGGGATTACCAGGCCAGCTTATGGCTTAAATACGATTCGGATATTCCCCCGTTGACACCGCCAACGGTTCCTTCCACTCCGGTCAGTGACGATGCAGCCGGTGATGCAATCTACCGCAGAGGAGAAGTAAACACTACAACGGATCCGGGAATCCGCATTATCTGCAAGATCTGGAACAGCTCCAAAACAAGCGTGTTAGATCAGTATACCTTCTATCCGCAGGATTTGAACACTGCCTGGAAACAATACACCATTGATTTCTCCATTTTCAAAGGGCCGGAACAATGGGTGGAAGTCTATGTAGAGAATACCATCAACCAGGTGGGAACGGCCAGTATAAACTACAAAGCTGCTTTTGTGGACGATATCATTGTTGCTCCGAAAGAAGCCAAATACGAATATTCGATTGTGGATGCACGCGGGAACCAAACCTTCAAAGTAAACAACAACGATGTGTTCGTTCAAACGACCTATGATGCCAAAGGAAGAACTGCCACGACCCGCAATGCGTATGGAAAGGTGTTGCAGGAGCTGACCTATTTTGACCAGGCCAATTGGACGAATTCCAATAACCATGTCACGGAAGTGAAATGGGTTGCAAACGGTTTGTTCAATACCACGCGCTATTTTATGGATGGGTATGGACGTACCAAGCAGGTACAAAGTTCCGATCATGTGCGCAATATGCGGGCGGTTTCCGAAACGAATATTTACAACAATAAGGGACAAATTACCAAATCATATAAACCGTATTACCTGAACCAATACGGACTGGATGCGAAATACGATCCGACCTATGCGGCGAAAACACAAACGCTTTACACGTCGGATTATGCCTTTACGGAAGTGACCTTTGAGCCAAAACCGCAGGATTTTGTTTCGAGTGTAACCGCGCCGCGTGCCAATACGGAAACTGCTATTGTCAGTACGCAAACCGAGTATATGAATACCACAGCACTATCCCATGTGAACGCATCAGGGACAGCCACTTTCGCTGCCGGGACCTTATTGGTGAACCAAACGGTGAACCCGGTGGGTAAAATCACGCGAACGTACCTGAACCGCCTGGGACAGGTAATTATGGAAGAACACCAGATCGGGATGGGCCACATCCAAAACACGGATGGCTCCATTAATTTCACTTCCACGGATTTAGGCTTTGCCCAAACCTGGTTCTATTATGACGGTGCAGGAAGGATTACGGATACCTACGATCCTGAAAATAAACACACGTCTTATTTCTACAACAGTTTGGGTGTGATGGTGAAAACCGTTTCCCCGGATAAAGGAATCTCCGAATTGCGTTACGACAAATACGGACAGGTGCGTTTTACACGCAGCCAGAAGGACATCGATGCAGCAACAGGGAATATTTATTCAACTTCCCAGTTCAAGTATATGAAGTACGATAAATGGGGGCAAGCCCTGGAAAGTGGAGTTGTTACGGTTGCACCGAACAACCTGGGGGTAAGTACAACGAACCCTCCGTTCCCAACCGGGGATTTCTTCAATGATTATACGAAAATCAATGACCAGGAATATCCGCTGACAACGAGCAAATTTGTACAGGTACATGTGAAAAATCTCTATGGCACATCACGAAAATTGTATAACAGCGGCGCTGTTACGGAACAGGTTACTTACAGCCATCATGCTTTAAACACAAGTACCTACCTGTATGCTCCGGGCAAAACTGATAAGGTTACGAAAAGCTATATGGCAGACGGACAGCCTGCAAAAACAATTTATACCTATGACGGTTTGGCAGGGACGCATCAAATTACAGCTGTATATAACGACATGAGCCTGCCGGTTGGAAAAGACTATGCCAATTCCGTGAACGCCGGTTCCAACTTCAAGTGGCGCACCGGGATCGATATCCACGGAAGAGCGGTGACGAATACAAATACCTACAATGCAGTCGATAACCAGGTGTCCAAAAACTATTATGACCCACTTGGTAACTTATTATTGGTTGGTTTCGGCACCACTGGAAACAGCAGTGATCCGCACCGGGATTACATTTCGATCAAAAAGAATATCCGTGAACAATTAATCAGCCAAATGAGCAAGAACTTGCGGATTGGATTGACCTATGATGCAGCCGGAAACATTACGAACCAGTACTGGAGCAATGAGACATTTGAGCCTGCTACGGCAAGTTCCACAAAGATCAACCAGTATGCATATACTTACGACAAAATGAACCGCCTGATCGGTGCAGATTACAAACAAAGCACGCTGACCAGCAACCCGTTCAGTTATTATGCAACGCTGAATGCAACCATTCCCAATGATTTTGTGTGTACCCTGGACGGTGAAGTGGTGGCGCTGGCATTCAGATCGTATTTCGCCGAGTTTGAGAATAATATTGCGAATCGCATTGATGTAACCCGTTCACAGAACTCCATTGATGCGCTGAACCAGTTGCAAAGCGATTACATACGAAACAATGTGCAGTATGCAGATATGAGTACTACGCAGATCGATGATTTCTTTGCCGGGTACATTAGCAACTGTGACCGCAACCGCCTTACGCCGACTGATTTTGAATATTACGAGGCAGAAAAGGCAAACGACCAGGTGCACATCGATTACCTGAAAAACAACCCGGTCCAGTCCAAGTCCTTTAAGTACATGAAGATTATCCTGGGTGGGATGCCGTGGACACCCCCGGTGAACTGTATGCCAAATCCGAATGCAACTGCTTACGGCTATTTGCAGAATTTCCCGACACCGGTTGCTAGCAGCAACAGCGCTTACTACGATGAAGCGTTCTGGTACCAGGAAAACGGGAATTTCACTACGCTGAACCGCAATAATAATACGGGGCAGCGCACCCAACAGTTGTATACTTACCAAAGCGGGACGAACCGTTTGACCCAGGCCAGTTTCCAGTTCACTACCGGGACCCCGAATGTGTACAATTACACCTACGATGCAACCGGGAACCTGCAGACAGATCCGAAGAACGCGATCTCTAACTTAGGGTATTCTTTCTTTGACGACCTGCCGGTTTCCATGACCAATACCAGCGGACAGCACAACTACCGTTACTTTGGCGGAGCGCGCTCGGTGAAAGAAATTTCAGCAACTGATAGGGAATATTACGTAGATCAGGTTATCTTAGACCAAAACGGAACGGTGAAGAGCTACCAAACAGCAAGTGGTTATGCGATCCCGAATGGGACTTCTGCAAGTTATTACTACCAGGTAAAAGACTGGTTGGGAAGTACACGAATTACCATGCGGCAAAACGGGGTTGTTGACAACTCGGTGGATTACTATTCCTACGGAAAAATGATGCCGGCGCGCAACGCTTTTGCTACGAACCAGGAAGGTTACCGCTACCAGTTTACGGGGCATGAAAAGGACGGTGAGACGAGCTACCAGTACCACGGTGCGCGTTACTATGATGAGGATTTGGCGCGATATATGAGTGTGGATCGTTTTGCCATGAAGTTTTTCCATCAATCTCCCTATGTGTATGCTGGAAGTAGCCCGATCAATAATATAGATGTTAATGGTGACTATTCTGAGGATGTAGCTAAGGATATGGCAGCACGCGGAGCCAACAATCATTATACAACACGAGTTGTAGCGAATCCCAATAAAGAAGGTGATTTTGGAGTAAGTTATACAAGAGTTCGAAGTGAAGGAACTTATCGTCTAACCCAATTCGAAGGCAAGTTTACAGGGATTGGTAAGAAGGGGTTAACACCAAATAAAAAAACTGGTGATTCAAATAGTTCAATGCCCAATAATTCAGCTTTGACCTCTTTAAGTGGTATAAAAAATCCTATTAATTTACCAAACTTAGCTTCTCAAGCGGGATCAATGTTTACCTTTAAATCTAAAGTTCAAAAACAGGAAGAAATTACTTATGTTAATGGTGCTTATGGAGACAAAATAAGTCAAGTAAACTTTTCTGGAGTAGAGAAGACCCTTCACAAGGGGAAATACTCCATTACAACAGCTTCTGTAACAAAAACAGTTGGCGGAGGGGTCTCTTATTCTGCTGGAGTAGGTCCTATTACCTTTAGTCAATCTGGAACGGTTTCTACAATAAAGACAGCAATTCCATTTACTAATACTACATTTGATCTTGGGGCCGGTCCTGGACTTGGATTAGGAGAACTTCAAATAGGTACTACCACAACTAATTCTAATGGAACTTACGGTGGTTCTAGACTTGTAATGAGACCTGGTGGTGGAACAGGTACTGTTCTTCTGGGGGTTGCCGCAATCATTTTAACTGATGGTGCCGCAACTCCAATTGTACTTCCTATGTTGAAGGCGGCATTTTAAAAATTAAAAGATGAAGAAAATTAGATTAGTACTTATCATTTTGGTTTCAGCTGGTGTTCTGTATTTTATAGGATCTCTTGTGTATGGAATCACAAAAAGCATGGGAAAAAAGAATCATGATTTCTCCTATGTTGATCTTAGTTTTGATATCCATCCGGATGATTCCGTTTATTTTTCTGAGACTACTAAGTCAAATCTTGCAATTCAATATACCAGCGAATTCAAGCATTATCAGTATTTATCCCTATATAGTTATAGGGATAAATACAATCTTATCGTTCGAAAATTAGCTGATACTCCTGCAGATTTAAAAGCACTTTTTAAATTAGAGTTTGCAAAAGGGAAGGTCGATCCAGGTGTTACATATAACATGCAGGAAGCATACCCATTTATTTACAAAATTGATGTAGATCGTCCACATGGTCTAAATATGAATTTGTTTATTAATGGGAATCATATTGAAATTCTGAAACATAATGCAGACTCCCTATGGATTCATGGAAATATTATTGATTTAGCTATTGGAAAAAAAGGAAGCTATATAAATGAGATACTTTATACGGAGGACGAAACTATTTTTGCTAAGGCGGTAAATACGGAGTTACTCTTATTTAATAGGGACAACAAACTTTATTTTTATATCCTCTTTCCGGATGGAAAGCAAACTGTTCCTAAAGGGATTTTGAATGAAATTAAGTGATAGCTATTTTTCTTACAAATATCACAACACACACGACAAAGTTTCATAAACTAAATCTGTAATATGGAAAATTATCTAATTAACTGAATAAACCCTGTTAATTCTTCTGCTGTATCGCAATATCCTTTCAATTCAATTTTATAGTAATATACTCCTTCCGGGCATGCTTCATCATTGTTTGTGGTTCCGTCCCATCGGAAATATTCTTCAGTTTCATCCTCAAAGACTAAATTCCCCCAACGATTGAAGATCGCAACCGAGCAATGTGAGATTTCCCACATCATCTCCTGTGGCTCAAAAAAATCATTGATTTGATCCCCATTGGGAGTGAAGATGTTTGGCATTGAAATGGAAAACTCCTTTTCAAATACCTGGTTTAGCACCTCGTCGGTAGATGCAGCTCCGTTAGTACCGATTGCAGGAGGAATGGATATACAAATCTGAGAAACAGCAGCCGTATTTGGATCCACCTCATACACGTCATTGAATTCAAAGGCAATGAGTTTAAGATCTCCATCAGAATCACAAGTTTTCGTTCCAATAGTCGTCAAACCATATATCGCATGGGAATTATACAGATTGGTTGTATTCATAATTCCAACCAATTCTATGGATGAAATTTCGTTGGTGTACCTGTTATAATCAAACCTTACGAGTTTGTTATCTGCCGCTGCCATATAATAATGACCTTTAAAAAAAGTAATGTCACCTAAAGGATAATATCCCAGGTTTCCTAAGGGGAAGACTTCCCCTGTTTCTGCATTGATCTTATAGAGTTCATGATTCTCCCGTACTGCTAAAAGCCAATGATCATCCAACGCAATTAAAGAATTAAATCCGTTAAACCCGGTAGGATCAATCGTTGCAATGAATTGAATATCATCATTAGTAATATCCACTTTAAAAAGCCGATCATATCCAACTGCAAATAAATCACCTGATGGGGTAATGGCTAGATCAGTTAACGAAAGACTGTACCAACCGTGAAAAACCACATGTGTTGTACACGCTGACAAATCAATTTCATAGATATACTGATAGTCGCACATATATTTATGATTCTGTGCATTTACAGTTTGCTTGGTAACAAAAAAGAGAAGAAATATATAAACGTATTTTTTCAGATTACTTGGAATTATATGGTTAAATCTTGGGGCGCCAAGAATAGTATTTAGCCGTAAGGCGAATCTTTCTTACAGATTACTCTTTGACCAATTTTTTGGTCCACAAAGAAGTTTCACTTTGCACCTTTAATAAGTAAGAACCAGAAGGAATTTCTGAAACATCAACCCATTCACTGCTTGATCGTGAAATTACTTTTTCACCAGAGATTGTGTAGACCTCAATAATCAGATTTTCATTTTGAATCGATGGATCAAGGTTAATAAAGATTTTTTCAGAACTTGGATTCGGATAAACGGAAATCACCTGATCGTTTTCTAAATCCTCGAGACCTAAATTGATATTCGTTGATTTATAAATAGTTCCGTTAAAACCACTGGTGTAAGCAACACTAGTGCTTGGAAAAGTAATATCGGTCAGTGATTTAGATATAATGGTTAGAAGTGACCAACTAGCTCCTCCATTGGTTGTTTTATAAATAAGTCCCAAATTTGAGGGTTCATTTTGACTGATTATGTATCCGACATCACTATTTAAAAATTTGATATCAACATAGGAAGTACCATAAACAATTTCTTGGGTCCAGTTTATTCCTCCATCTGTAGTTCTTAAGAAAATGGATTGATTGGCCCATAAATTTTTACCAACTATATATCCGTTGTTCGCATCTGTAAAAAAGATACTTCGCAGTTGAAAATCTTCCGAAATACCACTATCGAAGGAATAAGTAGTTGTCCAGTGATCTCCTCCGTTGGTTGTCTTATGAATATATCCATCATTTCCAACGGCAAAACCTACCATTGCGTTGGTAAAGAACATATTGAGAATATGGGCTCCTGGTCCTGGATTTACTGGTGTCCAGGAAATACCTTCATCGGTTGATTTTATGATTACTCCATTCTGACCAGTTGCATAAAGATCAGTTCCATTTACATAGATAGACGTTAAATGGTAAGCTTCTTCAGGATATAGAGTTGACCAGTTCCATCCGGAATCTGTCGATTTGACCATTGTTCCCCACGATCCAACAGCAATGATTGTTGTTGGATTGATATATTTAACATCGGTTAAGTCTCCAGTTACTCCAGAAGTGCGCTGTACCCAATTTAATCCGTTGGATGTTGTTATGATCTTTCCACCGTCCCCAACAGCAACACCCTTAGTATTGGTTATAAAATCGATTCCACGAAGCTTATTTATTGTACCACTGTTTAATGCCGTGAATGTCTGTGCAAATACAGAATGAGACAAAAAGAAGAATGTAAAAATGAAAAGTATTTTTTTCATGAATAGTAAGAATTAACGGAGTAAAGGTATTGATTATATGTGATGAATTTAGAAAAATCCAATCTCTTGCAAAACACCAACTAAAAAACAAAAAAAATTTTGGATAACTGTACTGCTACATC
>CBIHOM010000002.1:0-245560 GCA_966212075.1 uncultured Fluviicola sp.
TCACTCTCACACTCGCTCTATTTTTCAAGCTTTTTCTTTTTGCAGAGCGAGAGCGGAGAGTGAGAGAAGAGTGTGGAATCCCGGTTCGAAGATTAACAACATGCTGTCAGGTCGAGTTTTCGCCTGTGTTCTCGATAAATCCCGACTGAAATGTCGGACTCCCGATAGCTATCGGGACGAACCGACAGGCGAAAGTATCGAGACGACAGCAGTTCGATTCCCCTTTGCTCAGAAGGTGTTGTATTTCAGATTTTTTTGGTAGTATTGAGATATTATAATGAAGAACTATTTACTGAATTTCCATTTAATCATTTTTAAATGATTGTTGATGTGAAATCAAGTATCAAACTAAAAATGTTTCTATGTCACTGAGCTCAAATTCTATTATACACTTTACAAATACAAGTGCCGCTCTCAAAGGAATTCTGCAAGAGAACTTTAAAATAAAATACTGTACGGAGACTTTGATTTTAGAAAAAAAAATGAGTTATGCAGCCCCAATGGTTAGTTTTTGTGATATTCCGCTGTCACAAATAAAAGATCATATTGGAAAATATGGAGCTTATGGTATCGGTTTAACTAAAGAGTGGGCTCAAAGGCAAAAACTCAATCCAGTTATATATATTCAATCAGGTTCTTTTTTGGCGAGTAGTATACATGAAAGTTATAGTAGCATTCCAAAACCTCAATCTGTAGAATGGGATAAAATATCTTCAGATCAAAAAAATTGGTTAAATATCTTGAGATATGTAAAAAACTATGAAGGTGACCTTTCTAGAGGGGGTGAAGTTGTCAAAAACTATCGATTTTCAGATGAAAGAGAATGGCGATTTACCCCTAGTTATGAAGAGTGTAATGCCATGGCTATTAGTACAGTAGCTTACCAAACTGATGATCAAAAGAAAAAGGTTAATAAAAGAATTAGTGATCTAATTCTTGAGTTTGAACCAAATGATATTAAGTATATTATAATTGAAAGGGAATCTGAAATTTCCGAATTTGTTGAAGTATTGAAAAGGTCAAAGGGCAATAAATACAGTTACAATGATGTAGAAAGATTAATGACTAGAATAATTACATCAGAGCAAATAAAAACAGATTTATAAAATTATTACATACTTCACGGGTTCCATTTCCGTTCGCTCTCCACAAAAAGCAAAAAGCATTCAGCGGTAGTTGGATGCTTTTTTGCTTTTTGTCACTCAATACTCTTGCTCAAACTCACATTATTCGGGCTTTTTTCTTTTTGCAGAGCGTGAGAAGAGCGTGAGAGAGGAGTGTGAAATCCGGTTCGAAGATTAACAACATGCTGTCAGGTCGAGTTTTCGCCCTTTGTTCTCGATAAATCCCGACTGAAATGTCGGGACACTCGAACTGACAGGGCAAAAAGTACCAAAGCGATAGCGGTTCGATTTTCTTTTTAATTGTTTAAAGTGACGAGCGTCATTTTTGAAACGGGTTTTCTCTCATATCTTTCTGCAGAACACACAAAACAATAACCAATGAAAACGGTATTGATCATTCTCCTGATCCTCCATGGTGCAGTCCATGTGATGGGTTTCGTGAAAGCATTTGATATCTTCCCTGTAAAACAATTAACCCAATCCATTTCGAAACCGTTCGGAGTGCTGTGGTTGGCGGCGTGTCTGCTCTGCTTCACGTGTGCATTTTTGATGCTGATAAAAGCCGATGATTGGTGGACAGTGGGGCTGATTGCAATCCTGGTATCCCAGGTCCTGGTTATCTGTTTCTGGAAGGATGCAAAATTCGGAACAATTGCAAATGCGATCATTGCCATCATGCTATTTACGATCTAAAAATTGAAATTATTTTTATTTTGTTGTCGTGTATATTATATTTGCAGCAACAATTAATTTTTAGATATGAAACAATTGACATTTGCATCATTACAAGTACGCGATTTAGAAGCATCAAAAGAATTTTACACGAAAAAATTGGGATTTGAAATTGGTGATACGAATCCGCAGGCCTGTGTTTTTAAGTACGACCAGGGGGAAGCGAGTTTTGCTATTCGTACGCCGCTTGAGCCATTGGAGGAAAAGGATTTGGGAATTGGTGTGGCGCTTTGGTTCGCTGTTAACGAAAATGTGGATGAGCTGAAAACGACATTCGTTTCAAATGGAATCGTTACTGCAGGACCGATCATAGAAACACCTTTTGGCCGCGCATTTCATGTAAAGGACCCGGATGGTTATAAATTGACTTTTTTGGAAACAACTAACTAATGGAAATGGAACGGGACGCAAAATTTTGGGTAATTGTGGCTTCAAAGGATCATGTGAAATTGGGGATTTCCGAAGGGTTTGCCCAGGCTTGTCATGGAAAATCCGGGCCGTTGAAACGTATGCGGAAAGGGGATTTCATCATTTACTATTCGGGAAAGCAGACGATGGGAAGACTTGATAAGTGCCAGGAATTCACAGCAATCGGACAGGTGAAGAGCGAGGAGACCTATCCGTTTCAAATGACAGCCGATTTTTGTCCTTCGCGGAGAGATATTGTCTATTTTGATCACAGGGATGTCTCTATTTTACCATTAATCAACGAGTTGGATTTCATTCAGAACAAACAAAGTTGGGGCTATCCGTTCCGTTTTGGATTTTTTGAAATCAACAAACACGATTTTGATTTAATTTCGGACCAAATGCTAAACAAACAGGATGGCAAAAAAAATAGAATTTCAGTTTCAATCCCCGAATGAAAGTCCGGGTTATCTTTTAGGACAAATGACATTGCTGTGGCAACGAAAACAGAAAAAGGTACTGGACCCGTTAAACCTGACGCATACGCAGTTTGTTCTTTTGGCAGCATTGGGCTGGCTTTCCAGGGAGAATGACAACGTGACCCAGGTAGACATTGCCAACCAGGGAAATGCCGACCGGATGATGGTTTCCAAAGTTCTGCGAACACTGGAAGCCAAAAAGTTCATCAGCAGGCAGGAACACCAAACCGACACACGTGCTAAAGTAATCAAGCTGACGGACGAGGGCGCACACGTTTTGCAGGAAGCATTAACCGCCGTTGAACACGCAGATATCGATTTCTTTTCGGTACTGGGAAACAAGCTGAGTTTGTTTAATCAGCATATGGTAAACGTGATCGAGCAAAACAAAGCGGTGTAAAACACGGTTGTGAATCGCTTCTCCCGGTTTCTCAACAGGCAAAATCTTTGTCCACGAAGAGCATGCTCAAAATTATACTGATGGTCACAATACCCAAAAAGAAGACGATTAAAGCCCCGATTCTCCGGGAATTGATCCTTCCGGCGCGGAAAAGGAGGTAACCGATCAGCAGGTTTGACAAAGCCCAAATCACGTTCGTAAGCGGAGACGAGAGTCCTTGTCCCGGCGGATCTGCAAATGGGGTAGGAAAGGGATCTCCTGAAATTCCATTCACAAAATGCGGAACTGCGTTGGCGAGGAAAAAACCTGCAAAGAATGCTGAAAGGTAATGATACCAACGGTAGGGAGGTGTGCTTGTCCAGTTTTCCATAGTTAAGAATTTATGTTTACATGTTACAAAATGAATGGGAAGTTATTCAGGATTGAAAGGAGTGCGGTAATTGGAGCGTTTGGATACCAGGAACCAGCCGATTAAAACAATCACCACGGAAGCAAGCAGGAAAATAAGGTTCTCGAACTCCGGATTGTCGGAGCGCTGCCTCACAAAATGCAGTTTCAGCAGGTGATGATTTATAAATCCTTCCACCAGGTTGAACAAGCCCCAGCCGAGAAGTAATCCGCCGGAAAATAAAGTGCCTGATCGGTTAATGTCTCTTCTTGACAGCAGCTTCCACATCAGGATAATCCCAATCAGGACAACGATCCAGCAATAGAGGTGAAAGATACCGTCCCAGAACATATTCACGCTTTTTCCCAGCAGTGTATCTGTATTGACTTTATTGGATAGCATTTCGTGCCACTGAACAATCTGATGCAGTGAAATTCCGTCAATAAAACCTCCCATTCCAATTCCCAGTATCATGGAAACTGTGATAAGGGGAACCGGATTAAGGGTTCTGAAGGAAGGGCTTTGAAGTGTATACCGGCGGTATTTTTTTATTGATAACCAGCTTAGGAGCCATACTACCAGTGCCAGGACAATGAATGCGGAAAGCATAGTGACCAGGTTGGGATAAAAAGTACTATCGTAAATTGCCTGCTGTAAGGGTTTGTTGCAATTGATACATGCACTGGAAGAATGAACGGAAAACAGCGAACCCAATAAACAGAGCTTTTTCATAGGAAACAGTTTACACGGTTTGATTTTATCTCCGGCCTAAAGTAGACTTTCTCACTATCAGCCTCTTACATTCTTTCGGAGGAAAGTTACATAATTACCACATGACAGAATGAGAATGAGAAACAGAATGGGGAAAAATCTGCTTCGAAGGATGGATCAAGTTTCCTCCTTTGGAGGAGGACCAAGGAGGAGGATATGAGCAATCAATCCGAGAAATAAGCTAATCCGAAAAATGCTTTCAATTTCTCACACAATTGTTTTAACGGACAAGTATGATTTATGTGTAGTATTGGGGTGTTAACGTAACGAGGAGCTATTTACGGTCTGAAATCCATTAGATTTGGTTTTATGTGGAATTAATTTGAGTGGCTGCAATATTCTTTGCGTTTACAATTTATTAAAAGTTCATATATGACATTAAATGATATTAAGCACCCAATATTATATTCCACAATGACAACATTGGCTTATAATATTAATAGAAAATACTACGATAACAAGCATTATATGTGGTGTACACCTTACTTTGGATCTGATTATTTGTCACCACATTTCACTGTACCTCCTAGTTCATCACCGATTGAAATCTACAATACTCTTAGAAAGGAAATTGACGGTGCAGATTATCATAATACAAAAATTAAGTTAAATAGGAAGGGTATTCGAAAAGGTGCTGATACTATGCTGAGTCTTGGGAAAATAACCTCAGAAGCGTATGAGGAAATAATTGCTATTTCAAAAAAAGCAACCAACGAACAGTTTAGACCATTGCTTTGCATCATTCCTCGTATTGAGGCTGTTCCTTATTACAAAAAGGTTGATGTTAAAGACAAAGCAAACCCTTTATCTCACGAGTATATTTTATCTAGTATACCACACGAGTTATTTGATATTATTAAAATTGGCTAAAATGAATAAAATAGAGGATTTATTAATAGAACTAATTGTTTCTGAAAAACGAAGCGTTTTATATTATGTAACTAGATATATAAAGCAAGCAAAGGTCTTTGAAGAATATAGAAAAGATCTTTTTGAAGATGGCTTAGAGAGCCAACCAAGTGAAAAAATAAAATCACTCACATTAAAAATGATAGAATTAATTGAAAAGACAGCTGAAAAAAAGTCTTCGGAGTTTAGTGAGGATGAGTTTTATTATTGGATGGATCAAATAGCGGAATTAGAAGATTCACTTGATAAGACACTTGACAATGATAAAATACAAAGGGCATTGGATGAATTATCTAAATTTAATTTTCCTAAGGGAAATACTTCTAACAATATAGAATAATGTCAGAAGTGAATTCAATTCCGTAATTCGCTATTAGGAATTCGTAATTATTCCTTCATTCCCACTTAACTTCCTTCGTACCTCCATGCTTTACCTTTGCAGCAAACAATGCAAGGAGAAATCATGAGAGAGTATAAATTAAAATTAATGGCTTTTGTGGATCGCACGTTTTGGTTGTGGCTGACAATGGGATCGGTTCTTATTTACTTCCGTTTCCGGTAAATCTATTTGTCCCTTTTCCGATTTTTTTGAAGGTGTTCTTGTTACACTTGTGAGCAGTAGATTGGCATCCAAAAATGACTGATTTTTAGCTTAAGAAGCGGATTTTTTGAGATGTTTTCCGGTAAAAATCAATTGAATGTTGCGTGAATAGTTCCACTGATTGTGTTAAATCCTTAACCTTTTCATACTATATCCATACTTGACCTATGCTCTATCCATACAGTACCCGTACTTGAGGTATGGAATTAGCCCAAAGGAAGGCTTGGTTCCGGTTACGTTTTTGTGTAAGGTCAGTTGTTTCATTCTGTCATGTGTTCCCGATATATCCTGACATGACTGATCATCTTATTTAAGTAATTTCCCCAGAGTCACTTCAAACATCACTTTGTACGAATACGCATAGGTCTTTGTTCCATGAGCCGGGTCGCCGGTCAAGCCGTTGCGCGATTCATTCGGTGTGGTGAAATCGACGGTATAGTCCGTGGTTTTGGGTAAAGAGAAACCGAATTCAAAAGCGAGTGCGAAGCGTTTCCCGTTTTTCAATACGTAATTTCCCCCGACGGAAGTGACCAGGCGATCGTATTGTGAAGCCTGGATTGTTTGCCTGGAGAAATCATACACCCGGTATTTGTTGTAATTGAAGTCGGTATGTGAGCCGAGTTGCAGGCTCAATTGGTCCGATAATTTGAAATCCAGCCCGATCCCTAGGTTCGTTACCGGTTTGTATGCTTCCCCGTAAGACAGGAACTTCTGGTCTCCGAAGATCGAAGTGATCAAGGAATCATTAATGATTGCCGGATAGTGCTCTGTTTCGTCTTTTGCCCGGTGAATCAGGTAATACTTTTGTGCCAGGAAGGTTTCCGCGTTTACATGAAGCCAGCATTTGGACCACAATTGCGCACTGAAACCGTAACTGAACGAAGTGGCGCTTTTGTGCTGTACTTTACTTTTTTTTGCTCTTGAAATGACCGCGAAATCAAAAGGAAGTACATCGTTCATATTCAGGGTAGAGAGTTCCCGGTAGAAATTTCCTTTCCCGATAACGCTGATCGACGGAAGGGTAATTGCCAGCCCAAAGCGGAATTTCGGGTAATGTACCAGCAATGAAGGTTTGAAGATCGCTTTCACATTCCAGTAATTGAACGACATGGTGGAAGCAAAGCGTGTAATCTGTGACGATGAGGTATCAGGAGGCAGTACGGTGATCGAATAATTGTTGTAATACTTGGTGGTTTTATAAGCACCCATGTGCGAAAGCCCCAAAGAAAGATGCGGATTTGCATCATATGAAACACTTAAGCCTGCCCAATATTCGCCCGTATGGATCTCATAGGCATAAGAAGAAACAAATGTTTCATTTCCCGGCAGGTCAATCACATCGTATTGCCCGGAATTATACAGGTCGAGTTTGTTATTGTAGACGTTTCGTGAAATGACATTGTACCCGACCCGCCAGTTGGGACGTTTTTTGAAAACAAAGATCCCGGCCATCATATTGGGAACAGTCGCATAATCGGTGCTTTCGAGGTCCTGGTTCGGTCCGAGTGCATTTTTTTGCTTGAAAGTTCGGTATTGATAGGCGTTAATGGAAAAAGAAAGGCTTGGATTCTGAACGAGTGTCATGGCTGCGGCATTGTAGAAAACCATGGAATGATCGTCCTGTCCGCTTACAACAGCGCCACCCAAGGCGGTAGCTTTGATCCCGAACTGGTCCGTCCAGTAGTGAAAATCCTGTGCCGGTGAGATGAAGCTTAAGAAGCTCACAGGCAGAAGCAGTAAGGCGTTTTTTAAGTTCATGAACCGAATTTATGAAGAATAATTACGAATTAGGAATTATTTCACATCCTCTATCATTTTTCCCAAAGTCAATTCGATCATTAAACGGTAAGAGTAGGCCTCGGTTTTTACTCCGACACCCCGATCACCCATCAGGCCGTTGCGGGCGGCGTTAGGAGTAGTGAAGTCGATCACATAATCTGTTGTTTTCGGAAGCGCAAAACCAAATTCGAATACCATGGAAGCACGTTTGCCTCCTTTTAAATCGAGGTTACCACCTAAAGCGAATACCAGCCGATTGTACTGAGATGATTGGATGTGTTGCCTGGTGAATAAGTAAACAGGATTCCGGTTGTAGTTGAAATCCGTATGTCCGCCAAACTGAAAAGCGGCCCGTTTTGTGAGTTGGATATCGAACCCGATACCGACGTTCGTTACCGGCCGTGCTTCTTCTCCATAGGCCAGGAACTTTTGTCCGCCAAACAATGCTTCAATGGTTGAATCGCTGATGAATTCGGGATATCGTTCAGCCGTGGTGGGATCCTGGTGAATCTGGTAATACTTTTGTCGCAGGAAGGTTTCAGCAGTTATATTCAACCAGACCCTTTCACTCATTTGGGCGCTGATGCCCAGGCTGAAGGAGGCGGGGTTCCGTACTTTAACTTTACTCCTGGTTGATTTGGATGCGATCGAAATATCAACCGGAAGCAAACCTTCCCCATCCAGGTTGAGGGTATAGTATTCCCTGAAGAAAGTTCCTCTTCCAACGATATTGAAGGTGGGAAGTGTTGCCGCAAAACCAATTCTGAATTTAGGATAATGGAGTAAGACCGAAGGTTTGAACATGGCCCGCACATCCCAGTAGTTGAATGAGATGTTGGATGAGAAACGTGTGTCCTGGGAAGAAGAAGTGTCCTGGGGAAGCACAGTAACCGAATAATCATTGTAATAACGAACGCTTTTAAAGCACCCGGTATGCGTTAACCCAAGAGATAAATTGGGGGCAAGATCATAAGAAATAGCAAAGCCTGCCCAGTATTCGATGTTGCGGATTTCCTGGGCGTATTTGGAAAGGTATTTCTCTTCTCCCGGTGCGTCAATGGCATCGTATTTCCCGGAATGAAAGGAGTTCAGTTTACTGTTGTGGACGTTTTTCGACAATAAGATGTATCCCACATGCCATTTCGGGAATTTTTTCGGGATCATGATCCCAACAATCATATTCGGAACGACAGAGAATTCGGTGCTTTGAATGTCCTGGGCAGGTCCAAGAGCGTTTTGCTGTTTGAATTTACGGATCTGGTAGGCGTTCATAGAGAAAGAAAGCGCTCTTTGTTCCACCAGGGTCATTGCCGCAGCATTGTAATACGCCATCGAATAATCATCCAGTCCGCCAACAGCCGCCCCACCCAAAGCGGTTGCCTTGATCCCGAATTGGTCATTCCAATAGTGATTATCCTGTCCAAATGAACAAAAGGACAACAGGCCCAAAATGAAAAGTGATAAGGAGTGTTTTTTCTTCATCTATCTAATATAGGAAGACAAATGCCGAATTACGAATTGCGAATGCCAAATTATTTGAAAAATGGCGGATTTAAATTATTTAGTCCCAGCATGTGTTCCCGATACACCCGCGAACGTCAGTTCGAGTTTCCACCCGTATTCTCGATATATCCCTGACTCTTCACTACGTTTCGATCAGGGACACTCGAACTGACGGGTGGAAGTATCGAGAACGACTTGCGGGATACCGAACTGACATGCTGGGAATTTCCCTGGGGACTTAGAGATATCACTCGTTCGGAATTCGTCATTCGCAATTCATAATTGCTTTAATGTCATTCTGTCAGGCTTTGTTTTTCGGTTTGCTTTTTGACGGGCGCTTTTCGTGAGAACACAAACTAAAATAAGAAGAAGCACTGCTTCTGATGGAAAGGCTGCTGAAGCATTGATCTATCCTTTGCTTTTGTTATTGCTTTGTTGGGTAATCTGGCTCCTGGAAACCACTCCGGGCGGAAGCGACCTGGTTCAATGGGGAATTCGTCCGCGGCAATGGAGCAGTTGGAAAGGGCTGTTTTTCATGCCATTATTACATGATCCGTACAATGTGAAACATATTTTAAATAATTCACTTCCGACTTTCCTGTTGTTGGCGGCGGTGATTTATTATTACCGGGAAATTGCTTTGAAAGTATTTATAATTTCCTGGTTCGGAACCGGCCTGATCGTCTGGTGGATCGCACAGGACAACGGAGCTTATCATATTGGGATGAGTGGAGTGATTTATGCGCTTTTCGGATTTTTGTTCATTTCAGGGTTCTTTAGAAGGATCCTGGCATTACAGGGTATATCACTGGCTGTTATTTTCGTATACGGAAGTATGATCTGGGGAATTTTCCCGATCGAGCCGTCCATATCCTGGGAAGGGCATTTCGGAGGGTTTATTGTAGGAGCAGGTTTAGCTGTTGCATTTAGAAAACACGGACCGGTGAGACCGAAATATCAATACGAAGTTGAAAAAGAACTGGGAATTGAACCGCCCGACCTGGAGGGTATGTGGAGACGAAACCAGGAAGAGATCGCACACCGGCAATATTTGGAACAATTGATGCGTGAGCAGGAAGCGGTCTATGGGCCCCGTCCCCCGATCCGGGTCATTTATCATATAAATCCGATTAGGAAAGCGGATGAGGAAGAAACACCTCAGGACGATACTGAAAAATAATTGGAGCAATGCCTTCGCTTAAATAATCCCAGGATTCGAACGGGATTGCCAGTGAGATCATTTCGGAAGTGCGGAGGTAAATGGGTTCTCCTGAAAGATAACTTGCCAGTTTTGAAATACCTTCGTTATGCCCGACAATTGTTACAATGGGTTCATTTTTACCGTGTTTTTTAATGACATCCAGTATTTCCGTATGAAAAGCATCGTACAATTCTTTTGTCAGTTCGACATTGCAGCGTTCCGTAAGGTGCTGACAAATAACAGACCGGGTTTGCTGCGTTCTGGCAGCACTCGAGCAAATGATTTTTCCGAGCGAGATATGATGCGACTGTATATAATAACCTAACATGTTTGCCTGTGAGATTCCTTTATCAAGCAATTCACGATCATAATCTTTCCCGGTTGATGCTATTTGCTGGGTCTTAGCGTGCCGAATCAAATTTAATGTCAACATTTTTACTAAATTTCCAACCAAACGTAAAGATAGGACGTTAAGTGTAAAAAGCAAGATTCAACTTTCAACATTTTGGCTTGTTAATAAACAATTTTGAACCCAAATAAATGCAAGTAACCAAACAGATATTGTTGGGGTCCGCTGAAAATGACAGGCGCTCGCAAAAAGTGCTCTATGAGTATTGCTACAGGCAGTTTATTCGTCTGTGCATGCGGTATTATGCCAATCATGAAGATGCGCGGCATGCCTTGAACAACGGTTTTTTGAAAATTGTGAATGGCTTGCAGAATGTAGACCTGGATGAGTTGAACTTTGCTGCCTGGGCAAAACGGATTATTGTAAACACCCTGATTGATGAGTATCGCAAGAATAAAAATCACAATCAGGCCATTATAGCGAAAGAAACAGAGTCGGAATTAGCAAATTCGGCTGAAAAAGTTGAAAATTTAGGAGCACTTGAATTGAATTACCAGGAAATCCTGGATCTATTGAAAACCATTCCACCTATTTCGGCACATGTTTTTACGCTTTATGTCATTGACGGTTATAATCACAAGGAAATCGGGGATTTGCTCGAGATTTCCGAAGGAACTTCCAAATGGCATTTGTCAACGGCACGAAAACTGCTCAGAGACCGATTGGAACTGATGGAAAACAGGTATGAAAAACGCTTTGTAATATGAAATATTCAGGTCGACATATCAGCGACGAAGAGCTGGATCAGTTGTTCAGAGATGCACATGCTTCTGTAGGACAAGAGGCGCTCTTTGTTCCGGAATTCTGGTCTGAAATGGAAGCGATGCTTCCCGCAGAGAAGAAAAGAAAGCGTGGATTGTATTGGATTCCTGTGGCAGCGGCTGTTATTTTAATTGGAATGATCCTGTTCTATCCATCAAGTCCGGCAAAAATTGAACAATTTGCACAAAAGCAGAATGAGAACATTACTTCGCTAAAGCTTCATAGTGTTAATGAGAGTGAGAATGAACAGAATTCCGGTACACTTCATACTCAAACTTACACCTCCCAAAATGAGGGAAATATTTCCTCTCCTGATAACAGACAAATCCAAAATACTGAGTTTGATGTTAAATCCACTTTCAGAAATCAAAGGAGAATAAATTCGAACCGGGCGTTGAAAATAAAAAGTTCTCCTGGGTTAGATGATCGTGGCTCTTTTGCAAGAACCGATAAAAATAAAACTCCTGATAATGCGGTTGTAATCCTGAACCCAGAGGTCAATTCCGATCCTCATTCTGAATTGGATTCGATCAACCTGGAAAAACGCTATGAACACGTTCCGCATGAAGAAATTGCTGATTTGCCAAAGAAAACATCCAATGAATCCAATGAATGGTATGTGGAATTAGGCCCGACGGTTGGTCAATCGCCATACTTATCTCCGGAGCAGAAACGAAATGTAGTTGCCGGAGCAGTACTCGGCGGAGGCTATACCAAGCGAATCGATAATGCGTTTGTGAGTTTTGGTCTGCAGGCACGCATGGAAGGTTTCGGCGGCTTGGAATACCGGGAAACAAACTTCTCTCCGAATATTGTGAGAACAGTTTCTGTTAAGCAGCTTTATTCATTGGAAGTTCCGTTGAGATTCGGTTATACGTTCAGACGTTCGGAGCTTTCTTTTGGTGTTACTCCTGGTATTCAGCTATTCATTCACGGCAAAGAACGGATTACCGAGAATCAAATCGTTCAGCGTGAAGATTCCTTTACGGGGAAAGTGGAGCATTCCAATTCAATGACAATGGAGTGTGGCTTCCAATATTATTACAATTTTTCTCCAAGATGGGGTATTGGTGCGAAGATCAATGCAGATATCCTGCGCCCGTTCCATACGGATTATTATTTGGGCAAATCCACCGGACTTCCTGTAAACGGTCAGATCGTATTGCGAAGAAGCTTTCTGAATTAAGTAGCAGCGCTCAGTCAACTTTTTAATTGTTTTATAAAGTTTCCATCCGCAATTGGGATTATGAAACAATTTAGGGAAATAAAGTATTCCGAATAACTAAATGGCGACATTGGATCACCGGGACCATAATTTAGTCTTCAATGAGTGTTTTTTGAATAAATCCTCTTTGTTGAACTGCACTAACGTTTGTTGTTCTTAACCTAAAGCAATTTATCATTGCTCTGCTCAGTCTTCACAAACTTCGTTTGCTCTTATCAAAAGCTACGCTTCTCCCAAATTATTTTCGCACTGACGTTTGTCATAATTTGGTCTTCAAAAGCTGCGCTTTTTCTTATATTTGCCTAAACTACTTTGAAAATGAAATATTTACTACTTCCACTTATAGCCTTAAGCTCTTTTTCTTTTGGTCAGATTACGCTGACAGACCAGCATTTTGCAGGACCTGGCGAATCGTATGTATTTAGTACGTTAACTGATCCTACTATTGACTATGCGACAACAGGAGCAAATTATACCTGGGATTTTTCTTCGATGATTCCGCAGGACCAAAGGAGTTTGATTACCTATTCAACCAGTCAATTATCCGGTTTGTCCATTATACAGTTCGGAAGCTTTGCCCCAGTCCAATACCGCGCAAGTTATTTCAATGCAACAACGGATTTACCATTGGACCAGGCATCTGCCTTTTTACCGATCCCAATAGATGAATTGAACGGGTTTACAAGAAATGCAAGTAACGGAATTACATCGATAGGGTATGAACTGGTAAGCAACGGACAAGGTTTGGGTTTCCGCTCAGATACCATTGAAACACGTTATGCACTTCCAATGACTTATGGAAATAGTTATGAATCCCGTGGATATACGAACCTGGATTTAAACCCGATCTACGATGCGAAATGGAGACAACACCGTCATCGTTTGAGTAATGTAGATGGCTGGGGAACAGTAAAAACACCGTTCGGTCAATTCGATGCGTTGCGGATCCACCATATAATTGATGAATTTGATTCCATCTATTTTACTTTCCAGGGTTTTGGAACATGGATCCCGATTCCTGTGCCGCTAACGCATGAGTATGAATGGAGATCTACTTCAGATAAAGAAGCTGTGATGCGCATTCGGACCAATGAGATTATGGGAACTGAGACCGTTACAGCGGTTGAATACCGGGACAATTTCAATGGATTGGGCTTGGTTGAAAGCGAATTGACTGTTTCTTTTTACCCCAACCCGGTGGTAAATGAATTGCATGTTTCGACACCTGAAGTTGCTGAAAATTTCTTTGTAGTGGACCAATCGGGGAGAGTTTGGAAGAAGGTTTCCGGATCGGCTAAAGACCAGGTTATCGACGTTTCTGATCTGGCATCCGGATCTTATACTCTCGTTGTTTTGTTTTCAAACGGCTATACGTCTGTAAAATTCATTAAATAAGCGTACCTTTGCAAGAAGCAAGCCGACTGTCGCTCTGACGTTCACTAACGTGAAGTCAGGGAGGAAAGTCCGGGCAGCATAGAGCAACCGTGCTTCCTAACAGGAAGGATCTGTCGGGGAAACCCGATAGGTACAGAAAGTGCAGCAGAAAATAGGTAGCCTTCTTCGTTCTTCGGAGCGTTGGGAGGTGATAGTGAAAAGGGGAGGTAAGAGCTCACCGTTCCGGTGGTGACATTCGGAAGCTAGGCAAACCTCACGGGCTGAAAGATCATGTAAACCAGGCGAGTAGGGCTGCTCGTTCTCTTCGCGGCTAAGCCGAGATGCCTGGAGGGTAGATCGATAGACGCTGATGGTGACATCAGTGCCAGATAAATGACAGTCAGTTCCGATCCGTTGCGGATCGGGATGTACAGAACCCGGCTTATGGCTTGTTTTTCTTGAAATTTTCCCTGTACGCTTTTTTATGCGCTCTAAGTACCGTTTCAATAGTCCCACCCTGCATTGGTTTACCACATAAAATAGTGTGGTATTCTACCCCGTCGAATTTGAATTTCAAGAAGGTCACCGATAATCCCAGCAAGGATAAGGAACGTGCCTTTTTAATACACACAAATTCGAGAACGAAAGAACGCTCGGACAGTAATTTCAGGATTACTACGTCGTTTTTGATATATCCTGTGGCCAGGCTGACCCGGATGATTTTCACCCAAAGAGTGAAAACGATTGCCAGCCCGATTGAGGTCATCAAAGGAATGGAAAAATGATTGGTCATTTGGATCGAAAGCAACACAAACAGAGAACTTACTAAAAGATAAGTAGCAACAAGTAATCCAAATGCCTGTTTGCGGTTATCAGGGTTTAGTAGTATTCGATCCGTATTCATCAGCACGGTAGAATTCATGATAGTAGTATGAAGTTTGGCTAAATGTAGCTAAAAATTAAAATGCTCTTCAAATTTTAACAAATTAATTTTTAGTTGTTTAGGAAACTAGTGAATTTCAAGCGCCCGGATCAAAAAATTAGGTTGAATTGTTTTAAAGGTTGAAAGCTGGTTCCTGTTTGAAGCTATTTGGTGCTGGTAGCGGCAATAGAACGCTATGAATTGTTGCGAAGCTACCTTGTTCCTGCTGTATTTGTACAAACTCACACTGGTAAAATTCGTCATGAAACGTTGCTTTTCCACCAGGTAATGAAAACATTTGGATTGATCGTAATGAATGTCTTTGTTTGAGAGTTCTGCAACCTGGCTTAAAGTGGAGATGACGTATTTGGGGTTGACCGGAGCTTTACCGGCAGTAAGTGAAGCAAATTTGTCTGTTTTATTCAATTTCATCACGTATGCATTCAAATTGGATTCGATTGCAATTTTGGGATGAATACTGTCCTTTTTAAGTTTAGACCAATTCAGGGCAACGCAATTTGAACTCGAATCCTTTTCGGTTACCAGGATCAGCGGATCATGGCATACCGGGACCCAAAAACCATGATTGTTGTTGAACTGCCGGTCCATATTCCTGAAAAAGTTCCGGTCCCGTAATTGGCTGAACAGGCTTTGATTGTAGAGGTTTTCCCTCAAACTGTCAGAAGATAATAAAAGAACATCGATTCCCGTATTAAACTTATTCTGGCGAATGGCCTTTGCAATTTCAGCTGTGGATTGATAGACAACCTGCACAGAAATCTTTTTGGATTCTTCGAATTCCTTGATGATCAAACTATCTGCAGGGCAATAAAAATCCGTGTATACGATCACCTTTTGGTGCGCACTCGGTTTTGCTTCGTCTAAAACACAGGAATGAAGTCCCACAAAAAGTCCTGAAAAAAGGACGTAAATCTTCCAATTCATAGTGGATCAAAGATAGTGGTATTTCGTACTTTTGTAAAAAAAATAATCCAGTGTCGAAAAGCAATTTGAATAAACAGGAAAAGTTAAAGATCAATACCCTTCTAAGTGATTTGCAGAGCAAGGATGAGTTAAAGATCGCAAGTGCAATAAAAGCCTTTGCAATCCATGGTCATGCAACAGTTATTGAGCCGATCATTGAAGTTTGGAGATCCAGTTTGTCGGCTGAAAACGAAGCCCTGGTTATTGATCTGTTCCAAAGTTTGAAAGACACTTCTGCCGTTGAACCGTTGATGGAGGCATTTAATGCCACGGAGAATATTCATTTGAGAAGAAAATTGACCAGTGCATTCTGGAATTCCAAACTGGATTTTTCGGATTACCTGGCGGACTTCGTATTGTTCGGAATTGAAGGTGACTTTTTGGATGCCCTGGAGGTTATTACCTTGATTGAGAACTTCGAAACAGTTGCACCTGAATCGGCTATTTTGGAATCGCAGTTATTGTTAACCGAATATTTCGGGCAAACAGAAAACAGAGACGAGCAAAAAGATGCGATCTTAACGGATCTGGCAATGCTTTTAAAAGATTTCTCCGAGTTGGAAGGAACAGACGATCTGTTCTTAGAATAAGCCGTTTATTTCGGCATCGATCGATTGAATGATCTTCCCTAAGTCTTCCTGGTTTTCAGGAAAACGGTTGTTGTCCACATCAATGATCAATAATTTTCCACTGTCGTAAGTAGAGATCCAAGCCTCATAACGCTCATTTAAGCGTTTCAAATAATCCAAACGGATACTTTCTTCGTATTCTCTTCCGCGTTGCTGGATCTGATTTACAAGTGTAGGAACGGAAGCTCTTAAGTAAATCAATAAATCCGGGGCAGAAACAAATGAATCCATCAGGTTGAACAAGGAAAAGTAATTTTCAAAATCACGTGTGGTCATCAATCCCATGGAGTGAAGGTTCGGAGCAAAAATGAAGGCATCTTCATAAATTGTCCGGTCCTGGATCACATGGGTCGTACTGCTCTTAATTTCCTGGATCTGTGTAAAACGGGAGTTTAAATAATAAATCTGCAGGTTGAAGGACCAGCGCTGCATATCTTCATAGAAATCATTCAGGTATGGATTTAATTCAACATCCTCAAAATGAGTTTCCCAGTTATAATGTTTTGCCAACATTTGTGTCAGGGTTGTCTTTCCAGAACCTATATTTCCAGCTACTGCAATATGCATAATTTATTAGTTTTTCGGGCTGACTAAATTACAAAATCTGCCTACATAAATCGCCCTTTGTGCAAAAAAATATTCCTGCTGTGTGATTGCACGAAATGAGTTAATGAATTGTTGGATCAGGCTACAGAATTGAAAATGGACTATGGATAATTGACAAGTGCAATCCTCTTTGAGAGAAATTTATGAGTTGTTTTAGGAAAACAGCGAAGCTCTTGTCAATTGTTAATTCTCAATTTTCACCTGAAGGATCTGAAAACAATAAAGTATTTTCCGGGTTTGGATGTACAGGCGTTCCCCGGAGACTTCCATTTTCAAAATCGGGGAATCGAGCAGTGTTTCGCCTACAAAGAATGTGGAAACGGGTTCTGCATCGATATTTACTGCCCGGATCGTTTTTCCGTCGGCAATCAAAAAGTAATCCTGGATCGGGTAGATGGGTTTGTTGGGAGGAAGTGTTGCGACATCAATGAAATTCCCGAACTGATCGAACCAGGCAACCTGGTTTTCCTCATCAAATAAATACAGGCGATTGTCTATTTCCTGCATATTGACGATTGATTTCATGTTCAACAATCCTTTTATGTTTTGGACCTGCTGTCCTTGTCCGCTTCGAAGTGTAATCAGTTCCAGTTTTGAATTCGGCTCGTCATACACCCAGATCCGGTCTGTTTGAATGGAAGCACTCATACTCGCGGCTAAACTTATGTTCAGATCACTTAAGTAAATACAATCACCTTGTAAAGCCAGTGCATTATCCAAAAAGCAGATGCTCTGCTGGTCTTCCGAAAAGAGTGCAATTTTCAAGGGGTTTTGTGCATCGATCTTTTGGATGTTCCCAAGAGATTTGATGCTTTCCTGCAGCATGATCTGACCTTTTGCATCGCGCTTTTGGATGTTTTGGTTCTGACAGATGATACTTTGATGGATCGGGTCGATGTCCCAGATCGCCGTGGAATCCAAGTCCAGGCGCCAGAGCTCTTTCCAAGACTGCTGGCCAAACCCCGTATAGGAGACGACCAAGAAGAGCAATGAAAAGAAGCGTCTAGTCATATTGAATGGTTTCGAACTCGGTTTCCTGCAAGATCTGTTCCACTATTTCGCGGGAATTCATTAAGCGGGGCACCTTGTGCTGTCCACCTAATTTACCCTTTTTTTGCAACCAGGCATCAAAACTGCCTGATTTTAAAACATGCAGCAAGGGTTTTCCCAAAGCGAGATTTTTTGTCCGCTTGGCGTCGTAATCCGAATTGATTGCACGCAGTGATTCATCCAAAAGGAACATGAACCGATTGATGTCATTCGGTTCACGGTCAAATTCAATCAGCCATTCGTGTTTTCCCTGTGTTTTCCCGTCCATGTAGATCGGTGCAACGGTATAATCCCGAATGAGTGCATTGGTTCGGGAGCAGGCTTGTGCAATTGCATGATCGGTGTTGTTCACAATCACTTCTTCCCCGACCGAATTGATGAAATGTTTGGTCCTTCCGGAAAGTTTAAAGCGATAAGGCGTTTTAGAAGTAAAGCGGATCGTATCTCCCACAATGTATCGCCACAACCCGGCATTGGTAGAAATAACGAGTGCGTATTCTTTGTCCAATTCTACCTCATCGAGTTTGTAAATGACTTTGGAATCCGTATCTTCAAAAGCATGCATGGGAATGAATTCATAGAAAATCCCGTAATCGAGCATCAGTAACAGTTCATTGGAACCGTCCACATCCTGGATCCCGAAAAATCCTTCCGATGCATTGTAGGTTTCCACGTAATGCATATCCTCAAATGGAATGAGTTCCCTGAAGGCTTGCCGATAAGGTTCAAAACTTACACCACCGTGCATGAACAGTTCCAGGTTCGGCCAAACTTCCCGCAGGTTTGATTTTCCCGTAATCTCCAATACTTTGCGGGCGAGTACCATTGTCCAGCTCGGAACACCTGCAATGATGTACACATCTTCTTCGATCGTACTTCTTGCCATGCGTTCGATTTTCTCCTCCCATTCCGTCATCAGGGCAATTTCTTTGGAGGGAGTTCTCCGAAGTTCTGCCCACCAGGGTAAATTCTTTAAAATGATTGCTGAAAGGTCTCCCTGGTATGCATCATCGGCAACCGGCAGCACCTGAGCGCTTCCTCCCACGATCAAATGTTTCCCGTTGTAGAGCTTCCTGTTCGGAAAATTCTCGTAATACAATGCAAGCAGGTCTTTCCCGCCTTTGTAATGGCAATCTTCGAGTGACTCGCGGGTTACGGGAATGAATTTACTTCTCTCGGAAGTGGTCCCTGAACTTTTTGCAAACCATTTGGTATCCTGCGACCAAAGCAAGTGCTGTTCTCCTTCCATCAGGCGCTCGATCCATGGTTTCATGGATTCGTAATTGTTCAGGGGGACTAATTCCTTAAAATCGGAATAAGAATGGACCTGGTGAAACTGGTATTGTTTGCCATAGACGGTTTGGGTACCGTGTTCAATCAATTTTTCGAAGAGTTCGTTCTGAACATCCTGAGGATATTTGCGGAAGAGCTCGATCTGGTGCAAGCGCTTCTTAATTACCCATGCAAAGATTGAATTGAATGGCATAAGCGACTATTCAGTGAAATAAAAAAGGAGGAAATTTTTCCTCCTTATACTATCCGAATGCGTAAATAGATCCGATAATTGCTAAAAGGATCACAGTATACACAAATCCAATTCCTACTGTTGAACTTTCGAAGAAAGTATCATTCTTATCGTGGTGATCTGAATGATGTTCTGTATGATGCTCTGACATAACTTCAATTTTTTTTCAAATTTAAGATTTTGTTTGAAAAAAGGAAGCAAATTAATCGTTGTTTGCTCCAATTAATCTCAAAACGTAATAAAACATGGTTACAATTGCTCCGAGCGCAGCTACCACGTAGGTTGAAGCAGCCAGGTTCAGTGCTTTTTTCGAGCGTTCGTATTCCACTTTTGTTGCCGTTCCCGAATGTTCGATCCAATTGAGTGCTCTTTTAGAAGCATCAAATTCCACGGGAAGCGTTACCAGGCTGAATAATGCAATGACTCCATACGCAATCACAATTGCCCACAGCACCCATTTGATCGGAAAGGATTCAAACAGGACGGCACCACCGATGAAGGTCAGCATCATCAGGATGTTCAAGAACAAGCCTGAAGCATGTTGCAGAGGAACAAGTTTGGAACGCCAGTGCAAGGGTGCGTAAGCCTTAGCATGCTGAACAGCGTGTCCGCATTCATGAGCAGCAATTGCTGCAGAAGCGGCATTTGTTCCATGATAAACTTCTTCTGAAAGATTCACGGTTTTATTCCCGGGATTGTAATGATCGGTTAATTGTCCCGGGATACAGGTAACTCTAACATCGTAAATATGGTAATCACGAAGCATGCGTTCAGCTACTTCGCGGCCACTTAAACGGCTTTGAGAGGGAATTTTGCTGAATTCCTGGAATTTGCTTTTTAAACGCCAGCTCACAATTAGTCCAATTCCCATAAAGACTAGACCAATGAGCATTGCAGGTCCTAAAGGTATCATCGATATTATAATTTTACCTTAAAGTTAGGGACAAAAAAACCTGCTATACTTGAATTTTAGCAGGTTTTAACTTAAAGAATGTTATGCGAAAACTTAGTCTCTGTTTCCAAATAAACTTAATAAAGAAAGGAAGAGATTGATGAAAAGAACATACAAGGTGAATCCTCCCAGAAGTGCCAGTTTGTTTTTGTTATCAGCAGAAATTTCAGAGTCATGGGCAAACTTCTTTAGTTGCTGCATGTGGTAAGCGGTTAAACCGGTGAAGACAAGCACTCCAACAACAGAGATCAGGAATCTTAAACCTTCCCACCCAATAAATACATTTACGATACTTGCAATAAAAATTCCCCAGAACGCCATCATTAAGATACTTCCGAATTTGGTCAGGTCTACTTTAGTAATATAGCCCATAATTGCCATGATACCAAACGTTCCAGCCGTAATACCGAAAGTAGTTGCAATGGAACCCATGGAATATCGTAAGAAAATACTGGATAATGCAAACCCAATCAAAATACTGTAGATAGCAAATAACCCAAACAGTAGTGGAAATGAAAGACGGTTGATCATGGTTTGTAATAATAAGGCAACTCCAATTGGTGCGAATAGAACTATGTAATAAAGCATATTCGGTTGGTATCCTTTTGGGGTCTTATTTAGGAAATATGCTTCAAAGAATTCTCTCGTTCCATATTGATAAGCAATTGCTGCAGATACGATCAATGCAAAGAACATGAATCCGTAAACCTTTGCAAAGAATTGTCTTGCTGCTGCTTGTTTTTCAGCTGTATCAAAGCTGTAATCGTCAATAATGTGATTGTCCATATTTAATGTAATTTCGCTTGTACTAAGTTAATAAACTCTTTTCGTGTAGAGTCGTTGCTCAAAAATAATCCCGTAAATGCACTGGAAGTGGTTACCGAATTTTGTTTTTGCACTCCACGCATCTGCATGCACATGTGCTGGCATTCCAAAACAACGGCCACTCCTTTGGGTTTCAATGTTTCCTGGATACAATCGCGGATTTCGATGGTTAAACGTTCCTGTACCTGCAGTCTGCGGCTGAAAGCATCGACTACCCGCGGAAGTTTACTCAATCCCACAATGGTTCCGTTCGGAATATAGGCAATGTGTGCTTTTCCGAAAAACGGCAGCATGTGGTGCTCACACATGGAATACACTTCAATGTCTTTCACAATGACCATTTCCGAATATTCTTCATTGAACAGGGCGCTTTTTAAAATATTTTCCGGTTTGATGTCGTAACCTTGTGTCAGAAATTGCAAGGCTTTTGCCACACGTTCCGGAGTTTTGATGAGTCCTTCGCGTTCCGGATCTTCACCGATTTGAGAGAGAACGGATTTGTAAACGGAGGAAATGTTTTCTGTGATGTCGTCGTTGTAATGGAATTTGCTCATGCCTAAATTTGTTTTGTTTCAAAAGTTCAAAGTTCAAAGTTCAAAGTTCAAATTGAACTCTTTTAACTTTTTAAACCTCTTTGAACTTGTTTAAAATGGTTCTTTTCCGCCGAAATATTCTACGTAATTGTTTTCGGTTTCCACCAGCTTGATCTTACACAATTGACCTCCGGCCTCGCGAATAGGAGCATCAATGATTTTCCATATTTCGATTGCCATATTTTCGGTTGAAGCCAGCTTTCCTATTAAGAAAGGAACATCAAGATTCAGGTTTTTGTGATCCAATTGTTCGATGACCAATTCTTTGATAATCACGCTGAGGTCTTTTAAATTGATTACAAAACCTGTTTCGGGATTTGGTTCGCCTTTTACGGTTACAAATAATTCGAAGTTGTGTCCATGCCAGTTTTTATTGCTGCATTTGCCGAAAACTTCTTCATTTTTTTCGTCAGACCATTCTTCGCGCCATAATTTGTGCGCTGCGTTGAAATGTTCTCTTCGTGTAATGTATACTGTTTCCAAGTCTTGAAAAATTGGATACAAAGATAAGATTTTGAAGTGAGAATTAAGAACTGAAAAGTGAAAAGGAAGTATCAATTATTAATTATCAAGTATGGGATTCCTTCCTGATAAGTCAAATCAATTTGATAATTGAATACTCTTTTCAATTACTTTGGGTTACCTTTGCCTAAAATTCTTTATCATGATCGTCATTACTGGAGCTGCCGGGTTTATCGGAAGTTGTATTGCAGGAACCTTGAACAGCAAGGGAATTAATAATTTGGTGTTGGTGGATGACTTTTCCAAGACGGAGAAAGCTGCCAATCTGGATGGGAAATTGTTTGTTGCGATGGTTCAGCGTGATGATTTCGATCAATGGATGAGCGAATTCGGTGATGAGGTAACGTGTGTTTTGCACATCGGTGCGAGAACAGATACTACAGAGTTCGACAAAGCAATCTTTGATGAACTGAATGTGGAATATTCCAAAATGGTTTGGAAGCATTGTGTGAATTATCAAATCCCGTTGGTTTATGCAAGTTCTGCAGCGACTTACGGTTTAGGAGAATTGGGCTACGATGATAATGAAGCTACCATGCCTGAATTGCAGCCTTTGAATCCATACGGTTGGTCAAAACAGGTTTTTGATGTGTGGGTATTGGAACAAACACAAACTCCTCCACATTGGTACGGATTAAAATTCTTCAATGTTTACGGTCCGAATGAATACCACAAAGCGCGCATGGCTTCTGTGATTTTCCATACGTTTAACCAGGTGAAGGAACATGGAACCATGAAATTATTCCGTTCTCACAACCCGAATTATACGGATGGTGGACAAATGCGTGATTTCGTTTATGTAAAAGACCTGGTTTCGGTTATTGAGTTCCTGATGAAAGGAACGGCAAAATCCGGGATTTACAATTTGGGATCCGGAAAAGCACGTACCTTCCTGGATTTGGCAGAAAACACCTTCAAAGCCCTTGGGAAGGAACCGAACATTTCGTTCATCGATACCCCGGAAGATATTCGCGATAAGTACCAGTATTTTACTGAAGCGAATATGCAGAAACTCATCAGTCAGGGTTATGATATTCCATTTCATTCACTGGAAGAAGGAATCGAAGATTATGTGAAGAACTACCTGGTTGACGGGAAGTATATCTAGCAAACATGCTCAAATCGGTCCATCATATAGCGATCATTTGTTCGGATTATGAAGCGTCCAAACGATTCTATACGGAGGTTCTTGAATTCGAAATTTTAGCTGAAAATTACCGCTCCGAGCGGAATTCCTATAAACTGGACCTCATCCTGAACGGGGTGTATTGCATCGAATTATTTTCATTTCCCGATCCCCCGAAACGTGTTTCTGGGCCGGAAGCGAGTGGTTTGCGTCATTTAGCATTTTCAGTGGAAAATATTGAGAAAGCCATGGAAGAACTTGCAATGAAAAACGTCACATGTGAACCGATCCGGATCGATGAATTTACCGGGAAGCGCTTTACTTTTTTTGCAGACCCGGATGGCTTGCCGATTGAGTTGGTTGAACGATAATTATGAATTCAATCCCGATAACTATCGGGAGCAAAATTCAAAATGCAAAAAGAGAATTGAGTAATTTTTAATTTAGTACGATAAATAACAACCATGAAATATCTATTGACCACCATTTTAATCTTTATCACGGCCTTTTCATTCTCTCAAAATAAACGGGACACCATTTATATGAATGAGGATTGGGACGTTACCAAAATAATAGACTCTGCGAAATATTACCGGATTATCAAGGAAGCGGATGGATTGTATTATGTCACCGATTATTATATTGAATCCGATTCTGTTCAAATGACAGGTGCATATAAGGATTATGCGCAAAAAATAAGGGAAGGAGAGTTTGTTTACTATAGTAAAAAAGGGTTGGTGACAAAGCGGACGAATTATAAAAACGGGCTTTTGCACGGTTCGCTTTCCTCGTATTATGACACTGGAGAATTGCATTATACAGATCATTTTGTGAATGATTCCAGTCATGGAGATTTTATTGTTTATTATAGGAATGGTTCAATCAGACGTAAGGAAACCTGGGTGCATGATAAGTTGAAATTTAAAGCTTGTTATCTCGAAAATGGAAAAAAAACGAAATACTTTCCATACTCTGTCCCTGCTAATCCGAAAGGGGGAATGGAAAGTGTGAAAAAGTTTCTCGTTAAGAATTTGCATTATCCTGATTCGGCTGTTGATGCCGAAATTGAAGGGAAAGTTTATATCCGTTTTGTTGTTTCAACAACCGGAAAAATCACAAACATACGGATTAAACAATCTGCCGGGTATGCTATTCTGGACAAAGAAGCGATTCGTATTGTTGGGTTATTGCCCGATTGGAGTCCGGCCCAACTTGATGGCGAGAAAGTTGAAAGTACATTTAACCTTCCGATTTCTTTTAAATTGAATTGATTTGTTTTACCTTAATTCAAAACAAAAAGAAGGAATTATGAGATCATTTGTTCAATTCGCCACATTTTTTATTTTGATGCTCTTCATAAGTTCCTGTGGCAAAAGCCCGAAGTGCTGGGGGAAGGATAGGAACGAAGGGGATATTTCCGAATCGGTCAAAATAACTTGCCCTCCAATGAGTGGTGACCGTTGGGTCATTAATAATCAAAGTACTTATCAGCAAACCTTCGATTCAGCTTGTGCTTTACCGGCTATTGACTTCAATAATTACACCCTGCTTGGGCTGGAAGCTACCGGTGGTTGCGAAGCCAAATACATTCGTGAAGCAGAAAGTGAAGATAATGGAAATACGCATTACAAAGTCACCGTGAAAAGTTGTGGAACCTGTAAAAAGCTTTCTGTTGCCTATAATTGGGTGACGATCCCGAAAATCCCGGATAACGCAGTTGTGACGTTTGAAGTGGTAAAAAAATAATGATCAATTATAAATGATTTAATTATCAAGGAGGAATCGCATACTTGATAATTAATATTCTTTTCATTCTCAATTTGGCTAAACCCGGAATAAAATCTCCACATAGATAATTTCCATTCCGATCATGGTTTCTTCTACCTGGTAGAACGCAATGCTTGTTCTGTCCGAAATGGTTTCGTATTCCAATCTGTCCAGAATGAAGGGTTCCTGCATGCGGTCGGGAGAATTGACACTCATACTCCCCAAAAACTGGTACGTGATTATATACGACTGCTTTCCTTTTTCCTGGATGAGCTTCAGAAAGGTGTCTTTCCTGTAATCAATTCCCAGCCGGTCGAGCAGGTTTTTGATCTCAGGTGTAAAAATAGCGTCGTAATATTTAAAGAAAGACCTGAATTCCTGTATGTGGAATTCGGAATACCCACACAGGGTGTTCGAGTATATTTTCCTTGTGATCTTACTCGGCACTTCGAACACCCAATGTTTAAACGCTATAGTTTCTGTAAGTACCATTTGGGTTACAGTTTTGATTTGGTGATTAATTTGTTTTCGTACAGTGTATGGCAGAATGCAACAAACGCAATTTACCAATGGAAATAAGGAGGATGGTCAAATGATTCTTCATACACAGTTGTGCCGCGAAAGTCGTGAATGAGAATCTCGAACTCAAAAAAAAAGGGTGTACGGGGGAAAATTTCGAGTAAATGGTGTTAAATTTGAGGTAAAGATGACTCGGTTTTTCCTTCCCCTGATTTTTGCCTTCATGGCTGGCTGTATTTTTGCCCAAAAGGATACAAAGAGGATTGATTCGCTTAATTTAAAGGCAGAAGATCTGTATGCAACCGACATTGAAAAATCGATTGAAGTTAGTACGAAAGCACTGAAATTATCTAAAGAGTCTGAATATCAGCATGGTGAAGCCCATTCCTGTCTGAACCTGGCAGTTGCCAATGACATCAAGGGTAATTCTGCTGTGGCGACTTCTTATTTTCTTCGGGCAATTCAATTATATAAAGCGGAGCATAACGAAGAATACCTATCCTATTGTTATTCGCAGCTTGGGGTGTGCTATTTTTCCCAGTACCAATATGAGAATGCGAACTTTTACTACCGAAAGGCCATCGAATTATGCAAGAAAAACAATCTCGAGATTGATTTGGCAGATGTTTTGGTGAACCAGGGAATTACCTTCACCTACCAGTATAAGCCGAAAGCGGCAAAGGCCAATTTTAACAAGGCAATTGAAATTTATATCCGGAAAGATTACCCGGAAGGACTTGGAGCAGCCTACAGCTCGCTGGCTAAGATCTATTCCGATGAGAAAGACTTCCGGATGGCGATACACTACTTTGAGAAGGCTTCGGAGAACTTTAAGCAATACCGGAATGATTTCAACCTGATTTCAGCTTATGGCGGCCTGGCGAATTGCTACATGGAATTGAAGCGTTATGACCTTGCGAAGGAATATGCGCTTAAAAGCCTGAAATTGTCAAAGGAAACCGGTGCAAAAGAACGGGAAGTGTATGTGCATGAGACCTTATCGCGGATTTACTCTGCACTGGGTGATTATAAAGAAGCATACCATAGTTTGAATGAGTACACGATTCTGAGTGATACCATTTTTACCCAGGAAAAAAGTGATGCCTTGGCAGAGATGCAGACGCGGTTTGAAGTAAAAGAACTCAAGCTGAAACAGCAGGCCGAAGAAGAAAGCCATTTATGGCAGTTGATTATCCTGGCAGCGATCATTTTCATTGTTTTGCTAATGGCTGCATTTCTCTATTTCCTGTTCCGTGATAAAAAACGCATCAATGTACTCCTGGAGCAGAAATACATGATGACACAGGCGAACCTGGAGCAAAAGGAATTTATGATGGGGGAAGTGCATCACCGGGTGAAAAACAACCTGCAGATCATTTCCGCTATTTTGGATTTGCAGTCGCGGGAACTGAAGGATCCTGAATCCATCAAAATGATCGATGCAAGTATGAACAGGATCAACGCAATTTCCATGATCCATCAGAAGCTTTACCAGTCTGAAAATATCCGGGCGATACAAATCGGACCTTACCTCGCCGAATTGGTCAATGATCTGATCACGCATTTCAAAAAAGAAGTCAACAAGGAGATTCACCTGAATTCAGCATGCGATCATTTGAACCTCGATATTGAAACGGCACTTCCGATCGGTTTGATTGTAGCGGAACTGGTGATGAATGCCTGTAAATATGCATTTGATAAGCAGGCTTATCCGCAAATCAGTTTATCCTTGAAAATGGAAGGGAAGCAACTGGTTTTGACGGTTTCGGATAACGGTAACGGAAAATCGAATATCGAAGAAGGGACACATTTTGGTGCCAAGCTGATTCGTTCCATGGCGCGCAAATTAAAAGCTGAATTTACAGAGATTAACAGCGAGACCGGCCTGAAAACAGAACTACTAATCACGAAATACAATTTACTGTCATGATGAAACCAAGCATTTTTATTGTGGAGGATGAACCGATCATTGCCGATTTCCTGGAGCAATGTTTATCGGATGAGGGGTTTGAATGTTTGGGAATAGCAGACAGCTTTGATGAAGCCAGGACGCAATTAATGCGTTGTAAACCTGATTTGTTGTTACTGGATATTAATTTGGGCACCGGGCCAGATGGTGTTGATCTGGCTCATTTCGTCAATCAGCAACTCAATAAGCCCTTTCTTTTTGTGACTTCCAATACCGATCCGCAAACCCTGGAACGGGTAAAACTGACTAATCCCAGTGGGTTTGTGATGAAACCGTTTAAAAAACTGGATTTGATCACCCAAATAGACCTGGCATGGCACGCATTCCAAATCCGGACCGGTAATGCACAAGTCGATTTCACGAATTCCGTTTTGGCTGGTACGCATTTCTTTATCAAGGACAAACAAAAGCTGGTAAAACTGGCGTATTCGGATATCAGATATGCTGAAGCATGCGACAATTATTCGATCCTGTATACCCGTGATGCAAAGTTTGTTGTCAGTTACAGTTTAAAGCACGTGGAAGCGAAACTGCCCTTGCAGGAGTTTTTGCGCGTTCATCGTTCCTATATGGTGAACATTACACAAATCTCACAGATCAATCCAAAATCCTTGGTGCTGATTGATGGGAAAGAAATTCCGGTGAGTGAGGCACATCGTTCCGAATTGTTAAAGCGTGTGAATCTTTTTTAGAATCCGCCCTGGTTTTTTTACATTTAGTTGAAGCCATTAATTCAACAGGATGTATCAGTTCAAACGTACGCAATTGATCAAAACCGACTTGCAAACCTGTTGGGAGTATTTTTCTGCACCTGCCAATCTGCGGACCATTACACCGGATTACATCGACTTCCAGGTCCATACAGCTGTTCCGGAACCACTATACGAAGGTTTGATCATCAAATATTCCATCCGGCCGATTTTGGGAATCCGCTTAACCTGGATCAGCGAGATCAGGAAGTTCGAAAAAGGAGTTTATTTTGTGGATGAACAGCGAAAGGGGCCTTACAACCTGTGGCATCATGAACACCATTTCAAGGAAGTGGCAGGTGGTATTGAAATGACCGATCTGATCTCGTATCGCATGCCTTTTGGTTTCATCGGCAAGTTTGTGCATTGGTTGTTTATCCGTAAACAACTGGAAGATATTTTTGATTACCGCGCACGAAAAGCCGATGAGTTGTTTAATTCACCCCAGTTTGTGGAGTCTGCACTTAGCGAATCCCTGATGCCAAAAGTTGCGCGGGTCAGAAAACGCTAAATCTCTTTCTTCGAAATTGTTTTATGGATTTCAGCCGATTTGATCAAAGCAGCTGAGCCATACCACGGATGCAGTTCCATAACCAATCTTCCGGCTTTAATTGCCGGATCCGTTTCCGTCAATGCCTGAGCTTCTTCTACCGTTTCCACATCGAAAATGTAAATCCCACGTAGTTCCGTATCGTCCATAAACGGGCCCGCAACAACCAATTTGCGTTGTTCTGCCAGTTTCCCGATGTTATCCATGTGTGCACGCTGCAAACGTCGTACTTCTTCGTCGGACTGATTTTGGTTCGGACCTTTTTTCAGGAAGGCGATCACATAATGCTTCATTCCGTAATCGTCTGCTCCCAATTCCGTTGCCAGGGTCTGATCGAAATCACCGGTGATGCTTTTTTCAGTTCCGGGTTCGATCTGTGGTTCTGCACAGGATTTTTCTTCGGTCCTGGAACAGGAATTGAATACTAAACCTGCACAAAAAGCAGCTAAAATCAGGAAATTAGATTTCTTCATGGATAATTGTTTTTACAGCATTAATAGATTCTTCGATATGTCCGGCAGCATTTGTCAGTGAGTTGTAAATGTGCCGCACGATTCCTTTTTTGTCGATGATATACGTTACTCTTCCCGGGATCAGTCCGAAGAGGTTTCCAGGAACTCCGAATAAGTTGCGAACTTTCTTGGAAGTATCTGCAAGCAGGGTAAAAGTGAGCCGGTTTTTTTCAGCAAATTGCGCATGGCTTTTCGGGGAATCGTTTGAAATCCCGATCACTTCACAGCCCAAATCTTTGAAGTCTTCGTAGCTGTCGCGAAAAGAGCAGGCTTCTGCAGTGCATCCTGGAGTATTGTCCTTAGGGTAAAAGTAAATAACCAGTATGCGCTTTCCCAATACACTTTTGATGTCAAAATCTGCATTGTTTTGATCTTTGAGTACGAATTCCGGGCATTTATCTCCAATTGCTATTGCCATTGATGTGTGTTTGAGTAACAAAGATGCAAAAATATTGACCACGAAGGGCACAAAGTGCACGAGCTAAATGTGTGAAACTTAAAATAATTATTGCGCAAATGTGTGTATTTATTTGAAATAGTTGTATACTTGTTTTCCGGAAAAGCATGTTCAGTACAAAATTCATTGAATTGATTGCACTGGAACATGTGGTTGCAAAGTTGTGTATAATCTAACTACAAATAGAGCATACTGTTCGTGCGGCGATTGTCAGATGAAAATTACAATTGTCAAAAAGTAAATCTGTTTTTTTAGTTCCCTCTTCGCTCCGGTGAAGGGGGATTAATAATTTGTTGAATGAAGTATTATCTGATCTTATTAATTATCCTGGGAGCTTACCTTTCATCCCATTCACAGAATGATCCATTAAATAAATGGAATGGGGCAATTTTGAATTGTAGTCAACTAGCAAACGGCTCTTACACAATGACTTTTAAAAGCAAAAGTTTAATGAGCCCTGATACCATTCACAAGCGTTCAAGTTGCTTTTTTAAAAGGGATTCCTCCGATACAATTTTTGATTTTTATTTTGATGCTGAACGGGAAATTACCGGGAATATTGATTTCTACTCTTATTCCGGGACTTATTTTATCTCAGGATCAAAATCACATGCCACCATTTTTCAGAATAAAGAATCTTTGAATGATCTGATTAGGTACAAGCACAATTACGATTTTTTTAATCCGCTTACCAATTTTGAAAAATCAGAAATGTCAGAGTTGGACACCTCCTTATTGCAGTTTATCGGAGAAGAGAAGACAGGGTCCTATACAACATTTCACTACCGGTATGTCCCTGTGGAGGACGGAGGAGGCGAAATCCCGGTCCTTAAATCAGAATTTAACTTTTGGATTAATAAACAAGACAATATTCCGATCCGGTATTCGGTCTATTATCAAGTTGATCTAATGGGCGATACATTGGATCAATACGATGAATACACTTTGAGCTCATATGTGTTGAATAACCATTCTAATGATGCGCTTAAAACTCCCGACAGCTTTATTAAAAAAGGAATTTCTCTGAAGGAATATGTACCGGAAGGGGAAGATCCTGTTTCCGGTTTGACTATTGGTTCCAAGGTTCCCCAATGGAATTTTAAAACGAATAAGAAAACAGAACTGTCTTCTGAAAACCATTCTTATGAACTGGTGTTGTTCGATTTTTATTATCAATCATGTTTTCCATGTTTAAAAGCTATTCCGGCATTGAACAGGCTCAGTAAAGCATATGATTTAAAAGGAAAAGGCCTTTTGGTTGTCGGAGTAGATAACATCGATCCGGTAGACGAGCGTTTTTATGAATTCGTAAAGAAGAAACAGATCAGTTATTCCGTGGCAATTAGTCCCAATCAATTGAGTAAAGATTTCAAAGTCTCTTCTTATCCCACGCTCTTCTTAATGAACAAAGAAGGAGAATTACTTTATTCATCTGAAGGATATAGCGAACAATTGGAATCCGAGTTGGAAAAGGTGATTACCGAACAGTTGAAAAAAGCAAAATTGCTCAAATAGGAATGTTAAACATCGGGAACACAAACTCACGGGATAATCTTAAAATACTTAATCATTAGTTTGTGGGAGTTACTTCGTGTCCTTTTAATGATAAAGGGTGTAACTAACCATAACCTCGTGTTCCTGCGCTTCGTGGTCAAAATTTGGGAATAAAAAAATCCCGCTGCTCACTGAACAACGGGACTTTAAATATTGCAGTCGGAAAAGCTTATTCTCCTACAACTTCAAATTTGAATACAGGCTTCACACCTTTGTGTAAGTTCGCTTCAGCTTCGAACGTTCCAACTTCTTTGATTGGCTCGTCTTTAATTTTCAATGCTTTGCGATCGATGTCGAATCCTGCAGCTTTCAATGCTTCAGACAATTGAACAGTGTTTACTGAACCGAAGATTTTCCCGTTCTCACCCACTTTCGTGCTGATTTTCACAGTAACTTCAGACAATTTAGCTGCAATTGCTTCTGCCTCAGCAACGATTTTAGACTCTTTGTGAGCACGTTGCTTCATCATATCTTCGTGCGCTTTTTTCGCAGAAGGAGTAGCCAAAGAAGCATAACCCTGAGGAATCAAGAAGTTACGTCCGTACCCTGGCTTAACAGTTACAACTTCGTCTTTGTAACCTAATTTATCGATATTTTTCTTAAGAATTACTTCCATGATTTCTTGTCTTTTAAATTAAAACAAATGACTATTTCAACATATCGCCAACGTAAGGCAAGATAGCCAGGTGACGAGCACGTTTAATAGCTTTATTAACTCTCTTCTGGTATTTTGCAGAAGTTCCGGTAATACGGCGAGGTAAAATTTTACCTTGCTCATTTACCAAACGCAACAAGAAGTTAGCGTCTTTGAAATCGATGAATTTAATTCCGCTTTTTTTGAAACGGCAGTATTTATCTTTTTTGATCTCGATGTTGATCGGAGTCAAATAGCGAATATCGTTTTGTGACATGTTCTTAAAATTTAATGGTAATTAATTAAGCTTCAACCGGAGCTCCGCTCATTTTTTTGCGACGTTTCTCAGCGTAAGCAACATGGTCCTTGTCCATTTTCACAGTAAGGAAACGCATGATACGCTCGTCACGTTTCATAGCCAATTCCAATTCAGCGATTACTGAACCTTCAGCATCAAATTGGAACAAGAAATAGAAACCAGTTGATTTCTTTTGGATCGGGTAAGCCAATTTTTTAAGGCCCCAGCTCTCAGAATGCGTTAATTTACCACCCATGGCAGCCAATTCGCTTTCGTACTTTTGCACTGCTTCCTTTGCCTGGTCTTCAGACAAAACGGGAGTAAGAATGAAAACAGTTTCGTAAGAATTCATAATTAAACTTATTTGTTATTTATATTAATTTACCGCCAAGACACACTTAGCGGGGTGCAAAGGTAGGAATAAAATCTTAAAATCAACAGGTTGGGGTGTAAAATTCCATTAATCTAAGGGAATTGATACGATATTAGGTAAACTGAACTGCTTGGTAGCAAAATCTATTTCGTATAATAAATAAGTTAATTCGTTGTCCTCAACCTGATAACAAGGGTTTGTGAGCTTACCTTTGAAAGTACTCCCTTCGAACAGTTCTGCAGTTTTACTTGAGAATTCCCCGGTTGCAAGATCAATAGTTGTTCTGATAACCCTTGAATCTAATCTTTGAAAAGTAGATTCGCCAAGCACTTCCCTATCTTTTAAATTGGGCATTCCAGCAACAGTAATGTGATTGACCTGAACATTATAGAGCACTTGCATTTGATTATCTTTGATAAAAGAAATGAAATTCTGATTGCCAGCTTTCGTAAAGTAATTATAATAACTGTCCACTATAAAATGGCTTAAAAAAGTCCAGGCTACCTTGGGAGCACTTGCTTCTAGATCAATTCGGGAAATCATGATGTTACCGCTACCGAGTTCGTGCCAGTTCTGGGATTTGAGTATTAAAAATTCATCCTGCATTTCTGCTGAAACAAGTTTGAAGTCGTAGTTTTTTATTGGTAGATCTCCACTTTGAACTTTTTTATATTGTCCTTCAGTCCAAATTGCTGGGTTATTTAATGTTTGGTCCGGAAAACAATGGAGCTCCAAAGTAGTGAAGCTAAAATTCGGGATCGGTGTTAAAGAATAACCCTGTTCTTTTTTTGATTTATTAATGTATAAAGAAGCCAGGTAGTCGCCTTCCGGTGTTGATACGAATTTGAAACTTCTTCGGTAATCTCCTGTTTCTTTATCTGTAAAAGGGATTATGACATTTCGGTGATTTTTTTCTTTACATATGATCAAGGCCTCATTATCATTGGAGGTTCCCAAAGCGAATATAGCGTCTAAGCCATCTCCAAATAAACAATCTTCAACTGTATACTCCCCATCTTTTTTTAAATCGGAAATGTGAGATGCAAACGTCATATTATCTAAATCAATTACAACAAATCTATTTTGAGTTCTTTTGACAGCTATTCCAATTTTGTTTTCTTTTTGGAAATATTTAAAATAGACAGGAATAATTTCTTTTAAAGCAAAAGCATCCTTTTTGTCCATTAATTTAATACGTTTTATTTCATTTAGATCAGAATCTAGCTTGAGAAAAAAATAGTCTCCGGTTTTTATATCTGAAGTAAAAACAAAATAAGTGCCTTTGTGGATAAACAGTTGCAATACGTAATCTTCAGGAAGTTGTATGGATTCCTTTTTTACCATATCCTTGTTCTCTATTGTGTAAAGATCAACGACATTGGCTCGGTAAAAATCAAACGCTTTTGCATACAGAGCCTTACCGTCAACTTCTCCTACTATTTCAAGAGGTGGGTGTTTCAGAAAAAGCGTATGATTCAGCTCGTTTAGAGTTTGGGAAGAAGCATGTTTGACTTGTGTCAGAAAAAGAAAAGCTATAAGGATTGATTTGTTCATAAACAGAATGAAATTTTGTCAAAAGTACTCATAATCGTCGTATTTGGTAATGAAGTATAGGCTTAGCTTCATATGCACCGATGGCCTGTAATTTAGAACCAGTCTGAATAAATAGGAATGATCGATTCGGTATCTCTTTTGTGTTTCAGTTTCCATTGCTTTTGACTAAATTCGCGCGTCGAACAAATCGAAAAAACAACAACTTTCAAAAGCAAGTCTTCTTTATGAATACCTATCAAGAATACCTTCAGGAAATTGAAGAAAGAAAAGCACAGGGGCTTCACCCGAAACCAATTGACAGTGCCGAATTATTAAGTGAAATTGTTGACCAGATCAAAGATGTCAACAATGAATACAGAGCAGATTCTCTCAAATTCTTTATTTACAACACCTTACCTGGAACAACAAGTGCGGCTATTGTAAAAGCAAAATTCTTAAAGCACATCATTCTTGGTGAAGCAACGGTGAATGAAATTTCCCAGTCTTTCGCTTTTGAATTGTTATCACATATGAAAGGCGGCCCTTCCATTGAAGTATTGCTTGATCTGGCTTTAGGACATGATGCAGGTATTGCGAAACAAGCAGCTGATGTGTTGAAGACGCAAGTATTCCTTTACGATGCGGATACAGATCGTTTGAAAGAAGCTTACAAAAACGGGAATGCAATCGCTACAGAGATCCTGGAAAGCTATGCGAAAGCGGAGTTCTTTACGAAGCTTCCGGATGTAGCTGAGGAAATTAAAGTCGTGACATACATTGCCGGTGAAGGAGACATTTCTACCGATTTACTTTCTCCGGGGAACCAGGCACACTCGCGTTCAGACCGTGAATTGCACGGAAAATGTATGATCACTCCGCAAGCGCAGGAAGAGATCAAAGCGTTGCAGGCACAACATCCGGATAAGAGCGTGATGCTGATCGCTGAGAAAGGAACAATGGGTGTTGGTTCGTCCCGTATGTCTGGTGTAAACAACGTGGCACTTTGGACCGGTAAACAAGCGAGCCCGTATGTGCCATTCGTAAACTTCGCTCCGATCGTTGGAGGAACAAATGGTATTTCCCCGATTTTCTTGACAACAGTAGATGTAACCGGTGGAATCGGTTTGGATTTGAAAAACTGGGTGAAGAAAACCGACGCTTCCGGAAATGTGGTTCGCGATGAAAACGATGAACCGATCCTGGAGCAGGCTTATTCTGTTGCTACAGGAACAGTATTGACCATCAATACAAAAACGAAAAAATTATACAACGGAGATCAGGAGTTGATTGACGTTTCCAAAGCGTTCACTCCGCAGAAAATGGAGTTCATCAAAGCAGGTGGTTCCTACGCGATTGTTTTCGGTAAAAAGATCCAGACGTTCGCGGCAAAAACATTGGGAATTGAAGCTCCGGTAGTTTTTGCTCCATCAAAAGAGGTTTCTATTGAAGGACAAGGTTTGACAGCAGTGGAAAAAATCTTCAACCGAAATGCAGTTGGAATTGCTCCCGGAAAAGTATTGCACGCAGGATCGGATGTTCGCGTAGAAGTAAACATCGTTGGTTCGCAGGATACAACCGGATTGATGACCGCACAGGAATTGGAATCCATGGCTGCAACAGTGATTTCACCGATCGTAGATGGTGCATACCAGTCGGGTTGTCACACGGCTTCCGTTTGGGATAAAAAAGCACAGGCAAACATCCCGAAACTGATGAAGTTCATGAACGATTTCGGTTTGATTACAGCGCGTGACCCGAAAGGTGTTTACCATTCCATGACGGATGTAATCCACAAAGTATTGAATGATATTACGGTAGACGAGTGGGCGATTATCATCGGTGGTGACTCACATACGCGTATGTCGAAAGGAGTTGCTTTTGGTGCTGACTCCGGAACAGTTGCTTTGGCATTGGCTACCGGTGAAGCTTCCATGCCGATCCCGGAATCAGTAAAAGTAACCTTCAAAGGAAACATGGAAGAGTACATGGATTTCCGCGATGTGGTCCATGCTACTCAAGCTCAAATGCTTCACCAGTTTGGTGGTGAGAACGTGTTCCAGGGTCGAATCATTGAGGTTCACATCGGAACATTGACCGCTGACCAGGCATTTACATTTACAGACTGGACTGCAGAAATGAAGGCGAAAGCTTCTATCTGTATTTCGGAAGACGATACTTTGATCGAATCGTTGGAAATCGCGAAGAGCCGTATCCAGATCATGATCGACAAAGGAATGGATAATGAGCGTCAGGTACTTCAGGGATTGATCAACAAAGCAGATAAGCGTATTGCTGAGATCAAATCAGGAGAGAAGCCTGCGTTGACTCCGGATGCAAACGCGAAATATTACGCAGAAGTAGTGGTTGATTTGGATCAGATTGCAGAACCAATGATCGCTGACCCGGATGTAAACAACAAAGATGTTTCCAAACGATATACACACGATACGATCCGTCCGTTGTCATTCTATGGCGGAGATAAGAAAGTAGACCTTGGATTCATCGGTTCATGCATGGTCCACAAAGGAGATATGAAGATCCTTGCTCAAATGTTGAAAAATGTAGAGGCACAAAACGGGAAAGTGGAATTCAAAGCTCCGTTGGTAGTTGCTCCGCCTACATACAACATTGTAGACGAGTTGAAAGCAGAAGGCGACTGGGAAGTATTGCAAAAATACTCTGGCTTCGAGTTCAACGACGCTGCTCCGAAAGGTGAAGCACGCACGAAATACGAGAACATGTTGTATTTGGAGCGTCCGGGATGTAACCTGTGCATGGGGAACCAGGAGAAAGCCGAAAAAGGAGATACGGTGATGGCAACATCCACGCGTTTGTTCCAGGGCCGTGTAGTAGAAGATGCGGAAGGTAAAAAAGGAGAATCCCTGCTTTCGTCTACACCGGTTGTAGTGCTTTCCACTATTTTGGGTAGAACGCCATCGATCGAAGAATACAAAAAAGCGGTAGAAGGAATCAACTTAACGAAGTTTGCTCCGTCGCATAAGCTATTAGCGAATTAAGAAGCTATAGAATAAAGAAAAGCCCTGACGATTCTGTCGGGGCTTTTTTGTTGGTGTAAATCAGTTATTCCTTATCCCAGCTAAGCGTATGTTGTTTTAAAACATCGCTTTCAGAAATAATAGAGCACCAGGTCCTGATCGTGCTCGCGGGCTGCTGCAATCCAGGAAGCGAATTCAGCCTGCTGATCGTGATCCGGGTAATCGGTTCGAATGTGAGCTAATGCCTGATCGAAGTTGTTTCGTTCTATTGTAAACACAACCGGGAAATCATCCGGACTAGAAGTCGGAACAGGAGAATGGGCTCCCAGGTAATAAAGTCGAAATTCGGAGTAATCGTACATCGGTGAGATGCCGGCCGGATACCAATGTCTGTTTGAAAGCAATTTTCCAAAGCCCTTGATCAACAATTCGATCATGTACCAATGTTTGGCGCTGTTACCTTCCGTTTTTTGCCAGTTTCCATTCAGAAAATCGGTCATGAGTGTTTTTGAATCAATCCAGCCATAATCGCTGCTGAAATCGTCGTCCAGATCTTCAAACCAACTTTGACAGGAAGCAATTATTTTTTCTTTTAATGTTTCATCCTTTGTTCCGTATTGTTGCTGGATCTTTTGAAGGTCCACGCGGTAAGGTTGTATTCCGTATGACATGATTTGGTGTTTTAATGATGCCTAAAAATAAACAATTTTAATCATCGACCGCTGTTCAAAGTCGATCAATGCATTGTCAGCTCCAAACAAATCTCCTGTGCCGGTTGAACGATTTGTTAATATTTTAATGTGAAAAAGGGGGAACAGCGAAAAACAAGCAGGCATTAGTTCGTTTCGTTTAATTCCGGAGGTGTTTAGATCCAAATGTGACGAATTCAATGAATGTTTTCTTGTTTACTTCTGTTTCCGTGCAAATTTCTCTATTTCAGTAATCTCGTCTTCGAAATAGGAAGTTGTTCGCAAACAACTGTAAGTCCAATAGGCGTTCTTTGCTTTTGGGAAATTATAGTCATTGTATGTTTGGCCGAAATAAGTTTCATCTTCACCATATACAATATATTTCTTCCCGACTTCAAACCGTATTCCACAGTCACCACCGCCAAGGCCAGTATAAATTGTCACCGTATCACTCGTTATTTTTCCTTTGTAGGTGTCTTGAACCAACAGGTCGTAACGGGCAATCATTTTATTCATAGAGTTTCCCATTGTAGAGTCGGTAAGTGTAATTAGTTGTTTGCTAAGAATTGTCCCGACAATCACTGCGTCTGAGTGCTTGACTTCTTCCTGAACGGTCCTTTGCCCCGTACAAGAACAGGCGAGAAGTTGTCCGGGAATACTGATCAAAAATAAAAGTGTTGCTAAGGTTATTGTCGTTTTCATATAGTTGCGCTTTAAAGTATATTTTTTCGGTATATATGAAGCTTTATTTCTTTTAGCGGGTTTCCGCCATCAATAAACAACCTTCCGGTTTCTGTCAAAGCTTTTGCAATTTGAGTGAATGCCTGTTCCTCAATTTCGGGATGTCTTCCGTCCAGCGCACCAACTCTCACGGCAATTGCGATGTCAAATAGTGCCTCATTGGGTTCCAATTCAAATTGTTCGATCCTTGTTTGCCTGAATGAAAGCTTCCCGGTCGAAAGCTCCTTTCGAGAACCTGCGATAGCCTGGTCAATCGCTTTTGCGGAACGGTCAATCGCCAAAACGTGTCCGCTGCCGACATGCTTTGAGATTGCTCTTGCCATTGCACCGGGTCCGCAACCAATTTCCAATACCCTGATTCCGTCTTTTAGCGGAAGTGCCTGCACGATATCGGCCAACCTTTTTGATAATTTACTTTCCACGTTCGGAGCTTCGTTTAACCCAATTTAAAACTATTAGGGAAACCAGTGTTCTATTTTATTCCCATTTTATTCTCTATACAGTCAATGTATAAGCTATGATCCAAAAATAGTTTGTTTCCCAACATACCCGTCATACCGGAAAACTTCATCATTGCATATTGAATTTGCGAAATTCCTTCCACATAAGTGACATAATTTAGAGGTATTTCCTGCTTGTCAACTATTATTTTTTGCTTGCAGTTGGCAGTAAATGTAGTGAGAACGTTTTCCCAGGATTGCGATTTTTCAATGGTGATTTTTGAATCGGGCAGTTTCAGTTCTTTCCATACTTCTTTGCTGGTTAGCAATTCGTAAGCACTCGAACCAGAATCAAATAAAAAACTTTCCTCTTGATTTTTTAGAAAACCGTCGAGGATGATTTTTCTTTTTTTGAATTCAAAATCAAATAAGTTGCCTTTAAATTGAGGAGGTACTTTAGATAAATTTAAAGCAATGTAATTTTCTTTAAAATTGATGATTGTTCTCCTGCTTTCTAAAACATCTGTTCCTATAGTCCCGATTATTTTTAGTGAATCGTTACCGGTGTCATCTCCCGGATCATATAATTTGAATTTATCAGAATTGATTTTTGTTTTCCCGATATAGAAAGAAGTTTTTGCAACTCCGTTAGCAACGAATAGGTGACGAATATTCCGGATTGATTTTGAATAAAAAATGGTATAAGGGGAACCTGTATCAAATTGCAAATAATAGTTGGTCGTGTCTCCCTCAAAATGTATGGGAAGCAGCAGGACATCTTTTTCTGCTCCCAACCACCTCAATGGTATAAAACCACTTTCGTTTTTCACTGTCAGATAATTTTTATCAGGTGTGAATTTTCGGTCAAAATAAATATACCCACCGAGGGCAGCCAAAACCAAAAGGACCAAAAAGGTCAACAGAATTCTTTTTAAAATTTTCATCAGATCACTTTTTACAAATCTCTGTTTTGGGAAACATTTTTTTTGCAAAAGTAATGCGTCAATTTTACGTCAACTTACTGGCGTGACTTATAAGTAATTGATTTTTAAATTTTTATGCAAATCGTTTTTCCTGTTTAAGCTGATGCCGTTTACGATAACTACCACTAATTTCAGACAAATAAGTAATACTAATGGGAATACAAAAAGTGGGAAATGCAGTGATAATCCTTTTTGAATGAATGGACTGGCTATTTGCGAAATAGCTAATGCCGATGCAAGTATGATTTGAACACTGACGATACTTTTTCCAAGTTCTTTGTTCCTTGCGTCCTTCGTTTTGTGGGTCAGAATTAATGGGAATATAACACCTCCCAAAGGTATTACAAGTCCAAGCAGACTTGAAAAATTAATCAATTTTGCTCTGTCAAGTGTCGTGTTTTCTTTGGAAGGGATTAGTTTGTTTGACTCCGTTTCAAAAACAATTGCAAGTGCGTTCAATGTAAATCCTTTGGGTATATTTCCTGCTTCAATTCGTTGAATTGTCCTCAGCGAAAGCCCGCTTTTTTTGGCTAGTTCGGTTTGGGTTAAATTTCTTTCTTCTCTTAACTGTTGAACTATTGATTTCATTTTGTTTGTGGTTTGTGGAACTTTTGCTAACAGTTTCGGCCTGGAGAGATGGGAATTTTTACCACCAAACTTGCTGCGAAGCCGAAACCTGAATTTACGAAAAAGTTATATGAAACAGCAACTACCTTTTTACCAACCACTTTTAGCGGGTAGTGTTCAAAGTGGATCGATGCATCGTCAGCTCCGAATAAATTTCCTGTGCCAGTTGGTTGAGTTGATTAGAAGATTCCGAAAGACTCAGGAACCGTGCTTTTTTCGTAAGCTCCAGGTAAAGGGCATAAACCCGGTCGGAATCGCTGTTTTCCGGGAAACCCATCAGTGAAAAAATGGTATCGCCGAGATTCAAATAATAATCTGCTGCACGAAGACCCAATGCATCCAAACCAAGCAGCAGTTTGTGGTTTACCAAATCATCTTTGATCAGTGATAGAATCAATTCTTTCTCTTTTTTGGGTTTCATAGTGATGGGATTTGTTTGTCATACAATTATATGACAAATGTAAGCCAATAATTTGAACTGTCAATTTTTTATATGACAACTTTGTCAACAAATTAACTGACATTTGATTCGTGACTAAAGATCAATTGAAGAAAGAATTGGGTAAACGCATTGTTGAACTCCGTGAAAAGAAGGGTTGGAGCCAGTCTGACCTCGCAAGAGCATGTAGTAAGGACCGTCAATCCATTGAAAAGTTGGAGAATGGAAAAGTGAATCCAACATTATATACCTTGCTTGAAGTTGCGAATGCCTTGGGGGTTTCTGTTTCTAAGTTGGTTGATTTTTCATGATGGGTTGCAAATAGGCAAAGATGCCTGAAAAGGATATTAAATTTAAGTTTTTTACTTATTCGGTGTCACGTGTATTAAAATGGTAAATCATCGTCAATTTTGTTTTCGTAGCGATCAATTGTATCCAGTCTATTCCATAAATTATTCAGGACGACCCTCCTTTTTCCATTTGATAGTGATTTAAAAAACTGAATAAAGTCATGTAAATCTTCAACTTTCATTGATGATTTTCTATTGTAATAAAAGGTTCCTTTTACAAATTCTCTAATTACCAAATTCGGATTTGGAATATATTCTTCAAGCATAGTGTTCATGTATATTTTTTCCAGCTCACTTATTAAAAGCTCAATATTGGATTGATACGTAGTTCCTACTTCTATTTTCGAAATGAAAGAATTAATGCTGTCAGCAAAATTTCGATATTTAATTTTTTCATCTTCAGAGAAATTAATGTTTATTGATTCACCATCAATTATTTTCCTGTCAACTTCAAAAAAGGATTTTATACGCTTTTGATATTCCTTGTTTGTCATATTATTCAAAACAACAGAAAAAGCAAAGTTTTGAATGTTATTTTGAAGAATTATTTCTTCGAATAGTTTACCAACGAAATATACTTCCGTACAAAAATCATAGATTTTATTATCGAAATCCTCAGGTTTTTGGTATCTCCAATTTAAAGAAATACTATTATCAAAGTTTTCATCGAACTCTATTTTTTTGCCAAAACCTAAATCTATAATTTTTGGTATACCGGAGTTGGAAACTAAGATGTTTTCTGGTCTAATATCTCGATGCAAAATACCATTTTGTTCAAGATGTAAAAAACCACTAATAGTTTGAATAAATACTTCATTGATTTTTTCAGGATTTTTTTGAAGATACAACTCCACAGTATCACCTTCAATGTATTCCATTAATATGTAACCTGTTATATGTTCCGGGTATAGGTAATAATTGAAAACACGAACAACGTTTTTGTGATATAGAAGATGAAGCAATTTAATTTCATCTATGAAATTTTGAAAATATATCTTTTGATCTTCTTCAAAATATGTTGAATACTTTTTGCAAACGAAATGCTCATCAATAATTTCATCAAGAAGTAAAACTGTTCTTCCAGTTCCTCCTTGTCCAATTTCCCTTATTTTTTTATAGTCCTTAGTTCTTAGGAATTCTATTACTCCATTTTCCATAGTGGTTATTATTACGACTAACTGTTTTTGGCCTTATGCTTGGTAGGTTTTCAGAGTACAAAAAATCAATTAATTTCTGCATTAAAAGTAGAAGCTCCAATTTGTACGTTAACCGCTTTAGGTAAAAACCTGTTGATGGTCGGTTTTATTATTTTCCATTTATGTCATTCGAATCAAACTCAAAATGTTTTGAAGTTGACTTAAAAGTTTTGTATTGTTCCGTTTCTCTTATTTTCCTAAAAATCGGGAATTCTTCAAGTTTGAGTGGTGATAATTGTTGAGCATCTAAGGCTTTTGGTAAAAGATCCATAAAGGGCTCTATCTCATCTCTCAATGCAAGTAAAGCTAGTTGGAAAATTTCCTTCCTATCTGAAAGATCCGTATTAAAAAGGTCTTTTTTGATTTTCTCAAAATCACCAGTTTCCTTTTTGCATAACCAATAATTTAATTGTGCTACAAGTTTGTCTGTCACATCCATTTGTGAGTCATTAATTATAAAATAGGTTAATCCTTCACAAATATCCCACTTAGATTTTAGTAGATTCTCATATACAATGTCTCCAAGAACATCTCCACGCAATTTGTCATTCTTGTCATTGTTTTTCCAAAGTTCAGCGGCAATAAGTATAAATGCCTTTTGAAGTTTGCAGATTGAATTATCTAAATAAGCTTTGTCAACCTGTAACGTATCACCTAATTTAGCGCCTTCTCGGTATTTTTCCTTCACTTTCGAAAAGTAAATTGAATTAACAACACCTCCATTATGAACAAAAAGATTTCTTCTTTGATAAATTTCTATTAGTTCATCTCTAGTCGATTCAATATAAGCAAGTCCTAAATTTAATTCTGTTTTGAGAGTGGTAAACCAAGAGTCAAGATTTCCCCTAAGAATTTCCTCAATTTTAATATCGATCAAATATTTTTCTGCATCCTCAATGCTACCAAATGTTTTAAGGTCTGATAAAGTCAAGGTTTTCTTTTGTATTCCTGCGGAATCAGGATATGTATCATAATGAAAGTGTAAAATTTGTGAGAAAAACCACTCAACTGAACTTAATAGTGAAATGAGAGAGTTCTTATAAAGTAACTCAATATGTTCACTTACTTTTCTAACTTTTTCAAGATTATCTTGTAGCTCTGTGGGTGCATTCTGTGTATTGAAAACAACTTTCAGTTTTTTGTTGCCTTCTTCATCTTTATCTGCAGTTTCTTTTTCAAATTCGACTTTAATGTCAACGGGGTTCTTATATATTTTTTCAATCTCTTCATTGAGTTGGTTTTTTAATTGCTGGACTTTTTCCATTTCGCCATCTTCCCATTCCTTTTTTTCCGTCAATATTTCATTGACAATGCCAAGTGTAATCAGTGGCTTGACAAGTTTGTCGTGTTCGTCAAATTTTTCATTTAGAAACGGGTCGATTAGGTCAATAAAGTCTCTAAGTCCAATAATATTTTCGTTGAAATCTATAATGTGTTGTTGAAACATAAAATTGTGTTTTTTTAAGCTTGCCATCAGCACCAGCTTTTATACGCTCTATTATTACGAAAAGCATACCAATATTGGCGAATAAGTGCTATAAGTTATCAGCGGTCAAAATACAAATTAATCTGTAATGGAGTTTGGTCGTCATAGAAAAAATCAATGCATTTATAGATTTCATGTGATACTCGTTATTTTTTAAATGCTTAAATTTAGAGGTAAACAAAAAGAACTTAATAATGGCTGTTTTCGATTTAGATATGATCCGAAAAGTCTACGCCTCTTACCCGGAACGCGTAGCTGCTGCAAGAAGAGTGGTTGGTCGCCCACTGACCTTAACGGAAAAGATTTTGTACGCACACCTTTGGGATGGCGCTGCAACGGTTGTACATGAACGTGGAAAGTCCTATGTGGATTTTGCCCCGGATCGCGTAACCATGCAGGATGCAACTGCTCAAATGGCTTTATTGCAATTCATGCAGGCGGGTAAAAAGAAAGTGGCTGTTCCTTCGACTGTGCACTGTGACCACTTGATCCAGGCAAAAGTAGGTGCTTCTGCCGATTTGCAACGGTCATTGAATGAAAACAACGAGGTATTCAACTTCCTGTCGTCTATCTCCAATAAATACGGGATCGGTTTCTGGAAACCGGGAGCAGGAATTATTCACCAGGTAATGCTGGAGAATTATGCTTTCCCCGGAGGAATGATGATCGGAACGGATTCTCACACCGTGAATGGCGGTGGATTGGGAATGATCGCCATTGGTGTCGGTGGTGCCGATGCAGTGGATGTAATGGCCGGAATGCCCTGGGAACTGAAATTCCCGAAACTGATCGGGGTGAAGTTGACCGGGAAACTGAACGGATGGACTTCTGCAAAAGACGTGATCCTGAAAGTGGCCGATATCCTTACCGTAAAAGGTGGAACAGGTGCTGTTGTGGAATATTTCGGTGACGGAGCAATTTCCCTGTCGTGTACCGGGAAAGGGACGATCTGTAACATGGGTGCTGAAATCGGGGCTACCACTTCCACATTCGGGTACGATGATTCCATGCGCCGTTATTTAAAAGCAACCGGCCGCGCAGAAGTCGTTGAACTGGCAGATCAGATTGCCGAACATTTAACCGGTGATAAAGAAGTATATGCTGATCCGGCGAACTATTTTGATGAATTGATCGAAATTAACCTGGATACATTGGAGCCTCATATCAACGGGCCGTTTACTCCGGACCGCGGAACGCCGGTTTCAAAAATGAAAGAAGAAGCAGAAGCAAACGGTTGGCCGATGAAAGTAGAATGGGGTCTGATCGGATCTTGTACCAACTCGTCCTATGAAGACATGTCGCGTGCGGCTTCTATCGTCGAACAGGCGGTTAAACACGGAATTACCCCGAAAGCAGAATTCGGGATCAACCCGGGTTCGGAACAGGTTCGCTACACGATCGAACGCGATGGGATCATTGCGACCTTCGAGAAAATGGGTACGAAAGTCTTTACCAATGCCTGCGGGCCTTGTATCGGACAATGGGACCGTGAAGGAGCTGATAAGCAGGAAAAAAACACGATCGTTCATTCCTTCAACCGGAATTTCTCCAAAAGGGCGGATGGGAACCCGAATACCCATGCGTTTGTGACTTCACCTGAAATGGTTGCAGCTTTGGCAATTGCCGGTAACCTTGGGTTTAACCCGCTTACGGATACGTTAACGAATGACAAGGGAGAACAGGTGAAATTATTACCGCCGCATGGAGATGAGCTTCCTACAAAAGGATTTGATGTGGAAGATCCGGGCTACCAAAGACCCGCAGATGACGGTTCGAACGTAGAAGTGATCGTAAAACCCGATTCAACACGATTACAGTTGCTGGAATCGTTCCCTGCCTGGGACCGACAAAATATTCTTGGAGCAAAATTGCTGATCAAAGCAAAAGGAAAATGTACTACCGACCACATTTCAATGGCAGGTCCGTGGTTGCGTTACCGTGGTCATTTGGATAACATTTCCAATAACATGCTGATCGGTGCGGAGAATGCATTCAATGGAAAAGCAAACGAGGTGGTGAACCAATTAACCGGTTCAACCGGTGAGGTTCCTGCGGTGCAGCGTGCGTATAGAAATGCCGGAATTCCTTCCATTGTTGTGGGTGATCACAACTACGGAGAAGGTTCTTCCCGTGAACATGCAGCAATGGAACCACGTCATTTGGGTGTTCGTGCGGTAATCGTGAAATCATTTGCGCGTATCCACGAAACCAACCTGAAGAAACAGGGAATGCTGGGATTGACTTTCGCGAATGAAGCGGATTATGACAAGATCCTGGAGGACGATACCTTTAACTTCATCGACCTGGTAGATTTCGCTCCGGGAAAACAGTTAACATTGGAAATCGTACATGCGGACGGTTCAAAAGAAAACATCAAACTAAACCATACATACAACGAACAACAGATCGATTGGTTCAGAGCAGGCTCTGCATTGAACCTCATCAAGTTGCAGAATCAAAACGGTTAAGTAGAAATAATAAAAAAACAGAAATCCCGGTTTGCACACAGCAAATCGGGATTTTTTTTGGTTTCCTTATTCAGCGGAGTTTTTGGATTCATTCCGCATTAATCGGAAGGTGTGGAAGATTTAACCGTAATCGGACAATGCTGTTTTTATTCCCAATGATCGATTATTACAGGCTAATATGCAAGCATAACGAATACTGTCAGAGACTCATTGAAACCGGTAATTCACGAATTTGGATTCTCAAATGGGGTGGTAGGTAAACTAAAATTTTAATTTCGCTTACGTTAAAACTTAAACCGTAAATCAACCTTCTTTTGAAAAAGAGAAGGTTTTTTTACAAAGAAAAATTTAAAACCAAACGCTACAATTTATGAAGAGAAAAGCTACTCTTGTGTGGAGTATTATGTCCATTATGCTGGCATTCAATGCAGCAGGACAAGCAAATACCAAATGGAACCTGATTAACGATCCGTATTATGGATTCCCGAATTACACCAGTTTATTTCCCGGTTTAAAAAGTTCCATTCTTGGAGCTGTAAAAGACGATGAAAATATTTCCAATATTGACAGTCGTGGTTCCGGACCTACTGGTTTACGCACGGAGTTTATGCTCAATAACTGGTTTGGCGTTGGTGTGGATGCTATTTACAGTGGAAGCAGTGTAACATATGATCGCTTGGATTCAGTAGTCGATGGAGTGAATTACGTGAATCAATACGAACGTAAGATGAGCCGGGTGCGTATCCAGGCACGTTTTAATTTTCATTTCCCGGTAAAAAACAAACGTTTGGATATGTATGGGGGAATTGGGATCGGAAGTAATGCAAAATACAGAAGTACATTCGTTAACGGAGTTAAAACAGAAGATAAAAGCGGGTTTTGGGATGGATTTCCCACCATCCCGATTTCAATGAGAACCTGTTGGGGATTCCGTTACTATTTCTCCAAATTTGTAGGGATGAATTTTGAGGTGGGTATCGGAGGACCACTGGTTTCCACCGGAGTGTCTTCCCGTTTTGGATTTAAAGTGCCTAAAATTCCGGGAATGGATGAGTTGAACCCGAATGGTAAAGGAGATAACCTGAGAAAGAAGGCAGAAGACGCGAAAAGAAAGCAGGAAGATATGGAAAAGAATAAAGAAGAACTGGAAAAGAAAACCGGCAATTCTAAAACAGAAGAAGATCCTGCAAAGAAATTAGAGGAAGAACGGATGAACCTTGAAAAAGAAAAGCTGAAGCTGGAGCAGGAAAAATTAGAACTGGAAAAGCAAAAGCTGGAAGAGGAGAAAAAGAAACTTGAAGAGGAGAAGAAGGAGCAAGAAAAGAAAGAAGAAGAAAAACCGTAATACTAATTGATCCGGATAAAACAAAAGGGACGCGATGCTTCGCGTCCCTTTTGCATTTTAATTTTGAATTATACTGCTACGTTATGTTCCCTTAAAGCGTCGTTCAATGATGTTTTTAAATCGGTTGATGCTTTGCGCTTTCCGATAATCAATGCGCAAGGGACCTGGAAATCTCCGGCAGGGAATGATTTGGTATAAGATCCCGGGATGACTACGGAACGTTCCGGAACATATCCTTTCAATTCAACAGGCTCCGGTCCGGTCACATCGATAATTTTTGTCGACATGGTCAGACACACATTTGCTCCCAACACTGCTTCTTTACCAACACGAACTCCTTCCACAACAATACAGCGCGATCCGATAAAAGCATCGTCTTCGATAATAACAGGAGCCGCTTGCAATGGTTCCAACACACCACCGATTCCAACACCACCGCTCAAATGCACATTCTTCCCGATCTGTGCACACGAACCAACAGTAGCCCAGGTATCAACCATAGTTCCCGAATCTACATAAGCACCGATATTTACATAAGATGGCATCATAATAACTCCGGGTGCAACGAAAGCTCCATAGCGTGCAATGGCATGAGGAACAACGCGAACTCCCAATTCAGCGTAATTCTTCTTCAAAGCCATTTTATCGTGGAATTCGAAAGGGCCAACCTCAATGGTTTCCATCTTGCGAATCGGGAAATACATCACTACGGCTTTTTTCACCCATTCATTCACTTGCCAGGTACCGTCTTCTTTTGGTTCGGCAACGCGCAATATTCCCTTGTCGATATCTTCAATCACATGTTCAATTGCCTGGCGGGTTTCAGCCTGATCTAGTAATGCCCGATTTTCCCAGGCAGCTTCAATAATGGAACGCATATTTTTTGATTTTTGACAAAAATAAAAATTATATGATGGAAGTTTGTCCCGCGCGTGCATCAATATACCATTCTCATAGAAATGACCCTTCTAGGGTTATAAACCCTAGACCAGTTTTTTTAGTGTATTTTTGCAGTGTAATTTTAATCCACAGCATTTGTCAAAAATTCTCGCAATCGATTTCGGTCTGAAAAGAACCGGCCTGGCACTTTCTGATGAGCTTCAGATGTTCGCATTTGGCTTAAAAACCATCGACAGTAAAACCTTAATGGATGAACTGAAAATGCTCGTTGTGAAAGAGAAAATTGTGGAGATCGTGATTGGCGAACCGAAAAGATTAGATGCCTCCGACTCACACATTACGCAAAACGTACGTTTATTGAAAGAAGCGGTTCAGAAAAATTTCCCGGCAGTACAAGTGAATCTACTGGATGAACGATTTACTTCAAAAATGGCTTCGGCAGTGATTGCGCAAAGTGGATTGAAGAAAAAAGATCGGGAACAAAAAGGATTGATTGATACGGTAAGTGCAACAATTATCCTTCAGGATTACCTTCAAACGCGCATGAAATAAGGAAAAGTATTTCGAAAGAGTCTATTTCCTAACTTTGCAAAACATTAAAATGAGTTCAACGTGTTCAAATTGAACCGTTGAACTTTCTGAATTAGATTAAAAGAGTAAAAAATGATATTGCCAATTGTAGCATACGGTGACCCGATACTGAAAAAAGAAGCAGTGGAAATCGATCAGGATTATCCTGAATTGAATAAACTGATCGAAGACATGTTTGAAACAATGTACGAAGCATCCGGAGTTGGTTTGGCTGCGCCTCAGATCAACCGTTCCATTCGTTTATTCGTTGTAGATGGAAGTCCGTTTGCTGAAACGGATGAAGACGAAGAAGAAGATCCAAAAGCAGAAGGAATGGAAGGTTTCAAGCGAGTGTTTATTAATCCGATCATAGAAGAAGAAGCGGGTGAAGCGTGGGGTTTTCATGAAGGATGTTTGAGTATTCCAAAAATCCGTGAAGAAGTTTACCGAAAGGAAAAGGTTCGCATGACGTATTACGATGAGAACTGGCAATTCCATGACGAATGGTTTGACGGCTACAAAGCACGCATCATCCAACATGAATACGATCATATTGAAGGGGTATTATTTACCGATCACCTTTCCGTATTAAAAAGAAGATTGTTAAATAAACGACTGCAGAATATTTCACAAGGCTTGATCTCAGTAGCTTACAAAATGAAATTCCCATCGTTTAAAAAAGGAAAATAATGAAGTTGTTATATGTAATTGCAGCCGGACTTTTGATGGTTGCATGTTCTTCAGACCCGGAAACCGTTGAAAAATCAAATGAACCGAAAAAAGAAGATTTATCTTCAGCTATGCAGGAAGTGAAATTGTTTGAGGATTCATTGAAAAAATCGGGGATGCAATACAGCCAGGAAACCGCAGTGATTTATGCTGAGAAATGTTTGTCGGTTACACACCGTTTCCCAAAAACCAAAGAGGCTCCGAAATATATGGATAAAGCGCATATTATCTTTGCTTCAGCTGGTTTGCATCAACGTTCGGTTATCATTGCAGATTCATTGATCCTTATGTACCCGATGTATAAAAACAGGGCAATGGTATTGGAAAGCCTTGCGGGGGCCTATGATGTATTTGTGGTCCCAAGACAGAAAGATAAGGTGAAGAAATATTACGAAATGTTATTGAAGGAAAATTCAAAAATGAGTGCCGAGCAACGGAAACAGATCGAAGACCGTTTAAAGTACGTGGATTTGACCTTTGATGAATACGTTTCAAAAGCAAATTAGGTTTTTGGAATGATTTTCGTTAACTATGTGTTAAAGAAAAGGAGGAATAAAACTTTATAATCTATATTTACAACAACTAAAAGAAATAAAATGAAAAGAGTATTATTTACAATGATGTTAGCTTTTGTAGCTGTGATCGGTGCAAACACTGCGGTAGCTCAAGAAGTTCAGAACGGAGCTAAGATCGAATTCGCGAAAGAAACGCATGATTACGGTAATATCAAATACGGAGCAAACGGAGCTTGTACTTTTACTTTTACAAACACAGGTAACGCTCCTTTGATCATTTCGAATGCAAAAGGGTCATGTGGTTGTACGGTTCCTGAGTGGCCGAAAGAACCAATTGCACCGGGAGCTAAAGGAGTAATTACTGTAAAGTATGATACAAAACGTTCCGGAGCGATCAATAAAATGGTAACAATCACTTCAAATGCTGTAAATGAGCCTACGAAAGTGATTCGTATCAAGGGAAATGTTGCTCCTCAACCGGAAGGAACAAGCCCGGTAAATGAAGGTGGTGCTCCATCTGCTCACTAAAAATGAAAATCAAATGCGTTATTTAGCTATCGCATTTCTAATATTGAATTCCGCTTTTTGCATCAGTCAGAAAGCGGAATTTTCTGTTGATAAGGCCGTGTTTACTTTTCCTAAAACCAAGGAAGGACCGGTCATTTCACACGATTATGTGATAACCAATACCGGAGATGCACCCTTGATCATCTCGGACTACAAAGTGTCTTGTCCCTGTACTAAAGCAACACTCCCGGATCCGATTCCGCCTGGAAAATCCGCAGTGATGCATGTGACTTTTGAAACCAAAGGAAAGTATTACGAACAGGATCGCGCTATTATTCTTTCAACCAATACCAAAAAAGGCACGGAAAAAGTGCGCTTCAAAGTCTTCGTTATCCCAGAGGATGAGTAGCGATCAGTCGCGACTGATCCATTGTCCTGAAAGGTTGCTTTGAAAATCCATTTTTAACAGCATTTTAAGACTTGAGTTAAAGGCCTGTTAAACCTTATTCCTCCTTGGTTTCGATTGCGTAGATTGCTTCAATATTTAAATTCTACGTTATGAAATCAAATGCAATTATTTTAATCTTAAGTCTTGTCTTTACATTAGGTATGAAGCAGGCAAACGCTCAACCGCAAGTTTTGAGCGGTTCTCAAATTCAATTTGAGAAAGAATCACACGATTATGGAACAATTGAGAACGGTGCAAATGGAGACTGCGTATTTGTGTTCAAAAACACCGGAAACGCACCGTTAATTTTGGAAAATGTAAAAGGTTCTTGTTCCTGTACAGTTCCGGATTGGACGAAAGAGCCTGTCTTACCAGGGAAAACCGGGAGTATCAAAGTTCATTATAATACAACAAACGCAGGACCGATCAATAAATCAGTTACCATAACTTCGAATGCTGTTAATGAGCCAATGAAAGTCGTTCGAATCAAGGGGAATGTGCTTCCCGTTAAAGAAGCTGTAAGGGCTGTGCCTGCAGCATCGAATTAAGTATCCGATCGAAATTGGAATTTTGCAATATGGCAATATGGCAATATGGCAATATGGCAATGTTGCAATATAGCTAAATCGGAATATCGGCATACGCCGATGAGCTTTACTTGAAGGTCTTTAAAAACTTTCAAAGAATAGGGATGAGTTATTAACAAGCGCACAACTTGTTTTTGATTCATCCCTTTCTTTTGACTATCTTTATTGTCCCCAAAAAAGACTCACATGTTTTTGATTTTCGATACCGAAACAACAGGTTTACCTCGTGATTGGAATGCTCCTCTGACCGATTTGGACAATTGGCCCAGAGCGATTCAAATTGCCTGGCAATTACATGACGAGCTGGGGAATTTGGTCGAAGCAAAAGACTTCTTAATTCGCCCCGAAGGTTTTGATATTCCCTATGATGCAGAACGTATTCACGGAATCTCTACCGAACTGGCCATGGAGCAGGGAGCTGCACTGGAAGATGTTATAGCAGAATTTAATGAAGCGTTACGAAAAGCACAGTTCGTAGTCGGACAAAACATCGGTTTCGACTTGAATATTATGGGGGCTGAATTCCTGCGTACGCAGGTAGAAACCAACATGCACGATCTGCCCGTTTTGGATACCTGTACCGAAGTGACCGCTGAGTTGTGTAAGATTCCAGGAGGTCGTGGAGGAAAATTCAAACTGCCGACGCTAACGGAATTACACAATTATTTATTCAACGTTCCTTTTGGTGAAGCGCATAATGCAACTGCCGATGTGGAAGCAACAACCCGTTGTTTCTTCGAATTGGTCCGCAGGGAAGTTTTCACAAAAGAAGAATTAAAAGTTGAACTGGAATTTTTCGATCGCTTCAAAATTGCGAATCCGGATTTCATTCAACCAATCGGGCTTACTCACCTGAATTTAAAGGAAGAAAGCGCCAAACTCAAAAAGCAAACGAGCGACGATTCTGTTTCTGTCGATGTGGCCGAAGCAAGGGAGCGACTAAAAGACCTTCCTTTCGTTCACTTACATAATCATACCCAGTTTACGATTCTTCAATCCACGATGGATGTGAAAGGATTGGTGAAACAAGCGATTAAGCATAACATGCCGGCCGTTGCATTGACTGATATCGGGAATATGATGGCTGCTTTCCACTTTGAGAAAGCAATTGCCGGAATTAATAAAGAAATTGAAGCGGAGCGGCAGCAGGCAGAAGAAAACGGACAAGTCTATACCAGGGAACCGTTACTTCCGATCATCGGATGCGAAATGTATGTTTGCCGCGATCGTCTGGATAAAAGTGTTAAAGACAACGGATCACTGGTTGTTTTCATCGCAAAGAACAAGAATGGGTATCACAACCTCATCAAATTGGCTTCCATGGCCCATACAGAGGGAATGTATTACGTTCCGCGGATTGATAAAACAGTGATTGAGCAATACCATGAAGACATTATCGTCCTTACGGGTGGTCTGAGTGGAGAAATTCCGAGTTTACTTTTGAATGTCGGTGAAAAACAGGCTGAAGAAGCTCTGATTTGGTGGAAAAACATCTTTCAGGATGACTTGTACGTAGAAATCATGCGTCACGGACAGGAAGATGAGAACCGGGTGAATGCTTCACTGATCAAATTGGCCCAAAAGCACCAGGTAAAAGTAGTTGCGACAAACAATACCTTTTACGCCACACGGGAAGATGCGAATACACACGATATATTGTTGTGTGTGAGAGACGGGGAACAAGTTACCACTCCGAAAGGAAAAGGTCGGAATTTTCGTTTTGGATTGGAGAACGAAGAATACTACTTCAAATCAGCAGATGAGATGAAGGAATTATTCCTGGATCTTCCGGAAGCAATCGAAAGCGTTGCGGAAATCCTGGGGAAGATCGAGCATTATCCTTTGGCACGTGAAGTACTCCTTCCTGCTTTCGAAATACCGGATGAATTCAAGCACCCGGAAGATGAGGTCGATGGAGGAAAGCGGGGAGAAAATGCCTATTTACGTCATTTAACATACGAAGGAGCAGCGAAACGCTACCCGGAAATTACGGATGAGATCCGGGAACGTTTGGATTTCGAATTGGCTACCATTGAGCGGACAGGATATCCCGGATATTTCCTGATCGTACAGGATTTTTGTCATGCTGCCCGTGAAATGGGGGTTTCTGTTGGTCCGGGCCGTGGTTCGGCAGCCGGTTCCGCAGTTGCTTATTGCACCGGAATTACCAATGTAGACCCGATTGCCTACGATCTCCTATTTGAGCGTTTCCTGAATCCGGACCGGGTCTCTATGCCTGATATCGATATTGATTTCGATGATGAAGGTCGTGGTCGTGTAATTGATTGGGTTATTGAAAAATATGGTTCCAACCAGGTTGCTCAGATCATTACCTATGGAACCATGGCGGCGAAGTCATCCATTCGTGATGCAGGCCGTGTATTGGATTTGCCTTTGATCGAAACGAATGGCTTGGCGAAGCTCATTCCCGATAACTTCTCACTGGATGCCATTTTCAATTGGGAAGAACCCAAATTAGCTGAGAAGTTGGCGAATAGTCCGCAGGATCTGGCAAATGTGCAGGAATTGCGCTCGCTTGCAAAAGGCAATGACATGCGTGCACAGGTGTTGAGACAGGCACAACGTATTGAAGGGTCCGTTCGAAATACCGGGATCCATGCCTGTGGTGTGATTATTACACCTGACGATATTACCAATTTTGTTCCGGTTGCCCTTGCAAAAGATACAGGCATGTGGTGTACACAGTTCGATAACTCGGTTGCGGAAGAAGCCGGATTGTTGAAAATGGACTTCCTGGGACTCAAGACTCTGACCCTGATCAAGGATGCGGTTAAGAATGTCAAAAAGCGACACGGTATTGACCTCGATCCGGATTCCTTCCCGATCGATGACGAGAAGACATATGAATTGTTCCAGCGAGGTGAAACGGTAGGGATCTTCCAGTATGAAAGTCCTGGAATGCAGAAATACATGCGTGAGTTGCGTCCGTCGGTGTTTGCCGATCTGATTGCCATGAACGCCTTGTACCGCCCGGGCCCGCTGGAATACATCCCTGATTTCATTAAGAGAAAGAACGGAGAGCAGGAAATTAAGTACGATTTGGATGCTTGTGAAGAGTATCTGAAAGAAACATATGGAATTACAGTTTACCAGGAGCAGGTAATGCTTTTGTCCCAGAAGTTGGCAGGCTTTTCCAAAGGTGATGCCGATGTTCTGCGTAAAGCAATGGGTAAGAAGCAGCGCTATATCCTGGATAAGATGAAACCTCAGTTCGTTCAACAGGGACAAGAGCGTGGACATGATCCGAATATTTTGGAGAAGATCTGGAAAGACTGGGAAGCATTTGCATCCTATGCCTTCAACAAATCGCATTCTACCTGTTATGCCTGGATTGCTTATCAAACAGCTTATCTGAAAGCCAATTATCCGGCTGAATTTATGGCTGCGGTACTTTCAAACAACCTGAACGACATTACACAGGTGAGTTTCTTCATGGAAGAATGCCGTAGAATGGGTATTGAAGTACTGGGACCGGATGTAAATGAATCGTCCTATGAATTTACCGTAAACCAGGCAGGGGCTGTTCGTTTCGGATTAGGAGGAATTAAAGGTTTGGGCAGCGGACCGGTTGAAAATATTATCGAAGAGCGTTCAAATGGTTTCTTCACTTCAATCTTTGATATGACCAAGCGTCTGAATTTGCGTTTGGTGAATAAAAAAGCATTGGAAAGTATGGCGTATGCCGGTTGTTTTGATTCATTCAAAGGTGCTCACAGAGCGCAATACTTTGCCCTGGACGCGAGTGGGAAGACTTTTATTGAAAATGCATTGAAATACGGAAACAGCTTGCAGGACAATGAAAATTCTGCACAGGTTTCGATGTTTGGTGAGGCAACAGAAGTAAAAATGCCTGAACCAACAATCCCAAATTCAGAAGAATGGAGTTTGTTGTATAAGCTGAACCGTGAACGCGAAGTAGTGGGGATCTTTATTTCAGGCCATCCGCTGGATGATTTCCGGGTAGAGATCGAAGCATTCTGTAACGGAAATGTGGAATTACTTCAGAATGTGAAAAATCATTTGGGACGTGATTTCACCATTCCGGCCATTATTACGGATGCACAGCATTTAACCACGAAAACCGGGAAACCGTTCGGGCTGATCATCATTGAGGATTATACCAATTCGCACAAGCAATACATTTTTGGGGACACCTATTTGAAGTTCAAGCATCTTCTAACAAAGGATTTGTTTGTTGCCATTAAAGGAAGAGTTCAGGAAGGTCCGTATCCGGACAAGATCACGAAAATGAAACCGATCGAATTCAGCATCAGTTCCATAGAACAATTGCAGGATATGATGGGAAATAAATCCGCAACGATCAATATTACCGTTCCGATCAAATTATTAGATCAAATGATGCTCAACAAATTGGAGACCATGTTCCGTGAAAGTGAGGAGGGGAATTGTTCGGTAAAATTCACGGTGATCGATCATCTGGATAACCTCACGGTAAGTATGCCTTCGAAACGCTTACGGATCAATCCGTCCGCTAAAATGCTCTCAGAAATGAAAGAAATGCAGCTGGAAGTAGGCTTCGATACGAATTAATGAAGAGGGAGAATAGAAAAGTGATTAATCTTCATTCTCCTTTTTCATTCTCATTCTGAAATCATGGGATCGGCATATACCCATGCTTTTTGATCTCCTCCAAGTTGGCCCGATCACTTGTCTTTACTTTCCAGGTCATAATAAAATCCGGATTTTCAATCGTTTCACCGGTTGATTTTTCACGATAGGCACCCTCTTTGGCCCGTTTGATCGTATTTCTCAAATAAGGTATCCGGAAAATGCTGTTATCCTCCCTGATTATCTTGAAGAAACCGTCAACGCTCAATCGCGCAACTTTTCCATGCGTTTGATAACGTTCGATTATTTTTCCGTCCTGATCTACAAAGGTCAAACCAATCAGAATGACTTTTCCTTTCAGGTAATTTCGCAATTGTCTCCAGGTCATCATGACATTTCGTATTGGTGAATTTTGAAGTTACGATTTACTGTTCTTTTCAAAAGAAAATGAATTGCCAGAAACTGTTAAGATTTTAGATTCTTTAAGAGATAAAAGAAAGTAGGCAGTCATTCTTACCGGTTGATCATGCGCTCTGTAAACTCAAGTACACTGTCAGTACTATGGAGGTATTCTTCAATCGTCTGTTCAACGGTATAATCCGGTTTAACCCCGTCTCCGTATTTTTGGTCGGGAAGCTTTTGTACATCCTGTTCCAGGTCTACCAGTGAGAATGTAAGCAATAACCCGGTCTTGGGAAGTTTGTAAGTTACTGGAATATGTCCCGTATGCCCATAATACCCTCCAAGTGCTTCCTGGCCGATTACCATTGTCCCATCATCACTTTTTACCATGCTGGCAAACAAGGAACCGGCCGACGCTACGAACGGACTGATTAGAAGATAAACTTTCCCGGAGAAAGCGTTTGGTTTTGGACTCCAAACCGGGTTGTTTTGATCGTTTTGATAATATTTTCCGTTTTTCAGTTCATTGTGCTCATTTTTCAATTCTTCTTCCAGGTCTTTGATTTCGTTCTCTTCCTCTTCCAGGTAGTATTTTTTTAGCGGCACTTTGTTAAAAAGGGTATAGGCCGACCGATTCTCTCTGAAATTCCGCTGCGAAAGGTAGGAGTAGAGCAGTAGATCATTCGGATCATCTCCACCTCCGTTTTTCCGGATATCTACAACGAGGTTCTGAATGTTTTTATTTTTTAAGTCAGTAAAAACCGAATCAAGGAAAGCCGCATAGCGTTTGTGACCTTCACTTTTCAGACCACCCATAGAGAAGGTATTCACCGTCAGCAAACCTGTTCCGGAATGATCCAGATAGCGAAAAGCATAACGGGATTTAGTGTTTTTTTCGTAATCCGGAATAAACCGTCTTTTGTAGTTTTCAATCGCAGACCTGTAATCCGTTGCTTCTAAAGTAATTTGGTGTCTTCCCGAACTGTCTGTATAAATGATTTTGAAGGTGGTTTGCGGACCATAGGCATAATAGTAATTAAGGAATAGCGCTTTTGTTTCAAGAAAGGCATGTTTTCCAGTGATGTTTGAACCGTCGGTACTCAAGAAGCGGGAAACCTCTGCAACAACTGTTTTTGCGTCTATGCCGTTGATCGACACTATTTCGCTCCCAAGTGGGATTCCTTCGGTTGCATAATTCGCATACAGTTTATTGGTCAGAAATTTCAGGGGTAAGGGGAAAAATATTTTTTGAGATTGAAGCGTTGAGGTTAATGAGTCAGGATACGTCAGATCATTATGGCAGCTCCCGGTAAAATCGATTACATTCCACAGGATAGTGTAAAATTCCCGGTAAGAGGTGTTGCTTTGAATGCGTTTTCTGTTCATAAGAAAAATGCTGTCGATTGCTTCCTTCGAATGGTATTTATACAGCCCTGCATTTGCTTTTTCATAGATCCGTCGAAAAAGATCATAATCTTTCAAGAGGTCACTTTGGCGGATCTGTGCGTGAGATCCGAACGCCAATACAAGCCACAGCAATAAGAGAACTGAATTTTTCATGCACTTCGATAATTATGTATCAAAGTTAAAAGAGGGATTAGGATCTTACTTGTATTATCTTGGCAATTTCGCGCTCAACAGATTTCTGTATTCTCTCGGTGAAATCCCGACATATTTTTTGAAGCTGTGGGAAAAATGCGCCATATCCGTAAAATTGTAAGCATAGGCAAGATCCGTCAGGTCACAATCAGGGGTGATTCGAGCCTTGGCAGAAAAGATCTTTTTCATCAGTACATAACTCATTGGAGTCATACCTGTGAGTGACTTGAATTTTTTGGCAAAACCAAAGGAATTCAGGTGCGCGATCTTTGCCAATTCATCCAGGTATATTTTGTTTTCCAGATGGTGTTCGATATAAGTGATCAACCCGGCAAGATAATCAGAATGGAAAGAGGAAGCAGTTTCATTCTTTGCCGAACTGGTATACGGATACAGTTGAAAGGCGAGGTTGTGCAATAAATGTTCTGATGGCGTTTGGTTGGTGGATTTCAACTCATTTAACAGAAGCGCGAAAGCCCTGTTAAGAGCAGGGTCATGGATTTGCCCGTTTGGGAATTTAACTTCTTTTCCGTTTAGGATATGCTTCATTAAATCCGGCGAAACGTAAATAGTATCAAAACTGACCCTGGAATCCTTGTCAGCCAAAGGATTTGCATGGACTTCAAAAGGATTGGTGATCGAAATACAGTTACTTTGACAATACAACAATTGATTGTCCAATTCCATCTTTTCAATACCGCTTCGAATCAGTGAAATGCAAACAGTTTCATGAAAATGTTTGGGGAAATCCTGATTTTGGTTTTCTACTGAAATAAAGCTGATTTCGTTGGATGTATTCACACGACCGTTTAATGTAAGTCCAATATACAGAATTGTTTTGTGAGCCTCTAAGAAATGGAATCATTCTTCCCATCATTGCTTCTCGATCATATAGGTCGTTATCATACGGTTTTCCTGCTTCAGAGAAATTCCTTTGGCTTTCAAAAAATCAGCGATTTCAGTCGGGCTTGCCTCGTGCAGCTTTTTCCATTCCATTCCCTGATTGTAAATAAGTGCTTCTTTCAGAGCAGGATCCGGAATATAATACTGCCTTGTCATTTCTTCCAGTCGCGTTATGAATTCATTAATCGAAGTGTAGGCTTTGTCCGTTCCTTCTTCAATTTGTTCGGGGGTTCGAACATATTCGCTTTTCTTCGGGAGAGACAGAACATTCACTGATTTTTGATTGACAATGCTGTCGAAACGTATAGATAAGCCTTGGCATAAACCGGTTTCTATTTCTGAAATGGCTTTTTCAAAACTGTCGGTTTTTCTCCAGTAAACAACATCATATTTGCAGGTGTCATTCAGTTTATTTTCGATCCACACACTGGATGGCAGCTCGCGAAGAAAGACGAATAATTCTTCCAATGACCCGGCAGAATAAGTAATCCCGACGTAATCTTTCTTCATCCGGTAGCCAAAAGCACCGGTTAATTCTGTCTCGAGGGAAGGTCTGATAATGAATTGATCAATTAATTCCGGGCCGGATGATTGACGATTTCCGAGCATTTGCTTCATTCCATTAAAAACCGGGTCTTCGCCTCCGCGGAATCCACCGTTTGAAATAACTTCCATTTTACTGCTTTTCTGTTCAGGAGCAACAGAATTCGTATTAATGACCTCCAACAGTGTTTCTTCGGTTAAATGATTGCTTCTGTGAACGATCATGCCGTCCCTGTTTATAATAAACATAGCAGGTCGGCTTGTGACGTTGTAATTCTTGAAATCCTGTTGATCATCATCTCTTCCGACACAGAAATCGATCTTCACTTTTTTCAGGAAATTCTCCAGTTTTTCTTTCGGGTCATCCGTAATAGCGATAAACACGACGTCTTTGTCCTTGTATTTCGCATGCAATGCATTGTTTTCCGGGAACGCGGCTACACAAGGAGAACACCAGGTTGCCCAAAAATCCAGGACTACAATTTTTCCTTTAAGCGATGCTAATTGGAGTGATTGATTGCCGCAGTTGTAACTTGCTTCCAGGTTTAATTCAGGAGCTTTCATTCCAGGTACTGCCTGGGAGGAAACGAAAAAAGGGAACAATAAAAGAGGGAACAGGAATATCCGGTTTGTTTTCAGTGTCATGGTTATTATTTTATCGTGTTAGTAGCATTTTCGCCCAAAGATAATCGATTAATTTTTTTTCAATTGGAATAAATTCAAAAAAGTTTGGATACTAATACCCTTTGGTAAGGCTCTGTTTAATTGTTATTTGAGAATATCTTCGTGTTTTTTAAGTAATTTTATGATTACAAAAAGTAATCTATTGTTGCTTTTATGTAATGTATAGATTACATTTGGTTTTGTAATCTTAAATTTTGAATCTATGAAACCAAAATTTCTTTTCCCGAATCGATACAAGCGCATTGGTTGGGTTTTATTAGTACCTGCTTCAATTCTTGGGGTGTTGGTTTTGTTCTTTAATTTTGAGTTCGAATTCCTGGACTCAAAAGTCTTCACTATTTATTCTAACGGGTTTGGTGGTGAAAAAACAGTACTGGGTTTTCTGCGTGGTAATTATACTAACACCGTTGCCGGAATTTTATTTCTGGTTGCAGCAATACTTGTGGCTTTTTCCAAAGAAAAACACGAAGATGAATTTATTGCTAAAACCCGCCTGGAATCGCTGGTATGGGCAGTTTATGTCAATTATGCTATTTTAGCGTTGTGCATGCTGTTCTTTTTCAACCTGGAATTCCTTCTGATCATGATATTCAACATGTTTACGATCCTGGTATTTTTTATTCTCCGTTTTTACTACATCCTTCACAAGACTAACAAATCATTGGGCCATGAAAAATAACCTCAAAGTTGAACGAGCGATCAAGAATATCACGCAAGAAGAATTGGCTGTAAAAATTGGGGTAACAAGACAAGCGATCAATTCCATAGAACTTAACAAGTATGTCCCATCTACGGTTCTTGCACTGAAGCTGTCCGAATTTTTCGGGAAACCGGTGAACGAATTGTTTTTCCTGGAAGAATCAGATTAATTTTCCCGATAAGCTCTGTTGTGAATGACAGGGCTTTTTTTATTCAGAATCCGGATTGTACGGGCCGCCCGTTTCTCCCCAACCCCATTTGGGCATAGGTTCGTTCGTATCTACCGGGTTCTCGGTCAGTTGTGAATTGATAACTGCCAATCGGGTGCCCCATTCAATATAACCCACAAAAGCCGAACGGAATTCGGGGTCGCTTTTAAGCCCTACCTCGTCTGCAGTTTGCAATAACAGGTGTACCCAACGCTGCCGTTTTTCTTCGGTAAGCATTTTCCCGATGTGTTTCCCGATCATTTTAGCGTGGCTTCCGTTGTCTTGTTGTGTGTAAAGTTTATCTCCCCCAAAAACTTCTGCCACAAAATTGGAAACGTGTTTCACGTGTTCGGGAGACATGTCCATAAAAACTTCGCCCAGCAAATCGTCATTCAGAACTTTCGCGTAAAATTGGGAGAACAGCGTTTCAAAGGTTTGGATATCGCCTGCCCATTCGAATAGTGTTGGAATCTTTTTCATGGTTCTAAATTAATGATTCCGTCCGGGAATTTTTCAATCTGCAAAAGCCTGGCCGTAGTAAATAATGAATGAATTAGCTGTTTCATTGTATCGCAAGGCTTCCCAATTGTTATACACGCAGCTGGTGGCAATACATAATGAGCCTGCTGTTTCTTTTTTGGAAACCTTCTTTGAGAAGCAGACTTCTTTCAGGATGAAATCTTCGTTTTTAGCAATGTCGGTGATTTTGATCGGAGAAGATTCCAAATAACCCTCCGGGTTTTTAAGCAGGGATTCTTCCTGGTAAATGATCTCACCGGCAAGTTGGTAATCAATCGTTCCGAAGGAACTGTAGTTGCATCCGGCGTTTTCCAAACCGTTTTCAACCTTCCATTCCCGGAACAATTCAGCGTATTTGTTGGTCATTTCGCGGTATACCAAAATAGAAACCTGTTGTTTTTCTTTGTCATAGACAATAAATCCGGCATCCGTTTTGCCTTCCCGGAATAAGTTCCCTTTTGCCTGGCCCAGCAATTCATAATCCGGTTTTGATTTAAAGTAATTACCGTGTTTTGTATTCAGTTTTTGGATCAGCTTTGCATGGATGGTAGCAAATACCTTTTGGTCGGAGAGCTTTTTTAGTGATGCCCGGTGGCCTGCAACCTCATCTGTAAATTGCGGGTCGTCATAGGTAGAAGTTTGGAAAGTAACAGGGGCTGTCTGATCTTCACTTTTGACTTCTCTGTTTTCCGGATCATTCTTTTCCGTAGTTGTCTGCTCTTTCGCATAAGCAGATTTATCAGATGGATTTTTATCAGTTTTCGGTGAGTAACATCCCACGACCAAAATTAAAGCACAAAGCGAAGAGACTATTTTCATGAGTGGTTTTTGAATGTTGACTTTGCATTTTGAATTAATCCAAAAGACTGCGGAGCTCAATTAATTCATTCACCTTCTCCAGGTTTCCTACCTGCTGGAAGGAAGAAACGAGGTTTGTCAGCATCCGGCGAATAATATCCGAATTGGAACAAGGTTGGAAATGACTGGCTTGCGGAGCAACCTGGATACTGGACAGGAATTGTACGATATCATCTTTTTGAAGCATGCTTCCTTTCGAAAATGCATTGATATAGAACAAGACTCCGTATTCGTTGCCATTTGAGATAAACTGGTTTACACCATTGTTATCCATGTAAGCCAGGATGAAATGGTTCGGGAGGTTTACTCCGTAAATCGGCAGTTTTAATTCCTGTGCAATCACACTGTAAAGAATGCTCAGGCTCAAAGGATTGCCCTTCTTTGTTTCAATAACGGTATTGAGGAATGAATTGAGGGGTGAATTATAATTCTTTGAATTTCCGGAAAACCCGTACTGCCCGAAAAGCACTTTATTGATAATACGGATTGACTCGAAAGCAGTCATATTGGGGTTCAATTCCAGCCAGCAATCCCTGCGAACGCGTTCAATGAATTCGTAAATGTTTTTTTCGTCTAAACCGGGATATTGGTATTTTGCAACCAGGATAGCTCCTTTCAACAGGTCTTTGGTTGAACTGCGGTACCAGGAAACCATCTGCCGTTTGCATTCTTCGAATTGGATTTCGTGGATCAGGGTTTCAATCCGCGATTGGAAGAGCAGACCATAATCTTTTTCTTCCCAGGAAGATTCCAAAAGCTGAACTGCTTCGGGACCAATCTCTAATAGGCGATCTCTTACATGCGCATAAACTTGCTCATCCGGATCATCCATGAGTGCAATTAGGGCTTGTAAAGATTTGAGATCTTTCATGTAACAAAGATATGGGAAGCTGAATTCGAATTTTGAATTCCTTCGTTGAAACTATTAATACTGGAATGTGAACAACGAATTAAAATGAGATGAATAGCTCGGTTTTGCTCGAAGAAAATTAACAAAAGGTGTAACTTTTCGCTAAATAATCGATTAAAAGTGATATTTACTCATTTATAAAAAAAACGTTTGGTATGTTATTTGTTATCAACGATATTCGCATCACTAAATACTACAAAACATGAAACGACTCTTAATTTTTAGCCTTTCTTTAGCAGCTATTGCGCAAGTTGCATCTTGTAAGAAATGGAAGTACGACGAAAGTAATGCTCCGAAAACAAACGCAATTGTGGAGAACACTTTTGCTGAAATGGCAAATATGTCAGATCAGGCATATAAAGGCGGGACTTTTGTATACGGGATCGGGAAACCGATTTATCGCTATCAGGACAGTCATGAAGTTACGGAAGTTGAAAAAGCTGACTGTAACGTAATTATCACTATTGATACGGTGGGTTCACAGGATACGATTACGATCGATTGGGGAACAAATAACTGTACCTGTCTGGATCAAAAACAACGCCGTGGTAAATTGATCATTGCTTACAACGGACCTTATTACAACCAGGGAACAATTATCCGTTATACTCCTGTAAATTATTATGTGAATGATATCAAAGTAGAAGGATTGATGACAGTAGAAAATATGGGATTAAATGGGTCGCAACAACCGTATTACAATGTGAATATAAATGGTGTTGTAACACTTACTACGGGTGAAATCGCAACATATACTTCTGCCCAGGTCCGGACATTTACTGCCGGATACAATACCGTTCTGAATATTTATGACGATGAGTGGGATGTTACGGGAACCGCAAACGCACAAGTGGTAAATGGTGATGGTTATGTGGCAAACATTACAAGCCCGCTGCATGTGAAAATCGGATGTCCTTACATTACAAAAGGAACACTGGAAATTACGCCAACCGGAAAATCAACTCGTACGATTGATTACGGAACGGGTACATGTGACGGAACATTCACAATCGAAATCAACGGACATACGTATACGATTAATGTTTAAGATACAATAACAGCATAAAAAAACGTAGGGCCGCGATTCATCGCGGCCCTACGTTTTTTATATCATTTGATCTGATTACTTCATTAACTCGGTAATCAACCGGTCATTCGAGAAGCCCTCCGCTTCTGCGCGGTAATTCCGAACGATACGGTGCCTTAGGATCGGCAATGCAACCGCTTTCACATCATCAATATCCGGTGAAAAACGGCCATGAAGCGCTGCGTGGCATTTTGCCCCGATAATTAAGTATTGAGATGCTCTTGGCCCGGCTCCCCATGAAATGAAGTCCTTCGTTAGCTGTGGTGCCAACGGATTGTCTTTACGCGTTTTCGCAACCAGCTTAACGGCATATTCCAAAACATTATCCGGAACCGGGATGCGACGAATCAATTCCTGGTATTCCGCGATCTTTTCTCCTGAAACAATCTGATTCAATTGAATTTTGGTATCCGAAGTGGTACTTTTCACGATCGCCAGCTCTTCAACAAACGTGGGATAATCTACCCAGATATTGAACATGAAGCGGTCCAATTGGGCTTCAGGTAAAGGGTAAGTTCCTTCCTGTTCGATTGGGTTTTGGGTTGCCAAAACGAAGAAAGGGTGAGGAAGTGTATAAGTTGTTCCGGCTGCAGTTACCCTTCTTTCCTGCATAGCTTCCAATAGCGCAGATTGCGTTTTTGGAGGTGTACGGTTAATCTCATCGGCCAGAATAATGTTGTTGAACAAAGGTCCTTTGATGAACTTAAACTGGCGGCTTTCGTCCAGGATTTCAGAACCGACGATGTCCGAAGGCATTAGATCGGGAGTAAACTGAACGCGATTAAAGGATAATCCCAATGTATCCGCAATGGTGTTTACCAAAAGGGTTTTTGCCAATCCGGGAACTCCGACAAGCAAACAATGTCCGCGGGAGAAAATAGAGATCAGAACCTGATCAACTACTTCTTCCTGACCAACAATTACCTGGTGAATTTCGTTTTTGAGAGCTTTATAGTCTTTTACTAGTTGTTCAATAGCAGCAACGTCTGACATAGTTTTTTGTTTTTTCTTTAAGGTGCTTTAGGTACCCACTCATTTTCGAATTTGCAATCTTTGAAAGAATCATCAATGCGAATGTATGCGGTTGAAATTTTGGTTTTAGTCCAGTTGGCAATTGCTTTTTGTTTCTTTTGTTCCAATGCCATCATACGAAAGAGGTTATAGTCATCCTTCAGGTTCCCTACGTGAGGTTTTGTTCTTTCCGCAACACGAACTATCCGGATCGCTTCCTTGCGCTCATTATAATCGTAATAAAGCAATGGTGAGGTGATCTGGTTCAATTCCAATCCGTCCGTTAACTGGAACATCATCGGGTCAACCTGGTTCACTTGTTCTACGCTCCATTTAATTTCTCCGGTGATCGGATTGGTAATGTATCCTTTGTTCTCTTTTGTATTGACATCGTTGGAATAGATTTTTACCGCTTCTTCCCATGTAATTTTATTTTGCTTCAGTTCCTCGTAACAGCGCTCCATTCGCTTACTGGAAGCATCCAAACTGTCTAAGCTGAATTTGGGTGCGATCAGGACGTGATTTACAACGTAATCGTCCCCTTTTCGTTCGATCAGCTGCATAAAGTGGTATCCGAATTCCGTTTCGAATACCTCGCTGATTTCACCTACTTTTAAGCTGTAAGCCGTTGCTTCAAACGGACGGACCATTGCTCCACGAGTAGCTTCAATTTTTCCGCACGCTTTTGCACTTCCCGGATCTTCGGAATAGAAAGAGGCAGCAGAACAAAAGGTCATTTTTCCTGAAGCAACCTGTTTTCTCAAATCAGAAATCTGTTTGAATGCAAGGTCTTTATCCGCTTTGGTGATCTTGGGGAAAATGGCAATTTGCTGAAATGAAAGCTGTGAGTTGATATAAGGTAAACTGTCTTTTGGAATTGAATTGAAAAAATTCTCCACATCTAAAGGGGAAACATCAATTGCGGAGGTGATTCCGCGCTCAACTTCCTGTCCCTGCAATCGTTTCTTAATAGTAGCTCTGAATTCTTCCTTGATTTGAAGTTTTGTTTTCCCGTAAAAGGATTCAATTGTAATCGGATTTCCTTTTTCATCCTTTACATTCTTCATTTGACTTTCGATCAAACGAAGTCTGTTTTCCATTTCGGCATCCACTTGCTCATCACTGATCTGAATTGAATCCAACTCAGCCTGGTTAACCAGCAGGAAATTATAAAGCATTTGTTCCAGGATCACACATTCATTGATATCTTCAGGCGTTACACCATTTTGTTTCATGGATTGTTTTTGCCCCTCTATTTCCGAATAAAGCACGATATTATCACCCACCTGGGCAACTACTTTATCGATTAGTTTGGGTTGGGCAAAAGACCCGGTGAATGCCAGGACGAAGAGTAAACTTAGGAATATGCTGTATTTCATGTTCTTTTTATCAAGCGAATGAGCTGCTAATTTCGTGTTCTTTTTTGAGATTCAATCAATAACGTATGGCAAATTACATTATTTTAAGAATTAACCGTTTTTTGCAAAAAGAAAAACCGGCATCGCCGGCTTTCTTTCTTATTTTCCTAAACTGTAAAGGACTTGGTCGTGAATGACAATCGGATGCTTTTTAGCAATTTCTGTCAACCATTCTTTTTCCAGGTAGGTTTGATAATCAGAAGTCGCAGCTCCTTTTGCTTCAGTCATTGTTTTCTTAGTAGGTTCCAGGATTTCATCTACTTTAACAATGTAATATTTACCATCAAATGTGTAAGCAGGGTTTACTCCCTTTTTCAAATCATGGCCTTTCAGGTACGGAGTAGATTCTATTTCAAATTTACCTGTTCTGACACGCAGATTTAATTCCGAATCCTTGTTGATTGCATTGATCACCGTGCGGGAGGAAATGGTGTCACTTTTCAGCATTGCCGCAACCTTTTTGGAGATATCTTCATTGGAACATTCATAAACATATGCATTGTATCTTTTTCCCCAGGAATAATTCGCATTGTGAGCTTCAAAGAATGATTTCAAACCGGAAGTATCCTTAATTGCTTTATTCCATACTTTATCGGACATGATCTCATACAGTAAAATACCATCGTGATATTCCTGCATTAATGCTTTGAAATCCGGGTATTTTGAATCCAGCTTACTTTCTTCGTATGCAAGAATTTCGCTATTCTGCCAGGAAGCATACTGTTTTTTTACCAATGCAGCAGCGTCCATGTTTTTGTAGGTTCTGTAATTTTTCTGAAGGTAGGTAGCAAAGTCTTTTTGTGTAAATGCTTTTTTATCGAGCGTAAACATCGCACTATTTGATTTCAAACCATCAGCAGTCCATGTTCCTTTGAAATAGTTCGTATCGATGTTTTGTACGAACCATTTGCTTGTTTTGCTGTAATTGTCTTTGAACTCATACGTTTTCTTCAACTTTTGGATAAATGATTGCTGAGTAACAATCGAACGCTCGTCTTTGTTTACTTTCCCCTGGATTTCTTTTCTTAACTCTTCGAAAGAACGCAATGGGGTCAATTCCAAACGTTTGATGATGTGGTAACCGAAAGCAGTTTGTACGGGTTGGGAAACATCACCGTTTGCTTTTAACTGGAACGCAGCTTCTTCAAATTCAGGTACCATTCGCGTAGTTGTTCCTGTTCCGAATAGAGGTAATTCACCTCCTTTTTCTGCTGTTTGTGCATCATCAGAGAATTCGTTTGCCAGTTTTTCAAATGATTCTCCGGCTTGCAATTTCGCATAAATCTCATCTACTTTTTTGTGGGCAGTTTCAATTTCCTCAGCACTTGCATCTTTTCCGGTTGCAACCATAATGTGTGCCGCTTTCATAGTTCCTCTTGCAGGACGCATATCGATTACTTTCAAAATGTGGTAACCGAATTTTGTGCGTACCGGGTTGGAGATTTTCCCGATCGGGGTATTGTAAGCAGCTTCTTCAAACTGGTAAACCATTTGGAATGCAGTGAAATAACCCAAATCCCCACCATTTCTTACAGCAGACGGATCATCCGAACCGTTTTTGCCTTTTGCTACTGTATTAAAATCTTCCCCGTTTTCAATACGTTTTTTGATAGCCATGATGCGGTTGTAAGCTGCAAGCGTATCTTCCGGAGAAGCATTTTCAGCAATTTTTACCAGGATGTGGGCAGCATGAACCTCATTTTTCATACGCTCATATGCCTGATTTACCAAAGCACTGTTTTTCGTAGAGTCGATCAAATAAGGTTGTGACAATTGTTTTCTGTAACCTGCCAATTCCTTCTTTAATTTTGGAATGGTATCATATCCAAGAGCCTCTGCTTCTGCAACTTTTAACTTGAACTTTTTGAACAATTCCATGTATTCGTCCAACGATTGCTTATCGTATTTCGGATTGGTATTATTCTTTAAATAGATCTGTAAAAATTCGGATTTGGTAACCTTTTTACCGTCAATCTCCATCACAACGTTATCCGTTTGTGCAATGGTGTTTAGGGAAAATAGAATTCCTAAGGCTAATAATAGTCGTTTTTTCATGTATTGTAATACTTTATTCAAACCAAGAACGCCAAAAATAATACATTGTTTTTGGTTTGAAAGTAAAATCAGATGTTTTAAGAAAAAATTAAGGATAAAACAGTGTATTCCATTAAAAACAGCAGGGGCGGAAAATTTTCCGCCCCTGCTGTAAATGAATTATTTCTGTGAATCATTTTAAACTGTAATTCGGTGCTTCACGTGTAATTGTCACATCATGCGGGTGTGATTCACGCATTCCGGCAGAGGTAATGCGAACGAATTCCGCACCTTTCAATTTGTCAATAGAGCCAGCTCCGCAATAACCCATTCCGGCTCTCAAACCACCCACGATTTGGTAAACCACTTCGAATAAGTTCCCTTTGTATGGAACGCGTCCTGAAATTCCTTCCGGCACCAATTTTTTGATATCATCTTCTGCATCTTGAAAGTAACGGTCTTTCGAACCTTTTTGCATTGCTTCCAAGGATCCCATTCCACGGTATGATTTGAATTTTCTTCCTTCGTAAATGATTGTTTCACCCGGTGATTCTTCCACACCTGCGAACATGGAACCAATCATTACAACGTCTGCTCCGGCAGCAATTGCCTTTACAATATCTCCTGTATAACGGATTCCACCGTCTGCAATAACCGGAACTCCGGTTCCTTCTAAAGCTAAAGCCACATCATTGACAGCTGTCAACTGCGGGACTCCAACTCCGGCAATTACGCGGGTCGTGCAAATAGATCCTGGGCCAATTCCAACTTTTACTGCATCAGCTCCGGCTTCTACCAGGTATTTTGCAGCCGCTGCTGTAGCAATGTTTCCTACAATAACATCCAGTTTCGGGAACTGTGCTTTTACTTCTTTCAGTTTAACAACAACTCCTTCCGTGTGGCCATGAGCAGTATCAATAACGATTGCGTCTACACCTGCTTCAACAAGTGCCTGTACGCGCTCGATCGTATCATGCGTTACGCCAACTGCAGCAGCAACCCGTAATCTACCGTATTGGTCCTTGCAGGAGTTCGGATGAGTTTTTACTTTGATAATATCCCGGTATGTAATTAAGCCGATTAAGGTGTTGTTTGCATCAACAACAGGTAATTTTTCAATTTTATTTTCCTGCAATATTTCTTCGGCAGTCGCAAGACTTGTTCCGTCTTTGGTTGTGATCAGGTTTTCCGCGGTCATAATCTCTCTTACCGGCCGTGAATGGTTTTTTTCGAAACGCAAATCGCGGTTAGTAATGATCCCCTTTAGTTTTCGTGCTCCGTCAACTACCGGAATTCCACCGATTTTGTATTCGGCCATTAAGTTAAGGGCATCCTGTACAAGTGCGTGCTCGGATAATGTCACCGGATCCAGGATCATTCCGCTTTCAGAACGTTTTACTTTTCTTACTTCCAATGCCTGATCTGCAATGCTCATGTTTTTGTGAATCACTCCGATTCCTCCCTGTTGTGCAAGTGCGATTGCTAGACTTGCTTCCGTAACTGTATCCATTGCTGCAGAAACGATGGGAGTGTTGACCTCAATGTTGCGGGTAATTTTACTTTTTAATTGAACGTCGCGAGGTAGAACTTGTGAAAATGCTGGGACTAAGAGTACGTCGTCGTATGTAAGACCTTCTCTGACTGAATTAAGATTGGACAGTGCCATGTGTGAACCTACTTTTGAAATAAATTCTCGCAAAAGTAATTATTTTCAGTTACAAACAAATCGGTTTAGTTAAACTTTCTGTTAACTTTTCGACTTTCACCTGATAATTAATGTTAAACGAAGGGAATGCCTTCGATGATTATCGAAAATTCCGTATCCTTGCTGTATGAATAATTGGTTAAAATACGGACTTATCGGAATGGTGATCGCCATTTCTTTGAATGCAAATTCCCAAAAGCAGGAACGATTAATTCAATTGTCGGGAGTAGTTGTTTCTTCGGACAGCTTACAGGAAATGCCTTATGCTGCTGTTTATAACAAAACGGTTCATAGGGGAACCATAGCGGATATTTATGGTTTCTTTTCAATGGTTGTTCAACCGGGTGATACGATTATGTTCCGCTATTATGGACATAAGCCGTCTTCTTACATTGTTCCGGATACATTAAGTGAAAACCGTTATTCCATTATTCATATGATGACCGTGGATACGATCCAATTGAGTGAAGTTGTTATTTATCCATGGCCGTCAAAAGAAGCATTTGCCCAGGCATTCGTAGAAATGAACCCTTATGAAGATGCTATGTTGAGAGCACAAAAGCAATTGTCCGGACAATCATTGGCCAACCTTGCTTCCCTGGTTCCCAGTGATGCATCTATTTCCTTTGGGAATGTTGTGAACCAAAACAATACGCGCTTGTATACCATGGGGCAGTCTCCTGTAAACAACTTACTGAATCCATTTGCCTGGGCGACATTCCTTCAGAAGTGGCGATCAGGAGAGTTGAGACGCCAGTAGAATAAGCTGATTATTTTTTCCAAGTAATGATTTCGTTATATAACGAATACATGATATCATGATTATATTGAATACGGGGTTATTTAGTATTCAGCGCCTTTTTATACCTCTCCAAAACGCGTTCACGTGCCCATTTGTGTTCTATAATTGGTTCAGGATAATCCGAAGTGCCAAATTCAGGGACCCATTTCCGGATATATTCAAACTCGGGATCAAATTTTTCCTGCTGACTGACCGGATTAAAAATACGGAAATAAGGAGCGGCATCAACACCTGATCCAGCTGCCCATTGCCAGCCACCGACATTGCTTGCCAAGTCAAAGTCCAGTAATTTCCTGGCGAAATAACGTTCGCCCAAACGCCAATCATGTAAGAGATGTTTACACAAAAAACTCGCAACAACCATCCGGATACGGTTATGCATGTGGCCGGTTTGATTGAGTTCACGCATTCCGGCGTCAACCAGTGGGTAACCTGTTTTACCTTCGCACCAAGCCTGGAACTGTACTTCATTAAATTCCCATTCAATCCGGTCGTATTCAGATTTAAACGCATGATTTGCACTGAGCGGATACCAGTAAAGAATCGTCTGATAGAAATCTCTCCAGATCAGCTCGTTCAAATATTTCTCGTTGCTTTCTTTTGCCAGTCGTGTCAATTCCCGGATGGAAAGCGTTCCGAAACGCAGGTGAAGACTTAAGCGGGAAGTTCCTTCAATGGCCGGAATGTCGCGGGTGTTATGATAATCCAGGATGATCTTTGCCGGAATGGTTGATGGGGGGAAATGCTGTGTTTGCTTGGTACTGAAACCCATTTCTTCCAGGCTCGGTACTGGAAATTCCGTTCCGTGATTCAAATTGGAGATGTACTTTTCGACCGGGTATGCTTTCAAATAGAAATCATCCAGTTTTTCCTTCCAGCGTTTCATGTAAGGTGTGAAAATCTGATAGGGGTTTCCATCGGGTTTTACGGCCTCATCTTTTTCAAAAATAACCTGGTCTTTTGAGCCTGAAAGGCTGCATTGCAGTTTTTGGAGTTCTGCGTGAATAAATTGGTCACGTTTAATAGCTTCAGGCTCATAATCCCTGTTGCAAAAGACTTTTTGGATAGCGTGTTTCCTGACTAACTCAGGAATGACTTGCGTTGGGTCGCCGTGAAATACCCACAAAGAGGCTCCCAGTTTTCTGTAAGCGTTATGCAATTCGTTGATTGTTCGGTGAATGAATAAAACGCGTTGATCGTCTTGGGGAAGTTTATTTAAAATATTCGTGTCAAAAATAAAGATCGGCTGAACTGGTTTTGCTTGTTTTAATGCTTTGAAAAGTCCTGCATTGTCATGAATTCTCAGATCTCTTCGATGCCAGAAAAGCGTTAGTTTTTCCATAATTAATTTTGTTCAAAGAGTTCAAAAGTCCCGATGGCTATCGGGATCAAAGAATTCAAATTACATTTAAACAACAGATTTTAAGTTTAAACATTTGAACCTTTTTAACTGTTTGAACTTTATTTAATACCAGGAATGGATAATTCCCATCACGGCGACAAAAAAACCGATAATGGTCCCGATTAATGTCATTCGGGTGCGTTTTTTCAGGTAAACAATGGAACAAAAAAGAACAGAGAACACGCCAACGATAATGCTTAACATACTCAGTAAGAATAACTGGTTTTCATAGTTGAATCTCAGTGACTGTGTAAATTCATTGTCTTTGATCTCCACGTTACCATTCAAATCTGTAAGGAACGGAATAATTGCAAATTGGTTGTAGCAAACCAAAAGCAAGCCAATTACACTGATTACAAAACCTATTGCTGAAAGAGCTCTCATGATTAATAATGTCTTGTAAAATTAGAAAAGATTCAAGAATCTGTTCAATACATATAAATATTTAGTTTCCATCATATTCAACACCGTTTTTAGGAGTTTCCCACAAGCGTACCTTCAATTTCAGTTCCGAAGGAAGTTTGTCACGAAGAATGTTCCAGCAAACCAATGCAATATTTTCTGCGGAAGGGATCAGATCTCTGAATTCGGGACAATCCAGATTCAGGTTCCGATGGTCAAACCGTTCCAGGATTTCCAGCTTCATAATGTCGGATAGGTGCTTCATATCCATTACGTAACCGGTTTCCGGATTGATCGGTCCATCCAGTTCCACTTCCAGTTTGTAGTTGTGCCCGTGGAAATTGGGATTGTTGCATTTCCCGAAAATACGGTCGTTTGTTTCATCGTCCCATTTGGGGTTAAACAAGCGGTGCGCAGCATTGAATTGTTCGATACGAAAGATTTTCATGGGAAAAGGATTTCTTCTATTTGAGATTTGTAATCGCTAACCAGGATTTGAAGCCAGGCTGTGTAACGTTCAGGATGAAGGGTAATGTTTTCCACAAATTCGTTCCAATCTACCCATTTATAATCCATTACTTCATCCGGATTTGGGTTGATTTCACCGGTATAAGAACCAAATAAGACATGATCCAGTTCATGTTCAACCAAGCCATTGTCCAACTGAGCTTTGTAAATAAAATGAAAATGAGGTGTTACTGGACAGTCGATTCCCATTTCTTCTTTCAATCGACGATTTCCCGCAGTCGCTAATGATTCATCCAATCTTGGGTGTGAACAACAGGTATTGGTCCACAAACCACTTGAATGGTATTTGTTTAAACTTCGTTGCTGAAGGAGCACCTTCCCATTTTGATGAATGAGAACTGAGAAAGCACGATGCAATATACCTTTTTGATGAGCTTCCATTTTCTCCATGGAACCGATCATCTCATCCTGTTCATTTACCAATACTACTGTTTCCAACTTTTATAATAAATTCAAGTTATGACGAAGATAAGAAGTAAATAGCAAACGAACCTTTTTATTATCGGGAATCCGGATGCGTTGATCCAAAATACTGTGTGCATCTGTTTTCCGGATCTTGTGAAACAATTTGATGTAATAGCGATAGGCCATATAAACTCCGAACCGTGCATCTTTCGGAAGATTTTTGATTCCTTCATATCCTGCTTTGAAATCTGCTTCGATTTCCTGCTCAATTTTTGCTTTCATTTCCTGGTCAAACAGGGCGAAATTCATTTCCGGAAAGTACGTGCGCCCCAACTGATAGTAATCTGCATTGAGATCGCGCAAAAAATTGATCTTTTGAAAAGCGGCTCCCAATTTCATGGCTGAATCTCTAAGCGTCAAATAGTTTTCTTCATTTCCTCTTACAAAAACTTTCAGGCACATCAATCCGACAACTTCCGCGGACCCCAGGATGTATTGTTCGTAGACTTTTTGTTCGTATTGAGTGGTTTCCAGGTCCATTTCCATAGATTGCAGGAAAGTCTCAATGAGTTCAGGATTGATTTGATACCTGTTTACCACCCATTGAAAACTATTTAGGATTGGGTTCAGGGAAATTCCACGTTCAATTGCTTTGTAAGTTTCAGCTTTGAATTCCTTCAGCAATTCCTTCTTTTCGTAGTGGTGAAACGTGTCGACTATTTCGTCTGCAAAGCGCACGAATCCATAAATGGCGTGAATGGGTGCTTGCAGGTCTTTACTTAGAAAGTGGATTCCGATTGAAAAAGAGGTGCTGTACCTTTTCGTAGTTAAAGCACTCATTTCAAGAGAAAGTGTATCGAACAGTTGTTTCATAGCAGGGTTTTTAGTTCAGTTTTTCAATGCGTTTGATCACATGTTTTGCGACCACTTCTCCCGAAACAATTGCAGGTGGGATACCAGGGCCCGGAACCGTCAACTGCCCTGTGTAAAACAGGTTTGATAACTGTTTGTTCCGGATGCGTGGTTTCAGTAATGCGGTTTGTTTCAATGTGTTTGCCAATCCGTACGCGTTTCCTTTGAACGCATTGTAATCCGTCACAAAATCGGAGACACAATAACTACGTTTGTACATGATATGTGGATTGATATCAAAACCGATTTTTTCGATCAGGCGGTTTGTTAAAATCTCGAAATAGGCTTCCCGTATTTCTTCGGAATCTTCCAGGTTAGGTGCGATCGGTATCAAAAGAAACAGGTTCTCTCCGTTTGGAGGTGCTACGGATGAGTCTGTTTTCGAAGGGCAACTTGCATAAAAAAGTGGTTTTCCGGGCCATTTGGGATTCTTGTAAATTTCCGATGCATGCACATCAAAATCTTCATCGAAAAACAAATTGTGGTGTTCCAGGTTAGGAACTTTGCAATCCAAACCAATGTAGAAAAGCAGGCAGGAGGGAGCCATCGTTCGTTTTTCCCAATAGGAATCAGTATAATTGGCTTTGTTCTGAAGCAATTGTTCAGTATGCTGGTAATCGGCACCGGAAATAACATAGTCGCAAATAAATTCGCCTTTTGAAGTAATGATCGATTTTACTTTCCCCTTTGATGTGTTAAATTCAAGAACTTTGGTATTTAGCGAAAACGTAACGCCTTGTTCCAATGCAATTTTTTCGAAGGTTTTTACAAATTCGAACATGCCACCCATCGGATACCAGGTCCCCAATTGGATATCGGCATAATTCATGAGTGAATAAAGTGCAGGAGTGTCTTTTGGAGTGGCCCCAAGAAATAAAATAGGAAATTCCAGTAAGGAAATGATTTTCGGATGTGTGAAATACTTCCGGATAAAGGACGCAAATGATGTAAATAAGTGCATTTTGAATAAACCGGTCAAAATGCGCGTATCTGCAAATTCCGTTAACTTTAAACTAGGTTTATAAACCAGGTCCTTCATCCCAATTTCATACTTTTTTTCGGCATCCGCTAAAAATTGTTTGAGTTTGTCGCTGCTTCCAGGTTCCAATTTTTCAAAGTAAGTGCCCAGTTCCGAAAGTGAAGCAGGAATCTGATCGATATCATTTTTCCCCCAAATAACCTGGTAAGAAGGGTCCAAACGCACGAGTTCGTAAAAATCTGAAGCGGTATACCCAAATTGCTTGTAGAAATTCTCAAAAACATCCGGCATCCAATACCAGCTTGGTCCCATGTCAAAAGTGAACCCGTTGTCTGTTTTGAACTGACGTGCTCTTCCACCGATGCTGTCATTTTGTTCCAGTATCACTACTTCATGACCTTCTTTTGCAAGAAAGGAAGCGCAGGATAGACTGGAGATCCCTGAACCGATTATTGCTATTTTTTTTCCTGACATCGAGCAGCTGAATTGGATAACCTAAAAAGACATGAAATTAAGTCCGGTTGAATTTACACTTTTATTGAACTTCAGAGAATAAAAATCAATTTTGTTTAACAAATATATAAAAAGATTAAACAAAATAAAATTAAATGAAATTTTCTAGATCGGATAAGGAACGAATCCGTTTGATTTTCTTTGGTAGTAATAATTCCAATTGGTCGATCTGATAACCACCTGCAACAATTTTCAATTGGTCGTAATCTGCTTCAATTTGATTAAAGTAGTCAATGATTTGTTGAGGGTCGATTGCTGTTAACCAACTGGAAACGATTGATTTTGGTTTTAGTAACTCAATAGCTTTGGCTAACGCTTCATATGGTAAAGCCTGACCCAGATAGATACTATTCAGGCCCCTTGATCTCAGATAGTAATGATAAACCAACAAACTGATTTCGTGCCATTCGTGTTCAGGCAGGTAAAGAATAATTTTTTCCTGTCCCGGGTCTGGAATGGGTAAACAATCAATCGCAGCAATGACTTTTTGCCGGATGAGATTAGACATGAAATGTTCCTGAGCCGGGTTAATGGTACCAACCAGCCACATGACACCTATTCGGTTAAGGAACGGGAGAATATATTCTGAAAAAATAACGGATAAGTCTTCTTTTTGAGTCAATTCCTTGAAAACAGTGTGGAAGAGCTGTTCGTCCAGCTGTAGAACTGAAACAATGAGCTGATCAATAGCTGTATCCGTATTGCCAGATTGTTGAAGGGATTTGGAAGCGTTGAAAATTTCTTCAGGACTCATTCCCGCAATCCGCGAGATTTTGTATCCCCTTTTGTTTAGAAAGGAAACATTCAGTATCAGGAGTAAATCATGATCGGAATAAGTCCGTATCTGAGTATGGGTCCGCTGAGGTGTTAAGAGCCCATACCTTTTTTCCCACATCCTGATTGTATGTGCTTTAATTCCAGTCAGAATTTCCAGATCCCGGATTTTATACCCCGCCATATAATTTTACTTAAGAAGCAACGAAAAGACTCATTAAACCCGATTTTCCGGATGCAGCTAATTGAAAACAGTCATTTTGGGTCAAAATTGATAAAAAAACTATATTTGTCCTAATTACTTCTCCGTTTGGAGTTATAACCCGGATGGATAATAAATAACAGGTATGAAAAAAATTTCACTCTTTTTGTTGCTCTTAACCCTTTCCCTGGTTGCGGTTCGCTGCGGTGATTCGGATGAAGGTAAGGAATTGACTGATGAAGAATTGTATGAATTTCAAGGGTTTTCCATGAAACCATATGATATTCCGGTTATGATCATGTTGCCGGATGAAACTGCAAACATTGGTGCATCAACACAGCCTGAAATTATTCATGTGGAAGACGATTTCAAGTGGGAATTGATGGTTGGACCGAATTTCCATATGATCATTGATGATTGGGGTTCTGATCGTGAAATGGTTTCTTCTGAGAAGAAGCGTTTGGCGGGTTTGAACTTTTATAAGGTCAAGTACCTGGTAGACGAGCCGGATTTCATTCTGTACGAACGGGAATTGAAGGTTGATGGAAAGAAAGGTGCTTCGAAATCAGTAGGGGTGGAGCACAAGACCTATCATGTTTACGGACAAAAAGTAATTGATGGTATTACCTATGTTTTCAGAAGCCGGGACGACGGATTTGAAAAGATCATTATTGATTTAATGGCTAAATCAATTAAATCGGTGAAACCATTGAAAGGAAATTCATAAAATAAAACAGCATTATATTTTGTAGGGGCGCGATACTTTGTGTCCCTACTGTTTTTTATAAAACGTTGCTTCGACCCGGCGGTTGGCTTGTCGGTGTTCTTCCGAATCTTCTACAAACAATGGTTTTTTATTACCAAATCCAATCGCCTGGATTCTGCTTCCTGAAATATTTCCTTCCATTACCAAAATTTGTTTGATGCGCTCGGCACGCTTTCCGGACAGGTTTTGACCATCTGTACCACAGCAAACATGTCCTGCAAGTGTAACATGCAATGACGGATCTTCCTGGAGGGTTTCAATCAGGAATTGAATATCTTCGTACGAGCTTTTCAATACCTCGTCCCGTCCGTAAACAAATTGGATTTTCAATTGGATAGGTACATTCAGTTCAAACCTCCGTTTTCTATTGGAAGCGACATCGTTTGGACCTGTTTTTGAGGGATGGGAGATTAAAATGTCAACCCGCCGTTTGTCTGTATCTGATTTGCCGGAAAGGTCTTCGCCCATGGCTACTTCCGTTCTAATGGAAAATTGACCCGGATATGATTTTTCCAGGAACTTTTTTACGGCTTCCAAACGCATTTCTGCCAATTTCAGATTGTATTCTTTGGAGCCGACCGAATCAGTATATGCCCGAAGTACGAGGGATTGATTTTTCAGTTTTGAAAGCTTGGTTTTCGTTTCGGAATTTTGCCTGTTTTGAAAATGGATCTCATGACTGTTGAATTCAAAATACACGGACATGGAATCTACCCACACTGTCGCTTGGGAGAATGACAAAATAGGTGCGAGGATGAAAAGTGAATGTAACAGTCCTTTCATAAGTTTTTCATTTTCATAATTCGATCTGTTTCGTTTGGTTACAAAAAATCCCTTCTGTTGGGAAGGGATGTTGAAATTATTTATTTTTCATGACCATGCGAATGGTTTGTCGTGTTCGCTGCTCTAAAAGAATGTCTTTGTCAACGGTTACGCGGTCAATGGTTGCCTGGTCGTAATGGCGGATGGTTACCAATTCCAATCCTTCATTGTATCGCACCGAATACTGATCTTTGAATTTCTCTACGAGTTTCATCGGTTCCGTTTTTGAACGGTCGAATAAAATGGAGAAGCTCAAAGCTGAATTCTGCATCAGGTTAATTTTGACTCCGTAGAATGCCAGTTGCTGGAAAATATCACCCAGGTTTTCTTCTACGATGAAGGAAAAATCTTTTGGTGTGAACGACATCAATACCTGGTCCATTTTGAAAATGAAAGACGGCACAAGGTGGTCGAAATCCATTGATTCCTGGATTACGGTTCCTTCTGCATTCGGATCGATAAATGATTTTACATACAAAGGGATTCCTTTATTCTGAAGCGGTTTAATTGTTTTCGGATGAATCACGCTTGCTCCGTAATACGAAAGTTCGATTGCTTCCTTGAATGAGATCTTTTGAAGTTTGATCGTATCGTCAAACCATTTTGGATCCGCATTCAGCATTCCGGGAACGTCTTTCCAGATCGTGACGCTCTTTGCATTGGTGCAATATGCCAAAATTCCGGCAGTGAAGTCTGAACCTTCCCTTCCAAGTGTGGTTGTAAACCCTTCGGAAGTGTGCCCGATAAACCCTTGCGTAATGGCAATGCGTTTTTCCTTGAATAAAGGAAGCAAACGTTCGTTTACCAAAGCTTCCGTTTTTGCCCAATCCACTTCACCTTCACGGTATTCGTGATTGGTTCGGATAATCTTTCTGCAGTCGACCCAAGCTGTAATGTGGCCTTCTTCTTTCATGAAAGCTTCTACGATCATAGTTGATAACACTTCTCCCAGTGAAACGATCTGGTCGTATTCAAAGTTGTAATTATCCGAAATCGGAAGATGGTACCGGCTTTTCAGTGACTCAAACAATTCCTCCATTTGCTGATGGATGAAATAGTGTTTTTCCGGGAATAACTCTGCAACGATCAATTGGTGGAACTGATAGCGGTCTTCAATTAATTCCATGTAACGTTTCTCATTCCTGTTCCAAAGTGAATCAACAATCTCTTCCATTGCATTGGTAGTCTTACCCATCGCGGAAACTACAACAATCAATTGATCTTTAGGGAAAAGGGAAAGAATGTGTGATACATTCCTTACTGCATTGGCGTCTTTCACAGAAGCTCCACCAAATTTGAAAACGTTCATCTGAAAATTAATTTTTGGCAAAAATAATCCAAAAACAAATCCAATGATTCATTGAAAATAAAAAATCACAAAATTTTAAATAAAAAACGAAGTGTGATAAAATTATTAATCGGTTTGGCAATTGTGAAAATAGATTGGCAGTTTATGGTGTTCTATGTGAACTATGTGGTCAATTATTACACCACATAGCCACATAGTAATAAGTGCTGGTTATTTTCCGGCTTTTGCTTTCATCACCAGGTTCAATTCGAAATCAACTCCCGGTTTAATGTATTGCATTTCTTTTCCTTTTTCAGTACTTGGCTTAAATCCTTCTGCATCCATTGCTGAAAAGTCAACCGTAAACTTGCCTTTTGCCGTCAATTCTTTCTCAGTCTTCTTAACTGTTACGGGCATTTTAGCAGGAACTTCTTTTCCTGCTACTTTCAGAGTAGCATCTATTTCTTTGTCGGAGATAGTATTTACAATTACTTCTACATTCGGAAATTGAGCCGTATTGAACAAACCTTCTCCTGAAATGGATTCATTCAGATCCGCCGCCCCCATTTCAGGTGTCAATTCATTTTCAATGGTTTTCATATCAACGGTAAAACTTCCATTTTCGAAGGTGTCTCCTTTATAAGTTACAGAGCCTTTCGAGACGTGTACGGTCCCATTGTGTGTATGTCCGTCACCGGCATAAGTACCTTTCCATTTTAAAGTGGTTGCGTTTGCATCCAATTCGTAAGTTGTTACTTCTCCTGCAGTTCCTTCTGTTGAAGCTCCGCAAGCGGTCATTCCAAAAGCGATTAAGACTAAAGAAGCTGAATAAAAAAAAGTTTTCTTCATCGTGATATGTATTAAAGTTGCAGCAAATTAGGTGTTTTTTGTTTACAATAACATCAAATTTTCAGAAAGCAGAAAATTTGTTCATTTCTTCGTTAATAGCTTCTCAAATTAGTCAAAAGAGGATGTGGCTAAAAAGCGTAATTTCGTAGAGATGAGTAAAGGAATCGAAAAAACAGGAAAAAAAGGGCTGCGAACCAGTTACATTTCAACCGTCATTGGGATTTCGTTGGTTTTGTTTATGATCGGTTTGGTTTTGGCTGGTGTGATCGGTTTGGATTCACTGCAAAAGCAAGCGAGAGAAAATTTGCATGGTGACTTATTCTTTAAAGCGGAGTACAATGCTGCAGATATTAAGCAGGTTGCTCAGGAGTTGAAATCGTGGGATTGTTTCAAAGAAGTTGTCTTTGTTTCACCGGAACGGGCAATTGATGAGTTTAAGGGTGCGGACCAAAACTCGACAGAAATCCTTGCCATTTTTGAAGGTGAGAATCCGCTTCCTCCAACTATTAATTTCAGGCCTGTAAGTTCGTTTGTCACCAAGAAGGGAATGAAAGAAATCGAAACCAGGCTGAATGATAAATTCGGGGATATGCTTGCGGAGGTGAACTACGACAAAGCTGCTTTGGAAGAAGTAAACCTGGGATTCAAGCAATTTGCTTTCCTTATTTTACTGGTTGCTTCTTTATTGATCGTTATTGCAGTTGCCATGATTAATAATACGATCCGTTTGGCGCTTTATTCCAAGCGTTTCACAATCAAAACCATGCAATTGGTGGGCGCAACCAGCGGATTTATCAGAAGGCCGTTTTTGAAACAGGCCATTTACCAGGGAATCGTTTCCGGAGTTATCGGGATGGCCTTCCTGATGACTGTATTTTTTGCATTGAATAATGTACTTGATATCATTGAAATTGATATGAAACTCATGGACGTGTTGCTCCTTTTTGCCTCGCTGTTGATTATCGGTTGTCTTTTAACCCTTATTTCGACCTGGTTTGCGCTAAACAAATATTTGCGTGCGAAATTGGATGATTTATATTAATTTAGCGACACATTCATTTATATCATGAACAATAAATTCGACTTTCCGATTAAAAAAGAAAACCTGAGAATCATTTTCATTGGTTTGGCAATCAATATTATCGGCTACCTCTTGATGATTGGCGGAGGTTCTGATACTCCTGCTGAATTTCATGAAAAAGAGTTGTTCTCCTCCGTTCGGATTACGGTTGCTCCGATTTTAATTGTAGCAGGTTTTGTCGTAATGATATACGGCATCATGAAGAAAGCGAAAGATTCTAATTCCCCTGAATAATCCATGAATTGGTTTGAAGCAATTATATTGGCTCTCATTGAGGGCCTAACTGAGTTTTTACCTGTTTCATCTACAGGACATATGATCCTGGGATCGGCGGCAATGGGAGTGGAGAATGATGATTTCACGAAACTGTTTATGATTGTCATCCAGTTGGGAGCTATTCTGGCCGTTTTTGCCCTGTACTTTAAGCGCTTTTTTCAAAGTGTCCAGTTTTATTTGAAATTGATTGTCGCCTTTATTCCTGCAGCTGTTTTAGGTGTTTTACTTTCGGATTACATCGATCAGTTATTGGAAAATCCGCTGGCAGTTGCAATTTCGTTGTTGGTTGGTGGTGTGATTCTCTTGTTTGTTGACAATTGGTTTAAAAGGCCGCGTATCGACAAAATGGAAGAAATGACCTATCTGGATGCCCTGAAAGTCGGATTCTTTCAATGTATTGCCATGATTCCGGGTGTTTCGCGTTCCGGAGCTTCCATTGTTGGAGGAATGAGCCAGAAGATGAGCAGGAAGCTTGCGGCTGAATTTTCGTTTTTCCTTGCTCTGCCAACAATGTTGGGAGCGACAGCGAAAAAGACCCTGGATTTCTTTGATAAACACGATTCGTTATCGGGAGATCAAATAAACCTGTTGATTGTTGGAAATGTAGTTGCTTTCATCGTTGCCATTCTTGCAATTAAGGGATTCATCGGTTTTTTGAATAAACACGGGTTTAAACTCTTCGGTTGGTATCGCATCGTCGTTGGTGGGATTATTTTAATTCTTTTACTTTGCGGTTACGAATTAACGATTCTTTAGATGATTACAGAATTTGCACAAGGGAGCACCATTTTGGTGGATAAACCTTTTAAATGGACTTCTTTTGATGCCGTAAATAAATTGCGCTGGCATTTGCGCAAGAAATTAGGAGTCAAAAAACTCAAAGTTGGCCATGCCGGGACCCTGGACCCTTTGGCAACCGGTTTATTAGTAATCTGTATCGGGAAACATACCAAATTGATTGAAGGCCTTACAGCGGATGCAAAAACGTATACAGGAACCTTTCTTTTGGGAAAGACGACTCCTTCTTACGACCTGGAAACGGAATACAATTCGGAAAAAGAAACTGCCGGAATAACTGCAGAGCAATTGGAAGAAGTGCGTTTGAGTTTCCTGGGAGTACAGGAACAGGTCCCGCCTTTATTCTCCGCGAAACAGGTTAACGGGAAACGTGCCTATGATTATGCGCGTGCCGGAATTGAAAAAGAATTGAAAGCCAATACGATCGAGGTTATGGATTTCAGGATTGATGCATCCCGTTTTCCGGAAGTTGATTTTGAAATTTCCTGCTCAAAAGGAACTTATATTCGTTCAATTGCTCACGATTTCGGACAAAAGCTTGGGTGTGGAGCAACACTTATTGCGCTTCACAGGACCAAATCCGGGATCTACGATATTAAAGATTCCAAGAGTGTGGAAGAATGGATCGCATTCATTGAAGAACAACCTTTGTAAATAGCCTGATTTTTTATACTTTTGCGCTCTTTGATTTTAAGCGTTAAAAATACAGTCTTGTATGAATAAAATGAAGCTTTCTGAATTCAGTTTTGACCTTCCGGACGAACTGATTGCTGAATACCCAAGTGAAAACCGTGATGAAGCACGTTTGATGGTAGTCCACCGTGATACCGGAAAAATTGAGCACCGTTTGTTTAAGGATATAATCAATTACTTCGGAGAAGGTGATGTGATGATCATGAACAACACACGTGTATTTCCTGCACGCATGTACGGAAACAAGGAAAAGACAGGTGCGAAGATCGAGGTGTTCCTGCTGAGAGAATTAAACCGCGAAAGCTTGTTGTGGGATGTGTTGGTTGATCCGGCTCGTAAGATCAGAATTGGAAATAAATTGTACTTCGGTGACGATGATTCGTTGGTTGCTGAGGTGATTGACAATACAACTTCGCGAGGAAGAACCCTGAGATTCTTATTCGATGGTCCTTACGAAGAGTTCAAAGCAAAAATTACAGAACTGGGAGAAACCCCGCTTCCGAAATACATCAAGCGCGAGGTAGAAGAAGCAGATGAGGAAAGATACCAGACAATTTACGCGAAAGAAGAAGGGGCTGTTGCGGCACCGACTGCGGGATTGCACTTCTCTCGTGAATTGTTGAAGCGTTTGGAATTGAAAGGTGTGAACTTCGCTGAGGTGACATTACATGTTGGATTGGGAACTTTCCGCTCTGTGGAAGTGGAAGATCTGACAAAGCACAAAATGGATTCCGAGCAGGTAATTATCACTGAAAAAGCTGCAAACATTGTAAACGAAGCGAAACGAAATAAGAAACGTGTTTGTGCGATCGGAACAACTTCTATGCGTGCGGTTGAAACTTCGGTTTCCACTGATAACATGTTGAAAGCATTCGATGGCTGGACGAATAAATTTATCTTCCCTCCATACGATTTCAGTATTGCGGATAGTTTGGTGACTAATTTCCATACGCCGCTTTCGACATTATTAATGATGATCTCGGCTTTTTGTGGTCATGATTTAATGATGGAAGCATATCACGAAGCCATTAAAGAAAAATACAAGTTCTATTCGTACGGAGATGCGATGTTAATATTGTAAAAGATTCCCCGAATTTTGTTCGGGGATTTTTTTTACCCGAAAAATTGACTAAAATCTTGCTTTGTTTGAAGCAAGATTTTTGCATTTTAGTAAGTTCCTATCGACAGCATTACCAGGGTACATCCGATCTCCGGATAGATTTTCTCAGCTCTCAGTTTTTCAATGAATCCCGGGTTTTCAGTTCCCGGATTGAAAATAACCCGCTTCGGTTTTAACGCGATGATCTTATCAATATATCCTTCCTGGTTTTGTGGTCCCAAATACAAAGTGACCGTCTCAATATCCCAATCAGGATTCCATTCCGTTTCAATTTCTACGTCCTCAACTCTCCCGGCTTTCTGCCCGAAAGCCACTACCGGGTATTTATGACTTCTCAATGCTTTGATCGCCCTGTTTGCATAACGATCCTCTTTTGTTGTTGCTCCTATGACCAATGTTTGTTCCATGACAGTATTTTGAACTATGAAGTTACCAAGATTTTAGGACATTCGGATCTTTGAAATGCTAATGAATCCTAATATCTTAAGTCCTGAAAAGCAGTGATCATTTTCCATCCAGGATTTGGTACAGTTCATTCAGATTCGGAGAGATAATTACTTCGATACGTCTGTTCTTCGCTTTATCCTTGGGATCCACCGGATGGTATTCACCTCTTCCGGCCGCCATCAGTTGCATGGGATTCATTTTACTGTTCCCGATCATAATTTCCACAACTGCTGTTGAACGGAGTACGCTCAATTCCCAGTTGTTTTTCGGGTGTGCGGCACTTGCTAATTTATCCGTGTCGGTATGTCCTTCAACGATGATCTCCAAATCCTTTTCATTCTCCAATACTTTTGCCAGGTCGACCAAAGCTTTCTTTCCATCCGGCTCTACCGTCGTACTTCCGGAAGCAAACAGCAATTTAGCTTCCAGCGAGACATAGATTTTTCCGTTCTTCTCTATAACGGTTAACCCTTTATTCTCAAATCCTTTTAATGCATTGGAGACACGTGATTTTAATTGTTTCATCGCATCATCCTTACGTTTGATCATTTCTTCCAGTTCGGTAACGCGTTCTTCGCGTTCGATGAGCAATTTTTCCTTTGCAATTAATTCACTTTCCAAAGATTTCAATGCATCTTCTTTCCGTTGTAGTTCCTGGTTTTTTGCATCGATATCCGCCTGGTAATTTGCTGATTCTTTGGCTCCTTTCATACGCATTTGGTCGAGTTTCTGCTCGTATGCTTCGTTCTGAGCAACCATCAGATCGTATTGTGATTGCAGGAAACGCAGGTTTGAACCTAATTCAAGCGTATCCTTCTTCAAAGAAATGATGTCTTTGCGAAACTGATCTGCCATGACCTGTAAATCCTTCACTTTTCCTTCATTTTCAATGCTTGAAGTTTTGTATTTATTCAGCTCTTCACTGCAAATCTTTTCTCTTTCGAGTAATTCATTGTACTTTTTTGCAGGAACGCATGCTGCCAATGCGCAAGTGAGTGCGATGATAGAAAGTTGTCTTTTCATTCAAAAAATGCTTTATGCTCAAATTTCGAAAGAAATCAGCCGGGAAAGAGAAGGGAAAGAGATACTTATAAACAGTGAAATGGGAATAGCCCGGCCATTTAATCAAAATCAGCACAGCCGGAAGTATTTTCTACGCGTTGTTTACACGGAGAAAAAGAAAGGGTGATTTCATGCGAATGAAACGTGTTCGGTCGCATTTTGGAAAGAATGAAGTCATACGAATAACCCAATTTCCACTTTTCCTTGAAACGGAAACCAATCATGGCAATCAACGCATCTGTGTTTCTAAGTCCCAGGCCAAGATTGAATTTTCGCTGAAATTCTACCAAAGCATGGATTTGCAATTCGATCGGTGTGTTTTTGGTATAAGCGACATACATTCCAGGAAAAAGGTCCACTTTCGGATTGATATAGAACTTGTATCCACCGGTTACCATCCAATGCATTTGAGACCCCGCATTTGTCCCGATGACGTTCCACTTTTGGGGAATTAACTCGTATAGGGTAAAGCCGGCAAAATAATTTTTTCCGTTCCACCATGCTCCGAAAGTAGCGGTCGGAAGAATTTGAGAGGCGCTTCCGTTAATCGTCGGATCCGGAGTTAAGGGTTTTGCCTCGTTCAGATCGAAAGAAAGCTGTCTTGCACCTACTGCCAATCCCAATGACAAGCGATTGGTCAATGAAAAGTTGAAATGTCCGGCGTAGGATAGTTGTACGCGGATATCCTGGAAAGGCCCGATATTGTCCAGGTAAACCATTCCACCCAAACCATGTCTTCCGCTCAGGAATTTTCGTCTTTTTGCCTGTAGCGGGGCATGCACACTTACCCAGCCGGAGTAAGGTGCTCCGTCAACTCTGATCCATTGGCCTCTGAATGTAGACTGTGCCTCCAGGCAGGTTTTAATCCCGGTATAAGCAGGATTAATAGCATATTGATGGTGGATCCATTGCGACATGTGGCTCACTTGTTGTCCATAAGAACAGCAAGTCATCAAAATGAGTATGCACAGTATTGTCTTTTTCATCAGCGGATTACAGTAACGCTTCCTTTAAGCGGTTTGGTGTCGTTATTCTGACGAAGGTCCAAAGAATAGAAATAAACCCCGTCGGAAACAGGTTTTCCTTTATTGGTACCATCCCAGGCTTTGGTTAAACTGTAACCCGCAATCTCTGCTATTTTCTGTCCCCAGCGATCATAAACAACTACTTGTGCATCCGGGTAAAATCCAATCCCATCAATAACCCATTTATCATTGACTCCATCCCCATTAGGAGAAAAACTCCCCGGGATGTCCAGGTTATTTGAAACAAAAACCGTCATTTCATCCGAAAGCGAACAATTTGCATCAAGAGCAGTCAAGGTATAAACGGTTGTTTCTTCCGGTGTGGCGTAGGTGGTAATGGAATACGGAGTATTCAGCGTTTGGGTGGGGCTCCACATAAACTCCGTTCCGTTCGAAGTACCGGTTATCTGGACACTGCTTCCGGCCTGGATCGTGTAGTCAGGTCCGGCATCAACGGTTAAGGGATCCACGTCAACTGCCGGATAGGAATAGTTCAGTGTATCCGGACAAATGTCAAAACAGCTGCATTCTACGGAAACGACATCTCCATCCTGTAAACTGCTGGTGAGCCACAAAGAAGATTGTGTCACGGCAGTCAGCGTTCCGTTTACATACCAGCGGAAATCACTCGTATCTGTACAATTTGCCAAATAAGCTGTAAAAGAAACAGGAGTTTCGGGGCAGACTGTAATGGTTGGTCCTCCGATAGAAAGCCCGGGTGCAGGCCTGTCAAACCCGGTTCCTGATCCGACCAGGTCGAAAGTGGCTTCGGCCGGAAGAACAGCACCCCCGTTTTGAGCCCCGTTAACGACCAAATAATAAGTGGTATTTGCAGGGAGTCCTGTAGCATTTAAGGCAAAAGCTCCTGCAGAGCCAGCTTCACAATTACTGATCAGGGAATAGGTTGCAGCGTCACATGGAACGATGGCCTGGACAATTGCTGCCTGGAGTTCCGTACCACGGGTAGCCTGGAGGTTAAAGATGATATTGCTGAAGTTAAATGTAACATCGCCACCGTTTACATTCGTGTTGAATTGGTACCAGACACTGTTTGTTCCTGAAAAACAGAACGTGAAATCGTCTTCACAGTCCGGACAGACAGTTGCGGTTGCCCCGATATTGGAACCTGAAACAGGTACACTCGGACATAGAGGGATTGCCGACGGACATGCATCATTTGTCAACTGGGAGAACCCGGAAGTCACACTTAAAAATGAGATTAACAATACTTTAACAGCGCTGAGATTCATGTGTGAAAGATGCGTATATGATTGTAAAACTAATACATTCAGGGATATTTTAATCGTTTTTTCGTAGTTTCGCGCCGTCAATTTTGTTAAATGGAAACCTTTTTGTGTTTTTTTGGCACAGGAATGGTTAAGCGACAAAATAGATTAAACTTGAGACTATGAAATATTTTTACACACTAATTGTAAGTCTGCTATTAGCCACCACCTTATTTTCTCAGAAAGAAAAAGTCAATTACGACAATGACAGTCGTTGGTTCTGGGGCTTAAATATTGGCGCTACATGGACAAAAACCGATGTTCCATACAAGATGGATTTGGGATATGGGTTGATTTTAGGCCACCAATTCAATTACAATTACGGGCGACCGATCAGCTTTGATTTGCGATTGCGTTATCTGACGGGTCTTTGGAAAGGGTATAATACCGATTCTACGAGCGTTTCATCCAATCCTGTTTACAACGATTACAACACAGCCGGGCAGCCTGCGGTGTTAAATTTCGGGACACGGCTGCATGAACTGAGCCTGGAATTGGCTATCCATTTCAATAAGCTGAGAGAACGAACAGGTTGGGACCCATACATTTTCGGAGGGATCGGTTATACGTGGTACCAGACGAAAGGAGATCTTTACGGATCTGACGGGTTTACTTACCTCTATGATTCGACGAAGCTGGCTTCCGGTTCCTATACTCAGAGTGAGATCTATTCCATGACGGATAAGAAATTCGAAACGAACCTGAATTCATCATCCACTCTTGGCCGCTTTATGCCGAGCGTTGGTATTGGTATCGGATACCAGGTTGCCAAAGGAGTTTCTTTGGGAATCGAACACAAAACAACCTTTACCATGACCGATAATTTTGATGGTCATGTTCAGGCAAAGGGCAAGTATGCGAATGATTGGTACCACTACACCAGTTTTTACCTGAAATTCCATATCAGAAGTCATTATGAACACACGACTTACCCGGTGGACACAGTGCGCACACCGGTTGTTACGGACCCTCATTTTACCCAGGCAAACCGCACGCCTCCGGTGGTTAACTTTACCAATCCGAGTACCAGCGGAACGACAGTTAATTCAAGTAACTACGTTATCAAAGGAAGAATTCAGCATGTTCCTTCCAGTGCGAATGTGGTTTTCAGACAAAACGGAAATTACATTACCAATTTTACATTCAACCCTTCTACACTGGAGTTCCAAAGTATCGTAACATTGGTTCCCGGTCAGAATACCTTTGAATTGACAGGAACAAATGATTTTGGTTCGGATATGGACCAAACGGTGATCAATTATGTAAGAGAAACACCGACTCCTCCGGTAGTGACTTATTCAAATCCGGCTTCAAATCCGACAACTGTTCAGAATCCGGTATACAGCTTAACGGGAACCGTATTGAACGTTACGGGTAAGGATAAAATTACGATGGTTTTGAATGGAAATCCGGTAACGTTCACGTATGACCCTTCCACAAGAGGAATTGCTTCAACCCTGAATTTATTGACAGGATCAAACGTTGTAACAACTACAGGAACCAACCAATACGGTTCGGATAGTGAAACGGCAACGATCATTTATCAACCGCAACAAACAGTTCAGCCTCCGGTAGTTTACTTTGTAAATCCGAATATCAATCCGTATACCGTGAGCCAAAACACTTTTGCATTAACGGCAGATGTGTTGAATGTAGCGGATGCACAGCATGTAAGCTTTAAGCAAAACGGGATGATCAATAATAACTTTGCTTACAATGCACAAACGGACAAATTCACCAGTAATGTGATCCTGAATGCCGGCCAAAATGTATTCGAAGTAATCGGTACGAATGCGGCAGGTTCTGCTTCGGCAACAACAATTATTATTTACAATCGTGTTGCTCCGAAACCTCCGATTGTTACCATAACCAATCCCGGAACGAATCCTTATGAAACTTCGAATGCTGTATTCAACCTGAATGCGACGGTATTGAATGTCACTCAGAAAAGCCAGATTAAAGTGACTTTGAACGGCACAAACCTGCCTAACTTCACTTACAATGCTGCTTCGAACGGAGTAACAGAGCCATTGACGTTGGTTGCCGGGGCGAACGTGGTTACAGTTACAGGAACGAATACAGATGGTACGGATTCCAAGCAAACGACTATTATATACAAACGCGTTGAGACTATTCAGCCTCCTGTTGTCCAGTTCACCAACCCGAATGTGGATCCGTACAATACCTCATCAGGAACGCACAATGTAGTTGCATCTGTATTACATGTGACCAACCAAAGTGGTGTGAACGTGAATGTGAATGGAGTGAATGTTACCAACTTCTCATTTGTAAACAACAATGCTTCTTTCCCTGTGACTTTAATTGAAGGTGCGAATATCATCACGGTTACGGGAACAAATACAGCTGGAACTGCAAGTGAAACTCAAACGATCATTTACAGAAAACCGATTGCGGTTCAACCTCCAATTGTTTCATTCATCGATCCTAGTTTGAATCCTGCAGTTTCATTGAATGCTTCTTATGCTGTGAAAGCACGCGTTCGTTTTGTGAGTGCAGCTAACCAGATTGTATTGAAGATAAATGGAGTTGCTTCAACAAACTTTATTTATACTGCTTCCAGCGAATTAATGGAATTCACTACGGGCTTGGTAAACGGGGCGAATGTGATTGAAATTACTGCAACCAATGCTGCCGGTTCGGATATGGAAACAACGGTAATCAATTACCGGGCTCCGAATCCGACTTTGCCTCCGGTTGTGACGATTACTTATCCGGCGGTGAATCCACAAACAGTAAATGTAGCGAGCAGCAATGTTGCAGCCACTGTGCTGAATGTTGATAATCAGCAACAAATCCAGGTGACTGTAAACGGAGCTCCTTATGCAGGATTCACGTATTCGACTTCAACGAAAGTGTTGACAATGAATGTTTCCCTGAACCTCGGAGCGAACAATGTTACGATCACAGCAACGAACAGTGCAGGAACTGCATCGGATGCAACACAAATTATCTTCAAGCGTGATGAAGTGATCAGACCGCCATTTGTTAGCTTCATTAATCCTGTAAGTCCAGGACAAACAGTTTCTTCGGCTCCGTATGTTGTCAGAGCACACGTAACAAATGTGACGACTCAGTCTCAGATCGTTTTAAAAGAAGACGGTGTGATCGTGAATCCTGGTTTCTGGACATTTAACCCGGCTACTTCGGAAGTAACTTTCAACCATACGTTAAATGCAGGGAATAACATTTTTGAAATCACGGGAACGAATGCCGGAGGAAGTCACAGCGCTTCGACTTCTGTAATCTTCAAAAGAATTGAAGTTCCATGCAATAAGCCTGTAATCACATTTAGTAATCCTGCAGCACAAAATACAACGGTTGAGAATGCGCAATTGGCAGTGAAAGCGAGCATAAGCAATATTGCTTCGGTGAACCAGGTGGAACTTTACCTGAATGGAAACTTACAATCAGCCGGAACTTTCAATGCAGGTACTTCCCTGTTTGAAAAAACAGTGACATTAATCGAAGGATCGAATTCAATCGAGATCAAGGCCAGCAACGCCTGTGGTACAGTAACAAGTACGACGGTTGTTGTAATGAAACCGAAAGTCATTCCTTGTATTGCTCCGGAAGTAATTCGTTTGAAACCGGGAACAGAAACACTGATTACGGAAGGCGAGTCTGTTTCACTAGCTGCTACTGTAAATAACGTGATCCAGGTATCACAAATCCAATGTAAAATGGATGGAGTTGTTATTCCGTTCGATTACGATCAGGCATCACATACTGTTACGGCAACAGCTCCTTTAACAGAAGGGGAGCATACCATTGTGGTCTATGTGAGAAACGAATGCGGATCCCAGCAGTTGACATGGAAAATAACACGTACGGTTTGCAGACCTCCACTTGTTACTATTACGAGCAGCTCCACTCCAAATGGTTCGGTAGTTACTTCAGACGGGTTCAACCTATCAGCGACGGTTTCAAATGTGGAAAACCAATCTGACATTACTGTTACACAAAACGGACAAGTGATCGGATTTGTTTACAACCAGCAAACCGGGGTACTTGCTTTGGACAGAAACCTGGTACTTGGGGCAAATGCTTTTGTGATCCACGCAAAGAACAAATGCGGTGAGAACAGTAAAACGATCAATGTGTTGAGAAATGAAGTGGTTACAGTTCCGGCTCCGACCATTCATATTACAAGTCCTTCCATTTCTCCTTTGGAGACTGATCAGTCGGCACAAACGGTTCAGATCATGACTACAGGAGTTACCTCTGCATCACAGGTTTCAGTGACTTTGAACGGAGTAGCTACCAACTTTGAATACAAAGCTTCGGGTGGGATCAAGTTCAACGCGACTTATGTACTGGGACAGAATATTATTGTAGCAACTGCAGTCACTCCCGGAGGAACAGCTACGGATTCCAAGATTGTGATTTACAACGCACCGGAAGTAATTCCTGCTCCGGTTATCAGTTTAACGAATCCGAGTCAATGTCCTGCAACTTTCCCGGTAGGGACAGCTGTAATTACCGGAACGGTACAAAACGTGGCTAACGCAAGCCAGGTAAGCATTTTGTACAACGGGGAGAATGTAACCTTTACGTCCAGTATTGAAAGTAATGTATTGACTTTCTCCTTCGAAGTGAATATCACTTTATCGACGGTTTCTATTCCACTAGTTGTTACTGCAACGAATGCAAGCGGATCGGATACGAAGTCTTGCCAGATTAGTGCTGTTCGTCCGACAGGAAACGGAAATGGAAACAACGGACACGGGAACAATACCGATGGTACGGATGAGTCGAATCCAGGAAACGGTTCGGGAGGACCGAATGGTGGAACGAACGGGACAGTGGACGATGAGAACGGAAATGGAAACGGAGGAAACAAAACGACCACTCCGGTGAAAACCACGCGGCCAGGAACGGGTACTCCCGCAACCAGACCAGCTCAAACAGGAAAACCGGCTGTAAGACCGTAAGAATAAATAGATCATAACAGGAAGTCCTTCTGCTGCGGTGGAAGGACTTTTTTGTGGACAGTTGTCTCCCATGGATGAACACAGAAGCTAATATGGGTTTGAAGGTTAAAGTCAACTAATTTTACAGATCTTCCGTGCTACCTCAGACATTTCCTTCAAAGAAGTTGTCTTCGTCTTCGGTTGTAAACAACCTCTTCTGTGGGAAATGACAGAATTGAAGCAGAAAATAGTTTGTTTTAAGAGAAGTTCCGCGAACGAATAGCTATTTTTGCAGTGTAAATAAATTACCATGACCAAGGAAGCAGTTTTGGAAGTACTGGGAACCATTTTGGAACCCGATCTAAAGAAAGATATCGTCACGCTTAATTTTGTAGAAGAGCTACAAATTGAAGGTTCGAAAATTACCCTTACAATTTACGTTTCTAATCCGGCACTGCATGCAAGAAAACGGATGCAGGAAGCGGTGGAGTTCAATCTGAAACGTGTTTTCGGAGAAGATATCGAGATCACCTGTATGGTAAAAGGCTTGCCTTCCGAAGCACGAGAAACACACCGTAAGATCCTTCCGGAAGTGAAGCATATCATTGCTATTGCATCCGGAAAAGGAGGGGTCGGTAAGTCTACCGTGACTGCGAATTTGGCCGGAGGACTTGCCAAAGCAGGATTCCGTGTTGGGATTGTAGATGCAGATATCTACGGGCCAAGTATCCCGACGATGTTCGATGTGGTGGGAGAGCGGCCAACAATGCTGGATGTGGATGGAAAACCAATGATTAACCCGGTGATGAGTTACGGGATCAAAATCTTATCCATGGGATTCTTTTCCCAGAATGACGAAGCGATTGTGTGGCGCGGGCCAATGGCTGCAAAAGCAATGACCCAGTTATTTACGGATGCTTACTGGGGTGAATTGGATTATTTACTGATCGACCTTCCTCCGGGAACCGGCGATATTCACCTTTCACTGGTGCAAACTGTTCCGCTGGATGGAGTTGTTATTGTGAGTACACCACAGGAAGTGGCTTTGGCAGATGCGCGCAAAGGAGTGAATATGTTCAAACTGGATACGATCAATGTTCCGATCGTTGGTTTGGTAGAGAACATGTCCTGGTTTACACCGGCTGAATTACCTGAGAACAAGTACTACATTTTCGGGCGGGACGGTGTGAAGAACCTGGCAGCAGGAATGAATGAAACCTTTTTGGGACATATTCCATTGGTTCAGGGTGTGCGCGAATCCGGAGATGCGGGCAGACCTGCTGTATTTCAGGAAAATACGCCTACAGCATTAGCATTTGAAGAATTAGTGCGTATCTTTGTAGAAGAGGTAAACGTGCTAAAAGCGCGTAAAGCAATAAAAACAAAAGATGGTGTTAAATAAATCCGAATTAACTGATAAGATCAACCTTTCCCTGAGTGAATTAAGACCTCACTTAAATGCGGATGGAGGTGATATGGAATTGGTTAATATTACTGATGAAGGAGTTGCGCAAGTGAGATTACTCGGTGCTTGCAGCGATTGTTCCATGAGTATGATGACAATTAAAGCAGGATTGGAGGAAGCAGTGAAAAAAGTTGCTCCTGAAATCGTTGCTGTAGAAGCGATAAACTAGTTTTTTTAGTTGTTAAGAAAAAGATAGTGCAACTTTCTTTTGGGGCGTGGCGTCTAGTTCATGTCGAAAGAAAAATGACAAGCACTATGAAACAATTGAAAACAACCCTTGTAATTGCTCTCCTTCTTACTTATTCCAATTTTTCTAATTCCCAATTGATTTATTCCGGGGTTTCCGACCTGGAAGTACTGATCACGAATATCTTCGGTGTTCAGTGTCAGGGAGTCACCAATGTGAGCCTCCAGGGAACGCAAAACCAGATTGCCCGTTTTGAGAATGGTTCTTCCTTAGGTGTAAACAGCGGATTGGTACTCTCAACCGGATTTCCGAATCTGTCAAGTACAGCTTCTACCAGTTTTGCAAGTGTCAATATGAGCATGCCCGGTGATTACGATATCATTCAATATGGGAACGTTGCATCCGGAACCGGTAGTTTTGATGCGGTGTCGGTGCAGTTTGATTTCACTCCGATCATTACGGATACGATCCGATTCAACTACATTTTCGCTTCGGAAGAGTACCCGGAATATTCGAATACGCAGTATACCGATCGCTTTTTATTCCTGGTTTCTGAGAATGGCGGAGGACCGGTAAATATTGCGAACGTTCCGGGAACAACAGTTCCTGTAGAGATCAATTCGATCAACCAGTATATCAATTCGCAGTATTATGTCGACAATTCGACCGGGATAAACTCCACGAATTTCGTATTTGATGCGTACACTGTTCCTTTGGAAGCGAAGTTTTACGCACAGGTTGGGAATACGTATCACATCAAATTGGTGATCTCTGATGTTTCCGACGGTGTGTATGATTCAGCTATCTTTTTGGATGAGCAGGAAGCAAACAACGATATTTCCGGAAGTTTAACTGTAAACGGACAGCCTGCAGAGGGAGTTTTGGAAGTGTTCAACTTCGTTCAGGACACACTTGTTGCTGTTCCGGTAGAAACGGTGAATGTAACCGGAGGAACTTATGTTGCAGACAGCTTACCGACGGGATTATACCATGTGCGTTTTACACCGGACCCGTTCTTATTCCCGGGAGCAGTTCCGCTTTATTTTGCAACCAGTTCTACCTGGTCAGGAGCAGATGCGATTGGATTGCCGTGTTTCCTGAATAATGCAAACATCAATGCAGATACTTTGGATGTATGGAGTGTGAGCGCAACAGGAAGTGTTTCGGGAGTGATTGTGGTGGATACGTCTTATTTGAAATCAATGAATGTACCGTTTGAAGGAGCTTTGATGCTTTTGAAGCATGCGCAAACTCATGAAACCAGAGGTTTTGCCTATACCGCTTCAGATGGTACGTATACGATTGACCACGTACAACCAGGATCTTATTATTTATTGGTAGACGTTCCCTATATTCCGCACACTGATACGTTGTTCTTCGATATTCCGCTCGGTGGAATCCTGATGGATGCGGATTATGCGATCCTTCCGGATGGAATTGCAATTAACGGAACGCCATATTTGGAATTAGAGGAATACAAAGAAATTCAGTGGAGCATCGCTCCGAACCCGGCAGATAAGCTCATCGAGATTACTTCAGACCAAGCGGTAAAAGTAATCCAGATTGTTACGATCGACGGGGCAGTAGTATCCGAAATTTATCCGCCGGCAGGCGCATTAAAAACGAGCTTCGATATCAGTCAGTTGAAACAAGGGGTTTACCTGGTCCGTATGGATCAGTCTGCACCGAAGAGATTGGTTGTTACGAAGCACTAGAGTTCATATTCACGTTTAGTAAGAAAGGCGTATCGGGCTTAGCCGGGACGCCTTTCTTTTTGTTGTCAATTTTATGAATCGATACTTTAATTATTTCTCCCATGGAGGTGTGAAGCTTCAGCGAAGGCACAGAGGAACACAGAGGATTTACATTGTTGATATCATATTTTAGCTAATACCTGTTTTACATTTTTGTGAAATGGTATTTAGTTCCTAAAAGGCTTGTGCGAAGCATTGAAAAACAGCTTTTTTTACCAGGTAATTGGCTGAAAACCAGTAAAACCGCATGTTAATTTCTTAACCTTTTCATACTATATCCATACTGTACCTATACTGTATCTATACTCTATCCATACTTGACCTGTTACGTATCCAATCAGGATGTCATATTACCCGTTTTTTGAAAAGGGGATAGGTTACAGTTTTGAGTATTGTTCTATAAGATAAAAAACTGCGCTTCGTTGGGTTTCCACAGAAGAGGTTGTTTACAGACGAAGACACCTTCTTTGAAGGAAATGTCTGAGGTAGCATGGAAGCACACGGATGAATAATAAAGACCTGTGTCCATCTGTACCTGTCCGTGGGAACAAAAAAGCCTGAACTTAAAGTCCAGGCTTTGGTTTATTGTCAGCTGCTTATAACAGAAAGTTAGAAGCTGTGATTGTTTTTATGACTGCGCTAACGCTTGTCTTTCATCGAAAGCAGTGCTTTCTCTTACTTCGCTGCTGCGTATTTTTTTGCAACTGCGTCCCAGTTAATCACATTAAAGAATGCGTTGATGTAGTCCGGGCGACGGTTTTGGTAATGCAGGTAGTATGCATGTTCCCACACATCCATTGCCAGGATCGGTGTCCCTTTGCATCCTTCACCCATGATCGGGTTGTCCTGGTTTGCTGTTGAACAAACAACCAATTTTCCATTTTCCACACACAGCCATGCCCATCCGGAACCGAAACGGGTTGTTCCAGCTTTTGCGAACTCGTCTTTGAAGTGCTCGAATGTTCCGAATGCGTCATTAATTGCCTGTGCCAATTCACCTGTTGGAGTTCCACCGGCGTTTGGTGCCATGATTTCCCAGAACAGGTTGTGGTTCCAGAAACCACCTCCGTTGTTACGTACAGCAGGTTTGTCTTTGCAGTTTTGTAAGATATACTCGATTGATTTTCCTTCCAGATCCGTTCCTGCAATTGCATTGTTCAGGTTTGTTGCGTATGCCTGGTGGTGTTTTGTATAGTGGATCTCCATCGTGCGAGCGTCAATGTGCGGCTCAAGTGCATCGTATGCGTATGCTAATTTTGGTAATTCAAATGCCATAACAATTGTTTTTTTATGTTCTTTAACAAAAATAGGAAACAAAATTGAAAAAGGTGATCCGTTCCGGAATAAGGTTTTGTTAGGAAAGGTTAAAACGGAATTCAAAATTCAAAATGATGAATTCAAAAGGGAAGGTTTCCCTGCTATTGAGGGAAGAAAGCGGATGGGGTATTGAAAAAGAGTGTGCCGGACATGGAAAAAGTGGGGACACGAGGCATCGCATCCCTATCTATTTCCCATATTTCCCTTTATACTTCTTGTACAGCTCCGTTTGGAAATTCGTTGTCGGTACGAACATTCCGTTAACCAGCAACAGTGAAGCCTGGTTGCTTTTCATTTCCAGGGCAGAACCAACCGAAGCATATAATGTAGCTTGTTTCCCGATCTCGATGCTTCCGTAGTTTTTGGAAATTCCCATGATCTCACAGGCGCTTAGGGTAATCGAACGGATGGCTTCTTCTTCCGTTAAGCCGTAAGACATGGCTGTTCCGGCAAGGAAAGGAAGGTTTCGCGCATTCATGGCTTCCATGTCGCCTTCGTTCTGTAGACAGAATTGTATGCCGGCCTGTTGTAGTAAGAACGGCAATTTGTACGGAAGGTCGAACGGATCGTCATCGTGTTGCGGCAAGGAATGCAAACGGCCCAGCATTACCGGAACTTTTTTGATCTTTAAACGGTCTGCTACCAGGTAGCTTTCGTATCCGCCTACGATAACCGGGAATTTGACTTCCAGTTCCGTGATAAGGTCCAAAATGTCATTGATCTGCTGTACTTCGTTTGCGTGGAAGTAGAAACGCTTTTCACCGGTAAAACACTCGCTCAATGCACTGAATTGAAGCGGGGTATTTTTGTCCTTGTTATTCGCACTCGCTTTTGCATTGGTCAAATAAGCAATCAGTTCGCGTTTTTGTTCTTCGTAGCTTTCATTCGGTTTTGCGACCGGATCGCCCCAATGACGATTGTAAGCAGAAGGCCATTCGATATGGATCCCATCGTCAGCTTTTACAGTTCCGTCTTCCCAGTTCCAGCAGGCGCTGGTCATTAAACTGGACTGACCGGAAATTCTCCCGCCGCGCGGGGTGGTTTGAACGATCAGGATGCCGTTTGTACGCACCGTTTCAATAACGGATGATTCACAGTTATAAGCGATTTGCGCACGTACATGCGGATTGAAAGTTCCCATTTCGTAAAAGTCGCGGGAGGCTCTTACCGCATCGATTTCCGTTAAACCCAGGGTCGAATTCGGGGCAACGAAACCCGGATAAAGGTGTTGTCCGCTGATGTTGATCACCGTGTCCCAATCAGATTTGTTGTAAGTATACGCCAGGGTGTTCTTCACCAGCGTGATCACCCCGTTCTCAATTCCGACAGACCCGGTTGGAATTACTTGGCCGTTCCCGATATGCAGTGTTGCACCTTCGATCAGGATCTTATTGTATTTCTTTTGCCCGTAACTGCTGTTCACACTTAGTAACAGGACCAAAAAAGTATAATGAATTGTTCTCATGTTCAAAAAGTTGAATGCTTAGTGTTCGTTTGTTTCCAATGATTCTTCTTCACCAAGTGTGTTGCAATGGAAATGGCCCCTGCGTTTTCGGGAGAACGGTTTGGTAGGTTCGCCTTTCTTGCTTTCCTCCGACATTTTTGCAATGATCCGTGCGCGTTCAGCTGCAATTTCCTGCTGGATCATGAAATCCTTTTGTGCATCGAATAAAATCTCTCCATCTACAACCGTATAAAGTGGTTTTGCGGTTATGCTCAAAGGATTATTTGTCCAAAGAACCAGGTCTGCATCTTTTCCAACCTGTACGGTTCCCATGCGGTCGTCCAGGTGTAATAATTTTGCAGGGTTCAAAGTCACCATTTTCCACGCCTGGTCTTCCGTTGCCCCACCGTATTTGATGGTTTTTGCAGCTTCCTGGTTCAGACGTCTTCCCATTTCGGCGTCATCCGAATTGATGGCAACTACCAAGCCCATGTTGGTCATCAGGGAAGCGTTTTGAGGAATTGCATCCATTACTTCGAATTTGTAAGCCCACCAGTCGGAGAATGTGGAAGCACCAACTCCGTGTTCTTTCATCTTGTCTGCCACTTTGTATCCTTCCAGGATGTGTGTGAACGTATTTACTTTGAATCCGAAGGAGTCGGCCACGTGCATCAGCATATTGATCTCTGATTGCACATAACTGTGACAGGTAATTCTTCTTTCCCCGGAAACGATTTCATACAAGGCCTCAAGTTCCAAATCCACAGCCGGTGGAACGGCATTTTTATCCTTGTGTTTTCCGGTATGTGCACTTTTTGCCTGGTGATAAGCCAAAGCCCTGGAAAATGCATCGATGTAAACCTGTTCCACACCCATCCTTGTTTGCGGGAAACGGTTACTCACACCCCAGTTGGATTGTTTTACGTTTTCACCCAATGCAAACTTCACGAATTTCGGAGCGTTCTTAATTACGTATTCGTGCGGGTAATGTCCCCATTTCAGTTTTACCAAAGCAGATTGCCCGCCGATCGGGTTGGCAGAACCGTGGAGCAATTGCGCAGCAGTAACACCACCTGCCAGCTGGCGATATACATCAATGTCTTCGGCGTTGATTGCATCTTCCATGCGTACTTCACATGTAACCGCCTGACCGCCTTCGTTCACACCACGCGTCAATGCAATGTGTGAGTGCTCATCGATTATTCCGGTTGTAAGGATCTTTCCGCGCGCATTGATCACAGTCGCATCGTTCGGTTTCATGTAAGTTCCCGGGCCTTTGTGAATGGCTTTGATTTTCCCGTTTTCAACGATTACCGTTCCTTCCTGGATGATTCCTTCATCGGTATTGGTCCAAATCGTTGCCTGTTCAAAAATGATCACTCCTTGTTTCGGCGGAGCAGTGAACCCGAAGGCACTGTTGGGGAAACGCGTTCCGGGAATAGTCAGCGTATCTGCCGTCCATGCTGGTTTGTTTTCGTCTTTCGCTTCGAATTTCTTGTTGCGCATAGCGCTCCATTTGATCCACTTACCTTTGTTATTAGTTCCTTCTCCTTCGAAAATGAATACGCGTGGATTCACGTCGCCTTTTAAACTGAACGTTTGTTTTTCTCCGTCAACCGTCAAAATGAAATGGATTGCGATATCGTTGTTCACCAAAGAAAGCTTCGCATTGCTTGTCAGGGTGTCCGATTTGTTGGCAAGTGTCAATGAATCCTGGACGGTGCGCACCAATTTCACTTTTCCTTCCGGTTGGCTTGGTGTTCCGGCAATTTCCAGCCAATATTTCGTGCCGTCAATGTTCAGGCTGTAGGTTCCGCGGATATCCGTAATCGGAGCACTTTGGAATACTTTCCGTTCTCCTTTTGAAAATACTTCGAGGACTTTTGCCTGGAAAAGGAAAGGGTTTTGATCGTAGACTGTAAAATTTGCCCACTTATCCACCTCAATTGTTCCGAGTTCTTTCTGAACTCCCAGCAAAGTTGCAGGAGCCACGGTCAAGGAGCGCAACACATCATTTACCGACCAACCGGTTGCCAAAGCCTGGTGAATGTGTTTCCAGAAATCAGCTGCGGAAGTATGCCCGGCTGCAGAAGTAATGAAGGGAACTTTGTGTTTGTATAAGAATCCCGGATTTCGCGGGGCCATTTCCCACACTTTCAATTCGCTGTAAGGAATCTCATGAGCCAGATACGGGTCTTTCAAATCAAATGCTTCCGGGAAATTGATCGGGATGACCAACTGAACTTTGAGGGTATCCCACGCAGCTCCCAAAAATTGTTCCTGGCCGGTCCCGATAACAGTAAAATCGCGTTTGAATTCACGCATGAATGATTTCACACGGAAGACATCCGCTTTGTCATCCAGGGCAAAGAATGCCGGTTTTTTTAATTGAAGTGTCAGTGCATCCAGACTGTAATTGGCATCTTTTCCATATTCGGAATGCCATTGCGCATCGTAAAAGGATTGTCTCAGGAGGGCAATCGATCCTACAAGCGAACTGGGATAATCCTGTTGTGAAGTTCCTTTTCTGAAGGAATAAAAAGAAGCCGCTTTACTTAAATAAGGCTGATTGTCAGGATTCGCAGTTCCCAATTGCATCAACGGAGCATAACCCTGCGCCAATCCATCATTTCTGTGGATCAATACGGAACCGAAGCCCATTTTTTGATACTCGGCAATCATTTTCTCATCCGTTTTGTACCAGTCAATGGCGTCAAATTCGGAGCGGATAGCATGATTCCAGTAATATGGCCCGGTTTTGTTTTCAGCTTTTTGGTCGGCAGGAATTCCCATAGTTGAGTTCACTTCGATAAACGAAGGAACCACCACTGCATTGTTTCCATCGATCACAACCAAATCTTTCGGGGTGGTGAGCAGGACTTTGTCCACGGAGGTAATTTTTCCGTCTCTGACTGTAATGGTACCATTCTCAATGGTTTTATCCGGGGAGATCAGGATAGTCACATTTGTGAGAACGAAGGAGTTTTGATTGGGGGCTTTCACTCCATTTTGAGGCTTTTCAGCTTGTGAAAAAACACTCAGTGGAAACAAGAGGGCAACAATATAGCGAATCATTTTTCGACGACTTCTGGTTTTAAGGGCTGAAAAATAGTGATTCTATGTGGAAATAAGTGATTCACTTCGACCAATGAGGTCATTTTTTCGGTAATTTTGCCAAAACTTACATTATTATGGGCGCATTGATACATGGACATTCAGGATTACGTTGGTTAGCTTTGGGGTTATTGCTTTTTGCTATTGTGAATGCAATCTTAAAGCTGAAGAGCGGGAAATACGAAAAAGGGGATAAGATGTTGAACCTGTTCGCAATGGTGATGTTACACATCCAGGTTACCTTGGGAATCATCGTTGCTTTTGTTTCAGGAAAAATTTCTTATGCAGAAGGCTGGATGAAAAATCCGCAATACCGTTTCTTCGGAATGGAACATATCTTATTAATGGTGATTGCTGTGACATTGGCAACAATTGGTAGAAAGAAAGCTGAAAAAGCACTGGACCCGGCTAAAAAACATAAGACCATCCTGATTTGGTACACGATTGTATTGATTATCATTTTTGCCGCAATTCCGTGGCCGTTCAGAACAGCATTGGGAGGATCATGGTTCTAAAATATCATTTACTGTTTATTCCTTCTGTTTGTTTCGTATTGGCAAGTTGTGGCGAACCGACGAAACCGGAAACGGACGTTAAACCCATTTCAAATGAGCCGATCTCGTTGGAAGATGCACGGGCGGTTTACACATTGAACTGTGCTTCCTGTCACGGACCGGACGGAACCCTGCAGGCTTCGAATGCAAAGGATTTGTCGGTAAGTACGCTGGATGAAAAAAGCATTGAAAAAGTGATCCGCAAAGGAAATGATAAGGGGATGATGCCTTACGAAGACATGTTGAGCACATCCGAAATTAAAGGATTGATAAAATTCGTTCAAAATTTACGAAAATAAGAAATGAGTGAAGGTCACGTTTTAGTGGATGCAGTGGAAGAAACCTGCGTACTTGTCGGAATTATTACATCTTCTGTGACGGACGAACAGGCTCACGAATATTTGGATGAATTGGAGTTCCTGGCAGAAACCGCAGGAGCAACAACTGTCAAGCGATTTACACAAAAACTTCCGATGGCAAACCCGCGGACCTTTGTAGGAACGGGGAAGCTGGAGGAAATCAAGGAATACATTAAGGAGCATGGGATTGAGCTGGTTATTTTTGATGATGAGCTTTCTCCTTCCCAGCTTCGGAATATTGAGAAAGAACTGGAATGTAAGATCCTTGACCGGAATATCCTGATCCTGGACATTTTTGCTTCCAGGGCACGGACTTCTCACGCGAAAACACAGGTGGAACTGGCTCAAATGCAGTATATGCTTCCGCGCCTGAAACGACTTTGGACTCACTTGGAACGTCAAAAAGGAGGGATCGGTTTACGTGGTCCGGGGGAATCCCAGATCGAAACCGACAGACGGATCATTCAAACACGGATTGCACTCCTGAAGGAAAAACTCAAGGAGATCGATAAGCAAATGGCTGTTCAACGGGGAAATCGCGGACAGCTTGTACGTGTGGCTTTGGTTGGATATACCAACGTAGGGAAAAGCACCCTGATGAACTTGCTGAGTAAATCGGAAGTATTTGCAGAAAACAAATTGTTTGCGACCCTCGATACAACTGTTCGGAAAGTGGTGATCGATAATTTACCGTTCCTGCTTACGGATACGGTTGGGTTCATTCGTAAATTACCTCATCAATTGGTGGAATCGTTCAAATCGACATTGGATGAGGTGCGTGAAGCGGATTTACTAATCCACGTGGTAGATATTTCCCATTCGAACTTTGAGGATCAGCTGCATATTGTCAATGAAACATTGGCCGAATTAGATAATAAGGACAAACCAATGATCCTTGTCTTCAATAAGATCGATGCATACAAACCGGATGAGAAGGGTTCGAACATGACCCTGGAGGAGTTGAAGAAGACCTGGATGAACCGTTTGCCGGCTACCAAGTGTGTATTCATTTCTGCCACAAACAAAGAAAATGTCGAAGAGCTGAGAGAAACGATGTATTCCGAGATCAAGCGCATTTTCGCAATCCGGTATCCGTTTAATAATTTCCTGTATTAGCCGCAGGTTTAATTTACCGCAAATGCACAAATATTGAGCCACCTACCGGTTGGCTTTTTAGCTAGTAGTTTATTGATTAAGGGCATTGGAAATTGATCATGATATATTCAGGTACTCTTTATCTTTTCCACAGATGCACAGATTAGAGCGAGCCTAATGCTTACGCTGATCGCATGTCGCCAGCAGCTTTAGCGATGGCACAAGCTTTAGCATAGGCGCACCGGTCTCGCTTAAATGGCAACTGGTAAGGGAGTTATGTACTTAAGTCAGGTGACTTGTATCAGATTATAGAATGTTCGAATTGGTTTTAAAAGCTTTTAAAATTACAAGTTCGCAATATTGCGAACAGCCCTTTGTTTGACTGGGATTTAGAGGATAAATCACCTCTATTTTCAACTAGTATAAACTTACTGTTTTTCGTTACCTGATTAAAAATACATAATTCCCACTGGTAAGCGCCATAAAACATCTGCGCATCTGTAGCAAACTATAACTTGAATTTCGGACAAGATTATTCAAAAAGAGTCTGTTTCAGAAACTACCTGTGTAATTTCCATCGGTATGCGCTCTTTTTATTTGGTATCTGTGGCAAAGGAAAATTGTGAGGCGTGACTGAAATGAATATTTCGGTTGATTATTCCATCATTTCTTTTTATTGAATTTCAGTATATTCGCTTATGCAATTTCGTCTATTGATTGGTTCACTATTCGTAGTGCTTGGTTTGCAAGCCCAGACCCCCTATTTGGATAGTCTTCGAAATTGTTTGTCGAGACCTGTTTCTTCAGATACCATGCGCGTATTTCAATACAATGAAATTGCCTGGACTTACCTGGAATACTCCCTGGATTCTACATTTGTTTTTGCGAACAAAGCTATCAAATTAGCTCAAAAATGCAAATACCCGAACGGAGTTATGGATGCAAAGAACACGCTTGGAATTTATTACCGTTACCTGTCGGAATATTCTAAGGCAATCAACGTCTATAATGAATTGATCGCGCTCCGGATCAGGAATCACCAGGAAGATAAATTAACAGGGGCTTATTCGAACCTGGGATCCGTTTATTTCGAGAGAGGTTCTTATGCACAAGCCCTGAAACATTATCAAAAAGCAATTGATATTGCTAAAAAGTATAATCAAGACGATAAAGTACTGGTTTTGTACACGAATTTGGGTGCGGCTTATAAATCCGTGGGATTTTATGACCAGGCAATATCGACCTTTAATGAAGGACTGAAATTAAATAAGCGGATTCAAAATAAAGAGCAGGAGGCACAGCTTTATATGAACCTTGGTACCGTTTATCATGATAAAAACATGGTAGATGAGTCTGTGAAATACTCTGAAATTGCCAGGAAGTTGAGCCGGGAGGTACATGCAGTACGAAACAGGCAAACAATCCTGTACAATTTATCATTGGATTACCGGGCGAAAAAGCAATTTTCAAAAGCAAAAGCCTGTTTGGATGAAATGTATTCAGTTGCCAGGGAAATGGACGAAGATGACATTTGGTTGGAATATTTCCTGGCCCGTGCCAACTACCTGTATGACCTGAAGCGTTTCGATGAAGCCATGAAATTGACCGTAACAGCAGAAAAGTATGCCAACCGGGAAGCAGATTTATTGAGTTACGGGGAAGTTCAGCTAACAAAAGCAAGTATTTACGCGGAATTAAAACAATTTAAGGAAGGGATTGCAGCTGCTGAATTAGCGCTAACTGCGTTCAAAGATACGGAAGACGCGAATGCGCAAGTGAGAACCTTGAAAGTATTGTCTGAATTGTATAAACGGGACGGATCACCTGAAAAGGCTTTGAAAGTATTTGAAGAAGCACAGGAATTGAAGGAAAAAACGGATTTAGAATCGGTAACAAACCAGATCGCCACCTTAAATTCATTGAATGAACTGGAAAGGAAGGAACAGGACCTGGCACTTTCAAAACAAACCAATCAGTTGATCACCGCAGAGAATAACCGGAAAAGTAACCTCATCCTGGGCTTGTTCCTGATCGGGGGATTAATTGTGATTTCTCTCGGGGTCAGTTTTAAATCCAATCAGCAAAAGAAAAAAGCGAATGCGTTGCTAAACAAGCAAAACCAGGAAATTGAAGACCAGAAAACACTGATCGAAGAAAAGCAAACAGAGATCCTGGACTCCATTCATTATGCGAAACGCATCCAGGAATCTTTGCTGGTACAACAAAAGTTGTTGAAAGAGTCGCTGCCTGAATCTTTTATTTTCTTCCAGCCAAAGGACATTGTTTCAGGTGATTTTTACTGGGCTACCAAACGGAACGATCAATTCTACCTGGCCATTTGTGACAGTACCGGGCATGGAGTTCCGGGTGCATTTATGAGTGCGCTGAATATTACTTTCCTGAGTGAAGCGATTAATCAATTGGGAATTACCGATCCGGGGAAAATCTTCGATCACGTTCGGAAACGTTTGGTTGAATCAATCTCTCATGACGGAGCGAGGGATGGAATGGACGGCGTGTTATTCTGCTTTGACGAATCAAACCGCAAGTTGACTTATGCTGCGGCGTACAATAACCCGGTTGTTGTACGAGACGGGGAACTCCTTAAGTTTCCTGCGGATAAAATGCCGGTTGGGAAAAGTGATCTGATGACCGAATTCCAAACCTATACCATTGAACTGGAACCGGGCGACGAATTGTTTGCTTACACAGACGGTTATGCCGATCAGTTTGGAGGAGAAAAAGGAAAGAAACTGAAACTGGCAAACCTTCACGAATACCTGTTGAACATTTCAACGGAGAAAATACCGGAACAACACGATTTACTGAAGGAACATTTTCAATCCTGGAAAGGGAACCTGGACCAGGTAGACGATGTCTGTTTGTTTGGAGTTAAACTGATCTAGCCAATGAGCCCATTAAAAAAGCAAAACCTGCTCTTAATTGTTCTGATTATTTTCTATACCGTCGGATTGATCGGGTTACATACCAATTACCGGTTTTATTTTATAGGCTTGACACCTTTCAATCTATTACTTTCTTTTGGGTGCCTTTACTTGTCTTTCAAGGATTATTCCCTGAAGAAACATGTTGATATCCTGCTTGTCGGAGTTGCAGGTTACGTTATTGAATGGATCGGTGTACGTACTTCGTTCCTTTTCGGGCATTATCACTATGGAAGCGTTTTAGGTTATCAAATAGCCGGAATTCCGCTTACGATTGCATTGAACTGGGTGTTGTTGACTTTTACCGCGACGGCAATTGTTTATAAATGGAAAATTCCGGTCATCCTGAAAGCGATAATAGCGGGCGCATTGATGACCGGTTTGGATTGGATCATGGAACCTGTTGCCATCCGTTTCGGGTTTTGGTCCTGGGAAAACAATTCAGTTCCATTGTACAATTACATCTGCTGGATAATCTTTGCTTCCGTCTTCTCCTATTGGATTTTGAATAGAAAGACAGTGGAAACGAATAAAGTTTCAGTCGGATTATTTGTGATCCTGGTACTTTTTTTTGCAATTTTGAACAGATGATTCCAACCTGGGCGGGCATATTGATCTTAATCGGGACCTTTTTCCTTACGGAATTCGCAGCATGGTCTGCACACAAATTTGCAATGCACGGTTTTATGTGGTATTTCCACAAAGACCACCACCAGGGTGAGCCCGGATTTTTTGAACGAAACGATGTCTTTTTCCTCATTTTTGCAATTCCCAGCTGGTTGGGGATTATGTTGGGCCTGATGTACAAACACTATGGTTTCGTTTGGATGGGTTTTGGGATCATGGCCTATGGCTTTACCTATTTCCTCATTCATGATGTGTTTATTCATCGCCGTTTTAAATGGATCCGGGAAATCAATACACCTTATTTTTTAGCGATCAGGCGTGCACATAAAATGCATCATAAGCATTTGAATAAGGAAGACGGGGAGTGTTTCGGATTGCTGATCGTACCGTTTAAATACTACATCGAAGCAAGGAAGACCTACAAACAACACAAAGCGCTCAAATGAGTTTATATTTTTGGATTCTCCTGGGAACGATCATTTTTCCGTTTTTACTAAGCTTCGATAAGAAGGTCCGCTTTTATACCCATTGGAAAAGTGTTTTTCCGGCAATACTCCTTGTAGGATTGTTCTTTCTCTTATGGGATAATTACTTTGCAGCGCATGAAGTATGGGGCTTTAATCCGTATTACGTCCAGGGAATTTACCTGTTTCGGCTACCATTGGAAGAAATTCTTTTCTTTTTGGTTGTTCCATATGCCTGTGTGTTCGTTTACGAAGTAATCAAAGCTTATTTCCCGGATTTAAAATTGGATCTTTTAGGACGTGCTTTTGCTTTTGCAATGGTCCTTTCCGGGATGTTGCTGACAATCTTTTATATCCGGAACTGGTATACTTTAACAGCTTGTTCGCTTTCCAGTTTATTGATTATTGGTATTCATTTCCGGGCAAAAGCCAAGTGGTTCAACTATTTTGCATTGACATTCCTGGTTTGCCTGGTCCCTTTCTTATTGGTGAATGGAGCATTAACCGGATTCTTTACGAATGAACCTGTTGTCTGGTACTCCGAAACCCACATTATGGGAATTCGCATCGGGACAATCCCATTGGAAGACATTTATTATAACCTGTGCATGTTACTGCCGATCATCGGGATTCATGAAGTGTTGAAAAAACAAAAGCCTGAAAAACCTGGATAAGTTTATTCTGGTTTATATTTGAATACTTCTCCCAGGCTGTTTTTCAACCATAATTCGTTTGCTTTCAGTCTTCGGATCTCAAAAGTAGAGCTTCCCAAATTGGGATAAGTGATCATCAGGTCTTTCTTGTCGTTTACCAAATCCCATTCACCTTTCAATGTAAGTACATCGTTCGTGTAAATAGCATCTCCGTCGCTGGTGAATTCTGTGGTGTATCCTGGATTCGGGTTTTGTTCTACGGTGCCGTCAATATGGACCGTTTCTTTGTGTACCCACACATTTTCCAGGCGCGATTTACGGGATAAAATAGAGAAATTAGGGCCATCCGGGTATTTACCACAGGAGGAAATCAGTAGAAGAATTGCAGGAATAAGTGTGAAAAGGGATTTTTTGAAAGTTTTCATGGTTCGTTTTTTTTCGAAGATAAGCCCTTTTTTCCTGGGAGAAAAATAAAAACGGTGAATCAGAGTTTTCGTGTGACCAGGAATCGTGCTACTGCCTGAAGCATTTCCGTTTTCAATCCCTTTGCTTCCAGCTGCTTGAGATTTCCCATTGCCCGGTCATAATACCCATTCATTTCCTGCAGTGTTGCCGACTTTGCGCCAAGCTCTTCAAACAAGGCCTTCGCGCGTTCCACTTTTTGGGAATCAGCAGGTAATTGAAGTAACTTTTCAAAACGGGAATCTTTATCTTGTTTTGCTTTTTCTTTTGCTTTTAAGAAAAGCAGCGTTTTTTTATTTGAAAGGATATCGCCACCCACCTGTTTCCCGAACAATTCCGGATCGCCGTATAAATCCAGGATATCGTCCTGGATCTGGAAAGCAATCCCCAATGAAACTCCGAATTCATACAGGTTTCTTCCAGTCTCTTCATCCCGGTTTCCCAAAATGGCTCCGAATTCCAATGCGCATCCCAGGAGAACGGAAGTTTTTAGACGGATCATTTCAATGTATTCTGCTTCCGAAACTGTTTCCAGACTTTCGAAATCCATATCCATCTGCTGTCCCTGGCACAATTCAATTGCCGTTTCATTAAACCGTTTCAATAAAAGCGGAAGCCGCTGATCGGAATAATGGGTTAATTGCTGATAGGCCTTTATATACAAAGCATCTCCGGAAAGGAGGGCAATGTTCGCATTCCATTTGGTATGTACAGTTGCTTTCCCCCTGCGAACCGGAGCATCGTCCATTATGTCATCATGGATGAGTGAAAAATTATGGAACAGTTCAACACACAGTGCTGCATGAATGCTTTCTTCTTTCGGGACTTCGCAAATTTCACCGCTGATCAATGTCAGGATCGGCCGCATACGTTTCCCTCCAAGAGAAAGAAAATACCTTAGAGGACCGAATAAATTAGAGGGTTCATCAGTCAGTTTCAGATCTGAAATGTGATTCTCAAGATAGGCGGTGTATTGGGCGAGACCGGTCATTATTTTTTCAATAATTGCAATAAATAAGTACCGTACCCGCTTTTTACCAATGGTTGGGCAATTTCCTTCAGCTGATTGGCTGAAATGAACCCGTTCCGGTAAGCAATTTCTTCAATGCAGCCAACTTTTAAACCCTGGCGCTCTTCGATAACCTGTACAAATTGTCCGGCTTGCATCAACGAAGGGAAGGTGCCGGTATCCAACCAGGCAGTACCACGGCTTAAAATAGCAACTTTCAACTTTCCGCGTCTTAAGTATTCGGCATTTACATCGGTGATTTCATATTCTCCGCGTGCGGAAGGTTTCAGGTTCTTAGCGATTTCAATTACATCGTTGTCGTAAAAATACAAGCCTGGAACAGCGTAATTGGATTTCGGTTTTGCCGGTTTTTCTTCGATGGAAATCACATTCATTACCTCATCGAATTCAACTACTCCATACCGTTCGGGATCACTCACGTGGTAGGCATACACTACACCACCGTTCGGATCTGCATTTTCTTTGAGTAATTCATCCATTCCTACTCCGTAGAAGATATTGTCCCCCAGGATCAGTGCAACGGAATCAGTTCCGATAAACGATTCACCAATAACAAATGCCTGGGCGAGTCCGTTCGGTTCCGGTTGTTCTGCATAAGAAAAAGAACAACCCAATTGACTTCCGTCGCCCAGTAATTTTTTGAATTGCGGAAGATCATGAGGAGTTGAAATGATCAGGATTTCACGAATTCCGGCCGTCATCAAAATCGACAAGGGATAATAAATCATCGGTTTGTCATAGATCGGCATTAATTGCTTACTGATCGCCAACGTCAGGGGATGGAGCCTTGTTCCTGAACCTCCGGCAAGAATGATTCCTTTCATTACCTAGTCTTCTTTTGTTTCGTTTTTTTGATCAGAAGTTGGTTTTTCTTCATCTGATTTTTCAATTTCCAATAAGTCCCAACTCACGTCCGAATCTTCATCGTAGATCTCAAATAACGGTTCCTCAAATGATTTGGTCGTCAGTCTGCGCTCGTAACTTAAAAGCAAACAAGGCAATAGGATGAGGTTCGTGAAAAGTGCCACGAAATACGTAATTGCGGATAAATATCCTAAGGCCTGTGTTCCCCCGAAATCAGAGAATACGAAGACAATAAATCCGAAGAACAGGATCACCGAAGTATAGATAATACTCAAACCGGTTTCGCGGATAGAGATTGCAATACATTCTTTCAAATCCCATTTTTTCGTTTTCAATTCATGGCGGTAATGTGCCAGGAAGTGAATGGTATTATCGACTGTGATTCCCAATGCAATGGAGAAGATCAACAGGGTAGAAGGCTTTAACGGAATTCCGAAGATTCCCATAATTCCCGCTGTGATAGCCATCGGGATCAGGTTCGGGATCATGGACACAACTACCATCCGGAGCGAATAGAACAGGATACACATCAATGCTGCAATCGAAATAACTGCAAATACGATACTGGAAGTTAAATTGCTCACCAGGTACTTGGTTCCCTCAGAAGCTACTACCGATGTTCCGGTAAGAGTGATGTCGTAGTATTCGTTATTGATCGCTTCACGCAATGTTTTTTTGAACGTCGGTTTACTGAAATAATTTCGCACCAATTCCGGATCAGAGTCGAAAGCATACTGCTTTTTATCATCACCGTTTGAAAGCAGGGCGGTCAGGTTGTTATAAACACCGCTTGATAATTCAAAAATGGAATCAATGTATTCTTTTTTGCCTTTTTCAAACTTGGAGTAGTATTTCTCCAGTAACGGTTTGTCCGGGTTCATGATACTGTCAATGCGATGTTCGATCAGATGCACCTGGTCTTCTACTTCATACGATCCCAAATCTTTCATGGAAGTTCTGACACGAAGAATGTGATTGGTAGTATCCACCAATTCCTTGATCGACAAAGTCGAATTGTTGGTGGTCGTAGAAAGATTCTTTAAGTAAGCATTCAAACGCAATTTGTCTTTGGTTGCGAAGATTTTATATTGTTCCGGGTTGTTATTGTAATAAGCCATATTGACCACTTTCACAAAATCCACTATGGAAAGGCTTTTCGCGAACAACGTATCCCTGGAAAGCATTTCCTGCACTTGTTCCACACTTTGCATGGTGTTTTTACCAAATAAGCGTCCTTTTTCTTTGTAATCGATTAAGACCTCAAACGGAACGGCTCCCCCGAAATTGGCTTCCATGAACTGGATGTCTTTCAGGATCGGATCACGGGCAGGCAAATCCCCGGTTATGTTTCCGGTAACTTTCATGAAGAAAATCCCGATTCCTGTTCCTACCGTCAAAAGAATGGTTATTACATAAACCGTTTTACGGTTATGAGCGGTAATTTGAACCAGTTTTTCGAGGAATTTCACAGCAGCTTTTCGGTCGAGGTGCTTTAGGTGACGTGTTTTCGGTTGTTTGGAGAACGATGCGAAAATTGGGATCAGGCAAAGAGAAACCACGTAACACAGCATAATGTTCACCGACGAAATAACTCCGAATTCAAAGAATTTGGAAGAATTTGTGAATAGGAAAGTCATAAAACCAATTGCCGTAGTGACGTTGGTCAACCACATGGCAGTTCCCGTTTTACGGATTACCTGCGTAAGTGCCTTGATCTTATTTCCATGTTGTTTAAACTCGTAATGATATTTATTAAACAGGTAAATACAGTTCGGAATACCGATAACGATCATCAACGGAGGAATAAGCGCCATCATGATTGAAATGTTGTAATTAAACAATCCGATAGTTCCCATGGCCCAGATCACGGTAATTGCAACCACCAAAAGGCTGATGAGCGTTACACGGACCGAGCGGAAGAAGAAGTACATGATCCCGAAAGAAATCAACATGGAAAGCACCACGAAAATGTACATTTCTCCCATTACCCGTTTCCCGATCAATACACGCATATGCGGCAATCCGGCAAAGTGGATCTCGTTGAATTGTTTCTCATAGGTTTTTGCCAGGTTTTCAATCTCGATAACAACTTTCTGTTTCTCCTTATCGATCAGGAAATTTTCATCCAGAGTTACCATCATCAGACTCACATTCGTAGAATCATTGTACATAATCCCATTGTAAATCGGATTTCTGCGGATTTCACTTTTGATCTGTTCAATGGATTTCTCTTTGAACGATACATCAGAGAAGATGGGTTTAATGATGAACTGACTATTTGTTGTGTCGTTAATCAGGTTAAATAGTTTGGCTTCCGAGATAACAGAAATAACCCCGTCGATTTGAAGAATGGAGTCTCCAAGATTCTTCCAGAGCATGAATTTTTCCTTGGTATAGAGGTCTTTATCCTTGATCGCAATAATCAATGCAGATCCATCTTCACCAAACATCTTCTTGAATTTCAGGTAAGTAATTTGGGTGGGGCTATCTTTCGGAAGCATGTTCCCATACTTATTGTCGATCTTTAAACCGGTCAGTGCATAATAACCGAACAAAACGGTCAATAAGGCCATGATGGCAAGGATAATAAAACGATTTCTCAGAATGATATTGGCTATTCTATTCCACATATCTCTTTGTTTTTTTATTTTTAATCGGACCGCATCATATGGATCCGCTTTGTGTTAATCTCTTACGACTGCGCTAATTTGCTGTGATGAATTTTACTTCAAATAAGTATTTAACCAGTCGAAAAATTCCCTGTTCCACAAGATACTGTTTTGTGGTTTGGTTACCCAATGGCCTTCATCCGGGAAATAAAGGAACTTGCTGGGGATTCCTTTCAATTGAAGTACCTGAAACGCCTGCATTCCTTCTGATTCCGGAACACGGAAATCTTTACCTCCGTGAATTACGAGCATCGGGGTGTTCCATTTGTCAACCAGTTTGTGCGGACTGTTTTTTGCATACAAATCTTTGTTTTCAGGTAACCAATACGGTCCGCCGATATCCCAATTTGCAAAGAACAATTCTTCCGTTGTGCCGTACCAGCTTTCCAGGTTGAATAATCCGCAGTGAGAGATAAATGCTTTGAAACGGTTCTCGTGAATTCCTGCCAAATAATAAACGGAATAACCACCGTAACTTGCTCCTACAGCTCCCAGTTTATCTTTGTTGATCGCCGGAATCTGCGCCACACAACTATCCGTTGCAGTTAAGTAATCCCGCATGGCTTGTCCGCCCCAGTCTTTTGAAATTGCATCATTCCATTCCTGGCCGAATCCGGGTAACCCTCTTCTGTTCGGAGCGATAACGATGTAGCCTTGGGAAGCCATTAAACGGAAGTTCCAGCGATACGAGAAATATTGTGAAACAGGACTTTGGGGTCCGCCCTGGCAGTAAAGCAGCGCCGGGTATTTTTTTGATGGATCATAATTCGGAGGATAAATGACCCATGTAAGCATTTTTTTTCCATCCGTTGTCGTGATCCATTTTTCCTGGACAGTTGGTTCCGCAATTCCCTTTAGTTCTTCTTTATTCGCGTGTGTCAATTGCTCAAGTAAGCCTGTTTTTGGAGTAAAGATCCAGATGTCAGTTGGGTGGACCATGTCCTGTCTTTCAAGTAAAATCCGGTCTTTCATTACGCTGAAGCTGACATAATCACAACGGTCACCGGTCAATTGCTGGATTTTACCGGTTTTTACATCGATGAAATACAATTGCTTCGTGGCTTTCGTTGTTGCAGTGAAATAAATGATCTCTTTGGACGGATGCCATGCGAATTCATTCACGCTTACGTCGATACTTGCTGTCAGGTCTTTTTCTTGCCTGCTTTCCAGGTCCATGATACGAATCCGGTTCTTGTCCGCTTCAAAACCATCTTTTTCCATGCTCAACCAGGCAAGGGTTTTTCCGGTGAAATTGACAGCCGGGTTGGTGTCATATCCTTTATGTGCGGAAGACAAAATCGTTGTGATCTTATCCGAAGTGCGGTATGCGTAAATTTCCGAGTTTGTAGACTGGGCAAATGTTTTACCCGCCATTTTCTTTGTAGCGTAAAAAATAGTTTGCCCGTCCTTGCTGAAGCAAACGCTTTCAATTCCACCGAAAGGACCGGTAACAGAAGGAAAATTTTCGCTTTCCATTACATCTGCTTTCTTGATGAATTTTCCTTCCGCTGATATTTCATACCAGTACAAATGAAGAACTTCAGGTGCGGACCATTGGTTCCAATGACGGTACATCAGATCGGTTTCCAATCTTCCGGAAGTTTGAGGAAGGTCCGGGTATTTGTCTTTGACTGTTTGTCTGATCTTTACAGGTTCAAGCGTTGCAAATCGCTTTCCGTCAGGACTTAAAGTAAGTCCTTCAACCTGAGTTGCGCCGAAATTGTGAAGTACTTTAACGGATTTGTTGGAAGGATTTAAACTTTTTAATTCAATTTCTGAACCGGAAGCCTGAAGAAAAATCAATTGGTTTTCTGTATTCCAGACTAAGTTCCAAGCTCCGTCAATATCCAGAATGCTTGTTTTTCCTGTTTTTAATTCGACCAGGAAAGTAGTTGTTTTTCCCTTGTTGATTGTATAATCGGTTTTGGTGCTCTGGTAGACCATCCATTCTTCATTGGATGAACCGATTGTTCCTGAAATTCGATTGAGAGACCACATTTTTTCAGGAGTAAATTCTTGCGCTTTAGCCTGAAATTGTACAAGAGCGCCCGCAAGCAGCGCCAGGAAAAATGATAGTTTACCCATTAGCTTTTTTTCAAGTTGCTCAAAAATACCTAAAAAAGTCAATTTGGGGACTATAAAAAAGCAGGAAATCGGGTATTAACTAGGATTTAACCTTCGCTTTTTTCCTACGTGAACTGTTTTGTATGTATACATAGCTGAACACAAAGAGTGTAACAATTCCTGTAAAGATTAAAGTATTGGAAAGAATGTCGGGCAGGGAATAAGCACGTGAACTGGAATAGAATAGCGAATTAATGGCTGCCAGCAAGATAATTAGTGTTCTCTGAAATCGTTTTATTCGAATCATCAACTCCTTGTTTTGAACTAATTTAATGAAAAAATGAATTGATAATCAAGTAAGTTAATAAATAAACAAAATAGATCTGAACTTTTGAAGTTATATACTGTACCATCAAAAAAACGAATTATGAAGGCAAAATCAATTCAATACGCGATCAAGAATCCATGTGATGAAAGCTGGAATGAAATGACTCCCGAATCAAGCGGGCGTTTTTGCAGTTCCTGTCAGAAAACAGTGGTTGATTTTACCGTCATGTCGGATTTTTCCATTGTCAATTACCTGGAAAATCACCAACACGAGAAAGTGTGCGGACGATTTACGAAACCGCAATTGGAGCGTGTTTACACGTTGAATCAACCGGTTTTTGTTCCGGCTTTTGATCTGCGTGCAGTCGTTTTGGGTTTGGCCCTGACTACATTTTGCGCAGTGCATAGTTTCGGGCAAACGGAACCAAAGGAGCCTGTTAAAATGGATACGACGCAACGAATTGCACCTGCTTTTTTTATGGGAAAAGTAGCATTGGATTATTACGATCATGGAAATGATAAAACGATTAGTGGAGTTGTGCATATTTCCAGGAACGATTTTAAGCAAGTAACTATTCAGTTGAAAAACTCAAAAGGAGAAGTATTGAAATCGGTTCATCCTGATGCGAAAGGACAATTCTCCATGGATTTGAACTGGAAACTGGATCCCGTATTGATTTCAGTTTCTGGTGATGGGTATGAAACCTGGGAACAAGCCCTTTCGAAAATTCCTGCGTTAAATGCTCTGGAGATTGTCTTGCATGATCAAATCGAACTGATTCGCGGAGAAGTGATCCAGGGTGATGTGAAAGCGGTTGATGGACCAGGAGAAGATCAAATTTTGCAAAAGATCGAAATGGGAAATGTCAGCATCGAAAAATAAAGAACTTTTGAACCTTTTTTGAAAAGGCTTGTACTTCCAATAAAGTGAGCCATGAAACCGAAGAAAATAAACTATCGAATCGAGGAACCTTGTCATGCTGACTGGGACCAAATGAAACCGGAAGCGCAAGGTCGTTTTTGCAGTTCATGCAGTAAAACGGTTGTGGATTTCAGTACGATGTCTGATTTTTCCATCGTGAATTACCTCGAGAACAATAAGCATCAGTCGGTTTGTGGTCGCTTTGCAGAAGATCAATTGGCAAAGACCTATTTGTGGACGAAGCCAACTCATTCGACATTTCATTTCGATTTAAAAGCAGTTGCTTTGGGCTTGGCTTTGAGCACATTTTCTGCAATTCCATACCAGGCACAGACTGAAACACCTGTAGCGATGCATGATTCGATCACTAAACCGGAACTAGTGATGGTACAGGGAGCCGTTGCAATCTTTTATGATCATAGCAATGAAAAGTTTGTAAGCGGGAAAATCAAGTTAAACGGCGCGCATGCGGAAGACGTGAAAATTGCTTTGATGAATGGAAATTCGGTTGAATTGTCTTCTGTAAAAGTTTCGAAGAACGGTACCTTTAAAATTCCACTGGATTGGGCAAAGAATCCGGCTTCGATCCGTGTGAGTGCTCCCGGATATGAGCAACAAACCGTTTATTTTTCGAACCATCAATCGTTGTCGAATTTGACGGTTACACTATACGAACGAAGAGTGAAGATGGGGAAAGTGGTTTCCGACAGATAAACTGATGACTATGAAAACAAAGACAATTAAATATACCATCGAGGAGCCATGTCACGAAGACTGGAACCAAATGAAACCGGAAGCTAAAGGCCGTTTTTGTGAAGCGTGCAGCAAAACGGTTGTGGATTTCAGTTCCATGTCGGACTTTTCCATTGTAACCTACCTGGAAGAAAAGAAGCATGAATCTGTTTGTGGAAGGTTCCGGCCGGATCAGATGGAGCGTTCTTATGTGTTGCCAAGACCTCATCAAGCGTTTTCGTTTGATTTGAAGGCAGTCGCGTTGGGTTTGGCCCTGACTACTTTTTCGGCCATTCATGTAGAAGCACAAGTGACGCCGATAGATACAACACAGATCATTTACCAGGAACCGTTGGATGGTTTGGTAAGTGCAATTGAATATTACGATCATTCGGATGAGAAGTTTGCAACCGGGACTATTTTAGTGGACGGAAAAGGCTATGGATTGGTAAATATCCAATTGATGGACGAATCCGGAAACGAGATTTTGAAGACAATTCCTGAAAAAGATGGGAAATTTAAAGTTCCATTGGATTGGAACAAAAAACCGATTTCTTTGTTCGTTAGTGGTCCGGGCTTGATTTCTTCTACAGTTGTTTTAAGTGATAAAGAGTCGATTCACAATTTGAAGATTACACTTTACTCCGAAGAAATTATGCTAAAAGGGAATATCAAAGCTCGCGATTAATAAATAAGTTCTACCAATAACCTCCATATAACAAAATAATAGGGGCGTCCAACACATGTGGAACGCCCCTATTGTTTTATACTGAAATTAGGTATTACTCTACTGTCACCGATTTCGCTAAGTTTCTTGGTTGATCCACGTTACAATTTCTCATAACTGCAATGTGGTAACTCAATAACTGGAATGGGATCGTTGCTAAAATCGGAACCAGGTGCTCATCGGTATCCGGAATTTCGATCACGTGGTCTGCCATTTCTTTCACATCGGTATCACCTTCTGTTACGATCGCAATGATCTTTCCTTTACGTGCTTTCACTTCCTGGATATTACTTACCACCTTTTCGTAAGAAGTTCCTTTCGTAGCAATTACAAAAACCGGCATTTCTTCATCGATCAATGCGATCGGTCCATGTTTCATTTCTGCTGCAGGATATCCTTCAGCGTGGATGTAAGAGATTTCTTTCAATTTCAACGCTCCTTCCAATGCAACCGGGAATGAGCTTCCTCTTCCCAAATAAAGTGCATTGTTTGCGTCTTTGTAGATCTTGGAAATTTCCTCGATCTCTGCATTGCGTTCCAATACGCGTTTTACTTTTTCAGGAATGATTTCCAATTCCGAAAGCATGGTTCTGAATTTTGACTCACTCAAAGTTCCTTTTTTATGCGCCAAAGAGAGTGCCATCAAAGTCAAAACGGTTACCTGTGCGGTAAATGCTTTGGTGGAAGCTACCCCGATTTCCGGACCTGCGTGTGTATAAGAACCGGCATCCGTAATACGTGAAATGGAAGATCCAACCACGTTACAGATTCCAAGGATCGTTGCACCTTTCGACTTCGCCAGTTCAAGAGCTGCAAGTGTATCAGCAGTTTCACCTGATTGAGACACGGCGATCACGATATCATTTTCATTGATGATCGGATTGCGGTACCGGAATTCGGATGCGTACTCTACTTCTACGTTGATTCTTGCCAGGTCTTCGAATAAGTATTCTCCAACCAAACAAGCATGCCAGGAAGTTCCGCAGGCAACCATGACAATGCGTTGTGCATTGATCATTTTTTGCTCGTAATCTTTTACACCTCCTAAAGAAACCCATCCCTCGGATGCATTTAAGCGTCCGCGGAAACAGTCTTTAATGGAACGCGGTTGTTCGTGGATCTCTTTCAACATGAAATGCTCGTAACCACCTTTTTCAAGTGTTTCCAATTGCATTTCCAACTCCTGAACATAAGGGGTTTTCGGCTGGTTTCGAAGATTTGTAATATTTAATCCTGTTACCAGGTCAACGACTGCAATTTCTTCATCCTCGAGGTAAACCACCTGGTTGGTGTATTCAATGATTGGTGTGGCATCTGAAGCCAGGTAGAAATCACCTTCTTTTCCGATCCCAACAACCAACGGAGAACTCTTGCGCGCTGCAATTAACTGGTTTGGATTGTCTGCCGAAATAACGACAATCGCGTAAGCACCGATCACGTTTTGCAAGGCCATGCGAACGGCTTCCGCCAAATCCACATTTTCCTTTTTTTGGATATCGTCGATCAAATGCACCAATACTTCCGTATCTGTTTGACTTCTGAAATGATATCCCCGAACGATCAACTCTTCTTTTAAGCTGTTATAATTTTCAATAATCCCATTGTGGATCAGTGCAATTTTTTCATCATTTGAATAGTGCGGGTGGGCATTAATGTCATTCGGTGCTCCGTGAGTAGCCCAGCGTGTATGCCCGATTCCGGCATGTCCTGCAAGGTTTTTCCCGGCTGCAAACTCTTCCAGGTTCGATACCTTTCCCTGGCGTTTATACAAATTCACTTTTCCTGAATCCAATAATGCAATTCCTGCACTATCATACCCACGATATTCTAAACGCTTTAATCCTTTAATTAAAATTGGATAAGCTTCTTTCTTCCCGATATATGCTACAATTCCACACATGTTTATTTGAATTCAGTGTATTTAATAACTAATTTAGGTTTTGTTTTGTACGGAGTTGCCGGCCCATTGAAAACAATGCGTTCAGCCGTACAACTAAAATAATTGGATGCCTGCATCAGGTACAAGCCCTTGTTTTCTGCCTTTCCTGAAACAATATCCTGGATGTAATCTCTCAGATCCAAAACAAACGCTTTCTGATTGTTGTCATAAGAAGCTGTCCGGAAGGAAACGATTTTCCCGGAATCTGTTTTATAACCAAGTTCCAGTGTAACACTGGGATAATAGTAATTTCCGGTTTGATAAGCAATCGGAAGGTACAACAAGGCGTTGTTGATTACCGATTTGCTGCTCAAGTTATTTACAGTAGGAAATTCGATTACCGCTCTGCTGTCAAAAGATTGGGTATAAAATTGAGTTTGTCCGTTCAAAGGATTTGAAAGTACATCTGCAATATGATACCCTGTATGGTCCACATCTGCATGATTGAAATCACCACAGGAAGAGTTGATGATCAAAGCAACTTCACGCGGAGTTACAGGATCGCTCACCAGCTTGTAATAAATAGTCATTTTGGTTTGTGAATTCCCTAAATTGAAATACAAAACAGCTCCTTTTCCACTTGCAGGTGTTGCATTGGCAACATTGATTTTGAATCCTTTGAAATAACCGGAACTGAGGAAGGCATCGCTGTTGGCAAAAGTACCCGTTCCTCCCGAAGCAACCATGTCATCCAGGAATTGCTGGCCAAAAGCATTATCCAATTTCAGGCGTAGCTGTGGATTTAATGTATCATTACCTCCTTCACCATCAGAAATCACTACTCTATTAGTGGTGTTTGGTGTTTGAGTAGCTGAACCGGCATCAACCAGGTTTGCTCCAGTGGTTGTTTTGGTTGAATTTCTTTTGTAAGTACCATCTTTGCTTACTGTTTCGGCAAGTTCGTAAACTTCAAATGTCTGCGGGTCTAATTTACCATAGTAACCACCATAGTTCAAACTTAGCACTACGGAGTCTACAGTGGCAGCAGAAGGGATTTGGATGGATCCGCTAATGGTCATTTGGGTATATAATGAAGCATTTACAATTCCAAATTTGGGATCGTGAAGTGCTCCTACCGTACCAAAGATCTGATTACCTGTTGACAGGGTGTCTTCCAAAATCGAATAGGTTTTTAAATCGAACGTATCAACTCCACCGGCAGCCAATAGGTCATCAACGTTCAGTGCTTCCGTTCCGAATTTGGAAGATGTTTTTTTACAGCCTGGTAAAACGGAAAGTGTTAAGACAAAACAAGCGGAAAGTAAAACACCTTTCCGCCAGTTATTATGTAGTTTTTTTAGATTCATCATTGTATCAAAATACCCTCTTCTATTACTTTGTCAAAGAACTCTGATAATCCTTTGGTTAAGTGTTCTTCCGGTAAATAATTTAGTTTTAAACACGTTGCGTCGTCGTAGACTTTTTGTAATTCCGGTTGGATTACTTCACTGCCTTGAACAACTCCGTCACAGAACGTCACGGCAGCTTTAGTTATTGCATCCAGGGTAGGTGTTTTAACTAAATTTGTGACTTCTTCATCAAATCCGTCGAATTTCAGTTTCTCATGGAAACGTTCGTCCCAGGATGATTCGAATCCTTCTTTATCGTCGTAGATACTGTAAACTACTTTTGTATCAGCAAAATGCGGATCCTTATTGTAGATTTTCTTAATATATAAAGACATCAAAGAAGTCATCCATCCGTGACAGTGGATCACATCCGGTTTCCAGCCTAATTTTTTAACTGTTTCCAGGACGCCACGGCAGAAGAACATACTTCTTTCGTCATTGTCTGTGAAATCAGCTCCTTTATCATCGGATACATTTGTTTTACGTTTGAAGAACTCATCGTTGTCGATGAAGTAAACCTGCAAACGTGCAGCGGGAATTGACGCAACTTTAATAATCAACGGATGATCGTTGTCGTCAATTATGATATTCATTCCCGAAAGGCGGATTACTTCATGAAGTTGGTGTCTTCTTTCATTAATACTGCCAAAGCGAGGTGTGAAAACACGGATCTCTTTACCATTCTCCTGAGTTCCTTGCGGAAGCTTACGAGCGTTGTGAGAAATTTCTGTTTTTGCAAGAAACGGGTAAATTTCTTGAGAAACAAAGAGAATTCTTTTCTTTTCCATAGAATTCGATAGGGGAATTTTTGAATATTATAAGTGCAAAATTAAGAAAAAAAGACGGAATCTTCAAGATATTAATATAGTTTTGCCTGCTTGTTTTGAACGAAAGGGTAAAAATGTGGAAATAATCAACACGGTTGCAGGGCTAAAGCAAGCCCTAAATTCAGCCCGGAAAGAAGGTAAAAGCATTGGTTTTGTGCCAACTATGGGTGCTCTGCATCAAGGTCATATGGACTTGGTAAGTCGCGCCAATGCTGAATGTGACATTGTTGTTGTCAGTGTTTTTGTAAATCCTACCCAGTTCAATAATTCCTCGGACCTTGAAAAGTATCCACGGACTCCTGAAGCCGATTCCGAATTGTTGAAAAAATTCGGATGTGATATCGCTTTTTTTCCTTCAGAAAGAGAAATTTATCCTGAAAACCTGGTATCTCCCCGGGTAGATTTAGAAGGTTTGGATGAAGTAATGGAAGGAAAGTTCCGTCCGGGACATTTCAAAGGAGTGGTGCAAGTTGTTTCCCGCTTGTTTGATTTGGTTGAACCTCAAAAAGCATTCTTCGGATTGAAAGATTTTCAGCAGGTTGCCGTGATTCAAAAAATGGTGACCCAATTAAATCTTCCCATTCAGATTGTTCCTTGCGAAACTTCGAGAACAGAAAAAGGACTTGCAATGAGCAGTCGCAATAAACGTTTGTCGGAAACCCAAAAAGATGAAGCGTTAATTATTTATAAAACCCTGATTCATGCAAAAGCTGATGCAGGAAAATATTCACCTGCCGAAACAGTTGTTCGTGCAAAAGAGCTTTTTGAACAAGGGACACTTCAACTGGAGTATTTAACGATTGTAGATCCGCATAGTTTGCACGATCTGTCGGCTCGCTGGGTTCCAGGGGCAACGATGTGTATTGCTTGTTTTTGTGGTGAGGTGCGGTTGATTGATAATATGACTCTTATTTAATTACGAATTCCCAATTACTAATTACGAATTTAATTGGGAATTGGGCATTCGTAATTCGTAATTATAGGCCAAAATCACTTTCGCACTAACGTTTGTTGTGATTTAGTCTTCAAAAGCATTCGCTTTTTCTTATCTTTGCACTTCGATTTTTACAAACATGTTGATACAAGTAGTCAAATCAAAAATTCACCGCGTACGCGTTACTCAAGCTGAATTAAATTACGTCGGAAGTATTACCATAGATGAAGCGTTGATGGATGCTTCTAACCTGGTTGAGGGAGAACGCGTTCAGGTAGTCAATATTAATAACGGTGAGCGTTTGGAAACTTACGTGATCAAAGGTGACAGAGGAAGTGGAACAATTTGTTTAAACGGACCGGCAGCAAGAAAAGTCGCTGTTGGTGACATGATCATTGTAATCGGTTACGGATACATGACGCCTGAAGAAGCAAGGTTGTTCAAGCCTTCCCTGGTTTTTCCAAACGAATTGACTAATTTGATAGTCTGATGAAAAAAACAGCGGGTATTCTTCTAAAAACAGTTCTTCCACTGGCCTTAGGCGTTTACCTGATCTGGTATTTTTTCACTTCCATGGAACCGGAAGTAGAAGTTGCTTTTTACAAGGCGCTCCGTGAAGCCAATTATTTCTGGATTTTCCTTTCTTTATTATTAAGCTTTTTTGCTTTGCTTTCAAGGGCTTATCGCTGGAAGTACCTGTTGGAACCAATGGGATACCAAACTTCTTTGTGGAACCGCTATCATGCGATCATGATCGGTTATATTGTAAACTTAACCATTCCAAGGGCAGGAGAAGCTTCAAGAGCTGCTATGTTGTACCGATCGGATGGAATTCCTTTTTCCAAATCGTTCGGGACCATTTTGGCGGAACGTGTTTTCGACCTCATCATGCTGTTTTCAGTAGCATTGCTTGCTTCTGTTGTCGGGTCAGGAGATTTTTGGAAGATTAAAGGTTTGATCGAAGCGAATTTTTCTGAAGATCCGGAATCTGCTTCCAAGCTTCAATTGGTTAAGTGGATTATCGTCGGAATAATCTTTGCAGCTTTTGGTGTAGTATTCTTTATAAAAAGCATTCGCCTGAAAGTGATTGGCTTCATCAAAGGATTGTTTGATGGAGTTTTATCGGTTTTCAAGACCAAGAGCCCTATCGGATTTATTGGGCATACGCTATTCATTTGGGGATTGTATGTAGCTTATTTTGCCATTTGCTTTTTTGCACTGGATGAAACCTCCAATGTTCCGCGAACCGGAATGTTGCTTGCTTTTTTAGCAGGATCATTAGGGATTACCTTAACCAACGGCGGAATTGGTGTTTTCCCATTGGTTGTAGGATTAGTTGTTGAGTATTATTTAAAAGATCAATACGGTGATCAGGCCTGGGGAATCGGTTGTGCTTTAGGTACGATTATCTGGGCTTCTCAAACCCTGCTGATCATTGTCCTTGGTATATTGTCCTTTTTTCTCTTACCAAAAAACTATTCAAAAGATGGGGAAGTTCGAACAGATCAAGCATAAAGTTTCTTCGCTGGAAGAAATGGAACAACGTATTCGCGATTGGAAACAATCCGGTGAAAAAGTGGTGTTTACCAACGGCTGCTTTGATATTCTGCATGAAGGACATGTTACCTACCTGGCAAAAGCTGCTGATTTCGGTTCGAAACTGATCATTGCAATCAATACCGATGCTTCCGTTAAACGACAGGGAAAAGGTGAGGAGCGGCCAATTAACCCGGAATCTTCTCGCGCATTGATCCTGGCTGCTTTGGAATTTGTTGACGGAGTCGTATTCTTCGATGAAGACACGCCTGTTTCCGTGATCGGGTTACTGAAACCGGATGTGTTGGTAAAAGGTGCGGATTACGATGCGGATGAAGCGGACCCTTCCAGTAAAAAATACATTGTGGGCAGGGAAACGATGCTCGCAAATGGTGGCGAAGTGAAAACGGTTGCGCTTGTTGAGGGGTTCAGCACGACGAATATTGTAAAGAGAATCACAAAATACTAAAATAAAAAGGCTCAATTTAGAGCCTTCAATAATAAATTGGATCAATTAATTTCTTCCATGTTTTTGTCAATTTTTTCCTTTAAACTGGATAAATTCATTGTAGGTAAAGTAATTGGAGGAATTCCAGAGAGTGCAGTTAGTGCTGTAATATATGCACGAATATAAGGGAAAAGAATTGCTGGTGCATTCGTTAATAAGAACGATTTTAAATTTTCAGTTCTTTCTAAAATAGAAAATTTGCCTTCAAGAAAAATTTCTACATTAATATTTTTTTCCTCATCAAAAATAAATACATTCATTCCTAATATAAAGAGATTATCTCTATTGTTCAGCAATGCTTTTGGTTCAAATTTAATTTTTAACTCTTTAGGGTCTGAGTCTTTAATTTCAATAAGTGATTTGAGTACTTTATACCCTTCAAATTGAAAGCTTGATTTTTGTTCCATATTATGCTGCTAATGCGTATGAAGTATTATCATCAGATATCTTGTTCTCTAATGGAGAGCCAAATAAATGATTGAATAGTATTGAAGTTGCTTGAGTAATTTCAATAGATCCGTGCCCCCAACTATTTTGTTCTTCTCGTATCATGTTTAATGAATCAGAAGAAATAAATAGGATTTCTTCAGTAGATCCATAAAGTTTCTCAAATTCATCTTGAATTTGCATTTCTTTTAAGATGAAATCATGATTGTTTTCAAACAGATCTAGGGGGAGAATTTCTATTAAATGGGTAGCCAGATAATCTCTATACTCATATCGAATCTTTATTCCATTAAATGTTTTATACAATTCGCTCAATTGTTGAACAATATAATCTCTTGAACTATTCATGTTTGTTAAGAGTTTAATTTTTTAATAATTTCCTGACTCAATTTTAATGATCTTTGACTCATCAAAGAGTCTATTTCTAAATTCTGATAATCTGATTCAATACGAAGCAATTTTAAATCACCTATTTTTGATCTTAGTTTTTGAATATTTGTTTTTTCAACTTCCCTTATTAAAGATTCCGTGCTTTTTATGTTGCCTATTAAATAGGAAATGGTATTATTTATTACATAATCATGAGAACCTGGTCCTTTTGAGTTTTTTAAAATTGATTCGAAGCTTAGTTTTAATTTTTCATTTAATAAACATGTCATATGTTGTAATACTGCGTAATATGCGCAGTGCACACTTGATGCGTGCAACCCATTCTCAATCAGCATAGAGGAAGCAAGAAGGTTTGCTGATGATTTATTACTAAGATGTGACAATTAGTTTTGAATACTTGGTTATTGCGCAAAAGTAATTTAATCCCAAATGAAAACAAGAAAAAATAAAATAAAAAACTGAAGTTATTAACAATTTTAAACGTGATATCAACAAATTTAGTCTTTTTTTGATGCTTTAATCACCTTGCTTTTCCTGGCTCTTCACATAAAACTTGATCCAAAAAATCAGGGATAATAACCCGATCACCATCGATGGATAATAACTCCAGAACCGGAAACCGGAATAGAATTCCCATTCATTCCTGGAAATACTGATCAATCGCCGCATGTGTTTGATTTCATAGGCTTTTCTTACAAGCAGATCGTATTTCGTGTCAAAGGATTCGAGTTTTTTCCGGAAATCCGCCGAACCAAGTGTCAGTCTTTTTTTGATATTGCTTAGCAATTTGATCTCATCAAACAATACTTTGGATTCGTTGTTCATGATGTCCAGTTTATAATTCAGTTCGCTTTGCCGGATTTCGATTTGCCGGATCTTGTCTGTCGGATAAATGATATTGAAGAGAATAGTCCCGATACACATGGTCAACAAAAATTTGAACACGTTATCACCGGATGCTAAAAAACTACTTGCTGTTTCCATGATCCGTATTTGTTAAGCGGTTAAAAATAGTATCGTTCTCCACTTCCAGGTTTTTCCGGATATGTTGAATGGAATCCATATAGGGAATATATTCTGTCGGAATGTGTTCGCGATTGATCTTCACACTGATTTCCTCATTAGAGCATCCGTTCAGGAACATGGAAACAATCAAACTGGTTACGATCAGCGACTTTCCAACCGGCAATTTGATATTGATAAATCCGGGAGAATTTAAGCTCAATTTGACCGTAGTGGTATCGACTTGTTCCCCGAAGTTAAAATCGGTGTTTACCTTCGAAATGAGTCCCAGGTAATTGTCAAATAAATCTTTCAAATCTTTCAGGCTGATTTCCGATTCTTTGTTGATCCGCAAAGACAAAAAACAATCGCCGTCCTTGATGTATAATTCTTCCATGATCGAATCAATGAAATCGGCATGTTTTTTTATTGAAACAATCGTGTGTGAATGTTTCAGCAAATAAAACAGGGAATTGTAGTAAGGATGCCTGATCGACATTTTCAGCCAGTTTACCTTCCGTCTTTTGAGAAATGAGCAGGTGGATAAATCGGTTTCAGCTGCTGTATAGATTTCGTCATCGGCAATTTCACCAATACTGAAGCGGTCGGCTTCTTCAGATGGGATCAGCACGACATCACCTTTCTTCAGGTTTTTAAAGGAAAACAGTTTGTTGAGCGTCTTGGTAACGGACGATTTTTCTCCGGATCCCAATTTATCATAAGGAATATGCCTGTATTTATAACTGTGTGAAATGACCGATTTTCGGAGATAATCCAGGTTTTCTTCACAAATATCGGAAGCGTTAATAAAATTCCAGGGGATTCCAATGTATCCTTTTTGAATAAAATCGGTATAATGATCTCCTCCGTCGGTTCGGACATACCAATATTCTTTTTGACTGTTTATTTCCGCAACCTGGTCAAAAATGGTGCGGTTGTTTTTTAGATTAAGCATGGGATGGGTGTGAATAAATGGTTGGTTGGGATTTAAAATCCGGGACAATCAATTTTGTCCCGGATTTTTCCTGTAGGTTAGATCACAGTGATTTGCAAAACAAGCAGATTACCAATTTTGGAAACAGTTCCGCGTGCCGGACTTTGGTTTGAAATGGCACAGTTCAGTACTGATTCTTCGTCTTCGATCACTTCGTTCGTTGAGTCATTTCGCAACTCATAAAGGAATCCAAGATTTGTAATTAACTCCTTCGTTGTCTCATTCCAGAATTTACCATTAAAATCCGGAACCAGGCGCAATTCTTCGCTGCCAGGTGGTGGTGGAACCGGTACAATTTTGAATTTCAGTTTTGCCATAGCATCTGCCTGTAATCCATAACGGTTCATATTTCCGGCATTTAGCGGAGTTGCGTTGACTTTATACTTGGAAAGTGTATAGCCAATTGTAGGAGCAGATTGTTCTGCCTTCAGGTCCAGAGATAATGAAATTTGTGCTTCCACCTCTGTTTCAGGAATGGTGTAAAATGTAGGTTGGTATCCCATTTCCCGAATCAGGTTTATGAGGGCTAATTCCTCATTGGATCGCTCATCATCTTTACTGAAATCATAGATGTCTAATGTTTGTTGAAGTGCTCCCTGGTCAAGGGCAGCCTGTGCGTCACCGACTCCCTGGCCAACAGATGAGATTAATTGCCCGAGCGGACTGCTAAGCAGTTCACTGAATAATTGAATAGGATTAGTTGTATCACTCATGTTTACTAAAAATTACGGTTACTAATTGATTTGGCTGAACACCTGTTCCTTTGAGCGGAGATTGTTTGAATGAATCACCATTCACCACGTTATCTTTTTTCTGATAAACCGGATTCAGGCGCAATCCTGCATTTTTGAGGATTCTTCGAACTGCGGTTTCAGTGAAGCCGACACAATTCGGCATAATTGCGCTCGTGGTTTCCCTGTGGTCAACAGGAGTAATATCAAAAAGCAACTCACTGATTGCTCCTTCATTGACGGTTCCTGAATTCTCAAGATCCAACAGGGTAGCACTCATTGATCCGCCATCTTCATGAATCAATGCTTTCAGTTTTAATGAAATATTGGATAATTTATACGGAGAATCAATGCCTGTGTCACTTGCTGTTACGATTTCAGAAACAATGTTGGTATACAATTCATTGATAGGAACAGGAACACTTTCGGGTTTTATTACCAGAGGGAAGAATGTGGTTATAGGAATAAATTCCGCGAATGTTGCGGCAATTTCGGTTATTTGTTCTTCAGTTCCAAGGTACAAACTGCCGAAATCGAATTCGTAAGCTTCCAGAACTTCGTTCAGGCCAAAAGAATAATTGCCTGAAATAACCAGGTCTTTCCCCAAACCTTCAGGAACTGTGGCTCCTGCTCCGGGAAGAATGCGCATATGTGGAGTGTATCCCGCTCTCACTGTATTAAAAAAATATGCTTCAATTTCATTGGTAGAATCAACTTCCGAAGCCATTCTACGAAAATTTACACCTGCTTTAATCGTTGTAAGTTCGTAAAGAGTGGTCCAAGCCTGATTTTCGAAATGATAATATTGAATGAGAAGTGGCATTTCTGTTGCCCTTCCATCGGTAGGAAGGCCGAAAAGCAGAAGTTTAAAGTTAATGGATAAAAAATCTATCATGGCTTACTAATTGCGATTGACATAAATTGTGTGCCACTATTGGCTTTAAAGACGAAGGTCCTTCCTGCGTCGTAATCTGTGGTTTTAAGCTTGACCTGTACATAAAAACTTCCATCGTCAGCTCTTGTAAAACCGTCTTTTGCACCGACAAAAACGGGTGGAGTAACAGGAATTTTAGAGTTGAGATCGAGTGAAGTAGCTTCATCGAAATTTATTTCTATTCGCTGCCCGATCACCCATTCATTGTTTGGCTGAGTTGCTTGCACTGCGATTGAATAAATGATAGAATCACCATCTGTTCCATTGAATTTGGTAATGGCGTTCAATGCAATTTGCGGCAATCCTTCGTTCGGCATAACAGCGACAAATCGTCCTGAAATATTGCTTGTAATCGTGCCCAGGTTTTTGGTGGTGGTTTCGGTGCTTCGAAACGGTACGAAACGAATCGCATTTCCGCCGGCAGTATTTCCGCCTGTTTGCGTAGTTTCGAATTGTGAGATCACTTCCAGGTTAAAATCCAAATAAGGAAGTTGGTATAAGGTGTTCGGCCTTCCATATTCATCATACTGAGGCACGCTGCGCAAGGTTTCCTGCGCATCATTCAAACTGTCCGCTAAGCTGAGAACTATTTCATGCAGGGCCAGTGAATTGGTGGTTGTTGTTGTTGAACTCATTTTAAATGTATTTTTCGTTTTTGCGTTCTTTTTTTCTACTTGACCGTTCTTCTTCTTTTCGTTCGGCCTTTTTTCGGGATAGAAATCGTTCTTTCAGTCTTTCCCTGCGTTCTGTCTCTTTCTGTTCGTTTTCTTTTTGCTCTGCTTTTTTTGCAGCGGCATTTTCGGAAATTTTGTTTTGGCGATCATCCAAAGACAGCTCTTTCTCAAGCTTTTCGGTCATTTCTTTGATTTCCGGCATTTTTGATTCCAGGGATTCTACTGAGTTTTTGATATCAGATTTCACAGATTGACCAAAGCGTTTGGTTTCTTCCAGCTTTTCCGAAAGTTTTTTTACCGGTACTTTTTCTTTCAGCCTTTCTTTCAGTTTTTCTTTCCTGATTTCATGCTTTTCATCCCAATCATCTTTTATCCTGCGAATCCTTGTCGGAATGACTTCAGTTTTTTTCTCCTGATCCAGTTTCTTTTGAAACTTCACAAGATCCTTCTGTCCGAACGGATCCAGTTTTGGTTTCAGTTCCCTGATTTTGTCCGGGATCTGTTTTACCTTCTCGATCGGTTCGGTCAGCACTTTCTTCTTTCTTTCTATTACATCTTTCTTTTTCCGGATTTGTTTGGTATCAAACCATCGTTTCACGGAACTTTTTTCTTTTGGTTTCGGTGCTTTCTGGCTGGTTGAAGGATCTTGTTCGGTTCCTTTTTTAAGCAAAGATTTTCTTTGAAGTGCGAGCTTTTCTTTCAATCGATCCAGATTTTTCTCCCACTTCTCTATTTCTTTGCTCTTTTTTAAGAGCCGCTCTTCGAGTTTTTTCTTCCGAGCGGCCCTGTTTTTTTCTTTCTCACGTTTGCTCTTAAACGATTCGATTGTACCGGAGAACCGAGGATTTTCTTCTACAGGATTATTCGATTGAAGTAAATTGCCCATCTCATTTTCCAAAGATTGTCGTTCCTTCAACAGGTCATCCAGTTCCTGGTTTTGCGCTGCAATTTCGTTCAGGGTTAATTGGATATTACTAAAAGAGTTTTCGCTTTCGTTGTTTGAATCGAGGTCAGTGGTTTTGACGAGTTTTTTCCAGCTTTTTGTCATAATCTTGTTTTAGAATAGGTTAGTGTTTAAACTACGTTTTCCGGTTCAGGTTCATCCAGTTCAGGCTGAATCCGTGCAATTTCTGTTTCATCCATTAATTGTTTCAAACGGCTTTCAAACATTGCAGGAGCAGGAACCGTAACGAGTTTGGTACGCATTTCGGAACTTCCGTTTGCTTCGTATTGGTATTTCTGAGAGTAACTTGCGTTTACAGATGCAGCAATCACACCAAATGGTGACCAGGCAGCACCTTTCACAGAAGATTCGGCACTGACTTCCTCTTCTTTCTTCATTGAAATAGCCAACTTGAGTTCAATGTATGTTTCCACGAACTGATAGAATGTGGGGGTGAAACCGAGAGCAAGTAAGCTCACTCCGTCATCTCCTTCTCTGAGTTTGATCAGTGAGGTTTCATCACGTTCCAGGTTTCCCGAATCATTCAGTTTAAATCCCGCCATTAATTGTGCGATCCTGATAGAAACACGATCGAGTGCATATTGAGCCTCGGCAATCCCTACACCAAGCGTGCGAACTAATTCAGGAAACGGAGCATTCAACAGCTCTCTTCCAACATTTATCATATGCTTATTGATTAAGGGTTAATAAAAGCAGCTGCCACTGTGACAGCTGCCCGGGGTTAATTATGCTGTCGGTTGTGGTGGATTGTTGTTAAACTCTTCCTCCATTAATCGTTGGATTCGCTGTTCCAGAACTGCAGGAGCAGGAATCGGCACCAATTTCGTACGAAGCAAACTGGATCCTTCAGCGGAGTAGCTGTACTTTTGAGCGTAGCTGGCGTTTACCTGCGTAGTTTGAACAGATCGTCCGAATTTGATTCTTCCCAACCCGAAACCAATGCGCGCTGCACTAGATCTCACATTGTTGTTTACAGCACTGCTGGTAGATCCTTCCTGCGTGTAACGGATGGAAATCTTCACTTCAATGATCGTATCAACGAATTGATAGAACGTTGGGGTGAAACCACATTCCAACATGGAAATTCTTCGTGGAAGACTTACAGCTGTACCGGAATCTGTTGTTGGAGCTGTCAAAGCAATCTCCAGGTCTCCGTATGCTACCTGGACAGAAGCTGTTCCAGTTGCATTACCTACATGGTAAAAGCCTTGATAATCAATGTAGGTATCTGCTGCAACTGCTGCTCCAGGAGTAAATCCGGCTGGAACAGTAGTGACTAACGTTGGTTTGTAACTGGTTCCCAATACTCCACGAATCTCCGCTTTTTGCTGCAGGTTTGTTGTGGAGTTGTGACGAGCAATTGCTTCACCTTTTGTGATGCTTTCCGTTCCGAAATACACACGGCTGTCTTGGAAAGTGACATTTCCTGCTTCATCCGTAACGGTCGTTAAACCGCCCATCATTTCGGCTACATCAATAGAGTTCTGATCCAGAACGATTTGTGCTTCTGCGATTGCAAAAGCCATTTGGCGAATCATGTCGCCCATAGGCACGTCAAGTAATTCCTGACCGATGCGTGGTTTGTTGTTTCCAAACATACTTTGTTGTTTTTTGTGATTAAATGATTACGTTGTTGTGTTTCCTTCTGCGCTTAAATTTTTCAGAAGTGTAACTAGGTTTTCGGGTGGAGGCAGTGAAACCATGCGGGCCGCAATACTCGAAGAAGCCGAAGCGGATTGATCGAATTTACGTGCGTAACCTGCACTGACGGTAGTCGAAACTACCTTTGTTTCAACTGAAACCACACCATTCGCGTCGAAAGCAGTTGATTCTGACATGGCAAAATCCATTTTTGCATCGAAGCTTGCTTCCGTAAAAGCGTAGAAACTGGGAACAAAACCTAGATTTAACAGGCTGACTTGATTCCCGCCAATTTCCACGGTGCTGGTAGCGATCTTCTTGAGCATTTCGATGGAGTTGCCGTCTAAAGCTGCTTGCGCTGTTGCTATTGAAAGCCCCATGTTTTCGATCATCGATGAAAGCGGGGAGTTCGTTAGCGTGCTTGTTATTGTTTCAATTGCTGGCATGTACTAGGAATTTAATAGGTGAATACTATTCTTCCGTAGTCTGACTTCCGTATTTGGTATTCAGATAGTTCAGGAAGTTCTCAGGCGCAGGAAGTGAAACTAACCGTGCTGACATTGCCGAGTTCCCTTCCATTGACATTTCAAACTGACGGGACATTCTGAAATCTACATTTGCTCCGAAAGCGAACGACTTACTTTGAGTGCTGTTACTTGAACTTTCACTTGATGCAGCGCTTTCTTTCTTAGTTTTAGCCCATAAGTAAGTACTTTGGTTTTCACTTCCTTCACTGCCACTTTCCGAATTTTCCTCGATGGAAATCTCCTCTGCGGCATTGGAAAGTAAATGCAATTTGACAATTGCTTCGTTGTCCAATGAATAATGAAGTTCTTCTGCAGTTTCTTCGTGTGAATGATTGGACATTGATGCCTGAGCTTCACTCAAAATTGTGCTGAAAGAAGCGTTGGAAGAAGCAAGAGAAATGTCACCATACTGAACATCCAATGTAATGAAAGTACTGGCAGGCGCTGTACCTTTATCATCCGCGTAAATGAATTTGTTTGGTCCACTGTTTGTTTTTTCCGGTTTTGCATCTTTAGTCGTGTTACCATCAATAAAGATCATGTAATCGGCATTCAATTCAATAGTTGCTTGACGAAGAAGTAAATCACTGGCACCAGCTGTATTCGTTACAGCACCAATTGCTACATTGATTGGAGCTGAAGAGCCAAAGATATGGTTACGCAGATTTTCAGCACGTCTTCTTGCCAAACTCCTGTTTTGCGGATTGTTTCCACCTTTCGGATCTGTCATTCCAGTGATGGTAATCGATGCGTCCGAATCGTGGCTTTGAATCAAACGAAGCACTTTGTGGATGAACGGATGCTGATCGTGGTTTTGATTATCATTGGCTACGATCGGGCTCGGGTAAGTGTATTCCAGGTCAGCCAAATCATTTGGTCCATCCTTCAGATTTTTACCGTAAGTAATCTTATCACTGTTATATCCGAAATAAAGTTTGCTAGATACTTCTACCCAGGTAGAACCGTATTTTGCATACAGATTTCCTGATTTTGTAATAGCATAAACTGTTGCTCCACCGGATCCTGTAACAGCATTGTCCAAAAATGTAGTTGAAAAACTTGTTGCTAAAGGAAAACCGTTTGCTGTACCTCCGTCGACATCAATTGAGGTTGCGGTGTTAAAATCTTTTATTTTCAAGACACCAACGCCTAATTTGTTGAAATGCAACGCTTCTTCAATTCGAAGAAAGCCTCCATCCATCCAGACATCCACTCCGCGGCTTTCATTTTCGGTCAGTTTTCTGGATTGGATTTCTTCATAGACCTGGTCAACAGAGGCCTCAGTCTTGATCTTGTGTTTGAAATCCTCCAGACGGCTTTTCGAATCAAGGAACTCGCTTTGGCTGACAAATTTGTTGTTGATCTTGATCGCCTTTTTTTCCTTCGCACGAAAGTTTAGTTGTCTCACAGATTTGTATTCTTCCGAAGTTTCGGAATAACTGTTTGAACTTAAAAACTCGCGGTTAGAAGCAGAGTATCCTTTTTGGTTTGACAATTGGACATCAATTCCGAATCCGAATTCCAAAGCTTCTTTCAGACCCATTCTCAAGCTGATACTGGCGCTGATATCCGCATATTGGAATGCGTAAAAGACAGGAACGAATCCTAAAGACAACAGGGATTCACCGTCGATGTTGGTTTCTGCCAATTTAATAGCCTGAGCTATCGAATTGTCATCTAGTTTCTGTTGAGCTTCCGCAATTCCCATTGCAAGGTTTGTAAAGATGTCGCTGACATCAACCTGCTGCAGAATGGAAGCTCCTTCACTGAAATTGGTTAAATCACTCATAAAATTAATTGTTTTTAAATGTTCCATACGAAATACAGGCGGCATCCGAAAAATGAGGGTGTAACCGGTGTGTCCCGTTCATTTTTAATGATGGGTTTCAGGCGGATAATTATTTGTGCGCACAAATAAGGCTACCTGTATTTCGTATAAAACGTTGGTTTAAAACGGATTGATCATGTCCGGCAGTTGAACTGCTATTTTTTCGTTGACATTTTCCTTTCGAACAGTAAAGTAATGATGCCTGTTTTGTAGATCACGCACTTTTTGGTGGGTAATTGCATAACCTCTTTGAAGCCAGTTGAGTAATTCTTTGCTCAAAGGCATCGATAATTCTTTTGCCTCGGTGAGCGCAGATTTCAACGCTTCGATCGCCTCTTCTTTTTCATCCAGGTAGATGCACTGGATGCCTTTCCGTTCAAAGAGAGATGCGAGGTTTTTCCTGAACCATTCGTCTGTTCGTTCGGCCTTTTTGGGTATCAGGAAATCAATGCTTTTATCGCAAAAAGTGATGATTTCTTCGTGTGCCTCCATCAATTCCAGTGATTCCATTGCACACAAACTGTAATGCTGCAGGAAGACTTCTGAATTTTCGGACGTTTGACACATGCGCATAGCTTCTTTATAATGACGCAATGCTTCTTTGTGGTCTCCTCGTAAAGCGAGTACTTTTCCGTTTTCAGCGATTTGGAGATGGAGGTTCGGTTGGTTTTCGTTCATAGTGGTTAGTATTCGTATTCAATTTCACATCCAATGTATTCCAACTGTTTTTCAAGTAATCGGCTCAAAGTTCCACCGAGGGGCTGAGGGGCTTTCCAGACATCTGTGAGTTTGTCGAAGTTGACATCTTTGTAAAATTTGCTCAGGATTTCCCTTGCTTTTCCTGGATCGCTAATATTACTTACTGTGAGGACGTACTTTCCGAATGGGATTTGTTCTTCGGAACAGCTTAGACCGGCTTGTCTGTAACAAGCTAATTTTTCCTGAAGTATTCCGAAATTCACAGATTCATCCAGTAGAACAGGCAGATTGGCGTGGATTTCTGCGAGTACTTCCTGCGGCATCCCGATTTCGTTTACCAGGAAATTGGTTTGGGAAGTATTCGTCAGATCAAAGTTCTCCAGGAGAATACGAAACCTGCAATAACTTTGATTGTAGATCTTAACCTCGTGTTGCGAACGATAGCGCGTGAGAAACCGGTTCATTTGGTCGTAGGTTAAGTTGCGAACCCATTTTGTTTCTCCTTTAGGAATGGTGATTTCCTTGCTTGTGATGAGGTTAATCAACTTGAGGCGGTCACTTTCTGATTCTGCGGTGAATTCAATGGTGTACAAATCCATTTTTGGGTTACTTGCAATTACTTCAGCATCAATACGTTTTTGCAAGCTCTCTGCGGTGGCCATAGAAACTCCGCCCAAAACCACGCTTGGTTCGTTGAGCAAAAGTTGCAGAGATTCATTTTCACTGCAGCCCAGAAATTCTGACAGCTGTTTGTTGACGGTGTTTAGTTTCACCGGATCATTGATATGTACGGAAATATCAAGTGATTCTGTTGGCTGTGGAGCAGATTCATCTGTGTTTTGTATCAGAACTTCCAGCCCGAGTTCTGTCAAAATGGTGAATGCTTTTTCTGCCAGCGCTTCATCTGCATTGTCCAAAAAGACAGCAGGCGCATTGTAAAGAATTTTGAATAATAACTCCTGGTTGATCTCAAAAGCTTCAGATAGTGCTTTGATAACTTTGGGAGTCGCCGTACCAACGGAAAGGATAATAATTCGTTTCACGATTCGATTTTATAATGGTTAATATGAAGGTTGTTTTTGTAATCAGTTCTTCTCTGAACTTGCTACCTTACAAAGATAAGAAACTTAATTCGATCTACCAAATTTTTTTGAATAAAAATTGATTAAAAAATAATCTTTTTTCATTTTAGTCCAGTTTTATTGGTGTTTTTGAAATAAAATATTTTGATTATTTTTTAATCAATAATGAATTTCGGTCCTTTTTTAAGAAAAAAAACGGAGCAGAATTTCTGCCCCGGATCCAAATAGTTTTTGATATTGTTAGTGGATTAAAACGACCTTTTACAAGCCCAAACGCGATTTCAAATCACTGTAGGAAGAACGGGAAATCGGAATGCTTGTTCCACTTTTTAAAATAGCTACGTAACTGTTTTTCTCGTAAGATTCGATTTTGGTCAATTGATTGACATTTAATATGTACGAACGATGAATGCGAATGAACTGATCTTTCGGGAGAACCTGTTCAAAATGATTCATGGTTTGTTTTTTCAGGATGTATTTTTTTCCCTGGTAAATCTTTACGTAATCGTCATATGCTTCGATATAGTCGACCTCGTTGATCGGGATAATCTTGATCTCTGTTCCGTCTTTCACAACAATACGGTTCTGCTCGTGAATAATTTGAAGCGGAATCTCTTTTTTCGGGTCACCTTGCAATTCCGAATTTCTCTTTTTTGTGATTGCTGTGTCAAAGCGTTCTTCTGAAAACGGTTTCAATAAGTAATCCAATGCGTTTACCTCGAATGCTTTTAAAGCAAATTCGTCAAAAGCAGTGGTGAAGATCACGGATGGGTTTTCGGAAAGTAATTCCAGTAATTCAAAACCATTGATTTTCGGCATTTGAATATCCAGGAACAGTAAATCGGGTTTTGCTTCAGGAATTAATTTCAATGCTTCAAACCCGTCATTAGCTTCTCCAACCAGTACGATATCCGAATACTTCTCTAAATGCTTTTTAACGACCTCTCTTGCCAAAGGTTCGTCATCTACTATGAATGCCTTAATCATTTTGGAATCAAAATTTTAGTAATGAATAGTTTATCTTGCTTCTCGGTAGTTAAGAGATCGTATTGATTAAAAAGCAGCATTAATCTGCGTTTGATACTGGTCAATCCAAATCCTTTTCCTGTTTTATACTGTGTGAAATCAGAATCAAATGGATTTCTGACTTCAATCACCAACCCGTTTTCCTGTTGTTTCACTCCTACGTAAATGGTTACTTCATCCGTTGAGCCGTACAAACCGAATTTGATCGCATTTTCAATTACAGGTTGCAGTAAGAGTGGAGGGACCGGTGTTTTCATACATCTTTCATCAATATCGAATGCTGTTCTTAAGCGATGTCCGAAACGGATCTTTTCAATTTCCAGGTAACGTTTTACTTGTTCTATTTCTTCTGCAATCGGGATCAGTGTCTGAATATCTTTTCGCAAAGTTCCTCTTAAAAAGTCACTTAAGAGGAGAATCATCCGGTTTGCTTCTTTCGGGTTTATTTCTGTCAGGGCTCCGATCGAGTTCAAACTGTTGAACAGGAAGTGAGGTTGCAATTGCTGGTGAATATTGTCCAGTTCCGCTTTCGTCAATGCACGTTCCTGTTCTATTAATTGCTGCTGAACCTGTAATTGGATTTGTTGGTTTTTATTGATCCACCAATATAAGCTCACAGAGATCAGGATAAAAAAGACAATGAATGCACGCGCTCCTTCAAAAGGAAGAATGTATTCTCTCCAGCGTTCATCACCCAAGACCAGTTTAAATGCACTGTTAATTAGGAGTTGGTAAAATGCGGTTAAAACGAGGACCAACCCAAATTTGGAAAAATTAACTGGTCTTTTTGCGTGATAATACGTTTGAATGAAATAGATGATCTGGGAGATGACCGAGATTAAGAGCCCTGAAAAAAGCGCATCCTTCCAGGCAATATCAAAAGGGAAATGCTTGACAATGAGGATGCAGAAAAGCACAAGGCTTGCAATCACCGTCCAAACGATGAAAAGCAATTGCACCTTTGTACTTGTCTTTAAAAACATACTTTTACTTGTTGAAGCTGTTTACTTCAATTCCCCCGAACATGCAGGTCCCTCTTAGAATAATCACCTTGCTTTCCTCTCCGGCTTCTCTTTGGTATTGCGGACGTTTATCCTCAAAAGCTCCGAAAATGCTGGCAACTTCCGAAATGACTTCCCAATTGTTTGGAATGGTCAAAGTGGTCCCACCGAAAATGTTTGTTACATCAATGACAATTCGTCCCTGGAAATCGGCTTGCGAAAGATTAATATCCGTTCCACCGAAGAAAGAAACAATATCTGCGCCTTTAAATGTTTTGCTGACGACCGTTTTTGTGATTCCTCCGAAGAAACTAACGCTGTCAATGAAATCGTCTTCATTGTATTTGTAATAACTTAGTCCTCTATGTTGCGCTTCGTGAATTTCTTTCCAGTTTTCACGTGAAAAGCGCTGTCTTCTCCGGCGTTTTCCGAATTTTTTGTTCGATAAGAAAGCCACTGCCAATCCGACCAAAATAATAGCTACCGGAATGATAATTTTCACATTGATGAGGTTCGGGTACCATTCTGCCCAAAGGAAGATCTTACCGACTATAATCATTAGGTACCCATGAAACTTACTGAATTTGTGTTTGATCAATACAACGATCCCGATGACAATGAGAATCATTTGCCAACTGAGTAAATAATCCGGAATGTGGTAACCGAGTTGTTTCAAAAGGTAAACTACCCCAAAAAAAACGATCCCCAATCCTCCTGCAATTTTTCCGCGACGATGGCTTTTTTGTGCTTTTAATATTTCGTGTTCTATTTCCGTGCGGATATCATCTGTTTCCATAATCTGAAAGATTTATAAGGCAAAGGTATAAGACTAATCAGGAGATGAACAGTCAAAATCGGTCAATGGTGGGCGAAAATCGGTTAACGCATATATTTCCAGTCTTTTGGCTTTCCTTCCAACAGGTTTTCAATGGTTTGTTGTAACCTGCGTTGCTTGGTTTCTTCCCGCTTTGCTTCTGCAATCCATTGGATATACTCTTTTTGATGAGAAGGAGGGAAGGCTTCGAATACCGCTTTTGCTTTGGGTTCCGTTTCCAATAATTCCAATAACTCTGCGGGGATTTCAGTCGCCGGTTTTTTAACTTTCCGGTTGAGTTCCCGGGGAATGGTTCCACTTTCTATCAGTCTCATTGCTTCCAGGATGTAAGCCCCCAGATGCTCGCTTTTTGGTAAATCATCCGGTGAAGTAATTTTACCCAAACTTCCCATACCACCTTCTTCCGAACGTTTAAAGATCCCATGCGGATCAGTCATTTCCGAATGAAGCCAGAACCCGAAGGAACAATGATTCTTGAATGAGGCCATACTGCACAGGATTTTTCCCCGATACATGAAAAACGGCATGCCCCATTTTATTCCTTCTTCCGTTTCCGGGCAAAAATCATGAACGATTTCTCTCAGTTCAGACAATATAGGTTGTGCGAAATCGGCTGATTTTGAAATGTATTGCGTCATTCGTTCATCACGATTCTTCATTGGTTTCTTTTTTACGAATTAAAAAATAAGCGATATAGCCCACGGGAATAAAAATGAATAAAGTAGAGATTAACATCCAGTTTGGATAAGGGATGAGGAGGACCTGGATCAATGTCAGGAAATTTAGTACTCCAACTGAAGCAAGCATGGGTATTTGAGAATTTCTTCCCGAAATAAAGCTACTTACGATTGCAGCAACGAAAGCAGCAACGATCCAATTGAGCAGAATGATGAATTTGGTGCCGAAAGAAACTTCGTTTTCGTAGAAATCTGCAACTAATGCGCGATCTGTTGGAATAGGATTCTCCAATGGGAAAAAATAAGTTGACATAGTGTCTCCCAGAGCGATAAATAATCCGCCAAGGATAATTCCAACTACGATTGCAAGTGTTCTTCTCTTCATGTCACAGTTATTTCCAGTAAATAAAAGCAATTCCTCACAATAAATTCGCAATTAGTAGCTATTTTGTACCAAAATTTGATTTTTAGCGTTAGACCAAAAAACTGAAGATGAACCGATTGTACTATCTTATTGCCTTTATCTTAATTGTTTGTGCATGTACCTACAACCAGGCGCAGATTCCCGGTTTGAATAAAGAAGATTCCCAGGAATTGGTTCTTGAATCGGATTATGATTCCAGCCGTTTTTTACAGGTGCTTCCAAAGCAAATTGAAGCTGTCAAAACTTATATCAGGAACAAAGGCGGGATTTATTCCAACCGGAAGGCAATCCTGATTGATATGAAAATTCCATCGAAGTATTTTCGCTTGTTTGTAGTGGATTTGAAGACGAACCAGGTTATTTCCAAAGGATTGTGCGCGCATGGTTCCGGATCGGAAATTGCGGGTACTGATTCATTGCAGTTCAGCAATATTCCGAATTCATATATGACTTCGCTGGGTTTGTATAAGATCGGAGGCTCCTACCAGGGAAGTTTCGGGAAGTCGTATAAATTAACAGGTTTGGAAAAATCAAATGACAAGGCCGCTGCCAGGGCGATTGTGTTGCATCGGTACAGTTGTGTTCCGGATGAAGAGCAGTACTATCCGATTTGTAACAGTTTGGGTTGTGCCATGTTATCGGAGAATTATTTCGAGGAGTTGATCCCGATTATTGATAAAGAGCCGAAGCCAATGATCATGAAAATTTACTATTAAAAATTATCAATGGATTTTAATTATCGATTATCAAGAATGTTCTATGCTTGATAATTCAATCATTCATACTTGATAATTATTCCGCTCTCATCTTTTCTTTGATTTCCTTCATAAAGTCTGAAGCGAACACAAAGTCATTGATTTCCTGATTATCAGTAGTAATAATTGATCTGCGGTCTCCCTGCCACCAATTCTGACCTTTATTAATGAAAACAATGCTATCCCCGATTTCAATTACCGAGTTCATATCGTGGGTAATGACGATGGTCGTTATTTCATATTCGTAGGTGATTTCCCGGATCAAATTATCGATCAGGATAGAAGTTTGCGGATCCAACCCGGAATTCGGCTCATCACAAAACAAGTATTTCGGATTCATGGAAATTGCACGGGCAATGGCAATACGTTTTTGCATTCCTCCGGAACATTCTGCTGGATAGAGTCCATTCTTTCCGGCAAGGTTAACGCGCTCCAAACAAAAATTCACGCGATCCTGCATTTCTTTTCTGCTCATTTTAGTGAACATTGTCAACGGGAACATGATGTTCTGTTCCACAGTCATGGAGTCAAAAAGTGCGGATCCCTGGAACAACATCCCAATTTCCTGCCGAACTTCTTTTCGTTGCAAGCGGTCCATTTTTGTAAAATCCCTGCCGTCATATAAAATTTGACCTGAATCTACCTCGTGAAGTCCTACGATACATTTAGCAAGTACAGATTTTCCCTGACCCGATTGACCAATGATGAGGTTGACCTTTCCTTTTTCAAAACTGGCGCTGACATCATTCAGTACCTGGTTGTCACCGAAAGTCTTATTGACGTTGAGAACTTCGATCATTACAATAAGAACATTTGAGTTAAGAAGAAATTCGCGATCAAAATAGCAACACTGGCGCTTACTACCGCTTCTGTTGAAGATTTACCGACATCCAAAGCGCCACCTTTGGTGTAATAACCTTTGAACGATGCGATCGACGTAATCAGGAATGCAAAGACAACCGTTTTGGTTAGTGCGTAAACTATATCACTGTCCCTGTAAAAGAACCGGATACCGTAAATATATGTTTCTGTGGATGAAAGTCCTGAAAGTTTTAAGGACATCCAACCACCTATCAAGCTCAATCCGATGGAAAAAATGATGAGAACCGGGAAGAAGATCATTGCTGAAGTTACTTTCGGAAGTACGAGGTAACTTAAAGAATTCACCCCCATAATTTCCAAAGCGTCAATTTGTTCCGTAACACGCATTGTTCCAACTTCTGAAGCAATATTCGAACCTACTTTTCCTGCCAGGATCAACGAAATGATGGTCGGGGAGAATTCCAAAATAGTAGAAGAACGGGTAATGTAACCGACCGTATATGTCGGTAAAAGCGGGTTGTCCATATTTGAAGCTGTCTGCAACGCAATAACAGCCCCCATAAAGGCAGACATCAATGCAACAATAGGAATCGACTTGATTCCGATCAATTCCATTTCCTCAAAAAAGCGTCTGCGGAATATTCTCCATTTTTCTGGCTTCGAAAACACGATCCACATCATCATGAAATACTTGCCGATATTTTGTATAATCCCCATTTCGAGTATAAAGTTAAAAGAAATCCGCTATCTACGGAATTGAAAATTGAAAAATCGCCAATGAACAGTGTTGTTTTTGTATGAATTCAATATGCAATCCCGATAGCGATCGGGATCAAAATTCAAAAATAAACCTGTTTTGAATTTACATTCATCATTTTGAATTGAAGTGGATATTCATGTCATCTGATTCATAACTTGTTCTGATGTGCTGTGCTTTTACAATTGTGCGTAGTGTTTTTGGCGTCATGAAGCTGTGATTCGAGATCAGAAAATGGGGCTTCGACTCCAGTTTAACCATTTTTTGCTGAAATCTCCCGTAAAATGGTGTGTTAAGAATTGGTATAAAAGACGCTCTATCTACGCTTAATCTACGCTCTATCCTCCCTGTATCTTCCTAGTATGTATGCTTTGTCTTTTTTGTACAGAAAACCAGTACCTGTTCTATGTTGCATTTTTGTGCATTTGGAATTCAGGAAGCTGTAGGTGTTTTCGTATTTAACCGTGGGATATTCACCACCGCTGATTCATAACTTGTTCTGCAACTCCGGATTTTGCATTTGAAATCACCTTAAATTTGTAATCGTGGAATCAAAGCCTACAAAAAAGGAAAAATACATCAAGCAATTGAAACCTTATTTGCCAAGTGGTTTCGAAGAGATGGTAGCTGATTTGCTGCTCAGCCATCCGGTGCGTTTTGCAATTACCAACCCACGGTCAACGAAACTGGGAGATTATCGTGCTCCGCAACAGGGAGAAACATTCCATCGTATTTCAGTGAATGGAAACCTGAATCCTTATAATTTCCTGATTACAACTCTGCATGAGTTTGCACATTTGCGTGTTTACCTGCAGTTTGGTTTCCGGATCAAACCTCACGGGGAAGAATGGAAGTCTGAATTCCGCAAGTTGTTATGGCCTGCTATTCAAACGGGATTACTTCCCAAAGACATTGAAATTGCGTTGATGACCAGTTTAACCAATATGAAAGCTTCTTCCTGTACTGATACACAACTATCCCGCGTTTTGAGGCAATATGACAAGCGGGAAGGCGGGGAGATTATACTTGAAGAAATTCCAAAAAATGCTACTTTTGTTCTGCAGGGAAAAACCTTTGTAAAAGGGGAATTGAGACGCACCCGTTTCTTGTGTACCGAAGTACCTTCGAAGCGCCAGTTCTTGATTCATTCGCTTGCTACTGTTCAACTTTTAGAAAACATACATGAAAGATAATTACTGCGTGATCATGGCTGGCGGAATCGGAAGCCGGTTTTGGCCTATGTCGACTGTTCAGCGCCCGAAGCAATTTTTAGATGTTCTCGGAATCGGGAAGTCCCTGTTGCGAATGACTTTTGAGCGTTTATTGCATATTGCACCGGCCGAGAATATTTACATCGTAACCAACGCAAATTATTTTTCTTTGGTGAAAGAACAACTTCCCGAGTTGAGTGATGGCCAAATCCTGACAGAACCGGAAAGAAAGAATACGGCACCGTGTATTACGTACGCAGCTGCTAAAATTCATGCCTTGAATCCGAACGCGACGTTGGTTGTAGCTCCTTCAGACCATTTGATCATGAAGGAAGATAAATTCACGGAAATTGTGAATACGGCGATCTCTACAGCGAATAAAAACGATCGTTTGGTGACATTAGGGATTAAACCGACACGGCCTGATACCGGTTATGGATATATTGAATTCATCGAAGACGGGGATATTCTTCCCGGGCAAGTGAAGGATGTGAAGCATTTTACAGAGAAACCGAATCGTGAATTGGCAGAGATTTTCCTTAGAAGCGGAAATTACTACTGGAATTCAGGAATTTTCATCTGGCGTGCCAAAACGATTCTGAATGCCCTGGAGAAATTCAAACCGGAATTGTTCCATTTGTTTACAGATGAATCTCAGAAATACAATACGCCCGAAGAGCAGGCTTATGTAAACGCTTCTTTTGCTGCTTGTGAAGATATTTCGATCGATTTTGCTGTGATGGAAAACGCCAAAAATGTGGACGTGGTCTTGTCAAATTTTGATTGGTCGGATTTGGGGACCTGGGGAAGTTTGTATACCCATCTTGAAAAAGATTACAATGGAAATGCAGTAATCGGTGATCACGTACACATGATCAATTCTGAAAATTGCATTGTGAACCTGCCAAACAACAAACTGGCTTTGATCCAGGGCTTAGAGAACTACATCATTGTAGAATCTGATAATATGCTGATGATCCTGAACCAGCAGGACGAACAGAATTTGAAAAAATACATGGCTCCGATGGAAGAAACAAGCCCGGAGTTTTTCCCGAAATAAAAAATGGGTAGGGACGCGATGCATCGCGTCCCTTATTTTTTTTAATCGATCAGCTAAGGCTGACGGATTATCGAAAGCAGTGCTTTCTCTTATGGTCTGTTATTGTATTCGCGTAGTAAATCGAAGTAGCTTAAAGTTTCCATTACAACAACACCGCCGGTTGTATCGCCGTATTTTGCAGGGATCGCTCCGGAATAAACCATGATATATCCCAAAGCTGCACTGGGCACGTTTTGTACATCGTTCATTTTAACTCCGTCGATATAGTTGATTACATCGCCTTTTCTTGCACCGCGGAAGATCAGCTGCCCGTCATCTGTCAATTTCACATCTGAAGTCATGGAAGCGACCATTTTCTTTGCGTCGAATTTGACAGGCATGTGCTGAATGTCTTTTTTGGTCAATTTGATTTCCGGTGCGACGCCGGTAGTCAGTCTGAGGATTGGAGCTGTTACGTCTACAACATCCAGTACTTTAGAGGAAGCTTGCGCAACAATCCCGGTATTTCCGAATCCATCAGGTGCAACATCAACTGGGTTTTTAGCATAAGTCGTATCACTGTCATATATGAAATAAACCTGATAAACTCCTGCCGGAACTGCGGAGATACGAAATCGTCCGTCTTCGTCTGTTACAGCTTTGAAGACTTGATCTCCTCTTGATGTTACAGCGTATGCACCAAAGATTCCTTCTTTTTTATCCGGTGTAGTAAAGGTCCCGATGATGTCCCCGAATGTGTTTTGTGCGAAAGTCATTCCGCTAAGGAATAAAGCTGCGATAAATGTGATTGTTTTCATGATCTGATTTTTAATTGATTTCTATAGGGATGTCAACCAATTAAAAATTCCATAAATGATCTTGAAAAAAATGTAAGGGCGGAAATTTTCCGCCCTTACTATTACAATGATTCAGCAACCACTTCTTTTACATCCGGTAAATGTTGTTTCAATAAATTTTCGATTCCGCCTTTCAGCGTTGCGGTACTCGATGGGCAACCGGAACATGCGCCGCGAAGCGCAACTGTAACCGTTCCTTCTTCAAATCCGACAAAGTCGATCGCGCCACCGTCTCCCTCTACCGCCGGGCGAACGTATTCATCCAGTAACGCGCGAATAGCATCGTCGTATTCAGACGGAGCATATTCCTTTACCGGTTTTGCATCTGCGTCATCTGAAGTTTTTGCTTTCGCAACCGGCATTTGGATCAAAATATCTTTTCCTTCAACGATCCAGTTCTTTACGAATTCACGTAATTCCATCGTTATGAAATCCCAGGAAATGGTGTCATTTTTAGCGATAGTAACAAAATTTGCAGTAATAAAAACGGTCTTTACAAATGGAAAGCGGAATAGTTCTTCTGCCAATGGAGAATACCCTTTGGCTTCTGCACCTGAATGAAATTCAACTGACTCCCCGTTAATAAGCAAATACTTGTTTGCAACGAATTTCATCGTGTTTGGATTGGGAGTCATTTCTACGTATACTGTAACTGGAACTGATGTCATGATGATTGTATGTTTATTTTGTGCAAAGATACTTCAAATTGAAAATGTAGAATTGAAAATTGAGAAGTTTTATGAATGGTAGTCAATAGCTAAGATTTGATCGCTCAGATAAGATGTATCAAGTCTTTCCAATTTGAATATTTTCAATTCTCAATTGTCAGGCTGGTTCTACGTGTACCAAAATGTCTTCAATTTCAGGAATTTCGTCCATTAGGTGCTTTTTCAGGTTGTGTGCGATTGTGTGGCCTTCATCTACGCTCAGTTTTCTGTCCACATGAATATGAAGATCTACCCAATAACGCATACCGGATTTTCGGACCAAACATTTTTCCGTGTCGATAATTCCCGCTACACCTTTTGATTTTTCCCGGATGATTAAGATGAATTCATCATAGAGGTGTTCATCCATGATTTCTCCAAGTGCCGGCCGAAATATTTTATAGGCATTGAACAGGATGATGAACGAGGCAATCAATGCCGCCCAATCGTCTGCCTGAGCCCAGGAGTCTCCCATATAAACTGCAATAGCAATACCTACAAAAGCACAAGCTGAAGTGATTGCATCACTACGATGATGCCAGGCATCTGCTTTTAAAGACGTACTTCCTACTTCTTCGCCTGATTTGGAAACAAAACGGAAAAATAATTCTTTCACAATGATCACTCCACCAATAAACCAAAGTGTATAGGATGCAGGAGCTTTGTGAGGAGTCCGGATATTGTGGATGCTTTCAATGATAATCAGTGTTGCCGAAGCGACCAAAAATCCAACGACAACAAAGGTGATCAAAGGTTCTACTTTTCCATGCCCGTATGGGTGATTTTCATCCGGTGGCCGTTTGGCATAGCGAAAACCTACAATCACCAAAGCAGAAGCAAAAACATCACCGGTGGATTCGATCGCGTCTGCAATCAAAGCATAGGAATTCCCGAAATAACCGACCAATCCCTTTACTGCAGCCATCAGGAAATTACCGATTAAACTGAACCAGGCAGTTCTTTCTGCTTTTTCATGATTCAAACTCATTTTTCCGAGTCTTGACAGTTTTTACAAATTCCGGAAATCGTGAAGAAGGTTTCTTCCGCCTGAAATCCTTCCGGAAGTGCAAAGGATGGGATAACCTGGTCCAAACAGGTTAATTCACTGCAAATTCTGCAGCTGAAATGAATGTGTTCGTGATCGTGTTCATGATCGTGGTTACAGGAAGAACACGCTGCATAATTTACCACTCCGTTGACATTGACGATTTTGTGAATTAGCCCGTCATCTAACAAGCGATCCAATACGCGGTAAATAGTTACGCGATCACACAAACCATTCAATTTGTGTTGGATAGCCGGTTGAGACAATGCCACATTGGAGTCGTTAATGAGTTCCAGGATAGCACTCCTGGCAGCTGTGTTTCTTGTCGTCTTCATTTTGATTATCAGGATAGCAAAAGTACGAAGTTTAATCCGTTGGCATTTCAAGTTAATTGTTTTTTATGAATTTATACGAACTTCTTTTTTTGTACTTTTGATTTCGATGAAACGCATGCTTCAAATAGGAATGATTGTGGTAGTACTGATGGGAACCATCGGAATTCCATTCTATCAGCATACCTGTTTGCATGAAAACCGGGTGTTGAAATCTGTTTTTGTTCCGTCCAATGAATGTTCGGAAGAGCATTTGAAAGCTGAGCAACCGGATTGTTGTTCAACTGCCCAGGTAACTGTTTCTGACAATGAAACAATTTCTGATAACTGCTGTCTGGATGAGGTTTCCAATTGGCAATTCTCCTTTTTCTTCTTCCAGGACGTACATCCGATCTTTACGGAAGTTTTGGAAGAGATTTCCATTCTTTCTTTCTTCTCTCATTTCGAAACCGTGTGGACAAATGAGGATGAAGAATTGTTTTCAGGGTCTGATCCACCCACTCCAAGTGGTCTTGAACGATTAACTCATTTGTGTATTTGGCGTCTGTGATTCCTTCCTTTTGTAGCAAAAAGTGAAGTCGAATGAAACGTTAAAAACAATGAAATATATCATACTCAGTTTTTTCCTGTTTTTTCTTTCCTACAGTCAAGCCCAGCTTCAGGGGATTGTATTTGGAATAAAAAATGGTGGAAAAACCCAGCTTAAACAAGCAAAAGTTATACTAAGAAAAGCTCAGACACAAGTCTATAGTGATGAGAAGGGACGATTTGAGCTGATCCTTCCCAAGGACCTTCCGGATGTTCTTGTCGTATCCGCTCCGGGTTATGAAAGTGATTCCGTTACAGTAACAAAAGATGACCGCTTTTCCGGGCTGGAGATCATCCTTTTTGAAATAGATGAACTCGATGAGGTAGTGGTTGAATACAAACAAGATTCCAAGACTTTTTCGCGTCTGAAACCGCTTCAGGTGGAAAACCTGGGAGAGGGTGAATTGAAGAAAGCAGCCTGTTGTAATTTATCGGAATCTTTTGAAACGAATGCGACCGTGGATGTGAATTTCACGGATGCGGTTTCCGGTGCGAAGAAAATCCAACTATTGGGATTAGATGGAGTGTACACGCAATTGCAAATGGAGAATATTCCGTTCCTGACCGGTTTGGAAAGCAGTTTCGGATTGAATTCTGTTCCCGGGACTTGGGTAGAATCTATTCAGATTACGAAAGGGACCGGTTCGGTGGTTAATGGCTATGAATCCATGGCCGGATTAATCAATGTGGAATTCCGTAAACCGACCACCATGCAACGATTTTTTGTAAATGGGTACGGATCCAGTCTGGGAAGAGCTGAATTGAATGTGCACGGCGGACAGATTATCAACGATAAATGGAGCACCGGGACCTTTGCACATGTCTCTACTCTGCAAAGTGAATGGGATGGAAATAAAGACGGTTTCCGTGATGCACCTTTGAGTAAATCAGGCTCTTTTTTGAATCGGTGGGAATATACCGGGAAAAAATTCGAAACGCGTTTTGGGGTCAATGCCTATTACGATCAGCGATTGGGAGGGCAATTGTATGGAGTTGCGAACCGTTACCGTGCCGAAACAACGAATCAGCATGCGGAATTCTTTGCAAAAACGGGATTTTTATTTCCCAACAAGCCTTATCAAAGCTTTGGGGTTGTTTACCAGTTCAAATACCATCAGTCGGATGGATTGTACGGGCTAAGAGATTTCGGAGGAAGAGAATTGCGCGGATACATCAATGCCATTTTTGATGGAATTATCGGAACAACAGCTCATAAATATAAGGTAGGTGTTTCGGCTGTTGGCCAGGATTTGCAACAACATGTCGACTCCATGAATTTCAATCGGAACGTAATTACTCCCGGTGCATTTTTTGAATACACCTATACCGGAACACGTTTGGTTTTGGTAGCCGGGATGCGTGCAGATTACCAAACTGCTTTCAGTGATCAGAAAGAAAAATTCCAGTTCTCACCACGCGTCCATGCAAAGTATACACTGGATGAATTCACTGATATCCGAGTGACAACCGGAAAGTCCTGGAGATTGCCAACTATTGTAATGGATAATGTTTCCTTAATGGCAACTTCAAAATCCTGGATCGTAAACGGCAGCAATGAGCAGGAGGAAGTATGGAATTCCGGAATCTCAGTAATACGAACGATGAGATGGTGGAATCGTGCAGCAAGTATTTCTGCCGATTTTTATCATGCACGTTTTACAAAACAATTGATTATTGATCGCGAGTTATCAACTGATTCGATCTTTTTTGGCTTTCAGAGAAATGTTTCCAGGAGCAGTACTTTTCAAACAGAATTAAGCTTTATGCCCTGGAGAACAATTACATTCCGTTTGGCTTACAAATTCCTGGAAGTGAAAGCAGATTATGCGGGAAGTTTGAGACAGCAGGTGATGATTCCTCAGCATCGCGGATTGTTTAATGTGGCTTTTGCGAGCAGAAATAAGAAATGGGAAGTAGATGGTACGATTTCTGTATATAGTGCGATGCGTTTACCGGATGTTACTTTAGCTGACGGAACGCGTTTAACGAATGAAAAAAGCAAAACCGTGCCGGTAGGGTTGGCACAAATTACACGCCATTTCAAGCGTTGGGATGTCTATGTCGGAGGAGAGAACTTGTTTAACTTTAAGCAAAAGGATCCGATTATCAGTGCGAATAATCCGTACGACCCGACATTCGATGCAACCCGTGTTTGGGCACCTGTTATGGGAACGGTGATTTACGCCGGATTCAGATATGAAATTAAAAGGAAAGTTGAAAAAAAGTAGTGATCAATCACGCTGATAAATAACGTTTAAAATAGAACAGATGAAAAATAGTTTGCTAATGTTGGTCTTGTTGTTTGTAAGCAATTTGGCATTTAGTCAGAAACCTGCTTCCAAAACAGAAACTGTAGTGATTATGACCAGTGCCGAATGCGATGAATGCAAGGAACGTATTGAGGGTTCTTTGAATTACACAAAGGGAGTAAAATTCGCAGAATTGGATGTGAATTCACGAAAATTGACTGTGAAATTCAAAAATGATGTCATTACGCTGACAGAAATTAAAAAGCAGATTTCAAACCTGGGTTACAATGCCGATGAGGTATTGGCTGATCCGGTGGCGTATGAGAAATTACCTGCTTGTTGCAAAGCTGGCGGCATGGAACACACCGGTCATTAAGTTAACTTTTTAAGTGAACAGAATCCTGGTTTCTTTAATAGGACCAGGATTTTTTTATCCACCTATTTTGAAAGATGCATTGCTTATAAGGAAAACAATTGCCAGCGGAACGATGAGAAGTGCGCTGGTTTGTGCAAGATCAATCAGTAAGAATTTGATCTGATCTTTTTTAGCATGTTTTACGATCAGGACAATGGTTGTCCAGAGCCAAAACAAAAGAATGGAAACCCCACTGATGATCAGGTGTACCAGCCCGTCCAGGTAATCGTGCTGTAAAGCAAAGGAAAGCATAAAACCAACGATTGAAGTGGCCAGGTAAACCAGGATCACGGGAAGGATGAGTTTATTTCCCGGTTGCCGGACCAATTTGTGAAACCAAATGATGCAAGCGATAAAAGCGAGTAAGTTGAGAATAATAGCCATGGTTTGTTTTTAATGTTAAAAGCAACTAAAAAGTACTTCTGTAAACTGGAAACGCTATATTCGTCAATAAGTTGCTATAGATGACAAATTTTTCCACGCTTTCCGCTTATGCCTTGTCTTTACCCGAGGCAACGGAAGAACCACATTTCGAGAAACGGTCGTACCGGGTTAAAAAGAAAATTTTCGCGACTGTCAGCGTAGACGAAGGTTTTTTCGTTGTAAAACTAACGGCGCTGCAACAATCTGTGTTTTGTAAATGGGATGAAAGTGCGTGTCACCCTGTTCCGAACAAATGGGGATTGCAGGGCTGGACACGGGTTTATTTCGAAAAGGTGGAAGAAGATTTTTTGAAAGACATTGTGAAGACTTCCTATGCGAATGTGGCGCCTAAGAAATTAGTAGATTTGATTAAAGTTTGATGAAACTGGGTTAATTTAAAAGAATGGACCATCTTCTTGAAATCGTTGTACTAATACCTATTATCTTATTCGTTACTCCAATTGCAGTTATTCTCAGATCGGGAATAGTTTATTGGTCCTTACTGTCTGGATCTTTACTTTTTCCATGGATTGCTTTTGAAATTGTCCAAAACGACTTGGGTATTTATGATGTGAATTGGTTTGTCGTTACAGTGGGTTTAACAACTGACTTAAGTTTGTATAAACTCTTTGATAAGTACATTTTGAAAATAAAAGGGCGTCATCTGTTTATAACATGGAGACGTCACACATTACCTTTGAAGGAGAGTTGGCTTGATTTGATCTTTCAATATATTTTGATTTTCCTGCCTTTAATCTTTCTCTTGATCGGAGGAGTAGCTTTTAAGTAATTGTTACTCCTCATTCTTCTTAAACATTCCACCCACTTCTTTGGACAAACGCTGAATAGTTTCTACACCGGCTGCAAGCGGGCTTCCGCTCATGTCATCATAAGCTGCGTAGGACAGATCCGCTGCACTTTGAGAAGGATAAATGAAAATGTGGTCGAGTTTGCTATTTTCTTTTTTCATGCGCTGTGGCAAAGATTCCATTCCTGTGAAGGCGGAAACAGATCCTGAACGTGCAAAAACAGAAATGAACAATTGATTTTCGTTGAAACCGGCCAATTTTTCAAGCATTTCTTCCGGAGATTCGATCGGGAAATGAGTCAGATCCGCGCTGTATTTACGGTAAGTTCGATATGCTTTAACTTTTTCAAACGTTTCCCGGGTGCTGTAAACATCGATATCGACATTCAATTCTTTTGAAGTGCGCATGACGCGTTCCAGCCATTGATTGGAATCTTGTTCCAATTCTGCATAAACCGGACATACAAGCGAGATTTTCCGATAGCTTGAAAACGCATGATTGAAACGACAGAAGAAAACTGTTTTCTCACAAACACTCAATAGGTGATCGCGATCGTCGCCTATTAATCTTTTAAACAGGTTGGATTTGGAATTATCATTGATCAACACGATGTCGGCTACCAATTCTTTTGAAACACGTGCAATTCCGCTCGATAAGTTATGATCGATCGTTGCCATGGCGTGTACGTTGATCTCTCCACTGTTGTAATGTGTGATAAAATCATCGATGTGTTTTCGGGAGCGACGGATACGCATTTCTGCTTCTTCATCATTTTCCAGAACACTCACCACGGAAATCGGGTTCATGACGGTTCTGTCCGTGATCAGAACTGAAAAATCGAGGATGGCTTCATTTCCTTTCAATTCATTGGCAGCAACCAATACGTGTTGACTTCGCATGGAAGGGCCTTCCAAAGGTTCGTTTTTTGTTTGTGAAATGCGTAGCTTTTTCCCGGCATTTTCAGTCACGAAAGAAGCGGTCATACTGGTAATCAGGATCAGGATAACGGTCCCGTTCACGATCTCAATATCCAGGATTTTCATGTTATAACCAACATTGATAACCGCTAAAGTCGCAGCGGCATGTGCGGTACTTAAACCAAAGATCACTTGCCGTTCCGGACGGCTCATTTTGAATATCAATTGGGTGATCAAAGCAGCCAGGAACTTACTGAAAATTGCAAAAGCACTCAAAATTCCTGCTACGGCCCATGCCCACGGTTCGTTTGCTAATGCTTTCACATTCACTACCATCCCGATTGAGATGAGGAAGAACGGGATAAACAAGGCGTTTCCGATAAATTCGATCCGGTTCATTAGGGTAGAAGAGTGGGGAATGAGACGATTCATAACCAACCCTGCTACGAAAGCACCGATAATTCCTTCGATTCCTGCAACTTCTGCCATAAACGCCGCGAAAAAGAGAATCGACAGAACATAAATGAATTGGGAATATTTTTCGGATTCCAGTTTACTCAAAAACCAGCGTGAGATTTTGGGAACTCCCCAAAACATGATCAGACTGAAAATGGAGAGTGTAATTCCCAAATGCACCAAAACACTGGTGTTAATGATCCCGTGATCCGACCCAGAAATCACTGCCAGGATGATCAATACCGCGGTATCTGTCAGGATTGTTCCGCCAATGGCAATAGCTACGGCTTCCATTTTTGAAATCCCGAATTTGGAAACGATCGGGTAGGCAACCAGTGTGTGTGTTGCAAACATACTTGCGGTTAGCAAACTTGCAATTTCATTTAATCCAAGGGCATAACGGCAAGTTGGGTAGCCCAAAAGTAAGGGGATGAAAAAGGTTAATGCCCCAAAAGCCAGTGATTTGTTCCGGTAGCGTCTGAATTCCTGCATGTCCAGTTCCAAACCTGCCATAAACATAATGTAGAGCAAACCAATCTTGGCAAACATGTTCACGAATCCGCTATCCATATTGGCTTTTGAAATCAATTGAAAACCGTTCGGACCAATAATTACCCCTGAAATAATCAAACCGATCAGTGCCGGAATTTTTACCCTTCTCAAAATAATCGGGGAAAAGAGGATGATTAAAAGGAGTAGGGAAAAAGTAAGGATAGGGTTTTCCAAAGGCAATGTAAACTCACCGATGAGGTTCTGGAATTCTTTGGAAAATTGTTGAAATAACCCGTTCATCCTTTTGGAATATCTGCAACAAAATTAATCGCATTTTTTAATGAAACCCGATTATCACTAAAAGGAGCGATGAATTTTATTTTTTGGACTTAAGGGTAATGAGATTTGGCATCGTTTTTGAAAAGGCACTTTCGAAATTTAAATATTACCACAATGAAACATTTTTTTACTTTTTTTATCTTACTATTCATTTCCCAATGGACGCATGCTCAGCAAAACACGAATTTGGTTTTCTTTTCTGAACAAGGGCAGCAATTCTATATTATATTGAATGGGATCCAGCAAAATCCGAACCCGGAAACAAACGTACGGGTTACAAACCTTATCCAGCCTTACTACAAAGTAAAAGTGAAATTTGCAGACGGAATAACTCCGGATATCGACAAGACATTGAATTTCAATTCAGGAACTGAAACTACCTATGCGATTAAAAGTTCGAATAAAGGAGAAATTGTTTTGAGATGGATGAGCGAAGTTCCAATTGCGCAGGCTCCACGACCAATCGGTGGTCAGAATGTAATCGTTTACCACGATACGCCTCTTCCAACTACTGTAACTCAAACGACTGTTATTTCCAGTACAACTACGAATCCTGGGACAACAGATCAAATGAATGTAGGAATCAACGTGAGTGATCCGACGACCGGAGGAGCAAACATTAACATGAGTGTAAATGTAAATGAAACGGGAATGAGTACTCAAACTCAAAGCACAACCACGACGTATTCCACAACAACTACAACTACTTCAGGAAATGTGGGTACTGTTCAGTCCGGTTACGTGATGCCTGGTTATAACGGTAATGTTGGGTGCAACGGTTATCCAATGAGTGAAAGTCAGTTCAACCAGGTCGTTCAGTCTATTGAATCTAAAGGATTCGATGATTCCAAATTAACCATGTCGAAACAAGTAATCAGCACCAATTGTATGACCAGCAACCAGGTGAAGCGATTGATGTTGTTGTTCAGTTTTGAAGATACGCGATTGGATTTGGCGAAATACGCTTATGGTTATACGTACGATATCGGGAATTACTATCAATTAAATGACGCATTCAAATTCGAGTCAAGCATTGAAGAATTGAATGAATATACAAACGGATTCAGAAGATAAGCATCGGTTTGTACAATAAAATCCCATCCGTCAGACAGGTGGGATTTTTTTATGGTATCAGTAGTAATAAAAAAATACTCCTCAATAAAAATTAAAAATTACGGTTTTAAAATAAGTACTGAAGGGGTATTTGTTAGCCATAAGCTTTGAGTTTCTACTGCTTTTTTCCAGCTGTCGTGGCTGATCAACATCAGGTCTTGTCGACTCATAAAATCCTTATCCAAGCGAGGTTCTGTCTGCAGTGAAATGTGGTTCGGAGCAACTTGTTCGATCATACGGATCGATTCTTTTAATTCCGGATGTGTTTTTACTATGCCGGAAGAATCAATGATCGTGACACGTGCGTTACTGTGGTGAATCAATTTTTGAGCGTAAACCAATAGGAAACTGTCGTGAATTGAAAAGATCGGCAGGAATACATTTTCCACTTTTTCCAACCCTTTATCAATGACGATCCCAATTGGCAATTTGGCGTTTTTGATCAATTGACGGGTTCGTTCATCAAAAACAGTATTTTCAAACAAGGGTTCTTTGCCCGTAATGGTCTCGTATAAACGTTCGGGATTAATCAATTTGGTTGTAAAACCGAGAATTCGTCCCAAAAGTGAACCTTCAAAAACAGAGCTTCCGATCCCGATCAATAAGAGGTCAAAGTTTCCTGCGTTGGATGTATCCGTGATTTCCTTGTCGATATCCACAGTAGGTTTGAACATAGTTACGACCGGTATATTCAGCTTTTCCGATTCTTCTGTAATGGGTGCAAAGCTTTCGCGTTCGTATACTTCAGCGTTGAACTGGTTCAGGTCCGTACTTAAAGAGACATGCAGAGCCGTTACATTGGCGTTTTCCGGTGATTTCCGTATGAAACTGTTTGCCAATCGCAATAAGGTTCGCCCTCTTTCCGGGCTTCCGAATGAAAGCAGGATGGAATACTTCGTGGATAATTGTTTGCTGTCCTGAATTTCCTCTTCGGATTTCTTTTCTGGTATTAACCAATTGATCAGGTCCAGGAAAGGACCTGTCATGAACGTTGTTATTAATGCCATAATCACGAGCATTGCAAAGATCTCATCGGAAAGCACCCCCAGATCGTACCCGATATTCAAGACGATCAATTCCATCAAACCACGGGTGTTCATAAGGGTCCCGATGATCAGGCTGTCTCGCCAGGATTGCCCTACGAATCTTGCAGCCAATGCCGAACCAAGAAACTTTCCGATGGTTGCAACGGCTATAATCAAAAGAGCGATCATCCACAAATGCCAGTCATTTAATAAACCTATTTGTGTTCTGAGCCCAGTGAAAACGAAGAATAGAGGAAGAAGCAATAATACAGCAACGTCTTCTATTTTTTCGATAAAAATGTTTCGAAAATTCAGGTTTGCCGGCATAATTACTCCAGCAAGGAATGCCCCGAACAACGCATGGATCCCGATTACTTCCGTAGCAAAAGCAGAAATCATCAAAGTAATGAAGAAAATGGCCACTACCGGTTTACTTAAACTTTCTTTATTGGAATGTTTGTCTCCCAAACGTTTTAAGAAGGGTTGAACGATCTTCAGCATCAGGAAAACGTAAGCAATTGCAAAGAGGATAATATAAATCGCACTTAGAACGGAACCAGCCTTTACAATAGCAATTACAGCTGCCAAAATACACCAGGCAGTAATGTCATCTGCCGCTGCACAGGTAATGACAATGGATCCCAATTTGGTTTTGGTTAAACCGCGTTCCTGTACAATCCGGGCGAGAACCGGGAACGCAGTAATACTCATGGAGATACCAATGAACAAGGCAAAGGAAAGGAAATTCACATCTTTAGGCGCAAATTCCGAATAAAGCAGGTAAGCGAGTCCTACTCCTAAGGTGAAAGGGAAAATGATACTCGCATGACTGATTACCACGGCATCATTTGCTTTATTCTTCAACGTTTTCAGTTCCAATTCCATTCCTACGACGAACATGAACAGGATCAAGCCGATTTGACTTAAGAACTTCAGGTTGTCCATGGATTTGTCCGGGAAAACAAAGTGTGCAAAATCCGGGAAATACATTCCGATGAAAGAAGGACCAAGAAAAATACCGGCAATAATTTCTCCGATGACGGAAGGTTGGCCGATCTTTCTGCAGAAGAAGCCAAAGATCCGGGCAACTATAATGATCGTAATGATCTGGAGTAAAAGAATTGCTAAAGGGTGTGTTAAGTTGTGATAGTATGTTTCTGTAAATTGCTGCCAGGTAGAAGCGGTTACTTCCGGTTTGAAAGCTTTGGTTACTTTTCCTGCTTCCAGGGGTTTTCCCGATAAGATTACTCCAAAAATTAAAGCGGCGAATCCACCGATGGTTATAATATAGAACAGGAGATTTCTGAGATTACGCATGGCTTTAAATTTTCAACAAAATTAAAGCGGCAGATAGTAATCTAACTACGTCCTATTTTAGGAATGTACTGAAACCCGTTTTTATTGTACCGAGAAGGTTCTCGCAGTGATCAGTTGCGACTGATCACTGCGAATTGAAAGCTTCAATAAAGCTCTTGCGATAGTTTTCACTCAGGCTGAACTCGCGGTATTTTCCTTCTTTATTCCGGATTTTACTCAAGACAACATCACCCTGGTAGCCCTGGATAAACTCCTTGGAAATCAACTCGGATTTTGAGATGCGGATAAGAGAAATACCATTTAACTCCTGCAATAATTGGTCGAACGATTTGTTTTTGACTATCAGTTCATCCCCATTTTCCAACAGCATGAGTTTATCTCTCCTGTCGTATGTGTCAGTTGAGAAACCGACAATATTTGATACGCGGATCGTGAATTTGCCTTTGTTGGTATTGACGGCCCAGGTAGTATGTTGTTTCGATTGTTCAATACGGATTTTTACCTTTTCGATAGCGCGCTCCAGGCGTTCCCGCTGTACGGGTTTTCGCAGATAATCAATTGCTTCGATATCAAAAGCATCAGCTGCATATTCGTTATGTGCCGTTGTGAAAATGATCGGTTTTGCATGCAGTTTTTCGGCAACTTCCAGTCCGCTGAGGTTGGGCATCACTATATCAGAAATGCAAAAATCGAAGTTTAGGCTTTCAACTTCAGATAAGAACAAAACCGGGTTATCGAATGCTTTTACGACTTCGATATCCGGAATGCTTTCACACAAGGTCCTTAAATAACCCAGTGCCAGTAATTCATCATCCAGTAAAACAACCCGCAATGATTTATTATCCATTCAATTTCAGTTTAAGACGCGCATGGAAAACCGGCTGCTCGTTTTTCAGCGTGAGTTCATACGCATTCGGGTATGCGATCTGTAAACGCTCTTCCAGGTTTTTAATCCCTAAACCACTGCGCTCTTTTTTCAGGGGTTTACTTTCGGAAATGCGATTGCTTACTTCCAGAACGAACTCGTTGTTCACAACTTCCAAATGGATGGATATAAATGATTCGCTTTTTTGGAAGTCTGTATGTTTAAACGCATTTTCGATCAGATCGACCGTAATTAGCGGCAGGATTTTCAGATTCCTGATCCGTTCGTCGTTCAGGTTAATCGTATTGCGAATCCGTAAATCAAACAGCGGGCTTAATTTCAGACGGTTGATCTCAATGAAGTTGGCTGCGAAATCCATTTCTTCCTGCAGACTCACCAATGGCTGATCACTTTCATATAAAATGTAATCCAATACTCCCGAAAGTTTGTCCATGGAGTAATAGGTTTGATATGCATGTGATTGGATCGAATTCAAGGCGTTCTTAAACAAATGCGGGTTCAGTTTGTAACGGATGGAGCTCAATTCACTGGAATGAACGCGTGCATTCAGTTCGTGATTTTTCGATATCAGTTCACTGTTGGCGTTCTTTGTCTCTTTCAGTTTGAGGTACAGCATCCTGCAATACACCAGGAGTGCAAGGAACAATACCGAAAGGACAAAAAGCGCTATTGAGATCATAATACCAGATCGAAGATACAGTTTTTGGAAATAAAAAAATAACCGATCAACTGTATGACCGGTTATTTAATTAGCTTGTTTTAACAGGATGACTACAACCCGATTTTAAGCAATAAAGTCGAAACTACTTTGGATTGAGACAGGAACGGTGAGTGGCTCGTGTTTACCTCGTATACCGTTTTGATTCCTGCGTCCTTGATCATTCGATCCTGTAAACCGGTGCTGATCACCACATCCTGCAATGTTTTGATGTACACTTTTTCTACTGATCCGAAACCTTCAGCAGACAAGCTTGCAGGGTTTGTCAACGGAATGGAAGGTTCTGCTCGGTAGTTGTCCAGCACTCTTTGTTTTGTAGCTGCTGAACCGTCAGCGATGAACAAATTGATCAATTGGTCCTGTGCCACGTCAAGTGTTAAGTGATCAGCTGATTCGATCAGGTTTGGTCCTAATTTGGAATCCGGATCGGAAAATGCTAAATCAGTTAAAGCCTGACCGTTTTTCGGAAGGAATGCCCCGATGTAAACCACTTTTTTAAGTTTATCCGGAATGCGCTCAGCTACCTGGCTAACTACCATTCCACCCATACTGTGTCCTACAAGGATTACTTTTTCATCAACTGGAGTAATTACATCAATTACTTTGTTGGCATAAACATCCAGAGTTAGCGTGTGAGTAAGGGAATTGTCAGAACCGTGTCCCGGTAATTCTACGATAATCACTTTGTTCCCTCTGTTTTCAAGGTCTGTGCGAACGGCGTCCCAAACATATGGAGCTTGCCATGCACCGTGTACGAGTACGTACGTGTTGGTGTTTGTTTTTGTTGTCATGTTTTCAGTTGTTTTTTGACATGATGAGAATGCGAAGAGTGCGATTGCTGCTGATAGCAGCGTTAAACCTGTTTTTTTCATGATATTGAATTTTAAATTGTTGCAAATGATTAAGCATTGATGGCTTTGGCTTTTTTGAAGACAAACACTCCGAGTGCGTGGAAAAGTAAACCGATTGTCCAGGCAGCGGTGTTCCATACTGGCCAGATGTATGTTCTGTCAGTGAAGTACCAGGTGATCCAAAGAGCAGGTACTGTTAAAGCAAATACTAAGAAGTGCGTTCTGAAACCTTTTGCCAAATCGGCTTGTTTCGTTTTTTTGAGTTGAGCTAAATTTTTCATCGTGATTCAATTTGTAATTTGATATCACAAAGATCCTGTGAAAATGAAGGGTGTACCTGACACATATGTGTCAAAAACAAAGACTTAACTATTTATAAGCTAATTTTTGGCGGATGCGGGTGAGTGATTGCCGCTCGATACCTAAATAACTGCATAAGTGCGAGATAGAAATGCGGTTAAATACCGTGGAATGGTTTTTAATAAAGTCGAGGTAACGCTCTTCTGCGGTTTGGAAAACGAAACTTTCAATACGAGCTTGCTGCTTGATCAGGACATCTTCGGCAATTAGCCGTCCGTAACGTTCTATGCTCGGATAAGCTTCATAGATCTTTTGCAGATCTTCCAATGTTAAATGAACAAAGGTGGTGGGTTCCAGGCATTGAATGGAATACATGCTGGGTTGTTTGGAGATAAAGGCAGGATAATGCGTTGCGTATTCTCCTTCGGAAAAGAACCCGACATTGCGTTCGTTTCCTAATTCGTCAACATAATAAGTACGGATCAATCCGCTGGAAATAAAGCCGATGGTTTTTTGGATGTCACCTGCTTCGACAAAGAAATCTTTCTTTTTTGCTTCCGAAACAGTTACGACGTCTCCAACCGCATTCAATTCCGCATCCGTTAACCCGGGACAAATCTCCCTGATTGACTGCAAATATGCTTCTATGACGGTATGTGTTCCGGACATTCCATTCAAACTTATGAAAATCCAGATAGAAAATAAGTAATTTAAACGAAAAAGAACCAACCCCGTTTCCGGAATTGGTTCTGATATTGTTGAGTGATGACTTATTGGTTTTTCAATTGTTCCAGCACCGCTTCACCAACTGCTTTGGCAGATTGCGGATTTTGACCTGTTACTACACGTTGATCACTGACTACATGTTCTTGCCACAAACCTGATTTTTCAAAAATGGCCCCGCGTTCGATCAATTTGGTTTCCAAGAGAAAAGGTACAACCTGGTCCAGTTTTACTGCGATCTCTTCTTCATTGGTAAACCCATTGACCTTTTTCCCGTCGACCAAATATTTTCCGTTTGACAATCGGATATTTATTAACCCCGCCGGTCCGTGACATACGGCACTTACGATTCCGTTTTGTTCGTAGATTTTGGCTGCTATAGTTGCCAATTCTTCATTGTCAGCGAAGTCCCACATGGCTCCGTGCCCTCCGGCATAATGGATTGCGGCATAATTGTCCGGATTCACTTCGGATGGTTTCATCGTGTTTTCAACTTTGTTTCTGTAAACTGTATTTTCCCAGAATTTTTTGTTTACCGGATCGCCCAGGTTGAAGCCATCGATTGGTGCTTTACCTCCTTTCGGACTTACGAAGTCAATTTCATACCCCGCTTGTGTTAAGATTTCCCATGGGTGGCTTACTTCTGATAAATAGAAACCCGTTGGTTCTCCTGTACTTCCTTTTTTATCGTGGCTCGTAACCACAAATAGGATTTTTTTGTTCATGTGTTGCTTGTTTTGAGCTGTCACCGTGTTTGCGCTGAATGTTATTGATGCGAGTACAAGGATGAGAGCGGTTTGAAAAAAAGAAAGGTTTATTACTCGTTTCATGACTGTTTGTTTTTAATTTATATTCATCCGCCATGGCGGATCAGCTATCGAAAGCAGTGTTTCCTCTTCCAGGGAGCGAATTCACATAATGAGTACGGCCTGGCATTTACTAGTGCAATCCTTTTAGAATTCCACCATCGACGCGCATTGCAGCGCCATTTGTCGCCGCGGCTAAGGGGCTTGATACAAAAGCGACCGTTGCAGCAACTTCATCCGGTGAAATAAAACGTTGCAATAAACTAAGCGGACGTGTTTCCGTGAAGAATTGATGTTCCACTTCTTCTATTGTCATATTTCTTTGTGTTGCAAGATCTCCAAAGAAACGTTCTGCTCCTTCAGAGAAAGTTGGACCTGGTAAAACGGAATTTACTGTTACTCCGGTCCCTTTTGCGAGTTGAGCCAAGCCGTTGGTTAATGAAAGCTGAGCAGTTTTGCTCATTCCGTAATGAATCATTTCAGTTGGGATTTGAAGACCCGATTCGCTGGAAATGAACACCACCCTTCCCCAATTGTTTGCCAGCATTTTAGGCATATAGAAACGCGATAAGCGAACTCCGCTCATGACATTGATGTCGAACATCTTAGTCCAGTCTTCGTCTTTTGAATCAAAGAAGTCAACCGGTTCAAAAATTCCGAGATTATTGATCAGGATGTCGACTTCTGTTAATTCCCGGTAGAGTTTTGCGAAACCCGCTTCGGTAGTTAAGTCTGCTGTAATTCCGAATACTTGTTCGTTTCCGGTTTCCTGAATAATGTTGTTTTTTGCGTTTGCTACTTTGTCGGCATTACGTCCGTTGATGTAAACGATCGCGTTTTCATTAGCAAATGCTTTGGCGATAGCGTATCCGATTCCGGCTGTAGATCCCGAGATGAATACTTTTTTGTTTGTTAGTTGTAAATCCATGACTCTGCGTTTTTGTATACTGCAAAGCTAGGGCAGACTACCATGATGGACGAAGGAGTGAAGTCACAAAAAAAGTGTGATTGAAATCACAGATTGGTTTAAAGAGTGAAAATGTTCAAATGTTCAAATGTTCAAATGTTCAAATGTTCAAAATTGAACCCACTAAAACCTTTTGAACTAACGAGAGTATAGCCTGCTGAGTGTTTCGCGGCTGACACCCAGGTATTCGGCAATCATTTTTTTTGGGAGTTTTTGAAGTAAATCCGGGTATAATCGGGCAAATTCTTCGTAACGTTCCTGGGGTGAACTTGAAAGCAGGAGTTTGATCCGCTGTTGAAGAGAGACATATCCATTGGTAAGTTTGGTCCGGAAGAAGTGTTCCATTTTGTGCATTTCCGCACAAAGCGTTTCTCTGGCATGTTGTGTAAAGAATAATACCTCTCCTGCTTCGATGCATTCAATGTAAAGGCTGGCACTTTTCTGATGGAACAATGCCTGGTAATCCGACATCCACCAGTTTTCCCTGGCAAATTGAAGGATGTGTTCTTTGCCCTCATGATCTGCGAAAAACACTTTATACAATCCGGATAAAACGAAATAGTCCAGTTTTACTTCGTCGCCTTCATGGATCAGGAATTGTTTTTTGCGAACCCTTTTTGGAGTGAAGAATGTTTTGATATAATCAAACTCTTCGTTACTGATGGGGGTTATTTCTTCAATATGTTTTCGCAGTTGTTCCATTTCAATCGAAGATAGGTTTTTTGAAGGTAAATTGCTTAATGATTTTTAGTTAGTGGTGTAAAATCATCAGATAAAGATAACAGGCAAACCTTCAAAGTGTAATTTTTAACGATAAAAAAGGGCTTTGTTACATCATAGAAAATTCAGGTATTAGTTGCTTCAAAAAAATGAATGACCAGTTGTTCCGGTGGCATGATTCCTAAGGGTAAAGTACTGTTAATTTAATAATCTACTTATTTAATAGATTATTAACGCCAGTTTTTTCAACATTCGCGAATCATTTTCTTTTTTTTCACTAATTTCGCGACCAATAAATTTTATACTCAAGGACTATGTCATACTTGTTTACCTCAGAATCTGTTTCTGAAGGACACCCGGATAAAGTAGCGGATCAAATTTCAGATGCGCTAATTGATAACTTTATGGCTTTCGACCCAACGTCGAAGGTCGCTTGCGAAACGCTAGTAACAACAGGTCAGGTAGTCTTGGCCGGAGAGGTAAAAACAAATACGTATTTGGACGTTCAATCGATTGCACGTGATGTGATCCGTAAGATCGGTTACACGAAGTCCGAGTATATGTTCGAAGCGAACTCTTGCGGAATTCTTTCTGCAATCCACGATCAGTCTTCCGATATCAACCAGGGAGTTGACCGTAAGGTTTCCAATGATGACTTTGAAGCGAAAGCGGAAGCTCAGGGAGCAGGTGACCAGGGGATGATGTTCGGTTATGCAACAAAAGAAACTGAAAATTACATGCCGTTGGCTTTGGATTTGGCACACAATATCTTACAGGAATTGTCTAAAATCCGTAATAACGAGCCGCATATCATCGGGTATTTGCGCCCGGATGCAAAATCTCAGGTAACGATCGAATATTCTGATGACAATGTTCCTCAGCGTATCGATACGATTGTAGTTTCTACACAACACGATGATTTCGGAACGGAGGCAGACATGTTGAAAAAGATCAACGAAGATATCGTAAACATTGTTATTCCTCGTGTGAAAGCGAAATTGAAGCCGGAATTGCAAGCGTTGTTCAACGACCAGATTACTTACCACATCAACCCAACAGGAAAGTTCGTTATCGGAGGTCCTCACGGAGATACAGGTTTGACGGGTCGTAAGATTATCGTTGATACTTACGGTGGAAAAGGTGCTCACGGTGGTGGTGCTTTCTCCGGGAAAGATCCTTCAAAAGTAGATCGTTCAGCAGCATACGCAACACGCCACATTGCTAAGAACTTAGTAGCGGCAGGTTTGTGTGATGAGGTATTGGTACAGGTTTCTTACGCGATCGGTGTTGCGAAGCCTTGTGGTTTGTTCATCAATACTTACGGAACTTCAAAGGTGAATATGACTGACGGTGATATCGCTAAGAAATGTGCTGAGATTTTCGATATGCGCCCTTATGCAATCGAACAACGTTTGAAACTAAGAAACCCGATGTATTCCGAAACTGCTGCTTACGGACACATGGGACGTAAGAACGAAGTAGTGAAGAAAACATTCAGCGCTCCGGACGGATCCCAGGTAGTGAAAGAAGTGGAATTGTTCACTTGGGAGAAACTGGATTTCGTAGATAAAGTAAAAGCTGCTTTCGCATTGTAAGAAGCACTTTCATTAATAGTATTAAACCCTGACTCCCGACGATGCTGTCGGGACGTCAGGGTTTTTTTGTTACTTTTTTAAAGGTTTGTATTCTAATGGAAACAAAGTCATTTTGAGTTGGTTGAAATGATGAGTAGTTATTTGGTAGTTTGGTGAAATCACAGGGCGTTGGTTCTGTGATTTTTTATTCCCGCAGAAGAAAATGCGAATGCATTTGAAGACGAAGACACCTTCTTTGAAGGAAATGTCTGAGGTAGTGTAGAGGAGCGTCTGCCTGGGTGAACTATTTTTTGTGGCGGGTGCACGAATTGAAAAAGCATAGACACCTATTCGTTATATAACGAAAACATAATATCATGTTTTTGGGAATTTTGGAACTGGTTCAGGGAGGGTTACAACATCTTTGAAGCCTGAACCCACTTCAATTCGGCGTAACTTACTTTATCACCCAGTTCATCTTTGATTGCTCCAAGCGTTTTTCCTTCGGAATCTTCCAGGTACGATTCGATCTCACTGATCCGCTTCGGATCTAAAACGGCTGTAATGTCGATCTTTTCCTGTTGAATCAATTTTGCAAAATGACCTTCTATCGTGGATAACCCCAACTGACGTTCATTCGCAATTTCTTCTATTGTTTTTCCTGCTTCGAATAGTTCGAAAGTGACTTCGTAGGTATTTTTCTTTATGACTTTTTCTTCTTTGACTTTCTTGGGTTTCACCAGTTCGATCACATCGGTGAATTCTTCTTCCATCATTTCATCCATCATGGATCGGTTTGCCCGCAATTCCTGCTGGATGCTGTGGCTTTTTGCGATGACGTAATTCGTGATCTCAGCAGATCTGACCGTTTCCTTTGTAAAGGGTTTTTGGTTTACAACCGCTTCCATCAACAAACGGCTTTTCATCAAGCGATGGACGACAGCAACCACTTCCTGTTCCAACTCTTCGAGTTCTTCGTAGTATTGCTTTGTCTTTTTGATCTTAGCGACTTCATAACGTCGTTTCATGATCGAGTAAACCTGTGAGTCCAATGGTTTGTAGAAATACTGGTACGCAGCTTGTACGCGTTCGTGGATGAATTCCCAATCCGGTTTTTCTTTGGAGAACAAATTGGTTAGTTGATTTTGGAATTTGCGTGCTGCCTCAAAAGTGGCCTGAACAGTTTGCAGTTGATTGGCAACCCATGATTTGTCTTTTCCTTTTTCGGTTTTCGGTCCCTGGCTTTTAAAGCCTAATTCGAACGTTGCCCATTTGGTAGTGTAATCGTACCAGTCAAAGGCCTGTACCAAACTCGTATAAACAAAACGTGCTGTTTCCTGGTCGAGGTATAATTTCATCCGGTCTTCCGGTGCTTTGTTGGAAGAATAGGAAACCACCTGGTGGTCATTAACCAATCCGTTCATGGAAAGTGGTTTCAATAGAACCAAGCCTGCCAAACTGCGCAATCGCGATAAAGCTACATACGCCTGACCGGGAGCAAATACATTCGAAACATCGAGAACAGCTTTGTCAAAAGTCAAACCCTGGCTTTTGTGAATGGTAATTGCCCAGGCAAGTTTGATCGGGTAATGAACAAAGGTCCCAAGAATTTCTTCCTCGATTTCACCTGTTTGCTCATTCAGTGTGTATTTGATGTTATTCCATTCGTATTTCTCAACGGTAATACTCCGTTTTTCATCGGGGAAGAAAACTTCGATCTCGTCTTTGGTCAATGATTTGATCACCCCCATCTTCCCGTTGTAAAAGTTCTTCTCGAAAGAAATATCATTTTTAATGAACATGATCTGGGCGCCGACCTTCAATTCTGTTTCTTTCTCCAGTGGATATAAATGAGGTGGAAAATCGTTCTTGATCTCCGCAGAATAGGTAATCGATTTCTCATTCAATGAATTCAATGCTGCAGCATTCATCTGGTCAGCTTTTGAATTGTGGGTTGTCAAAGTAATGTATCCTTCTTCTTTGGTCGGGTCGAATGATGGATTGACATATTGTTCCAATAAAGTTTGATCTTCCCTGGTGACCTGGTTGTTTCTCAGGTTGTTTAATAAATTAATGAACAGCTGATCATCCTGCCGGAAAATCTTTTCCAGTTCAATGTAAACCGGGGCCTGTTCCTGGAGAACGCGGGCATTGAAGAAAAAAATTCCATGATAGTATTTTTGCAGGACACTCCATTCTTCGGGTTTGATGACCGGTGGAAGCTGTAATAAATCACCGATAAAAAGCACTTGAAGTCCACCGAAGGGATTGTTGTTCTTACGGACATTCCGTAAAGTCCAGTCAATTGCATCCAGTAGGTCTGCACGAAGCATGGAAACCTCGTCGATGATCAGCAGTTCCACATTCCGGATGAGGTTTTGGCGTGTCTTATTGAAGTGAAAATGACGTTTTAGGGTCTCTTTTGATTCAAATTTGGTATTCCCGGAAACGAGTCCGTCAGAAACAAATTCCGGAATGAATGAACTGAACGGAAGCTGGAAAAAGGAATGGATCGTTACTCCGCCGGCATTTAAGGCTGCGATTCCGGTAGGAGCTACAATCACTGTATTTTTGTGCGTTGTTTCTACAATCTTTCGAAGAAGTGTGGTTTTACCGGTTCCTGCTTTTCCGGTAAGAAAAACGGGACTGTTTGTTTGATTAATAAATCGTTCTGTAAATTCAGCAGGACTGCTGATGGATTCTGTGTTATGTTTCATCTCTTACTTGAAGATATGCAAAAATACCTTCTTTTCAAACCGAAATCAAATCTTTATCTGTTTGTCAGATGCTGTTTGAAAATATAATGCATACTTAAGTCGAGATAATCCTTGTAAACGTAGTAAATGAAATCCTTTCGGATTTGGATATGCTCGGGGTAAATGTGGTCTTTAATCTGAACAACTTCTTCCGCCTTACCTGTAACCAGGTTGATCTTTCTCAAACTCGTAATGCCGTCTCTTTCAAAACGGGCATAAATGCTGGTCTTTTCGATATTCGGGATCAATTCACTTTTCCATCCTCTGAAATATTGATAAGAAATGGGAAAACTTCGGACACGAACACCTGCTTTTGTAAATACAACCGCCGAATCATTCGGATGATCAAAAATGATCAGTGAATCATTCAATTCAAACAAAGGAGCATAAACCGGTTTTAAAATGATGAGGTCATAGAATTGTTGGGTTGTCCATCGTTCTCTTGCTTTCTTCAGGTCGTAATTGTCATTTGAAAGTTTATCGCTGTGATTTGCATTCGACTCTTTCAGAATTTCCTGTACGGTCTGTTTGTTTTCGCGTTGATAGTCTTTTAGCTGTCTGTTCTTTTGCCGGTCCTGGCTCACATAAAGCGTTTTGCTATGACGCGTCTTTTTGGTAATCAGCTGGTATTCCAGGTATTGTTTCTGGTTCATGTAGGTCCGGATAATGATCGATGTATCATCCGAATAGGAACAATTGTCGAGCAGCCCGATTGCTTTGTAATAGGGAAGCGGAGAAAATATTCCAACCGATTGTCCGACAATCGACGTTTCATAAATACTGTCATTATAAACAAGGTGGAGTTTTCCACCGCAATCCCGCCTGATCTGTTTGGGGTGTTTCCGGATGGACGTTTCATACATTTTGTCTCCCATCTCATTCAAATGACGGAGGAAATAATTGTGCTCATCACTGCAACATAAGATAATATTGCCATCCGGTTGTACTTTGAAATCCAGTACATTTGCCTGCTTACGCGGATAAACCCAGAATTTACTGTCGGCGTTAACCGTTACTTCCTCCAATTGGGTTTCTTTTCCTGTCATGACAACATAAACCATCATGGTGTCTTTCCATTTTTCGGGGAAAAGCAGAATATCGGTGAAGGCATTGTATAAGTTGGCTTTCACAGTGATCTGTGCGGGAAAGTTTCCATTTTTAAGGATGAAAATCCCATTGGAATTGGTGCGTACGTTGTGAATGTCGATTTGAACAGAAGCATTTTTAACAGGACCTCCTGTTTCGTTTACCACTTTCCCTTTTATAATGATATCGTCCTGGCACCAAACAATATTCGTCAATGCGCAGAATAGCAGAAAGAACAGTGGCTTTGAAAGACTCATCATATGTTTAACGGAATTTGGATAAAAATAAAAAAAGTGCAGTTAATTGAACCATTCGAATATGTTTTTGTTCCCTATTCAAGAGGTTGCTTATAGAGGTAATGAATACTGTCATCCAGGTAATGTTTATACATATAATAGGCATAATTCCCCCGAATCTGTATGTTCATCGGATGAATATGTTTTTCAAGGATATCCATATCTACTACTTTACCGGTTGATGGATTGATTTGACGTAGCGTTACCAAACCGGCGACTTCGTATTTGGCATAAAGTTTTGTCTTTTCTTCATTGAGCAGCAATTCTGCTTTCCAATTTTCAAAGTAATGGTAACTGAATTGATAGGAACGGACGAATTTCCCGGACATCGAATAAACGAATGCGCTGTCTTTGAAATGGTCAAATACAATAACGGAATCATGGATCTCGAAAATGGGGGCGTACAGTGGTTTTTTGAGGATTTGATTGTAAAACTGCTGGTTATCCCATTGTTGCCTCTCAGTTATAGTATTGGGTTGTTTACCACGTTTGAAGCTGGGATTTGACATCGGAACTGCAATCTCATTTTCACTCGCGAACTCGTCCAGTTCCCGCATCGTTTTCTGGTCACAGGTGATGTAGAGCAAACTTGGTTTTTTGGTATTCCAATCAACTTTTACATATTCGATCAGTTTGTTGTGTGCCCCCAGCCGTTTTAAAATGATATTGTCTCTACTGGAAATAATGCATGGACCCAGGAGCTTCATGGTTTGATCATACGAATTTCCTGAAAGCATCCCGATTGAGTTACGAATGAACTTTAGTTCGAAAATACTATCGGTATAGACCAAATGAGTCCCGCCTGTACAATCCGCATATAAACCGACCGGATTTTTTTTGATTTGAACATCTACGATCTTCTTACCGATCGAATCCAGTCTTCTCAAAAAATAACGGTGGTTCTCCTTACAAACGAGGAGCATTTCCTTCTCATAAAGTGCAAAATCAATGATGTGGGTATTTTTCTTTTCATAGGCCCAAATGACACGTGAAGAATTAATGGTCACTTCTTCCAGTTCCGTTTCTTTTCCTTCAAGAATGATTTCCAGCTTAATGGTGTCACTTTTAGTTTTCGGTGCGCGGACCACTTCAAAGTAATCTTTGTAAAGGGGGTGTTTGAGATGTAATTGAACAGGAAATGCATTGGCTCGCAGGATGAAGACACCTGTTGAATTGGTTTTTACATTCGCAGGTCCCAATTTGATTTCTGCCCCGGCTACCCGTTGATTCTGTTCATTCAAAACCGTTCCGGTAACCAGCACATCCTGCGAATAAGCATTCAGACAAAATAAGTGAATGCTGATTATCAGAATGAATTTCCAAACCCTGTTCGATTTACATAAGTAGCTCATTAGAGTTTAAGATAACAAAATAATGCCTCCTTTCGTTGACGATTGAGTAAACTGATCGCTTAATTGATTTTAATTATCAATTAATAATTATCAAGAAAGATACTGTGCTGATAATTAAATTATTCATTAAAAATAAGCGACATATCCAAAATGCACTTTTGAATCCCGGAATAGGATCGGATTGGAGAATTGCTGCCCCAGCGCATAAGTCAGTGAGAAAATCCCGATGTTGGTACCAAAACAAAGTCCTGCGCCGAAGCCTTTTGGTGAATCGTGCCGGTAGAGTTGCACATTACGTTCATACCAGCTTTGATCGTAGAAGACAAACAAATAGGAATTTTGATCAAGTATGAACCGTGGTTCGATAGTTAGTGTTGCGCGGAAAGTGCTCAGCAATTCATCTTCCATGAAACCGCGTTGGGAAAGGTTCCCGCCGAAACGCAATAACTCGTTCTGTTGAATATTGTTGGTGTAAAACGATTCACTGATCAAGCCGGTTTTCAGTACGAATCTTTTTCCAAGCGATTGATAGTATTCGATTTGTACTCTCCCACCGTAGATGAGGTAATGATTGGTCAGGGAATCTTTTATCAGGGTGCGTTTTCCGATAGTTCCTTCCAGGTACCAGATAAATCCTTTTCTCGGGTTCGGCAGGTAATCTACTGTTTGATTGCGGAATGAAAGTCCGTAGAGGTTGCTCTTGGAAGTTCCGTAACTTAATCCGGTATTCGCGGCACCAAGCAGGTTGGATTGTTGATTCTTGTAAAATCCGGTCAATGTTTTTCCTCCAGAAACAAAGTAAGTGATACCAATACTGGTTTTTAATTCGAGGAAAGTTGAGTCCCGTTTGAATAAAGAAAATTGTCCGTCCAATCCGAAGGGTGTATTGAATAGAAATGGATAAGCGGCCTGGATTTTCAATTGCGGGCTTCCGGGTTGGATTGAGCGCCAATTCAGGTCAAACAATTCTCCATGTTTGAAAGCATTCTGAAGCTTTAGCCGTAAATCTCCTGTAAGCTGGTACTTTAACTTGATGGGATCCTGTTGGAGCCCGATGGTCCCGTTGAATAATGAGACCGGCTTTGTTTCGATGTATAAATAAAGATTGGCACCTTCCGGGGTGAACAGAATTTCTGCCGGTTTGGTTTGTTTTACGAAGATCAGTTGCGTAAGACGCGTGTTGATCAGGTCTACCTGTTCCTGGTTGTACCAATTACCCTTTTCAATGTGCAGGAAATTCTCCAGGTATTTTTTGGATAGTTTCACTTTCTCCCCAGAAACAATGAGTTCGTTCCATTTTACCCGTGAGTTCGGTACGATAATCAGTTCTGCGAAAAGGATTTCTTTCTCAACACGCAGGTCTTCAAAGGAAATTCGTGTAAAGGGATATCCTGCTATTTCGAATTCGTGGAGGACCCGTTCCAGGCTTTTGGAAATTTCCAATGGAGTAGGAGGAAGTGTTTCAATGCTTCTCGGACTGATCCCGATTTCTCTCAGTGCGCGTTTGCTGTTGTCGGGAATAGAAAGGTTTAGTTCTTTATAGCGTAAACCAAGTGTAAAGTAAGCTTCACTGCGCAAGCTGTCAACAGGAATTATAGAATCAATCCCGAAAGTCAGGTATCCTTTTTTGTATGCCAGAAATTGAATATCCCGGAGTTGATTTTGGAGAGATAGGCTATCCGAATAAGAAAAAGTGGTTCGTTTGCTGATCTTTTTAAAACTTGCATCCGGAAAATGAATACTTTTTTGGGAATGGAGAATTCGGGAACTGAAAATGGATAAGCTGATCAAAAGACCCAGCAGCCATTTTTCCTGAAGAAGAGAAAGCAAAGCTTTTGATACGAATAAGCGTAAGCGCGGTTTTTCTTTCAATTTACATACTTTTTAGTTTCAATCATTTCCCTTAAGCCTTCAATTTCAATTATTTCCTTTCACAAATTTCCAGAATATCCTGTAATATAACGTTGAAAGTAGTAAGTTTGTATAGAAGTTACAATTAGTATGAACCATTAAACTGAAGATCATGAAGAAAATCCTTGGAATTCTTGCTTTAGCATTGTTTGTGCTTTTAGCAGGTGCATCTTGCAGAACAAAAGCAAATTGTGACGCATATAACGGAATGGATCAAACAGAAAAAGCTGAACAATAGTTGTTTAATTATATTCTACTTGAAACATAGATAAACAGTAGCTTTCGGCTTTTTTGATCTGGTGTAACGTTAAAAAAAAGTGCGTTTTTAAATTAAATCACAACTAATCCACATGATAAAAATTTGGAATGTGAATAATATTTATGCAAACTAACGTTAAAAAATGATAGATTTGTAACCGGACAACAACTAGTAAACTAAAAAACAAGCAATAACTATGAAGAAATTTTTTGCCTACGCAGCGATGGCTGCTTTCTTAGCGGTAGTTTTAGCATCTTGCGGATCCTCCAGAGGACATTGTGATGCCTACGGAAGTGTTGATAACACAGAAAACGCTGATTTAGCATCTAAATAACGAAACAAACCAAAAGTCTCTTCCCACGGAGGCTTTTTTTATGGTTAAGTGTTTTTAGTGCGTAGAACGAAATTTTGACCAAGATATACCTTACGCACCTGTTCATCGGAAGCCAATTCTTCGGCAGTACCTGATTTCAAAATACTTCCTTCGAATAACAAATAAGCTCTGTCTGTAATAGAGAGTGTTTCCTGTACATTGTGATCAGTGATCAAGATCCCGATATTGCGTTTACGTAAGTCCGAAACAATACTTTGAATATCTTCCACAGCGATCGGATCAACACCGGCAAAAGGCTCATCCAATAAAACGAACTTCGGGTTGGTAGCCAGTGCACGTGCAATCTCGGTTCTTCTTTTTTCACCACCCGAAAGCCTGTTTCCCAAGTTTTTCCGGACCTTTGTCAAACTGAATTCTTCCAAAAGCTGCTCCATTTTTTCTTTCCGTTCGGCCTTCGTCAGGTCGGAAAGCTCCAAAATAGACATAATGTTGTCCTCAACGCTTAATTTGCGAAATACGGAGACTTCCTGCGGTAAATATCCGATTCCCAATTGGGAGCGCTTATACATAGGATAATGCGTGATTTCAAGATCGTCCAGGAATACATGGCCTTCATCCGGCTTAACCAAGCCGACCATCATGTAGAAAGAAGTTGTTTTTCCGGCACCGTTCGGACCTAATAAACCGACAATTTCTCCCTGGTTTACTTCGATCGTAACACCTTTTACTACGTTTCGACCTTTGTAGGTCTTTTTGATATCGTGTGTATGTAATTTCACTTTGCGAAAATAAGAAGAAAAAGCGTAGCTTTTGAAGACTGAATTATGATCCCTTACATCCAGGATTAGTGCGAAAATAATTTAGGATAATCATAATGGTTTGTCTTCATAAACCTTTGTTGAGCTTCAACGCTTTTGAAACACTTTTATTTTGTGTGTTAATTGACGGATCCGGTAATATTAGAACGCAAACGACCAGCGTGCGCGGATTCCCAATGGTGCAATGCCCGGAGCAAGATGGGTAATTCTCCAAACCAGGTCTACACGTCCCAGTTTAAAGATATTTTCAATTCCCACTGAAGCCTCAGCATATGGGATATTTCCGAATTGCTTGGTAAAGGAAGGAATGATCATCACATCATTATGTCTTTGGCTGATTGCTCCATAAGTAATGCGCCCTGTCGTCACCAATCGCCATTTTAATTTCTTGATCAAAGGAATCCGGTCGAATAACAATCCCTGCCAATGTTGCTCGATAAATCCACCCACATATCGGTCAGAAATAAATTCAAAATAAGACATCCGGTTAAATGAGTTGGTGTACAACCAATACGATTGGCTCCCTTCGTGTACTTTCAGGAAAGGATAGGCTACTGTACCCAAAACCACACCGGCGTTCACTCCGTAGCGAAGTCTTCCCAAAACACCTACGTTGCGGTTGTGTTCCAGGGCAAACTCCAGTTTCTGATAGTTGTAATCACTCCCGAAAACACCCTTGATCCCAAAAATTCCCTGGATGGATAAAATGGGGAACTTGGAAGGAAGTGTCGTACGATCAAAATTCCCGGAAATAAACTCTTCGTCTTTACACCATCTGAAACGCAGGGTCACTTCAGAACTTTGAATGTGCCTGATGGTATCCAGTCCTCCGTACTCATTGCGTCGCTCATAGGTAGCAAGTCCCAACGGAGTGTATTCTTTCCATTCAAATCCTCCGAAAATGATGAAATCCTTCCCAAAATCTTTTTCCAGGTTGATACCGGCTTTATCCACGAAAGTCAGCTTGTCCAGAGGCCCGGTTCTTAAAAGCGAGCTAAAAGTAGAACCCACCGCTGCTGCGGTCGGTGAAATTCCGATTTGTTCGATATCCCGGTTCCCGTAAAAAATCAACAATCCACGTTTCTTCGGAGTAATATTGATGCGGGTTGTTAATCCGTATTTGAATCGCTGATCTCCGAAACCATAATACAATCTCCCTCCGAATTCGATCCGTTTGGAAAAGGCATTGGAAGTCCGGATAGCCAATCCGGTTCGGAATTTTTCTACCGGGTTTACGGAAAAGAGTGAATAAATGGATCCGATCTCTATGGGGCCAACCGGATAGTATCCGGAGGCGAGCATGTAAGTAGAATTCTTAAGGAATTTAAAGAACGGATCGTGATTCAAAGAATCCACCATGTTGTCAATCCCGTTTTCCTGGTCGTTTAACGGAATATGGCGGTGGGAAATCCAGTACTCTTTGTCTCTGGTTTTGGCACTATCGGCGAGCTCTACAGTAAAATCACTTTTGTAAAAGTCTTCAGGCCGGTCTTTGTTAATGACAAAGTTCTTTCGGGATGAATATTTTCGCCCGTAGAAACCATAGAGTTTTGTTCCCTTGGTAACTTTCAGGTCCAGGATCATTTTTTCTTCTGTCAGCATCCACACCTCCGGAAGGACCTGGTCAAAATGATGCTCCATATACAAGTCCTGTACGTAATTGATGTTTGCCCAGGGAGACAATTTTGCCTTGAAGGATTTTACAGCATACGTGGTATCGTTGATCCACATTTCACCTTCGAAAGTCATGTCACCGGTTCTTTTTGGAGCGAAACGCAACTTGTAACACCAGTTATTATCAATGAACATACTGTCTTCCAGGTAGAACTTATAATAATTACGGGCAAAATTCGCTACCGGGCTGATAAATGCTTTTTGGAAGATATTCAGGTAGTTGTCATAAATATTGAAGTCCAGGTACATTTCTCCCAAGAACTGGTTCAACTGAAGGTTTTCGATTCCTGAAATCCGGGTAGCGGAAACCAATTCCCGTTTCTTTTTGGGGTTGTTCTTATAGCTGAACTGGGAAATGTTTTCCGACAAAATTACCGGTAAATAGGTTTTTCCACCGTCAATGGAATCAAGATAGTCCATGACCACGTCGAGGCGTTTTACGATGTCACGGTCCTTAAATTTGTCCCCGATATTGTTGAGGTCGATCTGGATCTTATTGTATAGCTCGTATTCGTAGGAGCTTAATTTTTCCTTGTTGTTCGCGTCTTTGTGGGCGATCACTTTTTTATGGAGTGTGGTCGAAGGAAATTCATCCGGTGGTTTTACGGTAACTTCCGTAATATCCATGACGGCCTCGCTCAGCTTCACATCAATAACTTGTTCCTGGTCTTTTTTTACCGCTTTGGTTACCAGGGTGAACTCAGGCATCAAATAAGTGATGCTGTCTGTTGCGTAGTATGTTTGAAGCGTATAAAAACCAAGACTGTCCGTAAGCGTTCCGATTTTCGAGTACTGGAATTGAACTCTCACATCCGGCATTCCTTCTCCCGTCTCGGCGTCAGTTACGCGTCCTGAAACTTTGGTTTGCTGCGAATACACAGCAGTTTGAATCAGGCAGAGTAGAAATAGAATCCTTAGCTTAAACATAGATGGCGTAAAACTAAGAAAAACTCATAGTAAAAGCAAGACAGGAATTACCCGTTTATTTCGTCTTTCAAGCGTGCTTTTTCAACGCGTTTCACGACAAAAATCCCGATTTCATAAAGAAGCAAGATCGGAATACTGACGATGACCTGGGAAATAATATCCGGTGGAGTAATAATAGCAGCCAAAATTAAGACTACAACGATAGAATGCTTGCGGTATTTTGTAAGGAAACCCGAAGAAACAATTCCCAGTTTTCCAAGTAAATAAGCCAGAATCGGAAGTAAGAAAAACAAGCCGGAATAGAACACGGTAGAAAGCACGGTGCTCATGTAGGAATTAATGGTAAAGTCGTTCTTGATCTCTTTGGTAATCTGGTATGTTCCGAAGAATTGAACACTCATCGGGGCAACAATGAAATAGCCGAATAAAATCCCAATGAAAAAGAGAAGGCTTACATAGAATACAATTCCTTTCACCATTTTCTTTTCATTTTGCTTCAATCCGGGTTTTACGAAGGACCATAATTGGTAGAAAATAAACGGGAACCCAACTACAACACCACCCAGGAAACTCATCCATAAGGCATAGGAAAACTGACCTCCCATGGTCGTTGACTGGAAATTGATCGGAATCTCTTCTACGCACATAAAGTCCATATACGTGCAAAAGAAATGGAAAGTGAAGAAGTCGGGTTGGCTCATCGAAAGGAAAATATGCCGCATGATCCAATCCTGGTTCCACCAAATTACAATAGCCAAAACAATGATTACAGCTGCACATCGAACCAGTCTCCATCTCAATTCCTCGAGATGCTGCAAGAATGACATATTTTTTTCTTCTTCCATACTTTGGCGCAAAGTTAATAATTCATCAAAATTTTAAGGGTTTCAAATGTTAATAACTGTGTTGTAGGAAGAATTTTATTGATTACACCCAAATAAATGGAATAAAACCAGGGAAATTAGTTCTCAAAAATGGTCTTAAAGTGAAATTTGGATTAAAAATTCATAATTACGGTCCTATTAATAGTTGTTTTTTATTGATTTATCTTGTATTTTAGTGTAGTTGCCGATTTTATAGCGCGGATGCGTTTTATTATCTGTAATTTCGATTTATTAATTTAGGTAATCCTCTAATATTCAAACTTTATGGATCAGCATGATCTAAAGGAAGCGTTAAGAACATTTTTTGGTTTTGATCAATTTAAGGGACAACAGGAAAATATAATTACGAATGTTTTAGAAAAGAAAAATACGTTTGTAATTATGCCTACCGGTGGTGGAAAATCCCTTTGTTATCAGCTTCCGGCATTATTATCAGAAGGTACGGCGATTGTAGTTTCCCCATTGATTGCATTGATGAAAAATCAGGTGGATGCAATCCGGAATGTGAGCGACCACAATTCGGTAGCACATTTTTTGAATTCATCGCTCAGTAAAACGGAAATTAACCGCGTGAAAGATGATATTCTTGCCGGTAAAACAAAATTATTGTATGTAGCCCCTGAATCACTCACGAAACAAGAAAACATCGATTTTTTAACGTCTGTTCCCATCTCTTTCTTTGCAATTGACGAAGCGCATTGTATTTCAGAGTGGGGACATGATTTTCGCCCGGAATACCGAAGGCTGCGAGAGATTTTTGAGAAGATCTCGGATGTGGCGATCATTGCATTGACCGCAACGGCTACTCCAAAGGTTCAGGCCGATATCCAAAAGAATCTCAACATGATGGATGCGACTTTGTTCAAATCGTCATTTAACAGAGATAATCTGTATTATGAGATCCGTGCGAAAAAGGACGTTGAAAAAGAAATCATTAAATACATCCGCCAGCGCCAGGGAAAATCCGGGATAATTTATTGCCTTTCCAGGAAGAAAGTAGAAGAAATGGCTGAATTACTGCAGGTAAATGGAGTCAATGCTTTGGCATATCACGCCGGTTTGGATGCAACTACACGCGCGAAACATCAGGACATGTTCCTGATGGAAGAAGTAGATGTGATTGTTGCTACTATTGCTTTCGGAATGGGAATTGACAAACCGGATGTACGTTTTGTAATTCACCACGATATCCCGAAATCATTGGAAAGTTATTACCAGGAAACAGGTAGGGCAGGACGAGATGGTGGAGTAGGTGAATGTATTACTTTCTATTCCTACAAGGACATTGAGAAACTGGAGAAATTCCTCCAGGGAAAGCCGGTTGCAGAACAGGAAATCGGGAAGCAGTTGTTGAGTGAAATTGTTTCCTATTCAGAGACTTCGGTTTGCCGACGCAAATTCATCTTGCATTATTTCGGAGAAACATTCGATGAAAAGAAGTGCAACGATATGTGCGATAATTGTAAGTATCCAAGAGAAAAACTCGAAGGAAAAGAATTTGTACACCAGTTACTTCAGGTTGTTGACTTCCTGCAGGAACAACAAAAAGCGAAACATGTTTGTGCGTTTTTATCCGGTGGAGTAACTGCCGAGATCAAAAGTTACCGTCACGACCAGGCACCCCTGTTCGGAATTGGAAAAGACCGTGATGAGCATTTCTGGAATGCCGTGATCAGGCAAACAGTTGTTGCAGGGCTTCTATACAAAGACGTTGAAACTTACGGGACACTTAAGTTTACAGAAAAGGGCCACGAATTTTTAAAAAATCCGGTATCATTTACCTTGTTGAAACAGCACGACTATTCTGCTTCTGACGAGGATGAAGGAATCGTTGCACCTGGAAAAGGCGGGGCATTTGATGAGACCTTATATGAAATGCTGCTTGATTTAAGAAAGTCCCTTTCGAAACAGAATAACATTCCACCGTTCGTGATTTTCCAGGAACCGACCTTAAAAGACATGTGTTTTCAGTACCCGATCACGATCGATGAATTGACGAATTGTCAGGGTGTTGGTGCCGGAAAAGCACAAAGGTACGGTCAGCCCTTCGTTGAAATGATCCACCGTTACGTGGAAGAAAATGATATTGACAGACCACAGGACCTGGTGGTTAAATCCCTGATCAATAAATCAGTTCTGAAAGTTCAATTGATCCAGAATATCGACCGGAAATTACCTTTGGAGGACATTGGAAGAGCTCAGGGAAAATCAATGGATGAGGTGATCGAAGAAATTGAAGCAATTGTTTCTTCCGGAACGAGGGTAAATATCAATTATTACATCGATGATATCCTGGATTCGGATAACCAGGAGGAGATCTACGAATACTTCTCTGAGGCCGAAACAGACGATTTGGCGACAGCCTACCATGAATTTGACGGAGATTACACCGAAGAAGAATTACGCCTGATGCGCATCAAGTTTATGAGTGAAATGGCGAATTAGATTTTCGGACATTAAGATTCCAGGATTTTAAGACTTTAATCGGATATGAAAAAAGGAGATTTGATTGCAAATCTCCTTTTTTGTTCACGTATTTTTAGTCTTGACATCCTGATGTCCTAAAGTCTTGATGTCTATCTATACAGCCACCTCTGCCTTAATGTGCGGATGCGGATCGTAATTCAACAATTCGAAATCTTCGTATTTGAAGCTAAAAATATCTTTCACATCCGGATTGATCTTCATCGTCGGAAGAGGTCTGAAATCACGTTCCAATTGCAATTTAGCCTGGTCCAAATGATTGGAATACAAATGAGCGTCTCCAAGCGTATGAATAAATTCTCCGGGCTTCAGATCACAAACCTGCGCAACCATCATGGTCAATAAAGCGTAGGAAGCAATATTGAACGGAACACCTAAAAAGGTATCCGCAGAGCGCTGGTATAACTGACAGCTTAATTTCCCTTCAGCTACATAGAATTGGAACATCGTATGACAAGGAGGCAATGCCATGTTGTCCACATATGCAACGTTCCATGCACTTACTATCAATCTGCGGGAATTCGGATTTTTCCTGATCTGTTCGATCAGGTTTGAAATCTGGTCAATAGATCCGCCATCCGGAGTTGGCCACGAACGCCACTGATAGCCGTATACTGGTCCCAGGTTTCCATTTTCATCGGCCCATTCATCCCAAATGGAAACATTGTTGTCCTTCAAATATTTGATATTGGTATCACCCTGAAGAAACCACAGAAGCTCATGAATGATTGAACGGAGATGCAGCTTTTTGGTAGTCAATACCGGGAAACCATCTTCCAGATTGAAGCGCATTTGGTATCCGAATGTAGATAAAGTCCCTGTACCGGTGCGGTCTCCCTTGAAAGTTCCGTTGTCTAAAATGTGCTGTAATAAATCGTGATATTGTTTCATTGGTGTCTTGAAATGAGCATTGGAAAACTAAACCCGAAGTTAGGCAATTTAATCACAGGCAGGTTGTTTTGGTTGATAATTCGATTGCATTGTTGATTCCTTTCTCTATTTTTGCCCAAAAGGAATACAATGCGTTTCTGTTTATTGCTTTTCATCTTTACTTGCTCATTCTACGGGATTTCCCAGGAGGTCAAAAAGAAATATCTGGGCATTTACACCGGTGAAATTCCATCCTACGCACTTGAGTTGGGCGAAGAAGTGTTCCAGGTGCAAAGTACATCGATCGAAATTCAATTGAAGCCGGAAGGAATCCTGGTAGAGAAAATAGCCGCAAAAGAAATCACGGGAACGTACCAGTTTATAAAAGAAGACAAGACCGCGATCTACTTTGAGGCCAAATTAAAAGAACAGTTCATACCGGAAAGTTATATTCTCTATAAAAAAGACAAACGCCTGGAACGAAAGGGAATTTATCCGCAACCCGATGTGTTCCTGAAAAAAATCTAATATTAACCACAAAGAGCACCAGGCACACAAGGAAATTTATAAATTACTTATTAAAAAAGCTTCGTGATCTTCGTGTCCTTTGTGGTAAAAAATATCAGTTCTTCATCACTTTGATCCGACTTATAGAACTTCCTTCCTGGATTTCCACCCAATAAATTCCGCTGCTTAGCGAACCCGAAAAATGATCCAGTTTCACCTCGTTCATTCCGTAAGCCGGATTCTTTTGTATAGAACCGATTTCATGTCCGTTCAGATCGAATAATTTGATCTCTGTCTGACTGATCCCGGTTGAGAACCAGGATACGTGCAAATCATCATTAAATGGATTTGGGTAAACAGCCAGTGAGGCGATTTCCTGTTCAATTACTCCCAAATGGCAAGTCCCCGGAATGTTGTTGTCTATCCATGTTGCGCGATCAAGAATCCATTGCTTGAATGCTGCAATTTCTCCAGGATAATCAGCCGGGATCGGGCTTGGATTGGGCCAGGTGTAAATTCCCAAAAGCGGCCATTGCTCAAAATGCCGGTCTTTTGCCTGGTCAATGTATTGGGCGATAGAGTCAATTTTGCTGTAAAGTGAATCATTGGAAAGAAAAGTCTGACGAAGCGTTGTCCAGCGACATTTTAATTCATCCTGGAACCAGGGATCTTCTAACATTCTGGTCCACCAGGTTGGAGGTTGCCATCCTCCCGGGCAGGTGTTGGAAAAATCGTATTGCCAGCCCGTGTAATCGTAACCGGCACAATAATCGGCATTCCACCATGCCAGGTTGAAATCCCACATGGGCCCCATGCGTAGTTTTCCTCCTTTGGAATCTTTTTCCTTATGGAAAAATGTACTTAAACGATAACCGTCCACATTTTTACTGATTTCATTCAGAATGAAGAAATCGATGAATGTTTCCGGTACACTGTATTTTCTGTAGCCGGTATTCGGATTTGCAAATGAAGGGCCTGCAAGTGCCGTTTCAAATGAATCAACATATGCCTGGATGTAAGCTTCTTGCTGCGGTTGAATATCAGTTGGTTTCGGATAATGATACAAAAAGTTAATATCCGAATTATCTGCAGCCTGGTAGTTGGAGGTCCAACCATCGTTGTTGGGGCCGGTTGTTTTATCAATTTTAATGATGTATCCGCCTGTCAGATCGTCGCCGGTAATATCTGTTGGAAGTAATTTCGCAATGTCAACCCTGTTCGGATCACGTTTGATTTTTTCCATCAGCGTATAGATTCCCTGGTATTGTCCGTTCAAAACCAATTCGCATAAAATAGTACGTGAGGCATAATTGTCCATTTTATTTGCCAATTCGTAAGTTAGAATGTTGCGCATACAACTTTTGTCGTTGTACGGGGCATATAAGATCCAATCGTGTTCTTCCGGCATTCCAAGCAAAGTCGTGTCTTTTACCGTTCCGTTTACATCCCGTGTTTCGAATCCGTAGGATTTTTGTGGAAAGTCTCCGGATGTGGAACCTCTGCGTTCGATCCCGATTAGATTGTTGTACGCATTCGGAAAGTCAGTGACGTAGTTGATATTACCCATGCCGTTGTCAATGATCTTCATGTGGGCCTGAATTTTAGGCTCATCCGGAATGCCTTGATTATTTGTGTTGAGCATCACAATCGGTAGGTTACTGCTTACAAAAGGTTGGTACGTTGCAGGATCATTCCCGAAGGTGATTGACCAGGAATCCAGTGTTCCTTCATCGCCACTTGCTGAGTCAAAAATCCGTATTTTCCACGTTCCGTTTGGGTCCTGGTTGTTGTTAGCAATTCCAAGCGAGTTCATGGGCTTAAACACGCCGCTGAATGGTGCGTTTGCTGCAACAATTGAAATGCTTGCGTCGCTCCGGAGACACGTTCCGTCAAAATCGTTATCACTTCCTCCAATGGCGGAGAAAAGCACGATTTGAGTTCCGTCAGGAGCTTCGAGAGTTGCGGTCAGGTCCGCATCCCAGGTGTGTGTGATCGACAGGCAAACCTGTTCCAAACCAAATGTTGTTTGGTTGATACTTGTCGGGAGGCCATTTACGTTCAAGGACAGGACCAATTCCTGGTTATCCTGGATATTTCCGGATGTTCCGCTAAAAGTTTGGGCAAAGGAAAAAACACTTGAAACAAGTGCGAGGAGGGAGAGTCTAGTTTTCATTCAATGTTATTGAAACATTAAATTACTATTAATTTATTTACTAAACAATTAATGTGAAATTTCTGACAATTCTGACGGATTGTGTTTATGACGGAAAAGAATAACGAAGAGAATTGCTACGACTAAAGAATAGGCAGCAAAAACATACCAGGCACCCGACCAATCTGTTTGACCGCTTGAGGTTGTGAAATAATTGCCGATAACCCAACTGCTTCCAACGGTTCCGATATAAGCCCCAAATCCGTTGGTCATCATCATGAACAAGCCTTGCGCACTTGATCGAATCGAATGATCGGTATTTGTTTCAATAAACATGGACCCGGATATATTGAAGAAATCGAATGCCATGCCGTAGACAATATTCGATAGGATGATGAGTATCCATCCGGCGGAAGTATCTCCCAGGGCAAAAAATCCGTAACGAATAACCCATGCCAGCATAGCCATCATCATAACCTGTTTAATCCCGAATCGTTTCAGGAAAAAAGGAATAGTGAGAATGAAAAGTGTTTCCGAAATCTGTGAAATGGACAAAATAACCCCTGAATAATTCCCGATAATTGATCCTTTCGGGAAGCTGAACAGATAGGCCTCGCCATACATGTTGGATAGTTGAAGTGCGGCTCCAAGCAGCATGGAAAAAATGAAAAACAACGCCATTTTGTAATTGGCAAACAATTTGAATCCGTCAAGGCCAAGGAGACTGACAATACCTTTTTTTCCGGAGTTCAGGTTTTCAGGTGTACATGCCGGTAAAGTGAATGAATAGAGCCCTAATAAAACCGCTCCGATACCTGCAAAAACAAATTGATTGGCTGTAATATTACTTCCGGTTCTGTTTGTTACCCACATGGCTGCAATAAAGCCAACAGTTCCCCAAACACGAATGGGGGGAAAAGATTTGAGTACGTCAAAGTTATTGGAGGTCAATACCCGGTATGAAATGGAGTTTGCCAGTGAAATGGTTGGCATATAACAAATCATGGCGGCAAGGATCACATAAAACAATTCACCGGGATTGTCTACAAATGGTACGTAAAATAAAATCCCTCCGTAAGCCAAATGAAGCAATGCGTATAACCTGTCTGCACGGATCCATTTGTCAGCAATGATACCTGTTAATGATGGCATTAAGATGGAGGAGATAGCCAGTGTAGAAAAAATTGCACCTACTTCCTGGACAGACCAGCCTTTACCTTTCGTTCCGTATGTGAAAATAGTTGTCAGCCACGCTCCCCAAACGAAAAATTGGAGAAAACTCATTGCGGTCAAACGAAATTTGATGGATTTCCCCATAGTAGTAGAAAATTGGACGCTGATTATGCTCCGCGCTTATTGATTTCGTCACGAATTTTGGAAGCCAGTTCGTAATCTTCATTGTCGATGGCATTTTGAAGTTGTTCTTCCAATTCTTCCTTATTCATTTTCGTGAACTCGTTGTCATCTGTTTCAGTAACTTCCATTTCGTCATCTTCTTCCAGGAATTCATCGGAAAGGATCCCTGCCGAAGATAAAATGGATTCAAATGTATAGATCGGGCAATCAAATCGCACGGCTAAAGCAATGGCATCAGAAGTACGTGCATCAATATCTGAAAACACCCCTTCTTTTTCGCAAACCAGCTTTGCAAAGAAAATTCCTTCCTGCAAATTGTAGATGACCACTTCCTTTAATTGAATGGAAAATGTCTGCGCAAGTGATTTAAACAGATCATGGGTCAGTGGTCTGGTCGGTGTCATTTTTTCCAATTCGATGGCAATAGCTTGTGCTTCAAAACCGCCAATGATAATCGGTAAACGACGCTTCCCGCCTGATTCTGCTAAAACCAAAGCATAAGCGCCACTTTGAGTTTGACTGTACGACAGTCCAATGATATCTAATTTAATCTTGTCCATTCGAACGTTTTCCTTACGAAGGGTTTAAATGAGGAGGGAAGCATTGTAATGTGCTTCCCTCGTCGTTATTACTTTCGTAAAAATAATTAATTTGATGAATCTTAGTGTGGTGTTGAGCGGAATTTTTTTACCGCTTCTGTTAATTTTGGAAGTACATCAAATGCATCTCCGACAACACCGTAATCAGCAGCCTTAAAGAAAGGTGCCTCCGGGTCTGTGTTAATAACAACAATTACCTTCGAACCGTTTACACCTGCCAAATGCTGAATTGCCCCGGAAATACCCGCTGCAATGTATAAATTCGGACGAATGGCAACACCTGTTTGTCCTACGTGCTCGTGATGAGGTCTCCAACCGATATCGGCAACCGGACGGGAACATGCTGTTGCTGCTCCTAATGCTTTTGCCAAATCTTCAACGATTCCCCAGTTTTCAGGACCTTTCAATCCACGACCTGCAGAAACAACCAATTCAGCTTCCGGTAACGGAATTTCACCTTCCGGCATTTTGGTCTCAACTACTTTGATCAATGCAGCTCCCGCAGCTCCGTCAAATGCTTCAACCGGACAAGCAGAACCTGTTTTTTCCGGTTGGAATGAATTCGGAAGAAGAGAAATGATCTTTTTAGCCGATTTAACGGAAACAAATCCGAATGCTTTTCCGGAGAATACATTCACTTTTACTTGTCCGCTTGCATTTGGAACGTCAACTGCTCCTGAAACCAAACCTGCTTTCAAACGAACAGACAAACGCGGTGCAACTGCTTTTGCTACCAGGTCATGAGAGAAAATAATCAGTTCTGCTCCTGTAGATTCTGCTGCTTTTGCTACCAAACGGGTAACCTGCTGAGAATCCTCAGTTGCAACAGAACGGTCTACCAATACTTTTTGGGCACCATATTCACCTAAAGTTCCTAATGTTGCATCATCTACCGATCCGGTAGCCACAACTGTAATTGTTCCACCAATTTTCTTTGCATAAGTAACAGCTTCAAGTGCACTTTTTGCCAAATGATTGGATGAATTGATATATACTAAAATATTCATGATTTCGTATTGTCGATTAAATAACTTTAGCCTCGTTGTGTAACAAAGCAACTAATTCGTCCATGTTGTTCGGATCGATCATTTTCACCGCAGATTTCGGTGCCGGTAATCCGTATTCAACGTATGCAGTAAGGTCTTCTACCGCAGACGGGGTAACAACTGTAAGTGGTTTTGTACGTGCCGCCATAATTCCGCGCATGTTTGGAATACGTTGTTCTGCCATTCCTTTTGCACAGGAAACTACCAGTGGAAGATTTGCCTCAACAACCTGAACACCTCCTACGATTTCCTGCTCCATACGTGCAGTAGTACCATTGATATCCAGTTTTGTAGCTAAAGATACAAACGGAAGGTCCATTGCTTCTGCGATCATTCCTGCTACTTGTGAGCCGTTGTAATTGATCGTTTCTTTACCGGTAAGAATCAAATCAAATCCGTTTGATTTTGCGTACTCAGCGATTTGGACAGCTGTGAAATATGCATCTTTCGGATCTGCATCAATACGTACTGCATCATCAGCACCGATTGCCAATGCTTTTCTGATAATTGCCTCATCAGCAGCGTTTCCTACCGTGATGATTGTCAAGTTTCCACCTAAAGTTTCTTTCAATTCCAAACCGCGAACAAGTGCATACCACTCGTCGTATGGATTGACAATGTATTGAACTCCATTTTCATCGAATTGCTTGTTCCCGTCCGTGAACGCAATTTTCGAAGTTGTATCCGGAGATTTACTGATACATACCAAAATTTTCATATCATATTCTATTTAAACATAAACTGGATTTTTCCGAAGCGGATAATCCCTGGTTTTAGCTTGTTAAACTTCTTTTCGGAAACAAAAGTAATCAAATCATTGCATGAAATAAATATTATGCACACATAATAAGTGTAGGTTTTGAACAATTTGTTCACGATTTACTGAAAATGTGTGTGCTTATCTCCTTATTTTGGTGTGCCAGAAACGAATTTTGATTAATTTTGACCCTGCTTTAAGCGAAATAAAAAAACAATAAGAATGAAGACTGTTCAATTTAGAGAAGCCCTTCGTGAAGCGATGTCGGAAGAAATGCGCCGTGATAGCGGAGTTTTCCTGATGGGTGAAGAAGTTGCTGAATACAACGGAGCGTACAAGGTTTCCCAGGGAATGTTGGATGAATTTGGTCCGAAACGTGTCATTGACACTCCAATCGCCGAATTGGGATTTGCAGGGATTGCTGTAGGAGCTTCTATGAATGGCCTTCGTCCGATCGTTGAGTTCATGACATGGAATTTCGCAATTTTGGCTGCTGACCAGATCATTAACTCTGCTGCGAAAATGTTGCAAATGTCAGGTGGCCAGTACGGATGTCCGATTGTTTTCAGAGGTGGTAACGGTACTGCAGGTCAGTTAGCTGCGACACACTCTCAAAGTTTCGAAGCGTTTTATTCGCACGTTCCCGGATTGAAAGTAATTACTCCTTCTACTCCATACGATGCGAAAGGCTTGTTGAAAGCTGCAATCCGCGATAATGACCCGGTAGTTTTCCTTGAATCAGAGAAAATGTACGGTGACAAAGGAGAAATTCCTGAGGGAGAATACATCATTCCAATCGGAGTTGGAGATATCAAGCGCAAAGGATCGCATGTAACTGTCGTTTCTTTTGGTAAGATTATCAAAGTAGCTCACGAAGCAGCAGAGGTTTTGGCAAAAGAAGGAATCGAATTGGAAATTATCGATTTGAGAACTATTCGCCCGATTGATTATGCACTGATCGTTGAATCGGTTAAGAAAACGAACCGTTGTGTTGTTTTGGAAGAATCATGGCCATTGGCATCTATCTCTTCTGAAATTGCTTATCATTTGCAACGTTATGCATTTGATTATTTGGATGCTCCGGTGATGCGTGTAACACAAACAGATACACCATTTGCATTTTCACCGACATTGATCGATGCGGCATTGCCAAACGTGGAAAGATTGGTGAAAGCAGTAAAAAGCACCTTGTACAGAAATTAAGATTTACAGTAGTTAAATAATAAACAAGAAGGGGATGTCAATATAGGGCATCCCCTTTTTGTTTTAATGTATTTGGAATATTTCCGAATTGGTGTGTTAAGCCATGTAAAAGAGATTGTGAATTTTACCACAAATGCGCAAATGAAGCTCGGCTACCGCACTCGCTTTTTAAGAGAATAAAAAAGAGGCACTGGTAAGTGCCTCTAAAAATTTGTGTATTTGTGGGAGGAAGATGTCCTTCCACCTGTTTTTTAAATCTCTGCGCTGGATGTAGGGAATGCACGGTCTACTTTTTTGAAAAGCCCCTGCAATACTTTTCCCGGACCAACTTCAATCACTTCCGTAGCACCATCAGCGATCATCTGCTGCATGATCTGCGTCCAGCGAACCGGTGCGGTCAATTGATCGATCAGGTTCTTTTTGATCTCGTTCGGGTCTGTTACGGCCTTTGCGATGGTGTTTTGATACACCGGGCAAATCGGGTTGCTGAACGTAGTTGATTCAATTGCTTTTGCCAATTCTTCTCTTGCCGGTTCCATCAGAGGTGAATGGAAAGCCCCGCCAACCTGAAGGATCATGGCGCGTTTTGCTCCTGCTTCGGTAAGTTTCGCACAAGCTTCTTCTACCGCAGGAATTGCTCCTGAAATAACCAATTGTCCGGGACAGTTGTAATTTGCCGCTACAACAATTCCGTCAATGGATTTGCAAATATCTTCAACTACGTTGTCTTCCAGTCCAAGGATCGCAGCCATAGTGGATGGAACAGCTTCGCAGGCAGCCTGCATTGCCAATGCTCTTTTGGATACCAAACGTAACCCGTCTTCAAATGAAAGTGTTTTGTTTGCCACCAATGCAGAAATTTCTCCCAAAGAGTGCCCGGCTACCATATCCGGTTTAAAGCTGTCTCCCAAACATGCCGCAAGAATTGTTGAATGCAGGAAAATTGCAGGCTGTGTAACCTTTGTTTGTTTTAATTCTTCATCAGATCCTTCAAACATGATCTTTTGGATATCAAATCCAAGGATTTCATTCGCCTGTGCAAATAGTTTTTTTGCCAGGTCAGAGGAATCGTACAGGTCTTTTCCCATTCCTGAGAATTGAGCACCTTGTCCGGGGAATACATATGCTTTCATAATTTGTTTTTTCGAGGAGGCAAATATAAGAAAAAGCGTAGCTTTTGATAACTGAACAAGCGTTAGTGCAGTTCAACAAAGGGAATTTATTTAAGAAAACACTTTTTGAAGACTAAACTATGGTTCCGGACATTCGGGATTAGCGCGGAATTAATTTGAAGAAGCGAATAGCTCTTAAAGGTTTTCTGCTTTTAACCTTTGAGCGTCTAAACTTTTGGACAAAAAAAGCCCCCGATTCCTAAAAATCGGGGGCTTTTTAATTTATAATGAGTTATTAGTTCTTAACAACCATTTTCTTCGTAACAGTTCCTGCGCTTGTAGCAACATTTACTGTGTAAACTCCTGCAGAGAAGTTTGTTGTAGAGAAAGAAACTTTAGAAGTTCCTTCAGCAACAGTTGAAGAATAAACTGTTTTACCAGCTAAGTCAACTACAGTGATTGTAGAAGCATCCGCACCGTTCACTTCAACAGTAGCCTCACCAACAACAGGGTTCGGGTAAATAGCGATGTTTACGTTAGCAGCATTTTCAGCAACTGACAATGAAGGGTTGAAGTTCATACGTACCATTGGAGTAGAAGTAGAGTAGTACCAAGTACCTGTGTTCTCGTTTCCGTCCAAGTAGAATGTAGTTTGTGCCTCAGAAATACCTGAAGTTCCAACAACGAAATCATCTGTTGCACCACCGTCACCGTAAGAACCAACTACCAATAGGTAAGAGTTACCTGCAGTTAAAGGGAATGCAGAGCTTAAAGGAAGCGTGATCATTGTTCCCAATTCAGCTGATGTTACTGTGTGAAGTGCTGTAGGAGCTCCGTAAACGAAATCACCTGTTCCAGCGTCAATCGTGTATAACAATCCGTAGATCTGGCAATTTGCAGTTGAAGTTGCAGCAACGAATACATCAACACCCGTTAATGTTTGGTTTGTGTTAATGTCAAAAATGTTACCCATTTCGTAACCTTCCCCTTGGTTATAAGAACCTGCCTGAACCGTTTGCGCATCACGAGCATAAGTTGTTTGAGTTGTTGCGAAAGTTAAAGCCGGAGCATCGTTGTCTGTAGGGTTAGCATCCGTTTGACCGGAAGTCGTAGCACCAGTTACAGTGAAACTTGCAACTGAAGCAGCAGGAAGGAATGTAGCTGCGATATCAAATGTATCTGCCGCATTCGGAGCCAATGTACCCTGAGGGCTTGTTCCGTTGTATCCTGCAGAAGCGATAGCAGCACTGAATGTAATGTCAGATTGAGTCATTGCACCGATGTTCTCAACCAATCCTGCAAAATGGATCTCGTCGATCTGAGCGATTGGAGTTTGGTAGTACGGTAAACGTGGTCCCCAAGTTCCTTCAACTCCCCAATAGTATCCTGTAGCTGTCAAATCGTAGTTGTCAGTTTCAACCATTTCTACGTCGTCTACTGCCCAGAACCAGTCATAAGCACCTACATAGCGGAAACCGATCTTTACGTTTGCCTGGTTTGCCGCAACTGAAGAAATGTTCACCTGAGCAATTGAAGGGTTCGCAGAGTTCGTATTTACTGCCATAGATGTATTTACCTGGAAATCTGTCCATGTAGCTCCGTTATCGTTAGAAACCACTACATAATATAACTCCTGGAAGTGACGTGTAGATTGTTCGAAAATAAGGGAAACATTTGGTTTTCCTGAACAGTCGATTGCATTGGCAGTTACGATCGTTGCATTTTGAGTTTGTCCTGCACCAGCAGCATCAGAGTTGATCAATGCATAACCGTTAGCAGCAGTTGTGTGACCAGCAGGTTTCAAAGCTGCAACCGGAATTGCGTTCAAATCTGTTGTAATAGCCCAATCTCCTGATGTATGAGCAGGTGTTCCCGAAACTCCTGCATTAGCGATAACCCAATCAGATGCAACGTCGAAATGGTTTTCCCAGAAAGAAACCGCTTTCTCTGAATGATGAGTTGCCTTTGCCGGAACTTCACCGATGTTTTGAATTTTTTGCGCACCTCGCAAGTTCTTGTTCATTAGCTGAGCTGAAGCTGAGCCCGCAATAACTAAAGTAAATAAGCCTAAGTATACTTTTTTCATAGTTTTTTTATTTGACGTAAAAATAAAGAATCAGTAATGAAATAAAAAATTTAATTGACTTACGAATGGTAAAATAACCGGATAACAGGTAAGATTCTGATTGCCTGATCATTTCCGAATCCCTTATTCCCCTAGTGAATTAGTGGAATTTTACCGGTGCCAAAAAAAGTATTAAAAAAGAGTGCATTTTGGCAATTTGGATGTGCTAAACCGGGGAGGATCCGTAACTATATTCTTAATCGGTGTGATAAAATACCTGCAGAAAACTGTCCAGGTTATTGTATACCACATGATTTAAATTGATGAATAACTGATCATTTCCTTTCAATTCGGGGTTTAGCGACTCGCAGTACTTTTCATAGATTCCTTTTGCTTTCGAAAGTCCGGTAATGACGTCTTCCAAAAAAGGTTCGTACATGGAATAAACCGGATCTTCAAGTAAGATTTTCAAGCCGGCAATTGCTTTCGTTGCATTGTTAGACATCACGCTCGCCGAAGTAAAAGTGTTTAGTTTGGTCCGTTTGGCATGCTGAAAATAGCGGTCCAGGTCCTGGAGAATGTGTTCCATTGGTAAAAGTGATTAATTAGAGGAACAAAATTACAGGGGAAGGTCGTAAGGTTTTTACGGGGGATGGTTAATTCAATTTCTTTTCCGGTTGCTATTCTCAATCGCTCATTTTGAAAGTTCACCATTAAATGGATTGGTAGCTTTCCGTTTTGTTTTATTTTCTTGTCCGTTCGTAGAATGGGTTTAATTGTATAGCGCATTATTCCTGCTTTTCTGATCAAAAAATAAAACTTTGACAGATGGGCAGTTTCGTTTCTACCCAATTATTTTTGGAAGAAAATTATAAGGTGTTAGGGATGTAGAGATTAAATGCCATTAACAAATTGCTGTTTGCAATTATTAGAAGGGAAATTTTTGGGCGCGTTTATCTAAACTAGCTTTGAGACAGATAAATAGACATTTGTTCAATTGAAATCTTAAAGAATGATTACTCAAAAGAGAACTTATCAATCATCTTACTTTGGTGAAATACTCACTAAATCAATAGCCAACCTTCCTAATCAAACTGAAGAAGTTCTACCTGGGATTCCTTGGGGAGATTGCGGACAGTTATTTACTCCAGCATTTTGGAAATTTCAGTACAATTTATTCGGTTCCGGATTACAATCAGACATTAATTACAGATTAGGTGATACAATTCTTGAAGAAATAATTGCCTGTTTACTTGGTGGATATGGTATACCTGCTGAAGTTGGGTTAATGGCTTTTGAACGATTAAAAAAGGAAGGTCTTATTCAATATAGGGTTGAATTTGAGAAAATTCATGATGCATTGTCTATTCCTTTCAATCTGTCCAATGGAAACAAAATTCGGTATCGATTTGCGAATCAAAAAACTAAATACATTCATTCTCTATTGAATAGGGATGATTTAGATCAAATTCCTACTGATAATGATTTCCGATTAAGAAGTTGGTTGTTAAACTTGGATGGTATTGGATTAAAAACGGCTTCTTGGATTACTCGAAACTGGTTAAATAGCAATAAGGTCGCGATATTGGATATTCATATTATTCGCGCAGGAATACTTATTGGGTTCTATGATTCAAGTTTTGATGTATCAAAACACTATTTGGATATGGAAAGGAGATACTTGGATTTTTGTTATGCATTAGAAGTTGATTCTTCAAAAATGGATGCTATAATTTGGGAGATAATGAAAAAAAATAATAGATTAGCAATCAGTAACTTGAACTACTAATTGTTTAACCATTATTCTTTTAAATATGTCTGGATCAGGAGGTGCACCATTTGACTTTGGTGACCGCAAAAAAGATTGCAAGAGTGTAAGCTCTCGAGCGATTATTAATTCCCCAAATCAAGAAGCTTTATTACAACTTGATTTTAATTCTTTGGTAGAATTATCCCTACAAACAAATAAAGGACCTATCATCGCATATTTTGAGGGTTTGGTTCTTGGAAGTGTTTTACCATCAGCAATGACTGATATTATTGAATGCATGAATTCCGGAACAGAATTCAGAGGAAGAGTTGTGGTGCTAAATGGTGCGCATTGTGAAATCCTAATTACTGCAAAATGATAGTGGTAGGAGGAACCTATGATGAAGTTTGCTTTGAGCCTAAGTGGGATTATAAGTTTGGATCGGGATTAAGAGGGGTATTAACAATTCATAATATCAATAAATCAGAACCGGTCAAATTCTATTCTTTTGGAAACGATAACACAATACTTTTCGTTGACGCGATTAAAAATGATTTTCTAGAACCAATAATTCAAGAACATCCTTACAGTGTGAGTTTTGTATATGATTTCCCCATGTCAGTTCCTCATATCTATCCTAGATTGGATAAAATAGTTGAACAAAGAAAAAAGCTTGAAATAGTCGAAAATGATAATATTCTTTACTATGGCTTATTGGAAGCAGAGGTTTCTGTAAAAGGAAATAAAGTTGTTTATGATCCCCAATCTCCTGCGAATCCAATTCCTTTTTCTAAAACAGGTTCAGAGGCAAAAGAACTTGCAATCGTCACTAATTATTCAGAGGCAAAATTACTTTCAGGAGAAAAAGAGCTTAGTGATATAGTTAAATTCTTTTTTGAAGAAGAAAAAGTTAATGTTCTTGTTTTGAAAATGGGAGCAAAAGGTGCACTTGTATATTCAAGCGTAGAAGATTTTGTAACAATTCCAGTATATGAAACTGAAAAAGTATGGCCAATTGGTTCTGGTGATGTCTTTGCAGCTTCTTTCGCTTACTATTGGTTTAAAGGTGATGATGAAGTGAAATCTGCCCAAAAAGCTTCTTGGAATACGGCTTGTTACTGCAATTCTAAATCGTATGAATTTAAACCTTTCGAGAATGGTGACTTTGCTCCGCTAATTATGGATAATATTCCTTCGGATCAAATATATCTCGCAGGTCCTTTTTTTACCTTCACTCAAAGATGGTTAGTCAATCAAATATATGAGGTTCTTAGAGGAATGGGGTTGAAGGTTTTTTCCCCATGGCATGATATAGGACATGGAGAAGCTTCTATTGTCGTTCCCTTAGATTTAGAAGGTTTAGATGAATCTAAGTTAGTATTTGCAATCTTAGACGGGTTGGATTCAGGAACATTATTTGAAACAGGGTATGCTATTGCCAAGGGGATTGATGTGATCGGTTATGTAGAAAACGAAACTGTTGAGGATGTGAAAATGTTGGTTGGATCTGAATGTAATTTAGAAGGTGATCTAACTACTGCAATTTATAAAGCTCTTTGGAAACTAGCAAAATGAAAAAGGGTATTCTTTTGTCTGGTGGGATGGATTCCATCGCACTAGCTTATTGGAAAAAGCCAGAAGTAGCTTTTACTGTTGATTACGGACAGACTCCGGCATTAGCTGAAATTCGAGCAAGTGAAACAGTAGCTAAGTTATTAGGGATGGAGCATCATATTATTAGAGTTGACTGTAAGCAACTAGGTAGCGGGGATTTGGTAAATGAAACATCAATAGAGAACTCCCCGTCATCAGAATGGTGGCCTTACAGAAATCAATTACTTGTGACATTGACCGCGATGAAAGCCATAAGTCTTGGAGTTAATGAATTGATGTTGGCTTCCGTTAAATCAGATGGTTTTCATAAGGATGGTACAACTGGTTTTTATGAGCGTATTAATGATCTTATGAAGTATCAAGAAGGTGAATTAAGAATTTCTTGCCCGTCAATTAATATGACGACTGTTGAATTAGTACAAACTTCTCAGATCCCAAAAGAAATTTTGTTTTGGTCATATTCCTGTCATAAGGCTGAATTAGCATGTTTTAATTGCAGAGGATGTAACAAGTATTTTAATACGGTTCGCGAACTAGGATATATTTGAAATGGAAAATCCAAAGCCAAAGGATAAAGAGAAGATATTGCCTGCTTTCGAATTACCATTTGATAAGGTTATTGAACTTCCATTCCCCAAAGAATTTCCGATAATGAACTTTACGGAGGTTTTGGATTTACGGAGGTCAAAAAGAGTTTTCAATTCAATTTCTATTGAATGCTTGAGTAGCTTATTGTATTTATGTGCAAAAGTGAAACAAGAGAATCTTTTAGAGAGTGGTTATAAAACTTCTTTCAGACCTTCTCCTTCAGCAGGGGGTCGTCATCCAATTGATATTTTTGTTTTATCAGAAAGTTTGTTTGAAAATAAGGCGCTTCACTATTATGATCCCTACATGCACCAACTCAAACAAGTTAGGTTTGATTTGGAACAGACTGACAGGTTAAGAAATCATTTGTTAGAATCTTTTCCTGGTAGCCAAAATGCAACTGTTTTGTGGATGGTTGTTTTTCCTGAAAGAACAGAATCAAAATATGATAGTTACGAGTCTCTTGTTTGGAGAGATGTCGGCGCATTGGTAAATACCATTCAGTTGACTTCTACGTTTTTGAGATTAAATAGTTGTATCGCTGGAACTCTTGGAGAGCCAATCATTTCTGAACTATTCGCGGAAATACGAGTACAAAGTGGAGGGGCTATTTTAATTGGATAAAACATTTATCTATAGATCATGAAAGAAAAAAGTTCATTAATTAATATTCTTACATATCGTTTGCCGTTTAAGTTAGCCAATCAAATGCATTCTGAGTTTGTTGATAGAGCGAATGAATCTAATTATATGATTAATCATTTTGATAGTTATAAAGAGTTAATCCCTCACATTGATACTATTGAGGTGTTTATTGCTCTTTCAGTTTTTCAGAAAAGGGTAATAAATAATCTTGATGCTGCAACTAAGTTTCATGATAAGGTATCAAACCTTGGAAATGTTGAAACAATTTCTATCGGAAAGTATCAATTATCAGGAGAAGAGAAAAATAAACTCTTAGGGTTAATTATAAATTACAATTCAATTTTAAAGAAGTATGATTTGACAAGGGAGTTTTTATCGTTTAATGAGACGTGGGAACTTCTTCAAAGGGCAACAAACCTTTTAAAAAGGGAAGAATATGGATCAGAAGAAGACTAAAACGGTAAAATCACCATTTAAGGAAAAATCCTCTCTAGAAAAGGAAATTACAGCATTCATTAACAAGCATAAAACTACAATTTCAAATCAAGCTACGAGAATGAGCGATTATTTTGAAATGTATTGTTTTAATTATGTAGTAAGGTTTTATGAAAATAGTGGTTACAATGTTTCAATTGAAAATTTGATTAACAAAAAGTATCGTTACAAATGTTCAACATCTGGAGTTCAAAGTAATTTTTCCTATTTCTTGATTTCTAAATCAAAAGAGGAGGAGATTCAAGAGTTTGAAATTCAGCATAATTTAGCAATTCAATCTTCTCATTGTGATGATATTTTTACAACCCCAGACATTTGTGTAATCAAGAAGGGCTCTATATTGGAAACGACCGATTACTATGAAAGAACTAAAAGACGTTTCTGTTATGTTGAAAATCAATCAATGATGAGTTTTTTTGAAGTTAAGCATTTTGCCCCGTTTCCAGAGCTATTATTTAGTTTCATTGGTACTGTCAATGAATTAAGGAAAGAGATTATGACTAATGAATTAGAAGAGGCGACACCTGTTCAATTAGCTCCATCTATAATGCTATCTGGAAAGCCAAATAAACAAACAAAAAGAATTAAAGAAGTACTTGAAGGTAGGTATAGAATCAATATATTCTTTGATTTGTTTGATAGTGGAATTTCAACTTTTTCAAAGAAAAACACATCAAAATTACATACAGTAGGAAGAGTTCCAGAATCAGACTCTTTAGATGAAGAATTAGATCTACTTTAAGCTTTAAGGGATTATATGGCTTATCTTCCACTTTCTTTTTTAATTTGATTGTGTTTTGAAGTTTCTGTTGTGATGGTATATTCTTTGTTTGCTTGAATTTTGTACAGAAGTTCTAAAGCGCCATATGACCAACTTTCAATGATAAAGTAATTGTTTATCGATGTGTACTTATTGAATAAGCTGTAAACCTCTTCAGTAAACCAATATATAAAACGAGACATCTCGAACAAGTGAGTCGGGTTAATACTGCTAGTTACTCCACTTTTTGGATGAGTAATTTCGTTTCTAATTTCTTTAGCATTTAGAAATTCTTTCCAATATGATAATGCTGAAACATTTAAATAATATTTTTCATTATGGCTTTTAGCGTATAATTTAATGAATTCTTTTGCTTTTTCTTCAGTAGGCACGAAAGCGTTATTGACTTTGATCTTTCCTTCTTTATAACGTTGGTCAATTTCTCGTAAATAATCTTGTTCAAACGATGTAAGCTTTTGGGTCGATAGGTTGTTTCTAAGAGCACATTCACCAATGATATTACTTAGCGCTTCAACATAAGTGAATTGCATTAATAATAAAGAGAATTCCAATGAAGAAAGTGTGTTTGTATTAATTATGGGCAAGCTAATTAGACACGCTTGATGGCTGTTGTTCTATTTGAATAGAGTTTGATTTGTTTTGAATTTCTTCGATTATTGCTTGATGTTTTTTATTCTCTGAATTGATTAAGTGTATCAAAGCAACCATTTTTGATAAAAGAGTTATTGGTTGGTTAAGTTTATCTAAGTAAAATTGATCGTCGCTTAATCCTTCATAATCCACTTTCTTAGGATCTTGAATGCTTACTTCAAGATTGGTTATTTCAATACCCATGATTATTCTCTGTTTACAATTGTTAAGTGATTGAATGTAACGAAAATTGATTAATGAAAAAACAGGGGTCGGAAAAGGGGTCGGAAAAAGTGTCCTAGTACACTTTTCCAAATGAAAAATCCCGCAGGTGTAAACACCGACGGGATTTAACTTTTCCTGTAGAAGGTGGAAGCCAATCTACAAGTTCCTAGAACAAAAAAGGAAGACTTGCATCTTCCTTTATTTCTCTTGTACTCGAAGCGGGACTTGAACCCGCACGACCAGATGGTCACAGGATTTTAAGTCCGGCGTGTCTACCAATTCCACCATTCGAGCTTGTCTCGGCTTGGCTACTATCCCGATAGCTATCAGGACCACCATTCGAGCATTCTCGCAAATGCGAGCGGACTTAAAAAAATAATCCCGGCTATAAACCGAGATCATTTCTTCGAGCGAGAGACGGGATTCGAACCCGCGACCCCGACCTTGGCAAGGTCGTGCTCTACCAACTGAGCTACTCTCGCATATTTCAATTTTTGCTCCCCCAAAGTGCTCGTTAGCAACTTGAGTCTACGAAATCCCGATGATGTAATCCGTCGGGGTGAGCTACTCTCGCATATTTCAATTTTTTGCTCCTGACATTATCGTCGGGATAAAAAGCAATTCCTCTTTTGGAATCGGGTTGCAAATCTAATAATTCATTTAGTCAAATTGCAAGGTTTGGCGCACTTTTTTTTATTTTTTTTCGATTTATACTGTGCGTTTGATATGAAACAGCGGTTAACCTCCCGTTAACTTCTTGATTTCGTTTAGTTTCATCAGTGCTTCAACAGGTGTTAAGGTGTTGATGTCGATCGAAACTAATTGGTCGTGGATCTGTTCCAGTACCGGGTCGTTCAGCTGGAAGAAACTCAATTGCATGTCTGAACTGCTGCCTGCATGTACTACTACGTCTTTTACCGATTTCACTTCACTGGAACGATGGTTCAATTCAAGCTGCTCCAACATCAGCTCGGCACGTTGAATGACTTTATTCGGCATACCGGCCAGTTTTGCTACGTGAATCCCGAAACTGTGCTCGCTTCCGCCTTCTACCAGTTTGCGCAAAAAGATGATTTTCTGTCCTACTTCTTTCACGCTTACATTGTAGTTGTGGATGCGCGGGAATTGGACGGCCATTTCATTCAATTCGTGGTAATGGGTTGCAAATAGGGTTTTTCCTTTTGCTTGCGGGAACTCGTGAATGTATTCCGCAATTGCCCAGGCAATCGAAATTCCATCATAGGTACTCGTTCCGCGCCCGATCTCATCCAGCAGGATCAAACTGCGGTCCGACAGGTTGTTCAAAATACTGGATGTCTCATTCATTTCAACCATGAAGGTGGATTCACCGGATGAAATGTTGTCCGAAGCACCGACGCGTGTAAATACTTTGTCAACGATTCCTATAATTGCGGTATCCGCCGGAACAAAACTTCCCATTTGTGCCATCAGGACAATCAGGGCCGTTTGACGCAGCAAAGCACTTTTACCCGACATGTTCGGTCCGGTGATCATGATGATCTGCTGTTCTTCCTTGTCGAGGTAAACATCATTCGGTACATATTCCTCACCGGGTTTTAACTGGCCTTCAATGACCGGGTGCCGGCCGTTTTTGATATCGATGACATAACTGTCGTTGACAATTGGTTTTGCGTAATTTTTCCGTACAGCCAGTTCGGCAAAGCCCGTGAGGCAATCCAATTGCGCAATGAGGTAAGCGTTTCGCTGAATTTGCCCGACAAAAGCACTCAGTTTTTGTACCAGTTCAAAATACAATTGCGCCTCAATGGAAGCAATTTTATCTTCTGCTCCAAGGATTTTGGTCTCGTATTCCTTTAATTCAGGTGTAATGTATCGTTCTGCACTAACAAGGGTTTGCTTACGGATCCATTCCTCCGGAACTTTGTCTTTGTGCGTATTGCGAACTTCCAGGTAATATCCGAAAACGTTATTGAATGCAACTTTCAAACTTGGAATGCCGGTTTTTTCGGATTCGCGCTCCTGCATAGCTTCCAAATAGTCTTTTCCGCTTTCTGAAATAGCACGTAATTCGTCCAGTTCCGCATGAACCCCGTTTGCAATAACAGGTCCTTTCCCAAGCATCACTGCCGGGTCTTTCAACAGGAACTTTTCAACCGATTGAATAAATTCTTCACACGGTTCAATGCGCTTTGAAAGTTGGTTCAGCAGATCGCTTTCGCTGTGTGAACAGGCATCACGCAGTGGAGTCATGTGTTCCAAAATGCGTGAAAGTACCCGTAATTCTTTCGGGTGAATTCGTCCGACAGCCACTTTGGAAATCAGGCGCTCCATGTCTCCGATCTCACTCAATTCGTGTTCAATTTCTGCCCGGAGACTGCTTTTTTCTGTCAGGTCTGCAACGGCATCGATGCGCAAATTGATTTGTTCCGGGTGTTTCAAGGGCATCACGATCCAGCGTTTGAGCAAACGGTCTCCCATCGGGGTTTTCGTTCCGTTGACCACATCAAACAAGGTCTTTCCGCCTTCGTTCAGTGGAGCGATCAATTCCAGGTTGCGGATCGTAAAACGGTCCAGCCACACAAATTTTTCCTCTTCAATCCGTTGGATCTGGGTAATATGCCCCAGTTTGTCGTGCTGGGTTTCTCCCAAATAATGAAGGATTGCACCCGCTGCAACGATTCCCTGTTCGAGGTCATCGATCCCAAACCCTTTCATGGAATTGGTCTGGAAATGACCGGTTAATTTTTCTTTCCCGAAATCGGAAGTGAAAACCCAATCGTCCAGGCGAAAGGTGTAATATTTCGTTCCGAATAATTCCTGGAAAAGGGAATGTTTATTCTTTTGATAAATGATCTCACTCGGCTCAAAGCCCTGGATCAGTTTATTGATGTATTCGGTATTTCCCTGTGCAGTAAAGAACTCGCCGGTTGTTACATCCAGGAAGGAGATTCCGTGAATGTCTTTACCAAAGTGAATCGCTCCCAAAAAGTTATTGTGATGACCGTCCAGGATTTTATCACTGAAAGCAATCCCGGGAGTTACCAGTTCGGTCACGCCGCGTTTAACGATCGTTTTGGTCATTTTCGGGTCTTCCAATTGGTCGCAGATAGCCACACGGTGACCTGCGCGGACCAGTTTAGGAAGATAGGATTCCAATGAATGATGCGGGAATCCTGCCAGTTCAATTTCCGACGGAGATCCTGCGCCTCTTTTGGTTAAAACAATTCCCAGGGTTTTGGATGCGGTAACGGCATCTTCACCGAAAGTTTCGTAAAAATCACCTACGCGAAAAAGTAATAAAGCCTGAGGATGTTTCGCTTTAATCTCATTGTATTGCTTCATTAAAGGCGTTTCAGCCGGATCTTTTTCTTTTTTTGACACGCAGGTATGAATTATGGAATGCTTCAAATTTACTATCAAAGAAGCAAGGAGCGCCATTTTTTGGTTTGATAGTTTTCAACATTCTACGATTTCCTGTGAATAGATTGAAAACGAATTCTAAATAGTATGTTGAATGACTAAAACGAACCCAATCCTGAAGCTAGTATTGCCAAACCGATTACGAGCGAGATCGTTACAATTGAAGCAATCAGCCCGAAATAACCGAAGAAATTGCGGTAATATTTTGATTTATCTCTTCGGTACCTGTCTACGGAAATGATTCCGAAGATGAGTGACAGGATAATCATAAACCCTGCAACAATGAGTATATACCCCGGGTTCATAAAGGTGAGTGCGGTAATTGCAAGCGCCAGGGAACAGAAATAAAGCCCGAATGACATGGTACCGAAAATCTCCAGTTCTTTTTTGTCTTCGGACTCTGGTATATCAATGGCTTTCTTTTGAGAAGGGTTAGAATCAATTTCGTGGTTTTCGTTCCCATTGGAAATAATGTGTTTCTGTGTTTCAACCGGAACTTTGGAAATACTTTTGGTAGAGTCCTCAGTGGGAATGTTTTGCTTTCCATGTAGCGATAGGGACTGATTTTCCCTATCTAAAAGTAAACTGTTTGAAGAAGATTTGCGGGTGATGGAATCTACGTCTTCTTTGCTTTCTGAGAACGTACTTGTGATTTCATTCACACCCTTCTGCGGGATCTTCTTCTTCCATTCAATGCTGTAACCGGGTTGGAACAAGCGTTTTTCAACAGTACAGCCGGTTATCGTCAGCGTTGTCGCAATGATCAGGATGATTGAAGTAATTTTCATAAGGTCCGGGTAGAATTCGAAGACAGTTAAATTTTAATGAACCGCTGAAATTGCCTGATCCCGTTCTTTTCATGAATAAGCAAATAATTTCCGCTTTCCAATTCGGATACCTGGATGTGTGTACCGGATGCAGGAGAAATAACCAGTACAGAACGTCCCGACAGATCTAAGATTTCCAGGCGGTCGTACCGATCATCTTTCAAAATCAGGGATTCCTTCACCGGGTTCGTTTGAATGAGTGTGTTCTTTTCAAGAACGTTTTCAGAAATTTCACCCCAGCAGGGAGTAGTGATGATAACAATGTATTTGGCTGTGTCCACCGGGCAATTAGTGTCTGTGACATGATAGAAATAACTGTATTGGCCGGGAAAAGTAAGTGAAATGACGGTGTTTGTCATCGTATCGCCGGCCGGATCAATAAACATGCCGTTTGTGTCGGCATCAGCGGATCTTAGATCAGCAACATCAAAAAATTCATTAGGACAATATGTCGCTGAAGTATCCTGTCCGGCCGATGGACATTGTGCCAATGCAAATCCGAAAGGGGTTAGGAACAAGAGAAGTGTAAAGATTGTTTTCATAAAGGTGCTGAATGATTGATTTTCTACAAGTCTAAAATAGGTATTTTTGCGTCATGAACCGAAAATTAAAATTGTGGGAGCTTGACCGCGTGGATGAGCAAACCTTTAAAAGCCAGGAAAAGTTCCCATTGATTATCATTTTAAATGATATCCGCAGTTTGAATAATATCGGTTCATTTTTTCGTACTGCAGACGCTTTCAACATTGAAAAGATCTATTTGTGCGGGATTACAGCACAGCCACCACATCGCGAAATCCATAAAACGGCTTTGGGAGCAACCGATACCATCGAGTGGGAATATCGGAAAGACATAAACGAACTGGTTTCTGAATTGAAGCAACAAGGAATAGCCGTTTGCAGCATAGAACAAGCTGAAAAGACCGTTCCACTGCATGAGATCTCCGCGTTAAATGATCAGAAATTTGCCCTGGTTTTTGGAAATGAAGTGGATGGTGTAGATCAATCCGTTATTGATGCATCGACTTACATTATCGAAATTCCGCAATTCGGTACCAAGCACAGTTTGAACGTTTCGGTTTGTGCCGGGATCGTTCTGTGGGAGTTTGCAAAGAGGTATATTTCTTAATTGCGAATAACAAATTACTAATTACTAATTAGTGGATTTCCTAAAGTGTGGCCGATTCAATTGATTTTCAGATTGAATATAAAAGCAATTCGCAATTATTCTACAATCGGTTCATACAACCCATACGTCAGGGGATTATCCTTTCTGTAAATCACCTGGAATGAAAGAATTTTTAGTGGTTTTTTGTCCCGGTTCCAGATAAACGTATTCAAAGTCGGATTTTCCAGGTTTTGGTATTTCAGGTCGATGAATTTGATCGATTGGACCAGCGTAACTGTGCTGTCCTTTAAATTGATCGTGTGCCGTGAAGCTGGAGTATCACGGTATACAATCGTCGAATCCATAGACTGAACATTGAGTACCAGTAAAGGTTCTTGCTTCAGGTCGGAAAGTTTCAGTTTCACTACCACATCAACAATATCCGAAGGCCTTTTTACCAGTTCATTCAATGGTTTGGAATAGCCCGGTCCCCATTCCTCGTCTTTTTCAAAGTGATATCCCCCGTCGTACCATTTCCCCGGATTATATCCGTTGAACAAGTGTTTGCTCTTTACAATATCAGCAATTGGCTTTTCACTGGCTTTTCCTTTTGAAAGTAAAAGTGAGGAAGCAGAAAAATAATTCTTCTGCCAGACAATGTGCGGGTACTTTTGAAGAATAATTGCTCGGTAGGTTGGGGGTAAGGAAGAAGTAGCGGCCAAATAAAAACGGTCAAGGTCGGATTTCTGTTCAAGCAATTTTTCCAGATCTTTCTCTGTAAACTCGGGAACAGTAATGAATTTGATTTTTTCAGGTATATGGAAATCACCTCTTTCGGAGTAGAAACGCGTTTTGGGTTCGTCCGAGAAAATAATTGCATAACCGGGCTCTTTGTCCACAGGCATTACGTCCAAAACCAATTGGTTGAAAGGAGTTTTGTAAAATACGGTGTAGTGTTGCCGCTGGAAGATCAGCACATAGCAGTTTAATGCCAGGATCACAACAACCAGGATGAAGTTAATTGCTTTGCTTTGTTCCTTCGCCCAGCCAAACAGGAAGAAAAGAAGGAAAGGATAGGCGAAGATAAGTACCGAAGTCTGCAATACCGGTGCTGCGAAGATCGAATAATAATAGCCGATGAAGTAAACCGAAAAGAACAGGATCCCTGAAAAAAGAATGGCTTTTGAACTTCGTTTGGTCGGTTTTCCGGAAATGAATGTCCAGATAATAATCAGGGCATACAGTCCGATTAAAATGGGAGAAAATTGGAAAATGTATTGAACGTAATGACTTAAAAAAGAAGGCTCCGGTTTTCCCAGCCAACCAGACAAGCCACCCATTTTGAGTTGCGCGAATAAGATGCTGAAATGAGGTGAATATAAGATCACTGCTGTAAGACAAAGCAGGATGTACCTCCAGAGAAAATCCTTAAACGTATAAATGATCCCGAAAATTCCGATCAATCCCGCTGTGAGCATACTGAAATGGTGATTGTACGCACAAAGTGCTGCTGCAATTGGGAACCAGATGAGGTGCTTACGCGCGTAATTCTTAAAGAACACGATTTCTCCCCAATGGTAAGCAAATAGCAAAGTGAAGAAAAATCCGGATGTGTAAGGGCGGGCAATCTGGCTGTACATCAAAGGATATTGGCTTGTTGCAAGAATAGCTGCTACGATCAGGCCAACGGTTACATTCGACCAGCGCTTTCCAATTTTGTAAGCAAAATAAACTCCGCTGACCCCGGAAAGGATAAAGGGAAGTTTGACAATCCACTCTGCAGTTCCGAACAACTTGGTCCAGTAATAGAGGAAAACCTGTACAAAGGCAGGGTGGCCGTCAATTTTAACACCTTTGGCAATCAACTCGCTGAAAGAATCGAAACGGGTGCGCAGCAATCCACTGAGTTCGTCGTGCGTATAGGGAATAGAGAACAGGTTGTAACATCTCAGGATGAGAGCCAGTAAAAGAATTCCTATAATAATAGAATGTTCTTGCAGATACCCCGAAACCCCTTTTTTTTCTGTTTTGACCACGGAATTGCTTTTGACAAAAATAGCAAAGCTCTGGAATTACTTTTTGAAAATGCTGTTATCTGTAAGTTCAGCAACCAGTAAAGTATCCAGCGATCCTAATTTGTCGAAAAGATGGATCAGGTATTGCCCGTTTTCCTGAAGCGTAATTTCCAGTGAGATCGGTTTGCTTCCAAGGCCCGTCGGGGCAAGGTAAAAACTGACCGTTTCTCCTTTCTCGGTTTGGGTTATGGAATAATCCTTCACGGCTCCCTGATAAAAAGTAACTTTCCCGCGGCTACGATAATTGATGACTGCTTCTCCATTTTCAATTTGAAGGTAATTGAGATCATTATCCATTGGGAATTCTTTCGGGCTGCGTTGTCCTTTGACAGTAAGAAGTGAGAAGACGCGATTTTTGATTTCGGTATCCTGGGCCTGCGAAGAAAAGCCCAATAAAATAAGCGATAAAATTAGGATAGTTTTCATGGTTGATGTTTTTTGATGAAGTTAGAGAATTAATTTAAAATAAACGTGAATAATCCTTAAAATACCTTGTTTATACTAATTCTATGAATGAAACAATCCTTATTTTTGAAGCACTTTTTACAGGAATAATGATTGAAACTGATATAATTATAATTGGTGCAGGTCCGGTAGGGCTTTTCACCGTATTTGAAGCCGGATTGTTGAAATTACACTGTCACTTAATTGATTCTTTGCCTCAACCGGGCGGACAATGTTCTGAAATCTACCCGAAAAAACCGATTTACGATATTCCGGGATTCCCCTCCGTTTTGGCAGGTGAACTGATCGACAACCTGATGGAACAGGCTGCGCCTTTTAAACCAGGGTTTACCTTGGGTGAAGCTGCTATGACGATTGATAAAACAGAAGATGGGAAGTTCATTGTAACCACTGTAAAAGGAACAAAACACCTGGCTCCGATCGTAATGATTGCCGGGGGATTAGGTGTTTTCGAACCGCGCAAACCTCCTATTTCAAATATCGCAGATTTTGAAGATAAGGGAATCGAGTACATTATCAAAGACCCGGAGTTTTATCGGGGAAAACGCTGTGTGATTGCAGGTGGGGGAGATTCGGCATTGGATTGGTCGATCTTTTTGGCGGAAAAGAAAATTGCAAAGGAAGTGGTATTGGTGCATAGAAGTGCTTCTTTCCGCGGTCATTTGGATTCCGTTCAAAAAGTAATTGACATGGCTGAAAATGGTCAGATTAACCTGATCACGGAAGCAGAAGTTGTTGGCGTGGAAGGAAATGGTGCTTTAACCCATGTGAAGATCCAACACAATACCCAGGGAGAGATTATTCGCGAAACGGACCACTTCATTCCTTTATTTGGTTTGAAACCTTCATTAGGACCGATCGCTGATTGGGGATTGGAAATCGAGAAGAATGCAATTAAGGTGAATACATTGGATTATTCAACAAATATTCCCGGGATTTATGCCATTGGGGACGTCAATACTTACGAAAACAAGTTAAAACTGATCTTATGTGGTTTCCACGAAGGAACTTTGGCTGTTCAATCTGCATTTGCGCGCATTCATCCGGACAAGAAAAACATCCTGAAATACACTACGGTAAACGGGGTGCAAGGATTTTAAAGTGAGGGCGGAAAATTTTCCGCCCTTTTTATGGAACAATTTTTGGTAAACTCAAGCGTTAAAACAATCGAATTAAACAGACAATATGAAAATCAGTATCGCCATTGCTTTAGTTATCAGCACCGCTTATTTATCGAATGCTCAAACTTTGGGGAAAATAGTTTCCAAAGGAAAAGAATTGACAACCGGAACATCTTCTTCCAAAAATTCACTGACAAATGATGAAGTAGTGAGTGGTTTGCGTGAAGCATTGACGACCGGCGCAAAAACGGCAGCAAATGCAGCAAGTGTAACAGACGGATTCTACAAGAACCAAAAGATCTTTATTCCGTGGCCGGCTGAAGCGAAAAACATGAAGGATAAATTGGTGATGCTGGGAATGCAAAGCCAGGTAACCCAGTTTGAAGAATCAGTGAACCGGGCAGCTGAGGAAGCAGCGAAAAGTGCTTTTGATGTGTTTGCCGGTGCAGTTAAAGGAATGTCAGTTGGTGATGGTTTTGCAATTTTGAATGGTGGCGATACAGCAGCAACTCATTTCTTACGGGAAAAAACGACCGCTTCGTTGACTGAAAAATTCAAACCGATCGTAAAAACAGCAATGGATAAAGTGCACGTGACGGAATACTGGAATCCCTTGGTTACGAAATACAATAAAATTCCGGGGGTTACAAAACAAAATCCGGATTTGGAAGCATATGTAACTGCAAAAGCAATTGATGGGCTCATGATCTTAATTAGTGAACAGGAGGCCAAAATCCGGAAGGACCCGGCTGCGCAAGTGACTGACCTATTGAAGAAAGTATTCGGGAAAAGCTAAAAAGTAGTTAAAGGATGGGAGAATGAATATTCATTCGGGCTTATTGAGTAATTTTGTAAAGCGATCATTGATCGCTTTATTTGTTCAATAAAGTTTAAAAGACCCAAATGTTGAAACGAAATACTTCAATTGAACCTTTTTAACCTGATTTTATACAGAAAATATGAAAAGCATCACAGTTACAGAATTGAAAGCATGGAGAGATGGAAACGAGGATTTTCAACTAATTGACGTGCGTGAACCTTATGAGAATGAGATTTGTACCCTGGATGGGATTTTAATTCCGATGAATGATATTCCTGCTGAGTTCGGTCAGATAGACAAAAACAAAAAAGTAGTGGTTCATTGTCGTTCAGGAAAAAGAAGTGCAAATGTGATTTCCTTTTTGGAACAACAATACGGATTCACGAATTTATATAACCTGGAAGGCGGAATTTTAGCATGGATCGAAGAAGTAGATCCTTCTATGGAAGCTTACTAAGAGAGTTCAAAAGTTAAATGAGTTCAAAAGTTTAAACTTTGAACCTGTAAAGTGAATCGCAAAACAATCAATACCGTTATCGTCCTTGGGATACTCTCTTTATTGAGTGTTCTGAGTATTCAATTGTTCTGGATCCACAAAACAAATGAAGCACAACGCCTGACGGTTCAGATCCAGGAGCGGGAAGACAGCCTGAACCTGAAGCAGTTTTCAGAACGCGCGCACATTGCATTAAGAGATGTCCTGGAACAGATCAATACGAAAGATGATATCAGTGCAAACCTGTATGGTGCTGTAAAACAGATTCGTCCGAATTATTTTTCAGTGGACATCGAAGAAGAACTGCACCCGTTTTACCTGGAGCAATTGCTGAAGCGCGAATTCGATAATCAGAGTCTGAACCAGGATTTCGTTTATGGGATTTACGATTGTTACTCGGATTCGATTGTCTTTGGGAACCTGATCAAGTATACTAAAGATTCATCCTATTCGGTCACCAAGAACGACTCCGTCGGTAAGACTTCCAACCAATTGAAATGGAAGAATGACGGGCATTATTTCACTGTTCTTTTTCCGAATGTGAGCTCCAATTCCATTGAAGTGGCTAAAACAGATTTTTATCCGTGGTTTTACCTGGTAGTTTTGTTGCTTCTCTTGTTTTTGTTCTTCATTTTTACCTTGAATGTGATCCTGAAACAGAAGCGGCTTTCAGAAGTAAAGACCGATTTCATCAACAACATGACTCATGAATTGAAGACACCAATCTCAACCATTGGCCTTTCAAGTGAATTGTTGTTGAGGGGAAATTTTAGAGAAGATCCGGATCGTTTGCACCGGTATGCAGAAATTATTTACAAAGAAAATAAACGCTTGGAAAACCAAGTTGAACGGGTGTTGAATGTAGCAAAATTGGATCGTGAGAAACTGACCTTGAAAAAAGAGTCTTGTTCGATTCACGATCTGATCCTGGAAGCAAAAGAAAGTTTTGATATCAATCAAACAGACCAGGGCGGTGAAATTGAATTGCTGCTCGATGCTACAAAAGAGACCCTGATGATTGATGAGGTTCATGTAACGAATGTGATTTACAATTTGCTTGATAATGCGGTGAAATATTGTAATACCGTTCCGCATATTGCTATTCGTACCTGGAATGATACCCAATTCTTTTACCTGACAATAACAGACAACGGAATTGGAATGAAACGGGAAGATCTCAAAATGATTTTTGATAAATTCTATCGTGTACCGACAGGAAACCTACACGATGTAAAAGGATTCGGATTGGGACTTTATTATGTGAAACTCATTGTAGAAGAGCATGGAGGGACAATCCAGGTGAAAAGTCAACCGGGTAAAGGAACAACCTTCTTGCTGAAATTTCCTTTGAAGTAATTCCTCGTATCTTTGTGCGAATTCGCAAAGGATAGAATTAAAAAAAATCGCTTGTTCCCATGAGATACGAGCAGGGGTTTATTTTTAGTGCCTTGATTTCAATATTATTTAATAATAAAAAACGGGTTGAAAAAAACACAGATGCAGGAACTCATTGATCGCATTTTTTCCATTCAAACAGAGGCCGATTTTAATCGTTGTGCTTTGGAGGTGTATCATTTCCAAAAGGAACATGTTCCTGTTTACAGAATGTTTTTAGACTTGATCAATCGTCCCGAACCTACACATTATTCTCAAATCCCGCATTTGCCCATTGCCTTTTTCAAAACACATCGGATCATTGCGGATGGGAAGCCTGTTCAGCAGGTTTTTAAAAGCAGTGGAACGACCGGAATGGTCCGGAGTGCACATTTTGTCGCAGACACATCCATTTATGAGCGGTCTTTCCTTCCCACTTACGAACAGTTTTTAGGAAAATTGCAGGATCAGATCATTTTTGCCTTGTTGCCGAATTATGTCTCTCAGGGTGAATCCAGTTTGGTGTACATGGTGGATAAACTGATTGAAGGAACAAAGGATGGCTTGTCAGGGTATTACCTGGAGGATCCGGAAAAGTTACTGCATGCAATCTCCGAAGGAAGAAAATCGGGAAAGAAACTGGTGTTGTTTGGAGTTTCCTATGCGTTATTGGATCTGGCAGAATTGAAACCGGACCTGCATGACGTTACGATCATTGAAACTGGTGGCATGAAAGGAAAACGCAGGGAAATGACTAAAGATGAAATGCACCGGGAATTGATCTCCGGATTTGGTTGCGAGTACATTGCCTCGGAATACGGAATGTGTGAGTTGCTTTCCCAGGCTTACAGTGATAAGAACGGAGTGTTTGAACTTCCTTCCTGGATGAAGATTTCCTTGAGAGAAGTCAATGATCCGTTTGAATTGGTCGGGCCAGGCAAGACCGGTGGAGTGAACGTCATGGACCTGGCAAATATTTATTCCTGTGCTTTTATTGAAACCCAGGACCTGGGGCGGATTGAAGCCGGAAAGTTGCGCCTGATGGGCCGCTTTGATCATTCGGATATCCGTGGCTGCAATTTGCTGGTCGCTGAATGACCAAATAAAGTGACTGAGTAATTCTGTAGGAGCCGAAGTAACCATTTGTAATAGGAACTCCGATCAAAATACCATTTCATTCTAAAAAACTCTAATTAGTATCCCGATAATTATCGGGACGGAATTCGCAATTCGTAATTAGTTTACTACTTTTGATTGTCAGTCATATTTGAAATAAATGGATTCAGCAATTCATCATATTATTCGCACACGTTCCAAAGAATTATTTGATAAAGTCAAAGGATACAGGGAGCACATGCATCGTTTTCCGGAATTATCCTATTCGGAATATAACACAATGAGTTTTGTTGCTGAACAATTGGAGAAAATAGGGATCCCATACCAAAAGGAAATTGCGGGAACGGGAGTGGTCGGACTTATTCGTTCGGAGAAGCACCAGGAAACCGATTCGTGTATTGGTTTGCGTTCCGAATTGGATGCTCTGCCTATTACAGAACAAAACAATTGCGTTTACAAATCCACAGTCGACGGTGTGATGCATGCGTGCGGGCACGATGTACACACAGCTATTTTGTTGGGAGCCGCTGAAATTTTATGGGAGAATAAAAACCTGCTGAAGCATCCTGTAAAACTGTTTTTCCAACCGGGAGAAGAGAAAAATCCGGGGGGAGCTTCCTTGATGATCGCAGACGGAGTATTGAAAAATCCACCGGTACATGAGCTGTTCGCTTTACACGTCTTCCCGGAAATGAAGGTCGGGAACGTGGGATTCAGGCCAGGTTTGTATATGGCTTCCTGTGATGAGATTTATTTGACGATTAACGGAAAAGGTGGTCATGGAGCTACACCACATCAAACAATTGATCCGATTATGATTGGTGCACAATTACTGACCGGTTTACAACAGATTGTCAGCCGAAAATGTGACCCGAAAGTTCCCTGTGTTTTATCCTTCGGACATTTTGAAGCAATAGGTGCAACGAATGTAATTCCTGAAAAGGCAATCCTGAAAGGAACCTTCCGCACCATGAACGAAGCCTGGAGAAAAGAAGCCCTGAATATGATTGCCAACCATGTCCATTCAACCTGTGAGCAATTTGGCGCCACTGCCGACCTGGAAATTTCAAAAGGCTATCCTTATTTGGAAAATGATCCGGTATTAACGGATAAAATGATGAAACGAAGCGCGAATTTCTTTGGAAAAGAACAGGTAGAAGAACTGCCTATTCGCTTAACATCTGAAGACTTTTCGTTTTACGCACAGGAAATCCCGGTTTGTTTTTTCCGTTTGGGTGTCCGTAATGAAGAATTGGGCATTATTTATGGAGTACATCATCCCAAATTTGATATTGACAGCAAAGCATTGATCGTTGGAATGCAGGCAATGTGTTTAGCTGCTTTTGAATAAGATTATGAAAAATTGGTTGTTTTTAAGTTTAATGGTTTTGCTGCTGGTTTCTTGCGGAGACGAGAAGGAGGTGCATGAAACGGAAATCTACCAGATCCGTACAATCGGTACACTCTCCACGACAGAATATACTTTGGGAAAGATCATTCATTGGGATGATGAAGGAGAATGGTATATGTATGGTGACCGGAAGATTTTGTTGAGCTGTAAAGCAACAGTGAAGGCGGGTGTAAACCTGAATGCGATCAAAGAATCCGATATAGTAGTGCAAGGGAATAAAATTACAGTTCAGCTTCCGCCACCGGAAATTGTTTCCTTTGAAATGGATCCGGATTTGGTCCGTACTGAAATGACAGACGTCAATGGCTTCCGGTCCGACTTTTCGCAACTGGATAAATCAAAGGTCCTGAAAAAAGGGGAAGAATCCATTCGTAAAGACCTTCAAAAACTGAATATACTGGATGAAGCAGAACAAAATGCAAAGATCTTCATCGTTGATTTTTATAAGAACCTGGGATTTGAACAAGTAATCGTACATGAAACTCCAAAAGATAAAAGAAATACGAACATTGATCATTAGACTGGTCCTTGTTGCATTGATCGCCTTTGGTGCTTACTGGGTGTATCAACTGTTTTTCAAGGGCGACTCTGCAGATGAAATTGTATTGGAGGAAACTCCCTTGAAGGTAGAACAAATTCGTTCAATCCTGGAATTAAATACTTTGAAGTTCCAGGATGAAGTTGTGGTGGATACGGTTGAGTATTACAAATCGGATAGTGAAGTGATTTGGGGGACTTTGGATAAATTAACCGACCCGAACCAGTTCAAGCACGGCTTGCACCCCTCCAGTGTCAAAAGGCGCCTGACTTTGATCGTCAGAGGGGAACTGCTGTATGGAGTAGATCTGAAAAGAAGGGATTTTCAGTTTATTCCAAAAGACGATACGTTAACCATTATCATTCCGCAACCGGAATTGCTTTCCGTTTCATTGAATCCGAAAGGAACAGAAGTGTACCTGGAGAATGGGGATTGGAAGGATTATGAGCGGACAAGTTTGCAGCGAAAAGCACGAAATAAAATGATTGCTTCCGGAGATCGCCTGAAATTACCGGAACGTGCAAAGGTGCCTTTGGAGAAAGCATTGCGTGCGCTCGTCAAGACAGACAAAACATTGATCATTCAATTCGAAAAATAAGATGAGACAATTTTTAAGCATACTAGTAGTTGTTTTCGGATTTGTTGTTTCCCATGCGCAATCCGATTCATCCCGGCTGAATTTTTTATTTGTTGGCGATATTATGCAACATGGCGGACAAATTGCCGGAGCCTACAACGAAAAAAAAGACGCTTACGATTACCGCGATTGTTTTCAGTTTGTGAAACCGATCATTAAAAACGCCGATATTTCAATTGCAAACCTCGAGGTGACCCATGCCGGAAAACCGTACAAAGGCTATCCGCAATTTTCGGCACCCCCCGAATTGTCTGAAGGTTTGGTTGATGCCGGATTCAATGTTATTATTACCGCAAACAACCACAGTTGCGACGGAGGCTCAAGCGGAGTCGTGAAAACACTGGATGTGCTGGATCGATTGGGTGTAAAACATACCGGTACTTTCCGGAATAAACAGGAACGAAATCAGAATTATCCTTTATTAATAGAAAAGAACGGCTTCAAAGTTGCGGTTTTGAATTATACCTACGGAACCAATGGTTTGTCGGTTGCTGCTCCCTTGATTATCAATTACATTGATAGTTCGGTAATGGAAGCTGATTTCAAAAAGGCTCGTGAAATGAATGTGGATTTGATTGTCTGCACTTTGCATTGGGGAACAGAATATCAATCCTTGCCTAATGCTTATCAAAAGAATTGGGAGAAATTCTGTTATGATCAGGGAGCTGATATGGTGATTGGAGGTCATCCGCACGTACTGCAGCCTGTAGAGGTCAAAGAAATCAAGGGTGAAAAAAAACTGACAGCCTGGTCACTTGGTAATTTTGTTTCCAATCAACGGGATCGCACAAAAGATGGTGGAATGATGCTAATGGCAGAAATGAATAAAGTTTCAGGAAAAGCAGTTTTGGGGAAAGTACAGCACGCGTTCACCTGGGTTTATCCGCGCCAGGAAGCAGTGGTGAAGCCCTTCTATATTTTACCTGATTTTGATTACAATGGTTATCGTCCTGGCTTTTTGGATGCGGAAGCCAAAGCAAAATACGAATTGTTTTTTTCTGATTCGAGAACACTTTTTAAAACTCATTCCAAAGGAACAAGTGAATACCTGGTTTCTGATCCGGTGGTGAAAGATCTGTACAGCAAATTGCTAAAAGGGTATTATGCCCAGGAGTATCCTGTTGAGGCATATAAGAATGCGGAAATTGTCCAACCCGGTTTCAGCCAATTAATTCATAAGGTGTTGGGGGCTGATGGAGAATATCATTGGGTTGTCGGCTATTTTGAAACCGAAGCAGATGTAAAAAAGGCACCGATTCCTGAAGCATTTATAGCCCAACCTAAAACCGTTTTCATTTCACCAACAGAATATAAAATCATTCGATGAAAGTATCATTGATCGTTGCAATGGACAACGAACGCGGAATTGGAAAAAACAATGATCTGATGTGGAACTTACCTGCAGACATGAAGTTTTTCAAAGAAACATCTACAGGTCACATCGTGGTTACCGGTCGCAAGAATTACGATTCCATTCCTGAACGGTTCCGGCCTTTGCCGAATAGAGAAAATGCCGTTTTAACACGAAATAAAGATTATAAAGCTCCGGGAGCACTTATTTTCCCTTCTTTGGAAGCATGCCTGGAACACTATAAGAATGAAACCGAACGAACAGTTTTTATTATCGGAGGCGGACAGATCTATAAAGAAGCAATGGATTTGAATGTGCTGGATGAAATGTTTATCACCTATGTAAATCACGTCTATGGAGCGGATACGTTTTTCCCCGAATTTGACGAATCCAAATGGGATGTGGAAACGGTGTTTGAACATGAAGCAGATGAAAAGCACGCTGTTGGATTTGAGGTGAAGAAGTACGTCAAGAAATAAACATCTCTTCGTTATATAACGAAAACATAATATCATGATATAATCATATTATGAAGTCATGATATCCTGAAGTTTTGTTGAAATATTTCCTCATTTTGTTCAAAACAGTCTTGTACTGCCAATTCCCATTAACTAACTTTGCTAGTTATGAAATTGTGCATTGCCGAAAAACCCTCCGTAGCCCGCGATATCGCAGAAGTCATTGGCGCAAAACAGCGTCATGACGGCTTTTATGAAGGGAATGGCTATTGGGTGACCTGGACTTTCGGGCATTTGTGTACGCTCAAAGAACCGCACGATTATCATGAAAAATGGAAATATTGGAAGCTGGAAGACCTTCCGATCATTCCTGAAAAATTCGGAATTAAACTCATTGAAGATTCCGGTGTCAAAAAGCAATTCTCCATTATTGAAAAATTAGTTTCTTCCTGCGAAGAAGTAATCAATTGCGGGGATGCCGGGCAGGAAGGAGAATTGATCCAGCGCTGGGTCTTATCCAAAGCGAAATGCAAGGTTCCGATGAAGCGCTTGTGGATTTCCTCCCTGACAGAAGAAGCCATCCGGGAAGGATTTCAAGCCTTGAAAACAGGTGAGCAATACCAGAATTTGTATGCTGCCGGAAGTGCCCGTGCAATCGGAGACTGGTTGTTGGGAATGAATGCAACACGTTTGTTCACCAAGAAATTTGGACAAGGAAAAGCTACTTTATCCATTGGACGGGTGCAAACTCCGACTCTTGCAATGATCGTTTCGCGCCAAAAAGAAATTGATGCTTTTCGTTCGGAGGAATATTGGGAATTGAAAACCCTGTACCGCGAAACAGAATTTTCGGCATCCATTGACCGGTTAAAAACACAAGATAAGGCCGATAAAGGATTGGCCTATTTGCAGGAACATCCTTTCGAGATCACTTCATTTGAACAAAAAGAAGGGAAAGAAGGAAATCCACGACTGTTCGATTTAACGTCTTTGCAGGTTGAATCCAATAAAAAGATCGGGAATTCTGCAGAGGAAACCTTGAAGATCGTTCAGAGCCTCTATGAAAAGAAATTAGTGACCTATCCGCGTGTTGATACGACTTACCTGAGTGAGGACCTTCATCCGAAGATCGAGGGGATCATGAAAGGATTAACTTATTATTCACGATTCACAGAACCGGTTTTGGCAAAACCGATTCCAAAATTGAAAACGGTTTTCGACGATAAAAAAGTAACGGATCACCATGCGATTATTCCTACCGGTGTCCAACCAAGTGGTTTGAGTCATCCCGAACAACAGATCTATGATATGATTGTGCGTCGTTTCGTTGCGGCGTTTTATCCCGAATGCAGGGTTTCGAATACCACAGTTTTAGGAAAAGTGGGGCAAATCGAATTTAAGGCAACCGGGAAGCAGATCATTGAACCAGGGTGGCGTGTGGTCTGGGAAGAGACGAAGGAGAGTGATTCGGAAGGGAAAAAGACAGCTGAAAAACCCGAACAAACCATGCCGCATTTTGAAGAAGGCGAGAGCGGTCCCCATCAACCGTTTATTCACCAGGGAAAAACCAGTCCGCCAAAACCATATACAGAAGCAACTTTGCTGAGAGCGATGGAAACTGCGGGCAAAATGGTAGATGATGAGGAGCTGCGTGACATGATGAAGGAAAACGGGATTGGACGGCCGGCTACACGTGCCAATATTATTGAAACCTTGTTCAAGCGGAAATACATTGAAAAGAAACGCAAGAACCTGGTTGCAACCAGTACCGGAGTCGGATTGATCGATACGATCCAGAATGAGCTTTTGAAAAGCGCAGAATTGACCGGGCAATGGGAACGGAAATTGCGTTTGATCGAAAAAGGTGAATACGACCTGGAACAATTCAAACGCGAGTTAATGATCATGGTCCGTGAATTGACGGATGAGGTGATTTTTTCCCAGGCCCCTGTACGTATCCAGCTTCATACTGATCAACCTGTTGCTGCGGTTAAGGAAAAAAAAGAGCGAAAGAAAGCTGAAAAACAGGCTATTGAAGACTTGGACTGCCCGAAATGCAAAGCCCATAAGTTAATGACCGGAAAACGGGGAGTTGGCTGTAGTAACTTTAAAGTTTGCGGATTTATGGTGCCATTTGAGTTGCTCGGTAAAAAACTGACGGAAAAACAATTGACTGATTTAATCTCCAAGGGAAAAACCGGGAAAATGAAAGGTTTGTTGATTCCAGGCTCTCACCAGGTAATTGAAGGTGCTATTTCCCTGGACGAAAACTTTAATATTACTGTGGTTTAAACGTGCATCAGACGTTGCATCAATAAATCTTTTCGGGATTTGGAAACCGGGATTTGGGATCCATTGTCCAATATCAGCATATTGTATTCCTTTTGGAATTTCTTGATGAATTTCAGGTTCAATAAAAAAGAATGGTGCACACGCATGAACTTGGATTCAGGGAGCATGGTTTCGAAAACCTTTAAATTCTTTGAACTGGTAATGTGTTCATTCGTTGTTTGGATCATCGTGTATTTACCATCGGCTTTGAGGTAAACGATATCATCGATCTTCAGAAAAATAATGGCGTCCAAACCCGTTATCCCGATCAGGTCGGATTGGACCAGGTTTTCTTCACTTTTATCCGAAGCGTTATTCTGACTTTCCACCGTCTGGGCATCCACATCCTGGATACGCTGGATACAATTTCGTAAATCGGAAGAGTTGATAGGTTTTAATAAATAGTCAAAAGCACCTTTTCTGATCGCAGCAATTGCGTGTTCATCATAAGCTGTAATGAATACAACTTTTGTTTCAAAAGGAATTTCGTCCACAAGGTCAAAACTGGTTCCCGACTGCAATTGAATGTCCAGAAATGCGACATCAATATTCACTTTTTCATCGAAAACCTGTTTTGCTTCTTCAACAGTTGCAACACTGGCAATAATTTCAATCGTTGGATCGATCTTTTTAAGTAAGGCAGCCAAACCTTCCCTGCTGATCCGAATATCATCTAAAATGAGTGCTTTCACAGTTTCAAGAATTAAATTTCCAGCATTTTTTCATTCATCAATGGAATTTTGAAATTGACCGTTGTTCCGCCATTGTCTGGTTTGTCAATAATTTCAAAGATAACGGAATATTGGTATTTAGCTTTTAATAAATTAATCTTGTCAAGTACCATGTTCCATCCATGTGAAATGTGATTTGCACGATACGTATTAATACGTTTGGCTTCCTGGCGCCCAATTCCATTATCATCAATTTTTAAGATAATTGCATCGTCTTGCTGGTAACCTTCGATAATAAGTTTTTTATCTCCTTTTTTATGTGTTAGTCCGTGTACGATTGCATTTTCTACTGTTGGCTGGATAAGCAGGGTTGGGATTTTTAAATGAAGTAAATTCTCCGGAATAGTAACTTCTACCTCCAGGGTTTCCTCGAAGCGAAAACGTTCCACTGCAATATAGGATTTCAGCAATTCGATTTCATCGCGAAGCGTAATAAATGAGTTATCGCTTTGTTGGAGAAATTTCCGGAGCAATATTGAGAAATCGCTCAATGCATGTTCGGCTTCGTCCTGTTTTCCCATAACAATCAGGTATTGAATGTTATTCAAACAGTTGAAAATGAAATGAGGGTTCATTTTTGCCTGGATAGCTTTCAGTTTCAGTTCGAACATCGTGTTCTTGTGTTCACTGTCTTTTAATTCCTGGTCTTTTGAAATCTGGATGCGTTTATAAGTCAGTAGAAAAATGAGTAAAAAGATCAATATGAAAGCCAGTATCCTGAACCAAAGTGTTTCGTAAATGTGTTTCTCGATTTTAAAAGCATAAACGATTTCATTTGGGCTATGATCGTTGAAGCCATCAATTCCGCGCATGTATACTTTATATTCCCCCGGGGGAAGCATTTTAAAACTGATCTCACCTTTCTTGGTCGGTACACTCCATTCGTCCTTAATTTCCGGACCAACTAATTTGTACTGGTAATGCAGGTTATAAAAATGCGTAAAATTCGGACAATAGTATTGCAGGTTAATCGTATGCGTATTGCGTGGAAAGACATTATCGGAAATTTTTTGGACCTTGTCATTTACCATTACTTCTTTTAAAAACGGACGTAATTTCCGGTACTTGGGGACTTCAAAGAAACTGATCAAAACTCCCTGTATGGTAGGGAAATAGAAATGCTTGCTGTCACTCGAATAATAATTGTTTTGAAATCCGCCATTGAATTCGGTATTTAAAATTCCGTCATCATGTCCCAATCGAAACGGGACCAGAAAATTGACTTTATGGGCCAGGAAATCATCAATTTTTTGTTCATTGATCACATATAATCCATGGTTGGAAGAAATATATAAATTTCCATTCTTATCCGGGGCCAGGGTGAAAATATCGTTGTCGAGCAAACAATTTCGCATTCTGCTTAAGGGGCGTAGTTTTTTGTAATCCCAATAATACAATCCACCACCATAGGTTCCAATGTAAAAAGTGCCATCTTTCTTTTCATAAAATGAACGCACCTCTTTTCCGTTTAACCCGTTCCTGATCCCGAATTGCTTTTTCAGTTTTAAATCCTCCGAAAAAATGAAGAAACCATCTTCACCACCTACCAAAATATCTCCGTTTTTAAGTTGATAGAAACAAATCACTAATCCGATTTTCAGGGATTCGAATACCGGCTTTAAATCATTTGATGTTTCGCCCATGGAGATCCCATTTTCTTTTCCGATCCAAATTCGTTTTTTCCGATCCTGAAAAATGGCATGGATCGGATGATTGTCCACTCCTTTAAAAATAGTTTTGATCCATTTGCGGTTTCGTAAAACAAAAATTCCTTGTCCCCAGGTACCTGCCCAAACATCTCCGTTTACATTTGCAAGACAAGCAAAATGTCCATGTTTATTACAGTAGTTTGAAATTGAGTTCATACCAAACTTGAAAATATTTCCGTGGGTTCCGGAAACTATTAACTCGTTGTTCGCGGTTTTGATAATAGAGCTGAGGGATGATTCCTTCAATGTCGGTTCATCGTAAATGGTCATGCATTGTTTCAGCTTAAGTTGGAGAAGTCCCTTGTCACTACTCCCTGCAAAGAGGAGATTTTCATCAGCATTGTAGTAAAGTGACAGAATAATTTTACTGGGAAGATAGGTATTTTGAGATTCAAAAAACGGGAGTAAATCATTCTTGAAGAAAATACCTTTATGTGAAGAAACAAAGATTTCATTGTGTGGGCTAAAAGCAATGTCCGTGAACCGAACTCCACTTGTAGTTTCCTTAAATTTTTGGGGAAGCAATTTTCCTTTATAGTAAATAGCAATACCATCTGCTCCCAGAAGGTAGTTTTCTCCAGTGTATGGATTTCTCTTAGATTGATAATAGATATTAGTTGATAATCTTCGCCATTTGGATTTTTGTAAAATATATGTTCCACTTGAATCAGAAAAAAATGGCATTTTGCCTATTACTCCCACTCCGGAAACGGTTTCTTTACATGTTGTTTTGGAAATAAGCCGGCTTTCGTCGGATCCGAGCTTAGAAATACGCATTTCCTTTTTGGAGTTGATATAAATGACAGAATCGTAATGAAATGATGCTCTCAAGAAGTCTTTTTTTGAAAGGGCTTTGGTAACAGGTGAAATTTGAAATAGTTGTGCGCGACTATCCATACCGTACAACACCTTTGTTTTCGGGTCCAGGAACATTTTGACACATAGGATTTTCCGGCTTTCGTTTGTCGGATTGATATCCATAAACGTTTGACCGTTGAATTGCACCAGTCCGTTTGCTGTACCAATCAATAAATTTCCTGTTTTATCTGGAATCATCGCTGAAATTTGGTGCTGTGGCACTCCGTCTTCAGTTCCGTAAATACGAATGGTAAAGGGGCAATCGGTATTTAAAGTAGATTCGATAAGTTTTCCAAGTGGCTGTGCGTGAGTGGAATTACTTGTGTATAAGAAAAGGAAAAGAATACCTGGGAGTAAGCGACAAATTGTAGTCTTATGCTTTGGATATTTCGGTTTCAAACTCATCTCGCGAAGTTAATACTAAATCAATTTACCAGGTTGGATTTAAATATAGTGGATACCGGCTGTTTCGGTTAAAGTTGATTCAATCAGTTTTTGTGCAACTTTTGATCCGTGAATTCCTTTGTACTTACGGGCTTTTCCAAATAACAAAGGACTAATGATCAATGAAAACCCCTGGATCAGCTTATCACCGAAGCTTCTGTCTTTTCTCGGTCCGATCAGAAACGATGGCCGGATAAAAACCGTTGTCGGAATTCCCAGTTGTGAAACACCTTTTTCCATTTCGCCTTTTGTACGTAAGTAGAAATTGGAAGATTTCTCATTGGCTCCGATAGAAGAAACAACACCTAATTTTTCTACGCCTGCTTTTTTGCAAAACTCACCGAAAGAGATTACATAATCCCGGTCAATTTCCTGCTGACGCGCTTTACTTCCTGCTTTACGAAGAGTAGTTCCAAGAGCACAAAATCCGACATCAATTTTTTCTTTAACGTCCAATTGGTCCAGTTGATCAAAAGGAATGAGCGCAACTTGCATTTTAGGATGCCCAAAACCCAAAGGGTTTCTTGCCAGGACCAATACTTTTTCAGTCCGTGGATCATTCAGCAGTTGAATCAGGATTTCATTTCCTACCAGTCCGCTGGCACCTGAAATACAAATCGTCATAAGTAACTTTACTTTTTTGCAATATAAATATCAACCTCAGATTCTTCTCCTAGTCGGGAACGGTGATCATATACTTCGTAATCGTATGTATAACTGCGATTCAATGTTTTGTCCTGATTCCAGATAGTATGCCAGGTGTCAACAATAGCTTCAGGTAATCCGCCTTTAGCCTGGAACGATTGAAAATTTCCAGGTGGAAATTCACGTCCGGTTAATCCATCTGGAATATTATCCAAAGAAGAAACTTTTAACCCGAGCAGGCAGGTGTATTTGCCGGTGTAATCACTTTCGTAATCAGTGTATATACAAACAATATCGGAATCCAGTTGATTGGGAATTTTCTCCAAAAGGTTTTCTGAAATGAATTGTCCCCAAAGTGCTCCGATTGCTGTTGAAGCTTCACCTTCCTTATTGGAAGTTTCTGTTGATATACCGATGATTTTGAATCCTTTCCGTTGTGTCATTGATCGTGTGATTTTTCAAGAAAATCAAAAATAAAACTAATTTCTTCATAAAAAATGAATCTCAATTTATTTTAATTAAGTTATTGAAAATCAGTATATAAAACGATGGTAATTAGTTTCAACCGAAAAATATTCGACAGTAATCAGTTAATTACCGAATGTAATTTTTGACCTGCTACAACTTTGCATCATCAAATCGGTTGAAAGCCAATCGAATCAAATTTTTTACAAACGTTAAAACAAACAAGTATGAACACGCTGAAAAACAAAGTGAATTTAATCGGACGACTAGGTGCAAAGCCTGTAGCACAAACTTTTGACTCGGGAGCCAAGAAAGTACGCTTATCTGTTGCAACAAACGAACGCTTTAAGAATAAAAAAGGAGAATGGGAGGAAAATACCCAATGGCATACGGTAATTGCTTGGGGTAAATTGTGTGACCGGATTGAAAAAGTGTTGGACAAAGGTTCTGAAGTAGTGATTGAGGGGAGAATTGTCAATAGATCTTACGAAACCAAAGAAGGAGAAAAGCGCTTCTCGACTGAAATTGAGCTCAACGAGTTTGTGTTGTTGAATGGAAGAAAACAAGAAAATAATTAATTCGGATTACAATGGACACGACTATCAAACAGGATCAGATTCTGCATATGAATCATGTGAATATTATAGGCAAGATCAGCTCAGAACCCAAGGTGAGTATTTTACCGGGAGGCAGACGGGTAGTTAATTTTTCACTTGCAACTAAAGAGCATTATTTGGATAAAGACGGAAACCTTCAGGTGAAACAAGACTGGCACAGGCTCACTGCTTTTGGAAGGTGGGTGAATATTCTGGAAGAATTGTGCACGAAGGGAATCAATGTGGCGGTGGAAGGTAGGTTGGTTAGCCGCTTTTATAAAACGGAATCCGGGGAACGCAAAATGTTCTCGGAAATCGAAGTCAACGACTTAATTATTTTATAACATGTTGCGAAACCAAGTTACGTTGGTGGGGCGTCTGGGATCAGACGCCACCATCACCACTTTCGAAAATGGTTCGATGGTTGCCCGTTTTCAATTTGCGGTAGACAATCAATTAAAGAAAGTGGAGTCAGATTCAAAGGCTTTATACCGGATGTTTGCCTGGGGAAATACAGCCAATTTTTTAACTAATTATTGTAAGAAGGGAAATAAGCTTGCTGTTTCAGGGAGATTGGTGAACCGAACGTATGTGGATAAAGATGGACGGTCTCAACGGATTACAGAAGTGGAAGTAAGGCAAGTCGTTAAGTTTTAGGTGTTAGGTTGAGTAAATAGTGGTTTCTTAACGATGTGCGGTGGAACATGAGTCTGCTTCGGCGGACTCATGTTTTTTCGGATAATTCCGTTAAACAATTTCCTTAGCCATTCATATAGACGGTGTAACGTTTCACATTTTTTTTGTTAAACCCACAAAATTCCGTCTAATTTTGTACCATCAAATTCTGACACATTGAAAAAAATTGTACTTCTATTCTTCATCTTAATCGCGTATTGGGGGAATTCCCAAACGATGACGATTAAGGCAAATGTGGTAGACACAAATTCACAAACCGTTGTACGAAATGCAGTAGGTATCGTGAAACGTGTCCGCGACTCTGTTCTACTTGACTTTAAACGTTCAGACAAGTATGGTCACATGCAGTTTACGCTTCCTGTTGATACTGTAGAGTTTACTGTGGTCCACCCGGAATACGGTGTTTTCAGGGCTTTCTTTTTTGGCTCGAAAGAAAACAACTCTTTTGTAATGGACACGCTTGCAATGCCTGATAAAAGTACTGCTTTGGATGAGGTGTTGATCTATGCTAATCGGAACCCGATTTATTATCGCGGAGATACACTGGTCTATGTTGCGGATTCTTTCAAAGTGAAAGAAAATGCCGTTGTAGAGGACTTGATACGCAAATTGCCTGGAATGACTATTGATGAAAATGGGAAAATCAAAAATCAGGGAAAAGAGATTGGTCAGGTACTCGTTGATGGGGATGAATTCTTTGGAAACGATCCGACGATTGCAACCAAGAACCTTGCGGCAAGCGGAGTTGAAACTGTTGAGGTTTATGAAAAGGATGCTGAAGATGGAAGCGATGAAAAAGTCCAGGTACTCGATTTAAAACTCAAAGATGAAGCCAAGAAGGGGTATTTTGGGAAAATAAACCTGGCCGGTGGAATAGATAAGTTTACCACCCCTAATCATGGGTTCTATGAAGGGGAAATGCTCCTAAATTCATACAATAAGAATCAAAAACTGGCAGTTTATGCATTGGGTTCGAATACTCCGAAGACAAATCTCAGTGGTAGAGATATGTTCAAATTCGGTTTATCTGAAGGATTTGACTGGATGGCGGAAAATGATGATATCCAATCATATAGTCAGGATGGACAAAATGAAAATGAAGGTATTCCGAATACATTTAAAGGAGGTTTTTATCTGGATCAGAAATTCAAAAAGGGAGCAAAAGTGCGTTTGAATTATTCTTTCGCACAATATGGGGTAAAATCGCAAACCAACAGCCGTTCTCAATATTTACTTACAGATACTTCGTATACAACAGATTTGAATAGCTATACGAAAGAACAATACATCCAGCATCAGATCGGTATTAAGTATTCACAGCGAATCGATTCGTTGACACGTTTTGAATTAGAGCCGAAAATTCAATTGAATAATACAAGTCAAAACACCTTGTCCAGAACGGATTTCTTAGCCAGAGATAGTACTTTGACACGTTTTACAACGATTGAAAATGGAAGTAAAGCTACCGGATCGAATTTGAATACTACTTTCCGATTATTTAAAGATTTTAAAAAGAAAAATCGAAAGTTGATTGCGCGATACAATTTTGTTGGCACTGATAATAGTTCTAACGGTAACCTGCTTTCGACAGATACAAATGCATTTACTTTTACATCTAATGACAGCTTAAGGTTTGATCAAAAGAAAGAAATCAGAAGTAATTCAATGGCGCATACTGCTTATGCAGATTATTTTGAACCTCTTGGTAAACACTTCAAATTGGAATTTGATTATGAGTTCTATCAAAACAACAATGCTCAGCGTAAAACCACGTTAAATCCGGTTAACGGAGAATATGTGGATGTAGACACTTTGTTCTCAAATAATTTCAAGACCGACAGAAGACAACATCGTGCGGGAGCATTTCTGATCTTTGAAAATGCAAAATTAAGAGTGTCCGTTGGATCTCGTTTCAGAACGATAGGAATCGATAACCGAAATATATTTACTGATTCATTGATCAAACAGGATTTGAATAACGTATTGCCTCGAATTGTATTCCGATATAAGTTCAGCCAGACTACTCGTTTGATGATCCAGTATAATACAAACTCCAGTTTACCTACTATTGATCAATTACAACCCGTTTTGAATAATACGAACCCGAACTTTATCCAAATTGGTAATTCCGCATTGAAGCCAAACTATACACACAGTATTAATGGTAATTTCAACACCTGGAAAGGACTAAGCGGTTTTTATATGTATTCAGGGTTCAGCTACATGCATATTAAGGATAATTTCAGTACGAATACGATGTTTGGTCCTACCGGAGGCTCCATTTCACAAGCAATCAACGTGAAAAGTTCAGACTTCTTGTATTGGTGGGGAGGTGCCGGAATTCCAATGAAAGGTGTGAAGAATTTGAATTTAAATGTAAACCTGAATGGTAACTTTACATCTTCAAAAAATCAGATCAACTCAGTTGATAATGATACTCGTAATACAGGGATAGGAACGGACTTGTCTTTGGACTATAACGGTGACTCATTGAGAACAGAAATCGGTGGTGGATTTGATTATAATGCTCCTTATAACTCTTTGTCGACCTTGTCAAACCAACCTTATTGGACATACAACTTCAAAGCGGTAATTGACTGGACACTTCCATACCGTTGGTTCTTTAAAACAGATGCAACATACAATATCAACACAGGTAGAACGAGTGGTTATAACGTGAATTACCTGATCTGGAACATGTCTATTCAACGTTCATTCCTGAAAACCGGGAATTTACTCTTCGGAATTGAAGCTTACGATATCTTAAATCAGAATATCAGTAACTACAGAACGGTTAATAATAACGTGATTGTCGATCAAAAGACCAATATTATCCGTCGTTACTTCATGGCGAAAATGACACTTAGATTCAATAATTTTAAAACAACAGAAAAAGATGGGGATGGTTGGTATTAGAATAATGATCTTTTTGGGGTTCTTAATCCTGGGGGGATCGGTACACGCTCAGGCACAACTTGTTCGCGAAGGAAAAATAACATACGAACGAAGAACAAACCTGTGGAAGATCTTTGATGATGAGCGAATGCGCCAGTTCGTTGGTGAAAAGAATAAAATAAAGGTGGAAGAGTTTTCCCTTTATTTTAACGATACTTCTTCCTTGTTTTCTCATATTGTTCCGGATCAACCTGATCCGCAAAGCTGGTTGACGATGAAGAATACTGTTTACAACATTTTCTCGAAGGGACAGCGTTTTGTATACATGGATATGATGGGAAATTCCATGATAATTGGTGATAGTTTGGTGAAACACACCTGGAAAATTACGGATAAGACGCGTAAAATTGCCGGTTACGAATGTACACGTGTCATATGGCAAAAAGATGATACAACCCGCATCTATGCATGGTATACGACAGATATTATCGCAACTGTGGGGCCGGAGAATATCCAGGGATTACCGGGAGCCGTTCTGGGATTGGCAACAGAAGATGGAAGTATCGTTTATTTTGCCAAGAAAGTAGATGTCATGACTCCAACAGTAGAGCAGATTGCACAACCGAAGAGAAAAGGGAAGCAATATACCCAGGCAGAATTAATTGCTGATTTAACGGAAAAGCTGAAAGGTCAGCCTTATGGTGACCGAATTATTACCGGGATGTTCTATTGGTGATTCGGAAAGAACTGATTGAAAGGCATTTGTTACGACAAATGCCTTTTTTATTCCATATCAAGGATAGTCAATTTCGCAAATTTCAAAAGGAGTGTCTTGGCACCTGCATGCGGAAAAAAGATCGTTGCCTTTCGATCAACGCCACTTCCCTCCAATTTGGTGACTTTTCCTTTTCCAAATCGTTCGTGTTCCACATTGTAGCCTACTTTGATATCAATATTGGAATCTCCGGCACCGGCTTTTGAATTCAATTCCGACATGCTTTTTAAACCTCTGGGAGTTACCTGACCACTTGTAGATCCGGGCATCCTGTTTAATCCTCCAGTAAAAGGTCTGTCAAATCCACCTCTTCCGGCATTTAATGAACGGCCTCCTCCCTGAGGTGCACCGTATGCAGTTTCAAAGCTTAAATAATCCGGATCGATCTCTGAAATAAATCTGCTTGGTTCGGAAGTGATGAGATTTCCCCACTGGAAGCGTGAAGCTGCATAGGAAATCGTACAATTCTTTTCGGCTCTTGTAACAGCAACGTAAAACAAACGTCTTTCTTCTTCCAGTTCCGTTCTGGAGTTAATGGAGAGTTGAGAAGGGAACAGGTTTTCTTCGAGGCCAACCAGGTAAACGTGCTTGAATTCCAATCCTTTACTGGAGTGAATTGTCATGAGGCTGATCTTGTTTTTGTCTTCCTCTTTTTCATTATCGGCATCTGTCAAAAGTGCAACATCAATCATGAAGTCGGCAAGGGTCGCGGGATCTTCTTCTCCTCTTTGAACAGTGAATTCTTTGATCGCAGCCAATAATTCTTCGATGTTTTGGTAACGTTCAACTTCTTCCGGTCCTTTGTCTTTTTCGGAATAAAGTTCCTTCAGGATACCCGAACTTTTAGCAATCGTTTGTGCTAATTGATACGCATTTTGAGAATTCAGCTGTGCAGTGAAACTCTGGATCATGATCACAAATTCCGAAATCTTTTGTTTGGTCGCAGCCGGAATGGAAACCGGGTATTTCCCAAATTCTGAGATCACGTCCCAAATGGCTACATTGTAATGATTTGCTGCAATAATGATGTTTTCCCAGGATGTTTTCCCGATTCCGCGTTTCGGGTAATTGATCACCCGTTTTAAAGCTTCTTCGTCTTTTTGGTTTGCTGTCAGGCGGAAATATGCCAAAATATCCTTGATCTCTTTGCGCTGATAGAAAGAAAGCCCTCCGTAAATCTTATACGGAATATTCATTTTTCTCAAAGCTTCTTCAAATGCACGCGATTGGCGGTTGGTGCGGTAAAGAATTGCAAAATCGGTCCAGTCGCCACTTTCCTGGTGCTTGACATCAAAGATCTTATTCGCAATAATTTTCCCTTCCTCGTTATCGGTCATTGCCCTGATAACACGGATAAGATTTCCTTTATCGTTGTTGGTCCAGACGCTTTTCTTGATCTGCTCCTTGTTTTTGGAAATGACGCTGTTTGCGGCATCGACAATATTCTGCGTACTGCGGTAATTTTGTTCCAGTTTATACAAGTTATAATCCGGATAGTCATTTCTGAAATTCAGGATATTCTGAATATTCGCTCCACGGAAGGAATAGATACTTTGCGCGTCATCACCGACTACACAAATATTCTCATAAACTGCTGCCAGTTTCTTTACGATCAGGTATTGCGCATAGTTCGTATCCTGGTACTCATCCACCAGAATGTATTTGAACTTATGTTGGTAATAGGAAAGAACATCCGGGAAATCACGCAGCAAAACATTCGTTTGATACAACAGGTCGTCAAAATCCATTGCTCCGGCTTTGAAGCATCTGACAGAATACGCTTTGTAGATTCGGCCGAGTTCAGGCCGCTGACTTTGTTTGTCTTCGTCCATGATTTCCGGATTTTGCAAATAATCGTCTGCCGAAAGTAAATTGTTCTTTGCTGCTGAAATACGTCCGTAGACCATGCTTGGCTTGTAAATCTTATCATCCAGGTTTAGTTCCTTGATAATGTCTTTCAACAAGCTTTTGGTATCCTGGGTATCATAAATCGTGAAATTTTGAGGATATCCCAACCGGTCGGCATTGATTCTGAGAATGCGTGCGAAAACAGAGTGGAATGTTCCCATGGTAATGTTTTTCGCTTCACCCGAACCGACAATCGAACCGATTCGCTCAGTCATTTCCTTTGCGGCTTTGTTGGTAAAGGTCAATGCCAGAATATTGAACGGATCAATACCGTGATCGATCATGAAAGCGATCCGCATCGTGAGCACCCTTGTTTTTCCCGATCCTGCACCTGCAATGACCATGGTGGGTCCTTCAAAGTTCTCTACTGCAATGCGTTGGCTTTCGTTTAATCCGTCTAAATAATTCATGATTACAAATTTAGAACATTGATGGGTTTAAACCAGAATATCAGGCCTGTAATTTATTCAAAAGATTAATTTTGGCAAAAATCCCCTGTTGATGAAAAATTTCGTAGCAATTTGTCTGGGACTCTTTGTTTTTAGTTGCAGTTCTCCTTCTCCGGAGAAAGATGCTGTTGGTAAAAAGGATGAAAAGACGGAAAAAACTCCTGAGACAAAAGATCTACTTCAGGAATATAAGAAGTATCTAAACTCCCTGGACTCTAAAAGCGAAGAATCAGTTGGTTTGGCTGCTGAAAAATACGCGGTATTGTTTGCACAGGCGAATGCAGAATTGTGTGACAGTGCTTTTGTGTTATTTGATCACTTGTATAGAGAGGTGGAAAACAAGTTGAACGAAAGGCTCGAAAAGGATGAGTCGCTGGTTGATTTTCCATGTATTAATTACGATAGTTTGGGAAGGGAAATGCCTTTTGACAAACGGTTTGTTGCTTTCAGAAAAAGGTTAGAGAAGAACGGTTTCCGGATTGAATGTCCGGAAGGTATGACTCAGATTGCGCAAAACAGGTCTTTTTTGAAATCCCGTTTTTATAAAAAAGTATCGCCACTTATGAAAGAGTTTTTGGGAGGTGTTCAAAGAGAAAGAGACGAATATTTCAGTTATGACGCCGGAATTGTTATTTCTGCCCAAAGTTATGTGGACCGGTTGGTTTGGTGGGATGAGTTCAACCGGAAACACCCGGATTTCATATTATCCCAAAAAGCAAAGGCTAATCAAATGGTTCTGTTTACATACTTTTTAATTGGAATGGATAATACTCCGGTAATCGGTTATTCCATCGATGAAAATGGAGTGGAGACAGCAGGAGGATTGGATGAGTATTTTGCGAAAGCTTATGCTTATCTGAATAAAAAATACCCCGCTTCACCGCTGAACGGATTGGTGAGTCCTTACAAACTGGCGATTTTGAAGAATGACGAAGCAAAAAGAGAGCGTTTAATCAAAACATACACCAAACGCGGACTAATGATCGATTTTGAGAAAGGCTTTGATTGGGATTTATTGTAATGGCTGGAAGAAATAATATGGTTCGGATTTGATGATTGATTTTCTCGCGGGATTATGAATTTGAGTAAAATTATCCTACTTTTGATGAAATCAACAAAATATACCATGTTACGTCATTTATCTTTCTTCATTTTTTTATTGCTCTCTTTTTTTGGAACTTCTCAACTTATGCGGAGTGAAGTTTATGATTTTTCCGTCGGGAATTATTACGGGTTGGAATTCAGAGCGAATGTGTCCGGATCTTTCAATATGTATACGGTTCGCTATCAAATGTTTCACATTCTGTCCAAACAACTTTCTGCTACTACGGATTCTGTAACTTATACGGCTCAACGACAAACGTATATTCCACCATTACCGAATGGTACCGGTGGGAGTACCCCTTCCAGCTATGACATAGATACCATTACCTTCATGCACGAGTCTTTAAATGCGGTTTATTCACCCAACACCTGGGACCAGGTATTCGGGAATACGGCAAGTCAGTTTTGGGACAGCGACACAAATGAATGTTACACTTCTCTGGACACACTTATTCCTTCACCTCTTTGTTTTAGTAATTCCGGGCAGGCTTATCATTTTGGAATGCACATCAATAACATGGATTCATGCTCTCTTGAACCTTTGATTTCGGATTACTATGCATATTCGAATGCAGGTGGACCATACGGCGGTGTGCAAAATCCGGGAGACCCGACTTTTCAAAATTATTTGGTGGAATTATTCTATGTAGTTCACAATGGAATAGCGTGTGGTCAGTTTCCTGATTTCTTCCTGAATGCAGGCGAAAACAAACAATTGTTATTAAAGGTATATCCAAATCCAGCGGTAGATGAACTAATAATCACCGGGATTTCAGGAATCAAAAACTGTACGATTCTCACAGCAGAAGGAAAGTTAGTAGGCGCTCCTATTTCCTGGAAAGACAATGTAGTGGAGGTTTCTGAATTGTCACCGGGAATCTATTTTTTGCAGCTTGAAGATCATGCAGGTAAATCAGGAATAGTGAAATTCATGAAATAGTGAATGGGACAACCTGAATGTGCAACCCCAGACCGTAACTCCAATAGTCGATAAGGTTATTTTTGTAAATAATGAAAGTATTGAAACTCCTCTTTGTTGTTTTTTGGATTCCCTTATCGGGTTGGTCACAAAATCCAGGTGTTCATCCCATTTCGAATGATTACCAAAAGCCGACAGATCCGCTTGTTCTTCAAAAACTGGAAAAATGGCAGGACCAAAAATTCGGGATTATTATCCATTGGGGATTGTATGCCGTTCCGGGAATCATTGAATCCTGGTCAATTTGTTCGGAGGACTGGATTACCAGAGACAGCACGTCTTCATACGATGTATACAAGAAATGGTATTTCGGACTGAAGGATTCATTGAATCCGGTGAAATTCAACCCGGACCAATGGGCACAGGTTTCCAAACTTGCCGGAATGAAATACCTTGTTTTTACAACTAAGCATCACGATGGGTTCAGTATGTTCGATACGAAACAAACGGATTTTAAGATCACGAATGGTCCGTTTGGGTCTAACCCCAAAGCAGATGTACTGAAGCACGTTTTTTCTGCTTACCGTAAAGAAGGATTTATGATCGGGGCGTATTTTTCGAAACCCGACTGGCACAATGAAAACTACTGGTGGCCGTTGTATGCAACCCCTAACCGGAACAACAATTACGACACGAGAAAACATCCGTGGCGCTGGCAGCAATTCCAGGACTATACATTTAAGCAAATCCAGGAAATTGTTACAGGTTATGGAAACGTAGATATTCTTTGGCTTGACGGTGGTTGGGTACGGCCAAAAAACACGATCGATGAAGAGGTTTTATCATGGGGAATGCCGATCCCGGAATGGGATCAGGAACTCGATATTGCCAAAATTGCACAAATGGCCCGGTCCAATCAACCTGGTATGATCGTGGTCGACCGAACTGTTCAGGGACCATATGAGAATTATCAAACTCCCGAACATTCGATTCCTGAAAAGAAACTTGATAATCCCTGGGAAACCTGTATGCCGCTTTGCAACAATTGGGGATATGTACCGAATGATCCGATCAAATCGGCTGAAAAGATTATTAAAACCTTGGTTGAAGTAGTCGCGAAAGGAGGAAATCTTCTTTTGGGAGTGGGACCGGATGCTACTGGCGAAATACCTGGAATGGTAAAGAGTCGAATGCTTGAGATTGGCGCGTGGCTGGAATTAAATAGTGATGCAATTTATGAAACGAGAACATTGGATCATTATCGGGAAGAAGCTATTTACTTCACACAAAATAAAAAGAAGCAAAAGACATATGCCCTGGTATTTTCCAAAGAGGTTTCTATTGACGGGAATATCATTTCCTGGACCGGAAACGTCCCGAAAAAAGGAAGTAAATTGGTTTTTCTGCCAACCAATGACAAGTTAAAATGGAAAGTGAAAGACGGTAAAGTTATGGTTCAGCTTTCTCAAGCTATTTTAAATACCAGCGATGTCAATCCGGTTTGGGCCTTTTCTTTTGAAATGGAGTGATTAATGAACTTCCAAATTGGCTTTCAGCGGTAAGTCCCTGGATGAAGAACCAATCATAATACGGAATTCTCCCGTTTCAACCATTGGTTTCAAGTCTTGATCCAATTGTTCGAGCAATTCAGGAGTAATTTCGAAGCTAACTTCTTTTTCCTCGCCTGCCTTCAAATGGATACGCTGAAAACCTTTTAATTCCTGCACAGGCCTTACCACAGAGCTCAGAACATCTTTGATGTATAACTGAACTACTTCGTCACCGTCGTATTTTCCGGTGTTTTTGAGTTTAAAATGAACTTTTGTCTTTTCGGTTTTTGAAATGAATGCACGCTCCAAACGGATGTCCGAATAGGTAAATCGGGTATAACTCAACCCGAAACCGAAAGGGAACAAGGGCTGTCCGCTTAAATTGTTGTAATCGTTTCCGCGCCCGGTTGGCTGATGATTGTAAACCAAAGGAAGTTGTGCTTCGTTCAAAGGAAAGGTAATCGGTAATTTTCCACTTGGATTTAATTCGCCGAGCAGGAAATCCGATACTGCACGTCCACCTTCTTGACCCGGATACCAAAGCATGGCGATTGCTTCCGTTTCATTGATCCAGTTTTCCATGTTAATGGCACTTCCGCCTACGATCAAAACCACGACCGGTGTTCCAGTTGCATTTAATGCCTGGATCAGTTCTTCCTGGTGTCCGGGTAGTTTCAGTGAAGCTCTGTCCAGGAATTCCCCTTCCGTGATTCCGGCAACGACAATAGCAACATCCGCTTTTTTGGCCATGTTTACACTTTTGTCGATTTCCTTTTTCCAGTCTGTTTTGACTGTTGTGTTCCAGATCAGTTTGATCTTTCCTTCGCCCTGTGTTTCATGGAATTCAACGCGGAGTACATATTTCTGTCCTTTTTTGAAGGAATGGTTTACCAAATCTCTGTGATAAGATTGTTTGTTCCAGCGATCAATGAGGATCTGATCATCCAGGTATAAACGAAATCCATCGTTTCCTTCCAGCCCGATTTGGAACTCGCCGCTTTCCGGAGCGATTAACTCTCCGATCCAGCGGGCACTGTAATGATCTGACTGCAATTTTTCATCAGGAGGATACAAAGTCCAGTGGAAATTGATTGCCTGATCCTGATTGGTATAAACAGGATTCCCATTTAATTCGGTATTGTCGAAATAACTTGCGGACAAACCGGGTTTTCCGTTCGAGGTCAAATGAGAAGTCGAAATAACTTCATAGGAATGATCGATCCGGCTTGCTCCTTCGGAATAGAGAATTTCAGCTTTTTTGTCGATGTGGTTTGCTAATTCATCCAGGATGCTCATTTTTCGATATCCGGGCCCGCTGTATCCGCCCAATCTTGCTTCGACAGCATCCGCACCGAAGATTGCAATTCTTTGGATAGAATGTGGAAGAGGAAGTGTCTGTTTTTCATTCTTCAGTAACACAATGGATTCTTTTGCAACCTGGCGGGTGAGTATTTGTCCGTTGGTATGAAGTTTTGTTTCGTCTGTTTCTTCTGATACATAAGGATGTTCAAATAAACCCAATTCAAATTTTGCACGAAGTACGCGTGCCACGGCATCATTCAGGCGGCTGCTGTCGACCATTCCGCTTGCAAAAGCAGGGTAGAACAACGAGGCATGGTTGAGATCTGTTTGAAAGATCACATCCATGCCTGCATTGATGGCATGTGCTCCGCTCTCGGCGTAATCTTTGGCCGTTTTATGAAGAACCAGCTCACCACCAACAGCATTGGCATCGGAAATGACGAAACCGTTGAATTTCCATTCATTCTTTAATTTTTCAGTCAATAACCACTTATTGGAAGAACAGGCCGTACCGTTGAGTGAATTATAAGCTGTCATTAGTGAGCGGGCATTTCCCAAACGGATTACCTGTTTAAATGGAACAAAATGGGTTTCTTCCAAGGCGCGTTCACTTAAATGAATGGGATAACTGTCACGTCCGCCATCACCGACATTTGCAACAAAGTGTTTGGGAGTGGTAATAATCCCACGCGATTCGAATGCACGAATGAAAGCCATTCCTATTTGTGTTGTCAGGAACGGATCTTCTCCATAAGTTTCTTCCGTACGGCCCCAGCGGACATCTGTTGCTAGATTAATAACCGGTGAAAGGATCTGACGGATTCCCCGGATTTTACATTCTTCCGCAATGTGACCGGCGGCCCGTTGAATGAGAGAAGTGTCCCACGTTGCCGCCATTGCAATAGCTTGCGGAAAACTGGCTGCGTCATTCCGGACTAACCCGTGCAAAGCTTCATCGAAGGGAATGATTGGGATCCCCAGCCGTGTTTTTTCTACAAAGTAACGTTGTGTTGTATTGATTTTCCGGACAAGTGCCAATGCGTTTTCGGAAGTGTTATACGAAAGCAATTGTCCACCTGCATCGCCTTGTGCACTTGCGCTCAATTGCAAACCGAAAATCCCATGTTTCAGCTTTCCGTTGCTGGTGTCACCGTCTGAAGGAACCATAAACACCTGCCAGAATTTTTCTTCGGGTGTCATTCGGTTCAGGAGGTCTTTGACGCGTATTTCAATTGCTTGGGTTGAATCTTTGTAGAGTTGTCCGAATACAACCGGAAGTTGAAAGAGAAAAAGGGAAATAAGGATCTGCTTCATGTAACAAAATTAAATTATTTGATCAACTTCCGATGTAAGCTATCATCATCTATGATTCTACGAATTCTTCTACTAATTTCTTTATCATGAATGTTAAGAATTCGTACAAAAGTCGGGATAAAGTCGGGTAATAGTCGGGTAATCTACGTTGTATCCTCTCAGTATCCGTTTTTGACTTTATATGTTGCTATTTTACATCTTTACATCCTATAGATCTTTATCTAAATAATGTGATCGGTTTACGACTTAAAAAAATCTAAAAAGATTCGATTCCATTAAATTGTTGTTACCTTTGATTTAGCATCCCTGCTCCCGGAGAAAAACAAAGTGACCCCGGAAGCTTCTGTAATTAGTTTACAAACGTTTTAAAAAAACATGAAAAGTGTAATTACAGGAATCGGAAGATACATTCCGACAGTAATCAAAACAAATGCTGATTTCGCGCTGCATAAATTTTATGACGAGAACCAGCAGTCCATTCCTTTAAGACCTGAGGTAATTGCTCAGAAATTTGAAACCATCACGGGTATTGAAGAACGCCGGTATGCGACCGAAGATTTGAATTGCTCAGACATGGCGGCTATTGCAGCCGAGGATGCGCTCCGTGATGTGAATTGCGACCGGGAAACAATTGACCAGATTATTGTAGCACATAATTTCGGTGATGTGATCAAACATACCATCCAAACAGATATGATCCCATCCATTGCATCGCGTGTGAAGCATAGTTTGGGAATTAAAAACCCGAATTGCGTTGCTTACGATTTGATTTTTGGCTGTCCTGGCTGGCTTCAGGGACTTATCCAGGCCCATGCATTTATTCAGGCCGGAATGGCAAAGAAATGTTTGGTGATCGGTGCTGAAGCATTGAGCCGTGTACTGGACCAGCACGACAGGGATAGCATGATCTTTTCGGACGGGGCAGGGGCCACCATTTTGGAATTGCAGGATTCGGATTCGGGAATTCTTTCGTTCAGTGTACAAAGTCATTGTGAAGATGAGGTGACTTATCTCAACCTGGGGAAATCCAACTTCCCGGAATCTGACCCCCGAATTCGTTACGTGAAAATGAGAGGACGGAAAGTATACGAGTACGCAATTAAGAATGTCCCGATCGCTATGAAGGATTGTTTGGATAAAGCAGGTGTTCAAATTACGGATGTGAAGAAGATCTTTATTCACCAGGCAAACGAAAAACTCGATGAAGCGATCGTTCGCGAATTATATAAACTCTATGGAATCGCTGAAATGCCGGAACACGTCATGCCAATGAATATTCACAAATTGGGAAACAGTTCCGTTGCTACCATTCCTACCTTATTAAGTATGGTGAAGCGTGAAGAATTAAATGGATACAAAATTACGGAAGGTGACATCGTGTTATTTGCTTCGGTAGGTGCAGGGATGAATATCAATGCCGTTTGTTATAGGGTTTGATTAAATAATTACGAATTACGTCCCGATAGCTATTGGGATACGAATTACGAATTACGAATTGCGAATCCGTTTTGAATAAGTAATTTTTCATTCCGGATTAAGAAATGGTTAAGTAATCGGAATGCTTCCAACCTTTTTGAGAACTTGCATCTTTTGGTTAGCATTAACCAAATAAATCATTATGAAGAATAAGCTATTTATCACTTTTACCCTTATCAGTTTCCTGGGGCTTTCTCAGTCTGCCAACTGGATCAAAGGAAATGCTGTTTGGCATTATAAATATTTTAATCCCAGTATGCCTGGTTCGGGATACATTAAAGTATGGGACGATGGAGATACAACCATTCAAAATAAAGTATGTACTAAGTTAAAGTCAGTAAAGCATGCTTTCGAACCGACCAATGCACAAGGAGATTTGGCAGAATTCGTTTCGGATTATGTTCCGGGAATCATTTATTATTCTAATGACACAGTTTATCGTTGGATCAATAATGAATTTAAAATGATGTATCATTTTTCTGCTCAGGTAGGGGATACGTGGAATTTAAACATTGGAACAAATGCTCCGTTTGGTTGTGGCGATACTTCTACACTAATTGTCAACTCAGTTGGAACCGTTAATCTTGGAGGAGACGTATATAATGAATTGAATGTAGGTTATACTGACAGTTCGTATGAATATATCAGCGGAAAAATCAATGCGCGATTCGGTCCAAGTCAGCAATATTTGCTTCCCTGGACAAGAGCTTGTGTCAATGAGGGAGCTTTTGATGTGGATCAAATTACCTTTATTTGCTTTGAAGATGACAGTTTATATTATAACCCTACGAATGAAGCATGTGAGTACTATTTAGGTTTGGATGAAGCTGTAAAGAGTACGGTATTAGTTTTCCCTAACCCATCGCAGGGAAAGATAGAATTACTCTCAGATATTCCTTTGAAGTATATTAAAGTGCTGAATGTAATCGGAACAACATTGAAAGAGATCCGAACAGATCTGACCTTAAAAGAAATCGATTTGTCGGAATTGCCATCCGGAACCTATTACCTGGATATTGAAAATACAAATGGTGAGAGAATACTAAAATCAGTTCAGCTTCTGGATAAATAATTAGGATCTATATAAAATGAAAAAGCAACCTTTTGAAGTTGCTTTTTTCATTGGTAAATTCTTCGATCAATTGACAAGCAGACGGACTACTTCAGAAAAGCCATTTCTATATGTTATGCGGATTAGAATAATTCCACTGCTTAATTCCTGTTCTATGTAGTTGCTTGCTTCGCTGATCTCAAATGACCGGATCTCTTTTCCTTCGCAATTGTAGAAAGTCAAGGCGTCGCCTTTTTTCAGTGCCTGACCAAAGATCACGTTTCCGGAATGGTATCTTGCGTATTGTTCCGAAGCTTGTGTGTTAATGGCTATCAATGGACTTCTTTCCTGCTTTCCATCGCGGTCTACCGACAATAATTGATAGTAATTCATCCCCGGTTCCGGGCTTGAGTCGATAGCAGCATATTCCTTTCGGGTATCGGAATTTCCGTTTACGTAAATCGTTTGGATACTCTGCTCTGCGTTATTGTAAGGATCTACCCGAAGTACTTCGAATTTACCCAAATTGGTTTCCGTGAGGGTGGTCCAGGTCAGCAGTACGTCGTTGTCCATCATGGAAGCTTGCCAGTTCACTAATTCAATTCCCAAAGGATAAACACAGCTTGGTTCCACTCGGTATGTCGGGTTTCCAGGATCATCAAAGTCAATAAAGCTTCCGTTCCCACCCAATGAGTTCGGTGCATAAGTTACCGATTCATTCGTTCCTGCAAAAACAGCATCCAATGTCCTTGTTCCTGTTCCACTGTTTGCAAAGCGCCCCGCAGTGCTGGTGTTGTTGCAGAAAACCGCATAATACTGCTGTGTTGCCGGACATTGTGAGGAATAATCGAACACATAAGAAGGTGTTTGTCCGGTAAAGACTATAATAATGGCCCCGGCAGGAATCGGATCGGCATAAGTGAACAGGCTGCAGCCTGCCAGGGTATTTAATTGTGAGATATAAGTCGCATTGTTTCCAAGCGTATTGGTCCCGCAACCCGAATTACAGTAAGTTCCCCCGGAAGGGAATGCCAGGCTGATGTCATTGATAGATAAAGCATTTGAACCGTTTTCAATAATTACCTGCTCGTCCAATCCTTCAACACTGGAGCATGCATCGGCCAGTATGGAGCGGATTTGTGGTGTGTTGCAATTGGTCTGCGTTGTGAATGAATAAGTGGCTATAGATGCCGTTTGGTAAGATTCGTCACACCCCGCGGTAGTACCATTGTATTCGAAAACCTTAAAATAATAAGTTGTACCGGCTGTAAGCCCAGTGACCATAACAGTGCTACCGCTGCCGTTCATTACAACATAGTTTCCGGTGCCAAGTGTTGCTCCTGATCCGTACGAAGTGTTTGCGGCATAATTGGTTCCGTTAACAGGTGTATCGGAAAAATTGGTTAATGAAATCACCCCGATCCGGTTGGTCCCGTTTCCGGCTGTAAAGTTCAGTTGCGCACTTGTACAAAAATTGACAGATGTTATGTTGCTTGCATTTGTAGTAGGTGCAGCTCCCGGAGTACAAGGACTTGTGAGTGTTCCCACCAGCTTTACATCATCGATCGTCCAGCGTTCAGCCGCAGCATTGTTCGTGGAACGAATGCGTACCTGAACCTGCGTGCAGGAGTTGGGAAGGTCGAGGTGAACAGTAGCGTACCCGTCTGTAGTTCTGTTTCCGGTCCCTGAAGGAGCAAAAGTCGTTGGAGCATTATTCCCGTCATAGATTGCGGTAGCCAAACCTGTTCCGGTGGTGTAGTGCCAATAAGCATTACCGGCAGAGGCTCCGGTAACCTGGATTTCATTGGAATAGGTTGCACCACCATCGAAGGAAATATCGAGATTTACCACATCGGCAAGGTCTGCACCGTTGCCGGTTGATCCGATAGACCAGCTAGCCAACCGGAACTCAATATACTTGGAAGTATAAGCTGCAAGTCCGCTTACATTGGTAAAGTTTAGTGTTGAGTTGCTATTGACGGTACCAAAGGCGGTTGTTGCACTGGTATAAACGAATGATGACGCAGGCCTGTCGCCGGCAGCAGAGCTTCCGGTAACAGTTGAGCCGTTCGTATTGGTGTATCCCCAGAGGGGTGTGCCGTTATCAAAATCCTGGATAGCAATAGTTGTTTGGGCTGAAGCATAGCCAAACAGGAGAAATAAGGAAGCGGAGAGAAACCTTTTCATGTTGTAGCGAAATTTTGGCTAAAGTAAGGTACTTGCGGCTAAGTCAAAGTTAATTCAGGATTAAGTTTTCCTGAAGGTAATCGCTTGAAAACCGGAATGTTCAGATGTAAAACGATTTAGTATTGTTGATAAATACTAAATTTTTAGTGAACTTATTTTTAATAATTCTGAAAGGAACCAAAAATAAGACAGGATCCGCTCGTTTGACGCTTGGGTTGATGAAGGAGTGATTTGGACCCGACCTGTTTTTCGGATGATTTTGTTTCGGGATTATCAATAACCCGGAAACGGATTTTTGAGAAACTTTTATCTGATCAATGTTTTCCCAGGATTATTTCATCAACATTAATTTGTTCAAAAACAGCACTTTTTTAGCAAAAGGCTTGCATTGTAAGTTTTTCTATCTATCTTTGCACCCCTCAAAGTGCGTTCTTTGGGGAAAACTATATTTATTAATTAACAAAATTTGAGTACTGTATGCCAACTATACAACAGTTAGTGCGAAAGGGAAGGACTGCGGTAGTAAAGAAGTCAAAGTCAGCGGCTTTGGATTCTTGTC
>CBIHOM010000003.1:0-216720 GCA_966212075.1 uncultured Fluviicola sp.
TAGTGCGGACCTGTTGTAATGAAGCGTAGCTTTCGATAAAGGTCAAAGGTTAGTGCGGACCTGTTGTAATGAAGCGTAGCTTTCGATAAAGGTCAAAGGTTAGTGTGGACCTGTTGTAATGAAGCGTAGCTTTCGATATTGGTCAAACGTTAGTGCGGACCTGTGTAGTGAAGCGTAGCTTTCGGGTGATATAGCAAACGTCAGTACGACTATAGTCTAATTGAAAGATTGGTGTTGTTATTGACAACTGATTTAATAATGTTTAATGGGATTTGATTGTGAATACACCCGCTGAGATTATACAAAAACTAAAAAACAAAACCATTTTGGTAACCGGTGGTGCCGGTTTCATTGGTTCGAATTTAACAGAGGCTCTATTGAAAATAGGAGCCTCTGTCATTGTTTTGGATAACCTGGAGATAGGTCTTCAATCAAATGTCGATAGATTAGCTCACTACGAGAATTACCGTTTCGTAAAGGGAGATATTTGTAATCCGGAAGATTACAGGCATTTGTTGAAAGAAGTAGATGCGATCTCCAACCAGGCAGCTTTGGGTTCAGTTCCCAGATCCATAGAATTTCCATTAAATAATCATCATGTAAATGCCACAGGCTTTTTAACCATTCTTCATGAGGCAAAATTGGCAAATGTAAAGCGGTTTGTTTATGCAAGTTCCTCATCTGTTTATGGCGATTCCCTTACGTCTCCAAAACATGAAGGAGATGAAGGAAAAATGCTTTCACCTTATGCAGTTACTAAAAGAGTGAATGAGGAATATGCCCAGGTTTATCATCAATTGTATGGGATGGAAACAATCGGGCTACGTTATTTCAATGTATTCGGACCGTGTCAGGATCCAAATGGTGTTTATGCTGCTGTAATCCCAAAGTTTTTGGATAAAATGCTTCAGGGAGAAGAAATCGTTGTGAATGGAGATGGAGAACAATCAAGAGACTTCACTTATGTGAAGAATGCTGTTCACGCGAATTTACTTTCCTTAGCTTCAGAAAACGACCAGGCCTTTGGTGAGGCTTACAATGTGGCTTGTGGAAGAAGTTTGACTTTAAATCAACTGATTCAGAGTATGCAGGAGGAATTGAAAGCATTGGGAGTTACTCCTAAAAGCAACATTGTATATGGTCCCCCAAGACAAGGCGACATTAAGGATTCGCTTGCGTCGACGGCTAAGATGGAGCGGTATTTGAATTACAAACCCGTTTATACCTTTGAGGAAGGGCTCAATGAATACTTTCGTCAAGTATTGCAATGCAAATAAAAGCACTCAGATCTGACTTTGTAAAATCAGTGCTTACTTTGATGACAGGTACAGCAATTGCTCAGTTAATTGCTTATCTCATCTATCCGATCCTGACCCGAATTTATTCTACAGCTGACATGGGTGAGTTGGGAGTATATACCAGGTTAGTTGCCTTTATCGCTGCTATCGCAACCGCACGTTATGAAGCGACTTTACCTGTCGCAAAGCAAGACAATCATGCATTTTCCTTGTATCGTTTATCTTTCCGGATCTCATTAATTGTTTTAACGGCCGTATTCCTTGTCGGTATGATTTATTTCATGCTAAAACCGTATAGTTTATCCAATTACATTTTTCTCCTGGTTTCCGTTTTGAGTGCCTATGTGAGCGTTTGGATTAACCTGGGAACAAATTGGTCCGTAAGAAAAAAATTGTTTAAGCAAATTTCCATTCAACGCATGGTGAATTCGGTTTCCGTAAGTGCTTTTCGTTTGATTTTCGGAGTATTCAATTGGGGGCCGTTCGGATTGATCTTCGGAACATTATTGGGATCATTTTTATCCATTTTTGCTTTCGTAAAAACCTTCCTTTCAAATAAGAAAAGTTATGCATCCACCGCTGATTTGAAAAGGATGAGGGTATTGGCAAGAAATTACAAATCGTATCCGACCGTTTATCTGCCGCATGTTTTATTGGACTTGGCGGTTGATCTGGTATTAGCAACATGTATCGTAGCTTTTTATGGTAAAGGAACATTTGGTTCTTATAGTTATGCGTATTTGATGTTGAAATTACCCTTGTCTTTATTCGGACAATCACTTGGTCAGGTTTTTTTTAATAAAAGCTCCGAATTGGTGAACCAGAAAAAGACAGTCTATCCTTTGACATTGAAAACCCTCCGTACTTTATTTTATTTGTCGATCATTCCGTTTACGGTACTTTTCTTTTGGGGAAGTGAGTTGTTTGGATTTGTTTTTGGTGAACGTTGGACGGAAGCAGGGCGAATTGCAGAGGTATTGGCACCGGCTCTTATGTTGAACTTCATTGTTTCCCCGATCTCATCTTTATCTTTGGTCCTGTCGAAACAGAAATTAATGTTTGGTTTTGGGTTGGTTGTTGCATTCTTCCAATTATTCAATTTTGGAGTTCTTCCTATTCTTTTGAAAGTATTGGACAGATTTCAGTTCACAGATGCCGGGTTCGATTCCTTTCATTGGATATTGGGCTTCAATTCGGTTTTATTATCTGCAGTTTATGTAATCATCATTATTCTCTTTTTAAGGCTGACCAAAAAGATGGAAGGAGATAAAGCATAAAATGTATATTTGAAAGAAAGGTTTGAAGTTCAATAAAAATCGAAGAGTTCAAGAGAAATTTTTGATCAGTTGGAACATTTTGAACTCTTTCAACCTTAGGAACTATTTAGTATGATAGTAATTGTTGATTATGGTTTGGGGAATTTGGGTTCGATAGAGAACATGCTTCAATTCATTGGATTCGATGCACGGATCTCAAGTGATAAGGAAGAAATTTCCCGGGCAGGAAAATTGATTCTTCCCGGAGTTGGATCGTTTGATCAGGGGATGACCAACCTGTATGAACGGGAGCTTGTTCCGGTTCTAAATCAGCGAGTCCTTACAGATCGGGTTCCCATACTCGGAATTTGTTTGGGAATGCAATTATTTGGACTGAAAAGCGAAGAAGGAGCATTGCCCGGATTATCCTGGATTGAACAGGAAAGTAAAAAGTTTAAACCGGAAGACCACCAATCATTTCCGGTACCGCATATTGGCTGGGAGTATGTTTCGTTTAATGAAAATCACAGTCCCCTTTTGGATGGATTTGATAACGACGCCAAATTTTATTTTGCCCATTCCTATTATGTGAAATGTACTAATCGGGAAGAAGTTATTTTGGAAGTGGATTATGTTCACCCATTCGATGCGGCAATTCAAAAGGGACATATAACGGGTGTTCAGTTTCACCCTGAAAAAAGTCACAAATACGGGATGCGGCTATTAACTAATTTTGCAAGCAATTTCTGATGGCCTTACCAAGATGTATTCCTGTCCTTTTACTTCAGAACGGGGCCCTGGTGAAAACCGTTCAATTCCAGAATCCGAAGTATATAGGAGACCCATTGAATACCATACGGATTTTTAATGAAAAAGAAGTGGATGAATTGGTCTTTTTGGACTTGGATGCATCCGTTAAAGGAACCCCGATTCCCATTCACTTACTGGAAGAAATTGCCGGGGAATGTTTTATGCCTTTATCATATGGAGGAGGGATCAAAACAATAGAGGATATTCGTCAGATTATCCAGATTGGAATTGAAAAAGTAATCATCGGAACGGAAGCGATTGAAAATCCTGCATTTGTATCACAGGCCGTTGCCGAATTCGGGAGCTCAAGTATCTGTGTTTCGTTGGATATTCAAAAAAGTACTTCCGGTGAATATTGTCTGTACACTCGTTCAGGAACCAACCTGATTCAACAGGATCCGTTCCGCTGTGCGCAAAAATTGGAGCAACTGGGGGTTGGTGAATTATTTATCCATTCCATCGATAGGGAAGGTATGAGGACTGGATTTGACCTGGATTTGGTGAAAAAGATCCGTCAGGGTGTCAAAATTCCGATTATAATCAGTGGCGGGGCAGGAACTTTGGAACACTTATGTGAAGGAGTAGAAAATGGTGCTACTGCAGTAGCTGCTGGAAGTATGTTTGTTTTTCACGGAAAACACCAGGCGGTGTTAATTTCATACCCTGATCCTGTAGCTTTAAAAAGAATCTACTCGCGGATTCAAAGGAAATAGTTTATTTTGTCTTCAATGGGAAAGTTGAAAATCGTAACAATATTAGGTGCAAGACCTCAGTTTATAAAAGCGGCTGCAGTTTCTTCACTGTTTAGTAAGTATTTTGATGAAATATTGGTTCATACAGGTCAACATTATGACCCGAACATGTCGGATGTTTTCTTTGAAGAATTGAATATTCCGGCGCCGAAATACCACTTGAATATCGGATCCGGTTCTCATGGTGCTATGACCGGGGCAATGCTTACCGAAATTGAAAAAGTCCTGGAGACTGAAAAACCCGACTTTGTGCTGGTATACGGTGATACCAATTCAACGATTGCCGGAGCACTTGCAGCTTCAAAATTGCTCATTCCGGTTATCCATGTGGAGGCCGGATTGCGAAGTTTCAACAAGGCCATGCCGGAAGAACAAAACCGCATTTTAACCGATCATATTTCAAGTATCCTGTTCGCTCCGACTCAAACAGCAATACAAAACCTTCAAAACGAAGGGATTACCAAAGGGGTGCATTTAGTTGGAGACGTCATGTATGATGGGATCCTTCATTTTACTGAAATTGCCAAAAAGAAAAGCAGTATACTTACTGACTTGGGACTTTCTCCAAAAGAGTTTATTCTTTGTACGATTCACCGTGCTGAAAACACCAATGATGAAGAAAAACTGAAAAGCATTTTTAAAGGGTTGAATTCCGTGAATGAGAAAATGGTACTTCCTTTACATCCAAGGACACAAAAGTACATTCAGTCGTACGGAATTCATATTGGAGAGCATATTTTGGTAATTGATCCATTGGGATACCTCGACATGGTGATGCTCGAATCTGCAGCCGGGAAAATTGTAACCGATAGCGGTGGTATCCAGAAAGAGGCTTTTTTCCTTGGAGTGCCCTGTATTACCCTCAGAGAAGAGACCGAATGGGTGGAAACGGTTGAAAATGGTTGGAATAGACTTGTTGGATTTGATCCCGGGAAAATTGTTGCTGCAATCACCGGATTTAATCCCGTTTCTGAAAGGAAGGATTATTTCGGAAAAGGAAATGCAGCTGCTGAAATTGTTGCTGTTATTTGTGATACACAAAAGAATTAAAACATATGATCAAATTGTCCGTAATTATTCCGTGCAGGAATGAAAGTCTCTATATTGAAGAATGTGTGCATGCCATTTATGCATCACACATTTCAAATGAAGTACTGATTTCTGTCTTTGTGGTAGATGGGATGTCTGATGATGGGACAAGGGAAAAGATTCGTTCATTACAAACTGCCTACGAATCTTTGAGATTGATCGACAATGAAAAACAATTAACTCCTTATGCATTTAACCTGGGAATTTATGCGGATTTAAGTGCAGACTATATTCAGATTGTTGGGGCAAGACACATTTTAAGTTCAAATTACCTGAGCGAGTGCCTGAACCGGTTGCAAACCGATCCTGCTACCTGGTGCGTCGGTGGGAAAATTGTGAACCAGTATATCAATACAACAGGAGAACATATTGCAAAGGCAATGTCCACAAGTTTTGGAATGGGCTTGGGGAATTTTAGGACCTTAAACGAATCGGGATATACTGATACGGTAACCAGTCCGATGTACCCAATGTGGGTATTCGAAAGGATAGGGTATTTTGATGAAGAATTGGTCCGTAACCAGGACGATGATTTCAATTACAGGGTTTCAAAAAATGGTGGAAAGATATTCTTTCATGCGGGTATTTATTTAAAGTATTATGTAAGGGGGAATTTACGCCAGTTATGGAAACAATTTATGCAATACGGCTACTGGAAAGTGTATGTTAATAAAAAGCACAAAGCCATTACAACCCTCAGACAATTGGTTCCTCCTTTGTTTGTATTGTTTCTGATACTCCTGCCGTTTACCTTTTTAATTCATGTGTTTCTTGGATTGATCGGATTGTCGTTCCTGGTAATTTATATGCTCCTGGACCTGCTGGTTACTTCTAAAATCTCGGAAGGAGTTTCAGAGTTCAACCAAATCTTAATTATCTTCCCGATTTTACATATCAGTTATGGATGGGGGTATTTGAAGGGGATTGCAGCTTTCCTGATTGCAGGGAGGAAGCCGTCAGACAAGTATAAAAAAATGTCCCGATAGCAGAATATTGACTAATTTCACAGTAAAATAAAAATATGATCCCGTTTTCACCGCCCCGTATTGATCAACGAGTAATTGATGAGGTAACAAATGCATTGACCTCAGGTTGGATTACAACCGGTCCGAGAACGAAGTTGTTTGAGAAGCAATTGACCGAATATTGTGGCAACAAATGTACAGTAGCGGTAGCTTCCTGGACTGCTGGAATGGAAGTGGTCTTACGTTGGTGGGGAATTGGTCCCGGAGATGAGGTGATCATTCCGGCAATTACCTATTGTGCTTCAGCAAATGTGATAATACATACCGGGGCAAAACCTGTGATGGTCGATATCAACCCGGATGATTTCAATATTTCAGTAGAAGCGATCCGGAAAGCAGTTACTTCGAAAACGAAGGCAATTATGCCTGTTGATATTGCAGGTTTTCCATGTGACTATGACGGGATTTTTCAAATTGTAAATGATCCGGAGATAAAAAAGTTGTTCCAACCGAATTCGGACTTTCAAAAACAATTGGGGCGAATTTTGGTTGCTGCAGATGCTGCACATTCTTTTGGTGCGACTTATGGGGGAAAACGATCGGGAGCAATTGCTGACGTCAGTTGTTTTTCATTTCATGCGGTAAAAAATTTGACAACTGCTGAAGGCGGGACCATGTCTATTAATTTACCGGATGATTTCGATCATGAAGCAATTTACAAGGACTTATGTGTAAAGATTCTTCACGGACAAAATAAGGATGCACTTGCAAAAGCTCAAAAGGGAAACTGGCGTTACGACGTAACGGAACCAGGGTTTAAATGTAATATGACAGATATCCAGGCCGCAATCGGTTTGGTGGAACTGGGTCGTTTCCAGGAAAACATGGATCGAAGAAGAAGTATTTGCCTTGCGTATAATGAAGGATTGAAAGACGAATCCTGGGCACTTCTCCCCAAATTGAAGGATGAAAAACGTGAAACCTGTTATCACTTATACCAGTTGCGCATTGCCGGTGCTTCAGAAGCACAACGTGATGCAATTATGCAGGCTATTTTCGATCAGGATGTTTCCGTGAATGTTCATTTTCAGCCTCTGCCTGTTTTAACAGCTTACAAAAGCCGGGGATATAAAATGGAAGATTACCCGGAAGCCTGGGACAAATATTCGAACGAAATTACATTGCCCGTCTATTTTGACCTGACAGATGACCAGGTACAGATTGTTATTCAAGCGGTTAAAAATGCAGTAAAACAAGTGCTTGGTTAATGAAGCGTCTTTTCGACATATGCGTTTCGTTCATTGTTTTAATGCTTTTTCTTCCATTTGGGATCCTTATTTCAATTGCAATTCTTTGTGAAAGCAAAGGTGGTGTTTTTTACAGGCAGCAACGTGTAGGAAAAAATGGCATCCCCTTTCGTTTATGGAAGTTCAGAACGATGCGCGTGAATGCAGATAAATTGGGTAAACTGACTGTTGGAATGCGTGATCCCCGGATTACGCGTGTGGGTTATTTTATACGGAAATCGAAGCTCGATGAATTTCCTCAATTTATCAATGTATTGCTGGGAGAAATGAGTGTTGTGGGGCCGCGTCCGGAAGTACAGGAATATGTGGATTTGTATACACCTGAGCAACAGGAAGTGCTTTCCGTGAAACCGGGAATTACAGATTATGCTTCGTTGGAATATTTCAAAGAAAATGAACTGTTGGGGAAATCTGATAATCCCAGGGAAACATACATTCAGGAAATTATGCCGGCAAAAATTGCATTGAACAAGAAATACATCGCCAACCCGACCTTAAGCCAGGACATCAAGATTATGTGGCTGACGTTTTTGAAGATGATACGATGAAATTCAAAATGACGCATTAAAATTCAAAAAAGACCTTTGAATTGATCACCTTAATTTTTCATTTACTCATTTCTTAAAAACCAGATAAACCGCGATCAAAATCAATAAAAATGCCACCGCATGATTCCATTTGAAAGCTTCATCTTTAAAGAAGATCAATGAGAAGATCATGAAAACGACAATAGAAGCGACTTCCTGAATGATCTTTAACTGGATAAGAGAGAACGGCCCGCCATTTCCCTGGTAACCCAGCTTATTTGCAGGAACCATAAAAATATACTCAAAAAAAGCGATTCCCCAGCTGATCAAAATGGTGGTAGCGAAAACCCAAAAACCGGTCTTTTTCGCGTCCGGATTGTCTCTCAAATGGCCATACCAGGCATAAGTCATAAATGAATTGGAAATAAGCAACAATGCAATCGTAAGAAGCGCCCTCATAAATTCTTTTCTTACAAATGTAGCAGGAATCAAAAAATCCCCTCGGTTTAGTCGAGAGGATTCTGCTATTTTATTAAAGCTATTCGTTCTTTAAACCTTTGAACTTGTTGGTCTGTATGGTTAATTCTTATAAACGTTTTTCTTTTCGATTCGCCCGTCAATACTTTCAATGTAAACAAAAATCCACCCTTGCGGAAGATCCTGGAGTGAGAAACACCAATTAGGCATGGCATGATTTTTCAGAACCTGGCCATTTAAATCAATTAAGGTAATGTCTTTAATCTCAAGAGAAGAAGTAACCATCAATAGATCACTCGTCGGGTTCGGATACACTTTCAGATCCCAAACCGGTAATTGGCTTTCTTCCGGAGGATCTGTACTTTGTGCCGATAATGAGCTGGAAAAAAGGAGTAGCCCACCTAATAAAACTAAGGTTTTCATGGTATTTTGGATTTAACCTTATAATTGTAGGAACTACTAAACGTTACAATAATTGAAAATTTACAATGGACAATTGAAAAAGAGGTTATCTCTTGATTGCTTTCGACTTTAAAATAGTTGTGCTTAGAATCTTTACGATTTGATCCGGTTCTTTATAGTACAATTATTCATTTTCAATTAATTTTAGTTTATGGTAAAACCAATCAAACTCTCAGAAGCAAATGCCGATTTCTTTGATCGGGTGTATCAGGTCGTACAATTGATCCCAAAAGGAAGGGCAACGTCCTATGGGGCAATTGCCAGGTATTTAGGTGCTAAAAGCGGAAGCAGAATGGTAGGTTGGGCTATGAATGCAGCGCACAATATCCACGGAATCCCTGCCCAGCGTGTAGTGAACAGAAATGGTCAGTTAACCGGTAAAATGCATTTTGAAACACCGACAAGAATGGAAGAATTACTTCTTTCTGATGGTATCAAGGTAAAGAATGACCAGATTGTTAATTGGAAGGAGGTCTTTTGGGACCCAATGACTGAATTAGAGATCGATTAAGGGAACTTGGAGATGAGTTGTTGATCTTCTGTGACCTTAACCTCACAATCAGTTCGATAATCAGCAATTTCCTCGTTGAAAAGCTCTTCGTTTCCGGAAAGATGTGCACGGAATGAAAGTTCATTTTGAATTGCTTCCAAAGCATTATAACTGTAAGAGATTGTTTCCATTTCTCCCATTTGGTTCAATAAGTTCCGCTCTTTTTCAACTAATTTTTTAGCACACTCAACCTGGCGTTCATATTCCGACTGACATGAACTCAAAAACGCAAGAATTGAAAGGAGCTGTAGTAGACTTTTCCATTTCATAGGACAAAGGTACATACAAAGAAAACATTAAAAAAATCCGTTGTTTCTTCAAAACTGTTAAATATTCATTTTTTCTGATAGAATATTCAAATTAATAAACGGGCTGTTCTATTCTTAGACTCGAGATTACTGATTACATTTGTGGAGCATGATTTTGGTAACCGGATCAACAGGGCTTCTCGGATCGCACGTAGTGGTCGAATTACTTCGTAAGGGTTATGAAGTGCGCGCGATGTTTCGCGAAGAAGCCCGAAAACAGGTCGTTTATCGCTTATTGGATTTTTATTATCCGGAAGAGAAAGAAATCCTGCTTCAAAAATTAAACTGGTTTCACGGAGATATTTTGGATTTGTCCGATGTGGAGGATTCGTTAATCGGAATTTCAAAAGTAGTCCATTGTGCAGCCTTGGTTTCCTTTCATAGAAGAGATTTTAATTTGCTTTTCAGGGTGAATAGACGGGGAACGGCCAATATGGTCAATTTTGCATTAGACTCCCAGGTGAACCAATTCATTCATGTTTCCTCAACGGCAGCGGTTGGAAGCGATTCTCTGATTGCTGACGGACTGAAGCGTGAAACTAACGAGTGGAATCCGAATGATGAGGTGAGTGGTTATTCCTTATCTAAATTCAGTGCCGAAAAAGAAGTTTGGAGAGCAAGTGAAGAAGGTTTGAGGGTTTCAATTGTGAACCCAAGTGTCATGTTCGGACCAGGATCCTGGGAAGAAAGCTCCCTTAAGATTTTCAGGACTCTTCACAAAGGATTAACCTATTATACAAAAGGTTCCAATGCCTTTGTTGATGTACGTGATGTGACTTCACTGATTTTAAAACTGATTGAAACCGAGAAAACCGGAGAGCGGTACTTGGTCACGGGTTTCAATTTGAAATTCAAGGAACTGTTTGACCAGATTTGTAAACAATTGAATGTAAAAGCGCCATCCAGATTGGCAGGGCCATTTCTAACCCGATTGGCATGGAGATTGTCAGGAATTTTGGGTCGGATTCAGGGTAAAAGACCAACAATTACCAAGGAAAGTGCTCGGAGTTCACAAAGTGATTCCAGGTTCTCCAATGAAAAATTAATGCATGATTTTCCCGATTTTAAATTCACCGAACTGGAAGATACTATTGAGGTGACTATTCGTGGAAGAATGGACGTATAGAATTCAAAATGAAAATTTCAAAAGCTTTCTAATTTGGAATTAGGATTTGCTGTTAAGCAAATCCATATTAATCTGTTCGATGTAATTCAGGATTTTCTCACGGCCGAATTGCGATTCACTGGATGTCGTAAAGACCGGAGGAAGTGCTTCCCAATATTTCAACATCTCCTTTTTGTAAGCAGCCAGGTTTTTCTGTAAAGCAGAACTGGACAGTTTATCAATCTTCGTGAAAACCATTGAGAACGGAAGTTGTTCTTCTGCGCACCAGGTCATAAATTCCAAATCAATTTTCTGAGGTTCCAAACGCGAATCAATCAAAACAAAAATGTTGATCAGCATTTCCCGTTTGGTCAGGTACTCCGAAATGAATTTTTCCCATTGATTTCTGCTGGATTTAGAAGCTTTTGCGTATCCGTATCCCGGTAAATCCACCAGGTACCATTCATTGTTGATCAGGAAATGATTGATCAATTGTGTTTTTCCAGGTTTTCCGGAGGTCTTGGCAAGGTCCTTTTTGTCAACCAACATGTTTATCAAAGAAGATTTTCCAACATTCGACCGACCAATAAATGCATATTCCGGTTTTCCGTCTGTCGGACATAATTTAATATCGGTATTACTGATAACGAATTTGGCTTCTTTGATAATCATTACTTCTTAATTTGTTGGCAAAGTTACGAGAATTATTCGGCTTGTTGTTGAAACAGTACGCCCAACGATTTTATGTGAAAGCCTCAGGTATATTTATTCTTCGAACTTCGAAGAATAAAGTAGGGATCTCGTTCTTTTTCTCGTTCTGCGATAGAATACGACAAATGAAGTATTGAATGGTCTCTTTCCGTGAAATAAGTTTGCAGTAACCAATAAATGAATCCTATGAAAAATTCAAAAACAATCTTATTTGTTTTGTTATGTTCGCTGAGCGTAGTGATGTCGGCTTGTAAAAAAGAAGATATTCTTCCCGAAGAACCTACACCAGCCCCCGTAAGTACACCGGCAGGAAGCACAACGCCTGTTCCAGCCAACGCCGACGGTGTCATGTGGGCGATCAAATCTTCAAGTACCGTTCAAGGTTTTACGATTGAGATCGGAACTGCTGTCGGGATTTTTATGAACGGAACAACTGATTTAGTCGACGTGGGAACTGTTTCGGTAAACTCTCAAAACCTGACAAAAGCCTCCAATAATGCTTATACCTTTACTCCGGGACAAACAATGCCTACGGGATTGGATTTCTCTTCCGCCACCGATTGGTCGGTTGCAGGTGGAAGCGGTCATGCTGCATTTACCTATGATGCGGGGTCCCTGGTGTTCCCCACGGGCTCTGCAATTACAAGTTCAGCTACTGTGAATAGAGCAAATGGTTATACATTGACTTCTTCTTCTGTTTCAGGAGCGGATTCAACTTTGTTTATGATTGGCAATGTAGCGAAAACGGTTGCCGGAAGTGCTAATTCCTGTACGTTCACGGCCTCTGAATTGAGTGGATTGAGTGCTGGAAGCTCGGTGGTGATGATTGTACCTTATAAATTAATGCAGGCAACGATTAACGGTAAGAATTATTATTTCGGAAAAGAACGTGTGAACCAATTGGCAGTTACTATCGAATAATTAAAACCGAAAACCAACCTGGAGCGTGGGAGAAATCTTCCACGTTTTTTTGTTTCAGAAATTTCGGGATACCTTTGCAGACTGAATTGGAGATAGCGTGGGTGAAGAATTGGTTAAAGTACTTTTTGAAGATGATTGGTGTTTGGTAGTTTATAAGCCGAATAACCTCATTGTGCATCATTCGTACTACGCACGCAACATTGCAGAAACCTCACTAACGGATCTCATCCGTGGAAAAGGCTGGCAGGAAGCTTGCCCGGTGCATCGTTTGGACAGGAAGACATCCGGTCTTATTCTCTTTTCAAAAAAAGCGGAATGGGTAGCTGATTTCCAAAGTTTGTTCGGGAACGGAGCGATCGAAAAAAAGTATCTGGCGCTTTTACGCGGACATTTGGAAGCTGAAGGAGAAATAAATTCTCCAGTGAAAAATGATCGGGGAAACTACAAGGAAGCAAAGACTTTATTCCGATGTTTGGAGTGTTTTGAGCGCGATTATGTTATTCCACCCTATGAAAAGCAACGCTACAGCCTGGTGGAAATGATTCCTGTGACTGGAAGAATGCATCAATTGCGGATTCATGCCAATAAAATTTCCCACCCGATTATTAATGATCCGAAATACGGAAATCGTCATCACAACCATTACTTTCAAAACGAGTTGGGGATTCATGAATTATTTCTGCATGCGCATAGTTTGAGATTCAAACACCCGTTTACGAATGAATGGATTGAATTGCTGGAGTCAGTGCCGGATTTTTGGAATAGGTTCATGCTTTAATTTACTGAAAATCAAGCAGGTTTTGATTGAAGTGATCTTGCGTAATTCCTTAATATACTTCAAAACATTGAAGACGTATATAAAGAAAAAGCCCCGACACTGCTATCGAGACTTTTCTACTACAACTTAACCTAACTAACTCTTGCGTAAGAGTACCTTGAAGACCTGTTATTTTGCGCTATTTGAATAACAAGCACTTCATATCTTTATTTATAATAATGTCTTTTTTAGGTGAATCGACTGGAAAATTAGTTGTTAATGTACAAAATTTCCCAGTCGTATTCAATTTTTTTTAAAGTCATCTAATACCTGTCAGACAGTGCTCCTGTTTCCTTGGTAAACGGTTTGCCTGAATCAGTTTTCTGACTCCTTGCGAATAGTGTATGACAAAGGTAGATACTTCAAAGTGTCTGTGCAACCGTATAAATACTGAAAATGAAAATGTGGTTTTCCGCAAGTAAATCGATTTTGTAAATAATCTGAAACGATTTTCATTGTTTAATCAGCTTAAAATCAACAAGGTATGCTTTGTTGATGTTTATCAGGAAGTAATTTATTTTAACAAAATAAATACAGGTTTTTATCTGATTGATGTAAAATCCTTGAGGATTGTTTGTGATTAGTTCCAGATTTATGTCTGAATTCAGCTTGTTATAGGAATACTAAGATCCTCTTCTTTTAACTTTTACCTCTTTTTGCAAGAGCAAATTCCTGGCTCACTAAATCACTATTTTTCCACAATTTTACATTAGCTACCACTTTTTACCACCAAAGTTTAAAATCTTGAAAATTCAGTAAAAACAATAGTTTTGTGAAAATTGTTGTAACCTTGTATGCGATGATTGCGTTAGAAGTTATCAACAAAGTGTAATTTGGTGGTAAAAAGTGGGTGATTCTCCCTAATTTTACCCATTATTAATAGCTATGGCTGGACTTGTCGGAGAATTTGAGGTGAAGCTGGACGGAAAAGGAAGATTTCTTTTCCCTGCAGGGTTGCGCAAACAACTTTCTCCGGAAGCTCAGGAACAATTCATGTTGAATAAAGGCTTTGAAGAATGTTTGACGCTTTATCCTATGAACGAATGGGAAAAATTGTCGGCGAAATTGTCAAAGTTGAATTTGTTCAAACCACAAAACCGGATGTTTTACCGTTTGTTCCATCAAGGGGCAAAACAAATCGCGCTGGATAATGCCGGGCGTGTTTTGATCCCGGTAATGCATATGGAGCGGGTTGGTTTGGATAAAGATGTGATGCTGATTGCATACAACGACCGAATTGAGATCTGGGATAAGTCCAAATACTTCGAGTTAATCGATGGAAACATGGCTGATTTTGCTGATTTGGCAGATGAAGTAATGGGTGATTTGGGGAATGATGACGAATAACGATGCGACATACCACGTGCCTGTCATGTTACAGGAATGCCTTGATGGCTTGAATATCAATCCGGATGGGGTTTACGTTGATGTTACCTTTGGTGGTGGAGGTCATTCCCGTGCAATTTTCGAAAAACTTTCTTCAAAAGGAAAGCTGATTGTTTTTGATCAGGATCCGGATGCGCGTGCAAATGCATGGGAAGCTCCGAATTTTCATTTTGTGGCTGCCAACTTTGCTTTTCTGAAAAATCACTTACGCGTTTTGGGTGTTCCGGCTGTGGATGGTATTCTTGCTGATCTGGGTGTTTCCTCTCATCAGTTCGATGATGCCAAGCGTGGTTTTTCCATTCGTTCCAATGAGGCATTGGATATGCGTATGAACCAAGCTGGGGATTTTACAGCTGCAAAAATTGTTCAGACGTATGATGAAGAACAATTGGCTGCAATATTTAGAAAGTATGGAGAGTTGGATCATCCTTTCAAAACGGCTGTTGAACTGGTGAAAGCAAGGAACAAATCGAAAATCAAAACAACAGGTGAGTTAATGGAGGCGCTGATGCCGGTTGCTCCGAAGTTTAAAGATCATAAGTTCTTTGCGCAGGTTTTCCAGGCGCTTCGCATCGAAGTGAACCAGGAAATGGATGTATTGGAGAAATTCCTTTTGCAAACTGCTGAAGTATTGAAACCGGATGGGCGTTTGGTGGTGATGTCTTATCATTCGTTGGAAGATCGTCTGGTAAAGAACCTCATGAAGCGCGGGAGCCTGGATGGGTCGATCGAGAAAGATTTCTTTGGGAGGGTGTTGAAACCTTTTGAGGAAGTGAATAGAAAGCCGATTCTTCCGACTGAGGAGGAGATCCGGCAAAATACACGGGCGCGTAGTGCGAAGTTGAGAATTGCTAAAAGAGTGACTGATGGAAAATGAGTACAGAGAACGGGAGGATGTGAATCCGATGGATGCTGTACGGGGTAAGTCAGCTCGCACAACGTATTCCACGGAAATTCCGAATGAAAAGACGGGTAATAAAAAGAGTTCCCAAAAAAAGGTGCAAACGAATGCCGGTCCGAAAACAAAAACGACTGCAACGGCAAAGCCGAAGCGACAAAATATTTTGATCCAGGTGTTGAATGGGGAGATTTTAACAAGGGATTTTGTGCTGAACAATCTGACCTTCATTTTCTTCATTTTATTGTTGTTGATGTTGATGGTTGCGAAGGGGTACTACGGGAAGCAATTGCAAAAAGACATTAATGATCTGCAGGCAGAAGTTGATGCTGAGACTGCTGAATATATTGAGAATAAGGCGCGTTTGGAGGAATCGACCTCACGTTATCGATTGGTTCAGGCTTTGGAGAAGAGGGGGTTAAAAGAGACGGTTAACCCGGTGAAAGTGATACGGTTAAAACAAAAAGACAATGAGTGATAAAAAAGACTTGATGTGGCGGGCTTACCTGGTTTACATAGGTTTTTTCATTGCCTTGATTGTGGTGATTGTGAAGACGATTATGATCCAGTCGGAAGGGAGTGCTTCACTGTTTACGGCAACAAAAGAAAAGATTCCAACCCGTGCGGTGAAAAAATACCCGCGTCGTGGAGAAGTGTTGGACCGAAATTATACACCGTTGATTACTTCGGTGTCGTTCTTTGACATACACATGGATCCTACAGTTGTGGATCAGGAGGTTTTTGATAAAGAAATCGGTGCTTTGTGTGTCGGTTTGAATAAGGTGTTCCCGGAAACTTCAGCACGTGATTTTGAAAATTACATCCGGAAGGGACGGGCAAGGCAGAGAAGGTATATTACCATCAAGCTAAAAGCGACAAACGAACAAAGACATCGTCTCGAAAAGCTTCCGATTTTCAATTTGGGAAGAAATAAAGGTGGTTTGATCGATACGGATGAGACGATTTTGAGAAAACGTCCGCACGGAGAAATTTTGAAAAGAACCTTGGGTTATTATCAAAATAACGGGAATTCGAAGGAGTTACGTGTTGGGATTGAAGGTGCATTCAATGAGATTTTGGCCGGAGAACCAGGTGAAGAGGTTGAACAGCGTATTTCTTCCGGTTGGAAAAAGACGGGTAAAATGATTCGTGAACCGATTGAAGGGGCGGACCTGATCACTTCGATCGATATGGAGATCCAGGAAGTAGCTCACTCGGAATTATACCGACAGTTGAAGAATCAGGGAGCAGAAAGTGGTTGTGTGATCGTAATGGATGTGAAAACCGGCTTTGTTCGTGCAGTTTCGAATCTGCAAATGGCTTCGGATGGCGAGTACTATGAGCTGTACAACCATGCGGTCGGTACCAAAGAAGTTCCGGGCTCAACATTCAAACTTGCATCTTTGATGGCTGCGTTGGAAGACAAGAAGATTAGTTTGGATGATACGGTAAATGCAGTCGGTGAATACCACTTCTATGATAGTAAGCTTACGGATTCGAATCCTTACGGATATGGACGTATTACTATTCGCAGGGCGTTTGAGTTGTCTTCGAATGTAATTGCACGGGTGATCAATAATGCATACCGCAGAGAACCGCAGGTGTTCATTGATCGTTTGCGTACGTTTGGAATAGGCGATTCATTGGGAGTTGATATTAAAGGGGAACCTAGACCGACATTACCATCTCCGGGAACAAAGAATTGGTCCGGAATTTCACTTCCCTGGATGTCGATTGGATATGAAGTAAGACAGACACCTTTACAAACATTGGCATTCTACAATGCGGTTGCAAATAACGGGACATTGGTTCGCCCGCAGTTTGTAGAACATATTCGTCGTGGGCAGCGCATTGTAAAGACGTTTAAACCGGTTGTTCTTCGTCCGAAAATTTGTTCCGATAAAACTCTTCGCCTGATGCAGGAATGTTTAAAAGGGGTTATAAAACGGGGGACAGGAAGTGCCTTAAAATCCGCTTTATTTGATATCGCCGGGAAAACCGGGACGGCAGTGGTTCAAAATAAGGATGGTCGATACGGAGAAGATGGAAATAAAAGATACCAGGCTTCTTTCGTGGGGTATTTTCCTGCCGATGAACCACTTTACTCCTGTATCGTTGTGGTTGCGGCTCCTTCCAAAGATATTTACGGGGCAACTGTTTCGGGAACAGTATTCTCTGCCATTGCAAATAAAGTGTACTCCAATTCTTTGAATTACCACAAGGCAATTAATGAAGAGAAAAAACGGGTGAAGGAAGCTCCGCTGATCAAGGATGGGAACATCAATGACCTATTGGTTGTTCTGAAGCGTCTGCATTTGCCTTATCAAATGGATGCTTATAGTGAATGGTCGCGTGTTCGGACTTCAGAATCACATATTTCGATCGTTCCCCGGAAAATCTCCAATACGACGGTTCCGAATGTTTCCGGGTTGACTGCTAAAGATGCGGTTTACCTGATCGAGCGCCTCGGGATGCATGTGTATATACGCGGAAGCGGAAAAGTAGTAAAACAAACAATTCCTGCAGGATCACCAGCGGTGGCCGGAGGATTAATGGAATTAATATTGGAATGAAAACAGTCAATGAAATAACAAAAGCAACGCAAGTTACTCAGTGGATCGGACCCGCTGATGTGAAAATTTCTGCGCTTGTTTCTGATTCCCGGAAAGCAACTTCGGGAACTCTGTTTATTGCTGTGAAAGGGACACAGGTGGATGCGCATGATTTCATTCCCCAGGTTATTGAGAAAGGTTGTACGGCAATTGTTGCGGAAAGAGTTGTTGAAGTTCCTGCAAACGTAACGTTGGTAATCGTTCCAAATACGGCCTTGGCTTTGGGGGAATTAGCACATGCATTTTATGATTATCCTTCACAATCCCTGCAACTGGTGGGAGTGACCGGAACGAATGGTAAAACCACCACCACCACACTTTTACACGATTTATATACCGGATTGGGATATAAAGTGGGGTTGCTTTCAACAGTGGTAAATTTAATCGGAAAGGAAGTGATTCCTTCTACGCATACAACACCGGACCAAATTGCCTTGAATGCATTGTTGGCAGATATGGTTGCGCAAGGATGTTCGCATTGTTTTATGGAAGTCAGTTCGCACGCAATTTCTCAGCACCGTATTGCAGGTTTGGTTTTCAAAGGCGGAGCGTTTACAAATATTACACACGATCATTTGGATTACCACGGGACGTTCAAGGAATACATCGCAGCGAAGAAAACTTTCTTTGACGGATTAGGGAAAGAAGCCTTTGCTCTTGTTAATGCAGACGATAAGAATGGAATGGTGATGGTCCAGAATACGAAGGCCAAAATTTCCACTTTCGCCTTGAAAACACACGCGGATTTCAAAGTGAAAGTATTGGAAAACAGTTTCAGCGGATTGCTTCTGACAGTAAACGGAATTGAATTATGGACACGCTTGATTGGTGATTTCAACGCCTACAATATAGCGACGGTTTATGGAATCAGTCAGTTGTTGGGTTCCGATTCAACGGAAGTATTGACGGTTTTGAGCAGTTTGGAAGCGGTTGACGGTCGTTTCCAGTTTACCAAAAGTACTGCAGATATCACTGCAATAGTGGATTATGCACACACTCCGGATGCTTTGGAAAATGTATTGAAAACCATTGAAAATATCCGCACCAGAAACGAACAGGTGATTACTGTAGTGGGTTGTGGTGGTGATCGTGATGCATTAAAAAGACCGGAAATGGCCCGGATAGCTTGTGAATTGAGCGATAAAGTCATTTTAACTTCTGATAATCCGCGAACAGAAGATCCGGTTGAGATTCTGAGACAAATGGAAGCGGGTGTGGAAGCGCATCAAACGATGAAAGTCCTTTCCATTTTGGATCGGGACCAGGCTATAAAAACGGCAGTTTCCCTGGCTCAACCAAAGGATATCATCCTGATTGCCGGGAAGGGACATGAAAAATACCAGGAAATCAATGGAGTAAAACACCCGTTTGATGATTTCGAGGTGGTAAAAAATTATTTCAAAAAACTCAGCAAATAAGAAAAGCGCAGCTTTTGATAACGATCAGGCGATAGCGCAGATAAAATGAAAATTAATAATTAGGAACATGCTTACTTACTTGTTTAATTATTTAGAACAATTGGATTTCCCTGGAGCGGGATTGTTCCACTACATCTCATTCAGAGCTGCAATGGCGTTGATTACCTCCCTGATCGTTTCCATTATTTTCGGAAAGCGTTTGATCAACTTGTTGCGTCGCCAACAAATTGGTGAAACTGTTCGTGATTTAGGTTTGGCAGGTCAATTGGAAAAGGCGGGTACTCCTACAATGGGTGGAATCATCATTCTTTCTGCTATCCTGATCCCGACATTGTTATTTGCGAAACTTCACAATGTATATGTCTTCACGATGCTTTTGGCCACTGTTTGGTTAGGGGTCATCGGCTTTGTAGACGATTACATCAAAGTATTTAAAAAGAACAAAGAAGGGTTAAAAGGAAAATTCAAGGTGGTTGGACAAATCGGCGTTGGAGTGATTGTCGGATCGATTTTGTATTTCCATCCCGATGTGCAGGTCCACAAACGCGTATCAGCTGATTACCAGTTACAGGCGGGTGAGTCATTCGTAACGCATCAACATTCGAAAGATGTGGTGTCGGATACGATCCCTTCCAAATGGATTGTAACGCGCGATATGACAACTACCATCCCGTTCGTAAAAAACAATGAATTCAATTACAACTGGTTAATCGGTGATATCGATAAATCCTATGGTTGGGTGCTTTTCATTCCATTTGTGATCATTGTTGTAATTGCGGTTTCGAATGGTGCAAATATGACCGATGGACTCGATGGTCTGGCTACCGGAACAAGCGCCATTGCCGGAATTGCACTGGCTGTTTTGGCGTACGTGACCTCTAACGTACATTTTGCGGATTACCTGAATGTAATGTACGTTCCTTATGCAGAAGAACTGGTAATCTTTATTGCGGCCTTTGTAGGAGCATGTATCGGCTTCTTGTGGTACAATAGTTATCCGGCACAAGTATTCATGGGGGATACCGGAAGTTTGGCTTTAGGGGGAATCATTGCGGTATTCGCAATTTCCATTCGGAAGGAACTGTTGATCCCGGTATTATGCGGAATCTTCCTGATCGAGAATTTATCGGTGATCATGCAGGTTGGTTATTTCAAATACACCAAGCGCAGGTTAGGTGAAGGTCGTCGTATTTTCTTAATGGCACCGTTGCATCACCATTACCAGAAGAAAGGACTGCATGAAGCGAAAATCGTTTCACGTTTCTGGATCGTTGCAATCTTATTGGCTGTTGTATGTATCGTAACCCTGAAACTACGTTAATGGACATTCAGAACAAAATAGTAGTTGTTTTGGGCGCCGGCGAAAGCGGCGTGGGCGCTGCGATCCTTGCAAAGGTAAAGGGTGCAAAAGTCTTCGTGTCCGATTTCGGAACGATCAAAGATTCTTTTCAATTCGAATTGAATGAGCATCAATTGGAGTGGGAGCAAGGTATGCATTCGATGGATCGTATCCTGGAGGCTGATTTGGTAATCAAATCTCCGGGGATTCCTGAAAAAGCACCGGTTATGAAAGCCGTTCGCGAAAAAGGGATCAAAGTGATTTCAGAGATCGAGTTCGCGGGATATTTCACGACAGCTAAAAAAGTATGTATTACAGGAAGTAACGGGAAAACGACTACCACGATGATGATTCATCACATGCTTAAAAAAGCAGGGCTAAATGTGGGATTGGCAGGAAATGTCGGGTACAGTTTCGCGAAGCAGGTGGCTTTGGAGGATAATGATATCTATGTGCTCGAACTGAGTTCGTTCCAGTTGGATGATATGGAAGATTTCAAAGCGGAAATTGCCATTCTGACTAACATTACTCCGGACCATTTAGACCGCTACGAATACAACATGCAATTGTATGTGAATTCGAAGTTCCGGATCCTGAACAACCAAACAGCAGATGATTATTTCATCTACAATGCAGACGATAAAACAATACTGGCTGAAATAGAGAAACGCACTATTCCGGCAAAGAAACTTCCTTTTTCATTGACTCAGGAATTTGAAGAAGGAGGATATGTAGCAAACAAACAACTCATCATAAACTTTAACAATCAATTCACTATGTCTATTCATGAACTAGCATTGAAGGGTAAGCACAATACCCAAAACTCACTGGCTTCGGGGCTGGCGGGTAGAATCCTTGATATTCGCAAGGAAATCGTGCGCGAAAGTCTGTCCGACTTTGTAAATGTGGAACACCGCCTGGAATTTGTAGCCAAAGTGTGTGGTATTGAATTTATTAACGACTCCAAAGCAACAAATGTAAACTCTACCTGGTTTGCGCTGGAAAGCATGGAACAACCTACGGTATGGATTGTCGGAGGAGTTGATAAAGGAAATGACTATACCGAGTTGCTCGACCTGGTAAAGGAAAAAGTAAAAGCAATTATTTGTCTGGGGAAAGACAATCAAAAGATCATCGATACTTTTTCAGGTCACGTGGAAACGATTGTGGAAGCAGGTTCTGCTATGGAAGCTGTTGCTTACGGTTACCGTTTGGCTAAAAAGGATGAAACTGTTTTGTTATCCCCGGCATGTGCAAGTTTTGACCTGTTTGAAAATTACGAAGACAGAGGTAATCAATTTAAAGAGGCTGTTCGCTCACTTTAAACTGTTGCGTCATGGAAATTAAAAAGGTTGATCAGCAGGCTCAACTGCTTCAGGCTCGTAAAGAGTCACTGGATGCAGCGGAGAGAATGTCCCTGAGACCCTTGGGTAAATTGTGGGGAATGGACGTGTTTACGTGGTATAAACCATCAATTGTTGAACTTTCCGCAACCATTTCTACGTTTCCATTTCCTGTTTTCTGGTTATCGAACGAAATTAATATCCAGGAAATGGCGCAAGTGGACCCAGAGACTTTGCGTTCCGTTCAATGGTGTGCTCAGTTCGATAATCCGCAACTTTCCATTCCATCCGACATTATTTCCGTGATGCCTTTGGTTACGGGAACAGAGTCCTTGGAAGATGCATTGGAATTTTTGAAAAAAACCAAACAGGCAAGACACATTTTGCTCTTCACTGTTCAGGGAAATGAATGGAAGACCAAAATGGAAGTGTTTGAAAACTTTGTTAAGCTACATCAATAAGTAACATGGTACCGTTTCTAAGAAAGCATTTTAAAGGAGATTTGGTGATTTGGGTGATTACACTCATTTTACTTGGTTTCTCATTGGTTTCTGTGTATAGTTTTGTTCCAATTTTGGTAAAGATTGAAGGTGGAACACCATTTAAATACTTATTTAAGCATTTTATATATATCCTTTTGGCTGTTTTGGCAATGTATTGGGTGCATAAGCGCGACCCGATGTACATTTCCAAAATGTCAAAGATCATTTATTACGGCTCAATTGCGTTGTTGATTTTCACCCTTTTCTTTGGAACGAAAGTAAACGAAGCCGGTCGATGGGTAAAGATCCCTTTCGTAGGGTTAACCTTCCAGTCTTCCGATTTTGCCAAGCTGGCTTTGCTGATCTATGTTTCACGCATGTTGGTCAAGAAGAAAGATGAAATAAATGATTGGAAAAAAGGCTTTTTACCGGTAATGGCGCCGATAGTTATTATTTGTGGGTTGATTGTTAAGGATAACTTTTCAACGGCCGCCATTCTGTTTATGATCAGCTTTACCATGCTTTTTCTTGGGAGAGTTCCCTTTTCCAAATTATTTTCAGTCATTTTTGCCGGAATTCTATTGTTCGTAATGGCCATTGGTTTGCACAAGGCTTTACCGGATTTGAATATTTTACCGCGTTACGAAACCTGGGTCAATCGTTGGGAAAACCGGTATCAGGAAAATGCCGATATTGATTCCCCGGGGAATTTGCAGGCCAATAATGCAGAGCAGGCCATTTACTTGGGCGGTTTCTTCGGTCAGGGAATCGGGAAAGGAAAAGTGAAAGAATTTATCCCGGAAGCTTATGCCGATTTCTTCTATGCGTCATTTGTAGAAGAATTCGGATCGTTTTTCGCAATTATACTTATCCTGTTTTACCTTATTTTACTCTATCGCATCATGCGGATAGCACTTAGGGCGAACAATCTTTTTGAAACCTATGTTTGTTTGGGAATTGGGATTTTATTGCTTTCCCAGGCAGCTGTTAATATGATGGTGTGTACTGGAATTTTCCCGGTTACGGGTCAGAATATGCCGTTCCTGGCAATGGGTGGATCAGCAATGATCATGGCGTGTGTGGGAATTGGAATTGTACAGGGAGTTGCTCAAAAACAAGAAGATAAAAACAGTGTGGAATCTGAACCGGTTTTTGCATGAAAGAATTAAAGAAAATAGTGATATCAGGTGGTGGAACAGGAGGGCATATCTTTCCTGCCTTAGCCATTGCCAATGAAATTAAGAAACGAAATCCGAATGTGGAAATCCTTTTCGTTGGTGCTGAAGGAAAAATGGAAATGGAAAAAGTTCCTGCGGCTGGGTACAAAATTGTTGGTCTGCCGATTGTGGGTCTGCAGCGAAAACTGACTCTGAAAAACCTGGCGCTTCCCTTCAAGTTATTGAAAAGCCTTTCTTTGGCGAAGAATATATTGAAGGATTTCAAACCCGAGGTTGTTGTTGGTGTGGGTGGTTATGCAAGTGGACCGACTTTGAAAATGGCGCAACGTTTGGGAATTCCGACACTGATTCAGGAACAGAATTCTTACCCGGGAAAGACTAATCGTCTGTTGTCGAAGAAAGTGAAGGCAGTTTGCACCGCATACGAAGGATTGGAAAGTGTATTTCCTCCGGCAACGATTCGCTTAACAGGGAATCCGGTTCGAGAAGAATTAAATAGGACATCCATTACAAAAGAGGAAGCATTCAGCCAATTTCCGGAATTGGATCCTGCTAAACGAACAATCCTGGTGATAGGAGGAAGTTTGGGGGCGCGAACTTTAAATGAAGGGGTGTTGCATGGATTGAATGAATTGGAAGAAGGAAATGTACAAGTGTTGTGGCAGTGTGGAAAATATTATTTCGAAGCCATGAAACAGGAATTGGAGGTGCGAAAAAAAGCTCCGGTTTATGTGACGGATTTCATAGCACGAATGGATGCTGCTTATGGGCTTGCAGATGTGATTGTTTCACGTGCAGGCGCTTTGTCCATTTCCGAATTGTGCATTGTAGGAAAACCGACGATCCTTGTTCCTTCCCCGAACGTTTCCGAGGATCATCAAACAAAAAATGCGATGGCACTGGTAAAAAATCAGGCTGCTATTCTCATCAAAGATGATGTGGCTAAAGAACAATTGATTTCAGGAGCGATTCAAATCCTGAATGATGAAAATAAGATCAATGAATTGCGCGTTGCAATTAAGCGAATGGCAAGACCGAATGCCACAGCGGATATTGTGGATGTGATTGAACAATTGATTTAACTTCCTCCCTTGAGGGAGGATTGAGGAGGGTGGCGCCTGCTCAATTTAAAATAATCGGGGAAGGCCATCCCCCTTAATCCCCCTTCAAAGGGGGAGACTTGAAATGGAATTAAACAACATTAAACGCTTTTATTTCATAGGCATCGGCGGAATTGGGATGTCGGCTCTGGCGCGTTATTTCAAAGCGAAAGGCTTTGATGTGGCCGGTTACGACAAAACACCTTCTCCTTTGACGGATGAGTTGATGCAGGAAGGGATTTCCATTCATTTTGAAGATTTGGGAAGGAATATTCCTTCAGAATACCGTGATACAGAATCGACATTGGTGGTGTACACACCTGCCATTCCAAAAAATATGGGCGAATTGGTGTTTGTCCAGCAAAATCATAACGTTTTAAAGAGAAGCGAAGTATTGGGATTGATCACTCAAACCAGTAAAGGACTTGGGGTTGCCGGAACGCATGGTAAGACCACTACTTCCACCATGCTGGCTTACGTTTTAAGTCAGTCTGATTTGAAATGTTCTGCGTTCCTGGGGGGAATTTCTTCCAATTTTAATTCCAATGTCCTGGTGAATGCTTCAGCAGAATACTCAGTGATTGAAGCGGATGAGTTCGATCGTTCATTTTTGCGCTTGAAGCCGTATGCAAGTATTATTACGGCAATGGACCCGGACCACCTGGATATTTACGGAACAACAGAGTCGTTTATAGAAGGATTCCAGGAATATGCGGACAAACATAAGGAAAATCACCTGTTGATCTATAAATACGGACTCCCGCTCCGTCAAACTGGTTTTCACGGTATTTCTTATGGGATCGATCAGCCTTATGCACAAGTCTACGGAACGGGGTTGCATTATGAAAACGGCCGGTTTTTGATGCATATTCATTTTAAAGATGCAACTTGGAAAGATGTGGTTCTAGGTCTTCCGGGAATTCACAATGCTGAAAATGCACTGGCGGTTGCCGCTATGTGCAAAGAATTGGGACTTTCTGAAACGGAAATTCGTTCCGGATTGCAAGGGTTTAAAGGAGTGAAAAGACGATTTGAATACCAGGTGCGGACCGAGAAATTGGTTTACATCGACGATTATGCACACCATCCTACCGAGATTGCAGCACTCGTTTCATCTATCCGCTTACTTTATCCGGATAAGAAAGTCATTGGTGTTTTTCAACCGCATTTATTTTCACGGACGCGGGATTTTGAAGCCGGATTTGTGACTGAGTTGGGTAAGCTGGATGAAGCGATTATTATGCCGATCTACCCGGCAAGAGAGGAACCGATTCCGGGTGTTACGAGTGATGAATTAGTGAGAAAGATTGGTGGGAAAGCAAGTTTAAAAAATCCGGAGGAAGTTTGCGAATTCGCGAAAACGGTTCATGAAGGAGTAGTTTTGACGATCGGGGCGGGAGATATCGACCGCATCGTTCCCGAATTAAAGAAAATATTAGAGAAACGGTAAATTGAAAGGAAAACTGAAAATAGTAGCTTGGGCTTTGTTTGCTGTTGTCATCATTGTGGTACTTTTCATGGCGCGTAAAAACCAGGATGAGGCGATCGTGCAGGATCCGAATATTTCGATTTCGGTTGTAGATGAAAATGCATTCTTAACAGAAAGTGAGTTGCTTGTCCGCTTGAAACGCCTGAATCTTTTTTATCCGAATCAGCTCGTGAAGAACCTCAATACAAAGGCAATTGAAGAGAATATCCGGAAGATGCACGAAGTGGAAGAGGTCAATGTATTTAAACAATTAGGAGGAAATTGGGGAATCAAGTTAAAAGTACGGCAACCTTATGCGCGGGTTTTCAATCAATTCGGTGAGAGTTTTTACATAGATTCAAAGGGTGCAACGATGGACCCGACTCCGAATTTTACTGCGCGCATATTGGTATTTACCGGAAATATCAAAGACAAATCCGACACCCTGTTGGTGAGCGATATCGAAGCAAATCCTAAATTAAAGAATGAGCGTAGCCTGGATGAGATTTTTCATATTGCGAAAGTCATTCATGAAAATGCATTTTTAAGTGCTCAAATCAGTCAGGTATACAGGGATCGCTGGGGAGATTTTATCCTGATTCCAAGAGTGGGGGCACAACGCATTGTTTTAGGTCCTGCTCCTTCCGAGCGGGATATCAGTGAAAAACTCAAAAAACTGGTCGTTTTTTATACGAATGGTCTTCCGTATGTCGGTTGGAATAAATATAAAACGATCAATCTGAAATACCGCAACCAAGTGGTGTGTACTTACCTGCGAGACACCCTTTAATTGTTTGATTTTAAACAATATTGCTCCGGGTTGTTGTTATTTTTTCTCACTAAAGTTTAGTAATTTTTTTTTGAGGGGGCGGCCCTCTTAAATATATCCTTTCGTAAATATAGATTTGTCCAACAACTTAGTTAAAGGATATTTAGAGCATAGATGACACGTAATAATCTACTACTACTTTTTTTCAACGTTGTGTATTTTAGTTCTGACACAATAAGATATTACGTTAAATCATCTGCAAACCGTTCATCTTGGTAGTGGACACTTCTTGATCAGGGAAGTGAAAATGGAGAGATGCCAAAATGAACCTTGCAAGCAACCATAAAAGCTCCTACTGGTTATATTCATGCTTTCCAGCGATTGATATTCCCAGTGGGAGCAAGTTGCGAACCAATACAAATTCGTCTAGACGAGATACCACTACTTACTACTGCTTAAGGTATAAAAGTTGCACAACTATGCCCCGAAACAAAGAGATTTTATGAAAATAGGATCTCTTTGTTGTTTGGTGGTGTGATGGTTCAAATATTCAAATTGATCCCGATGGTTATCGTGATTTCAAACAGTTGGAACCTTATGGGCTTCCATGGATTTTATTTTAGTTGATCCGAATCCAACAGGAATTTGTTTTCCATCACCCAAAGGATGAGGCTGTTGTTGCGGGCATCCAGATTCAATTTCTTACAAATACGTGAACGGTAGTTTTCTACTGATTTCGGGGAAACAAAAAGTAAATTTGCGATTTCTTTACTTGAGTATTTTTTGCTTACGAGTTTGAGTACTTTCAGTTCGGTTGGAGTCAGTGAATTGATTTCATCCGTAATTAATTCCATTCGTGGATCTATTTCCCGATTGTTGTTTTGGGTCCTTAATACAAGCGGTAAATAGGTTTTTCCTTCTCTTACCAAATTGATGCATTTTACAATTTCTTCGGAAGTATTGTCTTTGATTAGATAACCTTTAGCCCCGTTGTAAAAAGCAAGTTTAATGATATCTGTTGTTTTATGAATAGAAAGAATAATAACTGCCAGGTTCGGATATTTTTGTTGGATAATGGAGCAGGTTTCAAGTCCGTTCAGAACGGGCATGTCAATATCCAAAAGGACAATGTCCGGATTGAACAGGGGGATATTTTCCACTACCTGGGATCCATTTTCATATGCCTGGATTTCAACGTGATCGAACGAGGATTCCAGAAGAAATTTTAAACCGCTTCTGAAAATAGGGTGATCATCTGCTAAAATTACCTTCATTTAAATAGTTATTGTGAGAGATATCCCTTTGTTTGTACCTGTCTTCATTTCCAAACGCCCACCGATTATAGCTGTTCGTTCCTGAATGGTTAAAAGCCCCAGTCCGAGTTTGTTTTGTGAATCGGAAATACCGATCCCGTTATCACGGTACTGAATGATTAATTCTTCATTTTTGTACCCGACACTGACTTTCAAGGCACTTGCGTTTGCGTGCTTAATCGTGTTTGAAATACATTCCTGGATAATACGATAAATCTGAGAGCTCGTTTCCAGGCCAAGATCTTTTCCGTCCAGGTCAAAGTCAAAATTGCAAAGCATATCTGTTCCCGATTGCGTTTTTTCAATAAGGGAATTCAATGCCCGTTCCAAACCGATTTTCTCCAGTGCCGTTGGATGTAATTGATGACTCAGAACCCGTGTTTGTTCGAGGATGTCACCAATTTCAGTATCAACCCCTTCCAGTTGTTTAATCTTTCCGCTTGCGAATAAATTCAATTTTGACTTGACTACCGCTAAACTTTGACCGATGTCATCGTGAAGGTCTTTGGAGATCCGGGAGCGTTCTTCGTCGATTTGTTCAATTAATTTTTGCGAAAAAACGGATTTTATTTTGCGTGATTTGCGGACATTGTAAATGTAAATTGCGGCAAGTGTAAGAAGGAATATCGATAGAACCACCAGGAATACGAAGCGGTAGTTGGCAGATTTCAATTCATTTTTGGCCCGCAAGATCTTGTTGCGTTGTCTCGAGTCCGTGAGTTCGTTTTCAAGGCGTTCTTTTCCATAAATGGTTTGTAGCCTTGTTTGTTCATTTTCATTCGAAACTTCACGGATACTATCGGACAAACCGCTGTATTCACGTTCCAGCTCATAAGCCAGCTTGAAATTTCCCTGAGCTGCTGCAAGTTTCGATTGCAGAGCGATTAGTTCCTTCCTGAAATTGGGATCATTATAAGATTTTAAAAAGAACCGGACTGAATCAATGCAGCGTTTGGCAGTTACAAAATCCTTTTGTTCGGTTGAAACCATTCCCCTTATTAGGTATGCATTGATGAGGAAAAGCGGATCGCGGTACGTCTCGACAATTGCAAGTGCTGAATCGCTGTTTTTCGAAGCTTCAATGAGTTGTTTGTTGTCCAGGTAGGACGAAGATAAATTGATATAAGCAGCAAGAATTCCGGAAGGGAATCCAATTTTTTTTGCCTCGGAAACAGTTTGTTTGTAATGGATAATTGAACCCTTAAAATCCCTTATTTCGTGTGTCACCAGTCCCAGGTTATTCAAAACGTTTAAGCGCAAACGGGATTCATTTGTTTCTGTCGACAAGATTAGGGCGCGTTCCAAATCTTTTTTTGCCTCTTCGTACTTTTTTGCCTTTAACTTGAGTAGTGCCAGGTTGTTAAGCAAGTATCCGGTGGCAAATTTTTTATTGTACTTCTCGGATATCCGAAGACCTTTCAGGTAGCTTTCAGTGGCTTTGTCATACATGAGACGGGTTTCATACATGATCCCGAAACCATTGTAAATTTCCAGCTGGTTATCAATGTAATGCCCTTTTTGAGCATCTTTTAATAAGTTTCTGAATCCATCTTCAGCTGCCAGTACATCCTGGTCCAAGGTGAGATAATTGAGTCGGATTTTGGTTGAATTGATCAATTTCAAATCCCTGGTTTTCTCCCCGATAGCAATGCTTTTGGAGTAGTATTTTTTTGCCTGGTTAACGTTATTGGCATAGTAATTAAAACTACCGTAATATTGGTAAACATACCCTATTTCATTTTCCTTATGCAGTTTTTTTGCAAGTTGGATGCATTGCTTTCCAAGTGAGAAAACTGTTGAGCTGTCGTAGTAAGTTGCTTGTTTGATCCTGATCTTCAAATCTTCCAGTCTTTGTGCGTCGGATTTCTGGGCATTTAACTGAATGGTGAATAATAAGAATACTAAGCAGAGTAAGCGTCGTTTTGACATGGTAAACATAGGTCTTACATAGTCATTAAAGATAAAATTAATTTTTTATTTCTGAAATGTGAAGAAGCTGATAATTAACAAAGTAGTTGAAAGTGGTTGGTTTTGCTGGGCAGAGCTCAATTTTGACACATAAATTGACGTCATCTTTATTAACAATAGTTGTTTAATAAGTATTCGAAATTCACGAAAAACGCGACAAAATAAAATTTAAGTTTGTACATACCGTATCTTGGGTAAGAAGCAAAACATCGATATGTAGTGGTTTTTACCCGATAAAAACAAGATTTAATTGGATGAAATTCTATTAACTCTGTTAAAAGACGGTCGGATTTAGTCCTGGAAATAATCATCGGGACGTAGGTTGAAGAAATAAGGAGATTTTATGTCAGCGGGAAAAAAGATTGTAGTTGGATTGGATATTGGAACAACTAAAATTGCATGTTTAGTTGGTACTAAAAATGAACATGGGAAGATTGAGATTATTTCCATGGGTAAGAGCGAGTCTTTGGGTGTTGCCAGAGGAATCGTGTCCAATATTGAAAAAACTGTTCAATCCATTAAGTCCGCAGTAGAAGAAGCTCAGAACCGGGTGGATGCAGATTTGATTATTCGCGTGGTGAATGTTGGAATTGCAGGTCAGCACATCAAGAGCTTGCAACACAGGGGAATTTACACACGAAATAATCCGGATACGGAGATTTCTCAAAAAGATATCAATGCATTGATCGACGATATGTACAAGTTGGTGATGCCACCGGGAGAAGAAATTATCCACGTGTTGCCGCAGGAATATATTGTTGACAATGAACAGGGGATTATTGACCCGATCGGTATGATGGGAGTGCGTCTGGAAGCAAATTTCCATATCATTACAGGTCAGATCAATGCTGCTAAGAATATCAAAGTCTGTGTCGATAAAGCAGGTCTTCAGGTGAAAGACATCATTTTGGAACCGATTGCTTCTGCAGATGCGGTTTTGAATGATGAAGAAAAAGAAGCCGGAGTTGTTTTGGTAGATATTGGTGGTGGTACGACAGATGTGGCGATTTTCCATGAAGGAGTGATCCGTCATACTGCGGTAATTCCTTTCGGTGGTAATGTGATTACAGATGATATCAAAGAAGGCTGCACGATTCTTCGCCGTCACGCGGAAGCGTTGAAAGTGAAATTCGGTTCTGCACTGGCTTCTGAAAGTTTGGAAACAGAAGTAGTATGTATTCCCGGATTACGTGGAAGAGATCCGAAAGAGATTACGCTTCGCAATTTGGCGAGTATCATCCAGGCGCGTATGGAAGAAATCATTGAACACGTTCATTACGAGATTGTAAATTCCGGATATGAGAAGAAAATGATCGCAGGTATCGTAGTAACAGGTGGTGGTTCTCAATTGAAGCATATCACTCAGCTATTTGAATACATGACGGGAATGACTACGCGGATCGGCCTTCCGACAGAGCACCTGGCATCGACCAATACGATCGAAGCAATTACTTCTCCGATGTACGCAACAGGTATTGGGTTGGTGATGAAAGGATTTGAGAATGATACACCGCAGAAACAAGTTGAATCGGTTTCAGGACAGGTGAAGACCCATTCTACAAAGACAAGAGGAAGTTTCTTTGATACTTTGTTAACAAAGAGTAAAAATTTCTTCGCGGAAGAGGAGTAATAGTATATTAGCCGGAACGACAGTATGAGAAGTTTAACTGATGTAACACTGGTTGAACCGGCGTATTAAAAGACAACAATAACAACAACAATAAAAAAAAGCATATGGAATTCGATTTGCCAAAAGGAACAACTTCAATTATCAAGGTGATTGGTGTTGGTGGTGGTGGAAGTAATGCTGTAAACCACATGTTCGATCAGGAAATCAAAGGTGTTGATTTCATCGTTTGTAATACAGACCGTCAGGCTTTGGATATTTCTCCTGTGCCTTATAAAATTCAGTTAGGGCCTAGCTTAACTGAAGGACGTGGTGCGGGTGCAATTCCTGAAATTGGTAGAAACGCTGCTGTTGAGAATATCGACGACATTCGTTCCTTGCTTTCCAGCGGAACCAAAATGGTTTTCGTTACTGCAGGAATGGGTGGTGGTACCGGAACCGGTGCTGCACCGGTAATTGCACAGGTTGCTAAAGAATTAAATATATTGACTGTAGGTATCGTGACGGTTCCTTTCGCTTTTGAAGGCCGCCGTCGTCGCCAACAGGCTGAAGAAGGTTTGGACGTGATGCGTCAATGCGTTGATACCTTATTGGTGATCAATAATGAGCGTTTGCGTGAAGTTGGGGGGAATATGTCATTGGCTCAGGCATTTGCTATGGCTGATAATGTATTGGCAACAGCTGCCAAAGGAATTGCAGATGTAATCACAACAACAGGAGCGATCAACGTGGATTTCAACGATGTGAACACGGTAATGCGTGATTCAGGTGTTGCGATTATGGGATCGTCTGTTGCCGAAGGTGAAGGTCGCGCGATTACGGCTGTTCAGGAAGCATTGAATTCACCATTACTGAACGATAACAACATCGAAGGTGCGAAATATATCTTGTTGAACATCACTTACGGTGATATCGAAGTTACGATGGATGAGATCGGTGAAATTACTGATTACATCCAGGATGAAGCGGGTTCAACTGCAGATGTTATCTGGGGTCACGGATACGATCCGAGCTTAGGAAACAAATTGAGCGTAACATTGGTGGCAACTGGATTTAATTCTTCTCCGTTCACGGGTTTTGAAAAAGCTCCTGAAAAAACAGTTTCTGTTTTGGAAGACGAACCAAAAAATGAGATCAAGACTCCATTGACTTCTCCAACTCACCAGGTTGTTCCTGAGAAAAAGGAAGAAGAACCGTTTTTGAAATCAGAACCGAAAGCAGAAGAGATCAAAACGACTAATTCCGGGACAATTGAGTTCGATTGGGAAGTGAAATCAGAGGCAAAGCCAATGTCAACCCCAATGTCAACTCCTTCAGTTGAAGAAAAAGAAGAACCTAAGCGTTATTTCCTTGAAGATGAAACTGAAGCAAAAGTTGAATTGGAAAATGTAGTTCAAAAAGCACCTGTAAGTGCGGAAGAATTGCAACGACGTAATTTGGAGCGTATGGAACGCATCAAGAATTACAATAATAAATTGAAGAAAGCAGAAGGTTTGAAAGAGTTGGAGGATGAGCCTGCATTTGTGAGAAGAAATATTCATTTGGATCAAGTTGTAAAAAGCGAAGAATCCAACGTGAGCCGTTTCGGGCTTTCAGATGATGGAATCAAAACGAATAACTCATTCTTACACGATAACGTAGATTAATTGGATATTAGGACTTTAAGATATCAAGATTTTAGGACTGGATTCTAACGTCTTGATATCCTGAAATCTTGTAGTCTTAAAATCTTAGGAAAAAATGAATTTTACAGAAAAAATTAACCAGGATATAAAAAACGCCATGCTTGCAAAGGAGAAAGAACGCCTTGCGGTTTTGCGTGATATTAAGAGTAAATTACTGCTTGAAGCAACATCGGGAGGTTCCGGTGAGTTGACAGAAGAAGTAGCAAACAAAATTGTCTTGAAGCTTCACAAGCAACGTATGGAGACCTATCAGATTTACATTGAGCAAGGGAGAAACGATTTGGCAGAAGAAGAATTGTTTCAGGCTAAAGTGTTGGAAGACTATTTGCCAAAGATGATGTCTGATGACGAAGTTCGTCAGGTCATTAAAGCAAAAATTGCGGAGATCGGCGCTACAGGACCTCAGGATATGGGGAAAGTAATGGGACCGGTAAACGGGCAGTTGGCAGGAAAAGCGGATGGAAAGCGCGTTTCTGAATTGGTAAAAGAAGCTTTGGCTAATTTGTAATGTATTGTTAAACAAGAGTTTCCTTAGACTCTGTTTTTATTGTTGGAGAATCCCTTAGGTAAAACCTGGGGGATTTTTTTGTATCTTGCTATATGGTTCGGTTTTTTTCGGTGTTATGTGTGTTATTGGTGTTAATTGCCTGTACACATGATAAAGTGACCCCACTTAAGGAATATCAAACACAATATGTTATTGTAGTGGTGGTCGATGGTCCGCGTTACTCTGAGACTTGGGGTGATCCCCTGCGAATCAATATTCCCGTTAGAAATAGCTTATCAAGCTATGGGGTACTGCTTACAAATTTTTCAAATCAAGGAGAAACATTTACTATTCCGGGACATACTGCACTTTGTACGGGCAACTATCAATCTATTACAAATAACGGGTCGCAATTACCGGATTATCCCTCAATTTTCCAATATTATCTAAAAAGTACCGGTGATCCATATACGAAATGTTGTATCGTCGGATCAAAGGATAAACTGCATGCCTTGTCAAATTGCCTATATCCGGATTACCATAATCTCTACAGGCCGTTTTTCGATTGTGGAGTGAATGGTGATGGAACAGGAGGTTACCGGGCAGATTCGATTACCTTGGAGCGTGCATTGAACACTTTAGCGGTCAATCAACCGAAATTAATGTTAATTGCATTCAAGGATCCTGATTATTATGCACATCAGAATGATTCTATAGGATATATCAATGGTATCCGGAAAACAGATCAGTATGTTGGGGTGATTTGGGACTATATTCAGAGTTCACCTATATATAAAGATAAGACAACGCTTATTGTAACAAATGATCACGGAAGACATCTGAATGGGATTTCAGGAGGATATATTACACATGGGGATAATTGTCAGGGGTGCAAACATATTGAGTTTTTTGCGCTATCCCCAGATTTTAAATCTAACGTACAGCTGAATACAGCTTATGATCAGGTGGATATTTCCGCCACGATAAAGGAATTGCTTCATTTCCCGTGTAACACTGGAAAAGGAAAGGTGATGGTGGATCTGTTTAAATAAATTACTCAGATAATTATAAGCGTTTCAACAAAAATTCCCGCTGTGCTTCTTTAGTGAAGTATGGAAAAAACATCTCTACCAATAAAGTGTGGTATTTATTCACAGTCGTTTCTTCCGGTTCATTATAGACCGCGGCAGATGCGATCCAATAATCGCTGTAAACACGAATCCGTTCATTTAATCCTTCGTATTCGCCTTTAAAAGCAGGTGCGCGCATGATCCCGGCATCAATTGCCAAGTTGAAAGAATGTAAATAAGTTTGTTTTCGTATTTCTTCCAACTGCATAAAATGCGCATGAAGTTTCGGATTCTCACGCATATTCTGATTGAAATCGATCATCAAAAAGCGGTAACGGAATAGAGCTTCCATTCCGGCACGGGTGGAATCAATAACGAATTGAAAATTGATTTCCTCCGTGTCCAACTTTCCTTTTTCTTCATTAAATACTTCCAGGAGCTGAAAATAAAGTGCTTCAATGATATCTTCCCGGTGCTTGAAATGGTAATTCAGGTTTCCCTGGCTAATGAACATTTCAGCAGCAATCCTACGCAAAGTGACGTTTGGAACTCCGTGCTTATTGAATAAGTTCAAGGCTGTTTGCAATATTTTATCCCGCGTTTTCATTTTAATTTAGTAAACTTGACCTAATTCAAATAATTTTAGTACCTTTGACCTAAAGATACAAAATATTTATCATGAAACGTAAACAATTGTTCGAATTTGAAGATCAGTCCTGGTTTCCAGTTTTTCTAAGAAATTATTTGACCGATTTCCTTCAGTTTATCTCTAATCAATTTGATATTTACAAAAATGTTACGCCACTTTTATCAGAATTAGTAAAGAAAGATGGGAACGATACGATTATTGATCTGGCTTCGGGCGGCGGTGGCGGGCTGTATCGTTTGTCTAATCGTTTAAAGGAACAGCATCCTGAACTGAAGATCACTCTGACAGATTATTATCCGAACCTGAAAGCTTTTGAATATGTACGTCTGCAGTCAGCCAATTTTAATTATGAAAAGGAACCTGTAGATGCTCGGAAAGTTCCGGTACATTTGAAAGGAGTGCGTACGCAGTTTTTGTCTTTGCACCATTTCAAAGAGGAAGATGCGGTCCAAATTCTTCAGAACGCGGTGGACAGTCAAAGTCCGATTGCTTTGTTCGAATCCCAGGAACGGAACTTCAAAAGTGTACTTGCGATGTTGTTTTCACCGATCAATGTGTTGTTGATGACCCCTTTTATAAAGCCGTTTTCTTTAGGGCGCATCATTTTTACCTACCTGATCCCATTGGTTCCACTTTTCGTCATGCTTGATGGAGTTCTTTCTGCTTTGAGAACTTATACGATTCCGGAAATGAATGAATTGGTTTCCCGTGTAAAGGGATACGAAAGTTATGAATGGAAAGTAGGAAGACAGAAATCCGGCCCTGCTGGCATTCTATATCTGATCGGAAGTCCCAAAGAGAAGTGAAAATGGATCAATTGTAATTTTCAATGAATTAAGTAAAAAGCTTAAAAAGGTGCAGTTCGAATTGATAATTGTGTAATTGATAATTTTTAATTCACAAACCTATACTGTATCTTTGCAGTCTTAAAATATGAGCAAACAATCATTTATGAGCAATACAACTGAAAAATTAGCTTACAAAGTAAAAGACATTTCACTTGCTGAGTGGGGTCGTAAAGAGATCGTTTTAGCAGAAGCTGAAATGCCTGGATTAATGTCTTTACGTGCTGAATATGGTGCAAAAAAACCTTTGAAAGGTGCACGTATCGCAGGATGTTTACACATGACAATTCAAACTGCAGTTTTGATTGAAACATTGGTTGAATTAGGGGCGGAAGTTACCTGGTCTTCTTGTAACATCTTCTCAACTCAAGATCATGCTGCTGCTGCAATTGCTGCTGCAGGAATTCCTGTTTATGCATGGAAAGGTATGAATGAAGAGGAATTTGACTGGTGTATTGAGCAAACGTTATTTGCTTTCGAAGGTGGAAAACCATTGAACATGATTTTGGATGACGGAGGTGATTTAACAAACATGGTTTTTGACCGTTTCCCTGAATTGACTGCTGATATCCGTGGATTATCTGAAGAAACAACAACAGGAGTTCACCGTTTGTACGAACGCAAGAAAAACGGAACATTGGTTATGCCTGCAATCAACGTAAATGATTCGGTTACCAAATCAAAATTCGATAATAAGTACGGATGTAAAGAATCTTTGGTAGATTCTATTCGTCGTGCAACAGACGTAATGATGGCTGGTAAAGTAGCTGTTGTTTGCGGATACGGTGATGTTGGTAAAGGTTCTGCAGCTTCATTGCGTGGTGCCGGAGCTCGTGTAATCGTTACAGAAATCGATCCAATTTGTGCCTTGCAGGCTGCAATGGATGGATTTGAAGTGAAAAAATTGGATAATGTGGTTCACAATGTTGATATTGTTGTAACAACGACTGGAAACAAAGACATCGTTGTGGGACGTCATTTCGAGAAAATGAAAGATAAAACGATCGTATGTAATATCGGTCACTTCGATAACGAAATCGATATGGCATGGTTGAATACTAATTATGGTTCTACAAAATCTACAGTTAAGCCACAAGTTGATATCTACAACGTAAAAGGAAACGATGTGATCATTTTAGCTGAGGGACGTTTGGTAAACTTGGGTTGTGCAACGGGTCACCCGTCATTTGTAATGTCTAACTCATTTACAAACCAAACATTGGCACAATTGGAGTTGTGGGAAAACTCTAAAAACTATGAGAACGACGTTTACGTGTTACCAAAACATTTGGATGAGAAAGTAGCTCGTTTACATTTGGCTAAAATTGGTGTTGAATTGGAAACATTGACACAAGATCAGGCAGCTTATATCGGAGTAACTGTTGAGGGCCCGTTCAAATCGGATGCTTACAGATACTAAGAAGTAATCAATTATATTGGAAAGGAATCTCGGCAGAGGTTCCTTTTTTTTATTCCCGCATTGGTGGTCAAGGGGATTAATCCCCTTGAACGTGTGCGTGTATGCACGCACACGTAACACAAAGAAGTAATCATAACTTAATTGCATAATTTAGCATTATCACTAATTTTGCTTCATGCAACTTTCTGAAAGAATTAAAACCGTAGACTGGTCTTCGCTTAAGACAATCTTATTTGTCGGATTGATCGTTCGTTTAATCGCTGCAATTTTCTCGGAAGGTTACAGTATGCACGATGATCATTTTTTGGTGATCGAAGCGGCCGGCTCATGGGCAGATGGATTCGACTACAATCATTGGCTTCCATGGAATAAAGCTGCCGGTGCTGCTCCTGAAGGACATAGTTTTACCTATGTTGGTCTGAATTACCTCTTCTTTACAGCTTTGAAATCTATTGGTATTGCTGATCCTAAAACACTCATGTTAATCAATAGGATTGTTCATGCCTTATTTTCATTACTTGTCATTCGTTTTGGATATTTGATCACTGAAAAATTATCCAATAAAAAAACAGCGGGTTATGTTGGATGGTTGTTGGCACTTCTTTGGGCAATGCCCTTCTTATCGGTAAGAAATTTGGTGGAAGTAGTGAGCATTCCGTTCCTCATGTGGGCAGTTTGGTTGACTTTACAGGAAAACCGGAAATGGGCATTATTTTATGCAGGCTTACTTATTGGAGTAGCAATCTCCTTTCGTTACCAAATTGCAATTTATGCCGTTGGTTTGGGAATTTATTACCTCTTTAAGCTGGAATGGAGGAAACTGATTCTGATGACTGCAGGTTCTTTAGTGATGTTTTTGCTTACACAAGGTGTCGTCGATTACTTTATTTGGGGTTATCCGTTTGCAGAGTTTAAGGGATATGTTGTTTACAATATGAATGAAGGAACCCGCTACATGAAAAATGCGAATTACTTCATGTATTTTTATGTGCTTTTCGGATTCCTGCTTTTTCCCCTGGGAATTTTGGCTTTAATAGCTTATTTCAAAGCAGCTCGAAAATACCTGATCTTATTTATTCCGACATTTGTATTCTTATTGTTTCATACGATCTTTCCTAACAGGCAGGAGCGTTTTATTTTGACTATTTTTCCATTAGTAGTTATCTTGGTTTTCTTGGGAATTGAACAACTTCGTATACGTAAATTCTGGAATGGGTTCTGGAAGGTTTCCTGGGTCGGATTTTGGATTTTGAATATCCCGCTTTTCTGTATTGTAACTGTAATGCCTTCTAAAAAATCGCGTGTGAATACAATGTATGCTCTCTATGGAAAGGCTCATGGGAATGAACATATTTTGATTGAGGCAACAGGAGAAACCAATCCGGAAATGATGCCTTATTTCTATTCGGGAAAATGGCAATACAAGGTTCTGGAGCGTTGGAATACAGATACGATCAATCCGGCGAGTTTTTATACTGTAGAACCTCAGGATTACATCTTCTTTTTCGGACAGAAAAATTTGGAACAGCGTATCGATACTTTTAAAGTGATTTATCCTAAAATGCATTTGGAAGCTCAGATCGAACCTGGATTTGTGGATAAATTCTTACATGGGATCAATCCACGAAACTCGAACTCCTATGTAGAAATCTGGAAAACCGAAGCGGGGAAGAGTTCAAACGGGTTCAAATAAGTTTAAAAGATTGACCAGTATTCAAGACGATCAATAAAGCGAACATTTTCAACTAGTTATAAATCCGCAACAAATTACTTCCGTTCCAAATTGCCTGGTATTTGCGCAATCCCCAATCCGAACCGGAGATCGGTGATCCGTCATACATGGAAAACACGGCACCCGAACACGCATCACGCAGCTGCAAAAAGTTAGTTGAATCCGTTGTCAGCCCCGTAGCACACACATTATCCGGATCCTCAGGCGACATGCGCTCCCAGGCTACAAAAACATCCAAAGATTGCCTGTAGACCACAATTCCTTTGATTCCCCCGGAAACATAAGCCCAACCTCCGACATTGTTCAATTCCTGGTAAGATGGTAAAGTCAAATCAATTTGAAAATCAAAGGCAACACTTGGCACAGGATGTGTTCTGTTTTTTTTACATGAAGCACCCGCTAGTATCAAAATCAATAAAAAGATTCGTATTTTCACTTTACCGTATTGGAATCACAAAATTATGAAGTTAAGAACGTTTTTACAACTGGTTGTATTGTGTGGACTGTTTATTTTTGGCGCCGGATCAGTAGCTTCATCCTATGGGCAGGACGGGTCTGTAGCCAAAGCTGAGAAAACGATTGCAAAGCGCAGAAAAAAAGAAGCCAAAGCAGCAAAGAAGGAAGCGAAAAAATCCAAGAAAGCATTCTGGGCAAAGCAGTCCAAAGCAGCCAAGAAAAGTGTCAAACGAAATGCTAAGCGCCAAAAACGAGCAAAACGCCAATCGAATGGATGGTGATGTAAGCTCAAGTGTTTAAAAAGTAAAAAAGATCAAATTTTGAACCTTTTGAACCTTTTGAACCTTTTGAACCTTTTGAACCTTTTTGATCTTTCTAAACAAACAACTTCTCTTTCCAGTCTTCTGCTTCTTCTTCGGACAGCAAATTCAATTTTTTCAAATAATGCGTTGTCTTCTCAAAAGCAAGCGGGTATTCGGTTCCTTTGTAATTCCAATCTGTTTCGGATAACCAAAGTTTCACCTGTTCCAGTCGCAAATTATAACGCCATGAGATGATCTCGGCTGAATCCGGATGCTCTTTTACCTCCAATGCTTTTTGGTTTACAATAGCACACATTTTTTTGAGAATTTCCGGGTATTTCTCTGCAATCTCCGTTCGTGCGGCTACCACAAAGCAGGGCCACGGTGTTACGACATCTCCGACGTAATCACATTTTCCCTGTTCCACAAAAGGAGAGGTTGTATACTTTTCCCACAGAAAAGCCTGGGCTTCGTTATTTTCCAGTGCCCATAAACCACCATAAACGTCACCGATCACGTTGAATTTTAATTCATTTAAGTTCCAGTCGAATTGATCAGCCATAACGTATGCCATCAAATGGGACCCCGAACCATAACGTGAAATAGCGAAAGTCTGGTCCTTGATATTTTCCGGTTTTTTGATCATACCATTGTGTGGTACATGAATTCCCCAGCTTAAAGGGGAAACAACGTATACTTCCAGGATTTTTGCATCCAAACCTTGTAGGATCGATTTGGTAATTCCTTCTGTCAGAAGCACAGCAATATCAATGGATCCGCTTTCCAATCCACGGATCATTTGGCCTGTTCCGCCACTCATATCGGACCAGTGAAGGTTTAAACCGATTTCTTTGAATTTACCCTCTTCAATGGCCAGTTTCCAGGGTAAATTAAAATGTTCAGGAACACCTCCGATCTTAAGGCCTAATTCGTTTGTCATCTCTTTGTAAATTGCATGGAGTGCAGTTTGCGGTACATTCCATCTTTGCGTAATAATTCTTCGTGAGACCCAATTTCCTGGATTTCACCTTTGTCCAGGACAATAATTTTGTCTGCTGCTTGTATGGTAGATAATCGGTGTGCGATAACGATAGAAGTTCTTCCTTTGGTAAGTTGTTCGGTAGCACGCTGGATCAACAATTCGGATTCATTGTCTACACTTGATGTTGCTTCGTCCAGGATTAAAATGTGCGGATTGTAAACGTAAGCACGAATAAAAGCAAGCAATTGTCTTTGTCCAACTGAAAGCACTCCACCACGTTCACCAACCTGGTAATCGTAACCATTCGGAAGTTTTTCAATGAAACTGTCGGCTCCTACGGCTTTCGCTGCTGCGATTACTTCTTCACGACTGATTTCTTCGTTCCCTAAAGTAATATTGTTGTGGATAGTATCCGAAAAGAGGAAAACGTCCTGGAGTACAATTGCGATGTTCTTTCGAAGCGTGTCCATGTGAATTTCCCGCAATTCCAAATCACCGATGTGAATAGTCCCTTTTTGGTATTCGTAAAACCGGCTCAACAGATTGACAATTGAAGTTTTACCGGCTCCGGTAGCACCGACAAAAGCAATAGTTTCTTTTGGCTGGATCGTCAGGTTAATATCCTTTAAAACCCAGTCTTCATCCTTATAAGCAAAATAAACGTGCTCGAACTTTAAAGGCTGCTCGAAATCACAGGCTGTAACAGTTCCCGATTCCTGAACGTGTTCATGTGTATCCAATAATTCAAACACCTTGTCTGCCCGCACGATTCCACGTTGTAAAATATTGAATTTATCTGCCAGCATGCGGATAGGGCGGAATAGCATCTGGATCCACAGTGTAAAACTGAACACGGTCTCGAATAGTTCTTTGTCACCTATTTTTTCGCCGGTCATTGAAAAAGCACACCAAACAATAAGTAATGCAATGGAAAGAGAACTTAAGAATTCTACTACGGGAAAGAAAATGGAAAAGGCCCAAACAGCATTTACGTGTGCCTGCCGGTGTGTTTTATTCACTTCCTGGAAAGCAGCGTATTCCATTTTTTCCCGTCCGAAAATCTGAACAATGTTCATCCCTGTCAATCGTTCCTGGACAAAAGAGTTCAAACGATGAACAGCTGTTCCTTCCTGCTGGAAACTTTTACGCATGGCTTTTGCAAAGACGCGCGTTGCGAAGATGAGGATCGGGATAGGAATAAGTGTAATAAGAGAAAGTTGCCAATTGCTGGCGAACATAAGGGCCAATACTACAACCAACATGAGTAAATCGCCCAAAATATCAATCAGCCCGGAAGAAAAAACTTCCGAAATGGCTTCAATGTCTGAAACTACGCGTGTAACCAAACCTCCAACTGGTGAACGATCAAAAAACTGCATCCGGAATGTGGACAAATGATTAAAGACCTTCACACGAATATCACGAATAACGGATTGCGCCATTAAATTGGAGAAATATGCAGCTGAAAATTGAAGGAGCGCTTCGAAAAGCAAAATTCCTCCTATGATTAAGGTCCATTTCAAAAACAATCCCGGATTCTGATTGTCGACAACATATTTTTGGACCATATTCCCAATGATCATTGGTCGCAAAGGGCCAAGAACAGAAAGCAAAACCGTGCAAATGAAGGCCAAAACTAATAGGCCTCTGTACGGTTTTGCAAATTTCAATAAGCGTCTGAAAATTCGAAAATCAATTTTGCTTTGTTTGGCCATGTTACAAAATTACATTTAAGGATTGGGATATGACTTATTTTTAACTGCTAAAATTCACTAACAAAACACATTTTTATTTCCATTGTTTGCTTTTATTCCTTTATTTTGTGGATAGGCAAAGAGCCCGATTAAAAAGCACAGATTTTACCTCCAATATTCAATACTATGGTTTACAATTTAGGTCAGTCTACATCCATCTTCAATACTTTTTTGGGAGAGTTAAGAGATTGTACAGTTCAAACTGATCCCATGCGTTTTAGACGTAATTTAGAGCGTGTTGCCGAAGTATTGGCTTATGAAGTAAGCAAGCACCTGGACTACCAGACAGAATTAGTGACTACTCCGCTTGGAGAAGCAGAAGTTCCGATTTTAAGACAACAACCCGTTCTTGCAACGATTTTACGTGCCGGTTTACCGATGCACCAGGGTTTATTGAATTACTTTGACCGGGCTGAAAGTGCCTTCGTTTCCGCCTATAGGAAACACACAACCGCGGAAGATTTTGATATTCACGTGGAATACCTGGCAGCTCCTTCGATCGATGGAAAAACCTTGATTATTTCGGACCCGATGCTGGCAACCGGAAGTTCTATGGTAATGGTATATAAAGCATTGTTAAAGCAGGGAAAACCTTCCAAAGTGCACATTGTATCCGCGATCGCTGCTCCGGAAGCGATTGAATTCGTAAAGAAGCACCTTCCGGATACGATCAGTATTTGGGTCGGAGCAATTGACAAGGAATTAACTGCTCAATCTTACATCGTTCCAGGATTGGGCGACGCAGGGGATTTGGCTTTTGGAGTAAAATGTTAATCGCTTGATGATGGCCTGGCATTTTTACTTTACACTTTTCGGTTTATCAATGATCAAATTCATGTTTGCGCCCTTTGCGGGTCCAAGAATGCATTTGAATTTCCTGGAAACCTATATCTCCTGTATTTCAGGAGCCGCTGTTGCTGCTCTGATCTTTTATTTCTCCAGTGAATTTTTCCTTATCCGCGCGCACAAAAAACGGAAAGCGGCATTCCAGGAATCAATCAGGACGGGAATTCCCCTGAAAGCCAAAAAGAAATTTACACGCTTCAATAAGCTGATCGTGAAACTGAAGCGCAGCCTGGGAATTTATGGAATAGCGTTCTATGCACCTTTGTTTCTATCGGTTCCGGTCGGATCAATCGTGACTGCAAAATTTTACGGTAAAGAAAAACGGACGTTTCCACTCATCCTGGTCGGTATTTGTATGAACGGAGCAATTACTACAGGAATAGCATACATTATTGAATCATTCTTTAAATGAAAGTTCGTCAGCTATTTTTTGACTTAGACCGTACTCTTTGGGATTTTGAAACCAATTCGCGCTTCGCGTTGCAATACTTGTATGATGATCTCAAACTGGGAGAAACGATCGAGCATTTCATGCATTTTCATCATACTTATATTCGGATCAATGCGGATTTGTGGAACCAGTATGGAAACGGAAAACTGACGAAAGAAGAATTGCGGGATAATCGTTTTAAAAAAGCACTGGCTTATCATGGTATTCACGATGATTCACTTGCAAAGCAAATGAGTGACGGGTACATTGAACTTTCTCCACAGCAAACAGCGCTCTTCCCGGGCGCAATGGAAACATTGGAAGTCTTGAAACAACAGGATTATGCATTGCATATCATTACGAATGGTTTCAGGGAAGTACAGCACATCAAATTGGAAAAAAGTGGGATCAATCGTTTTTTTAATACCGTTTTATGTTCGGAAGAAATTGGAGTGACCAAACCACACCGTGAGATTTTCCAGGAAGCATTGAGACTTACAAATTGTAAAACCGAACACGCTATTATGATCGGGGACGATTTCAAAGCAGACATTATCGGTGCGTTGAATGCCGGTTGGACAGCCATTCATTTTGATCCGGAACACAAATTCAAAAAGGAGCGAAACGTTCCACGGATCCGTGAATTATCTGAAATACCTGAAGTAGTGAACCTCCTGCCAATCGTAGCAAATTAAATCCGGAAGATTGACCAATGGCCTGAATAAAAGCATGCGAAACAGCTTGAAAACCTGCTGTTTGTTTTTTGGGTTTCTGATTTTTTCAGGCTATTCCATTGCTCAGAGCGAAGAACAGGATCGTATAAGTAATCTGGTAAACAATCTGAAATTCGTGAAAGATATTCCTTATATATGTGAGGATTCTGTTTATGTGAATAATCAGCCAGGATGTGGGGACCGGATCTTTTGGAGAGTGATTGAGGAGAAAAAAGCAGCAATTCCATTTCTCATAGATAAATTGGATGACACAACTCAGACAGTTGTTCCTGTCCCGAATTTCGGTGGCTTTTATACCGTTGCAGATGTCGCATACACTGCCATGCAGGAAATCATTGCCGATATCCCGACTTTTGAATTACTCGGAATTCCTTTCGATAAGGAAGGTTGTGGTTATTGTGCGTACTGGAATCATTTGCGGGAAGATATTTCTCACCGGAGACATTTTCAGCGCGAAGTTCGGAAATGGGAAAAACGCCTGGGAGGAAGATGGGTTGAAAGCCCGAAAGTACTGACATGCGATTGCAACTTTCCACATCCGAATGGTGGGCATTATATCAGAGAATACACGTTGAGAAATTGGAATGGCTATGGCGTTCATGTCGAATATGCTTATTTAAAAGCTCACAGCATCGGGATCGGGGCCAACTTTATTTCCGAATCTTTTCAACCTTTTATCGGGAAAAGGAGGATCAATTATACGGTAGATGCAACAATCACAGGCTTATTCTACAACCACATTTCAGCTCTGGGGCAACGGATCGATTTGGGCATCAATGTACAGAAAACGTCCCCGGATTTCCATGTGTTTGTTGAACACAACGACAAAAATGATTTCCGCATAGGTGGCAAAGTCGGAGTTTCCTTCGGGAATTTTATTTACCTGCATTACCGTTACAGTTATCCGTTAACACGCTACGAAAATCCATACATTTCAAGACACGGAGTTGTTTTGACGATCAAACTGAACCAGGTACCAATCAGTAATTTGTGGGGACCTTAGGTTACAGATTTCAATTATGGATAAGCTCCTGGCACTTGAAAATTTGGTCTCCTGATCCTTTTTAAAGTCCTGAGTCTTACTTAACATCCTGAAATCCTTTGAATTTCCTTATCTTTGCACCCTCAAATAAAAACAGGATGTCATTTTCTTCTTTCGGCTTATCGCCTTTTTTACTCCGAGCTTTAAGCGAGATGAACTACGAGCGTCCGACCCCGATCCAGGAAATTGCTGTTCCGGCAATTCTGACCGGAAAAGATGTTTTGGGAATTGCACCAACCGGTTCGGGTAAAACAGCCAGTTATGTATTACCCATTTTAACACAGCTTTCTAAAGCAGAAAAAGCAAAAAACCGGCACATACAATCACTGATCCTGGTTCCAACCCGCGAGTTGGCCATCCAGGTGGAAGAAGTATTTAAAACATTCGCCAGGTCGTTCCCCGAACCGTTGAAAATCAAAGCGGTTTACGGTGGAGTTTCCATCAATCCGCAAATGAAGGCCATGATGGGGGTTTCCGTTTTGATTGCAACTCCCGGTCGTTTGATCGAACTGGCAGCATCCAATGCCGTTCAGTTGGGCGCTGTGAAATCAGTTGTATTGGATGAAGCAGATAAGTTGTTGAATCTGGGCTTCCAGGAAGAAATGCAGCAGATCATTGCCTTATTGCCGAAGAAGCGTCAAAACCTTTTGTTTTCAGCTACTCTGAATGATAAAGTTTCAGAGATCAGACAAATCTTGTTACACGATCCGATCGTGCTCAAAATTGAAAACGAGGAAGATTCCGTGGATTTGATTCAACAAACTGCTTTTCGTGTTTCGGATGCGAGAAAAGGGCCTTTGTTGCGCTATCTGATCCGTTCACGTAAAATGAAACAGGTTTTGGTTTTTACCAGTTCTACTTTTAAAGCGGATCAAGTGGTTGAGAAGTTACGCAAGAATAACATCGATGCACAGGCAATTCACAGTAAGAAAAGCCAGGATGCCCGAAATAAAGTCCTTCGAAATTTTAAAGCAGGGCATTTGAAAGTATTGGTAGCAACCGATCTGATTTCCCGTGGTATCGATATTGAATTCCTACCCTTTGTGATCAATTACGAATTACCGCGTTCACCAAAGGATTATGTTCACCGGATCGGTAGAACCGGAAGAGCGGAAGCAACAGGTGAAGCCTTAACTTTCGTTACTCCTGATGACGAGCATCATTTTAAGATCATACAAAAGAAAATGGGAAAACAGGTTCCGTTCGAAGAAACCGATCAATTGGATCTTCACGGGTATTAATACTCCTTTTTTAAAATAATAGATGTGAAATTTCAGTCCTGAAATCCTGTTGTCTTAATATCTTAAAGTCTATAAAGATGAAACGCATTGCAGCATACAAAAAATTATTCCAGGTGGAAGAAGAAATCAACTTGGGTCAATTAAAAACAACTTACCGAAAACTAGTAAAAGAGTGGCATCCGGATAAATTCCAGGAGGAAGATCCCTTAAAAGCAGAAGCCGAGAAAAGAAGTTTGGAAATCATTGATGCCTACCATTTTTTAGTGAGCATTGCACCCGAAACACTGGAGCAAAACCTGGAAGAATACCAGGAAACGATTACTACATCCATGATCGCAGATTTTCATTACAAGGGCTTGACTTTGAAAGTTACGTTCGTAAACGGACAAGTGTTTGAATACTTCGGTGTTCCGAATAACATGTACAAGAAATTGGCACAGTCACCAACTCCGGAACGCTTCGCCCGCAGACATATTTTCACAGCGCATACTTATCGCATGGCAAGTAAAGGAACGGTAGAGGTGTAAAAAACATCTTGAACCCATGTAAGAACCGAGCGTTTAAATTTTACTTACAAAATTCGTATTGTTCGATTCTACTATTTTTAATAAGTGCGCAGTCTCATTTCGGGTCCAGATAGCTACTTGCAACCCCCAATGGAAAAAGTGTGCCTTATTTCCGTCTTCCATCAGTGTAGGTGCGGTATGTCCCATTTTGGTGAATAGAACAACTTGATCTCCTTCTTTCACTTCATAATCTGGAAACGAGAAATAATGCCTATGTAGGTTCCAGGTATGCCCTCTTTTATAAGTGTTATCTACAACAGCGTATGCAGATAGATTTCCATCCTTTACGGCTCTAAAAACTAATCTTTCCATTTTGGGATTTTCCTGATCAGCGATTCCTAAAATTGTTAAAACCATGTTTTTATATTTTAACGTGAATAATGTAAGTGCTTTATTAAAAAGCAGTTTCGGAAAGGTAAATAAGATTTTCCTGGTTAGTTATTTAAAAAATCACAAGAAAATAAAAAAGAACTGTTTTCATTCCTTGGCTTCCATTGCTAATTGGAAAGTTGAGTCGCAAACAATTTTCAATCTATGTGTACTATATGACCTATGTGGTTGCCTGTTATCAGACGGAAAAAACAGACAAGCGATTACTCATCAAATTCCTTATTTTTGAAAGAACAGATTTGTACTTATGAAAAAAGGATTGCTCTTATGGATGCTTGTTGTTTCAGGCTCCGTTTTCACACAAAATAAACTTCCCGAATTCCTTGTCGGAACCTGGTTATCCGAAGACCAAAGCACCTACGAGCATTGGGATAAATTGTCTTCCACGTCTATGAAAGGATATTCCTCCGAAGTTAAAAAAGGAGAGATTAAAGTGAATGAGTACCTCGATCTGGTACAGCGAAAAGACGGAACATTCTATATTCCTACGGTTATTGGACAGAATAACGGAAACCCGGTAGAGTTTAAATTAACATCTTCGGATTCTGCATTCGTTTTTGAGAATAAAGAACATAGCTTTCCGAAGAAGATCTGTTACAAAAAACTTTCATCAAACGAGATTTATGTTCAGGTTTTAGGAGAAAAAAATACAGGTTTCAGTTTTAAAATGAAGCGAACGAAATCAACTGTTCCGACTATTGCTCAGGAAGAGAATACAACCGACAACCCGAATTATGACAAAGACCTGGCTGAAAAACTAAAGGGTGATGATTATGGAATGAAAAGTTACATGTTTGTAGTTTTAAAAACAGGAACAAACACTACAACGGATAAAAAATACATCGATAGTTGTTTTACCGGTCATATGGGAAATATCGGGCGCCTGGTGGATGAAGGGAAATTAATTGTTGCAGGGCCTTTTGGCAAAAATAACCTCACGTATCGCGGCTTGTTTATTTTGAATGTGGCTTCAAAAGAGGAGGCAGAAGCATTATTGAAAACAGATCCGGCAGTTAACTCACAACTTCTTGCATACGAGTTGGTTCCTTGGTACGGTTCGGCGGCACTTTCCGAATATCTGGATGCTTCCGATAAAATTTGGCGTAAAAGATTTTAATAATCTGTATTCTTATCTAAAATAGTTCGCATGAAAAGATTTGGTGGTTTTAGTCTGATAATACTTGTTTTGTTCATTGCTTCGTGTTCGGGTGAACAATCCGGATCGGCTGATTTTGACAAGTACAAAGAAGCATTCGTATTGCGTTTGTGGGAAATGCATCCCGGCTGGGCAAGTGGCAGCGGTTATCACAAATACGATTCGGTATTGGTTGTCCCGGATAAGTCACGCCAGGAAAAAGAACGCGAATTCATTCAAAAAGAATTGGATCAACTTAAGCAGTTTAAACCAGAAGAACTTTCCGAAGCCAATCAAATTGATTTGAAATTGATCCGGAATTACCTCGACGGTGCACTCTGGGAACAAACTTCTTTGAAATCCGGAGAATGGAATCCGTCGAATTACAACGTCTGTGGTGGTTTTGCAGAAATGCTGGCCAATAATTATGCGCCCCTGGACGAACGATTGAGAAATTTCTCGATTCGTTTGAAGAATGTCCCGGCTTATTATAAAGCAGCAAAATCAAACATTAAGAACCCGACTTTAGAACACACACAACTCGCAATTGAACAAAACAGGGGAGGATTGTCTGTTTTTACTGCGGATCTTCCTGCCAGTATAGAAAAAAGCAACTTATCCGAAGCTGAAAAAACGGAATTGCTGAAACGAAGTGCAGCTGCTCAAAAAGCCATTGAAGATTATGCAAGTTGGCTGGAAAAACTGCCGAATCCGCATCCGCGCAGTTTCCGCCTGGGAAGTAGTTTGTATGCCCAAAAATTTGCTTTTGATATCCAATCGGATAAAACGGCGAAGGAAATTTACCAAAGTGCATTGGCACATAAAAAAGAATTGCATCAGAAAATGGTCAAGATTTCCCGTCAGATTTGGAGCAAGCATATGGGGCAAAAACCAATGCCGGCAGATGAGTATGTGATGGTAAAACAACTGATCGACCAGATCTCTTTACAGCATACACAGCCTGAGAATTTTCAGAAAGACATCGAAAAGCAAATCCCACAATTGGAAAAATTCGTTAAAGACAAAAACCTGATCTACCTGGACCCTAAGAAACCATTGGTTGTTCGTCGTGAACCGGATTATATGGCTGGGGTTGCGGGTGCGTCAATCTCTGCTCCCGGGCCTTACGATAAAGGAGGAAACACCTATTACAATGTGGGAAGTTTGAATGGTTGGCCGGCTGAAAAATCAGAGAGTTACCTGCGTGAATACAATGATTATGTATTGCAAATCCTGAATATTCACGAAGCTGTTCCGGGTCATTACACCCAATTGATTTACAGCAACAACTCACCGAGTATCATTAAATCTATTTTCGGAAATGGAGCAATGGTAGAAGGTTGGGCTGTTTACACCGAATTGATGATGTTGGAAAACGGTTACGGGGGTAATACACCTGAAATGTGGCTGATGTATTACAAATGGAATTTAAGAACGACTTGTAATACGATTTTGGATTACTCGGTGCACAATCTGCATTTCACCAAAGAACAAGCAATGAATTTATTGGTAAATGAAGCGTATCAGCAACAGGCTGAAGCTGAAGGGAAGTGGAAAAGAGCTACTTTGAGCCAGGTGCAATTGTGTAGCTATTTTACTGGTTTCACAGAAATCTGCAACCTGCGCAAAGAATGGATGCAAAAACAGGGAAAAGCATTTAATCTGAAAGCATTCCATGAAAAATTCCTGAGTTACGGAAGTGCACCTGTGAGAGATATCCGGGAGTTGATGTTAGGGATATAATTATTAATGAGCCAATTATCAATTATCAAGAGGATTCGGAAGTCAAACGAAAATTCCTCTTGATAATTCAACCATTGATAATTGCTAATTAATCTCCGTATATTTGAATTTTGCAATTCAGGGATTATGGATTTCATTAGTATAGAAGAGTTTTACCAATCGATCAGTAATGGGACATCTTTAATTCCGGAGGGAATTGGAAGGGAATTGGGTCATTTTAATGTGTTTGATACGGAAGAACTGCAGGCGCAGTTGAGAGGTCAAAAAGCAAAAATGCCTTACAATAGACGAATGTATTACAAGATCAGCCTGATCGCAGGAAAAAGTACGGCTGAGTATGCGGATAAAGTCATTGATATTGATAAATATGCCTTGCTTTTCGCAACACCGAAAGTACCTTACAACTATACTTCTGAAAATGAAGATCACCATGCTGTTTTTTGCGTGTTTACTTCAGACTTTATTACTCGGGCAAATACAGGGACTTCTTTGGATGATTTACCGATCTTCAGTCCGGGGAATATTCCGGTTTTTGAGTTGTCAGAAAATGAGTATCAATACTTTAGAACTGTTTTCTCGAAGATCAAAAAAGAACAGGCTTCCGATTATGCCTTTAAATACGATTTGATTCGCAATTATGTAATGGAACTCATTCATTTGGGCCAGAAATTACAACCGGCTTCCGTTTTATATCCGAAACATTCGGCTTCGGAGCGGGTCAGCTCTTTATTTGTAGAATTGCTGGAGCGGCAGTTTCCGATTGAATCCAACCAGCAGCGCATTGGTTTGAGAACGGCCAAAGACTATGCAGATCGCTTGTCGGTTCATGTAAACCACCTCAATAAGGTATTGAAAGAAAATACCGGGAGAACCACTACCGAAGTTATTGGGAACCGGATTACCCAGGAAGCCAAGATTTTATTGAAACAAACAAATTGGACCATTTCGGAAATAGCTTATTGCCTGGGTTTTGAAGAAGTAGCCCATTTCTCCAATTTTTTTCGCAAACAAACTCAAATCACCCCGAATTCATTCAGGAATTAATTATCAATGAATCATTAGCAATTACCAGGAGATTTTCGTCGAAGTATGTAATCCTCTTCTTGATAATTGAGCTATTGCTAATTAATGATTGATTTTCGCAACAATTGGATTGCTCTGTGCAAACAGGCCGCCTGTTCCTGTCCTACCTTTGTTTCATCAAATTAAAACACATGAAAACAAACAAATTAGCACTCATTACAGGAGGAAGCCGCGGACTTGGAAGAAGTATGGCAAACAAATTGGCAGAAAAAGGGATCAATGTAGTGATCACATACCATACAAATAAAACGGAAGCGGACAAAGTCGTAGCAGAAGTGCATGCAAAAGGAGCAGAAGCGATCGCTCTTCCATTGGATGTGAGCAAAGCGGATACCTTTGAAACCTTCGTCGCTGAATTGAAAAGTGCATTGAAAAGTAAGTTCAATACCGACAAAATTGATTTCCTGGTAAACAATGCAGGAATTGGTTTGGCTACGCCACTCGGAGCAACAGAAATGTCGGTAGTTGATTCATTAACGGATATTCACTTCAAAGCACCGTTTTTCCTGACTCAATTAATCGTTCCATTCATAAATGACGGTGGAGGGATCGTAAATATTTCCAGCGGACTGGCACGTTTCACGGCACCGGGATATTCCATTTATGGATCTTTAAAAGCTGCAGTGGAACAGTTATCCCGTTATTTGGCAAAAGAATTGGGACCACGTCAGATTCGTGTAAATTGTGTTGCACCCGGAGCTATTGAAACCGATTTTGGTGGCGGAGCAGTGCGCGACAATGCAGATTACAATAAAATGGTCGCAAGCGCTACAGCACTCGGAAGAGCAGGATTGCCGGATGATATCGGTGATGTGGTTGCGTTCCTTTGTACGGATGAATCACGTTGGATCAACGGACAACGCATTGAAGTTTCCGGGGGGACAAATCTGTAATCGGATTTTAAGATCTTAGGATATTTAGACTTCAGGACTGAATGACGCGTAAGTCAAACCGTCTTGAAGTCTTTAGTAATTTTATGTCCTGATATCCTTATGTCTTGACCTCTTGATGTCTAAAAAATCAATCCAGAATATCTTCTTCTTTAACGGAAAAAGAACCCAGCAATTTTTGAAGTTCTGCTTTTTCAGATCGTTTTACGACGTAAGTTTTGGATAAGGTATCGTGCCATCCGCGTTCCGCGAAACAGGAGAACGCTTCGAAAGGAATGTATCTGCAAACAGTTCTTAATAAAGCTTTGGGGAAACTGACTTTGTTTGCATGTTCGTCAATAACGGTATACCCGCAAATCAATTTACCTAAAGTAGCTCCTCCAAGTCCTTCACTAATAGCATAATACAGGAAGAAAATCGGGTAACCCATCAAATCAAGAAATTTCATCAAGGTAGAATCATATCTTAAAAGATCCACGTTACCGGTTGCTACTATGATAATCCCAATGATTACACCGATGATGAATGTGATAATGTAGAAGAACACAATATCAATCATAAAGTATCCGAAACGTACTCCCTGACTTACTACAACCGGTGGTCGTGCAACCAGCTTTGTTTCCGGGACTTTGATAATGTTCCCGTTCTCGTCTTTTTCCTTTTTAAAGACTGTTTTCTCAACCTTCAGGTCTTCAATTGTTTTCATTTAGGTAGTTTTAAAGTTGAACAAATAACAATTATTTGGAAGCCTTTACCTGCTTCAAACGTTCATATAATATCATTCCGGTCGCTACGCCAACGTTCAGCGAAGCAATGTCTCCGGCCATTGGAATCGACAAACGTGCATCCGACATTTTCAACAGATCATGCGAAATACCGTCTTCTTCCGATCCGAGAATAATAGCTGTAGGGCCAAAGAATGAGTAGTTTTCAATAGAAACTTTCGATTTCTCCGTGCAGGAAACAATCTGGAAACCACTTTGTTGTAAGTAGAACAAGCTGTTTTTCAATAAGTCGGTTTTGCAAACAGGAATACTGTGCAATGCACCTGCGGAAGTCTTAATCGCATCGGCAGAAACCAACGCACTTCCTTTGGAAGGGACGAGGATCGCATCCACACCCATACAGGCAGCAGTACGTGCAATTCCCCCGAAATTACGGACGTCCGTAATGCGGTCAAGAACAAGAACACATGGTTCTTTTCCTTCAGATAACCACTGATCACACAGGTCTTCGATGTTTTTGTATTCAACCGGTGAAGTGAAAGCGATCACTCCCTGGTGATTGTTCGCGGTAAGTTTATTTAATTTCTCAACAGGAACGAACTGCAACTGGTAATCCTTTCCGGTTAATACCGTTCTTAATTCCTCGAACAGGTCTTTGTCAATTCCCTTCTGGATCAGGATCTTATTGATCTCTACTTCATTTTTGATCGCTTCGATTACCACACGGATCCCATAGATAATATCCGAAGGATCCTCCTTTGGTTTGCGTTCGAAATTGCGTTTGTCTCTGTTAAATCCGCCTCTTTCTTCGCGGTCGTTCTTTTTATTATACATTGAATGTGATTTCAAGTTCGATGTCTTCACTAACTGATTTTGCAACCGGACAAGCCAGGGCAGCACGTTTTACCTTTTCAATCGTTGCTTCGTCCCAGCCATTATTCCTAAGGTCCAGGTCGATGACCAATTTGGAAATTCTTCTTGGTGCGGAAGCCATAATTTTAGTCACAGTTGCGGATGCGTTTTCGTAATTATGTCCGTGTTCATTACAGTATATGCCAATAATGCTGATCATACAGGAAGCATAAGCTGTAGCTACCAGGTCTGTTGGAGAGAACTTTTCACCTTTCCCATGATTGTCCGTTGGCGCATCCGTATGAATGACCGTTCCTGATTGAAGGTGTGTGCATTCCGTTCTGAGTCCTCCGAGGTATTTTACTGTTGCTGTTGCCATAACTACATTGTTTAAAAGTTCAAGAGTTGAAAAGGTTCAAAGGTTTATACCGTGGTTGACTCAATTCTCAATCTGGATTGAATTCTTAACGCTATTGAACTTTTTGAAAGGTTTAAACTTTTTGAACTTCGTTTATTTGTTCTTTGTACTTTTGTAGAATCAAATTTCTCAGCACCAAAGGTACTGAATTTTTGAAGAAGCGGAAAGGCACGACTATGTCAGAAGAAATTACAACATCAGAAAATAACGTTCGTATCAAAAAACCAAACTGGTTGCGCGTAAAATTGCCAATTGGTGAGAATTACAAGAAGGTACGTGCATTAGTCGACGAACATAAATTACATACTATTTGCGAAAGTGGCTCTTGTCCGAACATGGGAGAGTGCTGGGGAGAAGGAACAGCTACGTTCATGATCCTCGGAAACATTTGTACACGTTCCTGTGGTTTCTGTGCTGTTCAAACCGGGCGTCCGGATGCGGTAGATGAATTTGAACCGGGAAAAGTGGCTCACTCAATTAAAACGATGCAAATCAAACATGCGGTAATTACTTCCGTTGACCGGGACGATTTGAAAGACGGAGGTGCCGGGATCTGGGTTCAGACCGTTCGTGCCGTTCGTCATCAAAGCCCGGGAACAACCATGGAAACATTGATTCCTGATTTTGCCGGTAAATGGGAAAACTTGCAGCAGATCATCGATGTTGCTCCTGAAATCGTTTCACATAACCTGGAAACTGTGCGTCGTTTGACCAAACAAGTGCGGATTCAGGCAAAATACGATCGCAGCCTGGAAGTTCTGTTCCGTTTGAAAAAAGGCGGGATGAGAACGAAATCAGGAGTGATGCTTGGCTTGGGTGAAACAGATGAAGAAGTGATTGAAACAATGGAAGACCTGAGAGCTGTCGGAGTAGACATCCTGACCTTAGGACAATACCTGCAGCCAACTCCGAAACATTTACCCATTGTTGAATTCGTAACTCCGGAACGCTTTGATAAATACCGTGAATTAGGTTTAAAAATGGGCTTCCGTTTCGTGGAAAGCGGCCCTTTGGTTCGTTCTTCGTACCACGCTGAAAAGCACATTTTTGATTTATAACAAAATGAGAATGAGAGCGAGAATGAGGAGTTAAATCTTGTTCTGCTCATCACCGTTTTTCTATTCCTTGTTTCAGTTGTCTATTTTTCTGTAAGGGGGAAGTTCCTCTTATTCTCGCTCTGTTTTTCATTCTGTTGGTGTACGACTTTTCGCAACACCCTTCATACAAACGCATTTTTCCGTTTTCTCAACACCTCATTAGCAGGTAGTTTTGAAAACTGAAAATTGTTACTATGAAAACACTGATTGCAACTTTATTTTTGATTCCATTCATCGGTTTTGCCCAGTATGGCAGAAGTTCCCAATTCGGAACCTTTCTGAATGCCGGTATAAGAGATTTTACCTTTAACAACGGAGAATACAAAACAAGATTTGGACTGGAAGCCGGACTAAATGTGAAGCATTATACCCGAAACGGGGTGCTGCGATTGGTTTATGCTGCTGGAATCACTTATGACGTGTATAAAAGACAAGACAGATTAGTAGTGGATAGATATACCGTTATCGATAATAAGATAAAAGGTGTAACAATCCTTTTTCGGCCTGAATTCCGGATTATGAATAAAGAGCGTGTATCGATGTTTATTGGTGTCGGCCCAAGATTCGCGAGTACTTATTCTTTTATGGAAAAACGAGAAACAACCGAAAATGGAATTACAACTGCGCCAGGCTGGGAAAAAAGAGGAACTTATGAAGTTGCTTATTTCGGAATCCATGCAGCGATATCCGTAGATTATAAGTTTGCTGATCATTGGGTGTTAAACCTGGGATTTAATGCTTTTACCGGTTTCGAATTCGAATTTTATGATGGGAATATTTCTTCGGGTGGAAATGTAACGACTGGTGTAGCATATGTTTTTTAGTTTCCAGGCATTAAAAAACAACCATTCTCTCATTCCTAATGATATCCCTTTTTACGTACATTCTTTTGCATTTTGCTCCCGATAACTATCGGGATTGAATTTTCATAAAATAGAGGTATTCTCTCATTCTTAAGCGGAGTGGTTTTTACGACATTCTTTTGCATTTTGCATTTTGAATTTTCAATTAATTCCTACCTTTATCCCACATTTTAGAAATTGAAACTATGAGTACGTTTGATGTTGCGATAATCGGTTCAGGTCCTGGTGGATATGTAGCTGCTCTTCGCTGTGCACAATTAGGATTGAATACTGCTTTGATCGAAAAATACCCAACTCTTGGAGGAACTTGCTTAAACGTAGGATGTATTCCTTCGAAGGCTTTGTTGGATTCTTCCGAGCACTTTTTCAATGCAAAGCACAATTTTGCAACTCATGGAATCAAAGTGGACAATGTAGAAGCTGATATTGCGCAAATGATCGCCCGTAAGGAAGAAGTAGTTGCTCAAACATGCAACGGTGTCAAATTCCTGATGGATAAAAATAAAGTGACCGTTTACCAGGGAGTGGGTTCGTTTGTGGATAAAACAACAATCGCTATTAAGGACGAGAAAGGAAACAGCACGAACATTACTGCGAAAAATACCATCATTGCAACCGGTTCAAAACCGAATTTCTTCCCGGGAATGGAACCGGATAAAAAACGGATCATTACTTCAACCGAAGCATTGAAAATGACTGAAATCCCGAAGCGAATGATCGTTATCGGAGGTGGAGTAATCGGTTTGGAATTAGGATCTGTTTATGCCCGCCTGGGAACAGAGGTGGAAGTAGTGGAATTTGCACCGAATATCCTTCCGACAATGGATTTATCTTTAGGAAAAGAGTTGACAAAAATTCTGAAAAAAGAAGGATTCAAGTTCCATTTGGAACATAAAGTTCAAAAAGTTGAAAATACCGGTAACGGAGTGAAATTGACAGCTCTGAACAAAAAAGACGAAGAAGTAACCCTGGAAGCCGACTATTGTTTGGTAGCGGTTGGCCGTAAAGCATATACGGAAGGATTAGGCTTGGAGAACGTTGGTTTGACAGCGAACAATCGCGGTCAGATCGATGTGAACGATCACTTGCAAACAGCAGTTCCGAATATTTATGCAATCGGTGATGTGGTTCGTGGAGCCATGTTGGCACATAAAGCAGAAGAAGAAGGAGTAGTTGTTGCTGAGCAATTGGCAGGACAAAAACCGCATATCAATTACAACCTGATCCCGGGAGTAGTGTATACCTGGCCGGAAATCGCTTCAGTGGGTAAGACCGAAGAAGAATTGAAAGCTGCAGGTGTGGAATACAAAGCAGGTTCATTCCCGATGAAAGCATTGGGAAGAGCACGTGCATCGATGGATATTGCCGGATTTGTGAAAATTTTGGCTGATGCTAAAACAGATGAGGTATTGGGAGTTCACATGATTGCTGCACGTGCTGCAGATATGATCATGGAAGCAGTAACTGCAATGGAATTCCGCGCATCTGCTGAAGATATATCACGCATTTGCCACGGACACCCTACCTTCTCGGAAGCTGTTAAAGAAGCGGCACTTGCTGCAACAGATAACAGAGCACTGCATATTTAAGATTTAGATCAAAAATATAATAAGGAAGCCTTGACTATTAATGTCAGGGCTTTTTGTTTTCTCCCGCTGATAGCGCAAATTTCGCTGATGTCTTATTACCGGGTCCGGGGTGATTAACATCTGAATCTGTGTCATCTGCGAAATCTGGGGGAAAAGTGATTTACATCATTTTCCATACTTCACTTTTACGTATTTTTGCACAGCCTTTAAACAAGTAAGATGAGTAAGAAAATTGGTGTATTATTGATTCAATTAGGAACGCCGGATAGCCCGAGTAATAGTGATGTTCGTCGGTATTTGAAAGAATTCCTGATGGACCCGCGCGTAATTGATATTCCGTTCTTTTCTCGTCTGTTACTTGTTCGGGGAATCATTGTTCCTTTCAGAACACCCAAGTCAGCTAAGATTTACAAAGAATTATGGGATCTTGGAAATGGGAAATCTCCGCTTTTGACATACACAGAAGAAGTAAAACGCTTATTGCAGAAACGCTTTGATTCTGAAAACGTAACGGTGGAAATGGCCATGCGTTATCAAAATCCTTCTATGGAATCAGTGTTGGAACGCATGCGCAAAGCGAATTACGAAGAAATTATCATCCTTCCGTTATTTCCGCAATATGCCAGCGCATCAACCGGTTCTGCGGTGGAAAAGGCAATGGAGATTATCCGAAAATGGTGGGTAATTCCCGATATTAAAATCATTTCCCAGTTCTATAACCATGAAGGCTATATCGATTCGATCGTGGAAAGAGCGAAACAATTTGATATTGCCTCCTATGACAAGATCATGTTCTCCTATCACGGACTTCCGGAAAGACAGGTAGATAAAGTCTATGAATCCGGAATGTGTAAAGATCATGATTGTGAGAAAGGAATCACCGAAGAGAACAAGTTCTGTTATAAAGCAACGAGTTATGAAACTACCCGCCTGATCGCTGCCAAATTAGGTTTGTCGGAAGATCAGTACATTGTGAGTTTTCAATCCCGCCTGGATGAAAAATGGATTCAGCCCTTTTCCGATAAAGTCATTGAACAATGGGGGAAAGAAGGAAAGAAGCGCATTTTGGCCTTTAGTCCGGCCTTTGTTGCCGATTGTTTGGAAACCCTGATCGAGATCGGTGGAGAATACCAGGAAATCTTTGAAAAGCATGGTGGAGAAAAAGTACAGTTGGTTCCTAGTTCCAACAATCACCCACGATTCATCGACTGCCTGGAAGATTTGGTGAGAAAAAATTTTCAGGGATAAAATCCTAAATTTGAAGCAAAACCGATTAACAACTTAAGATCATGAAACAACTCTTTATTATCACATTAGGGATGTTGATTTTGTCAACTTCCTATTCCTGCAGAAGAAAAGGATGTACCTATGAGAATGCAACTAATTTCAGTGCGAAAGCAAAACTCGACGATAGAAGCTGTGAGTTTGAATCCAGAGTTTCTTTTTGGTTCAGTGAAAGTACATCCGGTTTCCTGGTGTCTTATGGGGTAACAACACTGCATGTATATGTAGATGATAAAGAAGTAGGACAGATCAGTGTTTCAGATTGGAAACCAGGGGCGGATTGTGGTGGAAATAACCTCACCGTGCGAAATGCTTATACCGGAACAGAGAAGAAGACGTACACGTACGAAGGGCGCTCGGAGGATGGAACCCAGTATTTCCAGGGGACTTTTAAGGCATCACCGAACGAATGCCAGAGTGTTGAACTGAAATGGTAACGTTATTTAATTTCCGATTCAAACTCATCAATAGCTCCTGCTCCAAACTGGTCGTTTGACCATTTATAAACAGGAAGTCCTTTTTTCAGCTTTACAAATGTCGGGAAATGGCCTTCGGCCAATTTAACCGAAGCTTCCACATCTTTTGCCAGTGCGATATCAAAATCTCCTGCTATAATTTCTTTGTACAAGCTTAATTTTTGTTCATCGTCGGAGCATACAGAGAAGAGCATTTTTACCGACGGGTTACGCTGTTTGATGAGTTTCAAACGGAAAATGGATTCTAAACAATAAGGACAATCCGGAATTGTAACAATCATTAAATCGTATTTTTCATCCGTTTTTACAGTAGTCTCTTTTACTTCTGTTCCTTCAGAACTGAAATCTCCGTCAAAAATCGGGTGTAGCGCAAACCCAATTGAAAATGGTGCTGCAAAAAGAACAAGTACAGCAAGGACTTTCACCAATTTGGATTTGATCTTAAATCCCTTGGCAAAGGAGTATGCAAGAAGGATTCCTTCGATAGTCAGTGCAACATAAGGCAACAACTTAGACATAGTCCAGGAAAAACCGTTGTTCAACAAGCTTAGTTCGAATGATTTAAAGGTGTAGACAGTAACACCTGAAATGATTAGTATGATAAAGAAAAGGATCTTCATGAGTTGATTTTTTGGTAAAATTAAAAATTATCTGATTGGTTCAAATGTTCAAATGTTCAAATGTTCAAATGTTCAAATGTTCAAATGTTCAAATTGAATCTTTTAAACTTTTTGAACCTTCGAAGCTCGTAGAGCGAAGAAGATTTGAACTCTTTGAACCCGCTTAAACTATATTAATCCAACACTCAATCCGACTCCCAGCAATATTGCCGTCAACTTAGCCAGGTTGAAACGGTGGTTTTCATTTGTTTCGAAGATGATCGTGGTAGAAATATGTAAGAACATTCCGACCACCAATGCCAGCAGGATATCCATAAAAGGAATCGAAGAATTCATCGGGATGAGTTTTCCAAAGATCAGACCTAGTGGGGTCATCAATCCAAAAATGATCAATAGGATCCAGGAAGTACTGGATTTGATGAGAGATTTTCTCAGCAGGGTCATTAATGCAATAGCAACCGGAAGCTGGTGAAGAATAATTCCCAGTAAAAGGGACTCGTGATGATGTCCGACCAGGTGATCGTGCTCATGTAAAGTGTTGTTTGCTAAAGGAATTCCTTCGATAAATGAGTGAATGCTCAAAGAGATCAATAAGCCGTAAGGAATTTTTTTATTGGCGTGTGCATGAATATGTCCGTGCTCAATTCCACCTGAAAAGTATTCCAGGAATAACTGGACCAGGAAGCCAAGTAAGACCCAAACTCCAATGGAGGTATGTTGCTCGGCATAAAGCTCCGGAAGAAAATGAATAAAAGCGATCGCCAAAAGAAATCCACCGCTAAATGCAAGAGAAAGTTTAATGAAGGTAGCCTGGTTCTTCTTCTCCAGGAAAACAACCAATACACCGCCAACTACGACAGACAGGATCAAAAAGAAAATAGTTATGATTAATTCGCTCATTTCTTCTTGCAGATAAGGATTAAACGATCGGATTGCTCCAGGTCAAAAGCTTCCAATCGGTAATTTCCGGCCAATTGAATGATCTCAAAATGTGCGTCAGACAAAAGCTTCTCAAAGTCATGCAACTCTAATGTCTGGACTTTTTCCTGGAAGAAATACGATTTCCCGTCGTGCTCGAAAGCGATCGTTTTGATAATCCTGCCATTGACAACTTCCTTCTTTATGTGAAAGAGTATGTCGCATTTTTTTACTTCCTGTCGAAAACGCAGATCGCGTACTACCTTATGTGCATTCATGAAATCGATTACCAGGATTCCCGGTTCGATCAGTGCGTCATACACGCTTTTTAAGACTTTCGCATTTTCACAAACGTCTTCGAAATAACCGAAACTGGTAAACAAATTGAAGACATATTGATAATTTTCGTCCAGTTTTTCACGCATATCGTGCACAAAGAACGTCAGGCTCGGATCTGAATTTTTTTTTGCTTCTTCGATGCTGTTGGGTGACAAATCACAACCTGAAACTTTTAATCCGTGAGATGCAAGTGCCCTGGAATGTCTTCCGGCACCGCAAGCCAGGTCAAGTGCGCTGGATCCGGGTTTTGGATCAAGCAAGGCTACCAGGTTATCTAGAAATTCAATGGCTTCCTTTTCGTTTCGGTCGTCATATAATACATGATAGAATGGCGAATCAAACCATGTCGAGAACCATTCCTTTTGTTTGTCTAAACGCATCATTGTTGCAAAAGTACAAAATCCCGGAAGAAACACAAGGATTTCACCCCTGAAAGTTAGGTAAGTACCCAGTTAATGTATCCTAACAAAAAATTCTACCATCTGCTCATTTTTTTCGGCGAATACCAAAATTAGTTCGATAGGATTATTATATTTGTTCCACTTCGAAAACTACAATGATAAAAAACGATATCTACGAACTTTACCAGACAATGGAGCGGGAGAATATCCTGTTGTCATTTAAAGGGGTTGTAACATCGGATTTATTATCTTCGGTCCTTTCAATTATGGAGTCCAAGATGGATTACATGGATGAGTCTCCGAAAATGAAGAAAAAAGTTTTCAATGTTTTGGTGGAATGTCTTCAGAATTTGTATCATCACATTGATTCGAATGAGGACCAGGATCGGAACTTTACGCGAATCGAGGTAAAATCGGCCTTATTCATGATCGCGAAAAAAGACGATCATTTTGTCATCAGAACAGGGAATTACATTGATAAAGAAAGCGCAATCGATTTAGAAAAACGCCTGGATATGATCAATGGAATGGATAAGGATGAATTAAAAAAATATTACCAGGATGTGCTTAGTAACGGGACCTTATCGGATAAGGGAACAGCAGGTCTCGGTATGATTGATATTGCAAGAAAATCCGGAAATAAACTCGAATACCAGTTTTTGCCTATAAACGACGTAAACAGTTTTTTCTGCTTGAATATAAAAATTGATTAATTAAGAATATGGAAAATTTACACCTAGAAGGATCAGCAAAAACACCTTCGATCCATTTTGATGCCGCTACTGGGAAACTTGAGTTGAAAGGTCGTTCTATTCCTGAAAACTCAGTGGAATTTTACAAGCCCTTGAACGATTGGATCGATGCGTATGGAAAAAATCCGATCGGAGAAACATCCGTTGATGTGAAATTGGAATATTTTAATACATCCTCTTCCAAATGCATTTTGGACTTGTTTAAAAAACTGGAAGCAATCTCAGGTTCTAAAACCAAAGTCGTTGTGAACTGGTTTTTTGAAGAAGACGATGAAGATATGGAAGAGGCCGGTCAGGATTACCAGGCAATTATTAGTTTGCCTTTCAATATCATTGAAGTAGAAGAAATTTAATTTGAATCCCCTTGGCCCAGCCAAGGGGATTTTTTATACTAAGACTACGTGAAATAGAAAAAATGTTGATGACAGGTGTTTGAACATGTCATGGACTTAACAAAGCGAGTCCGGTAGGCGAGCAAATAATCTGTGCATTTGTGGCAAAGAAAAATCCCAGAACTTTTGTAGAATGCATATGCCCAAAATAATAGGAATAACCGGGGGAATAGGTTCCGGAAAATCAATGGTATCAAAAATCCTGCAGTTGATGGGATATCCTGTGTATTCTTCCGACCAGCGTGCAAAAGAACTGATGCACGAAGATCAAGCACTGATCAGCAGCCTGAAAAAATTGTTCGGTGAAGAAGCGTATCTCAACTCAGATCTCAACCGTTCCTACATAGCAGCACAGATTTTTCAGGATGATTCCAAACGAATTGCGATGAATAATTTGGTGCATCCGGCTGTGAGAGCTGATTTTAAGAATTGGGTGGAGCAACAAAAATCCCCCCTTATTTTCCAGGAATCCGCTCTATTGTTCGAAACCGGGAACTACCGATCATTTGATACGATTATTTTAGTAAGCGCCCCGAAAGAAGTTCGAATGAAACGGGTAAAAGAGCGTGACCAACTAACAGATGAACAGGTGCAATCCCGGTTTAATGCGCAAATGCCCGAAGAAGAAAAAATGAAACTGACTGATACGATCATCCACAATGACGGAAACCAATTACTGGTTCCCCAGATCCTGGAATTACTAAAGAGAATATAACTTTCGATTTAAACCTCAAAGAAAATAAGTGGGTAATAGGTTTCAACTTTACGTTCTTCTTTTCTAAGCGGTTCATTAAAAGAACTACAAAGGTGTAGACCCAAATGATACCAAATATCCTCGTGTCCTTTGTGATCCTCGTGGTCATATATTCCACCGGGGAAATAATCCTTCAATGACGGAAACCAACTTTCCTTGTTTTTTAAACCTCAAAGAAAATAAGAAATAAGTGAAGTGGGTAATAGGTTTGAACTTTGCCTTCTTCTTTTCTAAGCGGTTCATTAAAAGGACTACACCAAAGGTGTAGATCGAATGATGCAAAATGTCCTTGTGTCCTTTGTGGTCCTCGTGGTCATATTTTTCTACCGAGGAAAATGATCATTCCACTTCCTCGTAATCATCGTAACGATTGTTGTCACGCCGATCATTATTTCTGTCTTGTTTGTTGTTTTGATTCCCAAAAGCACGCCCGGAAAAGATCATGCTCAATGCATTGAACATCCTTAAAAGCATGCCGATCGTAAAAAAGAACCCGACAACCTTGAAGATAAACCCGAAAATCGGAGTGTCTTCGATATCAATGATATTCTTGTAAAACCAGTTGGAAATAGCATTTTCAGCAAATTCCGGTTTCCACAACAGGAACCCGAATACGGCCATTGCCAACGCAACAATCCCAAATTCAATAGCCATTTTGGGTTTTGGTCCATCCGTTAGGTTTTTACCCTGGATTTGAATAGACATCATAGCCCTGAATTGCATGTTTTGGACCTTTCCGATAAAGTACATCAGCAAAATCAACCCGGTTGTGATAGAAGTAGCCAAATTTCCGTTTGGATTATCCGTGCAGAAAATGATCGCTACATCAGCAATCAGAAGGTATTGAACAGTTTTAAATGCAAGGTTTAAGGGGTAAGACATCGGAACACCGCCGCGAAGCAATACAAATCCGAATTTTAAAATTCCCCAAATGAAGCTGAAAATCGCCAAAATGACTCCCAGTCGAAAAATCAAGCTTATAAATTCCACAAAGCAAAAATGCAAAAAAGGGTTGAATCTAACAACAGGTTTTGGCAGGGTATTGGTATATTTGGGCAAAATTGTGAATATGAAAAATTGTTTGGTTGCCTTTATCCTATTTCTTGGCTTTGCCCTTCACGCAGAGGAAGGAATGCTTATTCCTTCGTTGCTTCAGGCCTTTGAATCCGATATGAAAGCAAAAGGAATGAAACTTTCAGCTGCAGATATTTATTCGGTAAATAATGCCTCCCTAAAAGACGCGATCATGCATTTCGGTGGTGGATGTACAGCAGAATTGGTTTCGGAAAAAGGATTGTTGTTAACCAATCACCACTGCGGTTTGGATGCGGTGCAAAAGCATTCTTCAACAGAACACGATTACCTGAAAAACGGTTTTTGGGCAAAACAATTTAGCGACGAACTTCCGAATGCCGGACTGACTGCTACACGTATTGTTCGCATTGAAGATGTAACAGAAGCGATGATGTTTGGCATTCAGGGATTGGAAGACGGAAATAAGATCGGTGACGTGTTGAAACGCAATATGAAAAAACTGATCGAAGATGCCACGAGAGGTACTCACTATCAGGCAGATGTTCAGGCATTCGATTACGGAAACAGTTTTTACCTGATGGTAAAAGAAGTATTCACAGATGTGCGTTTGGTTGGTGCTCCTCCAAGCTCTATCGGGAAATTCGGTGGTGATACGGACAACTGGGTGTGGCCAAGACATACCGGTGATTTTTCGGTTTTCCGGGTTTATGCTGGAAAAGACAACAAACCGGCAGCTTACAACACGGAGAATGTTCCCTACACACCGATCAAGCATTTGAAAATTGCGTTCAACGACCGTAAAAAAGGAGATTTCACAATGGTATACGGTTTTCCCGGTCAAACGGAGCAACACCTCACTTCCGGGAACCTGAAATACTATATTGAGAAACAACGGCCAATGGAAATCGATATGCGTACGAAAAGTTTGGCGGTTATCAATGAAGCAATGGCCAAATCTGATTTGACACGCATTCAATATATGGCAAAACAGGCACGCATTGCAAATGCCTGGAAGAAATACATCGGTCAGATTGATGGTTTGAAACAATTGGATGCCGTTTCTTTGAAAAAGAAATTTGAAGCGGAATACGTGGCAAGAGCAAATTCAAAAGATGAGTGGAACCGTTATGCTCCGTTAATAGACCGGATGAACAAACTGGTTGATGAGAAAGCAGTGTACGAATACAATTACACCTTGTTTGTAGAGTATCTCTTGGTAGGACCCGAGTTTTTCCGTTTGGCGAGAAACCTGGAAGACCTGGAGCGCAATTATGGCAAATACCGAACGAATAATGAGCTGGATGCTAAAATTCAGAACCTGATCAAAGGTGCGGACGGATTTTTTAAAAATTACGATGTAAACGTGGATAAAGGAATCTTTGATGTACAAACACCGGCATTTAAAAATTACCTCGACAAACGCTTTACAATCCCGTCATTAAATACTCCGAAACTGACTGAAACCGTTTTTTCGAAATCGATTTTGGTAAATAAGGAGAAGTATGTGGCATTTCTGAGCAAGTTGACAGAAAAATCTTTCTCCAAACTGGCAAAAGATCCGGGATACAAATTATTTGTAGAATGTTTTTCATTGATGCGCAATGAAATTGCAGCCGGAGCGAGTGACTACGGTACTGAAATGGATGCTTTGCTGAAAGATTTTGTGGAAGGAAAATTAGCAATGTTCCCGGATGGAAAGAACTGGCCCGATGCGAATTCAACATTACGTGTAACTTATGGACAATTGGAAGGTTCAGCTCCGGTAGACGGAATGGCTTATACCGAGCATACAACACTTAAAGGGATGATAGATAAGTACAATACCGGGAATCCGGATTTTGACCTGGATCCGCGTATGATTGATTTGTATAAGACAAAGAATTATGGGAATTATTCCCAGAACGGCGAGCTTTGGGTATGTTTCACAGGGTCAAATCATACGACCGGTGGGAATTCAGGATCACCTGTATTGGATGCAAACGGAAATTTAATGGGATTGAACTTTGACAGAAGCTGGGAAAGCACAATGAGTGATTTCTATTTCGATCCGAACCGGTGCAGGAACATCGTGGTAGACATTCGCTACGTGATGTGGGTAATGGACATTTACTGCGGCGCGAAGCATTTGGTGGATGAAATGGTCTTGGTTAAATAGATGATTTTAGGTTCCGATAGCTGTCGGAATCAGGATTTTAAGATATTAAGACTTGGATTCGTTTATAACAAAAAGCCTTTGGATTTCCAAAGGCTTTTTGTTGGGATATTTAAAAGTCCTAATATCCTAATGTCTTAACATCCTAATATCCTAATATCCTAATATCTTAACATCCTAAAGTCTAATTATTTCTCTGGCATAATATCCATCTTCTCTGCAAAGTGGTAACAATAATCTCTCAGGTCTTCTGTAATCAACGTTTCTCCTGTTGCTTTCTCAAAAGTATCCGCCATTGTCAGCAAAGTCTGGTGAAAGAACTGTTTCATTTCCTCAATCGACATGTCTTTTGTCCACAAGTCGATTTTCATCGTGTTATTGTCTTCCGGGTTCCACAAGGAAAGCATCATTGCTTTTGCCGGAGCGTTTGTAATTCCTCCATCATCAGCAGTCCAGTGCATTTCCAAAGGAAGGTTGTTTTCGTTAAGTCCAATTTGTACGGTTATTGAAGAGCGTTTGCTTACTATTTCTTCCATGTTTTTTGTTGTTATGAGATGCAAAATTAACGATTAGATACGAAGTAGGAGAATAATCTCCATTTACTATTGCCCATTCACTAGTCAACTATTTCGTATTCCGATAATAGTTCGTTGTATGGCTTGTCCATCAATTCCTGCAAAGTTACATCATATTGTTCCATATAGCTGGAAACAATCCGGTAGCCTAAGAATTGGCCCAAACGGTCCGGTCCTTTTTGTGGCAGGCCCGAAGTAAAAGGAGCTTCCTGTAAAAAAGCCGCCTGATCGGTCTCGCTTTTGATAAATAATAGGTTGTGTTTGACAAGATGCTCCCAAAAAGCCCGTTCATTTTTTAAGGCCCAATCATAATCCGCGGTGTTGTACCTTAGTAAAATATGTTCTTCCTGTTCCGGTAAAGCCGCTTTCGTAATATACAGGATTTTTCCCCATTGAATGATTGCTTCAATGTTGTTCATGTCCTTTCCCGGTTCACAAATATGTGTCAATACCCAGGCACAAACAGCATCGCGTTCAAGGTACTCGGGTTCCATGGCTTCTTTGATCCATTCATAAAAAACATCACCGGGAAGTTCCTGGATTACATCTGTTTTTGCACCCAGGTAACGCTCCAGTCCAACCCCGATCTCGTTTTCCGTACAATACATGCTGGAGGAAAAGAAAGAATTCATGAACAGGATCGTTTTGGGCAGTTTTGCGTTCGGCAGATGTACCTGGATCCGCTTAAAGCCATCTTCGATAATCTTTTTGGAATGAGCAATGTGCGGAAACTTTTCGTCAATTCTTTTGGATAAACGTTTATAATACGGATTATGGGTGAAATCGGCCCAATTTTCCTGGAAAACGGTGTCTTTTGGAAGGCCGGTTTTGTAGCAGTAATAAAACTGGTAATCGATGATCTCCGGGTATTTCTGAGACAGATCAAACAATTCGGAACCCAACTCAGTCTCCGGAGTATGTTTAATAATACTGTCCAAATGAACACTTTCCAGTTGGTATTTACTGGTTGAAATATCTACCGACAGCGGATCCGAACAGGATTGGATTAGCAATGCCGCTGCAAATAAAGAAAGGAGTCCGATTTTTCGTGTAAATTTCATATTGCTCAAAAATAATCATTCTAGTATCAGAAGCTGTTTAATATTCTTCTTTGATAATGATTATAACCAATTTTCGAGCGAAAAAACGCAACGAATTTGCAGCCGGAAAGGGGCATAATCAAATTAAATTGGAAATTTAAACAGCTTCTCATCGAAAGAAACTATATTTGGTTCACTTTAAGATAACTTATGAAAAGATTAATAGTAACATGTTTGGCAGTGACTTTTTCTGCTGCCGTTTTTGGACAAGCGGAAGGATCGGATAAAAAAGTGAACATGGGTCTTGCTTACCAGTTGGGCTTAAACTTCATGAAACCGGGAACTAACGTAATTGATAAAGATGGTGTAGGCGTTCAAAATGCCTTCGGATTGAATATTAATTTCAATTTTAATGACAATATCGGGTTTTCAACCGGGGTGGAATTTGACTTTGAATCCTATAAGTTGGCAATGAATGCGATCAATGGAGATACATACTACTATTACAACGATAAAACAATCATCCAGGAGGAAGATGTGAAGGACCCGAACACAGACAAAGTATTTCAATTGACAGGAAGAAAGTATAAAAGTATCTATGCTACCATTCCAACCATGTTGATGTTCAGAACAAATGCTTTGGGTGATTTCCGTTACTATGGAAAATTCGGAGCAAGAACCAGTTTTTTGATCAAATCCACAAAAACAGACCAGGGATATATTTTTGGGAACGGGGCAAACGGAACAAACATTGATGAAATTGAACTTGGTTCACCAATGTACCCCTCAACAACATCTGAAATGGAAGGGATGAAAACACCTTACGGAAATGATGTAAGCGCTATCCGTTGTTCGTTAGGTTTGGCAGGTGGTGCTCAATGGACCTTTACAGGAAGCACGATGTTGTTTGCTGAATTGGGCTTCTATTACGGGTTAACGCCGATCAACATTGAAGGTGGCGGTAAAAACAAAACATTGTTCAATAGAAATCCGGGAGCACCTGGTTCCAGCGATTATTTCGGTTTGAAAACCACTCAAACTCAGTTTTGTTTGAAAATTGGTATTTTGTTCTAAATACAGATTTAGTTCTTAGAAATCCCGTTGCGGCTCAGCCAAGACGGGATTTTTTTTTATTTTTACTATCAGGATTTATGGAAAAAGAACTAGAAGTAATCGATTATATATCAAATTGGTTAAAGCAATACGCTTTGAATGCCGGAGCACACGGATTTGTGATCGGAATATCAGGCGGAGTAGACAGCGCGGTCACATCAACGCTTTGTGCAAGAACAGGAATGAAAGTACTTGTTTTAAATATGCCGATCCGCCAGACAAAAGCCGAATTCGGAAGAGCTACCGAACACATTGATTGGTTGCAAACAAACTACCCGAATGTGGAAGCACAAACCGTCGACCTGACAGCTACTTTCCATCAGCTTGAAAAAACATTTCCGGCAAATACGGTAGAAAATCACCTGGCAATGGCAAATACCAGGGCCAGATTGCGAATGACAACCTTGTATGCTTTGGGCCAGACCCATGGATTACTGGTTGCCGGTACAGGAAATAAGATCGAGGATTTTGGAGTTGGTTTCTTTACAAAATACGGAGACGGAGGAGTAGATATCAGCCCGATTGCAGACCTGACTAAAACAGAAGTGTTTGAGTTGGCAGGAGCCCTGGATATCGTTGAATCTATTTTGGTAGCAAAACCTACCGACGGATTATGGGAAGACGGTCGTTCGGATGAGGATCAGATAGGTGCCACTTACCCGGAATTGGAATGGGCAATGGAATTTACCGGAAACGAAGAAACCCTGAATCCACGACAAAAAGAAGTCCTCTCAATTTATCGCAGGTTGAACAGGATGAATAAACATAAAATGGAACCGATCCCGGTTTGTATCCTTCCCAAGAACGTCAAATGATCTGCAAAGGAACAACCCTTTTTTTATGTGCGTTGATGGTGTTGTTCCAGTCAGTGGCACAAAGCGATTTCAATCACTACAAACCACTGTGCAGCAAAGGGCCGGTTCCAAAGGATTTTTCCAATTCAACCCTGACAAAGATCAGAGAAGACAAAAGGGAAGACCTGAAATCACTGAACTTCAAAAAAAGAGAATTTTTCGTTGAACAGATCAACTATTCCATTGATGAGATCCTGCATTCCGGAAATGTGACCTTCGGAGATACCATCAGCAATTACCTGCAACAATTGGGCGACCGATTGATTGCAGACGAAACGGATCTGAAAGGGAAATTACGCTTTTATGCCTATAATTCTACCGAAGCGAATGCTTTTTCGACAAGACAAGGCATCGTGTTCGTAACAACCGGCTTAATCGCTCAATTAACTTCTGAAGCCCAGTTGGCTTTTGTCTTGTCCCACGAAATCATTCACTACCGGGAGCACCATGTATTGGACCTGTTTGAATACGCAACCAAAGAGAAGTTTTATTCCTACAACGAAAGAGCCCGGTTCTTAAGCAATTATTCAAGAGAGAATGAATTGGAAGCAGATCGTTTAGCTGTTAAAATGGTTCACGATGCCGGGTATAAATCCAGTGAACTCAATAAAACATTCGATGTATTGCTGTATTCCTATCTGCCATTTGAAGAAATGAAACTGGATAAAACGTACTTCAATACCAGTGAAATGTACGTTCCGGAAATGTATTTTGACTTTAAGCGAAACGAGATCTCCGCAAAATTTAAGTACAACGATTACCTGATGTCACATCCGAACCTGGCAAAACGAAAAGAACAGGTAACGGATCAAATAGCCAAATTCAAAGAATGGAAAAAAGAACTGCTGTATGAAGACAGCCTCCAGTTTTTCTACATCCGTGATATCGCCCGCTTCGAATTTGTTTTAAACAAAGTATATGCAGATGAACCGGTGGAAGCGTTGTATGCCATTTATATTCTTGAGAAAAAGTACCCGGAATCAGTCTTCCTGAAAAATTATAAGTCACAGGCCTGGTTGGATATTATGAAAACGACAGTTAAAAAGGAAGGAACTGCTTACACTGTCTATTCGTCTGTAAACAGGAAAAAGCAGCATTACTATGAAGGACAAATTTCCATTCTGAACCAATTTATCAATGTGTTGCCGAAAACAGGGAAACTGGCAATGGGATTGCGGATTATTTATGATACCTATCAATCGGACACAACCAATTTGATCGCAAAGAAATGTTATGAAACAGCCATCCATTTACTGGTGAAAAGCGATGATTTTGAACCGCAAAAGTTCTCGTCACGCAACTTCCGGGAAACATTGGCTTATCTGAAAAACCTGAAACAGGATACTTCCTCCAAATCCAGGTTACACGCAGCGGAGTGGGATAAGTATGCGGTCATTGAAAATCAATCGAAAGGAGTGACCGAAGATTTCGGGATTGATTCCAGCAAGTTTTACATGTACGGAATTTCAGATATCATTCGGGATAGCAGCTTCGTTAAGAAATTCAAACAATCTTCCATCAAAAAAGGAATCCTGGATAAGGATAAAGACGATTTTAATCTGATGACTGATTTGGAACAGGAAGATCTGGAATACTTCAAATACGATAATGAAGTTCATTTGAAAATGGATTCCATGCTGATATTCCAGCCTGCTGTTTTTGAAACAACCCGGTCAACGGAAATAGATGTATATAAAACATTCAAAACAAGAGACCTCGTTTTCAAAGAGATGGATGCCAATGCAGAAGATTTAAATATTCAGGTGAAAAGTTTAAATCTGAAGGATTTGGAGACCTTAAATGCTGAAGACTGGAACGATTATTCCCTGATCCAACGCAGCTTAACACGTGCTATCAGCGATTACGAGAACGATTATTTTGTGTTGGACGTTCCGAATTTGAACCGGATCAATTCCAAATTCAAGGCAGAGAAATTGCTGTTTTTGGAATACGAGCACAAGTATGCCCCGGATTTATATTTCGGGAATGTCGCATTGTTCACAGTATTGCTTCCTGTCGGATTGGTTTATTTTCCAATAGCCATACTTTCAGGGCATTATTCCGACTGGCAATTCTATGTGCTGGACCTGAAAACCGGGGAATTGGTCCTCGATAGATCCTATTATGTGAACGAACCTGCTACGAAACACAGCATCGGTTCCCGCTTGAATGGGATGTTTAATCAATTAAAACAGGCAAAAAATGAATATTAAAAGAATTCTTCTTTTTTGTTTGTTGATCTGCACTTTTCATTCCGGAGCGCAGGAAGTAGGTTATTACGGACACCGGATCTTTCTGGAGGTAGATGGACAAGGTCAAATCCCATTATTGCAGAACATTTTTGGAGAACGCAGAGGATACGTTTCGAAAAACGGTGCATTGAACAGCTCGTACAACTTACTTGATTTAGGTTACCGGGCTAGTTTGAATATTGCGATTACCGAACCGGTCGGTTTTGGAATCGAATTTTCACAGCGTTTTTACCGGGTGAATTTGCAATCAAATGAGGAAATCACCCGGAACTATATAGATACCGGGGGAACAATGATCACAGAATATTTAAATGCGAAAGTGGCTTACCTTCCGGTCCGGGAAACAGTTTTTATGCCCAAAATGATCGTTTCGCTAAATGACAGCCGCGTTCCTTGCGGTTTCGCAAGTGAAATAGGAGTAGGGTACTCGCTGATTCAATTCCCGAACAGAAATCTGGAGCTTGAATTAGTAAATCCACAAATTCCGGATCAAACTTCACAGGTAAAAGAAAAATTGTTGGATTCACGCGCAGAAGAGTTCCGCGGATTGGTATTTATGTACGGTTTCCGGATGAATTACCCGATCTCAAAAAGAGTGTTATTCCACATCGGTTTCCGCTATCAATACGCTTTCCAGTTCAACAAGAAAAAATTCCGGCGTATGGATGAGTCGGAATACTGGTTTTCCGGAAGAGAAATATGGTCCAAAGTAAACCTGAGAAGACAACTCGGGATTTTCAGTTTCGGGACCGGGTTAACATTCACCTTGTAATTACGAATGTCTAATTCCCCTTATGCTGGCGCGAGGCTTTGGCTCGTGCCTTGATTAATTAAAAAAACACACAAATCCGTAACCCAAAACAAGCTCTTCAAAAAGGCAACCTTGGTTTCTCTCAAGGTCATGTACGGGTATTGTATGGATATAGCATAGATCTCGTATGGGTATAGTATCAAAACGTTATAAAATTAACACCTGATTTCAGGACGTTTCAAAGAAAATAACCTCAAAAAAACCCTTCCTAAATCTTGACTCGTGACTCTTATAGTCTTAATTCGGTTTCTCAAAAATGCGCAATAATTTCATCTCATCTAATCCGAATTTTAATTCGTATCCCGATAGTTTTAAAACCTTGATCGAAGCATCAATGGTTATCGGGACGGCATTCGTAATTGTCAAAGATTATTCCGCCTCCGGCGCCAAACGCAACACGATCCCATCAATTTCTTCAGAAATAGGAATTTGGCATCCCAAACGGCTGTTCGGTTTCACATAAAATGCCTGGTCGAGCATATCCAGTTCGGCATCACTCTGTTCCTCCAATGGAGTATCGGATTCCAGGTAACATTGACAAGTAGCACACATCGCCATTCCACCACATTCACCCTTAACAGGAAGTTCGTAAGCTTTACAAAGCTCCATGATGTTCATATTCATGTCTGTGGGAGCATCCAAAACGTGTTCAACTCCTTCGCGGTCAATAATTGTTACTTTGATGTCTGCCATGGCATTTTTTTTGCAAAGGTACTAACTAAGCCGATTCAACACACGAATCAGTTCAGAATTGAAGAAATTTTAAGAAGGAACAAGCGTTTATGGCAGAGCTTTCGTTAACTATTCAGAATACCGGCTCTAAAAACACTATATTTAATAAACTAAAATCCCTTGCATGCGGCGTCTGATTTCATTTCCATTTGAATCCATTTATAAAAACAGGAAGAGCGATACCGCAGGTGTAGCTCAATTTACGCCGGAATTAATAGCGCTCTTCGTGTGCTTTGTGGTTCATTCATGCAGTCTGTTCGCGCAATCCAATTCCTGGGTCGAAAACACCGAATACTTCAAAGATAAATCCCCCTATCAGATCGGGAGCTACCTGTTCGAAGACGGATCCTTTCAATTGAGTGAAGGAAACTACCGCTTTAAGTTTAATAAAGATGGAGTTTTGGACCGAAACCTGATCCAGGAAATTGTGGAAGAAACCGGTACTTCAGATCAAAAAACGAGCGGATGCACCGCTTTCGATATGAAAAACAACATCCGCTACACATTGGCAGACAATATCATACACATCGAGTACCTGTTTGCTGATAAGAAAAATGAATACAAAGCAATTCCACTCGAGAAACAGGAGCATGTAGTGAAGAGCGTCTGGGATGAATATTCAAACAATTCCAATCACGTGGATGCCGGGATCATCACTTCAATAGAAGGAAAAATAATCCTTTACCAAACCTATTTCGCTGTTTCAGCCAACACGCACCCGGATTTATTCAAACCGAAAGGAATCAATACCTATTTGAGACTGAGTATCGTAAACCTGGAAGATTACACGGTTTCTTACGAATACCTGCTGATTGATGTCTTTAACCCGGCATACGGAAAGAAGAAAGAAGTGCTGGATTTGTTTGATTTTAAGTGTATCGGGATGAATGCGAAAAAAGAATTGCTTTTCAGTGTCACTAAAACCTCGTTTAAGGACCGGGATGCACCGCCGCTTTCATTAAGCGATTACAAAGGAGTTGATTATTGTAAATCCGGGATCGACATCTGGTCCGTCAACCTCAACGATTATTCGCAGCAGAAAGTATATTCAACAATTATCGAATCCAATAAAAATGCTTCTTCGGTGAGCTTAACTTTTGGAAATGGAGGCTGGCTGTTATCCTGGACAGAACCCCGGGAAGATTATTACACCTTTCATGCACGCAGTTTCCAGCTGGATAAAGACTATGACGTAAAAGAAACCGTTATCCATTTTCCGTCCACAGAACTCAAATTAAAGAAATCCCAAACACCTAATTTACGTGTCTGTAAAGACCTGAACGGAAGAGAACTGTTTTGTACAATGACTCCGGATTATTCCTCCATTTTGATGATGGATGAGGACTCCAAACTGAAAGTCTGGGACAATAGGGTGTTGAAGTGGGATCTCAACAAGAATTATGTGCTAACGGATTCGGATATGTTGTGTCTCCCATGCCTGAAAGAACTTTCCAAAGACGAAATTGCTTTCTTGTCCGATTTGCCGGAATTATTTATGCCTACAGCTCCGCATACACGTGTGTTGAAATTGAGAAAAGTCGGAAATGCGATTGTCATCCTGCATATGGAAAGCCTGGATAAAGTAACGGAGGCTGGATCCCTGAGAATAAAACAACTGTTTTTGAAAACCGGAACGATTCAATTATAAGTGGGGTGTAGTCATCCTAAGATGTACTACAACCCCTATATAGTGTCGTTCCTGTCTATCCCTGACCGTTAGCGTCAGGGGAAGGAGGATCGGAAAGCCCCGGCGTTTCGCCAGGACTGTAATTACAGCAAATATAAAACAAGTAGGGACGCGACGCATCACATCCCTATCAATTTGTTTCTGATGTAATCTGATTACATCATCCCCGGTATTCCGCCTGGCATTCCTTGTGAGTCGGAGCCTCCACTTCCGATTCGTTCGTCATGATCCATTCTGTGCCAATGTTCTTATATGGTGTGTATATAAGTCAGATTTACAGCTATGGTCGTATTTTCCACCATATGGTAAACCTCAACCTCCCGAATTAGTGTTATTTACAGAAAAAATAATATGAAGAAAATTCTAACCGGCACCTTTATCTTGATGGCCGGGGGCTTATTTGCTCAAAATTCAGTAACTGATTTATCAGATATTCTGTTGGAGAAAAGAGATGATATTAGCGGAAACCAGATCTATATCCAGGAAGACGGTTCATTCCAGCTGGTTACCAGTAAACATTTTTACAAGTTTGACTCCAACGGTAAACCTGTGGGGCAGCCGGAAGAGAATAAAACTCCTGAGTCATCCTATAAAAATGGAACATCTGATCCTATTTCAGGATACGCTACCAAACAAAATATGATTTACAGCTATGATGGGAATGGACACTTAACCTTGTGTCGATTGAATCATAACAGTCCCAACGAGCTGATCGATTTTTCTTTTCCTGCTTTGGAATCCGTTAGTAATGTATTGAGTAAAGCTTCCGGATCTATTCACTTTGTGGATGATGAAAACGTAGTCCTGATTCTTGGTTATGCTGCCCGCTCTGAGAATTCTCATAAAGGCGCCAAAACTCCCAAAGGAGTTTATAATTCATTCATTCGCGTTATTAAAGCAAATATTAAGACCAAAAAAGTAGAGGATTCTTTCCATTTTATCGATAAAATTACAGGACCCGCTAAACAGTATGATGTTCGTGTTGAAATCAATGGTCTCGAAGGCAATAAAGTAAATTTCGGAGTGTTTGTGGGAATTTCTGTTGGAGGTGAATATGAACCAAAATCAAAAATTCAGGGTACTTACCAACTTTGGGAACTTGATTTGGAATCTAAGGAAGAAAAGAAGATTACGGAGGTTCCTGTCAAGTCATCCGATAAAACGAGATTTTGCTATGTTCACTTTGGAAGTGGTGTATATACCTTTTGGACGGAAGAGCTTCCCAAATCAAATAATTTTGCTCTTTTTAAGTCTGTTTTGAGTTATAAAGATGGTGAGTGGTCTGAAAATAAAATTAGCTTTCCTGCAGATGTTATTTCACTTAAGTTCCCGGGAGTACCCTTATTTGCATCGGATCATCAGATGAAAGACGGAAGTATGGTTCATTATATCCAGGGAGATTTTGCAAAAACAAAACAGGATAAGACGATCAGAAATCGTTTGGTGATTCTGAATGATAACGGAGAAGTCACATTTAAAGATATGCATAGTAATGTAGATGCATGGATGCTAGGATATTCTGATGGAGATAAATCAATGAATTATGCTTTGGATTATGAACTTACCAAAGAACAATTAGATAAATTGGGCGAACCGCTTTTGAAGAAATCAGGGATGAATTATCTGTACACCGGATCTGGAGTTCGGTCACGTAAAGTAGGAGATGAGTTAATGCTGATCCATTATGATTGGAGAGCAACGAACGGAAAGCCCGATTACATGATTGAGATTGTTAAATTACCTTTGTAAGGAACAAAGGACTAAAAACAAAAAAAGCGCGGTGAATTTCACCGCGCTTTTTTAATATTAGATAATCGAAATTACATCATCCCCGGCATTCCGCCTGGCATTCCATGTGAGTGCGGAGCTTCAACTTCCGGCTCGTCTGCAATGACACATTCTGTAGTCAATAACATGGAAGCAATGGAAGCTGCATTCTCGATTGCAATACGCGTCACTTTAGTCGGGTCGATTACACCTGCTTCATACAAGTTCTGGTATTGGTCCGTACGAGCGTTGTATCCGAAATCAGCCTTTCCTTCGCGTACTTTCTGAACAACTACTGCACCTTCACCACCTGCATTGGCAATGATCTGGCGTAATGGCTCTTCAATAGCACGTTTCACGATAGCGATACCGGTTGTTTCGTCGTCATTTGTTCCTGTCAATGAATCCAGTGCATCCATTGCACGGATCAATGCAACCCCACCACCAGGTACGATTCCTTCTTCCACTGCAGCTCTTGTTGCAGCTAATGCATCATCTACACGGTCTTTCTTTTCTTTCATTTCAACTTCCGTAGGAGCCCCAATGTAAAGAACAGCAACACCACCTGCCAATTTTGCCAAACGTTCCTGTAACTTCTCACGATCGTAATCGGAAGTAGTGGATTCCATCTGCGCTTTGATCTGGCCGATACGTGCCTGGATATTATCCTTCTGACCCGCACCGTTCACAATCGTTGTATTGTCTTTGTCGATCTCTACTTTTTCAGCAGTTCCCAACATATCTAAAGTCGCGTTTTCCAAAGTCAGACCGCGCTCTTCAGTAATCACTTGTCCTCCTGTCAGAATCGCGATATCTTCCAGCATCGCTTTTCTGCGGTCACCGAATCCCGGAGCTTTCACAGCAGCAATTTTCAACGATCCGCGTAAACGGTTTACAACCAATGTTGTCAATGCCTCACCGTCTACATCTTCTGCGATGATGATCAATGATTTTCCGTTTTGAACAACCGGTTCCAGGATCGGAAGCAATTCCTTCATGTTGCTGATCTTCTTGTCGTAGATCAAAATCAGCGGATGCTCCATTTCAGCGATCATCTTATCGGTATTCGTTACGAAATACGGAGACAAATAACCACGGTCGAATTGCATTCCTTCTACGGTTTTTACATCCGTTTCAGTTCCTTTTGCTTCTTCAACAGTGATCACACCGTCGTTTCCAACCACCTTCATCGCTTCAGCGATCAATGAACCGATCGTTTCATCGTTATTGGCAGAAATAGTAGCAATCTGCTTGATTTTATCATTGTCGGAACCAACTTCCTTGGAGATTTTTTTCAAATCTGAAACTACGGAAACAACTGCTTTGTCAATTCCTCGCTTTAGGTCCATTGGATTTGCTCCGGCAGCAACGTTTTTCAATCCTGCAGTGATAATAGCCTGGGCCAATACCGTTGCAGTGGTTGTTCCGTCACCTGCAATATCTGCTGTTTTTGATGCTACTTCTTTTACCATCTGAGCACCCATGTTTTCAATAGGATCAGCCAGTTCGATTTCTTTAGCAACAGAAACACCATCTTTAGTTACTTGCGGAGCTCCGAATTTCTTCCCGATTACTACGTTTCTTCCTTTTGGTCCAAGAGTTACTTTCACCGCATTCGCCAATGAATCAACTCCTTTTTTAAGCTTCTCACGAGCTTCTACATCAAAATAAATTTGCTTTGCCATTTTTTTATGTCTGAATGATTTTTAAATAATTGTTTATTGAGAGTTCAACTGTTTCCACAACAGCGGAATCGAATTGTTACCCGATAATCCCATAAATATCACCCTGCTTCATGATCAGGTAATCTTTCCCGTCAATTTTGATCTCAGTACCTGAATATTGACCGTAAATAACGATGTTGTCTACTTTTACTTCCATCGGCTCGTCTTTTTTACCGGGACCAACTGCGATCACTGTGCCTTTTAAAGGCTTCTCTTTTGCTGTGTCAGGAATAATAATACCACTCGCTGTTACTTGCTCTGCTGCTGCAGGCTCAATTAGCACTCTGTCTGCTAAAGGTTTAAATGTTGTTGACATATTGTTATTCTTTTTAGATAAAATTTGACGGATTCTTTTTGACCAAGATTATGCCATTCGTTTGAATGATGTCAATTTTTCACTTAACGAAGGTATATAAAATAAAAAATGTCAGTATGTGTGACATACTGACATTTTAAAATACTGTTCTGGTCGAATGAATTACTTCGGTTGTTGAGGCTGACCTTGCGTGTTTCCGCCAGGACCTTGTTGCCCAGGCTGCTCTTTCTTCGGTTGCTCTTTGATTTTCGCCGGTTTCATCAAGCTTGTCAAACCAATACTTGCTACTAAGATTACAGCTGCAAGTGTCCATGTTGCTTTTTCGATAAAATCATTGGTACGTTGTACACCGCCAAGCTGTTGTGCAGCTCCGAAATCAGAAGACAAACCTCCTCCTTTTGGATTCTGAACAAACACAACTACGATTAATAAAACGCTTGCTAATACTAGTAAAATTGAAATTAATGCTATCATTTTATGAGGTAATTTTTTTCTTTAATTCTTCAATTTGGAGTGCAAATAAACTCTTTTTTTCTGGAAATGCCAAACTTAATTGATGATAAACATGAATTGCCTTTGGGAAATTTCCTTGTGCGGCGTATATTTTTGCCAAAGTTTCCGAAACCGGAATGCGCTCATCGTCCAAACTTTCTTTCGCTTTCTTCGAAGGAGAATAAAATTCGGCCTTTGGTTTTGGCATAGTTGGATTTGTTTCAATGAACTTGTCTATAATTTCCTGTTGGGTACTTTTTGCCTCTGTTTTAAGTTCTGTTTTTGGAACTTCCTGAGAATGATCCCCCGCTTTTAACCAACTGGTGAATGAACGCTTTTGATCGGTTTGAGTGCGAACTTGGAGTTCAGCGTTTTCTTCTTCATTCTCTTCCGATAGCAATCGGGACTGCTTCTCATTCTGCTTCTCATTCTCATGAGCATGCGGTTCAATAGATGATTCCTCGACTATTTCCTCATCCCGATTCTCTTTCTCATTCTCTTTCTCATTCTGACTTAAATAGTCCTGGGATAACGTCGCAGCTACTGTTTCGAAATCAAAAATATCTTTAGTCTCAACTGACTGTAAGTCTGCTGTGGGTGCTTTCTCCCCGATCTGGGATGAGTGTAAATCTGCTTCTGATTCTTCCGGTTCGCTTACAATTTCAAAGATAGTTTCTGTTATTTCCTCTTTTGTATTTCCCTCAGTCTGACCAATTGATTCGGAAATTTCTTCCTTTTCAGAAATGGTCTCTTCGATGATCTGTTCTGTTATTTCCGGAACAATCTCTAAAACTGGAGTAATTGTTTCTTCAGATTTTTTCTCCTCGATCTGTTGCGGCTGAGCGTCTGCCATGGATTCAAACGCCGAATGCAGCAAATGAAATAAGCGTGCACGATCAGACAGTTTATAAGCTTGCTTCGGAAGTACTTCATCCAAATGAACGGACTGGAAACGCGAAACTCCCTGTAAATACAACAAAGAATAAACGGAAGAATACGGATGTTTTTCAGACAATTCGCGCAGGACCTCTACATCTTCGGAACGCATGAGTTCCGGATGAAGGATGAATTCGGCTATTTGTTCTGTATTCAGCATTACCAATTGGATAACAGTTTATTGACTACATCTTGTACCACTTGCTGGTTAATGGATTCCAATAAACGTGTTTCCACATCTACCAATTGTTCGTTTGATTCATAATCGGCAAAGCGTGAACTTGTGAATTCCATTTTTTCCAAGCCTTTGTTCGGTGTAATAATAGTGAAATTAACCGAAACTGTTAAACGGTTTTTTGCCGCCAGGTCTCCCTGCTGGATTGCAATGGGGGAAGTGTTGTAACCTGAAATAATACCACTGATCTTAACTTCAGCTTCGTCCAGGGTAGAAGCCAGTTTTAAGCGTGTATTGTTTTGGATCCCGCTTCGCATGGCTTCTGATAAATTTGCCGGATAATTGGATGGAGCAGTTGCAGCACTCAACTCCAACGGAGTAATGTAGAATTTCTTCCAGTTTTCCGGCATTGAGTTATCGATGGGATTCATAAAGGCTTTCGGCCAGCAGCTGCTTAGACCTGCCAATAAGATAAGTGCGATTGCTAGTTGTTTCATCCTTGAATGTCGTATTCTTTGATCTTGCGATACAAAGTTCGTTCCGAAATACCCAACTCTTCTGCAGCGTACTTCCTTCTTCCTCGGTGCTTATCCAGCGCTTTTTGAATCAATTCCCTTTCACGGTCTTCTAATGACAGGGATTCCTGGACTTCTTCGTGAATTTCAATGTCTTCTGTGTCCGGGTCCCGATAACCATCCGGATCGTAAACAACCGGTTTTACGTTTTCTGTTTTGATAGGTGTGGAAGGCAAAATGCGCTGTTCGCTTAAATTGATATCATGATACAGGCGATTGACAACTGCCGCCTGATCGTTCGATAAACTGAAATCTCCCTGGTGATTCACTAATTCAACAACCAGTTTTTTCAGTTCGTTCAAGTCGTTCTTCATATCAAAGAGGAACTTGTACATCAATTCGCGCTCATCGATCTTGGTTTCCTGGGCTCCAACTACAGCAGGGAAGAATTCCTCCGCTTGCGGTAAATAGGATTGTAAACGTGGCCCGTCAATATCGCGTGTCTGTTCAATGACTGAAATTTGTTCTACCAGGTTCTTCAACTGGCGGATATTTCCCGGCCAATGATAAGCGTTTAAGAGCTCAACGGCATCTGGCGTCAGTTTCACAGCCGGCATACGGTATTTTTCTGCAAAATCGCTGGCAAACTTCCTGAAAAGCAAATAAATATCTTCTTGGCGCTGGCGCAATGGAGGAAGTGGGATCGGAACCGTGCTTAATCGGTATAATAAGTCTTCACGAAACTTCCCGGATTGAATTGCCCGCTGCATGTTCTCATTTGTAGCTGCAACTACACGCACATTTGTTTTGATTACTTTCGAAGAACCTACACGAATAAATTCACCCGTTTCCAATACACGTAGCAAACGGACTTGTGTCTGCATCGGTAATTCGGCAACTTCGTCCAGGAAAATAGTCCCGCCGTCAGCCACTTCAAAATAACCTTGCCGGCTTCCTGTTGCCCCGGTAAAAGAACCTTTTTCGTGTCCGAATAATTCCGAATCAATAGTTCCTTCCGGAATTGCTCCACAGTTGACAGCAATGTATTCATTGTGTTTACGTGCACTCAATTGATGAATGACCTGTGGAATGATTTCTTTACCTGTTCCGCTTTCCCCGGTTACCAAAACCGAAATATCAGTTGGTGCAACTTGCATCGCAACTTCTAAGGCACGATTCAATTGCGGAGCATTTCCGATGATCCCGAATCGCTGCTTAATTTGCTGAAGTGATAGGTTGCTCATAGTGTCTTAATTAGCGTGATTCACCAATTCGCCGATTAAAGTTGCAGAAGTACAATCCGTAATTTTAACCAATACGTATTCTCCCTTTTTAGCATTTCCTTTCGGGAATACCACCATGGAATTTCTTCCGTCTCTCCCGCAGAAGTGTTCCTCCGAACGCTTGGAAGGCCCTTCCACCAATACTTTGGCAATTTTTCCAATTTGGTTTTTATGGGAAGCGGCCGAACTCTCCAATTGCAATGCAATGATTTCTTCCAGTCGTTTTCCTTTCACGTCATCCCGAACATCATCCTTGAATTTACGTTCTGCCAGGGTTTTCGGTCTTTCGGAGTACTTGAACATATAAGCAAAGTCATAAGAAACTTCTTTCATTAAGGAAACTGTCTCGTTGTGTTCTTCATCCGTTTCTCCGCAGAAACCGGTAATAATATCTGTTGAAATAGCACAATCAGGAATAATGCGTTTGATTGCTGCAATACGGTCCAGGTACCATTCGCGTGAATATCCGCGGTTCATGCGTTCCAATACATTTGAATTTCCCGATTGGACCGGTAAATGGATATACGGACAAATGTTCTCGTATTTTGCCATGATCTCCAGTACATCGTCCGTCATATCTTTCGGGTGAGAAGTAGAAAAACGAATCCGTAAGTCCGGATGGATCAAAGCAACCATTTCCATTAATTGAGCAAAGTTCGTGGTTGGGATCGATTCATCCTTAATAACACCTTTACTGCTCATATTCCAGCGGTAGCTGTCTACGTTTTGTCCTAACAAAGTCACTTCACGGTATCCGTTAGCGAACAAATCTTTACATTCCTGTACAATGGTTTGCGGATCTCTTGAGCGCTCTCTTCCTCTTGTAAACGGTACAACACAGAAAGAACACATGTTGTCGCAACCACGTGTAATTGTTACAAAAGCACTTACACCACCCTGGTCCATTCTTACAGGGGAAATATCTGCGTAAGTTTCTTCACGAGAAAGTAAGACGTTTACAGCGCGCTGACCGGTTCCTACTTCATCGATCAAATTAGGAAGATCGCGGTACGCATCCGGACCGGCAACCAAATCAACCAATTGCTCTTCTTCCAGCAATGATTGCTTCAGGCGCTCAGCCATGCAGCCTAAGATTCCGACAACCAGGTTGGGCTGGTCTGCCTTGCGTTTTTTAAATTCAGTCAGGCGATTGCGAACACGTGTTTCTGCATTCTCCCGGATAGAGCACGTATTAATAAGAACGACGTCTGCCTCATCAATGTTTCGGGTCGTCGTGTATCCTTCTTTCGTCATAATAGAAGCGACGACCTCACTGTCACTGAAATTCATCTGACAACCGTAACTCTCCACATAAAGTTTTTTGGAGCCCGTTCCACCTTCCAGAATAATTGCTTCTCCTTGTCTGCTCTCGTCAATAACTTTATTTAAACCGTGATTCTCTAACATGCTTGAATTTTAAGTGTGCAAAAATAGTTTTTACGACAGACATGTCAAAATGTCATGGCTTCATCTGTGTTAATTTTTTAGAAAAGCAATGTCTTTTTAGACTGAAATTTTGCGTTAAAAAAAAATCTAAACTATAGTTTAAATAAGGACTTGGATTTTTTTCAAGCCGTAATAGCTTGTTTTTTGATTTTAAATCCATTTATATTTGCACCGATTCGAATCGGTTCGAAGCGCAAAATTTAGTTGGCATGAGTAAGAATTTAGTAATAGTTGAGTCACCTGCAAAGGCGAAAACCATTGAAGGATATTTAGGAAAAGACTTTACTGTAAAATCAAGTTTTGGACATGTGCGCGATTTAGCTTCGAAAGGATTGGCAATTGATGTGGAGAATAACTTTGCACCGGAATATGAGGTCAGTTCGGATAAGAAAGCACTGGTTGCCGAACTGAAGAAGTTAGCCAAAGAATCCGATGTGGTATGGCTCGCTACCGATGAGGACCGCGAGGGAGAAGCTATTTCGTGGCATTTGTATGAGACACTTGGATTAGCTAAAAAAGATACGAAACGGATCACTTTTAACGAGATTACAAAAGGTGCAATTCTAAAAGCGATTGAGAATCCACGCCAAATCAATAAACCCTTAGTAGATGCACAACAGGCCAGACGTGTATTGGACCGTCTGGTAGGTTTTGAGCTTTCTCCTGTCCTATGGAAAAAAGTAAGACCGAGCCTTTCTGCCGGCCGTGTGCAATCGGTTGCAGTGCGCTTAATCGTTGAACGGGAAAAAGAAATCCAGAATTTTCAACCGGAAAGTTATTTCCGTGTCACAGGAGAGTTTCTGAAAGGAAAAGAGCGCATCAAAGCAGAGGTTTCCAAACATTTCGGAACAGATACCGAAGTAAACTCATTCCTGGAAAATTGTGCGAAAGTTGATTTTAAAGTATTGGATGTTCAACAGAAACCGGCAAAGAAAACTCCGGCATCTCCGTTTACAACCTCTACTTTGCAGCAGGAAGCTTCCTTGAAACTGGGATTCTCTGTTTCACGCACGATGCAGGTTGCTCAAAAATTATACGAAGCAGGACACATTACTTATATGCGTACCGATTCCGTGAACTTATCGGAAACGGCAATGCAGGGAGCAAAAAATGAAATCCTTTCCGCTTACGGTAAGGAATATTCGCACCCCACGAAGTACACGAACAAAAGCTCCAATGCACAAGAGGCCCACGAAGCAATTCGCCCGACCAACTTTGCAATGCATGCCTTAAGCTACGGTGAAAGAGACGAAGTAAGATTATATGATCTGATCTGGAAACGTGCCATCGCCTCTCAAATGAGCCATGCTGAATTGGAAAGAACAACCATTTCTATCGGGGACCAAAAGCTACCGGAGGTTTTCCAGGCAAAAGGAGAAGTGATCAAGTTTGACGGGTTCCTGAAAGTGTACCTGGAAACAAACCTGGACGAAGAAGAGAACGACAGCGAAACAGAAGGGTTATTGCCGGCTGTTCAGGTTGGAGACACATTGGGTCGTGATTTCATCCGCGCCACCCAGCGATTTACACGACCTTCCGCACGTTATGTAGAAGCTTCTTTGGTGAAGAAACTGGAGGAATTGGGAATCGGCCGTCCTTCTACTTATGCCCCGACAATTTCTACGATCCAAAAACGCGGATATGTTGAGAAACAGGAAAGAGAAGGGGAAGAGCGCGCTTACCAGGTCTTGGAATTGAAAGGATCCGAAATCAATAAACAAACGAAGAAAGAAATCACCGGTAAGGAAAAGAATAAATTGTTTCCTACGGATATCGGGATGGTGGTAACGGATTTCCTGATCGATCATTTCGGTGGGATTATGGATTACCATTTCACTGCTGAGGTGGAAGAGCAATTCGATGAAATTGCACGTGGAAAGATGGAATGGACAGAGATGTTGAATTCGTTCTACAAACCGTTCCATCACAACGTGGAAGATACGCTGGAGCATTCCGATCGCGCTACAGGTGAGCGTGAATTGGGAATTGATCCGGTTTCAAATAAAAAAGTGATTGCACGTATCGGCCGTTTCGGTCCGATGATCCAAATAGGCGACGAAAAAGAAGATGGCGACAAACCACGTTTTGCTTCTTTGCTGAGCACCCAAAGTATTCATACAATTACACTGAGCGAAGCACTCGATTTATTCCAGTTACCTAAAAGCCTGGGGGAATACAAAGGTCAGACTGTTGAAGTAAACGTAGGGCGTTTCGGTCCTTATGTGAAATTCGGAGACCAGTTTATTTCCCTTGCAAAGGGGGATGACCCGATGGATTTTACGATAGAACAGGCAATTACCCTTATCGACTCCAAACTGCAGGCAGATGCACCGATTGCTACCTATGAAGGTTTGCCTGTTCAGAAAGGTGTGGGGCGTTTCGGTCCGTTTATTAAATGGAATGGAATTTTTATTAATGTCAGCAAGAAGTATGATTTTGATAATCTTTCCCAGCACGATATCGAGACTTTAATTGCGGAAAAGATCCAGAAGGATATCGACAAGGTCGTTCACGATTGGAAAGAAGAAGGTATTCGCGTTGAAAAAGCACGTTGGGGAAAATCAGTTATCTTAAAAGGTAAACTAAAGATAGAACTCGCAAGTACTGTCGATGCAGCTGCCCTGACACTGGACAAAGTGAAGGAACTAATCGAAAAGAAAGCGCCTGCTAAAAAGAAGGCTGCTGCTAAAAAGCCCACAGCTAAAAAGAAGTAGCGAAGCTACTGAAGACGGAATGCAGCTTTCACAAAAAGCTGAACATTCCGGATAGCGAAGTCTGTTGCGGCGGAAAGACGGAGTCGAAGTAGAGTTATTAACTTTCGACTCTTTATTCTTAATTCAGGATTGGGTTTGAATAAACATTCATTGATTTATTTTTGCCGAAAGACATCATAGAATGAAGGATATATCTATTTATTTCAGTGCGATTGAAACCATTGAAAATCCCGTTTCCGAATCTTTGGGCGAATTGATCGTTCGAAACGATGAAAACGGTTTTCCTGAAATAGATCAGGCAGGTCTTGCCTTAATATATATCCCTGAATTCAGGAATGGTGAGCCGTCACTTCACGGGCAAACGGATGATCGCTTCCGTTCTCATTTGAATACCTTTTTCCCGACAAGTAATTGGAATTTTAAGATCTACGATTTGGGTAACCTCATGCCAGGTGATCGGGTAGAGGATACCTATTTTGCATTAAGACAAGTTGTTGCCGAGTTGGTCAAAAAATCCGTTATTCCGGTTGTGATAGGCGGATCTCAGGACCTTACTTATGCAATGTACCAGGGATATGAAGAACTGGAACAACTGATTAATGTGTTGAATATTGATTCCAAACTGGATTTGGGAGATCCCGAGCTTCCGATCGGTAAAGACGCATATGTAAGCAAACTGCTAATGCACAGACCATGTTATTTGTTTAACCTGTCTGTGATTGGCTATCAGACCCCGCTGGTTAAAGCTTCTGAAATCGATCTTTTTGAAAAATTGTTCTTTGATGCTGTCCGTTTGGGAGAGTTTAAAGGCGATTTCAGAATTGCAGAACCCTTGCTTCGAAATACAGATTTGTTAAGTATTGATCTTCAATCCATAAAAGCGTCTGATTTCAAAGGGAAATACTTTTCACAGCCGAATGGATTGGATAACCAGGATATTTGTCAGATTGCCAAATACGCGGGGATATCGGATAAACTCACTTCCGTTGGATTGTTCAATTTGTTACCGGGTGATATTGCGGAAAGTGCACATGCTGAAGTTGCACAGATCATTTGGTATTTTATCGACGGTTATTCACAGCGCGTTGGCGACTTCCCGATCGGTTCGAAAAAGGAGTATACCAAGTTTACCGTCTTTTTGGATGAAATAAATCACGACATTGTTTTTTACCGCAGCAATCGTTCTGAACGCTGGTGGATGGAGGTTCCTTATCCTCCGAAAGAAGGAGTTAAATACGAAAGGCATCACATGGTTCCGTGCGATAAGGCACAGTATAACAATGCATTGAATGGTGATATACCTAATCTTTGGTGGAAAACATACCAAAAATTGGGGTAACCTTTTGCCGATTGTTCCGTAACAAGAGTTTGTGTTAAATATTTATCTCTTCAACATTTCATTGTGGAAAAGATGAATTGATTCCACTAAAAAATTTTGTTTGTTCTAAAAAATACTTATTTTAGTCGCCAATTGGCTAAAATTTGTTAAAGTCAAGCATGTTAAAACCATAATTAGGACCCTTTAATATGAATAAAACGTTACGTATTTTATCAGCGTTTGTGTTGTGTTCTCTTGGAGCTGCTGCTCAGCAAGATATCGCATTGACACATTTTATTTACAATAAGTTCGCCATCAACCCGGGCGCTACTGGTATTGAAGAAGGGTTGTGTGGAAATTTAATTTATCGTAATCAGTGGGATAAAGTAAACGGAGCACCGAACTCTGTAGTTTTCAATGTTGAAGCAAATATGGAAAGCTTTGGTAAATGGACTGGAGGATTTGGGTTGAACTTCACACACGATGCAATTGGTTTTAACAGACAAAACAATGTGATGTTGAATTATTCGCATCACATTCAATTGGGTGATGGTCGTCTTGGTATCGGATTGGGTGTCGGAATGGTGAATTTCGGTATGAGTCCTGTTTGGGTTGGTCCTCAAACTCAAATTGACCCTACCTTCCCGGGTGCAAGTTCTGCAATTACATTTGACTTAAACTTTGGTTTATACTATCGTGCAGAAAATTGGTTTGCAGGATTGTCTTCTACTCACTTGCAGGCTTCGGCTTTGAATTTGACAAGCCAGCTTCCTACACCTAGTGGTACGGGTACAGTTCCTTATGACCTGGCTCGCCACTACTATGCAATGGGAGGGTATACCTTCAGAGCGTTGGGTCCTGGTGACTTGGATATTCAGGGAACCTTGCAAACAGACTTGTTAAAGTATTCGGGTAACCTGAACGCACGATACATCTTCAGAGGATTTCTTTATGGTGGTCTTGGTTACCGAAACAGCGATGCGATTTCCGTATTGTTGGGTTGGAGAGCATTTAATATTACCAAACCAAAAAATAGAATGTTTATGTGGGTAGGATATTCTTATGATGTTACAATCGGTAGATTATCAAAGATTTCCAATGGTACTCACGAGATTGCGCTTAAGTTTTGTTACATCCCTGTGATACCAATTACAAAAGCACATCACCCTAAATGGTTGTAAAATCAAAAAAAAATAAGAATCTTTGTAACCATTTTTTATTCGATTCCGTTATATCGCAAAATTGATCCTGTAGAATGTTAACGATAAATCCGGAACTGTAAAATTGAACTAGAATGAAAAAACTGTTGTTTATCGGTTTAATTGGGGCCTTCATTGCCTCTTGTAGCTCGCGTAGTGGCCACTTGACGGGGACATTAGGTCGTAAAGTTTATCAACCCGAGATTCCTCTTGGGATGGTATATATTCCGTCGGGTTCCTACATCATGGGGGAAAACGATCAGGATGTTCCTTTCTTGCACCAAACACGTGCTAAGACTGTGTCTGTCCAGGCGTTTTATATTGATCAAACTGAGATTACGAATAACGAGTACCGTCAATTCGTAGAATGGGTAAGAGACTCCATGGCTCGTGAGCGAATCTATTCCGGATTAGAGGAGGATGAAGAAGCATCACGCTACATCAATTACAGTGACATGTATTTTGATGAAGGTGCTCTGGAGATGGTTGAATTCGAACCTTCCGATCGTGATGTCAATCGTGCACAATTCTCATTGAATTGGGATCGTAGATTCGATTACAATGATCCGGATTTGATGCCGTTATTGGCGGATATGTATTATCCGCAGCCGGAGCGTTTTTATAAACGTCGTGAAATAGATACGCGAAAATTGAATTTCAAGTATTTCTGGATTGACTTAAGAGAGGCTGCCGTAAGAGGTCGTATCGAGATCGTTCACAATGGTGTGGATAAGGATGGTAATGAGATCAGTCCGGAACACCGTGACTTGAACACGCCTCCTCATCCGTTTACGGAAGAACCTCAAGGTTTGGACAAAGATTTGAGTTACTTCAACAAGAAAGGTCAAAGTACCGGTCTTCGTGGTCACGAAAACCGTCAACGATTCATCATTGATGAAGAGATCAATGTATATCCGGATACTTTGGTTTGGGTTCGTGACTTTACCTATTCGTTCCATGATCCGATGACCAATATGTATTTCTGGCATCCGGCATACGATAATTATCCTGTTATCGGTATTACATGGGTACAGGCTAAAGCATTCTCAATCTGGAGAACTCAGTTGCTTAACAACTGGTTGCAGGCGATGGGAGATTTGTTTGTAAACGATTTCCGCTTACCTACAGAAGCTGAATGGGAAAGAGCTGCTCGTGGTGATTTGAATAACTCTCCATATCCTTGGGGGGGACCATATATTCGTAACCAAAGCGGATGTTTCCTTGGTAACTTCAAACCGATGAGAGGCCGTTATTTTGAAGATGGTGGTTTCCACACAGTGAAAGCATATTCTTATAACCCGAACGGTTGGGGATTATACTGTATGGCAGGTAACGTTTCGGAATGGTGTGAAACAGCTTATGACGAAGCAATGTACGAGTTCTCTCATGACTTAAATACTGAATATAGATACGACGCAATGGACTGGGATCCACCTGCAATGAAACGTAAAGTTATTCGCGGAGGTTCCTGGAAAGATGTTGGATACTATTTGCAAACATCAACTCGTACTTACGAGTATCAAGATACGGCTAAATCGTACGTCGGATTCCGAAATGTGGCAACACACTTAGGTCGCGGTGGACGTGAATTCTCAAAAGAGGGTGGCGAAGAAATTCGTAGCGATATCCAACTTCGCTAGGAATAAACAAACAATTACAAAACAATAAATTTGGTTAAACCTAAAAAACAAAGAAAACTATGAAACCAGGAAGTAAAGGATGGAAAAAGTTTATGGCGAAATTATACGGTTTCGGTGCGGCAGTCGTAATCGTTGGAGCCTTATTTAAAATTATGCACTGGCCTGGAGCTGGTCCGATGCTTGTAATCGGTCTGTCTACGGAGGCTATTATCTTCATCTTCTCGGCATTTGAACCGATTCATGAAGATCCAAACTGGGAGCTTGTTTATCCTGAATTAGCTTTCGCACACAGTGATGATTTAGATCACGATGCATTGCCAGCAGCAGGTGGAAGAGGAAGAAATTCCGGAGGTACTGGAATTACTGAACACTTGGACAAAATGTTGGAGGAAGCTAAAATTGATGGTCAATTATTGGAGCGTTTAGGAGATGGAATGCGTCAGTTAGGTGAAAATGCTTCTCAATTGAAAGGTGTAACATCTGCAGCAGCGGCAACTGACTCTTATGTTTCTTCATTACAAGCAGCGTCTGATAAAGTTTCTTCATTGTCTGAGGCATACGAAAGAGCATCTGTTTCTATTTCCGGAATGACTTCAAATACACAAGAAGGTGAATCATTCGGTGAGCAAATGCAAAAAGTTTCTAAAAACTTGGCTGCTTTGAACAACGTTTACGAATTACAATTGAAAGGTTCTTCTGCTCACTTGGAAGCTACTGAGAAATTCCAGGGTCAGGTAACTGAAATGATGAAGAACTTGTCTGATTCAGCTGAAGATACTCGTCGTTACAAAGAAAATATGGCAATGTTGTCTAAAAACTTAACTGACTTGAATGCAGTTTATGGCAACATGTTGAAAGCTATGACAATTTCCAGAGACTAATTATTAGTTGAAAGAAACTTAATTAATTGAATATTACTAACAAGTAAACCAATAAAATTTAGAAGTCATGGCAGGTGGAAAAGAAACCCCAAGACAGAAGATGATCGGTATGATGTATTTGGTATTGACAGCGTTACTGGCGTTGAACGTATCAAAGCAGATTCTCGACGCTTTTGTCGCAATTGAAGAAAACATACAAAAAGCAAACATCGCTCAAATTGAACGAGGTGATAAATTTAAATCGGATGTTGATGAAGAGTTGAGTACAACTCCTAAAAATGCCGAAAATGCTGCTAAGAGAGAAAAGTTGCAGAAGATTTTGAAGCAAATGGATCAGGTAAATGCAATGTCTGATAAATTGCTTAAAAGTATCGATGCAATCAAATTGGAAATCTTAGAAAAATCTGGTGAAGCAGTAAAAGAATACAAAAAGGACGATGAGAATACAATCCTTTGGGAAAAAGCTGCTGAATGTAAACCGATTCGTATGAACCTGATGGCTGTTCAGGCTAAAGATCAATACGATATTCCAATGCACGAAATCGTAGGGGAAGATATTAAAACTCCAACTGGAAAAGGAAAACAGTTGTGGGCAGATTTTATCAAATTCCGTGCAGATATCTGTAGTACTGTTGGTTCTTATAAGGAAGGCGGAAAGACATATTCTTTCAATCCGAAGGCAATCAATACGTATAAAAGCAATGCTGACCTGGTGAAGCAAGTAACGGATATGGTTAAATCAAGCAAGGTGAATCACATGGAGGATGACCAGGCTTTGAGCGACTTGTACATTAACTTGACAAAACCAGAGAGAGTAAAAGTTCACGATATGGATGGTATCCATTGGATTGGAGCTACATTTGACCACTCTCCGTTAGTAGCAGCAGTTGCTTCTTTAACTTCAATGCAGCAGGACATTTTATCTGCTCGTGCTTACGCATTGGCTCACTTGAAATCGAAAGTTTCTACAGGTGAGTACTCATTCAACAAAATTATGCCTTTGGCTTACGGTCCTGCGATCGCTAACACGGGTGATGAAGTTGAATTGAAAGTGATGATGGCGGCATTTGACTCGGATAACCAACCTGAAGTAACAGGTCCTGGAGCAATTACGGTTGCCGGAGGACAGGGTACTTTGAAGACGAAAGTTGCAGGTGGAGCTGAAATGGTATTGAGCGGTACTGTATCGATCAAAAACAAATCAGGAGTTAAGAAAACTGAAAACTGGACACATACAATCAAAATCATGAAACCACAGGGAACTGTGTCCCTTCCTGAATTGAATGTATTGTATAAAGGATATAACAACGTGGTAGAAGGTGTTGCTTCCGGTTATGATGAGACAGTATTGAATGGTAATGGCGTAACATTATCTAAATCCGGAAAAGGGTACATCGGACGTGTGAGTGGTGCTGGAAGAACAGCTACAATCTCCATTTCTGGTAGAAACTCCGTAACGAAGAAGACGGTTTCATTGGGAACATTTACATTCCGTGTAATGAACCTGCCTCCTCCATCATTGTTCTTCGGAGCAACTGAAGATGGTGGTAAAGCTTCTAAAGCGGAAACGCGTTTATTTGCTCGTTACTCTGATAGTCCGTTAAAAGCTGAATTCTCTGTACAATCATGGGAATTGAACGTTGCTGGTGCTCCACGTCCTGCTAAAGGAACAGGGAACACATTAAACGCGGATGGTATCAGCTTAATGAAACAAGCAAAACCGGGATCTACGATCAGCTTTATGACTCAGGTTAAAGGGCCGGACGGAATCCTACGTAAGAAAAGTGGTGTATTTACCATTTAATAAATAAAATAAATAATAGAGTGTCAATCATGAAACGTTTAGTTCTATTAAGTACCTTGCTTGCCGGTTCGTTGTTAACGAATGCGCAAGAGATCAATGGTGGACCAGTGAATGTTCCTCAGGCGGATGTTATTGATGGGGTCTATATGACAGAACATATCCCTACAAAAAGAATGATTCCGTACGAGTTTGTTCGTGAAGCTGATGTAGTCTGGAGTCATCGTGTTTGGCGTATGATCGATATGCGTGAAAAAATGAATCACCCGATTTATTTGCCGTTTGATTATCACACTCCATCCGGTCAGTATGTAAGAAATACAAGCCGATGGTCTTTGTGGACAATTATGCGTCACCATATCATCAATGGAGATTTGAAAGTGTTTTCACCATATAACCCCTATCAGTTTGATATGTTGGATGGAGATCAGTTCAAGTATCCGATCGTACCTGAAGCAGGTAAGAATTATTTTACTGATTCTTTGTTCCGCGATAAGGTATTCTATTATTTAGGAAAATTAGGTGCTCAAAGTGATGTTCCATTAACAAACGAATTCGGGGACCCGATTGAAATTACTCTTCCTGACGGAACAATTACTTTCAAGTACCCTCCGGCTGATACCATGTGGATCGATTCTGAACAAATCGTTCAGTACCGCATCAAGGAAGATTGGTTCTTCGATAAGGAAAGATCTGTATTGGATGTGCGTATCTTAGGAATTGCACCGGTAGTATACAGAGAAGAAGTTTCTCCGACTGGTGGTAAAACAATTACCGGGATGGATGAGAAATTCTGGTTGTACTTCCCACATTGTCGTTACATTTTAGCTAACTACTTTGTGTACAATGAGAAAAACGATGCACAATGGCAAAGTTTTGACGATTTGTTCTGGCAACGTCGCTTCACTAGTACAATCTACCGCGAAAGTAACGTGTTTGATCGTGAGATCGACAGCTACAAAACAGGAGTAGATGCACTAATGGAATCTGAGAAGATTACAGAAGAAATTAGAAATTTCGAGCATGATGTTTGGAACTTCTAATTGAATCAAAAAATAATAAAAAACCCGTCTTGGATTATCTGAGACGGGTTTTTTTATAAATGATAGGAACCTGCATAAGCATCGATCGCGTTACTTACCTTTGAAAGAAGCAGGTATGGGAATCGTACTTACAATTGATTATTTGAGCGAGCAACTGAATATTGGGTTCTCAGCACGGTTAATAGAAGTCTTTTTGATCAACAACAAACAAGATTGAGAGTTAACCGGTTATAACTGAAACCATTGTTCAACTATGTGATTCTCGTCAGGATTTACAGAATTGTGAACGAACTCATTATTTACAGAATTATAGCGATAATCATTTACCCATTCCGTATGGTTTTCTGCAAGTTGCCGGATGCTTTTACAGACGTAGTCTATTTCTTCATTGGTTGTTGTCGGGTGCACGGACATACGTATCCATCCCGGTTTTACAATAAGGTCACCGTTGCTGATCTTTTCGGTAAGATAGTTTGACTGCTCCTGGTCAACATGCAACAGGTAATGACCATAAGTACCGGCACAACTGCAGCCCCCTCGGGTCTGTATACCAAACCGGTCATTGAGCAGTTTTACACCCAGGTTGAAATGTAAGCTGTCAATATAAAAGGAAATAACGCCAAGCCTGTTTTTATGCTGTGGTGCAAGAAGTGAGAGGTTCGGTATTCCCTGAAGCTGCTCAAAGACGTAATCGATGAGCTCTTTTTCACGCTGCAGGATTTTATCGATTCCCATTTTCTCCTTCAACCTTATGGCAAGTGCCGATTTGATGACCTGAAGAAAACCCGGTGTACCACCATCTTCGCGTTCTTCAATATCGTCAAAGTATTTATGTTCTCCCCAGGGATTTGTCCATTTAACAGTTCCTCCACCCGGATGATCAGGAATTGTATTGCTATACAACTTCTTATTGAAAATAAGTACACCGCTTGTACCTGGTCCACCAAGAAATTTATGAGGAGAAAAGAAAATAGCATCAAGCCAGGCTCCGCTGTCTGCCGGATGCATATCGATGGATACATACGGGGCCGAACAAGCAAAATCCACGAAGCACAAACCGTTATTCTTGTGCATAAGCTCAGCGACTTCATAGTATGGTGTTTTAATCCCGGTTACATTACTGCAGGCAGTGATAGAAGCTATTTTCAGCGGGTATTCTTTATATTTGTCAAGCAATTCAGCTAAACTATTAAGACACATGAGTCCTTGCTGACAGGCAGGGATTATTTCCACTTTGGCAATTGTTTCCAACCAGGAAGTTTGGTTGCTATGGTGCTCCATGTGCGAAACAAAAACTACCGTTCTCAATGTTTCAGGAACATTAGTATAACCCTTCAGCTGTTCAGGCATTTTCAGCCCAAGGATCCGTTGGAATTTATTGATAACACCTGTCATTCCGGTACCATCTGTTAATAACACATCATCAGGACCGGCATTTACATGTTGTTTAATAATGTGACGCGCTTCATGATAAGCTTTTGTCATTGCAGTTCCTGAAACCGTGGTTTCCGTATGAGTGTTTGCAACAAAAGGTCCGAATTCGTTGGTAATCTTATCTTCAATAGGACGATACAATCTTCCGCTGGCTGTCCAATCGGTATATACCATTCGTTGTTTACCGAACGGTGAGTTGAACTCCTGTTCTATTCCGATAATATTTTTGCGGAATGGAAGGAAATAGTTTTCAAGTTCTGTATTAAGAGAAGTCTTTTCTAAAGCCGGCATCAAATTAGTCATTTAGTTCCGAGCCAAATATAAGTATTTCAAAGTGGATTTATAGCAGCACATGACGGACATAAAGTTCAGATGCCGATATCTTTGGAAAAGAGCTTCACCACAAGGGAAAAGATTAAAAAAGATTTGTTTTTTTTAATAATCAATTGGATATCAGTTGTAACGAATGGCTATTTTCTGCACTATCAGAAAAACCCAAGCCATGAAGAGAATTATATCCTTTAGCCATCCCGTCTCAAGACGGGGCCTCAGTCTTCGTCAGCTACAGCTGACTCTTATCTTATTTTTTGCGGCAATCTACGATGTGAGTGCCCAATGTGAATCAACTGATTTTATTTCCCTGACGCCTACCCTGGATTATCCCTATGTGAAAGAACATATTCTAACCAAGAGAACGGTTCCCTACGAATATGTCCGGGAAGCGGACGTTGTTTGGAGCAAGCGCGTTTGGCGGGAAATTGATCTGAGAGAGAAAATCAATCATCCGCTTTATTACCCGTTCGACTATCACACTCCGTCTGGGCAATATGTGCGGAACACTAATTGCTGGTCTTTATGGACCATTATGAGACACCACATTATGAATGGTGAATTAAAGATCTTTTCACCCTATAATCCCTACCAGTTTACGGTAATGGATGGCGATCAGTTCAAATATCCGATTGTTCCGAAGCCAGGTGGGAATTACTGTAATGATTCCATATTTCGAAACGAAGTATTCTATTATTTGGGAAAATTAGGTCCCGGATCGGACGTGGTATTATCTACCTGGGACGGGCGGGATTCCACCAGATGGGTCAATGGTGTTGAAGAATACGTTTATGCCGATAGAGATACGGCTTGGATTGATTCGGAGGACATTGTAAAGTATTTGATCAAGGAAGATTGGTTCTTTGATAAAGAGCGTTCCGTAATGGATGTTCGGATCATGGGAATTGCTCCCGTAGTTTTAAGAGAAGAAACAGCACCCAATGGACAAAAGATGATTGCTGGGCTGGAAACCAAGTTTTGGGTCTATTTCCCGCACCTGAGGTACCTGCTTACGAATTACTATGTGTATAACGAAAAGAATGATGCGCAATGGATGAGTTTCGATGACCTTTTCTGGAAACGAAGGTTCTCAAGCACCGTTTACAAAGAAAGCAATGTGTTTGACAGGTCCATCGACAGTTATCGGACTGGGGTAGATGCATTACAGGAATCGGCGGATATTATCGAAAGTATCCGGACATTTGAACAGGATGTGTGGAATTTCTAAAATTGTCCCGACGATCATTTTTTGATGTCGGGATTTTTTTTTGACCTCTCTGTTACTAATTGAAGAAAAGACATTCGATTGGTATAACCTTAAACTTTAAGTCATGGCAGGAGGAAAAGAAACACCAAGACAAAAGATGATCGGAATGATGTACCTGGTACTCACCGCACTTTTGGCACTAAACGTATCGAAAACAATTTTGGATGCATTTGTTGCGATTGAAGAAAATACCCAAAAATCAAACGTGTTGCATGTTGACCGGGGATCTGAATTTATTTCGGAAGTCTCTGCTGAAATGAATTCAATGGATGGAAAAGAGAATGTAGAAAAGCTTCGGAAACTGAAAAACGTAATGAAGCAGATGCAAGAAGTAGATAAGCTTTCAGCGGGTTTTATTCAGAAGATAGACCGGGTAAAGATGGAATTGTTGAGAGAATCCGGGGAAGAAGTGAGAACGATCAAGCCCGATGACCCGGAGACAATTATCTGGGAAAAAGGGACCGGTTGCAAACCGACAAGAATGAACCTCATGGCTGTCCAGGCAAAGGATGAATACGATATTCCCATGTATCTTTTAATAGGTGGCGATATCAAGAATCCTACCGGAAAAGGAAAGATGATCTGGAATGATTATAATGGGTTCCGGTCGAAATTAATTCAGGCAATGGGGACTTACAGGGAAGGAAAGAATGCGTATTCAATTAATCCCAAAGCGATCAATACCTTTAAGGACAATCACGACCTGAAAAAGCAAGTGGAGCAAATGCTCAAATCGTCGAAAGCAAATTTGAGAGACGATGAAGAAATCCTTTCGACCATTTATATGAACCTGACAAAACCGGAACGCGTTTCTCAAAATGATATTTCGGGAGTTCATTGGATCGGACAAACATTTGATCACGCACCGCTTGTGGCTGCCCTGGCTTCTTTGTCTTCCATGCAGCAAGATGTACTTTCAGCCCGTTCGCTGGCATTATCCCATTTGAAATCCAAAGTTGCAGTCGGGGAATATTCGTTTAATAAGATCGTTGGTTTGGTATACGGTCCCGAACTTGCAAATACGGGTGACGAAGTGGAACTGAATGTAATGATGGCTGCATTTGATTCCGATAATCAACCGACCGTAACATATAACGGAAGTTCGTTCCGTGGTGAAGAAGGAAAGGGAGTGATTAAAACGAAAGTCGGTTCCGGGACGGAGATGACCTTAAACGGAACGGTATCTATTAAGAACAAATCAGGACAAATAAAAACCGAGAATTGGTCGCATACCATCAAGATCATGAAACCTCAGGGAACCGTTTCGTTGCCACAATTAAACGTGCTTTACAAAGGATATAATAATATTGTGGAAGGCGTTGCTTCCGGTTATGATCAGACTGTTTTAACCGGGAATGGTGTTTCCCTGTCAAAATCCGGAGGTCAGCACATTGCTAAAGTGACTACAAGCGGAAGAATGGTAAATATTGATGTTTACGGAGTAAACTCGGTTTCAAAGAAACGGGTAAAGCTGGGTTCCTTTCCATTCCGTGTCATGACGCTTCCGAACCCGGAATTTTTCTTCGGAGCTGTGGAGGAAGGAGGGAAAATTTCCGCATCTGAAAAGAATTTGTTCTCGCGCTATAAGAACAGTCCTTTGGATGCAAAGTTCACTATTTTAAATTGGGAATTGAGCCTCAATACAGCAACAAGACCGGAAAAAGGAAAAGGAAACCAACTTTCTGCCGAAGCAACCAAATTATTAAGACAGGGAAGACCCGGAACGATTGTGAATATCAAAATGGATTATATAGGTCCTGACCAGGTGGTGAGAAAAAAAATAGCATCTTTTATGCTATGATTACATCATTGTAAGCAGTGCAGATTCATCATCTGCATTGCTACAATGTGTGATTTGTGTGCACATAGGAGTTCAATATTAGTAACCCTTTTTTACAATATGGTAATATTGTAAAAAACATTGAATTCAGGTAAAATTGGTCGATTTCAGTCTGCTTTTTCCATCTTTCCATTTTTTAACTTCAACAAAATAGTAATCCAAGGTTTCCTGATTCAATCTCAAGATATCATAATGAATGCGGTAATCACAATAAATAACCTCTGCACGTTTTAGATAATCAAGATGCTTGGTAACCATTGCCGGACTTAAATTGAGATACTCTGATAAATCGATATTTCGAATGATATCACAATTAAGTAATAAATCAATTATTCTTGAGCGGGCAGGATGGCTAATTGCCTTACTGACAGCATCAAATTTCATTTCATTTGTGGAATAGTCGTTTGGTTTTATTAAGCCCATTTTCTGATCTTTCTTATTTAAGTTATTATAAAAGATCATTTTACACAATACCCAAATTGTTAAAAACAAGAAACTCGAATAAGTCACCAATCACTTTTAAATTTCTCTCCTTTTTACATTTACATTCTTTAAAGTACCTTTGCACATGCTTGTTTTGGAAAAATTGGGAGTGCATTTCCCGCAGGGTTATTTATTTGAGGAATGTTCCGCCCAGGTGAATCAAGGGGATCGAATCGGTCTGGTTGGTAAAAATGGTGCCGGAAAATCAACTTTGTTGCGTTTGATCGCTCAAACGGAAAAACCGACCGACGGTCAAATCCATCGTCAAAAAGGTTTGGAGGTTGGTTTCCTGACCCAGGATATCGTGATCGATACGAAACAAAGTGTATTCGATTACCTGTTTTTTTCCAATGAACAATTGAATCATTTGAGAAAACACATCGATGAGATCAATAAGCAGCTTACAACACGCGAAGATTACGAATCCGAATCTTATTTGGAGTTATTGAACGATCTGAATGCGACTAACGACCTGTTCAATATTCACGACGGGTTTCAATGGGAAGAAAAAATCGCATCTGTTTTAGATGGATTGGGTTTCCAGAAAGAAGATTTCGGAAAACCCCTGAATTCATTCTCAGGTGGTTGGAAAATGAGAGCTGAATTGGCTAAGATACTGGTGAACCGACCAAATTTGCTCTTGCTGGATGAACCTACGAACCATTTGGACATCGTTTCGATCCAATGGCTGGAGAATTACCTGACAAAATTTGATGGTGCCGTTATCGTTATTTCCCACGACCGATTATTCCTGGATAATGTAACAAACAGGACCTGGGAAATCTCTTTCGGCAAGATCCTGGATTTTCCGTATGCGTATTCGAAGTATAAAGAATTGCGCGCAGAAGAACTGGAACGTCTTGCGGATGCTAAAAAGCAGCAAGATAAAGAAATCAAACAAACACAGGAATTGATTGACAAGTTCCGGGCGAAAAAAAATAAGGCGGCATTTGCACAATCATTGATCAAGAAACTGGATCGGACAGAACGGATTGAGTTGGAAAGCGATATCGTAGCAAAAATGAATATTTTCTTTCCTTTGAACGTACAACCCGGAAAATGGGTCCTGGAAATGGAACACTTGGGGAAAAGCTATGGAACGAAGACTTTGTTTAAGGATATTTCCATCACAGTTGGAAGAGGAGAAAAAATCGCGTTGCTCGGACCGAACGGAGTGGGTAAATCAACCTTGTTTAAATGTTTGACCAAAGAGATTGATTTTGAAGGAAAAGTTGAGTACGGCCACAACGTAAAGATTACCTATTTCGCACAGGACCAGGCAGAACGTTTGAATAAGAATTTAAGCGTTTTTGAAACGGTTGACCTGGTCGCGTCCGGCGAAGTTCGAAAAGATTTGCGTTCAATTCTGGGAGCATTCTTATTTTCCGGTGAAGATATCGATAAGAAAGTAGGTGTTTTGTCTGGAGGAGAACGCACCCGCTTAGCTTTGTGTCAATTGCTTTTAAGTCCATCCAATGTTTTGATCCTGGATGAGCCGACAAACCACTTGGACATCCAGAGCAAGCAAGTATTGAAAAAAGCCTTGTTGCAATACGAAGGAACTTTCCTGATCGTATCTCACGATAGGGAATTCCTGGACGGATTAACGAACCGGATTTGGGACATTGAAAATCAAACCTTGAAGATCCATCACTTTGGAGTGTATGAATACCTTCAACGGAAATTGTCTTTGGAACCTGCTTCTACCTCAACCAAAACTGAAAACAAACCTGTTCAGAAAGTAGTGGAAGAAACGAATACAAAGGCCCAATCGAATGAAGAACGCAAAGAACTGAAACGCAGGAAAAACCAGCTTCAGAATAAAGTGAAACAACACGAAGAACGTGTTCAGGAACTGGAAAAGGAAGTGAAAATACTGGAAGATCAACTGGCAACAATGGATTTTTCAGATTCTGCGAAAACAACACCTGTTTTGAAAGCATTTGAAGAAGTGAAATCCAAATTGGATTACTATTCGGATTTGTGGATGGAAGCAACAGAAGAATTGGAAAGTATACAAGATTAAGACATCAAGACTTTAGGATATCAGGATATTAAAACTACGTGACTCAAAATGAAGTCAATTCGAGCCAAAATCCTAAGATCTTGAAGTCTTAAAATCCAAAAGAATATGAAAGGATTACTGGATAAAATGCGGGTTTCTTTTGAGGAACCAATTCAATATCAACTCGTTTTAAATAATGAACCGCTGATCAGGATGAATGACCTGATTGGGAAAGAAATTGAATTGAACTGGACCGGAAAAATTATTTGTTCTAATTGTGGGAAGCAAACCAAAAATTCATTTGGACAAGGATTTTGTTTCAGTTGTTTCCAATCTGCACCGCAAGCCTCACCGTGTATTATTAATCCCGAATTATGTCGGGCACATTTAGGTGAAGGAAGGGATATTGATTGGGAACACAAACACCATAATCAGCCGCATATTGTTTATTTGGCTGCTTCGGACAGTATTAAGGTCGGAGTTACCCGTGCTGAGCAGACACTGACACGTTGGATCGATCAGGGAGCATCTCACGCGATTATTTTAGCGGAAACAACTAACAGGTACGAAGCCGGGATTATTGAAGTGGCTTTGAAATCCTACATGACTGACAAAACAAATTGGCAACGCATGCTTAGAAATGAGATCAATCACGAATTGGATCTGTTGGATGAAAAGGGAAGAGTGGAAGATTTACTGCCTTTCGATATGCGTGACTTTGTGAGCATGGATGATACCATTATTTCCCTGAATTATCCGGTGGAAAAGTACCCGATAAAAGTGAAAAGTGTCGGTTTTGACAAGTTGCCGGTCATTCGTGGAAAATTAGCCGGAATCAAAGGCCAGTACCTGATTTTTGATGACGAGCGTGTGTTGAATATTCGGAAACATACCAGCTATGAAATCGAATTTTCTCATGAATAAGTTTTGAACTTCAAATTGTTGTAATTATTCTCGTTAATTTCTGCCAAAAAAAGAATCAATTCACCCGAATCGTATTAATTTTAATACTCTTAAAAATCTATCAACATGTTCGACAAAAACGAATTTAATAAGTACGCAACAAAGCATGTCGGAATTTCAAGCATGCACTTAGAAAGCTACATCGAATCTTCTTTAACACCGTATATTATCGAAGAACGTCATTTGAATATGACACAAATGGACGTGTTTTCACGTTTAATGATGGACCGTATTATTTTCCTGGGAACAGGGATCAACGATCAGGTCGCAAATATCATCAATGCGCAATTATTGTTCCTGGAATCAGTAGACGCGAAAAAAGATATCCAGATCTATTTAAATTCTCCTGGAGGATCTGTTTATGCAGGTTTGGGAATTTATGACACCATGCAATACATCAAACCGGATGTTGCAACGATCTGTACAGGAATGGCGGCATCTATGGGAGCAGTATTGATGTGTGCAGGAGCTGAAGGAAAACGTTCTGCGTTGAAACACGCTCGCGTAATGATCCATCAACCGCTTGGAGGGGCTCAGGGACAGGCTTCTGATATCGAAATTACAGCACGCGAAATTCAGAAATTGAAGAAAGAATTGTACGAAATCATTGCAACACATTCAAAGCAATCGTATGAAAAAGTTTGGGCTGATTCGGACCGTGATTACTGGATGACAGCCGAAGAAGCAAAAGAATACGGAATGGTAGACGAGATATTGCTTCGCAACCCAAAATAGTCTAACTTTGCACAGAATTATCTAAGTCATCTTGGCTCAGCCGAGATGACTTTTTTGTCGATTAAAATTAGAATATGTCAAAAAAGGAAACTTCCTGCTCGTTTTGTGGAAGACCGCGAAGTCAAGTAGGTTTATTAATAGCAGGCTTATCAGGCCACATTTGTGATCATTGTATTGCGCAGGCACGCATGATTGTGGATGAGGACCAGACAACCAAAACTTCCAGCCAGGGGGCTCCGGTAAATGTATTGAAACCACAAGACATTAAGGAGCGTTTGGATGAATATGTGATTGGTCAGGATGACGCGAAAAAAACACTTTCTGTAGCAGTATATAACCACTACAAACGTTTGCATCAGGCGAAGATCGAAGACGTGGAGATTGAAAAATCGAACGTGATCTTAGTTGGAAGAACAGGGACAGGAAAAACGTTACTCGCAAAGACGATTGCAAAAATGTTGAATGTCCCGTTTTGTATTGCAGATGCAACCGTTTTAACGGAAGCAGGATATGTAGGAGAAGATGTGGAAAGTATTCTTTCCCGTTTATTACAGGCCGCGGATTATAATGTTCAGGCCGCACAGCATGGAATTGTATTCATCGATGAAATCGATAAAATCGCCCGCAAGAGCGATAATCCGTCAATTACACGTGATGTTTCAGGTGAAGGAGTTCAGCAGGCTTTGTTGAAGTTATTGGAAGGTTCCGTAGTAAATGTTCCACCACAAGGGGGAAGAAAACACCCGGAACAAAAAATGATCGCGATCGACACCAAAAATATTTTGTTTATCTGTGGTGGTGCTTTTGACGGAATTGAACGAATCATCGCAAGCCGTGTGAACAGACAAACGATCGGATTTGGTTCCCAGGTGACAGAAAAAGTGGATGAAGATAATTTCCTGAAATACATTACACCGACAGATGTTAAATCCTACGGGTTAATCCCGGAATTAATCGGGCGTTTCCCGGTATTAACTTACCTGGAGCCATTGGATGCGAAAAGCCTGAAACGAATTATCACAGAACCGAAAAACGCAATTATCAAACAATATATCCGGTTATTTGAAATTGATGGCATTCGCTTGACCTTCGATTCGAATGTATTGGATTTTATCGTGGAGAAAGCGATCGAATTTAAATTGGGTGCACGTGGATTACGATCTATTTGTGAGGCGATCCTTACAGATGCGATGTACGAATTACCATCCAAAAATGAAAAAGAGTTCCGTGTGGACCTGGACTATGCGAAAGCACAATTCTCTAAAAGCAAAGTGGCACGACTGAAAGTCGCATAGGGAATTATCAATTATAAATGAATTAATTATCAAGGGGATTTGTCTGAAGAAGACAGATCCCCTTGATAATTTATATTGCTAATTAATTTACTCTAAACGAACAATACTTAATCACCGATCCTTTTGCGGTAAACAGTTGTTCATAATGCGTTTTGATGTGCAAAATATCGCGAATGGTCGGATCCAGATCAGCCGGCATGGATTGATATAAATCCCAGGTCGATTCGATCAGTTCGTATTGGTGTTCTTTGATTTGTTCCTCGGTGGATTCGAATAAGAGACTCGAGTCTGTTTTTAGATGAATGATCCCACCCGGTTTCAAAATACGTCTGTAACGGGCAATAAATTGCTCCGAGGTTAATCGCTTTCTTGGTTTAAGCGGTTGAGGATCTGAAAATGTCAACCAGATTTCGTCAACTTCATTTGCCTCAAAATAGGAATCAATAAAGTCAATTTTGGTTCTGAGAAACGCAACATTCGTTAAGTTTTCATCCAATGCTTCTTTTGCGCCCACGAACATGCGGGACCCTTTGATATCCACCCCGATGAAATTCTTGTTCGGGTAATGTTTTGCCAACCCGACAGAATATTCACCTTTTCCGCAACCCAATTCAAGTACGATCGGATTGGAGTTCTTAAAGTAATCTTGCCGCCATTTTCCTTTCAATGGAAATGCTTCCTGCGGATTGGGTTCCAACGTCGGTTCGAATACATTGTCCCATAATTTCATTTCCGCAAAGCGTCTCAGTTTATTCTTTCCCATAAATCGCTGCAAAAGTACATAATCTATAAAAGTTTTTTGCGGTTTTTTCACCAAATCGTAGCAAGTGAATTTCCCAATATGTACCTTTACATTTTAATTTTTACGCCTTATGTCAAAAAGCCATCATCACGCGCTTTCATTCGCGGGATTGATCATCACAGTGGGAATTATCTTTGGAGATATTGGAACATCCCCGCTATATGTGTTAAAAGCAATTACAAATGCAGAACCCATTCGAGATGCTCATGGTCATTTGATCGAAAGAGGAAAATTAATCACGGATCAACTAATCCTTGGAGCTCTGTCCTGTATATTTTGGACATTGACTCTGCAAACTACTATCAAATACGTAATCATAACCCTTCGTGCTGATAATAAAGGGGAAGGAGGGATTTTTTCCTTGTATACATTGGTCCGCAGACAACGCAAGTGGTTGGTAATTCCTGCAATGATCGGTGGAGCGGCATTGTTGGCAGATGGGATCATAACACCACCCATTTCTGTTTCATCGGCAATTGAAGGGCTTTCCTACATTCCTTCAATGAAGGATATTCCAATTACTCCGATCGTCATAGGTGTAATTGTACTGATTTTCGTTATCCAGCAGTTTGGAACAAAGTTTATTGGTCGTGCTTTTGGCCCGGTTATGATGATTTGGTTCCTCATGCTTGGTTCCGTAGGTTTGTATTCATTGTGGAATGATTTCTCCATTTTAAAGGCACTGAATCCATACTATGCGTATGATTTGCTGACTCATTATCCGAAAGGGTTTTGGCTTCTTGGTGCGGTGTTTCTATGTACTACCGGAGCGGAGGCATTGTATTCTGATCTGGGGCATTGTGGAAAACAAAATATCCGGGTGAGCTGGATCTTTGTAAAATGTATGCTGATCTTGAATTACTTCGGTCAGGGAGCATTTTTGTTAAGTAACCATTCCAATCAGTTTATTAATGAAGAGAATCCTTTTTATATGATTGTTCCGGAAGGATTCAAACTTCCTGCAATTATTATTGCAACTGCAGCGGCGATCGTTGCATCTCAGGCATTAATATCTGGTTCATTTACACTGATCAATGAAGCCATACGATTGAATCTTTGGCCACGGGTAAAAGTGAATTTCCCTTCTGATATAAAAGGACAATTATACATTCCTTCCATTAACTGGTTCCTGATGTTCGGATGCCTGGGAGTTGTCTGGATTTTCAGGAAGTCTGAAAATATGGAAGCAGCTTACGGGCTATCAATTGTTTTGGCGATGATCAGTACTTCCGTGCTGTTGGTCTTCTATATGGCCCGGAAACACTGGAACCCGATTTTCAGGTATTCGATGATCGCTATTTTTCTTATCATTGAAGGTGGATTTGCAATTGCGCAAATTGAAAAGTTCCCGGAAGGTGGTTATATTACTTTAATGATTGCATCCTTATTGATTGCCGTCATGTACGTGATCTTCAAAAGCAAGATTATTAGAAATAGCATCATCGATTTTGTGAAAGTGAAGAGCTATTTGCCGATCCTGCAAAAGTTGTCGATTGATGATCAAATCCCAACCTACGCAACGCATCTTGTTTATCTTACAAGTGCGGAACGTATCGATGAAGTAGAGTCGAAAGTTTTTTATTCTATCTTGGAGCAACAACCGAAACGTGCTGAACGCTATTGGTTTGTGCATGTAATTACAACCGATGAACCTTATACGAAAGAATACAAGGTGACCAAGCACGATGAGAATGATTTGATCCGAATTGATTTTAAATTAGGGTTCCGGATTCAACCGAAACTGGACATGATGTTCAAACAAGTTGTAGAAGAACTGGTGCAGAATAAAGAGATTGAAATTCGTTCACGCTATGCCTGTGAATATCATCACAGCGATCACATCGGGGATTTTAAATTTATTGTGATCCGTAAGTTCCTGTCGAACGATAATGAGCTTCCGTGGTTCCATAAATTGATCATGAACGCTTATTTCTTTATTAAAGGAAGAGCACTGTCAGAAAAGAACGAATTCGGTTTGGACCCAAGTTCTTATGTCGAAGAGAACTTTCCGTATGTGCTATCGAAAGCTGCTCCGATCAACCTGAAACGAAGCGAATAGCAAATGTTTCCGGCTGAATTGTCACAAGAACGCATTTTGTTCTCCTGTCTCGATTGGGGAAGCGGACATGTGGCCAGGTCGATTCAGTTATTAAAACAATTATCCGGGCAAGGAAATGAATTGTTTATTTCCTGTACTTCTGCCCAGAAAGCGGTTTTTTCAGCATATGAAATCGCGGCGACATATATTGTGACTGAAGGATTTCATTTCCGCTTTAAAGGTGATGGCAATTTTACTTCCGAAATGCGACGGAATGCCTGGCGGTTCTCCGGGTGGATCAAAAAGGAACAAATTCAAACTGAAAATCTTGTGAGGAAATATCGTATTTCATTGGTTGTATCGGACCATTGTTATGGTTTCCGGTCGGATAACGTCAGATCAGTATTCATTACGCATCAGGTTTCTTTACCACCCAAAGCAGGCTGGTTTGCACAATGGATTCACCGCAGATGGATGAACCGGTTTTCTGAGATCTGGATCATGGACGATGAACAAAAACGTCTCGCAGGAACTTTAAGTAACCCGGTCACTTTATCATCTTATATTGGTTTTTATTCCCGGTTTCAAGGACAGGAAGTTTTAGCTGTTCCGGGTAAAATTGTTGGGATTGTAAGTGGACCCGAACCGTATTCGGAGCAATTCTTTCACCAGATTTTGGAACAATACGGAAATGAAAACCTGACCCTCATTTCTCCTAAATTGTATACGCATGTTCCGGAAAATGTCACCACCATTATCAGCGATTGGAAAACGGCAGATCTGGCCATTGCTTCTGCTGAAACGATCATTTCCCGAAACGGGTATTCGACCTTAATGGATTTACAGTTCCTGAACAAGAACGCAATATTGATTCCAACACCTGGGCAGTTAGAACAAGAGTATTTGGATTCCTTATCATAACTGGTCAAATAGACACATGTCTATCCGTATTTCGCTTTATGAAAAACGGTTGAAGTTATGCTTCTCCGGGGAACCTCATTCGCAATTAGAAACCTGCAACGGGTATTTATTTGATGGTGATTCCTCTCGAAGTAACCAAAGTAGATGACGTTCCTTCAAACTTATCCAGAGAGAATGTAAATGTACTCCCGACACCGATGGTGCTTCGGACGGAAATCGTTTGATTGTGAGAATCCAGGATGTGTTTTACAATGGAAAGTCCGAGCCCCGAACCACCCTCATTCCGATTCCTGCTTTTTTCTACACGGTAAAAACGTTCAAATAAACGCGGTAATTCATGTGGCTCGATACCCGGACCATTATCCGAAATTTCTACCGAAACCAAGTCGTCCACTTCGTAAAAACGAATCTGTGTTTCCCCGTTCTCATTCCCATAGGATATGGAGTTGCTTACCAGGTTGGTTAATACCTGTGCAATTTTTCCTCTGTCGGCGCGAACCATGATTTCCTTATGGTATTCTTTTGCAAAGCGTAGTTTGATGTGTTTTTCCTGGGCACGCAGTTCCAAACTGTCCATCACTTCTTTGGCCAATTCTTTGAGGTCGAAGGGACGCAAATCCATTTTCAGGTCGTTTACTTCCAGTTTGGTGAGTTCGTCCAGATCATTCAGGATATTGGTCATGCGGTCAATCGCTTTGGAAGCACGTTCCAGGAACATCCGGTTGACCCGTTCATCTTCCAAACCTCCCTCCAACAGGGTCAACACATAGCCCTGAATGGAAAAAACGGGAGTTTTTAATTCATGCGCCAGGTTTCCGATGAATTCCCGTCTGAATTTATCCTGTTCCTGGAGCTGCGTGATTTCGGAGGTACGTTGTTCGCTCCATTTTTTTGAATCTGTTTCTGCATTCCCGATAATATCCTCCGACATATTGATGTACAACTTTTCATCCGGAGTTAATTTTCCCTTTCGGATGGAACGGTAAAGAATACGTAAACGGTTGTAGATGAAACGTCTGAAAAGGAAGTAAAAAGTGATAAAAGTACCCAATGCCCCAAGTAAAATAACAGATACAAATACACCTGCCGGTATCGGGTAAAGGAAGTTGACAACGATCAGAATGAGCGCTAAACAGGCTGCAACGATGGCACTTCCTAAAAGAACAATGGTAAACGGATTTAATTTCTTCACTTTTCAGAAAATGTATAACCAACACCTTTAATGGTACGAATATACGATTCTCCTAGTTTCTCTCTTAATTTTCGGATGTGAACATCAATTGTACGCTCGCCGACAATGGTTTCATCACCCCAAACAGTTGTCAGGATTTGTTCCCGTGTAAATACTTTTCCGGGCCTTGAAGCAAGCAGTTCGATCAGTTCAAATTCCTTTTTAGGCAATTGAATTTCTTCATCGTTCATGAATACCAGGAATTTCTCGCGGTTAACAGTGATGGATGATGTTTTGATTTCCGCTTCACCACCATTCATACGTCCGGCTCTTCGTAATAATGCTTCCACTTTTGAGACCAGTAAGCGCGGTCGGATCGGTTTGGTGATATAATCGTCCGCCCCGGCTTCAAAACCGGCAACTTGTGAATAATCCTCAGCTCGTGAAGTCAGGAAGGCGATTAAAGGCGAATTCAACTGAAGGTCTTGCCGAATTGTTTGGCATGCTTCAATCCCATCCATTCGTGGCATCATTACATCCATCAGGATCAGATCGGGAGAAACTTTTTGTGCCATTTCGACTCCTTCAAGCCCGTCATTGGCAACAAATACTTTATATCCTTCCCGCTCCAGATTATACTGTAAGAATTCCAGAATATCTTTCTCGTCATCCACTAAAAGTATGGTTTGTCCCTTACTCATTTGCATTGTGCTCCTTGTTAAAGTTTGAGCAAAAGTATCTTTGTAACTTTCCTTAATAATTACTGCTGTGTTACGAAATAATTAATTAATCCAAGGTGGATTATTTTAATGTTAAGAATCAGAAGCGATGCCGATATCATCCATGAAGCAAACGAATTGATTAACTTTACGGCATGACATTTCGATATGCTCTGGAAATTGCTTATCGCGGAACGAATTACCACGGTTGGCAAATTCAACCGAATGCTTCTTCCGTTCAGGAAGAAATAGAAAAAAGGTTGTCCCAATTGATGGGAAACAACCCGGTTTCTGTTGTTGGTTGCGGTCGGACGGATACAGGGGTCCATGCTTCTTATTATGTATTGCATGTTGATGTGAATAAAGAATTGAATACGGATCAGCTAATTTATAAGCTGAACAAAATGCTCCCGGATGACATTGCGGTTTTTTCCGCTCAGGCAGTTTCAGATGAATTTCATGCACGGTTTTCTGCAACATCTCGGACTTATCATTACGCTATCCATCAAAAGAAAGATCCATTCTTATTGGATAGTTATTACCTGGTCCCGGAGATTGATTTTGCCGCCATGAATCGTGCTGCGCAGACCTTAATGGGAAAGCAGGATTTTACTTCGTTCTCGAAATTGCATACGGATGTGAAAACCAACATATGTACGGTTTCGGAAGCAAAATGGAATCAATTGACAGCAGATACCTGGTATTTTGAAATAAAAGCAGATCGTTTTCTGAGGAATATGGTCCGGGCAGTGGTGGGTACTTTACTTGAAGTTGGTTATGGGAACCTGGATCAACAGGATCTGCTCCGGATAATCGAATCCAAAGACAGGGGAGAAGCTAAATTATCGGTACCGGCCAAAGGTTTGTCTTTGGTTGATATTCGGTATCCGGAAGAACTGTTTTCGAAATCGAGCCGGTGATATAGGTTTTAAAGGCATATTGTTCTGATTTAACTCTTTAGTTGTAAAAAAGGAATACCTTTGCACGAAAGAATAAAATCAAATCTTTGAAAATGAAATTTTACTGCCTGATAATCACCTTTTTTGTGGGGAGTGTTTTGTCCGCTCAAGAAAAAATCGAATTTCTAAAAGTTCCTAAAGAAGCTCAAAAAACTACCAAAACGTTAAGTAACTACCTTACTAAAAATCTGGGAGATGACAGTACGAAAGCGGCTCACATATATCAATGGGTAACTCACAATATCGCTTATGACTATAAGGCGATTGAAAATGGAAAACCGTTGGAATACAAATCAGCCGGAGCTGTGTTGAAAGCTAAAAATACAGTTTGCCAGGGATATAGCGCATTGACTGTGGAATTATTGAAAAATGCAGGAATTGATGCTACCACAGTAGAAGGATATACAGCCCAATTTTTATCGGATTCCATTCCTTTGATTGCAAGTTCGGATCACGAATGGGTTGCTTTTAAGGTCGATCGTAATTGGTTCTTGTGTGATCCTACATGGGATGCAGGATACATTGGCCGCATTCCGAAGTACAAGGAAGATTTATTGAAAAAAGAAAAGATCACTTTAAAAAGACAGAAAAAACTGGCTGCAATTAAGACCGAAAAACGTAAGAAAATCAAGCAGTTTAAGTGGGACAAAAAGGATAAGAAGGATGCCGAAAAAGCAGAAAAAAAGCGTGGTTCCTATAAGTCGGACATTGGTTTTGTTCGTTATCCGTCTCTGGAGAACTTTATGGTAGATCCGGATCTTTTTGTGCAGTCCCATTTACCTTCACAATCGGAATTTCAATTGAGAGTGCATCCAATTTCTATGGAAGATTTTACCAGAAGGACTAAAGATTGGGATTCCATTCTTGAGCGTTCAAATGGAAAAACGGTAGATTTTGAGACATATGTTTCGGAATACAGTTCAATGAACCTGAACGATAAATGGATTAAGGTTGCTAAAGACGGATTGAAGTTCAATCCTGCAAATTACAGTTCCATGGCGGTACACCATTTTAATTATTTGGGTTTGCATTTAAATGACAAGTTCAGAAAATCATTTGAAATAATAGAAAAAGACCAATTGCATGAGGATTTTCCGAACCTGAGAGATATTAACGATAGTGTTGCCATTTATAGTAAAGCTGCGAAGAAGATCAACAAAACAGCTTATTCAATTAGCAAACGGATTATCTCTAATGAAACCAAGATTTTTAAAACTACGGACAAAGCTGCCAACAGTATGGTGAAGAAAGTGCTTTCCGAACAGAAGAAGAATGTAACGCAATTGGGAAAAGAGAAATCACGTATTTTAAAAGAACTGACTTCAATAAGAGAAAAAATGGGAAAACTGGCATTGGAATCCGGCAGCTATTCCACCCCGGTGAATTTTGATTCTACTCTGGTCCCGCAACCATTCGGTAAATGGAAGGACAGTTTGTTTTATTCCATTATGCGCATCGACAGCTTACGAAAGAACTGGAATGCATTGGCTCACCAGGACAAAACGTATGAAAATCGTTTCGGATCGTTAAAAGTTGCTTATGAGATGAGTTATACCAATCTTCAAATTCTGAATTCAGCACCGATTTATTACAGCGACTCCATTATTCTATATGATTCCCAAATCGCAGACGGATTGACAAGTTTGTACCGTTTTCACAAAGAAACCTATGATTCCCTGATGTATCCTGTTGAAATCAGTAAAGAGTATAAAGTCTTGGAGAAACTGATTAAACGGGGTTTAATCGGATTGAAGAGCTATTCAAAGAAAAATCCGAATTACAAGTTTCTTGAAATGAATAAGTACCTGAACTCTTTAAACTATCAGACGCTGACATTGATAGAATCTGATCTGAGAACATTTAGTTCGGATCGGGCAGAGTTGTTGCGCTTAGAAGATTATTATGAAGGTCATTATCACACGATTCAGGAAAACCTGGAAAAAGAAAAGGAATTCAAAGAAAAGAATGCCGAGCACAATTTTGAGGTACTGGAAAAGAACAAAAAACGAACAGATGAAATGTTTGACAAGATCTTAAAATCCAGTGAAAAGACGGAAGAATTTTTTCAGAAGACGCTGGGAAGCAGACCCAGATAAGAGGATATATAGTATAAAAGTAAGGGCGCGATTAATCGCGCCCCTTACTTTTTGAATCGATTTAATTATTCAACAATTACAATGTAATTATTCTTTTTTCCTTTACCTAAAAGGATAAATTTTTCATTAATAAGGTCACTTGGACCAACTAAAGTTCCTTCACCGACTTTCTCTTTATTTAGAGAAATAGCATTGGCCTTTAATTCGCGTTTTGCTTCTCCGTTTGATGGCAAAAAACCGGTTTTACCGGATAATAGGTCAACAATACTAATTCCTTCGGTTAATTCGGAACGTTTAATTGTTGCCATTGGAACTCCATCAAAGATGCTTAGGAAGGTATCATTTGACAATTTTTTCAAATCTTCCGAAGTTGATTTCCCAAACAAAATATTGGAAGCAGCAATTGCCATATCCAATGCTTCTTTTCCATGAACACGGATGGTTACTTCTTCTGCAATTGCTTTTTGCAGGGCGCGCAGATGAGGTGCTTCGCTGTGCTCTTTTTCGATTGCTTCAATTTCTTCTTTGGTCATTAAGGTATAGAAGCGAATCAGCTTAGCGGCATCTTCGTCTGAAGCATTTAACCAAAATTGGTAGAACGCATACGGGCTTGTTTTTTCCGGGTCCAACCAAACTGTTCCGGATTCCGTCTTTCCGAATTTTCCTCCGTCAGCTTTCGTTAATAAAGGGCACGTAAAAGCATAAGCTTCTCCTCCTGCAATACGACGTACCAGTTCTGTTCCTGTAGTGATATTTCCCCACTGATCAGATCCTCCGAATTGAACTTTTACGTTATTTGTTCTGTATAAATGCAGGAAATCGTATCCCTGGATCAACTGGTAAGAGAATTCGGTAAATGAAATTCCTGTTTCAATACGTTTTTTCACTGAATCTTTTGCACTCATATAGTTTACTGTGATGTGTTTTCCTACATCACGGATAAACTCCAGGAATGAGAAATGCCTCATCCAGTCGTAATTATTTACCAATTCCGCTTTGTTTTCTCCTTCTTCAAATTCCAGGAACTTGCGTAACTGATTCTGAACAGAAGCTACATTGTGATTCAGTGTTTTTTCGTCCAATAGGTTGCGTTCCGCAGATTTCCCGGAAGGATCTCCTACCATTCCTGTCGCTCCCCCAACCAATGCATATGGTTTGTGTCCGGCCAACTGGAAATGTTTCAATAACATGATCGGAAGCAAATTTCCGACGTGCAAAGAATCGGATGTCGGGTCAAAGCCCACATAACCGGATGTCATTTCCTTAAGCAGTTGTTCTTCCAAACCGGGCATGATATCCTGCACCATTCCCCTCCATCTTAATTCTTCAATGACATTCTTTTTCATGTGTCTTTCTTTTTTAATATCCCAACGTTTATAGCCGGGGTTGCTTTATTTATTGCGCAAAAATAGGGATTTAGGGTGAAGTTTTGTTGAATGAGTAAGATAAAGCATCAAAATATACTATCTTCGACCATGCTTCAAACACGAAAAGAAATAGCGTTTATGGTGATGGCAGGAATTTTCATCACCAGTGCGATTGTTGCCGAATTGATTTCGGCAAAATTGGTTTACATGGGACCTTATTTGGCGCCGATGATTGCAGGAATTGTCCCATGGCCGGTTGTTTTTTTGCTTACAGATGTCATGAATGAATATTTCGGGAAACAAGCAGTCCGCAGGCTCAGCTGGATCACGACCGGTTTAATTGCTTTTTGTTTTATCATTGTTTACTGTGCCGTTCAGCTCCCAACGGCCAAAGGTTCGTGGTTGTCAGATAAGGAATTTACCAAGGCTTTCGGAGGTTCCCTGTGGATTATGGTGGGAAGCATCACCGCATTTATTGTGTCACAATTATTGGATGTCCAGCTTTTTCATTTCTTCAATAAACTCACCAAAGGAAAAATGATCTGGCTTCGAAGTACTGGATCAACAGTTGTTTCCCAATTAGTAGATTCATTTATTGTTGCGATCATCGGCTTATACCTTTCGGGCGCTTATCCTTTAAAAATGGTACTTGTTCTCGCAATAACCGGCTACTTGACGAAATTACTCATTGCTGTATGTCTCACACCATTGATTTACGTGATGCATTACTCGGCAAAACGCATTTTAGGAGAAAAAGAGGAACATGTTATTCCCATCAATTAGCTCAATTGATTTTGTAGCTTACAGTTGGTACAAAAGTATTTTCAGTTGTTTTTCTGGGTAAAAAGTTTATATTTAGTTCTACCTATTCCAGGTTGGAGTATGATTTAACTAGATTCACTATTTATGAAAAAGTTACTTGCTGAATTTATTGGGACCTTCTGGTTGGTACTGGGAGGTTGCGGAAGTGCTGTTCTGGCAGCAGGGTATCCTGAACTCGGAATCGGGTTTGTTGGGGTTTCTATTGCTTTTGGGTTAACGGTTTTGACAATGGCTTATGCAATCGGGCATATTTCGGGCTGTCATTTGAACCCTGCGGTTACAGTAGGCTTATGGGTTGGAGGCAGATTTGAAGGGAAAAATGTACTTCCCTATATTACTTCGCAAGTGTTGGGAGGAATTGCCGGGGCCGGGATTTTGTATTTGATTGCAAGTGGGAAGCCGGGATTTGAATTGGGAGGATTCGCTGCAAATGGGTTTGGGGAACATTCTCCTGATAAGTATAATATGCAATCAGCTTTGGTTATAGAGGCCGCGATGACGTTTATGTTCCTGATCATTATTTTGGGAGCAACGCACAAAAATGCATCTGCCGGGTTTGCAGGAGTTGCAATTGGTTTGGGATTAACTTTAATCCATTTAATAAGTATTCCCGTTACCAATACATCTGTGAATCCTGCAAGAAGCACGAGTCAGGCAATTTTTGTTCAGGGCTGGGCACTGGAACAATTGTGGTTGTTTTGGGTAGCACCTTTAGTCGGGGCCATTATTGCAGGAGTACTTTATAAATTCTTAGCTCCGAATGGAGAACAGGATTGAAAAGAGAAATGACAAAGGGCTTCAAACGAAGCCCTTTTCTATGAATTTAAACTTTTCTCAAAATAGTTTATTTCGTCAATGATTTGAAGACTTCTTCCAGTGATTTTTCTTCAGTTCTCAATGTCAGAACAAGTAAGTTGTTTTTCTGTGCGAATTGAGCTACTATTTTACGTAAATCTTCCAGAGATTGGCTTTCGATCAGGTACTTGGAATCGGAAACACGTTCGATTTTGGAAACGCCCGGAATCTTTTGAAGCAAACTTTTCGCAACTGTTCCGTCAAATTCTGCATACACCACTTGTGTGTCTGTTTCAACCTGCAAGTTTGAAGCCAGGTTATCAGCAACCAATTTTCCTTGACGAATAATGACAACGCGGTCGCAAATTGCTTCTACTTCCTGTAAAATGTGGGTAGAAAGCATAACGGTCTTTTCTTTCCCGATTCGTCTGATCAGTTCACGGATCTCAACCAATTGGTTCGGGTCCAAACCTGAAGTAGGCTCGTCCAGGATCAGTACATCCGGGTTGTGAATGATTGCCTGTGCAAGACCTACACGTTGACGATACCCTTTTGAAAGCATTCCGATCTTTTTGTTTTGTTCTACTTCAAGACCAACTAACTTGATCATTTCCTTAACGCGTTCTTCCAGGTTTTTTACCTTGTAAATTTTTCCGACAAATTCCAGGTATTCCTTCACATACATATCGAGGTACAAAGGATTATTCTCCGGAAGATAGCCAATGCGTTTTCTTGTTTCAATGGAATCCACTGAAACCGGAATTCCGCAAACACGGATTTCACCCTGAGTTGCAGGAATAAAACCGGTGATCATTTTCATAGTTGTTGATTTACCAGCTCCGTTTGGTCCAAGAAAGCCAATGATCTCACCTTTCCCGACAGAAAAAGTAATATCGTTTACTGCTGCTTGTTCACCGTAATATTTGGAAAGGTTTTTTACTTCAATCGACATACTAAAAACTTTGGCTACGAAGATAACGATTGGGATTGGATTAACGTTGGTTTGACCAAAACGGATATCAAAACTATTTGAAAAATATAACGGTAATGATTTCAAAATAATAGTTTTTAATATACCTATTCGGTAATTTTGTTCTATGAGTGATCTTCGTGGAAGAGTTTTAAAATCAACCGGCAAATGGTATCAGGTCTTGATGCCGGATGGAGAGGTGGTGGAATGCCGCATCAGAGGGAGGTTGAAGCTGGAAGGTTTGAAAACAACCAACCCAATTGCAGTTGGTGATGTGGTCATCCTGGATCCGAAGAGCGATGAGGAAGGGAAGCGTGTGATCATAGATTATGAAATACGCGAAAATTACATCGTACGAAAAAGTACGAACCTGAGTAAGCAGATGCACATTTTAGCTGCGAACGTGGATCGTGCCTATCTGATGGTTACATTGAGGTATCCTGAAACTCATTTTGTTTTTATTGACCGCTTCCTGGTTGCTGCCGAATCATTTCGTATTCCCACAACCCTGATTTTTAATAAGGTCGATTTGTTGGATGATGAGGGGTTGCTTGATTTGAAAGCAATTATGTTTATGTATGAATCAGTTGGTTATCCGTGTCATGCCATTTCAGCCACGAATGATAAAGATATTGAATTCCTGAGAGAAGAGATCAATGGTCAGCAAGTCATGATTGCCGGACATTCCGGAACCGGAAAGAGCACTTTGGTCAATGCACTGGATCCAAACCTGGATTTGAGAATTGGGGAAATTTCATCTGCCCATCATCAGGGCCAGCATACCACAACTTTTGCAGAAATGCATCCCTTGCAATCCGGTGGATTTATTATTGATACTCCCGGGATTAGGGCATTTGGAATTGTAGACTTGGATAAAGAAGTAATCTCTCATTATTTTCCTGAAATGCGCGAATTGATTGGACAGTGTAAGTTTCATAATTGCCAGCATTTAAATGAGCCTGCCTGCGCGGTGAAGGAGGCGGTTAAAAACGGGGAGATCTATGAAAGCCGTTATTTTACCTATTTACAGTTAATGACCGGTGATGACGAAGATGTGCATCGCAGGAATAAGCGTGGTTTAGAATAGGAAGATTACAAATCGGAATATACCAATGTTCCGATATTCCAACATTGCTATATTGCAATATTGGAATGATACTAATTTGCAAAATCTCAAAGTTTACGTACAATGCCTATATTTGAGCATGAGACTAGTCATTCAACGGGTTTCCCATGCAAGTGTAACGGTAGAAAATGAAATCATCGGTGAGATCGGAAAAGGTTTATTAATTCTTTTGGGTATTGAGCAAGCTGATTCGGAAGAAGATGTGGATTGGTTGGTCCAGAAAACCATCCAAATGCGAATTTTCTCAGATGCGGAAGGAAAAATGAATTGTTCACTTCAGGATATTCAGGGAGATTTGCTTGTTATAAGCCAATTTACACTTCATGCATCCACGAAAAAAGGAAACAGGCCAAGTTTTATTGCAGCTGCGAGACCCGAACAGGCAATCCCATTATATGAATTCTTTATTCAAAAAGCACAAATCGCATTGGGGAAAGAGGTTCGATCGGGATCATTTGGAGCAAATATGAAAGTGAATTTACTAAACGACGGGCCGGTTACAATTATCATCGATTCAAAAAACAGAGAGTGATGGAAATTTCAGAAGCACAAAAGAAAGTGGATCAATGGATCAAGGAAGTGGGAGTCCGCTATTTTAATGAATTGACCAATATGGCTATGCTCACAGAAGAAGTGGGCGAGGTGGCCCGTATCATAGCCCGCAGATATGGTGAGCAAAGCGAAAAGGAAAGTGATAAGGACAAAGACTTAGGGGACGAACTGGCTGATGTACTTTTCGTATTGATTTGTCTGGCGAATCAAACCGGGGTAGACCTGGAGGAAGCATTAGAGAAAAATCTGGCGAAGAAAACAGGGAGGGATGCCACCAGACATAAGAATAATGAAAAATTGAAATAATCCACGCGTGCGTATGCGCACGTTCAAGGGGATTAATCCCCTTGGCAGTGTAACCATGGAACAATTTTTGCCTTATCCGGGTAGAACCAAATACTCCAACTCTCCATGAAAAAATATTTAATTATTGGCTTTACCTTGTTGTGTCTGAGTTCTAATGCGCAACATTCGGCTGGATTTGATGCCAAAGAGGCTCGTGATCTGATTCAAATCTGCAATTCTTTTACCTATTTGGATTTGGAAGGATCGGATGAAACGATCATTCCAATGGAGTATGTCCGTATTTACACTTCTCCGGCTTACGGGATGGACAATCTGTTTCAGGTGTATGTCAATCAATCCAAGACGAAGGCAGTGTTGAATTTCAGAGGCTCTACAAATAAAAAATCCAGTTGGCTTGAGAACATGTATTCCTCCCTGGTACCAGCAAAAGACAGTATTTTTAAGGGAGAAACAGTTTTTGCTTACACCTGTGCGGAAGATCAAAATGCTGCTGTTCATGCCGGGTATATTTTGGGTTTGTCGTATTGTGCGGATGATATTTTGAAACAGATCCAACACCTGAACAAACAAGGAATCTATACGATTTATATCACAGGGCATTCGCAAGGTGGGGCTTTGGCTCAGATAACTAGAACCTGGCTGTATTTCCTGCCAAAGACCAAACTGAATCCGAGGAACAATTTTAAGGTTTATGCTTTTGCCAATCCAATGATCGGAAATAAAGCTTTTGCACAGGAGTATCAAAAACGTTTTGCTGATCCCGGGTTTAGCTTTTTACTACATAATCCGGAAGATATTGTACCTAAAATGCCTGTTTCGTATAACGATTCAACTTTTTGGAAAAGCAACCTGCAAACCATGCTTTTTGATCGTGAAAACTTCAGCTTTAAAGAGAGTATGAAGGAAGGCATGTTGAACATGTTTGGAACTAAAGTGAATAGGCTGAATAACGGTTTTTCTAACAATGTACACGGACAATTGGTAAAATTACTGGGGGATTTTCGGATGCCGGAAGCTAAGAACGAAGCAAATTTTATGCATACTTCCCAACCGATTATACTGCCGCCGACAGAGTATCCTTTGGAATTGAAGGATTCCAGTATTCTACAGAATGATTCCCTGATGAGAATCTATAAACGTGGGCCAGACGGGGTGTTTGAAGACAAAAGCGTCTATAAACGGGACAAAGCTCTTTTGCAACATAAACCTTACAATTATTACACCGCCTTGCTAAAGGTTTATTTTATGGCAGATTACGACCGGTTGAAAGTAAAGTATTTTGTGCTTCCGAAGGAGAAATAATAATTTGGTCTTATTTTGAGATACCAAACAAACGCTTCCACCAGGATTTTTTCCCTGTATTTTCTCCATAACCATAAGAGTAAGAATATCCTCCGCTCACGTTATTCTTCACAGCATTCATCATGATATAAAGATTCTTTAGTTTTCCTTGGTTTTTTAGCTCGAGGATATGGTTTTGATAACGTTTGTCGATCATTCCTGAACGAATAATATAAAGTGTTACATCAGTAAAACGGTTGGTGTTAACTGCATCAATTACCAAACCAACAGGAGCGTTATCTAAAATGATATAATCAAATTCCTTACGTAAATCCTCAATCAATTCATCCAATCGGTGGCTCATTAGTAACTCGCTGGGATTTGGTGGAATGTCTCCGGCTTGAATAATACTGATAGAATGACCATGAAATTCACGGTTGATTATAATATCTTCTGCCTTCAATTCCTGATTCGCCAAATAATTTGACAAACCCGGTATTTTTTTAAGCTCCAGAATGTCCTGGATACGTGGCTTTCTCAAATCCAGCCCCATTAAGAGTACCTTTTTACCTGCGGCTGCAAACATAAAAGCCATGTTTACTGAAGTTAAGGATTTTCCTTCTCCACTTAAACTGGATGTTATACTGATCACTTTGCATCTCTCATGTTCAGATGAGCTTACAAATGAAAGGTTGGTTCGCAATACCCTAAATGCTTCTGAAATACTGGATTGCGGATGGCTCAGTACCATTAATTTCTCCTTGTCTTTTTCTTCCGGAATTACACCAACAACTGTCAGTCCTGAATTTTCCAGGTCAGTACGTGAAACAATCTTATTGTTTAATAAAGTGCGCAGATAGATAATCCCAACTGGAATTATGATTCCAAGTAAGAAAGAAATCAGGTAAATCAACGATTTTTTTGGCGCAACAGGAATTCCTGTACTGTAAGCAGCATCAATTACACGAGAGTTTGCAACGGTTGCAGCCAGGGAAATCTCATTCTGTTCCCGTTTCTGCAAGAGGAAAAGGTACAAACTTTCTTTAATCTGTTGCTGGCGGAAGATATCACGGTACTCTCTTTCAAATTGAGGAATGGACGAAATTTTGGATTGATAAATCTGCTCTTCACTCTTCAATTTCTTTAATTCCATTTGTGAAGAATTTCGCATGTTCCGTAAACTATTTTCCAAAGACGTGCGTAAACTTGATAATTGTGATTCGATACGGGCAACTCCCGGATGTTTGCTTCCACTTGTTTCACGCAAACGGTTTCGCTCCAGGACCAATGTATTGTATTGCGTGGTCATTTCTCCAACTGAAGGGTCCTTAAATCCAAGGTTAGCCGGTAATAGCTGTTCATATCCGTTTTGCTCGGAAATTACTTCATTCATGAAATCCGCAAGACTCATTTCGATGCTTGCTTCTACCACTTTCTTCTCTATATCACTCTCTTTTGTAAGATACGTAGCCGCATCGGTTGTTACATCTACCAAATGATGTTCGGATTTATAATCTTCTCCTTTCTTTTCGACATCAGTAAGCTCAGCGGCAATGAATTTCATCCGGTCATTAATGAATGCCGTGGTATTCTTTACCACTTCATTTTTACTGTTTACAGCATTTTCCTGGTGAACCGCTATGATTTTGTTCAGGATGGCATTATTTTTCTCAATGTTATTTCCTTTTATTTTAAGAACAAGGATATTGGCTTCTTTACTTGCCGGTTCAACAGACAGGTTGTTACGGATATTCGTAGCAACCTCAGAAACCGGTGCAACGTTTATAAGAATTCGTTTTCCTATCCAGTTTTTCTTAAATTCATTGGTTTTCTCCAGGATTATTTTTCCAATCGGTAATTGAAGGATGGCGCCATACTTATACTGGTTTCCTACTAATTCCTTACCTGAAGTAATCGTGTATTCATTTCCGGAGCTCAATGTAATTTCAAACTCATAATGCTGGTCATAATATAAACTGTCTGCTTCAACAGCACGAATCCTGATTGGATTGGCATCATATAATTCTGAACGTACTAATCCTGTTCTGGTTCCTACAATCTGGTACTTCCAATGTAATTGCAAATCCCGGACTACCCGTTCCATCAGGGAGCGTGATTGATATAACTCGATCTCATCTTCAAGTACACCTCCTCCGCTCGCCAAGCCAAGGTCTTTAAGCATCCCGATTTCTTCGGATGCCACACCAGGATTATTTTCCTGTTCAATTAGAACAGTTGCGGCACTTTCATAACTGGGAGTTTGATACCTGGCATAAACCCATCCCAAAAACAATAGGAGAATGATTGAAGCAAGAAGCCAGCGCCAATAAACGAGGTATTTATCCAATAAATCCCTCAAAGAGATTGAGCTCTCTTCGTTTTCACGAGTTTTATATAATACTTCTTCCTGGTTCATTTATTTGGCAATAATTGCAATCGTAGTTACTATTAGAGAAGTAATAGAAATAAAGATTGGTCCGGTAGTTTTCCAAAATGTACCTTCCGATCGAGCTGCAGCATTCGGTTGTACATATACCAGATCATTCTGTTGCAGATAATATGCAGGTGATCGGAAGACATCTTTCGTAGTGAGATTGATCGCATACTCCTTTTTAACGCCACTGGAATCCCTGATTACTTTAATATTCTCTCGTTTTGCTGACATTCTTAAGTCACCTGCAAGCCCAATAGCTTCAAGCACGGTAATTCTTTCGTTAGGAATTTTGAATGTTCCGGGCGATTTTACATCACCAAGAACGGTCACTTTAAAGTTTAAAATTTGGATTTGAACTGTGGGACTTTTAAGCTGTCCTTCCAGTAAGGTTTTAATTTCTGTTTCTACATCCATTCGGCTTTTACCCGCAACATGTAGTGTTCCTAAAATAGGTAACGAAATTTCTCCGTTAGCATTTACCAGGTATCCATACTGTGCAGGATTTCCAATTGTGTAACCTTGATTCGATGAAACAGTTGCGGGTAAATTATAAATTTGAGCAGATTCCAAATCCTCTGCGGTAATCACGATTGATAGAAAATCATCTACTTTAAAAACAGGGGTGAAGCTTGCAGCAGAAACCTGTAAACTGTCATTTTCCGAACCTTGGAAGTATACCACTTTTTCAGCTGTTCTGCATGATACTCCTAACATGGCTAGAATAAAGGCGAATAGAATTAAGGGAATGCTAATTTTCCGCATCCTTGTAAGATTATAGAAATTCATTACAAATATATAAAATTACTTCGGCAAATACCCTTTGGATGAATAAACGCGCCTGATCAAGGTACGCGTGCTACCTTGCTGTTTCAATTTCTTTTGCTGCTTCAATTTCTTTTGATGTCTTTTTTTAATGGCTCTTGACAGGACTTTTCTTTTCACAGCCATGGGTTTAATCTTATAAAGGAAGAAAACACCCAATCCGACAAACAACACAATGATTGTAGAAGCAACATAAGTGTTTGTCAATTTCAATAACAAAGAGAAGGCCAGGACACAAGCAACATTTACAGAGGCAATGTAAAAACTCGCTTTGCGGTGAGAGATCTTATAAGCATCAATCAATACATGGTGCAAATGATTTCTGTCTGCAGAAAAAGGGCTTCTCCCATTCAATATCCGAATTGTAAACACGCGGGCTGTATCAAATAAGGGAATGATAATAAACGAAATTAAAACGATTGGTACATCAACAGCATTAAAAGGTAACCTGTTTAATGAGGCGGTGTCCAAAGCAAGAAAACGAATCGACATGACACCAACCATAAAACCGATCAGCATGGAACCGGTATCTCCCATAAAGATCCTGTTCCTGGTTGAAAGATTAAAAAACAAAAATCCTGTTAGAATACCAACCATTACAAGTGAAGTAAGTCCAAAGAAATACCGTTCCGCAAAGAAAAACACCAGCGCAAAACCTGAGAATGCAACAATTCCAATGGAAGCAGCCAAGCCATCAATCCCATCAATCAAATTAAAAGCGTTAATAATTGCCAGCATCATCAGGAAACCGATACCTATTCCTATCCATTGATTTACGTGGTCAATATTGAAAAAACCATGAAATGAATCAATACCAAACTTAGGGTTCATCAGGATAAAAAGAGATGCAGCAGCTTGTCCCAAAAGTTTTGTTAGAGGTGCCAATACCACTAAATCATCTTTCAGTCCCAGAAAAAATAGAATGGTTAAAGCCGGATACATACTGGTTGCAACACCATAGGTATCATAACGATGATTGAAATACATTGAAAGTATGAGCACAATGAAAAAAGCCATCCCCCCAAGGCTTGGGGTAGCGATTGAATGTGAGCTTCGTTCATTGGGGGCATCCATCAACTTTTTGAAGCGAACAATTTTAATAATCTTTGGGACCAAATATGCTGTTGCCAAAAGTGATAAGACAAACATGATTATCCCTTGAATAAATAGATAATTCATTTTTTAATACCTCATGTTTTAAATTACGTGATTTTTCCGGTTTTGGTTGTTTTTAAATCTATTTGTTGTAATATTTTAACAATTCGTTCAGATGTTTTTCCATCCCAAAAGGCGGGCAGTGAGCCTGTTTTCCAATTTCCGGAAAAACATTTTTTCAGCATCCTTTCTACGTCTTTCGGATCAGTACCAACAAGTTCATTGGTTCCTTGGGTTACTGTTTCTGGTCTTTCCGTTGTATTCCTTAAAGTCATACAAGGAACTTTCATGACCGTTGTTTCTTCTGTAATTCCACCTGAATCCGTAATGACCAGTTTTGCACGTTGCACCAAATAATTGAATTCAAGGTAACCCATCGGATCAACCAGGTGCAACCTCGGATGAGAAATTTCTAATTGTCTGATCATTTTTGCAGTTCTGGGGTGTACCGGGAAAACAATCGGGCAATCTTCTGAACTGGCGATAATTTGATTCATCAAAGCTTTCAGTATAGTTTCCTCATCTACATTGCTTGGACGATGAAGTGTTAATATAATATACTCTTTATCAGCTAACTTAAGCTGGTCCCATAGTTCCGGTTTTTTAAAACGCGGCATTTGTTTGAGTAATGTATCAATCATCGTGTTTCCAACAAAATGTATTTTTTCTTCCATTACCCCGGCTTTCCTTAGGTTTGTATTTGCAACTTCTGAGGTAGTAAAGAAAAAATCAGTAATGGCATCCGTAACCAATCGATTAATCTCTTCGGGCATCGTCCAATCATTTGAACGAATTCCACCTTCAACATGTGCAACTGGGGTGCACAATTTTTGTGCCACTATTGCACACGCCATGGTAGAGGTAACATCACCAACTACCAGCACAAGGTCAGTTGGATTGGTTTCCAGGTACTTTTCAAAACGAACCATAATGGCTGCGGTCTGTTCTGCTTGAGTTCCTCCGCCAGCTTCCAGGTTTGCATCTGGTTGCGGAATTTCCAATTCGGAAAAAAATTGTCCGGACATCTTTTCATCGTAATGTTGACCGGTATGCACCAAACTATAGTGCAATGAGCTTCCTTTAGCCTGAGCCTGATGTATTGCATGAATAATGGGTGCAATCTTCATGAAGTTGGGTCGTGCCCCGGCAATTAAGGTTATATGCATATCAAAGTCGATTAAATTGGAGTAATATGAAAAAGCGGATCAAGTGAACTTGCCGTTTAATACGTGAGGGTTGTTTTACCAGACGATATGCCCACTCCAGATTGTGTTCAACCCACCATTTTGGTGCACGTTTAACTTTGTTGGTGTATACATCAAAACTCCCTCCTAAACCTTGATAAACGGCAGGGTGATGACGATACATTTCCTCCATCAATAACTCCTGTTTAGGTGATCCCATTGCTACAAAGATAATATCAGGTTTTTTCTCAGCAATATCGAGTACCAGGTTTTTCCGTTCCTCGTCTGACAAATAGCCGTTTCTGTGATTCAAAATAGTAATTCCGGAAAATTCTGTTTTTAACCTGTTGACTGTTTCCTCAATCACATCATCTGTACCACCGAGCAGGTAAAAAGTTTTAGTCTGATGGTATTCTTTCACAATATCTAACCATAATTCACAACCCGGTATTTTTACAACGTGTGGACATCCCTTTTTCTTTAAGGCCCAAACGGCACCGATACCGTCAGGATAACCAATGTTTCGATTGATAATGCTACGTGACTCCTCTGTAGCGTGCAAAATTTTTTCCGCGTTCACAGCAACCAAAATAGATCGCTTCTCAAAAGCATAATCCATTAATTCCTTTCGTGAAGCAGGAGCGAAACAACGTATGTTATTGGCTAATTTACTTTCCATTTTTTGTATTGTTTAGCAAGTAAACTGAGATAGCATTGAACATAAAAGCATTGCTCCAGCGCATATAGGGAATTTTTGAACTTCTCCCTTTTTTCAGCTGGTAATAGAAATATCCTTTTTTATTAAACATGTGCTCCAATGTCCATTTCATTACCCGGTCAGCAATTTCTTTGTGTTTTGGCCAATATTGCAGTGCATGCAAAGTTACGAAAAGTTGACCCGGGCAATGAATATCTATCGGGTATGTTTTATTATGGTAATATTTTGGAGTCCCGTCTTCCAGAAAGAAGTTAGTCATGTAATAGTCCATTCCTTTTTCCATATTGACTTGATAATTATTGTCCTGGAAATTCTTTGAATAATGTGCAATTGCATCCAGGTTATATCCCGTATGAAAGCTGTCAATCCAAGATTGAACAGGTAATAATCCATAGACCCAGGATCCATCTTCTGCCTGGCCCGCACAAGCGGCGTCAACAATTTCCTTTGAGACTTTTCTATATTCTTCATTCTTCTGGTAAGAATAACAAATACTCAACAACTTGGCACCTAATAATGATGCATTGTAAACGGTATCATTTCCCCTTAGTGGGCTATAAGAGAGAATAAAACCTTTCTTCCCGGGAGTTCTGTTCAAATCATTCAAGATGAAATCGGCTGAGGAAAGAGCTACATTCAAATACTGCTCGTTACCGGTTGCTTCATATGCTTCAAACAGTGCTGATGCGCAAAATGTTGTGGCGACCACTGTAGGCGTGTTTTTCGGAAACAGAAATAATCGTCTTGCCTGCCAATCAAAGTTATATCCCCAACATGCGCCGGAATAATCTTTATTGCTCATCCTTATCAATAACTCCGATAACGCATTGATTTTCGTTTTGATTTCGTCTGGTGTACCAAATGAATGATTCCCTTGCGATGCCAATTTATACAGATTGCAATATCCCGAAAGAAAAAGCCCGATACCTTTAGCATTATGCTCTTTTGGAACCAGTAATAAACGACGAAAATTAATCGGACTTCTTTTGAAACCTTGGATCCAGGACAAACGGGCAAGATCCCAGTACTTGAAAGGAAGCGCTTTAAAGACCTTTGAATTAAGTCCATCATAAGGATCCCAACCTTTGAAGTCTTGTAATTCACAATATTGTTTCAGTGATTTAAACACTTTTTCCACCATATCAATCCGATTATTCATTCTCCAACAATAATTTGTAATCTCGTTCTATGGCTGCCACCGATTCAGAAGCAAGGAAGCGCGTCCTGGCATATTCCAAATTGAAAGCACCGATGTTTCGACTTAGTTCGGGATCCCTATTGAGTTTCAATAATGCGTCAGCATACTGTTGAACGTTCATGTCTTCGATACGGAACCCCATTACTTCATCTTCAAAGAACTCTGCCAATGCCCCTGCATTGCTGCAAACGACAGGTAATCCAAACCCCATTGCTTCCAAAACAGAAGTAGGCATACCTTCATAATAGGACGGGAACAGATATACATTACATTTTTTAAAGACATCTTGTTTTGCTTGTCCCTCTACATGCCCTGTAAACTCAACACTCTTCAGTTCATTTTTCCGTACATATTCCTTAATGTTTTCCAGTTCATCGCCAATTCCAGCAATAGTCAATTCACATTTTATTCCTTTGCTTTGAAGGATCTGAATGACTTCAAGTGCTATATAAATACCTTTGTTTTTGGAAATAGTCGACAAAAAAAGAACTCGTAAAACTCCATCATTAACGTCCAACCTGGAAGATCTGTTTAATAATTCGTCATCAATAAAAGTATTTCCGAATATAATTTTGTTTGTAAATCCCATTTCGGTAAACTTTAGGGCCACGTGGTTAGAAAGCACGCGTATTTGATCAGCCTTAAAGAATGTTTTCTCAAAGAACGTCTTGCCCTTTCCTTGAAGCAAATGTTCATTGTCCGGATTCCAACCATGCCATTGAACAAATACTTTTTTATTAAAAAATCTGGCTATTCTGATGAGGTTTCCATCCCGAAAAACTGCGTTTCTACCAAGTGAAGGATTAATCTGTACGATATCAACAGAAGTAAAAATCAAACGGGTGGTAAATCTTATAAAATCGCTAAGCACAGCCAAAATTTTTCCGGGGGCTTAATTCAAATACGGAAAAATCAGATTTACCATATTTCAGGAGTAACTTGTTAAATTCAACGACTCCACCTTTTTGAGTAAAAGAAGGTGTTACAACTAGAATTTTATGTTTCATCAATACCTTTGTTTTTTTATTTTAAACCACTTATAGATGAAAATCGAAAGTTCCATGAATTTACTACGGTAGCTGCACCACTCTCCATTGTATTGAATTTTTTTACCCCGGGCGGAGTTTTTAAAGATGTACACGTTATCTGAAGCATGATTACTTGGTGGAATACGTCCAAAATCAAAAGATTGCAAGCTCTCGGCTTTTAAGGTTTCAAAAATATACTGCATCAATAAAAATGTTGCTCCGCAGTTCCTTGCCAAATTGGAATTGGCAGCAAAAACATCGGAAGCATGTTTTTTATGTACATGAATGATCCGAGCGGCTATTGGCACTCCGTCTTCGTTCGAAACAAGTATTGTTCTGGTTCCTGGTGATCCCATAAGCTCCTGAATGGATTCAGCTGAAAGTTGGTATCCAAGTTTTTTCAATTCTGCCATTTCTGTGAACATAGAAATAATTTTATTCACGGTTTCAGGAGTCGGTTGGAGGATAGGATAACATTTCAGGTTGTTGCTTTCAGCCAGTTTAACGTTGCGTTTCCAATTTCGGTTGCCATTCAGTTCTCCTTCCAGGTCAATTTCTATAGTCAGTGGACAAGAGAACGTACCTATCGGACGCAAAAAACCCGCCCTTCTCAAATGAATTTCGAATTCTATATCATAAACTGTGTTAGAATTCAATTCTATCCCTGCATAATCCAAATCTCTGAGATCCTTATAAAAGCGTTGAATATCTTCACCCGATCCCTGTCGGTAACACTCACCTTCGATCCGCAATATCTTTTTCCGAAAGACAGGAATGATTTCAATAAATCCCCAGGTTAAAATTGCAGGACTATTCAATTTATCCATGAAAAGGACCACTTCTTTACCTTGTGAGCGGATATAGTTATACCACGCCTCAGATTGACTAAAGGGAATCCGCTCAAACTCAGCTTGAAGTTCAAAAAAACGTATGTGATCTTTACATATTATCATGGACACTTATTTCCTTTATTCTTTTCCTATTTCCTATTTTTAGGAATCTGATTTTCTTTACTATTCTGAAACCACTTTTTAATTGCACGTTTAAAGCTGCCTTATTTTCTATAAGTACTAAAGCCAAAACTTTTGAACGGCCTCTTTCGTTGATTGTCTGCATGCGGAACAGGTTCATTTTAGAATGCAAACCTTTTCCCCGTTGGGTTGGATGACAAAAGGAGTCTTCCAGCAGAGCCTCATTTTGCTGTAACTTTTCGTTCTTATTAAAATACGACGGATAACCCATTGTACTCCACGAAATCCAGGTTGAATAGACGATTTCACCACCTTGCTTAATCCCATAGCAGGAATACTCTTTTGATTTCAGACGCGTCTGAAACAAGTTCTTTTTCTGCTCAGAAAATGATGCCGAGGTTTTCAAATCATCTATTGTAAGTTCCTGAATGTCGGAAAAATCATAGCTTTCCATCTTTCTGTTTAACTCTTCTGTATTTACATGCCATTCCAGCAAATAGAATGTTTCGTACTGTATTCCTAAACGTCTAAAAACAGACTTTATGAATCGCGGAAAGATGCGCCACCGATATTGCTTATATGTATCGCGAATACTCATTTTCCTGAATTTAGAAAAAGCTTTACCAAGATGAGGCCAATGCTATCGGAAGCATTTATACCTATGCGCTTAATTTCAAGTGGAGAATCATTTTGCAGGTTGAACCCCGGGTTAGTTGTAAATGCATATTTTACTCCGAAGTCTTTCATAAGGGAATGACAAGCATCATCATATAGTCCATTCGGATACGCAAAATATGATAGATCACCATTCAATTTTGAAGCAATCGTCTGACGGGAAAGATTCATTTCTTCTATTCGTTTCTCTGGTGACAGAAATTTTAACGGACTGTGTGTATGGGTATGTGATCCTATAATAAATCCGTGCTGCTTCAAACGCTGAAGTTCATCCCAGTTCATCATCAATCTATAATCAGGGAGGGTTGATTCGAGGGCCTTAACTTCTTTCAAAAAAATTGAATCAGGTTCTTTACCCAGGTTCAAATTTTTTAAGGCCAATTCCGTTTTAGCAGATTCCAAAACATTTGTGCTCACTAAATATCGGACCTTGTCGTGCCATAACCATTGATTGTTATCGGGAATACTGCTAACAATAAAGAATGCTGCGATCAGCTTATGTTTGTCCAAAATAGGGAAGGCTATTTCCACATTATCTTTATACCCATCATCAAAGGTTAAAAATACTTGTAGTCCCTTATCAGCAGTTTGCTCATAAAAATGTGCCGGGTTTGTAAATTTGAAATGCCTTTTAAGCCACTTTGCTTGTTTTTCAAAATTTGCCTGATGTCCTGAAGACAGTAAACTTCCTCTTCGAATACGATAGTTTGAATAATCCGAAAAATTATGATAATTGAGAACCACCAGGACTGCTTTATTCCGATTCCGGAATTTCAGCAGATATACAAGTCCAAATAAACGGAAAAAGTATCCGGCAATTTCTTTGGAAGCATACTTCAGTGTAGATTTTAGCATGCTCATTTTATTAATTTGTTTGATGAGAGAACTTCCAAAAGAGCATTTTTATGCAGAGGACTATTGATCAATGCCAAAAGTATGATCATCAGTAAATTAATTTTCAAACTAACAGTGAAATCAGATGAATAGAAAAAGTGTGTGTATAAAAACACTAAAAAAAACAAACGTCTGAGAACCTTTGTGAGCTCAAATTTCACGGAATTATTCTTTAAAATTATTCTTGCCATAAAAATGACGATCAACAAAGATAGGATCCAACCGGCAGAGATGAGATCTCTGGTAAATCCAACCAACCCATATCCGTAGCCTAATCGAAGCATAGTAGATTCTTCTTTGGTGGTACCGTAACCAACACCAGAGATAAATAAGGTAGGGTCCGATAAGGATTTGTCAATAATCTGTGTGGTTGTATTCGTACGCCCGATTGTACGGCCATATTGATCGGTAGCGGATTCATATTCTTCAGCAAAGCTAAACGAGTTTAAAATCACTTCAGCATAAGTTTCATTTCCGGACAATGCATAATTCAATCCCCTTGAGTTGAAGATTCCGAAAATCAATACAGGGATAAGCAATACTGTTATCGCACCGATCCCAATTATTTTTCGCTTAAAAAAATCTCGCTTAATCAGGATCGGGAATGCCATAAATATAGTGATGACAAAGAAAACAGGAAGAGTAAAGTAAATTCCCCTTTTCCCACTTGCGTATCCTATTAATAACGCGCTTAAAAAAACCATTGAAAGGATTAACCATTCTTTCCACTGCATTTTGGATCGGAATAAATAGTACAGCAATGCAACGCTTGAAACAAATAATGGAAAGATGGTGGCAGTGGTTCCGCCTGTGCTGGACATTAAACCAACATATCCTTCAATTTGTTCGCCTAAAACGAAAATGGTGTACAATGATCCGATAACTTGAATTATAATCATCCATATAGAAAATTTGAGCAGTCGAAACCAGGTCTTTGTATCTAGCCTTAAACTATAAATCTGGACGTAAATAAGATAGGTATAAATGATAAATCGCATGTATAAAAATGTTTCCGCAACCGAATCGGAATTTGATATTCCTACTAAGAAAGAAGTCAATAAAAGAGCAAAAAACACTTGAGATCCTGGAGTTTTTGTGTTCCATTTAAATTGAAACAATATAAATGCAGCAATAGAAATATCAACGATATACGTTGCGTCTGATAGAAAAAAGAATGTACGTTCCCACATACCTTGTGTATACACAAAGAATAAGCATAAAAACAATAAATTCAATTTTATCTTGCTCATAATCTTATGCAGAAATCAATTAAGTAATTTGCTTGTTTATTCCAGGTATAAGACGAACTGACAAAATCGATACATGCTTGTTGATCTACTTTTTTCAAAGAGTCGCTATCAATAATTTCGGCTATTTTGTTACTCAGTTCATCAATTTGGTTGGTATTTCCCGATTCAAAATAAAAAATCAAATCTGGTCTGTCTCTAAATACATCCGTAAACGCTTCTATTCTAGGGGCAAGTACTTTTTTCCCCATGGCAAGATATTCCATCAGTTTAATTGGGCTGGAAACACGCCATGCTAAAAAATCCGGAAATGGTAAAACGGGTAGGTCAATCTCCGAAACAACCCTGGGAACCTCGGCTAAGGGGATTGCAGGTAATAACTTACACCATGTTTGGATTTTCTGATCCGAAATGTAATTTGGAATACTATTGTCGACACAAATTCCAATCTGCACTAATTCGATCGGATAACCTTTAGCAACCAATCTTTCACAGGCTTTAATCAAACTTAGGTTCCCTCTGGATTCCGAAATTCCGCCATGATAAAAAATGGTGAATGGCCGATCAGTTTCAGATTTTGGGTATTGCTTGGGATTGAACAATTCAATATCTACACCGGAACTCCAATGAACTGTTGGTTTTTTTGTATGGTAGTCCTTCATGAGATATTTTTCCATGAATGGGGTAATAAAACTCAATCCGTCAAAGTATTTTACCGCTTTTTTGAAGCTTTTGTGAAAATGCTTCATATCCGTATGAAATGAAGCCGGATCGGTTGGGGTTGTACGAATATCAATTACAAATTTATTCTCTTTACGAAACAACCTGTTAATGAACAAGGCTGGTAAAACATGTCTTACCAGGTCCTGATTCACAATGATTACATGATTCGATCCGGACAATACTAATTTCAGATTTTGAACAATAACTAATAGTTGGAATTCAATTGATTTGAGATACCTGTTTTTAAATCTTCCCAAATACCATATATGTCCCTCAAGTCCGAAGTACACCTTTTTTTTCTTAAAGGTACAGTAATACTTCATTGGGATTTTAGCCTGAATAGCTGCTTTAATCACTTCGATCTCTGTGGAGAAATTAGTGACCCGATCTAGTTGTTTGGCTTCAAACCAATGAATCCGTTTATTGCTCATCGATTCCCATTAATTTAGTCAGTATTGCCATATTTGATGAATAGGAGTGATTCAGTTGCGCGTAATCCTGAGCTTTTTTTCCCATTCTTTCAAGAGTATCTGTATTATTAACCAACTCATGAATGGTTTTTTCGAGTTCGTTCAGATTTCCTGCTACAAAACCGATCTCTTTATCCGTTAGTAAACCGTCCGGATTGGAATTCAAACTTATCACAACTACCTTCCTCATCCATGCTTGAACAAACGTATTGGAAAACCCCTCGTATTCACTGGTATTCACCAAAATATGACTTTGATTTAACAGTTTATTGACCTCGTTGTTAGGGATTTCACCTAAGTAGCGAAAGTTCGGTATCCGATCTGTGGCGTCCTGAATCAGCTTATCATAGTCTTTATGAGATCTTCCGATCATTGTAAAATTGATGGACTGATTTGTTTTGAATCTTTCGGCTAATTCTACAAACAACTCAGGTTGTTTAATCGGTTTCAGATTCGCAATCCAACAAACCGCAATGAATGAATCGGGTTTGAAGATGCTGTCTTCCTGACAAACATCTGTGGATTGTCTGATTAATACCGCCTCGCGTTTGTATACTGTTTGTATCTTTTCCTGTTGATAGCGATTTTGTGTAATGATATAGTTGGCTGAGCTAAAGGCTTTCTTTACCCATCCGTTTTCAATATAGTCCAGGGGTTTCAAAAGTGATACGCTCTGTTGCAATCTGGTCACATCATTATCGGAAGCCAAAGCCCAGATATGTATGCAGTTATTTTGATTAGCAAAGTTGGCAGCAATACCACTCCAGGATGAAAAAAAACGGGTGTAAATAACATCCGGTCGGATTCTTTCGAGTTCCGTAACGATTCTCCTTTTATAAAGGAACCATCTGTCTCCAAAACGCTTATTAAGTTTAATTTTCTTCAACGGGACCAATTGGATATTTAATCCATTTTCAATAGGCGTCCGATTATCCTCATAGATGTAATATATCTCGATACGAGCAGATTGCTTCTTAAGAAACTCAATCAAAAGTGAGATTTGGTATTCTGCTCCTCCCATGGATTGTTCATAGTGAGCAGGATGTAAAAACACAATCTTTCTCATTCAATACCAGCGTTTTTTAAGAAGTCTTCAAAGCCATTGAACATGGCTTTATGATTCTTTTTGTAGTTTTCGAATGCAGGTCCCAATTGAGCTTTAATAGGTAATTCCGGGCACTCGTCTGATCCATTTAAAAACAAAGGAAACTCTTCCCAGAAATCTTCAATTTTTGGACGCCTGTTAAATCGTTCCTGGATACTTTTGGCATAGTTCAGAGCTTCCTGAACCGACTCTTCTTTTCGTTTAATAAAATACTCATCGATACTGGCAATAACCTTCGCCGGGGAACCTATAGCAACACTGTTTGAAGGAATATCCTTGGTAACAACCGAACCAAGGCCAATGAAACAATTATCTCCAATGGTAACATTCTTGAGTACCGTACAATCCATACCGAAACTGACATTGTTACCTATTTTGATTTTCCCGGAAGAAGCGATAAACTCGTGATGGGTGGCCAAAAATACTTTGGTAGCATAGTCATGCGTAACCAATTTACAGTTTTTATTAAACGCTACATCATTACCAATCTCAATCAATGAGGGTCTTGTAGTATCTATTGAGATTGTTTTAAGCCCCGAATAAAATTTACATCTTTCGCCAATTGAAACACCTTTTTTCCGCAGATAGGCCACATACCGTTTCGGAGATGTTCTTGCCCAACGCAACTCAAGATTGTTAAACTTATTTTTCAAAAATCGTCCTACATTCATGACCGGATTTTTTTTATGAGTACATTCACTTTCTCCACGTAATATCCTTGTGTATCATTCTTAATAAAGCTATTAACTAACAGAAACAAAAGAAAATAACTAATAGTATATCCAATGAACTTAAGCAATGTGTCTTCTATAAAAGTACTTAATCCAAAGGCAACAATCATTGCAATTACGGGAGTAATGATTTGGAGCATTACTATTTTCAACTGCTGGGTTGGTTTAAATGCAATTAATTTGCCACATACGAGTACATCGATAGTCACAGAGATATATCTGGCGATCAACTGACCGATCAGTATCATTTCAATGGATAAGTGAAAAGTACACAGAATCGCTGCCAAATTCAATCCGTTCCTCAAAAAAGTCAGATTTCGATAAAGAACTGATTTGCCTTCAATTTTAATGATATTAGCATTCAATGTTGTCAAGGGGTAAAATAACAAGGATAAAGTCAATAATTGTAAATAGGGTGCTGTTTCAACCCACTTAACACCAAATACTATTTCCATTAAAGGGTATGCCGAACCTATTATAAAGAAGCATAAAAGGAACTGAATAAATAAAAAGTGATTCAGAACCTTATCATACATGCTTTTCCGGATTTCTTTGTCTTTTTCTTTTGCCAATAACGGGTAAGATGTGGTAAGGATGACCGCATTAATTCCCTGGAAACATGCATCATTAATCTTTGAAGCCTGATTGTAAAAACCCAATAGAGCGCTCGATTGAAATTTACCAATAAAGACGGAGTAAATATTCTGTCCGATCTGATTAGTAAAATAGGATAATAACATGTTGTTACTGAACCCGCGCATAGTTTTGTATCGGGTCCAGTCAAAATGAAGATTCGGACGCCACTTATTGAGAAAGACAATCATTATCAAATTGGTTGCAGCGATAACCAAGGTTTGACAGACGATGGCCCAATAACCAAAACCGTGAAGAGCAAGGATGTATGAAACAATCACAGAAACAAGACTACTGGAAAGTTGAATGATTGCGGATTCTTTGAACAATAACTCTTTTCTCATTCTGGTGAATTCCGTAAGTGTAAGTGCTTTAAGAATGATACTTAACGCAATAATTCGAGTAATATCCACCAATTCCGATCGTTCAAAAAAGGCTGCTATAAAAGGTGCTCCCACATACAGTAAGCCATATAACACAAGGCTTATAAACAGGTTATGACTAAAAATTGTCGAGAAGTCCTTTTTATCGGCGTCAGTTTTAACGATCAGATAATCCGCAAACCCGGATTCAGTGAGGTTCCAGGCAATACCAATAAAAATGGAGAGCATGGCTACTAATCCATAGTCGTCAGGAGATAGTTGTCTGGCAATTAATATGTTTCCAGCGAAACCGATCAGTTGAACCCCGAATCGGTTAATTGCACTCCATCTATAATGATTAAACGAGGACATTTCTTTTACCAATTTCCCTTGCAGGAACACCACCTACGATTGTATATGGCGTCACCGATTTCGTTACGACTGCTCCTGCAGCAACAACACTTCCTTTACCAATTGTTACTCCATCCAGTATTGTGACATTTGCGGCAATCCACACATCATCTTCAATTACGATTCCCAATAGTTCAGATCCTTGGGATTTGATCGTCCTGGAACCATCCATAAATTGGTGATTTGATCCTACGATTACGCAATTCGGAGCAATAGAGCAATCGCTTCCAATGATCACATGATCCAAAATACACGTGTTACGATTGATCGTGGTTCCCTGTCCGATTTTCACTGTTACCGCAGAACGGATAAAAACATTCTCGTGGATAAATACGCGGTCCCCAATTTCAATATTCTTACCTCTTATTCTACTATAATCCTGAACAGTTACCTTGTTCCCAAAACGGATTTTTCCGGTTAATCGCACTCTCATGCCAAAACGAACTTTTTTTGGGGCCCCAAAAAGCAAAAACGATCTGATCAGACTAAGTAATTCAATCCTAAGTTCAACAAGTTTATTTTCGAATCTGATATTGTTCATCGTTAATTGAAATACCAGTTTAAACTTTCTTTTAATCCGGACTCCAGATCGTGACTGGGTTCATATCCAAGAAGTTGTTTTGCTTTATCTACACTTGCAAGGGAATGAGGGATATCTCCCTGACGATTTGGCCCAAACTTAATCTCAACAGTTGAAATTTTCGGATCAAATTCACCCAAATAGTGTCGGATCAATTGTGTCACTTCCAATAATGTAGTCCGCTCTCCAACAGCAGTATTGAAGACTTGACCAATAATCGATTTATTTTCCGTAGTGGCAGCCAAATGGTTCATTTGAATCACATTGTCAATATATGTGAAATCACGGGAATATGAGCCATCCCCATTAATTATTGGGGATTCATAGTTCATAAATTGCTGAATGAACTTCGGGATAACAGCGGCGTATGCTCCATCCGGGTCCTGGCGACGACCATATACATTAAAATAACGCAATCCGATAGTTTCCATACCATAACTTAATCCAAAGACCTGAGCATATAATTCATTTACATATTTCGTTACGGCATAGGGAGATAGTGGTTTTCCAATAAGTTCCTCCACCTTCGGCAAATCTTCAGAATCACCGTATGTCGAAGAACTGGCAGCATATACAAATCGTTTGATCCCGGCATCTCTGGCTGCTATAAGCATGTTTAAAAAACCCGAGACATTTACCTCATTGGTTGTTGCCGGGTCATCCAACGATCTTGGTACTGACCCTAAAGCCGCCTGATGTAAAACAATATCTACTCCTTGAACGGCCGTTTGACAATCGGCAAAATTACGGATATCACCATCAATAAGATAAAAATCAGGATTGGATAAAAAAGAGCTGATATTCTTTCGATAACCTGTAGAAAAGTTATCCAGACAAACTACTTTGTTATTAAACTTCAATAGATCTTCACAAAGATTGGAACCTATAAAACCTGCTCCTCCGGTAACTAAAACCTTCTTGTTTTGTATTTTTTGATGCATCATTTCTTTTAACATGTTATTATCGGATGAACAACTGGTTTGTTGTCAGATACAAATGCTCAATTTGACTGGTATTGCAAGTAATCCCATGAACTTCATAACCTTTTTCAATAAGAGATTCTGCCAGAAAAGAACCATCCTGTCCGGTAATCCCGGTAATTAATCCCGCTTTTTTCATCAAACCGATTTAATATACTCATTTATTAGAGAAACGCAAAAGAAAGTTTTCAGATTAAGTCGTAGAATGGATTCAACGGGGCAAAGATAAGTTTATTTTTAATATTCTTTTTGAAGTCTCATGGAGTTACCGCTGCATGGAAATGATGGCTATATCAATCTCCCTGTTTTTCAATGATTAATCGATTGCATGAATAAATAAAGTGTGAAAAAAGGAACAGAAAGGTTGTTTTGACCATTTTAAGGGTGCTTTTCGTTATATTTGCGTAACTAAGAACAAAAATAACCCTAAATGTCATGAAGATTTATCATTTACTTTTAGTTTGTTTACCATTTACACTGAATGCTCAAAACGATGTGAAAAGCATGAATAAATGGTCACTGGGTGCATCTATTGGTACACACGATGGTATGGCCCCATCCAGAGCTACAACCCGTCTTTATCAAATTCATCATTTTGGTATTAACGGAAGATATATGTTTACCAACCGTGCCGGAATTAGGTTGAGCGCTAATTATGATTTTCTTGACTTTATTGACCGGCCTTATAATAGTTATTATGTAAGAACTTCGCTTGAAGGGGTTGTGAATGCAGGGGATGTACTTCATTTTCCACAAGTAATGCCACGTATTGGGCTTTTGGTTCATGGTGGGTTCGGATTTTCCAGCCTGTGGTCAGACAACAATCCAAGAATCGCAAATACAGAATCACTATCGAAACGAGCTGATGGAATGATCAATTTCACTTTCGGAGTAACCCCGCAGCTTAAATTGAGTGAAAGATGGTCGTTGAACGGTGATCTTTCATTCATATTTCATGCACGTCAACACAATTCATTTGACATGCAGAGGGTAAACAAAAATGGAGCGATTGATGGGTATATGCTGAACTTAAGTATTGGTGTTTCTTACTATTTGGGCAAAAATAAAACGCATGCTGACTGGACACCAACTGTGTATGGAGCAGCAGGTGTGGACCCGAAAGAATTAAATGAATTGAAAGCTGAGATTGCAGCTTTGAAAGAACAAACCCGTGATGATGATAAGGATGGAGTTCCAAACGCGATTGACTCTGAACCAAATACCCCGGTGGGGAGCTTTGTAGACTCCAAAGGAGTTTCTGTTCGTGATAAAGATGCTGACGGTGTTGCTGATCCATACGATCTTTGTCCGGAAGTTGCAGGTGTATATTCTGCAAACGGATGTCCTGACGCTGACAAAGATGGGGTTGCTGATAAAGATGATGATTGTCCTCATACAGCAGGATTGGCTTCCAATAAAGGATGTCCGGCGGTTGCAAAAGAGGTTCAGGATGTAATGACAAAAGCACTAAAAGGTGTTCAGTTTGAGTATTCGAAAAGCACGTTGTTGAGTTCTTCTTTACCTGTTTTGGATGAGGTTGTCCGTGTAATGAACCAAAATCCGGATTACCGTTTGGCGATATCAGGTCATACGGATAACGTTGGAGATAAGGCTCAAAACATGTTGCTTTCCGAATCAAGGGCGCAGGCGGTTGCAAATTACCTGATTTCAAAAGGTATTCAAGCTGAAAGAATCACTGCAAAAGGATTTGGGGAAACTCAACCGAAAACAACCAATGATACCCAGGAAGGTCAGGCAATAAACAGACGCGTTGAATTCAACATTTTGTTTGATTAAGATCTTTACAGAGAAATAATTGAGAACAGGAATTCCAAAAAGGGTTCCTGTTTTTTTGTTTTAATGCGAGGTGAAGAATTCAAGGATTTCCCTGGTCTATTAGTTTTCTGGCTACGATTTTATCAATTGGAAGGGTTAGTAATTCTTCCTTTAATTCGGAAAGATTTAACCAATGTAGTTTTTCGTTATTTTCCCTGTTTTCAACTAACAGGTCCAGTGAATTTACAGCCGCTTCAATCAAGTAATAAACCGAAACTACCTGGTCGTTTTCAGAAAAAGCTGAGACCTGGAAAAAATCGGTGAGATAGAATAAGCTTCCAACTTTAATTTCCAAATCAAATTCTTCCCGAAATTCCCGTTTCAGGCAATCAATTATTCCCTCTCCGAATTCCAAACCTCCTCCGGGAAACTTGGTAAAACTCATGTCTCCGTAAGATTCGTCCGAAAGCAATACTTCGTTCCGGTGATTGATACAAATACCGTAAACACGAATATTGAATCGCTTCATCTACTTTTCTAAAACGGACAGAATATCCGGTTTGAAATACAATTCTGATTTCAAAACTTTTCCGTCTTCGCGGTAAATGGGCTTTCCGTCGGCATCCAGTTTACTCATGTTGGAACGTTGGATTTCCGCAAACACCTCGGCAATTTTATCCTGGAGCCCGTGTTTTAAGATTGTTCCGCACAAAATGTATAACTGATCTCCCAAAGCGTCCGCAATTTCTACAATATCTCCATTTTTTGCGGCTTCCAAATACTCTTCGTTCTCTTCTTTCATCAAGTTGTAACGCAAAGTGATCTCCGCCTCTGACAATTGTGCAGTAGGTTGATAGTTGTTTGGAATATTGAATGCGTCGTGAAAAGTTTCAACTGCGGAAATGGTTTCTTTGAGTGTCATTTTGTTGTGTTTTTACAAATATAGTTCAAGGAAGGATCAAAAAGTTCAAATGTTCAAAAGTTCAATTTTGAACGATGCTGTTGTTTGGTTTGAACCCTCTTCTTCTACTTTGTTGAACTTTCTATAAACGTCATCACCGGCCTGAAACCAACCATTGGGTTTGCTTCTGTAAATTTTTTGGTGCTTTGGTTCCGGATGTCATAACCCGGAGAATTCCAGTCTCCACCGACAGCCAGGTCTTTTTCAGCTACCATTTCGGAAACATTCCCGTTTAAATGATAGATCCCGAACTCGTTTGGATAATAGGATTGAACAGGAACGGTCACATCCGCATAATGACCACCATCTCCAATATAATCGAAGGAATTAATTGCCAGCATTAACTTTCCGGTAAGGGTGTCTCTGGTAATACACCCGCCATCAATCTGTAAGAAATTAGCCATTATCTTTCCTTTTTGCGTTCTGATATAAGGAGAATTCCATGCGTAAGGACGGTCCAGGCTGCTCCCGTTCGCTGCACGAAGAAACTCGGCTCTTTTGGGTAACCGAACTACAATACTGTTGTTTTTGGTGTATTCGCGCCAGATTTGGGTCAGCCATTCACAATAGTTCTCCGCTTGCTGACGTGTCAGGTTGACTACCGGATAATTTTTGTAGGCTTTGTGATTGAAATAGTATCGGACATATTTTTCTCCTTGAAAGTATGTTGAATTCCATTTGGCTGAATCGACCAAAGCTGCCCGATATTCATTCATTTTTCCGGCCTTCTTCAAATCATCCAGGTATTCCTGGTAATTGAGATTGGAAACTTCTCTTTTCGATAGGAAGAACGCCTCGCATGTGATTGTATCACCGTCTACGATTGTTTTTCCCTGTGGAACGTAAGAAAATCCTTCCTTCGTTGCGTTTTTCAACCCTTTTAAATCTAAAATGGGTTTTCCCGGTTTTGCAAACGAGAGAAAAACACAGGTTGCAAGAAGGATGAAAATGGAAATAGAAAATCGGTTCATAAGTATATTTTTTTGTTTCGTAAACGTTGATTCGGCTGGTGGGTTACAAAAAAAACTCCCACCGCGAGGATGAGAGTTCTATCGTAAATTATCTGAAGTTTAATGAAACAACTTCGTGATATAGTAGATTCCTGCTGCTAACAAACCAGAAACTGGAATCGTTAAGATCCATGCCCAAAGTAAGTTGATGGTAACCCCCCAGCGAACGGCGCTCAATCGTTTTGTTGCCCCGACTCCAATAATGGAACCGGTAATGGTATGCGTTGTTGAAACCGGGATTCCTAAATTGGAAACGGTAAACAATGTCAAAGCACCTGCTGTTTCGGCACAAACACCTTCCAGTGGAGTTACTTTGGTGATTTTTGTCCCCATCGTTTTTACAATTTTCCAGCCTCCCATCATGGTACCTAAACCAATCATAAGGTAGCAGGAGAATGCAATCCAGCCTGGCATCGTTTCAGAGTTCACTTTTGCCTTGATCTTATGGCCTTTCAGAATTTCTCCTTCTTTGTCCACGTATTCGTTGAAAATCGCAGCCTCTCGGTACTCTTTATTCAGGGTTTTTCCTTTGAAAATAGCTTCGTGTGTTTTTGCATCGTAAATATCTTCACCTTTCGTATAAATCAGGATATGGTCTTCTTTCTTGATCTTTAATGAGTCCACATCGTGGGTGTACTCAGGTTTGAATTTTGCTTTTCGTCCATCTGCATCATTGAACTCAATTTGGAATACTTCCGAGATCTGGAACATTTTAGGAATATCTCCTTTGATTTGTCCCTGCTCATTTCGCTGTGAATTCGCGAATACCATCAGTGCCGCACAAATAATACCCATTACTTTTTGAGAATCCGCACCACCGTGTCCCAATGAGAATGCTGCAGAAGAAAGTAATTGCAATTTTTTGTACATGTTTGATTCTTTCAGGGCAGTCTGACGTTTTCCGTGTACCAATTGATACCAGGTGTAAGTAAGAATGAAGAGAATGATCATTCCCATTACGATCCACATCATTACCGGTTTCACATCCAGGTATTCCACCATGTAATCCATGATGAAATAAGTTGCGGTTGAAAGAGCCAAAATAGAGATCATTTTCTTTGCAAAGCTTCGGCTTACTGTGATCAGGGCAATAACAAAAGCAATAATACCCCCGATGAACGGAGCAAGGAAAATAAACAGGGTTACCTTGATGATTTCCGCAGAGGCAATAACGTCAAAGCCTGCATGAGCAACCGCTGCACCCGCAAATCCACCGATTAAGGTGTGAGAAGATGAAGATGGAATTCCCAACCACCAGGTCAACAGGTTCCAGATCATTGCGGCGATCAAACCGGAAAGGATTACATATAAGTCAATAGCGCTATTGTCTACGGTTTTAGCGACCGTATTTCCAACACTCATATCGAATACCCAAAAAGCAGCTACGTTAAAAACTGCAGCCCATACAACTGCCTGGACCGGGGTCAGTACTTTGGTGGAAACAACTGTAGCAATCGAGTTTGCAGCATCATGGAAACCATTTACCAAATCAAATAATAAGGCAAGGATAATGATGGCAATTAATAGTGAAAACATATCTTATTGGTTTACCAATGAATATTAAGCATATTTTACAACGATCGATTCGATGACATTTCCGGCATCTTCACATTTGTCTGTTGCAACCTCCATAATCTGGTAGATCTCACGTTTTTTGATCAGGTTTTTCGCATCGACATCAGAGTCGAATAGTTTTTCGATACTCAAATCAAAAATGTCATCCGCCTGGTTTTCAACGTAATTGATCTTGATAACACACTCCACAATTTTTTGCGTGTTTTTCAGGTTTCTGAGTTCTTTTACAGCTGCGTTAACAGCTAAAACGGCATCGTGAATTGCATCGGCCATTTTCAGGATACCCTGGTCGTCATTCGGGCTTACCTTATAGAAGTTAATCTTTTTTGCAGATGCGTAAATGTGATCTGCAATATCATCCAATGAAGTCGCCAATGAGTGGATATCTTCGCGATCAAAAGGAGTGATAAAATTTCTTCCTAGTTCAACAAAGATTTTGTGTGTTAAATCGTCATTTTGGTGTTCCAGATCCTCCATTTCTTTAATAATGGTTGCTCTCTTGTTGTAATCGGATTCATTTACACATAATACCAATTTACCTGCGATTGCTTCCAGGTTCTGAGAAGCCTCTTCAAATAGAGAGTAAAACACTTTGTCTTTTGGTAAGAAAAACTTTAAAATTCCTGATGCCATTTGTTTAAACTTAATATTGATGGCGCAAATGTAATCCTAGTTTATGGAGGATGTTCTGTGGAAAGTAAATGTTAACGAAATGGTAAAGTTGAAAGATTTTAATCGTCTTTGAATGGTGGAATATGCAAAGTATCAGTGTATGAGGTGTTTACAATGGGCTTAATGTTAAGCGAATGTTAAGTATTGGCTTTTAACAAATGAAGAAATAGGATTTAAACAGGTGTTTGGGCTCCCGGAAATGGTCAAAATGCATCTCAATGTTAACTCAGTGTTAAAAATGTTATGAAAAAATTAAACTATTATTTTGTGTAGATTAATTCAATGTGAAGCCATTAGTTTTGCCGACGAAATAAAAAAAATATCCGCTTGCTTTACAGAAGTGATGGATGGAAAAATACAATTAACGAACGCAGTAGTAATGAAACAACTTTTATTCTTAAGTATTTTATTGGTGAGTAATTGGGGGTTTTCACAAAAGAAGATCGACCTGTCAATTTTAACAAAACCTCAAAAAGGGATTGAATTCGTGGGGAAAGATTCCTTGTTTTCGATGCGCTTACAATTCCGTATGCAAAACAGGGCAGCATTTCTTACAAGAAGTGATGAGGATTTCTCTGCGGGTTCGTATGAGTTCCGTGTTCGCAGACTTCGTTTAAAAATGGAAGGCTTTGTTTACAGTCCGAAATTGACCTATAAACTTCAATTGGCCTTTTCAAGAGGAGATATGGATTGGGATATGACCCAGGAATCACATGTGAATACCAGTGTTAATATTGTACGTGATGCCGTGATCTATTACGAACCACTTAAAAACTTAAAATTTGGGTTCGGGCAAACAAAGCTTCCGGGAAACAGGCAACGTGTTATTTCTTCCGGAGATCAGCAATTTGCAGATCGTTCTATTGTAAATGCAACCTTTACGATTGACCGTGATTTTGGATTTTTTGGAGCGTACAAGAGTAAGTATTTTGCAGTGTTGGGATCCCTTACTTCCGGAGAAGGAAGAAACAGCAGTAATTCCAATAGTGGATTAAGTTATACAGGGAGAATCGAGGCTTTACCCTTTGGATCTTTCACAGATAAAAATGATTACCAGGAAGGCGATTTGGACCGGGAACAAAAACCAAAGTTATCAATCGGGGCATCCTATAATTTTAACGATGATGCTGTGCGTGCCGGAGGTCAGTTGGGACGTGATTTGTACACTAAAACAGATATGACAACACTCTCTTTGGACCTATTGTTCAAATACAAAGGATTTGCCCTTTATAGTGAGTTTATGCAACGTGACTGTTCCGATCCGATCACTTTTAATTCGGATACTTCTCTTATCCAGACTGTTTATAGTGGTTATGGTTTTTTACAGCAGGTTAGTTACTTGTTTAAATCCAATTGGGAGATTGCCTTGCGATATGCAGAAGTTACTCCATTCTCATCTGTATACAATAATCCTGCGTTCACTTCCGTAAACTTGAAAAAGAACCAGGAATTCCAGTTGGGAGTTACTAAATATTTGTACGGACACCGTGTGAAGGTCCAAGGAAATATTTTGTACCAGTTGACAAGTGATTTGAGAGCTAAAACCGATGCCGGTAAGTTCGGCGCGATATTTCAGATAGAATTAGGAATATAATAATAGTAAGAGGGCCGCGATTAATCGCGGCCCTCATTTTTTATTTATCTCCTTTGAATTTATACCCGATCCCTTTAACGGTTTGGATATAATCATCCCCAATCTTCTCTCTCAGTTTTCTTACGTGAACATCAATTGTGCGGTCCCCGACAATAATATCGGTTCCCCAAACGCGTTCAAGGATCACATCCCGTTCAAAAACCACTTCAGGCCGGGAAGCTAAAAGAGCCAGTAATTCAAATTCTTTTTTCGGTAAATGAAGAGTTTCACCGTTTTTGATGACCAGGTATTTTTCCCGGTTGATGACCAGGTCCGGAGTCCCGGCAGGTTTTACCTGAACAGCTTCTTTCCGTCTTAATAGTGCATGGACCCTGCTTACCAGAACGCGGGGTTTAATCGGTTTGGAGATGTAATCGTCTGCGCCGGCATCCAGCCCTGCAATCTGACTGTAATCTTCATTTCTGGCAGTCAGAAAGCAAATCAGTACGTTTTCCAGGCCGGGAGTATTTCTGATTTGTTCACATACTTCGATCCCATCCATTCCCGGCATCATGACATCGAGAATAACCAGATCAGGTTTTTCCTCCTTGCAAAGGCTTATTCCGGTTTGTCCGTTTTCCGCAAGAAAAACTTTGAAACCTTCTTTCTTTAGATTGTACCCAAGAATTTCCCGGATATCTTCTTCATCATCAACTATTAAAATCTTATCCATTCTGAATGAGTTCCGAATCCATTCAAAGGTAAGAAAGTATTTTAAGTAGGCCGGATATTCGGAAATTATATTGCAAAAACTAAAACGAGATAGTGAAAATGAGGCTTGTACAAGTTATTTCAATTGAAAATTGTTAAAAATCCGTTCATCAATCATTTCATCCACTCAACACGAAAAAACGATTTATTTTTGTCAAAAAAAATCCGCTTTCTTGGAATCTTAAATTGCTAATGTACCCGGGTAATAATTATTTCATCGGCTATATCTGTTGATTTATCTGTTCAATTGGACTTTTAATTGACTGATCAGTGAATTATTTAACGTTCACTTAATACATTCGTTTAAACCATTCTTTAAATCCTTTATTTGTCCTTTTTTGTCAGTCTCTCAAAAAATTGAAAAACCAACGCTATAATGGCTTATCTTTGCTGAAGTAGTAGTAGGTTAGGTTGATTAGTGTGATAAGAGCTTGAGACGCCCGTCTTGAGCTCTTGTCTTTTTTAACTGATCCGAACCCTAATTTCCGGAGATCATTTATCCGAAACGATTTCTTAGTATCTTCACAAAAACAATTATTTTAGAATGAAATCAAAGGCTAAAATATTATTGGTGGAAGATGATGCCAACTTGGGATTTGTTATTTCAGACCAATTAAAATCGGAAGGATATCAGGTTGCACTTTGTACCAACGGGATGGATGGTCACATGCGCTTTTCCGAAGATGAATTCCACCTGTGCATTTTTGATGTAATGATGCCTAAAAAAGATGGCTTCACCCTGGCGCGCGAGATCAGAACAATGAACCAGGATATTCCCATTCTTTTTTTGACCGCAAAAGCAATGACAGAAGATAAAATTGCAGGCTTCAATGCGGGCGGAGATGATTACCTGACGAAACCATTTTCCTTTGATGAGCTTTCTGTTCGGGTGAAAGCACTTTTGAAACGGGTAAATATCCAGGATGAGCCGGAACAGAAAATAGTTCAGATCGGTACCTATACGTTCGATACGGAGAACTTCACCTTAAAACACCCGGAGTTTGAAAAAACGCTCACAAAAAAGGAGGCGATGGTGCTGAAGATCCTTTGCAAATTCAAAAATGCCGTGGTGCCGAGAGAAAATATCCTGACAGCTGTTTGGGGCCAGGATGATTACTTTGCAGGCAGAAGCATGGATGTTTTTATTACTAAACTCAGAAAGTACTTTTCTATGGATCCTAAAATTGCGATTTCCAATATTCATGGTATAGGATTTAAACTGGAAGTTTTAGCTTAAAGCAATGGCGATCATTTTACACATTGAAACGGCAACGAAAGTATGTTCTGTTGCTTTATCCTCTAACGGAGAATTGGTCCGGATCCAGGAATTCAAGGACGACGGGTACGCACATGGAGAGCAATTGACTATCCTCATTCAAAAAGTACTCGATCTCCATGGGATTACCGCAGGGGATTTGGCTGCGGTTTCGGTTTCTGCAGGACCGGGTTCCTATACCGGATTGCGGATCGGGGTTTCTACTGCAAAAGGATTGTGTTATGCGCTGAATATTCCGTTAATTTCTGTGGATACGCTTCAGGCCATGGCGGAAGTTGCCCGGATTAGTTATCCGGATTCCATACTTTGCCCGATGATCGACGCCAGAAGAATGGAAGTTTTCTCCCTGATTACCAATTTCGATGCGGAGATTTTAAAACCTGTAAGTGCGGACGTGCTGGATGAAAATTCGTATTCGGATTTTGAACCGTTTGTTTGTTTCGGGGATGGAGCACCGAAAATGCTGGAAATTTGGAGTGAGCGCAATATTGAATTTGACCTGGAACTCGAACCATCAGCAAAGGGACAGGTTCATCTTGCGTATGAGAAGTTCTTGAACCGGGACTTTGAAGACGTGGCTTATTTTGAGCCGGCCTATCTGAAGGAATTTTATCAAGCGAAGAAGTAACGATCAAGTATAATTGAACAATTATCAACTTGGTAATTATGACATTGTTAATTCAAAAACTGTTAGTTTTTCGCTCTTCTCTTCTTAATATTCGGCAAAAAGATCGTCACCATTCCGATCAATGGCAGGTATGAACACAGGTGATACACATACGTCACGCTTGTTTTGTCAATAATTCCTCCCAAAATGGCAGAACCTAGTCCACCCATTCCAAATGCAAACCCATAAAACAAACCCGAAACCATCCCGATTCGTCCCGGAAGTAATTCCTGTGCATAAACCAGGATAGATGAAAAAGCAGAAGCTAAAATAGCACCTGCACAAACGATGCATATACTGGTCCAAAGTAAACTGTCGATATAAGGCAAAGCCAGGGAAAAAGGAGCCGCACCTAAAATGGAGAACCAAATGATCTTTTTCCGGCCGAATTTATCTCCCAAAGGACCACCAAACAGAGTTCCAAGTGTAAATGCAAGCAAGTACAGGAATAAATGCATCTGGCTGGCTGTCTCAGATAGACCGAACTTTTCTTCCAGGTAGAATACATAATAATTGGAAATACTTGCAGTGAAAAAGTATTTGGAAAAGATCAATACCAATAAGATAATAATGGATAAAATGATGCGCGTTTGAGATAAACCCAAGGGAGCTTCATTGTAGGCATTTCTTTTGAAGGAACTATGGCTTAGATAGCCTTTATACCAATTACTCACCTTGAATAAAATAAATCCTCCGAGAATGGCAAAAAGCGCAAAAAAAGCAATGGTATATTGTCCGAACGGAATAGCAATGAATGCAATAAGCAACGGACCAATAGCGCTTCCCCCGTTTCCTCCCAATTGAAAAATAGATTGCGCAAAACCTCTTCTTCCACCCGAGGCATAATAAGCAACCCGTGAAGCTTCCGGATGGAAAATAGATGATCCGATTCCGATCATACAAGCAGCCAGCAGAATGGTTATAAAATTAGAAGCAAATGAAAGTGTAATCAGTCCGGAAAAAGCAAAAAGCATCCCTACAGTGAAGGAATAGGGTTGAGGCTTTTTATCTGTGAAAGTCCCGACAACCGGTTGCAATAGGGAAGAAGTAATCTGAAAAGCGAATGTGATGAACCCAATCTGGGTGTAGCTTAATTGGTAAGAGTCTTTCAGGATCGGATAAGAAGCAGGAAGTACAGCCTGCATCAGATCGTTGAGAAAATGACCACAACAAACAGCGAATAAAATGGGATAAACTGTTTTTTTAGCATCAAATGCCACTGCTTCTGCTTTCATGCGGGCAAATTTAACGCTTCCTTCTTTAAAGAATTGTTAACTCAAGAGTTTTTCAATGAAATGAGTTTCTTTTTTTTCGGAAACAGCTTTCAGATAGGCAGACCCGACAATGACTCCATCCGTATAGTGAAAAGCCTCCCTTTTTTGATCAGCCGTTGAAATACCAAAACCAAGGAATAGGGGAACTTCACCACAGATTTGTTTCAGCTGTTTGTAACGGATTGCATGTTGCTTTAGAGAATAGACAGATCCGGTAATACTATTTTGACCCACTAAATAGACAAAAGCATTTGAACTTGCGGTTGCAATTTGTGAAACACGTTCATCAGAAGTAAGGGGAGTAATTAAATAGATAAGAGGCACTTTACTGCTCTCAATAATTTCCCGGTATTTTGTATGTGCCAGTTCGTATGACAGGTCCGGTATGATCACCCCGGAAATTCCTAGCAACTCGCATTTTTGAAGAAAGGCTTTCAATCCGAATTGCAAAACAGGATTTAAATAACCCATTAAAACAAGTGGAATAGTGACCCGATCCTTAATTGTGTCAAGCTGCTCCAGAAGCAGCGATAAGGTCATGCCGTTCTTTAAAGCAATTGTACTTGTTTCCTGGATTACCGGACCATCTGCCATAGGGTCTGAAAAAGGAATACCAATTTCTAAAAAATCGATTCCTTGCTCCTGCAGGTTTAGAATTTGCTGAGTTAAACTTTGTTTTTCAGGATATCCGGCAGTAATAAAAATACTCACGGATTTTTTTGTTTTCTTAAATGGATTCATAAGTTTTTAAAAGCTTCCTGGTAAGTATTCATGTCTTTATCTCCTCTTCCGGAAAGATTTACGATTACAATCTCATCCTTTCGAAAATGTAGTTTGGGCAGAGCTGCCAACGCATGTGCGCTTTCCAATGCGGGAATGATTCCTTCTAATCGGGCACACTCCAAAGCTGCGTTCAATGCTTCCTGATCAGTAACAGATAGTGAAACGGTTCGCCCGCTTGAAATGGAATTTGCGTGCATCGGGCCAATACCTGGGTAATCCAGGCCGGCAGAAATACTGTGTGGTTCAATAACCTGACCGAAGGAATCCTGCATTAAAAGGGTCAGGCTTCCGTGTAAGACTCCCGGTGAACCTAAAACCGATGTTGCAGCGCTTTTTCCGGACTTCAGTCCTTCACCGGCAGCTTCTACGGCGATTAATGCTGTTTCTTCACGGTCATAAAAATGATAAAATGCTCCGGCAGCATTACTTCCTCCTCCCACACAGGCAATCACTTTATGCGGACTTTTGAGTCCGTTTTTATGGAGTTGATCTTGTATTTCTTCAGAAATAACAGACTGGAAGTAAGCGACCAATGCAGGATAAGGATGAGGCCCAACAACAGAACCGATGAGGTAATAGGATTGCGGAAAATTGATCCAGTGACGAATGGCCTCATTGGTTGCATCTTTAAGTGTTTTGCTTCCGCTTGTTGCGGTTCTGACTTCCGCTCCGAGCATTTTCATGCGCTGAACATTGGGTGCCTGCCGCCGGATATCCTTTTCTCCCATGTAAACGATACATTTTAGGCCCATTAAAGCACAAACGGTTGCTGTTGCAACACCATGCTGTCCTGCCCCGGTTTCGGCTATGATTTCTGTTTTTTTCATATGCCTGGCAAGGAGAATCTGGCCAATGGTGTTGTTGATTTTATGTGCTCCGGTATGACACAGGTCTTCCCGCTTGAAATAAATCCGTGCACGATACTTCCTGGAATAATTTTCCGCAAAGTAGAGTGGTGTGGGGCGTCCGACATAATTGGCCAACAGGTCCAGGTAACTTGCCCGGAATGTTTCAGTGAAACAATATGCCCGGAATGCGTGGTCTAATTCTTCTATTGCAGGCCGAAGTAATTCGGGAATGTAAGCACCTCCGAATTCTCCGTAGAAACCTAATTCATCCGGGATAACGGGATTATTTTTTTGTGCCATTTTTGAAGTGTTTAATGAATGTTCTTAATAGTTCTATGTTTTTTTGTTTGGGTGCAATCTCAAAACGGCTGTTAATATCAATTCCGATTAATTCGGGGTGATTCAGTTGGCGGATTTGTTCCAAATGTGCAAGTGAGATTCCGCCGCTTAAAATGAAGGGTGTTTTTCCATTATAAGCATCCAGGAGTTTCCAATCGAACGAAGTTCCGCTTCCTCCAAAATGATCTGTCCTGGTATCGAAAAGAAAACAATCGACTACTCCCTCATAGTTCCCGCAAATTAAAAAATCACTGGGTTGCTGAATTCCAAAAGCCTTCCACTTGATAACATGACTTTTCAGTTGTCGAATTTCTTCCGGAGTTTCGTTTCCATGAAATTGAACGACACTTAATTGTTCTTCGGAAATCCGCCGAAGGATCACATCCGGGTTTTCATTTACAAATACGCCTGCTTTCCGGACCGGGATACATGGTGTGGATTCCACATTTCGCGGTGATTTGGGATAAAAAATGAATCCGAAATAATCTACCCCATCCAGCTCATACAACCCGGGATTTTCAGCGATGGAGCCACAACCGCATACTTTCAGGATCATGAATGGATCGGATTAAGTGTTAATTCGGAAAGTGAGGTTCCTTTTAAAATACTTTCCCCGATAAGCGCACCTTGAAAACCGTATTGCTGAAGCTGAATAATTTCACTTTTTTGTGTGATCCCGGAAGCAGAAATGATTGGAATGTTTCCCGGTAAATAGGGAGCTAAACGAATGGAATTTTCAACATCCGTCACTTGTGACCTGAGGTTGCGGTTATTCACCAATAAAATATCTATTTCGTCGTTGATCTTAGCTAATTCCTCATATGAATGAATTTCAAAAACCACTTCCAATCCCATACTTTTAGCAAGAATCGTTAAATGATGCGCTTGCTCCTTTTCCAGAATAGAGGCGATCAGTAAAACAGCGTCCGCACCGGCAGCTTTGCTTTCAAATAACTGGTGTTCATCCAGGATGAATTCTTTTCTCAAAATAGGAAGCCGTGTGTTTTCCCGGACACAGATCAAATCCTCAATAGAGCCACCAAAGTATTTGAAATCAGTGAGGACCGAAATTCCTGCAGCTCCATGGGATTCATACAATTGTGCCTGATGGGCAACATTCAAATCCGTAGAAATTTCTCCGGAACTCGGCGATTTTCGTTTGATTTCCGCGATTATCCCGAAATGTTGCAGCTGTTTCTTCAGTGAACGAACAGGGCTGTCAAAATTGGGCTGCCGGAAGTAATCCGAAATAAGAACGGATCGTTTCAATCGGGCAATTTCAATTGTTTTGTTGTGAACAATCTCCTCTAAAATAGTGCTCATAAACAGGTGTTTTTGAAGGTGTAAAAGGCTTTCCCGCTTAAAATTTGTTCGTATGCCAGTTCAAATGCCAATTCAAATGCTATTTCCGGTTGGAAAGTTTGGATTGCCAGGGCAACGTTTCCGGCTATAACTGTGTTTTGGCAGCTGCTGCCTTTGCCCATTAAGATGGACGTAAAGATGTGTGCTGACCGGGCCACGGAATCTCCGGCAGATAATGCTTCCAAACTGATCTGAATTTTGTTTGGCGCGTCTTGGATTAGCAAATCGGAAGTTGAACTAAAAATACGCGTGCTTCCAATGAAAGTAAGTTCATCAAATCCTGAAAGTCCGCGAAGGACCGTAAAATTTGTTCGCCTGGTTTTAAGCACCTGCTGGTATTGTTTTGCCAGTTCCAGGGAATATGTGCCGCTTACCTGGTGGGTTGTCTGATAAGGATTTACGAGGGGCCCAAGGCAGTTGAACAAAGTCCTTATTCCAAGGGATTTTCTTAAGGGGGCAACGCGCATTAAAGCCGGATGAAACAACGGGGCATGTAAAAAACAAATGTTGTTTTGATCTAACTGTTTCTGTAATCGCTGTGGATCTGTGGAAAATTCGTAACCCAAATATTCCAAAATAGTCGAAGAACCACACAACGAACTGACTCCATGATTCCCATGTTTTACAACCTTGTATCCAAGTGAAGCAAGCACGAAAGCTGATATGGTAGAAATGTTGAAAGTATTCTTTCCGTCCCCACCCGTTCCGCATAAATCAATACTTTGATCCGTTTCCAGGCTGATCGGGATCATGATTTCCAGCAAAGCTTCCCGGAATCCGGTTAATTCGGAAAGTTGAACTCCGCGCATTTGAATAGCAGTCAGAATTGCAACGATTTGTTCATTTGAGAGTTCGTTTTGAGCAATCTGGATCATGCACAACCGTGCTTCTTCCTGGGTGAGAAACCCGTTGTTGATGAGTTTTTGTAAGTAATTCATGAGATTGAGTTTAACCAGTTTTGAATCATTTTTCTTCCATCTGGGGTGAGAATCGATTCCGGATGAAATTGTACCCCAACGGTTGGATGAGTTTTATGTTGAATAGCCATAACAACTGTATCATCACTGATTGCGATTGTGTCTAGTTGACTTGAGTCTGAAATGGAAGCTTGCCAACTGTGATAGCGTCCTACAGTGAGCCTGGATGGAAGATGCTCGAACAGGCTGTTTTTCCGGATTACCTGCATCTCTGAAGCTTTTCCGTGAATCGGATGCGGGCATTGGACCAGGCTTTCTCCATAATATTCAGCAATGGCCTGGTGTCCCAAACAAATTCCCAAAATAGGTTTTCTACCGCTAAATTGGTTTAAAACAGCAAGTAACTGACCTGCCTCGGAAGGGATTCCGGGACCGGGAGAAAGCAAAATGGCGTCAGACGATTCCAATAATTCAAAATTGATGTGATTGTTCCGTTGAATGCTCACTTCGTGATTTTCTTCCCGGATGTAACGGATCAGGTTGAACACGAAAGAATCAAAGTTGTCGATAACAGTAATTTTCATGGAATTTGTGTTTGTGATGCGTTTGAAATTGCGGTTCGGATAGCTCCCAGTTTATTTGTTACTTCCACCAGCTCATTTTTGGGAATGGAATCCAAAACAATTCCGGCCCCGGCTTGGTAGTAAAGCGTATTATTTATACTCAAAGCACTTCGGATAATGATCGCAAGGTTCATATTGCCGTTCGTATGGATAAAGCCGATTGCTCCACCATAAAATGAGCGCTCGGAATTCTCGTACGACTTGATGAGTTCCAGTGCTTTTGGTTTTGGAGTTCCGGAAAGTGTTCCTGCCGGAAATGTGCCGTTAAACAAGTTGATTGCAGTATGTTCGGTTGTTCCGGTAACTTTCGAAACCAAGTGGATCACATGCGAGAAATGCTGTACTTCTTTATAGGAGGGAATTTTTACGGACCTGCAGAATTTACTCAAATCATTTCGTGCAAGGTCGACAAGCATGGTATGTTCCGCATTTTCTTTTTCATCCTGTACCAATTGGCGGACCAATTCCGAGTCCATTCCGGAGTCTCTGGTTTTTCTGACTGTACCTGCAATCGGATGAATTTCGGCAAGTCCGTTTTTCAATTGAATTTGCGTTTCCGGAGAAGAACCAAACAGGCGATAGGATTCCATGTCCACATAAAACAGGTAGGGAGATGGATTCAACCTGCGAAGATGGCGATAAACCTGGAAATCATCTCCGAAAAAAGACTGGCTGAATCTGCGTGAAAGAACCAGTTGAAAAACATCTCCCCGGTAAATGTGATTCTTTGCTTGTTGAACCAGTGCGAGGAATCCCTGGTCGGAAAGAGTTGTTTTTTCCTTATCCAGAATTTCAAAAGGTATATCGGATGCCTTATGGAATTGGAGTAATTCGGAAAACTCAGAGGTCTTCTTTTGTATTTTTTGAACACTGTTGTGCAGAATTGTCCCCTGATCGTAGAAATGATCGAGGACCAACAGGTATTCGAAAAGCGTAAAACGTGCCAGGGGAAGTTCTGAGTCGGATGAACCGGAAAGCAGATTTTCTTCGAAATGGGCGAACTCGAAACTGAAATAGCTCAAAAACCCATTGTATTCAAAGCTGTTTTTAAACAAATACACACTCAGCAGATCCTGTATTTGAGCAGTAATTTTTTGTGGGTCGGAAATTGGCATTTTTCGTGTGGAATTTCCCTCATTTACCAGAATTTCCTGTCTGAAAACCTGGATATCACAAAGCGGATTGAAACCGATAAATGATTTGCTTGAGGTTCGATCGTTATAATCATTGCTTTCCAGGAGCGAAACACAGCGAAAACGGTGTCGCAAAGACAAGTACAAACCGATGGGTGTGTAATTATCTGAATTGAAGCTATAGCGTTGCGTGTAAATTGTCATAATCGAATTTTTGGACATAAAAAAAGCGGCTTACCACAAAGTGATAAGCCGCTAAAAAAAAGATATAATAAATTAAGCGTCAGTCACTTTGCGAGTAATCCGACACCACCAAAATTTCATTGTTTGTTGAAAAATCATGTGGCAAAGATAGTGTGATAAATAAAATTTGCAAGAAAATCGTGAAAAAAATATTTCAAACAGACAGTTTTAGTTAAATAAATAACGTTAGATTTGTATCCGGAAATGAAAACAAGTAATCAGTCCGTTTATTTTTTGTGGTGTCTTCGGGTATAATTATTCGAAGCAAATAGAGATATTAATTGGTAAAATCCCGCTTCGTTTTGGAGTGGGATTTTTTTTGTTAATTCTCTGAAAAGACATAAAAATGGATTAAAAGAGGTAATTTGGTACATCATGAGCAACATCATTCAAAAAGGAGGAAAAAGACCAATTATCATTGCCGGGCCTTGCAGTGCCGAAACAGAAGAACAGATGATGGAAACAGCATTGCAAATCAAGCAGTATTCAAAGATCGATATCTTGCGGGCTGGAATTTGGAAACCACGCACACGTCCGGATTCATTTGAAGGCGTGGGTGAAGTGGGACTGAGTTGGCTGGTGAATGCCGGAAAGGAATTAGGAGTTCCGGTGACGACTGAAGTTGCGAATACAAAACACGTGGAGCAGGCTTTAAAAGCAGGTGTTGATATTCTTTGGATCGGTGCAAGGACAACTGTGAACCCCTTTGCGGTTCAGGAAATTGCCGATGCTTTGAAAGGTGTCCATATTCCTGTTCTGGTGAAAAATCCTGTGAACCCGGATTTGGAATTATGGATCGGTGCTTTTGAACGCTTGAAGAAATCCGGAATAACAGAGCTGGCAGCAATTCACCGTGGGTTTTCTGTTTACAAACATGCAAAATACCGGAATGTACCCAATTGGGAAATTCCAATCGCTTTGCACGAACGGCTTCCCGATCTTCCGATTATCAATGATCCGAGCCACATTACCGGCAACCGGAATTTGTTATTGGAAGTTTCTCAGAAAGCAATGGATTTGAATTTCGATGGCTTGATTATAGAGACACATCGCAACCCGGATGCTGCCTGGTCGGACGCTGCTCAGCAGTTAACACCCGAGAATTTGGGAATTCTCCTGAACTCCCTGGTCCTGAGATCACAGAACTCAGAAAAACTGGACAGCGAACAGATTTCAGTTATCCGCGAGAAGATCGGGGATTTGGATGATCGTTTATTCGACATCCTGACAGCACGCATGCAGTTAAGTGAAGAATTAGGGATTTTCAAAAAAGAACACAATATTACCATTCTGCAGCCTGAACATTGGAAAAAGATCATTTCAGCCAGGCTGAACAGGGCTTTCGAGTATAAATTGAGCGATCGGTTTGTACGCCAGGTCATGGATGCGATTCACCAGGAGTCGATTCGTCACCAGGTTCGCGTTATGAATAATGCTCCGGATAAAGAAGAACAATGAGACAGGTCATTCATCCCGGTTTGCTTTCAGGGAATATAACTATTCCGGCATCGAAAAGTGATTCGCAAAGGGCCATTCTTTGTGCTGCGCTGGCTGTAGGAACTTCCCGGTTGAGCGGAATTGGAAAAAGTGACGATGAAATTGCAATGCTGCGCGCAGTTGAGCAAATGGGAGCGGTAATTCAGAATGAGAATGAGAATGAGAATGAGAGGGGGAATGTTGTTTTGATTACCGGGATAAAAAAACTTCCGGAGGGGTTAACACTATCTGCCGGTGAGTCTGGTTTGGGGTTGCGTTTGTTGACTTGCGTTAGTGCTTCTTTTGATCAGAAAGTAATGCTTACCGGAAGAGGAAGCCTGCTTTTAAGACCGATGAATTTTTTTGATACCGTTTTACCGAGATTTGGTTGCACCGTTTCAACAAATGAAGGATTTCTGCCCATTGAAATTCAAGGACCATTAACAGGAACAACTACGCAGGTGGACGGTTCTATGAGTTCCCAGTTTATTTCAGGTTTGTTAATGGCGCTCCCCCGAAGTAAAGAACCGAGTTCCCTGGAGGTGATTGACATGAAATCCGGGCCGTATATCCAGATGACTCTTCATACTTTGAGTCAATTTGGAATTGTGATCGGAAACGAAACCAACCGGTTCCGGATTCCGGGAAATCAACACTATCTGGCAACAGATTATTCTGTTGAGGCGGATTGGAGTTCTGCAAGCTATTGGTTGGTTGCAGCGGCTTTGGGCCATCCCGTTTCTGTTTCAGGATTGAATATGCGCAGTTTGCAGGCAGATAAAGCTTTGTTAAGGGCCTTGATGAATGCAGGTTGTAGAGTACTATTCGATGAGAATGAAATCCGGGTAGATGGTTCTGCGCTTCGTTCCTTTGAATTCGACGCAACAGATTGCCCGGACCTGTTCCCTGCTTTGGTTGTTTTAGCCGCTAAATGCAATGGAATTTCTGAAATTAAAGGAGTTCACCGGCTTGTTCATAAAGAAAGTGACAGGGGAAAGGCTTTGCGGACTGAATTTGGAAAAATGGGCTTAAAAATTGACCTGGAAAACGACCGGATGCTGATTCATGGAACCGGAAAATTGCAGGGAGCTGAAGTTGATTCACATCATGACCACCGGATTGCGATGTGCCTGGGGATTGCAGGCAGCATTGCAAATGGAGTTACTATTCTTACGAATGCAGACTCTGTTTCTAAAAGTTACCCTGGTTTTTGGGAGTGTTTCAAATCTTTATAGCTAAATTTTGCCGTTTAGACTGAAAATTAACCACTTATCACATATCCTGGTTATTTAACAGACAGACCTTTAAAGTTACAGCTTCCTTTTTTAATTTCGTAAAGCTGAAACACTAATATTACAAACCCCAACTTACTACAAAGTTCCAAGGAGTATTATTTTACGTTACAGCAATATTTTATATTGCCACATTTGCTGTGTTTGACTATACAATTCGAAACGCTGCAAGGTTTTTTGATTTCTATAACTTGTGTTGAATACAGTTAGTGAAGCAATAGTAATTTTTCTTCATAATCAGGTAAAAGCATCCGTCAGCTGACGGATGCTTTTGAAGTTTATAAAGTCTGATCACTCCAGGTAAACCGGTTGGGTTTTCCCGTAATCCACTTGATAGTCAAACTTGAATTGTTTTGTTTCTCCCTTGTTTGTGGTAAATTTCCAGGTCAGGATTCCTGTTTTTTCATCCAGGATTGCACCGTCAAATGAACCTTGTTTCACTTTGATATCGTCATTGATCGAAATCGGGAAATGATCTTTGACAATGATCGGAATAGAGGCTCCACCGTTGTTTCTAATAGTGAAGTCCCAAGTCACTTCGTATTTGTAGCGATTGCCAAGTAAACGCGTTTTGCTCATTTCTTCGCTACGCTTTCTGTTTACTACGATTTTCTTGTCTTTTCCTAAAGAGAAACTCAGTGTATCTTTCGAAGAGTTCACATCAATGAAGCTTTTACCGATGTAAGTTCCGTCGAAATAAAGATTTGATTCTCCGTTGAGTAAATTCAGCTTTTCCCAACCGGAGATTTGTGCTACCAGATAAACCGATTCGTCCAGTTTCGGAACCGTATGGTATTCGTAATCTGCTTTCATTTGATAGGTAGCAATTGCCACCCGGTGATCCGCATCATCGGAGGGAACGGAGAAAGGTGTTTCGATCTGGAATTCCATGCGGAGGTCTTTTTCTACCTGGTTTGCAATTGAAACATTATAGGTTCCAAGCTCGCCGCTTGCATCATAGAATCCGGTTTCTTTAGTAGCATCTCTCTTTCCTTTCGATTTTTGCATTCTGCGTTCCGAAACCCCGGCAACCATTTTTAACTCATCCATTACTTCAGCATCTTTAGCAAAATAGCTGTCACCTAACACCGGAGCGGACTGAATCTCCTGACCATTGAGAGTTTCCATGGCGACAGCTTCGGGATACAATTGTGTTTTGATGTATGGTGCATTGATGTTGACGTATTGCGATTGATATCCTAAATAGGAAATGGTGTAGCTACGTTCTCCTCTCGGAACAGAAAAGGTAAAATGGCCGGCTGCGTCCGTTGTGAAACTGTTCAACGGATTGTTATTCATGGAGATCTTTGCAAAAGCCAGCGGTTCACCGGTTGTTGCATCCGTTACTTCCCCGTGAATGGTTTCCCCGTCAAAATTGTATTCGGGGATGTAGCGGTCAACAATTTGTTTTCTTGGCGCAGGAGTGTAGTAATTGACATACCACGGGTCAATTCTCGGTTCCTGGGTGTTGTCATACGGATCGTTTGTTGAAAGGATCAATTTGACATTTTTCCAGTCGATCCCGGTGTTTTGGGAAACGAGTCCTTTTGCTTCCAACAAAACCGGTGCGCCAACTCCGTTGCTTCGCATATCGTAATACGGTTTCCAGGAGGCTTTGTGGGTGATGTAGGTGAAATCGAAATTCACCGTTCCGGCTTTTTCCACGTCCAATTCTACTTCTACCTCCGTGTAGTTCACAACCGGCAATCCTTTGCGGGTATTGATTTCCTGTTCGATCGTGTTGATCTTGCGAACTACTGCCTCGATTTCTGAGTCCAGTTGAGACTTTCTGGTATTAATCTCCGAGAGTTTTGCATGGAAGAAAGTCGAAGCTTCTTTCAGTTCGGCAATTTTCATGGCTTGTTGCTGACTGCTCAGGCTGTTGTTCTTCAGCAATAATTGTTCGTCCAGGAGCAATACTTTGTATTCGTCGCGCAAGGTGCGCTCCTGCTTTTCCAGTGCCTTTTTTCGCTCATTCTTTTCGTTCAATTCCGTTTCAGCAATGGTTTTGTCATCGAAGTTCTTTCGCGTGCGAACGCTCAGGATCGTTGCAGATTCGGAGCATTTCAATTGAATGGAGCTTGGGTCAAGGAAGTCGGTCAGTTTCTGGAAAACAACGATTTGTTTCCCTTTGCTCAAATCCAGTTCTTTGGAGTGTTCCACTTGCGCCCCTTCCTTAAAGACGGTCACTTTCCGTATTGCAGCTTCTGCTTTGGTTTCTTTTTGGCTCCAACCGAAAAGGGGAAGCAATATGAAGATTATAAATGCATTTTTCATCTGTGATAGTTTTATGTTTTGTTCGATCATTCTAAATAAACAGGTTGGTTTTTCCCGTAATCTACCTGGTAATCAAACTTGAATTGCTTGGTTTCTCCCTTGTTGGTAGTAAATTTCCAGGTTAAAATTCCGGTCTTTTCATTCAGGACTGCACCTTCATATGTTCCTCGCTTCACTTTGATATCGTCATTGATCGAAATCGGGAAGTGGTCTTTGACAATGATCGGAATAGAGGCTCCACCGTTGTTCCGGAAAGTGAAATCCCAGGTTACTTCGTATTTGTAGCGATTGCCCAATAAGCGGGTTTTACTCATTTCTTCGCTGCGTTTCCTTGAAGCAACGATTTTCTTGTCTTTTCCTAAAGAGAAACTCAAGGTATCTTTCGAAGAATTCACGTCAATGAAGCTTTTACCGATGTATGTTCCGTCGAAATACAGGTTGGACTCCCCGTTGAGCAAATTCAATTTTTCCCAACCGGAGATTTGTGCTACCAGGTAAACCGACTCATCCAGTTTCGGAACTGCGTGGTATTCGTAATCCGCTTTCATTTGGTAAGTAGCAATTGCCACGCGGTGATCCGCGTCATCAGAAGGAACAGAAAAAGGAGTTTCGATCTGGAATTCCATGCGCAGGTCTTTTTCCGTTTGTGTCGCAATACCTGTTGAATATGTGCCTTGTGTAACTGCTCCGGCAACCGTAGGCATTCGTTCGATATCCCTTTTACTTAGTTTACTTTTGGTTATTACAGTGTTTTTATAAGCGTTAAGTTTCACTTCTTCGGTCTCTCCATATCCATATTTTGTAAGATCTTTATCCATTCCGATTCCATTTGTCCACGTATACGTATTACTTCCGGCAGCATCCTTTAATGTTTCCATAGCAACCGCTTCCGGGTACAATTGTGTTTTGATGTATGGTGCATTGATATTGACGTATTGTGAGTTATATCCCAAATAAGAAATGGTGTAGCTTCTTTCTCCTCTAGGAACAGAGAATGTAAAATGGCCGGCTGCGTCCGTTGTGAAACTGTTCAACGGATTGTTATTCATAGAGATCTTTGCAAAAGCCAAGGGTTCACCGGTTGTTGCATCAGTAACTTCCCCGTGAATGGTTTCCCCGTCAAAATTGTATTCCGGGATGTAGCGGTCAACAATTTGTTTTCTTGGCGCAGGAGTGTAGTAATTGACATACCACGGGTCAATTCTCGGTTCCTGGGTGTTGTCATACGGATCGTTTGTTGAAAGGATCAATTTGACATTTTTCCAGTCGATCCCGGTGTTTTGGGAAACGAGTCCTTTTGCTTCCAACAAAACCGGTGCGCCAACTCCGTTGCTTCGCATATCGTAATACGGTTTCCAGGAGGCTTTGTGGGTGATGTAGGTGAAATCGAAATTCACCGTTCCGGCTTTTTCCACGTCCAATTCTACTTCTACCTCCGTGTAGTTCACAACCGGCAATCCTTTGCGGGTATTGATTTCCTGTTCGATCGTGTTGATCTTGCGAACTACTGCCTCGATTTCTGAGTCCAGTTGAGACTTTCTGGTATTAATCTCCGAGAGTTTTGCATGGAAGAAAGTCGAAGCTTCTTTCAGTTCGGCAATTTTCATGGCTTGTTGCTGACTGCTCAGGCTGTTGTTCTTCAGCAATAATTGTTCGTCCAGGAGCAATACTTTGTATTCGTCGCGCAAGGTGCGCTCCTGCTTTTCCAGTGCCTTTTTTCGCTCATTCTTTTCGTTCAATTCCGTTTCAGCAATGGTTTTGTCATCGAAGTTCTTTCGCGTGCGAACACTCAGGATCGTTGCAGATTCGGAGCATTTCAGCTGTATGGAACTCGGGTCCAGGAAGTCGGTCAGTTTCTGGAAAACAACGATTTGTTTCCCTTTGCTCAGATCCAGTTCTTTGGAGTGTTCCACTTGTGCGCCTTCCTTAAAGACTGTCACTTTTCGTATTGCAGCTTCGGCTTTGGTTTCTTTCTGGCTCCAACCGAAAAGGGGAAGGAGCAGCAGGATCAGTATTCTTTTGTTCATAGTTAGAGGTAAAAAAAAACGTACCCAAGAAGGTACGTTTATGTGCTCAATTCGTTCAATGACGGATTAAAGTTTTACGGGTAAAATCAATTTGCTTAAATCAATTTCGTAAATATCCATACTGCTTTTCTTATCGTTTACGGTCAATCCGCTTAGGTATGCTTTTCCCAATTCTTTGTAGATTACAAAATGCGTATCGTCGTTTACAGAGTTTACCAATGGTCCCAGGTTTTTAGCTTTTGTCCAGCCGGTACCTGTATTTTCCGAAACGAATACGTCCAATCCGCCCATTCCGATGTGACCTTCGGAACTGAAGAATAAGAATCTTCCGTCCGGAGAAATGTAAGGAGTTGTTTCACGCATAAGCGTATTCACGCTGTCGCTTAGGATTTTTGCTTCTCCCCAGGTTTTTCCGGTACGTTGAACCACATAAATGTCTGTTGAACGTTTGTCGCCTTTTCTGTCGGAAACAAAGTACATGGTATTCCCGTCAGCAGTTACGGTTGCCGAACCTTCAAAGAAACTGGTGTTGATCGATTTATTTGCAATGACTTTCGGAACGTTCCATTTTCCTTTCTTCGTGAATTCCACTTCAGCGATATCCGATGAACCGGTTACTTTTTTTGCATTTGTGGCAGTGTTGTTCATTGTTACAATGGCATGCAAGCCATCTTTGGAAAGCCACGACATGGATTCAAATCCGGGCCCGTTGATTCGTTCTACATTGTTGCTGACACTGTCGTATTTCAACATTTTTTCGTTCCAAACTCCGGTATAAACATCTTCGAAATATTCCTGGTCATCCGGATTCATCATTCCCCCGGTTGTATTTGCTCTCCTGGAAGTAAAATAAATGCGTTTTCCATCTGCAGTGAATACAGGGGAATAGTCATTGTATCCTGAATTTACATCACCCATCAATGGCATTCTCAGGTTTGCAGTTCCCTTGTTTGCTTTAGCGAATTGCACGGAAGCCAATTTATTTTCAGTATTGAGTTCCTTTGCACGTGATTTGGAAAGCAGTTTCAATGCTGTTTGGAAATAGTTTTCTGCTTCGTCCAATTCATTCATGTTATGACAAGCAACCCCTAAAATATCGTATACTTCTGCATCCACATCATCCGGGCCTTTAGCAATTGCATCCAAGCCATATTGTTTGGCATATCCGTAGTTTTTCAAACGGTAATGGCAGTAGGAGATCCAGAAAGAAGCTTTCCATGAATTCGGATCTTTAATGGCAGCCTCACGAAAGACCAATAACGCTTCACGAATTTTATTTTCTCCGACCAATTGTTTTCCCTGATCGATCTTGATCAAAGCAGCCGATTTATCAATGATTCCTGTTACACTATCCTTATGAATAGAAGTAAAGGCAAATGATTTAGTTGCACATAGTAGTAATAACAAAGTTCCGAACAGGATTTTCATATGTTGTTGTTGTATAATTCGAAGACAAAATAAGGATAAAAATTCAAAATGATGAATTCAAAATGCAAAAGTACGCTACAAGACTCTCTTTTGAATTTTGCATTTTGAATTAACTCATGGTATTCCCTGCAAACTCATCTTTACCCTTCGTTTTCAGGTCGAGGAGATCGTGCATGGCAATCGTTGCCGCTACAATGGCCCAGATCGGTGCGAAAGAAGCGCAGAACCAAAGTCCCAGGTTGGTAATGAACGTAAGCATGAATTGTCCCGGATCGGCATGGAAGCCCGACCAGTCGAACAAGGTATTCAGATCAATAAAATTCCAGATCAGAATGGAATAAACAGAACCGATGGAAAGTGCGATCCCGCGATTTTCCCGCGCCAACCGGGTGCTTTCCTGGACATTCATCTGAAGGCGTTCGTGAATATAATCCATAAAGGAAAACCCATAATAATAGAAGCTGATAAAGAACAATACATGTCGTACGGGACTGGTACTGAAATCTCCCCAACCGATGACACCAACCAGGAAAATGATTGTGAAAAAGAATACTTCCCACATGATATTCCGGACCCCGATTTTTATGCCACGTTTGATATCGCTGACAAGTTGTGTGAAATTAAAACGGTATCGGTTCCCCGTTAAAATAAACTCCACTTTTTGAGAAATTTTTGAAAATAATGGTGCTAAAAGGATTACTACCAGGTATTTTGCGAAACGCATCAGGGTAGTGGCGATCAGGATTTCAAACAGTAATTTGATCAGGTACCAGATGATCCCGTTCATACTTGTAGCTGTTGCTTTGGGTTCATGCAAATGGATCATAAATCCTAACTGGTAGATTCCCAACATCAGGATGGCCGGGAAAATGATATAGAAATACAATTTGTAATCTATGATTAAGCGAAATGCTTTGATGTAAGCTTTGTAACCGATAAAGAGGTTCTTGATGAATCGCATACTTCAAAATTACGAATTATGAATTACGAATTCCGAATTATCGGATCTGAGTTGATCAGCAATCGCTGATTTTAATTAAAAACAATTTCTTTTCTCGATTGTGCGCATTGAACCCAAATGGTTGAAGTCAAATAACTGCGGCTGTCATTTTACAGAGTGGATGAGGAATTCGTAATTCGTAATTCATAATTCGCAATTAAGCATTAACTTTGCACCTTCAAAAAAAATGAAGTTATGAGTAATTCCATGTCCCTCACGTCGTTAACAGCAATTAGTCCGGTTGATGGACGCTACCGTTCAAAAGTTAGCGAATTGGCCCCTTATTTTTCCGAATTCGGATTGATCAAATACAGGGTCCATGTGGAGGTTGAATACTTCATTGCTTTGGTTGAAGCAGGAATTGGCCCTTTAAAGGAGGTTTCCACATCTGTTTTTCCGAAACTGAGAGAAATTGTTACTGCTTTTTCAGAAGCGGATGCATTGGCAATCAAGGATATTGAGAAAACAACCAATCACGATGTGAAAGCGGTTGAATATTTTCTGAAAGATAAAATGCAGAACCTGGGATTGGATAATTACCTGGAATTTATCCATTTCGGGTTGACTTCACAGGATATTAATAATACATCGATCCCTTTAAGCTTAAAGGAAGCGGTGAGTGAAGTGTATATTCCTTCATTGAATGAATTGATCACTGTTTTGAAAGGATATACACAAGACTGGTCCGGAATCGCATTGCTGGCAAGAACACACGGTCAGCCGGCATCTCCGACTGTTTTAGGAAAAGAAATGGGAGTTTTTGTTTACCGTTTGGAAACACAACTGGAAATTTTGAAAACAATTCCTTATGCTGCCAAATTTGGTGGTGCAACCGGAAATTTCAATGCACATCAGGTTGCTTTCCCGGAAACGGATTGGGTGGCTTTCTCCAATAAATTTGTAAATGAGCAGTTAGGCTTGACAAGAAGCCAATTGACGACTCAAATTGAGAATTACGATCAATTGGCGAACCTGTTTGACTGCCTGAAACGCATCAATACCATTATTCTTGATTTGGACCGCGATATGTGGACTTACATTTCGATGGAATATTTCAAGCAAAAATTGAAAGAGGGTGAAGTAGGTTCGTCGGCTATGCCACACAAAGTGAACCCGATCGATTTTGAAAATTCAGAAGGAAATATCGGGATTGCCAACGCATTGTATGAGCACCTTGCTGCAAAATTACCGGTTTCACGATTGCAGCGCGATCTGACGGATTCAACGGTGCTCCGGGCGATCGGAATGCCACTTGCGCATTCATTGATTTCTTTTAAAGCGACTATTGCCGGACTGAATAAACTATTGTTGAACGAAGCGGCAATCCAGCAAGACCTGGAAGATAACTGGGCGGTAGTGGCTGAAGCAATTCAAACTATTTTAAGAAGTATCGGTTTCCCGAAACCTTATGAAGCATTGAAAGGTCTGACCCGAAAAAATGAAAAAGTGACTCAGCAAACGGTCCATGATTTTATTGATACACTTGCTGTAGAAGACGCAATGAAGGAGCGTTTGAAGAAAATCACTCCATCAAATTATACGGGGGTAAAACTGGTATAAAAAACCATTCATCCGAATTGAACAATTAATTTTGTTCAGAATGGATTGTGATCTCAGGTTTTTCTTATATTACAGAAAAAAAGCCTTGAGATTTTTACAACTCATTTTTTTTCTGTTACTGAGTCATTGCTTTTGGGGACAAGTACCTCCGCAAATAGATTGGGGACCGGATAACCTGGGACGCCCGAATACCATTGCAATTTTACCAAAAGACAACGGTGTTTTTTTTACGTTCCATTATGGAAACGCATCCTTAATGCCGTCTGCTAAAATTTCCCGCTTTGAGAACGGGAAAGAGATCTTATCGAAACGGATTGAGCCCCGGATTGATCAGAAAATGGTGACGTTGGAAGATATGTTCCTGTTCTCCAATCGTTTATTCGGGTTGTTCTCGGATAAAATAGGCGCGTCTGTTACTTTGTACCTGCAGGAATACGATGATGATGTGGACCCTTTTGGTTCACCGCTGGTTGTTGCGTCCTATGTCATCCCGAAAGGCTGGAGCCGGAATGTATTGGTAACAACCAAGGTTTCACCCCAAAACAATTTTCTGGTTGTGGATTACCTGATCCCGGCAAAAAAAGAAACGTATGATCGTTTTGGCTACAATATTCTCAATGAACAAATGGTTTCGGTCCGGGAAGGCGAATATGAGATCCCGTATGACTCAAAACTGTCAGCGGTAGAGGCAAGACATTTGACCGATAAAGGAGATTATTTCCTAGGTGTTTCTGTTTTCTCGAAAGCGTATTACAGTATCTGGAAAGACTTCGGGCAGGTCGATAAATCCGTATTGATCCACATGAGCCCGGGAGATTCCCTGAAGATGTACGAATTGGACCTGGAGCAGCGAAAAGTCTATAATTTTGTGATCAATTCCAATGATTCGGCTGCAATCCTAACGGGTACCTGGGGCGATGAAGATTCCAAAGGTGCAAAAGGAGTATTTTATTCATCGTTCTCATTTCGTTTAAACAAAATGGACCTGCCAAAATTCCTGGAATTCCCGAAAGAGATCCTGGAACAGGAAAATCCGCATTCGGATGATATTTACAGTTATCAGAACGTCAATGGTGAATTGTTGAACTATGCTTTCCGCAATGTGATCCTGCTTCCTGACGGATCCATTAATGTACTGGCAGAACAATATTATATTTATGAAGTAAATACAACCGATTCAAGAGGGATGAACCAGGTGACCAACTATTACAATTACAACGATTGTATCGTGTATTCGATTTCAAAGGCTGGGGAGCTCAACTGGTTCCGGAAGATCCCCAAGAAACAGGAATCGGTGAATGATTTTGGCCAGTATTCTTCTTTAATAAGTTATACAAGTAAAGGAAACCTCGTATTATTCTTCAATGACCATATCCTGAATTACGATGAGCTGGGAGGATATTTGGGATCGAGAATCCCTTTTTCGAATTCCATAAGATATAGGGAATATTGTTTGGCCATGGCGACTGTTAACCTGGAAAACGGTGAAACAACGCGTAACCTATTTTCATCCTATGACGCGATCGACGCTTTTGTTTGCCTGAAGCTTTCCTGCGTGAATTACAAAACACGCCAGGTTATTTTTGCAGCTTCGAACAAACGGGATAAATACGGTTTTTTGACTTTTGAGTAATGGATTAAAATTGTCAATTGGGATTAGTCCGCAGCCATAAATTGAATATGGGGTGATAATTTCTCACACCGAAATCGATTTGAATTATTGTTTTTTTCTCTGGAAAATGCGTAAGATGCGCAAAAGGATCAGCATGCCAAGTCCAACCAATGCAAAATACCCGATGAAATCTCCCAAGACCTGGTAAAGTGTTTGTTTGGAGTTCAGTTGAATGGTGTAATTGAATTGGTCCTTCACCCACCACCCGGTCTGTTTCAAGATATCTCCACGGTTGGAAATAATTCCGGATGTTCCGGTATTGGCAGACCGAACGACGTATTTATTGTTTTCAATTGCCCTTAAACGTGCAAGTTGAAAGTGCTGTTTATAGCCGGGAGTGTCATCCCACCAGCCGTCGTTTGTAATGATTGCTATGAATTGAGAGCCATTCTTAGCCTGTTTTGCCAAAAATCCGCCGTAAATGGATTCATAACAAACTACCGGGGAGAATTTCACCCGGTTTTTTTCAAATATTTTCGGTCCATCTTCAGTGCCTAAACTTCCGGAACCGCCTTCCATTTCAACGGCCAATTTTTCCAGGAACGGGAACATCCCCACAAAGGGAATTTTTTCTACACCCAATACCAGTTTTGATTTGTGGATAATTTTAGGATTCGGTGTATTGTCAAAAAGTACAGAGGAATTGTAATCCTCCACGTAGGCATTCAATTGTGGTATAAATTTGCTTGCATCGGAGTTTTTGTGATCGAATACCCGGAAGGTAGATGCGCCGATCAGTAAACCTGCATTTCCCCATTTTGCGCGGTGTTCATTGATCACATGGAAGAAGATCTCTTTACGTAAACCGGTTTCGTAAATATTGGAAGTAGGGTAGAGTGATGTTTCAGGTGCAATAACCAACTGGGTTTCTTTAGAAATTGCTTGGTCTGCCTGGTCGAGTATCACTTTTAATTGTTCGTCATTTTCCAAGACGAATTTTTCCCCATACGGATCAATATTCGGTTGGATAACAGCTACATTGTAAGGTGTTCCGTCGGTGCTCCTGGAGAAATACAGGATCCAGGATAAACTTAAAGGAAGCATAAGAATGACCAAAGACAGTATAAAGTAGGTGTTTTTAAAAAGGTTTTTGGGTTGAATGACTAATTTATAAAGCACCAGGTTCATAACCAGGATCCAAAGCGACCCTCCCAAAACTCCGGTAATGGAATACCATTGTACCCAGGAAACTCTTGGAGCAAAAACATTTCCTAATGTGAGCCAGGGCCAGGATAATTCCCAATGAAAATGCAGGAATTCGAAACCCAGCCAAACACAAATAAGGATTGGTCCGTTCCATTTTGAACCCAGTTTCCGTTTAAGTAAATGATAGAATAAAAATGCCAGTGCCATCAATAGGCTATTCGCAAAAAAGGCCATGTAAGCGCCGCCTTCACTGGCATAATATACCCACCAGGTTGTACCGACATTGTAAATGAAAAAGGTTACGTATGCATGGATAAAAAGACTGAAAGCTTTCCTTTTTGTGTGAAAATAGGACTCAACCAGGAGCAATGGGATCCAGGCTACGAAGGTTAAAGGTGTTAAACTCCCCATTTCAGGAAATGAAACCGTTAAAAGGAGTCCGGATAAAATACTTAGCAACCAGCGGTTTAGTCTTTTTTGACTGATTTTTTCTATCATACTACGAAATTACAATTTGTTTGGCGAACACGATCCGATTTCGACGAATACCTTGAAAACAAAGACGAATAGCGGATTTTAGATGTGAATTATCACACAAAAAATTGAAAATAAACTGTTAAAAAATGGAATTTATTTGGAAAAAAGACAACCGCGATAGATTTTTTTCGTCACATTTGTGCAGAACTAAAATACTCTTTTAATGAAAAAGAATTTCATTAACTGTTTGTTCTTTACTACTACGCTCTCTCTTTTTTCCGTGTTCAGTAGTTTTGGTCAACAGCTTGAAAAACATGAAGATGCTGATTATACAAACCAGCATGTTTCGGGAGTTGGGTCTCCAACAATTGTTTATCATTTAACAGCTCCACTTGAAACTACTGTTTTAGGTGAGTTGGAGAATTACCTGGAATCCATGAATGCGATCACCCAAGTGGATGTAAACGGACTGGATATTTCCATTGAGTTCAAAGAACCGACTACCAATGAACTGATCTATCCTTTCATTCAGCGAATGGAACTATTGTATATCTATCGAAATCCAAAAACCAGATAAAACTTAATACTACTCTCTCCGGTATGAAAACAACTACTTTTTGGGGTTATTTAATGTTACCTCTCTTTATTCTTTTCCAATTTTCTGTTCTCTCACAAGGGGCAGATACACAAGCAGGAGCTACTGCTGTTCCAATTTCACTTCCTTTCAACGCCAATGGTTCAACAACTGCGGCGGCAAATAATTACAATGCGGCAGGGACCACTTTCGATGACGGCCCTGATTGGTATTACTATTACTGTGCTCCGTCCGCAGCAACACTTTGGGCAACCATTACATTTACACCTGGTGGATTGGCCAATCCGGTTATGCCTTCGATTACAATTTTGGATGGAACAGGTACTTTACTTGGACAAACTCAGGTTTTCGGAGATGTTTCGGGTACTTATGGGATTCCATTTACACCTCTTGCGGGTCAGTGTTATTATTTTGTGGTGGATAATGATGGAGTAAGCGGCCCTTCCGGATTTAATTATAACATCCAGATTTCAAATACGGTCCCTGCTTATCCTGCTAATCCAACACAAGCGGCTTGTACCAATATTGGATTTGATTCCGGTTCAACTTCCGGTTGGCTGGGATCCTGGGGACATTCCATGCAAACTGGAGTTATTCCACAACCTACACCAACTTATACGCCAATTTTTTACAATACAAGCGGTGGGCATCATGCTATCACAACTCCGGGAATGGACCTGCAGGCACCTATTCAAACGGTTTGTCCGCAAGTACCAGGAAATACCAATTCAATCATGCTCGGTGACGGACCAAACGGTGCGTATGGAGGAGCAAGTATTGAACAGAAATTCCAGGTGACCGCTTCCAATGCCTTGTTTACCTATTATTATGCCCTGGTGATCCAGGATGGCGGAGCTTCAGGATCTACTGCACATACAGACCAGGAACAGCCTTATTTTAAGATTGAAGCATTGAATTGCGCCGGTACACCGATCGCTTGCGGCAATCTGTTGGTAACCGGTGGTCCCGGAATTCCCGGGTTTACCCAAATTGGTACTACCGGAACTTATTGGAAGGACTGGACCCCCGTCATGTTGGATTTGACTCCTTACATCGGATCATGTGTAACGATGCGCTTTACCGTTGGAGACTGTTCGATAGGTGCACATTATGCTTATGCTTACCTGGATGCAACCTGTGCTCCGATGAGTATTGTTGCACCACCAACTGTTTGTCAGTTCCAAACTTCTACATTAACTGCTCCAACCGGTGCGGCTACTTATTCCTGGGTGAATACAGCTGCTCCCGGGACCGTATTAAGTACAACAAATACCTTATCAATTACTCCCACAACAACCGGTACATTCAATTACCAATGTACGATGACTTCGGTTACGGGTTGTAATTCGACTTTAACGTCATCTGTTACTGTATTGGCGACTCCACAAATCACGGTGACAAACCCGCCTGCGGTTTGTTCCCCGGCAACAGTTGATTTGACCAATGCAAGTGTTGTGACAATCGATTCCGGTTCGGGAACACTCGGCTATTTTTCGGATGCAGCCTGTACTGTTCCGATTGCCTCACCGAATGCTGTTTCGGCCAGTGGAACGTACTATATCCAAATTTTAAATGCGAACGGATGTTATGAGGTTGAACCTGTTACGGTTGTTGTCAATACAACTCCGATTACGAATGTTATTACGGCTAACCAGTCTATTTGCCCGGGAGGAAGTGTAAATTTAACCAGTACGGTGACACCAACATCCAGTACAACACCAATGACTTTTACGAATACGGCAGATTTCAATGTGCCTGACGGTACATCTTCTATTTCATCGCCGATTACGGTTTCCGGAGTAAATCAACAAACACCCGGAGTCTTACCGATCGTTTCAGTATGTATGAACCTGACGCATACCTGGGACGAAGATTTGCAGATCTATTTACAGTGTCCGAATGGCACATTACTGAATTTATCGACCGGTAACGGGTTGGATGGTGATAATTATACCAATACCTGCTTTACACCAACCGGGGCTTCTATTTTAACGGGAACTGCACCATTTAACGGAAGTTTTACTCCGGAACAAGCATTTACGGCATTGAATGCATGTAGTGTGAACGGAACCTGGAACCTGGTTGTCTCTGATAATTTTGCCGGGGATGCGGGAACACTTTTGGATTGGTCGATTACTTTTAATTCATATAATCCGGGAGCTACTTTCGCATGGTCACCAACAACGAACATGACCAATTCGACCACGCTTTCTCCGACCGTTACACCAACAGCGACTACAACATACACATTGACAGGGACAAGTGGATCCGGTGGTTGTACTTCGACAGACCAGGTGATCATCACGGTAAATCCACTTCCTACAGCAACTATTGCGGGAACAACCACTGTTTGTCAGAATGCAACCGCGCCAACAATTACGTTCACAGGAGCGAACGGAACTGCTCCGTATACATTTACTTATAACATCAACGGTGGTGCGAACCAAACTGTTAGCAGTGGCGCGGGAACGACTGCAACTGTCACAGCTCCAACCACAACCGCAGGAACATTCACATACAATTTAGTAAGTGTGACCAGTGCAATGGGATGTTCACAAAACCAGTCAGGTTCGGCAACTGTTACGATTACTCCGACTCCAACGGTGAATGCACCTGCACCGCAAACCGTTTGTGCAAACGCATCTACAACGGCAGTTACTTTCACAGGGAATAACACTGCTACAACCACTTTTGATTGGACAAATAATGCAACGTCGATCGGGCTGGGGGCGAGCGGAACAGGTAATATTGCGGCATTTACAGCAACAAATGCAAGTGCTTCGCCGGTTACTGCAACCATTACAGTAACCCCAACATTGAGTGGTTGTCCCGGAACACCACAGAACTTTACCATTACAGTAAATCCTATTCCGACCGTAAATGCTCCTGTGCCGCAAACCGTTTGTGCGAATGCATCCACAACAGCAGTTACTTTCACCGGGAATAATACTGCCACAACGACCTTTAACTGGACGAACAACACGACTTCGATCGGGCTGGGGGCGAGTGGAACAGGAAACATTGCAGCATTTACAGCAACAAACGCGACAGCTTCAGCTGTTACTGCAACTATAACCGTAACGCCAATATTAAATGGTTGTACCGGAGCGCCTCAAAACTTTACGATTACTGTAAACCCGTTGCCGACAGTAAATGCTCCGGCGCCTCAAACCGTTTGTGCGAATGCATCTTCAGCAGCAGTTACTTTCACTGGAAATAATACAGCTATGACAACCTTTAACTGGACGAATAATACGACTTCGATCGGGTTGGGAGCGAGCGGAACAGGAAACATCGCGGCGTTTACGGCGACGAATGCGACTGCTTCACCGGTAACAGCGACCATCACAGTAACACCAACATTAAATGGTTGTACCGGAACGCCTCAAAACTTTACGATTACGGTAAATCCTATTCCGACAGTAAATGCACCGACACCACAAACCGTTTGTGCGAACGCAGCGACAACTGCAGTTACTTTCACCGGGAATAATACTGCTACAACGACCTTTAACTGGACGAATAACACGACTTCGATCGGGCTGGGGGCGAGCGGAACAGGAAACATCGCGGCGTTTACGGCGACGAATGCGACTGCTTCACCTGTAACTGCAACCATCACTGTAACACCGACTTTGAATGGGTGTACAGGGATGCCAGAAAACTTTACCATTACGGTAAACCCATTGCCGACCGTAAATGCTCCGACTCCGCAAACCGTTTGTGCGAATGCATCTACAGCAGCAGTTACTTTCACCGGGAATAATACAGCTACAACGACCTTTAACTGGACGAATAATACAACGTCGATCGGGCTGGGGGCGAGTGGAACAGGAAACATAGCAGCATTTACAGCAACAAATGCGACCGCTTCACCTGTTACTGCGACCATAACCGTAACGCCAACATTAAATGGTTGTACCGGAGCGCCTCAAAACTTTACGATTACGGTAAATCCTATTCCGACCGTAAATGCTCCGACACCCCAAACCGTTTGTGCGAACGCATCGACAACGGCAGTTACTTTCACCGGGAATAATACAGCTACGACAACCTTCAACTGGACGAATAATACAACATCGATCGGGCTGGGGGCGAGCGGAACAGGAAACATTGCAGTATTTACAGCAACGAATGCGACCGCTTCACCGGTAACAGCGACCATCACTGTAACACCGACCTTGAATGGTTGTACCGGAACACCACAGAACTTTACGATTACCGTAAATCCAACGCCAACAATCGGTGGGACGTTTACAGCATGTGCCGGGTCCAGCACTCAATTGACAGGAAATGGAACAGCAAATGCGACCAACCCATGGGCTTCTTCAAATACGGGAGTTGCAACTGTTTCTTCAACAGGTTTGGTGACCGGTGTTTCTCCGGGAACCAGTACGATTACCTATACAAACTCTAACGGATGTTCTGCCACACAAGTGGTAACAATTACTTCCGGCGCGACTATTTCAGGAAACCTGATTGTTTGTCTCGGAGCGACGACTCAATTAAGCGGTACAGGAACAGCGAATGCAACCAATCCATGGGTTTCTTCCAACACTGCTGTTGCTACAGTTTCCAATACCGGGTTAGTTACATCTTTAGCTGCCGGAACAACAACCATTACCTATACAAATTCCAGCGGGTGTCTGGATGCTGAAGTTGTAACCGTGAATCCATTGCCAACCGTAACAGGTTCGGATGTGTGTATGGGAGGAACCACTCAGCTAACAGGGTCGGGAACAGCAAATGCGAGCAATCCATGGGTTTCTTCCAATACAGCTGTAGCGACTGTTTCAAACACCGGATTGATGACGGGAATATCTGTTGGTTCGACAACAATTACGTATACCAATTCCAATGGCTGTTCAAATACGATCACTTTGAACGTAGTTGGGAATCCGTCAATAGGTGGAACATTGAGTGCTTGTATTGGAGCGACGACCCAATTGTCAGCAACCGGAACGCCAAATGCGACCAACCCCTGGACTTCTTCCAATACAGCCGTTGCAACGGTTTCGAATACAGGTTTGGTGACAGGTGTTTCCGCAGGTACGACAACAATTACCTTTACAAATTCATCCTCTTGTCAAAGTACAGCGGTTGTCACAATTAATCCGTTGCCGACAATTTCGGGGACTTTGAATGTATGCGCAGGAGCTACCACACAACTAACAGGATCTCCAACTGCAAACGCAACAACTCCTTGGACATCTTCGAATACAGCTGTTGCGACCATTTCGAATACCGGTCTGGTAACCGGAGTTTCTGCGGGAACAACGACTATTACGTATACCAACAGCAATGGCTGTTCACAGACGGCAATCGTTACCGTGAACGCCTTACCAACTGCAACCATTTCAGGTGCTTCTACTATTTGTGCAGGCAATTCAGCATCCTTTACTATTTCAGGAACACCGAATGCAACAGTTGTTTATTCAAATGGAACAGGTAACTCGAATGTGAGTTTGAATGCTGCCGGAAATGCAACTGTAAATACCGGAGTATTGAACACAACTACGACCTATTCCCTGGTTTCAGCTCAATCGGCAGCTCCGGCTTCCTGTAGTAATACACTTTCCGGATCGATTACCATAACTGTTAATCCGAATCCGGTGATGAATCCTGTGGCTGATGTGCTTGTATGTCCGGGAGATAACGTAATTGTCCCGGCATTTACATCGAACCCTGCCGGAGCAACGTACGCCTGGACTAATACAACTACTTCAATCGGTTTGGGGGCAAGCGGTACAGGTGATCTTCCTGCTTTTGTTGCAGTGAATCCTGGTGCGACACCTGTTAGTGGAACAGTGAGTGTTATTCCGACATTAAACGGATGTTCCGGATCGAGTGTATCGTTTACAATCGGAGTGAGTAATAATCCAACTGCAAATGCCGGAAGTGATATCAGTTTGTGTATTAATTCAGCGACAGGAAACCAAATCGGTTCTGCTCCTGTTGCAGGAAATACTTATTCCTGGGCTCCGGCGGCCGGATTGAATGATGCAACAATTTCGAATCCGACTGCCAGTACTGCAACAGCAGGGACAACCCAATATACTGTGACAGTTACCAATGCATTAGGTTGTCAGGCTACCGATGTTGTTTCGGTAACGATCAATCCATTGCCACTTATTTCATTTGTGAGCAATGCGATTGACGGATGTGCCCCGGCTTCTATAACATTTACTAATACAAGCCCGAATTCAGTGAATTGTGTCTGGACATTTGAAGGTGGAGGAACACAAACGGGTTGTGGTTCAGTTACACAACAATACGGTGTGGCAGGAGTTTATGATGTTACCCTCACAATTACCGATGCAAACGGTTGTGTCAATTCACTGACAAATAATGATATGATTACGATTTACCCGGAAGTAGATGCTTCTTTTGGAGTGGATGTTTACGAACAATCCATTTTAAACCCGGTATTTCATTTTACAAATACTTCCGCAAATGCTACGTCCAATTTTTGGGAATTCGGTGATGAAACTACTTCGTCGCAAACGAACCCTACCCATACCTATGAAGACAAGCCAGGGGTTTATCACATTGTTCTATATGCTACGAATACAGCGGGATGCAGAGATAGTGCGGTTGCAGTGGTTTCTGTTGTAGATGAATTGATTTTCTATGTGCCAAATTCCTTCACTCCGGACGGAGATGAGTTTAACAATGTATTCTTTCCGGTATTCAGTTCCGGATTTGACGGACAGAATTATACCTTACTGATCTTTGATCGTTGGGGGGAAGTATTGTTTGAATCTCACAATGTTGATTTCGGTTGGGATGGGACGTATGCCGGACAGCTTTGTAAGGAAGGAACTTATACCTGGAAAATTATTATCAAGGAACGAAATAAGGACAAGCATAACGAATATGTCGGGCATGTGAATCTATTTAAATGAAAACTGTAGGGACGCGAAGCTTCGTGTCCCTACAGTTTTTTTTATAGCACGAGTCAGAGACTCGCGCGCTAACCAACGTGAATGTTAAAAAAGGATTAATTTAAAGCGAGAAGACAACCCGCCCATTTTTTTTTCGTCAACTTTGCACTGAAACTAAATTAATCATTTAATGAAACCAAATTTCATTAGCTGTTTGTTCATTACTGCTGCGTTTTTCCTTTTTTTTGAGATTGCAGCTTATGGTCAATGGCTTGAAAGACATGAAGATAATGTCTATTCGAACCCGAATGTTTCGGGAGTGGGGACTCCTACAATAGTTTACCACCTGACATCTCCCCTACAAACTACTGTTTTAGCTGATCTTGAAAATTATATGGAATCCCTGGATGCGATCACCCAAGTGGATGTAAACGGACTGGATATTTCCATTCGGTTCAAAGAAGCTACTACGAATCAAATGATCCATCTATTTATTCAACGAATGGAAATGCTGTATATCCATAAAAATCAAAAATCAAACTAATCGATTACCACCCCTTCTCCAATATGAAAAAGAATATTTTTTTAGGTTATCTCCTTTTGCCTTTATTCTCGATCCTAAGTCTTTTCGTTCTTTCCCAGGGAGCTGATGATCCGACCAGTGCGAGTCTTGTTCCCATTTCATTGCCATTGAATACTGTGGGATCAACCACCTTTGCTACCAATGACTATGATGATGCGGGAACTGTGTTTGATGACGGCCCGGATTGGTTTTATTATTATTGTGCGACTTCCAGTGCGACAATCTGGACAACGATTGCGTTTACTCCAGGTGGTTCGGCAAACCCGGTACTTCCACATATTACAATTTTTGATGCACTCACCGGGACAGCCGTAGCCGGAACAGAAGTTTTCGGTGATGATTCCGGAACTTATGGAATTCCATTTACTCCCATAGCCGGTGATTGTTATTATTTCATGGTAGATGGGGGGGATTTAAACGGATTCGATTATGCGATTCAAATGTCTACTACGGTTCCGACCCAACCGGGTAGTCCAACTCAACCGGCCTGTACGAATATCGGATTTGATTCGGGTTCAACTTCCGGATGGGTAGGTTCCTGGGGGCATTCCATGCAAACCGGTTCGGCAGGAGACTTAACACCAATCTATACACCGCTTTTCTTTTCGACAAACCAGGGACATCACGATATCACTACCGGAGGCGTAGACATCCAGGCCCCAATCGACCAGGTATGTTCATTGATTCAGGGAAATACGAATTCAATCCGTTTGGGAGACGGTCCTAACGGGGCCTTTGGCGGGTCCAGAATTGAGCAAAAATTCCAGGTAACATCATCCAATGCATTGTTTACCTATTATTATGCGGCAGTATTGCAGAATGCCTATAATATAGACCCGGTAACGGGGGATACGATTCCACACATTGCCCAGGAACAACCTTATTTTCAAATCGATGCCCAGGATTGTTTCGGAAATCCGATAGCCTGTGGTAATTTATTGGTTACAGGTGGTCCGGGGATTCCCGGATTTACTCAAATTGGTAATTCAGGTGTGTTTTGGAAAGATTGGACACCCGTTATGCTGGATTTGACACCTTATATCGGATCATGTATCACCATCCGGTTTACTGTAGGAGATTGTTCTGTCGGGGCGCATTATGCTTATGCCTACCTGGACGCAACTTGTGCACCTATGAGTATCGTTTCACCACCGGATGTGTGTCAATTCCAAACTACTGTGCTTACTGCACCTGTTGGAGCAGCAAGTTATTCCTGGGTGGAAACCTCCGCACCCGGAACGGTACTCGGAACATCCAATACTTTATCAATTACGCCGACTACGACAGGAACGTTTACTTATCAATGTACATTGACTTCGCTTGTAGGTTGTAATTCTACTGTTACGACTTCTGTAACGGTAGTACCTGGTCCTCAAATAACTGTTACGGACCCAGCTGCAGTTTGCGCACCGGCAACGGTTGACTTAACAGCTCCGGGAGTTGTTACGATCAATGCAGGTTCAGGGACGCTTGAGTATTTTTCAGATGCAGCCTGTACGGTTCCGCTTGTATCTCCGAATGCAGTTGCTTCCAGCGGAACGTATTACATCCGTCTCTCAAGTCCGGGTGGGTGTGCCGATGTGGAACCGGTTGTTGTAACACACACTTCTTTGCCTGTTCAATTCACCAGCAATATAACAGGAGGATGCGCCCCGGTTTCTGTTACGTTCACCAATACCAGTCCCGGTTCTGTTAATTGTGTCTGGACATTCGAAGGCGGTGGAATTCAGAACGACTGCGGCCAGGTTACTCAGCTATACGATGCAGCGGGAACATATGATGTAACCCTAACAGTGACTGATGTGAATGGTTGTACCGGTTCATTGACGCAAAGTAATATGATTACGATTGCCGCACAGGTGGATGCTTCTTTCGGTGTGAATGTTTATGAGCAGACAATTCTGTACCCGGTGTTTAATTTTACAAATACTTCTACAAATGCAACGTCATACGTTTGGGAATTCGGTGACGGAACAACATCCGCAGCAACCAACCCAACTCATGCTTACGCAAATAACCCGGGGGTGTATCATGTGACGTTACATGCAAGTAATGAAGAAGGCTGTAATGATAGTGCAGTTGTAGTGGTTTCAGTAGTGGATGATTTGATTTTCTATGTGCCAAATACATTCACTCCGGATGGCGATGAGTTTAATAACCGGTTTTTCCCGGTATTCAGTTCCGGATTTGACGGACAGAATTATACCTTATTGATTTTTGATCGGTGGGGGGAAGTGTTGTTTGAGTCACATGATATCGACTACGGTTGGGATGGAACCTACTTTGGGCAATTATGTAAAGAAGGAGCATACACCTGGAAGATTATCGTGAAGGAACGAAATAAGGACAAGCATTACGAGTATGTGGGGCATGTGAATCTATTGAAGTAAAAAATATCAACCAAGTGGGCACGCGATTAATCGCGTGCCCACAGATTTTATCCTGAATGTGATTGTTTCTGTTTAATTGGAGCAATTTTAGATCTTCCATAGGCAACAAATGCTGCAAGAGCACCAAAGAAAACATTGAATCCAATTTGTGATGCTTCTCCACGGCAAATATGAAAGATACTTGCGCTAATCATTAGGAGAACTATTCCGATCGCGGCAAGTGGTACCAAAATTGGTTTAACCCGGAATAAAGAGGGAAGAAGTAATCCCAAAGCCCCAAGAAAATCGATAACTCCTGTAAAACGGACCAAGGCCGGAGATACATCTCCAGTCCAGGGCCACATGGCTTTAAGTTGCTCAATTGGCTGAACCAGTTTGACGAAAGCTGCCCAAATAAGGGTGATTGAAAGAAGAATCTGTGCGATCCATAATAAGATGTGTGTTGTTTTTTTCATTTGCCGATCTGATTTTAATTCCTGGATAAAAGTATGTACGTTTGCTATCCAAACGAAAGCACTTTCCATTTGGATAGCACTATCCAGTGTGGAAGTAATGGATTAAATCAGGAATTATGTTGTCAACAGGAGGATGCCCGAAGAATATTTTATCGATCAAAGACGCACTGGAAGCAGTGGAGGGAAGATGGAAGTTATTGATTTTATTTGCCCTGTCAACAGGATCTAAGCGATTTAAAGAATTGAGCAGGGAGGTTTCGGGGATCACAGATAAAACCCTATCGCGCGAATTAAAGTTACTGGAATCGAATAAACTGGTTATGCGCGAAGTATTCGATACTTTCCCGCCGACAGTGCAGTATACTATTACAGAACATGGAAAATCCCTGGAAAAAGTGATCGAAGAATTGCATTACTGGGGCTTGGCCCACAGAAAGGAGGTTCTGGGAAAATAAGAACAAAGAGTACTATATTATTTGAACCACATAGATACATAGGGCAAATAGCTTTTGTTAATTTGATTCGGATACCGAATTTCAAACGACAATTTGCTGTTTCGCTCTGCTCTCGTTTTTTTTACCACATAGGTTTACGGAAAACATAGAGAATGCTTTGTTTACCTGAAGCAACAACAAATATTTCAACCACTAAGCACACAAGGAGCACAAGGATATCGTTTTAAACTTGCCTATGTGAGCTCTGTTTCTATGTGGTTAAAAAGTTAGAGTTAGAGCAAAGCGAAAGATTTACACAAAAAAAGGGATGTCATATGACATCCCTTTTCTTTTATTGTTTGGTGATTTCCTATTGGAAGATCACATTCATTTCTACACGTCTGTTTTTCTGACGACCTTCCGGTGTTGCATTCGTTGCAATTGGTTTGGTTTGACCATACCACTCTGCTTTTAATCGAGTTGCGTCCACGCCTTTGCTCGCTAAGTATTTCTTAACAGCTTCAGCACGGTTTTTAGAAAGCGTCATGTTTTTCTTAGCATCGCCTTTGTTATCTGTGTGACCAGCGATTTGTAATTTCCATTCTGGTTTCTTGATTAGCAATGCTGCCAAGTCATCCAGTGATTTGAATGAAGTTGCAAGGATAATTGCTTTACCGGATTGGAATTCTAAGTTTTCAAACGCAGTATTCAAAATTTCCTGTTCTTCTTTCGCGATCTTAGGACAACCACGGTTTTCAATCACACCTGGTATGGTAGGACAATCATCATCTTTATCATACAATCCGTCACCATCCGTATCAGGCCAAGGACAACCTTCATTTTCTTTCGAACCGTAAACAGTAGGACACTTATCTACATTGTCGAATAATCCGTCGTTATCCGTATCTGGGCATCCCTGGTAAGCTAATGGACCAGGAAGATCAGGACATTGGTCTTCAGAATCCTGGATTCCATCACCATCGCGGTCAGGACAACCATTGAATGCCGGCAGACCTTTCACGGTAGGACAGCTATCGTTCGGATCGATGATTCCATCTTCATCCGTATCAGGACAACCTCTGTAAGCTGCTAAACCAGCTAAGTCAGGACAAGCATCATCCTTATCAGGAATCTTGTCACCGTCACGGTCAGGACATCCCTGGAATTCCAACAATCCTGGAATCTCAGGACATAAATCTTCCACATCCTTAATTCCGTCCCCGTCTGTATCAGGACAACCTTTAAATGCCCAAACTCCCGGAGTTTCAACACATTCGTCTTTCTTGTCAGAAACTTTATCCCCGTCTTTATCATCCGGCTTGGTGTAAAGGATCGGTAAGCGAAGTCCAAGGAAGAACTCTGTTCCCCGTACTTTTCCTCTTGCAAAAAGTGAATTGAAATCTACGACTCCGACAGTGATCGGTCCAAGTCTGGAAGCAATACCTGCTTTCCAGCCTGAATAATTGTTTACGGAGATTGGAACGTATAATCCGAACCATGCGTAATCGAAGCTTGGAGTAATAGCGAATTGGTTCGGGGTTTTTACACGAGAGGGGTTTTTCTTACCGATCATGTTGATGTTACCCGTAGCATTGATGTAGAACCATTTCCAGATATGGTAATCCAACTGAATGTTCAAGGCAGTTGGAGTATTCATATAGTAAGAAGCTCCAACTCCCTGGTTATCATTCCAACCTGCATCGTTTGTGATCAAACTGTCAATGATTGAATCGAAAGATGCAAAAGAGTTCGCTTTGTCAAAAATGCGTAAATCAAGCGTTGTTGTATTTACAGAGAAGTCACGGCTTTTACCACCTTTCGTAAATTTCATCCCTCCGATGTCCAAAACGGAAACTCCGGCACGCAACTCGTATTTATTCTCGTTACGCATCCAAAGATCTGTTTCACCATCCATTTCATATTTGTACTGTTTGTATTTCGGACGCCATTCGTAAACAACTCCCAGGTCCAAACCAAAACCAAGTTTCGATGCCGACTTAAAGAAACTATTTGCATTGAAGTCTTTCATATCATCGTCCAGGTTATCGGAGTAACCGTATTTGAAGTTTCCTTTTAAAGAAGTTGCCGTATCTTTATTCAAGAGCTCATAATCCAACTCATCTGTATAAGCGTATGCTGAAGCAATTCCCTGCAATAACTTAACGCGGCCACCGACTTTTAGGAAATGTGCTCCTTTATCCATTACTACCTGGCCGTAGTTGATACCGTATTCGTTCCACGCCATCGTGTTGGTAGTAACCAATTTATCCTTTAATTGCAGGTTCCATAAAGTAGCGAAATCCAATCCTTCCTGTGCCAATTTTGCCAGTTTCGGATCGATATCATCCACGTTGGTGATCATCCTGCTTTTTGCTGCGAAACCGATCGCAATTTTAGGATTGATATGGAAAGCGAAATTGAGGATGTCTACCTGATAATTCAAATAAATTCCCCTTGTCTTAATTCCTGTTTTGCTATAATCATATAAATCAAAAATGGAACGATCATACAAGGTGCTGTCGGGCTGCATCCACATGGTGTCTGTCTTGAAAGACTTCAACCACCATTTCGGCATGACGTCTGTTTTAAAGTATTTGGCATTTTGCCAGGCCCCGACATTAACACTAGCCAGGTTGATATCGACAATGAATCTTCCGTCGACAAAGCTGGCAGGCTGAACGTCTAATCCCATAACTCCGGCATAGTTACTACTGTGGACACCCAAATAGTTTTGAGAAAATGCGGTCATAGTAGTAACGCATGAAAAAGCTAAGAAAGTTAATTTACGTAACTGTTTCTTCATAAGTAGTCTTTTAATAGTTCAGTGGATAACGAATCAAATAACCGTTTGCTTGCGAAACCAACAAAATCGTCCCGTCAGCTTGCTTTTGGAAAACAATTTTATTCGAACCTTCGTAGCTTTCTTTGTTCAATTCATTTCCACGTATTGTATAAATATAACAATTATTGGCAATTCCATCGATTATACCAACAACAGTTTTACCATTTGGCAATTTAATCAGGGAAGCATCATCGATATTGGTAACTGTGGAGTTAAACTGACCAAGGATTGTTCCGTTCCCATTGATCACATAGATGGTGTTCTGCTGGTTCAGGAAAAAGAGTTGTTCATCTCCAACGTGCTGTGTGTTCAGAATAGAAGAAACATTTCCTACCAGCATGGCTTTGGCTCCGTTTTCGGTTAAGCGAACGAATTGTTTTTTGGACAATCCGAGCAGGCTGATTGTTCCGTTGACTTTTACCAGGTTCCATTCTCCTTCGTTTAAGTTTTGGGATTTAATGACACGTTTTCGTTTGATGGAAATACTCGACCAGTTGGAGTCCGTGCAGATATGGGCAATTAATTCTCCTTTTTTCCCTTGAACAATCAGTTGTGCATCTTTTTGCAGGTTTCCGTTGATTCCTACTTTGAAACTTTGCTTTCCATTAGTCCCATATCCCTGAACCTGTCCGTCGGCAACAAAAGAAATGTAGTCTTTTCCGTTCCAATAATAGGAGAAGAGGTTACTTGTTGCATTATTACATGCTATTGGGAAACCTGCCAGGTTGTTTCCGGCTTTATCAAAACCCTGGATTCCGGTTTTTGTACTCAGGAAAATTCCATTTCCTATGAAGACAGGATTCCCGAGAGGTTCGGATTCCAAGCTCTTATTCCAAAGGATTTGCTTGTTTCCGATTAAATAAAGCGTGTTTGATTGGGTGATTGCGAGCAAATTATTTGATCCCGGAATAGGATGTAAACTGCGTAGATTATCATCCAGGCGCAGCGGGTTGAGTTTAGGAAGCTCCTTTAATCCGGATTCAGAATCGGGGTCGTCCTCATTTAAAAGTTGAACCGTACTGTGATTCGCACTGGTCAGCCGGCTCATGGTTATCTGTTGATTTCTGTCGAAATGACGATACGAAACCGTTTGAGGACTGTTGCTGAATAATTTAAATTTCAGTGTGGTGGATTGTTCCAGAGTAGCTCCTGTTTCGTATGTGCCGATGATCCGGTTAATACTTTGCTGGGAATTTGAGATAAGGACGCTATTATTAAAAATCTCCAGGTAAATCTTCTTGTTGGGATGGAGGAAGGGGAAGTAGTATCCTTTCAATGTTGCTTGTTTTTGTTTATCGGAAAGTTCCACACGGTCCAGTTCACTCAGAATGGCAAGCGGATCCTGTCCGGGTTTGTAGTCAGTGATTAAACAGCTGTCTTTTTGATTGACCACTAATGCCAGGCCAAAATCTATCCACTCGGAGAGTATGGATTTGGCAGGAAATTTTGAGAACAAATAGTTTTTCTCGTAGAAGGTGTATGAGTCGAAATCGGCCGGGATGAGTTCCTGGAATAATTCCTGATCGTTTACCAAAGGCAATGCTTTGCTTCCGGTATGTGTAATGTATTTCGAATTATTACTCGAAATAAAATAAGAATCTTCTATTTCATAAGATTTGTCAGCGGTTTTGTAAACCAGGGATAAACTGCTTTTCCGGTCCAGGTACTTCCAGGAGGTAACGCTTTTTAGAGCAGGTTGCCATTCTCCGTGATACAATACCAGGAATTTTCCGTGGAATTCACCTTTCCAGTCATTGGATAAAGACAAGTGCTTTTGGGTCGAAATGGTTGATGAAAGTGAAAGTCTTTCGGCATAATTCTTTACAATTTCACTGGTCCATGGTTTACTTCGTTCCAAGAGCACCAGGTCACGGTCAGTGGAAAAATAGAAGTGCTGAATCCGTTCAGGTTCGTTCAATAAAATGGTAAAAAAGCTGTTTTTCTGAAGGGAAGAAACAATTGGGTTGTTGTAATCGATCTCCAAAGGTTTATGGACGACAATAATGGTGTCGTCTTCCTGGGAAAAGGTATTTTCAGGGGTCGGAGGAGCACTTGAACCTTCAATGAGTGTAAAACCAACATAACTGATCCAGCCAAGGGAACAGATTACCAGAAAAATAATGATTGAACGATTGAGCATAATTCGATACTATTGATCAAAAATAATGCTTCGTTCAACTCGGTGCGCACCTTTTTCGCGAAGTAGTTAACAGTGGAGTGTTTACTCCATAAACAATGATAATTGTCCGGCGCCAAGCAGGTTAAACCCCGGGCGATGGTGAACGCAGGCACCGTGAATTTCAATTGCTTCCCGGTGTGCTTTTGTAGGATACCCTTTGTTTTCTTTCCATTGATAATGAGGGAATTCGTCATGCAACTGCTCCATGTATTCGTCCCGGTATGTTTTTGCAAGGATCGAAGCCGCTGCAATGTTTTTATACTTGCCGTCACCTTTAATAATCGGGATGGAAGGAATTTCATTTGAAAGCAATGCTTTGTTCCCGTCAATAAGCAGCAATTCCGGTCTGACCTTCAAAGCCATAGCCGCGCGATGCATTCCTGTCAGCGAAGCTTTTAGAATATTTAATGCTGTAATCTCATCGGGGTGCAAAAACTGAACGGAAAATGCAAGTGCCTCTTTTTCAATGATCGGTCGTAATAAATTTCTACTTTTTTCAGAAATTTGTTTGGAATCATTCAATAAGTGATGGGAAAAACCTTTTGGAAGTATAACGGAGGCACAGACTACCGGACCAGCAAGGCAGCCTCTTCCGGCTTCATCACAGCCAGCTTCCAACTTTGTTTCATCAAAATGGTCCAATAATTGCATACCACAAATGTTATTAAAATAATTGTATATTTATCACAAACAACCTTTAGGTTTTTTATTACGTCTACTTATAAACTGTTATAGAATTATGAAAAAGTTAGTAATGATATTCGTTTTGTCTTTGGCAAGTTCTTTTGCTTTTAGTCAAAATTCCGCTTCAATTAGCGAATCTCAATTGAAAACGGGAAAATCAAGCGGAGTATATGAATTTTCAGTTCCAGAATCAATTACAGCTGAAAAAGTTGAAGCTGTAAAAGGCTATTATAAAGACTATTTCTCAGTTGTCTTTAATGAATCGACGGATGTGTTGAAAGTAACTTTGTTGAAGAATGAAGATTCAAACCTAAATGTTGTAAACCGCTTGTTAGTAGCATTGGATTTACGTACAATTACCGTAGGAGGTGAGAGTATGACTTTCCAGGATATGAAAGACAAGTATTTAAAGTAAAGATAGATCAACCTCTTGCGATAAGAACAAGCATGTATGCAGTTTTAGCACTGCTTTAGATAAATTAAAAGCCCCGACATTTTACCGTCGGGGCTTTTTTATATGTTCTCTGTTTATGCTTGATTCATCTCCGTGAATCAATTTTTTCATTGTTTCACTCAGTCTTCACCAGCCTTTCGGCTGGCTCTTATCACAGAAGCGATGCTCTTTGATGACTGCACTAACGTTTGTTTTCCTTCGTCTGAAACAATTTTTCATTGGTTCACTCAGTCTTCACCAGCCTTTCGGCTGGCTCTTATCAGAAGCAGAGCTTCTTCTTATTTAACTATCTGAATTTTGAAGACCTGTCCGTTTGTTCTTACGATCAGCTGGTAGCTTCCTTTCGCTAATTGGTTCGTTTCAATCTGACCAGCCTGATCGTTTATGTTACTTTCTAAAACCAGGCGGCCTGAATTATCCACTAGTTCTATACGGTCTATCGTATTCTTTGTTGATTCTACCCGAATGAAATCAGTCATTGGGTTTGGATAAACCGTAACACCAAACTGTGTCAATTCATCGATTCCGAGAGTAGAAAAATCAACTGTAACGGATGCTGTTGTTTCACATCCGTTAGCGTCTGTAACTGTAACATTGTAAGTTCCAGGAAGCAGATTGGAAATGGTGCTTGTTGTTTCACCATTGCTCCAAAGATATGTATATCCAGGTGTTCCCCCACTTGGTGTAACACCCGCAGTTCCATCAGGACAAGTGGAGCAGCTGCTGATTGTAGAAGTTGTGTTAACAATTAACGAATCCGGATTTACCAGCGAATCCGAAATAGTTGCAATACATCCGCCTGCATCTGTAACAGTTGCAGTATAGGTGCCTGCAGGTGCGGTTAAAAGGGTTGAATCACCGGCAATATTCCAGCTTACGGTATAAGGAGCCTGCCCGTTTTGAATATCAATTTCAATTTCTCCGGAATCTCCAAAGCAAAGTGGATTTGTTACTGATAATATGCTCAGGTCCGGAACGGAAGTTGTTGTGATTTCAACGGAATCGGTAAAGTAACAGTCTCCGTTTGAAATGGTGTAGATATGATATCCTGCTGTTAGCCCGGTAATAGTAGGATTTGAAGAGGAGTCTTCCCAAGCTACGGTATAGCCGGGTTCTAAGGTCAGAGTGGCACTACCATTTGCCAACTCACAAGTGGAATTTGTGGAATCAGAAAGCACACCGCCGATCTCCCCGAAACAAATATCAAATTGAGGCCGGATCACAAAGCTTTTGGCAAAGTTTACCCCAAAAGTTTCTATCGGAGTAAAATTAGGTCCGTTTGCAGGCCATTTAACAAAGACAGTATTGTTTTGGAAAATAGCAGAGGTTTGAGCAAGTGCCAGGGTAGAGTCAAATTCAACCTGGATGAATCCGTATTGTCCCGGAGACAATGTTAATGGTCCGCCATATATCGGGAGAGTATAAGTTCTGGCGCTATCATCAATATAGAGGAGTGTATCCGTGGAGCTCATTAGTGTCGTCGGTACTCCGCTTCCATTCGTACTATAAATGAGTGTTGCAAGTTTTTTAGCAGTATATCCCCGGGTGAAGTGAACTTTTACTCCGGTTAGAGAAGTGGTGTTTTCGATATTGAAAACCTGACCTAAATACCCTCCTGTACCGGTCCCGATACCAAGTTGTCCTACGATGTTGCCATTGTCTCTCGCCATTTCAGCGTCAGTAACCGTAATGGCAGAATGCTGGATTGTGTCGTTTGCATTATTTTGATCTGTTTCCGTTGAAACCGGGAAATACTTAAAGGTGTATACACCCTCTGAGGTTGGCGTATAGGTCGCAGTAAGTAATGCCGAAGTAGCCCCGGAAGCGAGTGAAGGAATGCTGCCGCTTGTTACCGTTGTTTCCAAAATACCATCTTTATATACCTGACAACTTAGAGCAACATTCGTACACGTTTGTATACCATAGTTCCTAACAGCGGCTTCCAGTTTGAAGTTTTGTGTGGTAGTTAATTGGTTTGCCGGAGCAATGGTATAAGGATTTTGGGTGGGAGTAATTGCTGAAAGATCATAATTGTTGATTACTCGTAATTCGATGTCATCAATTACCAAAATAAATTTGTCATTGGAAGTATTTCTGAAGCCGATATATACATTTTGACCCGAATAGGCATTTAATGGAACAGAGCGGTTTGTCCATGCTGTATTTTCTGCACCGGTTGAAAAAATTACTGTAGAAGCACTCACTTGATTACCAAGCGTTCCAGTACCGCCGCCAGGAACGTTCGGAGCAACCATGATTCGTACTTCATATCCATCCGGATAAGCCGGATCATAAGCCTTAGCATTCCAGAAAAGCGTCGTGTTCGGTTGAATTGTTTGCATAGGGGTCCACATGAAATCATCTGCGGGACCGACCGGAGAGTAATAGGAAGTGCTGAACGCTGCCGAATCACCAACATTTCCTCCGAAATCTTCTCTGCGCTCCCAGGCATCATTCACGTATGCTACCTGAGCGTCCGGAGTTCTGTTGTCTACATTTCGGAGTAAAAATCCCGGTGCAAAGACATAAGTTCCAGCTCCACCTGCAGTTGGACCTGGGATTCCGTCGAAATCTTCCAGGTAATAGGTTTGTGAGAAACCGAAAAAGCTCCACAAAGAGACAATGAATAGGATGTATTTTTTCATAAATAATTAAGTAATAGAGTCCCAAAGATATTCATTCTTGATTGATTGAAAAAAATCAATTGATTGATTGGCGGATATTCCTATCAAAAGAAAAGCCACCGATCGATTGACCAATGGCTTTTAAATCTATTATTTTGAGCTCCCGGAGTTCCCGGGACGAATTACAACGTATAGGCGTTTTTGTCAATCAAATATTGAGCAATTGCCTGTCTTTCGTTTTTCGGGTTGATCGGTTCCAGTTTCGTGAAACGTCTTACTCCTGTTACCATCATACGTGCCTCATCTCCTTCTGCAAAACTGTAAATAGCATCTTTGGCTGCCTTATCGATCAATTCTGCTACATCGTAGAAATACGTTTTAACAATAGACATCGGAATAGCAGCTGCTGCTTCACCTTGTTTTTCGATTAATTTCTCAACACGTAACAATGCGGATTCAGCTTGGTAAACCCAAATTGCGATGTCGGCAATGTTCATAAGGACTTCCTGTTCTTTTGACATGGTTTGCATTAGTTTTTGGACTGCCGATCCGGCTACCATCAGGATGGTCTTTTTGAATCCCGAAAGAGCCTGACGCTGAGCCGCCAACGGATGGGAGCCCAATTCTGTCATTTCCGGAATACTCATTAATTCCGAAGCTACTTTCATGGCAGGACCCATCAAATCCAATTCGCCTTTCATTGCACGGCGTAATACCATGTCAACGATCAAAAGGCGGTTGATCTCGTTGGTTCCTTCAAAAATCCGGTTGATCCGTGAATCGCGGTATGCTTTTTCAACGGAAGATTCTGCAGAGTATCCCATTCCACCAAAAATCTGAACCCCTTCATCAACAACGTAGTCCAGGCATTCAGATCCGGCAACTTTCAAAATGGCACATTCCGGAGCAAATTGTTCAATTCCCTTTAAAGTAGCAGGTCCCTTTTCCATACCACCTGCTATGTAAGCCTGGATTGCATCATCAATGTTCTGGCCTGCACGATAAATCGCCGATTCAGCTACATACGTTCTGATTGCCTGTTCGGCAATTTTGAAACGGATTGCTCCGTATTTTGAAATGTGTCTGCCAAACTGCTCGCGCTCATTTGCATAGCGAATGGAATCCGTAATGGTTTGCTTTGCTCCTCCCAATACTCCGGCAGCCAATTTAATGCGGCCGATGTTCAGAATATTCAAAGCGATCTTAAAGCCATTTTCCCGTTCTGAAAGCAGGTTTTCAACCGGTACTTTTACATTATTAAAGAATACCTGGCGGGTGGATGAACCTTTGATCCCCATTTTCTTTTCTTCCGGGTTCAAACTGATGCCTTCCGAATCCGCTTCAACCAGGAATGCCGAAAGGTTTTTATCATCATCGATTTTTGCGAAGACTGTGAACATATTTGCAAACCCACCATTGGTGATCCACATTTTTTGTCCGTTCAGGGTATAATATTTTCCGTCTGGTGAAAGAACTGCTTTTGTTTTTCCTGAATTTGCATCTGAGCCTGCACTTGGTTCTGTTAAACAATAAGCTGCTTTCCATTCACCACTTGCCAGTTTAGGAATGTATTTCGCTTTTTGTTCGGCGTTTCCGTAATATAGGAGAGGTAAAGTACCGATTCCGGTGTGAGCACCATACGCTACTGAGAAGGAGTGTCCTTTTCCGAGATGTTCGGTTGCCAAAAGTGATGTTTTAAAATCAACTCCCATTCCTCCCAAGTCTTCCGGAACGGATAATCCAAGCATTCCTAATTCACCGGCTTTTTGAAGCAGGGAAGGCATTAATCCTTCTTCCATCTTATCAATACGTTCCAAAAGCGGGGTAATTTCCTGTTCAATAAAATCATCACAAGTCTGAGCAATCATGCGTTGCTCTTCCGACCATTCTTCCGGAGTAAATATTTCTTGATGAGTAACATCGCGGATGATGAATTCTCCGCCCTTGATAGCTTGTGACATAATTCTATATTGTTTTTAAGTTTCGTTTCTTGCGTCTAAGATATTAAATTAAACATTACTATGCAAGCATAACAATATTTAATTAGTAAAAGTTCCAAATGTTTAAGTGCTGAACAAGGTTCTCAAGTTTAAACTTTTGAATTTTTCAACACTTGAACTTACTTTAATTGATATGTCTGTTAATTTACGAGAATTTCCTTATAAAACAGCAGTTTACTCATTGTAATGCTACGTACGATAATTTTACTAAAAACTTAGTAGTGATTGTTACCCGGGTTTGAAAAATTCGACTACATTTGACCATTGTAAACTGCTATGGCACAACAAGATATTCTTTCTACTTTGCGTAAGCTGATCTCTGGAATGGATGAGAGCCTGGTCATCTTTGATCAAAATGGCAGAATTCTTCATGCATCCTTTGACCTGGAAAAATTATTGGAAAAGCAATCATTGGCAGGGACAACCATTTTTGAGCACCTGACTTATGAACACGAGCGAATCGAACACTTTCTGAGAGATTTGAATACTTCCCGGTATATGGATTTGCAGGTTGTTGTTAAGCGGCCGAAAGGAGTATTTACAGCCAGGATGCGAATGGCTGCCTGGAAAGTCGATGAAAAGGAATACCTGGTACTCGGCAGCTTGGTTGATGCAACTCACATTGAACGAAAAAGAAGGGATTTACTTCGTAAGACCCTGACCATCGAATTACTCTCCAAATCAAAGAAAATCCGGAATGGTAAATTGCATGACGCGATTTATGAAATTCTTGAAATGTCTTCCAAAGCAGTCGGAGTGACGCGGGTAAATGCCTGGCTTTTTGATGAAGCTCATGAACACATTGAGTGTGTAGGGAATTACGATACACGTGTTGGTAAAATGATCCCACAGGAATCACTTCCCGTTATTGAAATGCCGACTTATTTTATGCTTTTCGAAACGGAGAAAATCATATTGGCTACCAATGCCCAGACTTCACCTTATACTTCTGAGTTGAATGATACCTACCTGGTCCCCAATGGAATTATTTCGGTTATGGATATCCCGTTGCGATCTGAGGGAGGAATTATCGGTGTAATTTGTTTCGAACAAGTGAAACAAACACGAAGTTGGTCCCTGAACGATCAAAAGTTTGGTTTGATTGCAGCGCAAATGGTTTCACTGGCGGTAGAAACACACAAACGAAAATTAGCACAGCAAGAACTGGAGGCGGCTTTACGTCAGCAGAAGCGTTTGCTGACAGAAACGAATCACCGGATCGTAAACAACCTGAAAATCACAAGTAGTTTGTTAAATATCCAGGTAAGCAAAGCCAGAGATTCTTACCATAAAAACCTCATGCTGGATTCAGTAAACCGGGTTCAAAGCATTTTGAGTTTGCATGAAATGCTGACAGAAAACTCCAGGAATTTGCGAATTTCATTGAATCAGTATGTGAATAAGTTGGTACAGAGTTTAAGGGAAAGCCTTTCTTTTCCGCAGAAACAATTGCAGCTATTAACCAGCATTGACAGTTGTGAGGTGAAAAGCTCCCTGGCGATGTCGATAGGGGTGATCATTAATGAAGCCGTTTTGAATTCGTATAAACATGCTTTCGGGGAAAATGAGATCGGAGTGATCCGGATCGATTTTCAAATGCATGGACCGAAAGGAGTATTGGAAATCTCAGACAATGGAAGAGGGATCAAAGAGAATCGCGAATTGTCTGGGAGCGGAGTGGAGATTATTCGCGGAATGGTGGAGCATCTCAACGGTAACCTGGATATTGACGGAACAAACGGGATGAAAATTTGTGTTTCTTTCTCCTTACGCTAAGTGCTTGAACATTTCAAAGTGTTGTAATACATCAAATAGTTTATAGGAAGGCCCGACCAGGTTGTATCCCAGTTTTTCGTAGAAAGGAAGTGCATAATCACGAGCGTGAAGAATTAGTTTCTGATAACCGAGATTCAGAGCTTCATTTTCCAGGGTAGTCATGATCTTTCGGCCATAGCCTTTACCTTGTAGCAGCGATTCGACTGCAACAAAGCGAGCCTGGCAAATGGTTTCATCTACCTGGTCCAATCGGGCGATAGCAATTAACCGGTCATTTTCATATAGTGCAAAATGAGTTCCGGTATTATCTCCTTCATTTCGTTCAGAACCCCGTTCTTTTCCCAAGGGTTCTCTTAGAATGCGGTAACGAAGATCGTAATATGTGTCCCATTCTTTATCGGATACCGGAGTTTTAACTTCAATCATGGTTTTAACTGAAAAGCAATTTGAGACACACGTTTCGTTTGGACAGTTTCGATTAGTTCGGTTCGGACTAAATTTTGCGAAGGAGTTTCTTCAAAAACTTCTTCCAGGTTCCGGATAAGACCTGCCGGAACGAAATGCCGGTGCATGAATTCCAGTATATCATCAGCATTGTAGCGTGAAATGATTTCCTGGATGATCTTCCGTAGTTCTGCACGGTTCTTGACACGTTCTGTATTTTCTGAAAAACGGATATTGGTAGTTAAATCGGAAAGGTCCAGAAAATCACACAGCAATTGAAAGTGTCTATTGCTTCCTATCGCAAAAGTGATCAATTTCCCATCTTTTGTACTGAAAATTTCTCCGTACGGAGCAATATTCGGGTGTAAACTTCCAATCCGCTGCGGAATATGACCTTCCATTAAATAATTAGATGCCTGGTTTGCAAGTGAGGCAATTGCAGCATCATATAAAGAAACAGAAACAACGGATCCTTTTTGGGTAAGCGTCCGCTTCAACAAAGCAGTTAAAATTCCTTCCTTCAATTGGTGTGCGGCAAGAATATCGATCAAAGCAACCGGCATTTTTACCGGCCCCGACTCCGAAGTTCCGTTCATGGACATAAAACCGGTTTCTGCCTGTAGGATCAAGTCATAAGCCACCCGATCACTTTCGGAACCAAAACCTGAGATTTTTCCGATAATTAATTTCGGATTCAAGGATTGCAGGTAATCATCACTTAAACCAAATTTTTCGGCATCCCCTTTTTTGAAGTTACTCAGAAAAATATCTGCGGTTTTGATTTTATCCAGCATCTGATTTCGCTGGAATTCATCTTTGAAATCCAGTTTCAGATACTGTTTCAGATAATTTACCGATGAGAAATAAGCCGAGACCGTAGCATTTTTATCTTCTGAAGCAAGTTTCCAGCTTCGTGTAACATCCGGAATGGCGGGATTTTCAATTTTTATTACCGTAGCACCCAACTCGGCGAAAAAGGTACCGACAGAGGGACCTGCCAAAACGGTAGAGCAATCAATGACGACCAGATCTTCAAACATGCTCTAAAATTAAAAGAAAAACGTTAGTTTGCTTTAGCCACAGGAACCGGAATTACTTCTTCCACTTTTACTTTGGTGATCCCATTTCGGACAAAATTCAGCTTTTGAGCACCGGCCATACTTAAATCAATAATATGTGGCGAAGATTTTCCCATGCGATCAACTACTTTTACAACGATGGTAGAATCATTTTTCAGGTTGGTAACCTTCAGGATTGTTCCATATTTCAAAGACTTGTGCGCGCAGTACATACTGTCTTTGTGATAAGTTGCACCCGAAGCCGTTCTTCTGCCCTGAAATTTGTTCGAGTAATAGCTTGCATTACCTGTTTGTGTGAACGGTCCTTGAAGTTGAAAACTTACTAAAAACCCACATGCAATTATTCCAAAAATCCAATATTTCAAACCGTTAAAATTAAAAGTTGGGTAGCTAAGATAGGGAAACCGAAAAGTAGTAACACCATATTTTACAATTCGTTAACACAAAAAAGCCCGATTTCGGGGAAGAAACCGGGCTAAAAAAGTATTGTTTTGAACCTATTTTTGAACCACTAATTTTTGAGTTGAAATTCCGTTGTCAGTTTTCAAAACAACCTGATAAATACCTGTTTGAAGGTTGTTCAGAGAAACTTCATTATTCAGAATAGTGTTTGTTTCCAACACCAGTTTTCCAGCCAAATCGTAAATGGAAATTCCGTTTACGAAAGCACCGCTGAATTTAATCTTATCTTCAGCCGGATTCGGGTATAAATTCACCCATTCGGTTTTGGATTCGTTCAGCCCAAGAGGTAATTCATTGATATTATATGTTGTATTGGTGATAATTGCCGGATTGAAATCGAAATAAATATATGCCGTGTTTTCGATCTCAGTACCTTCAGCCAAACCAGTTTCTTCGGAGATTGAATAAATCACAAATCCCTGGGAGGCGTCCAGGTCAACCGAACTTTGCCCCAAATTGATGTCGTTGAAAGAGAAGGTAACCACACGAGTAGTGGTATTGATAGAAGTGGCAACTCCATGTTTCGAACCGACATATTTGAAAGATGAAAGATCTAAGTTTACCGAGATCGTATCTTGAATAACCACATCCATTGCATCGTAATTCCCATCGTTTTGGAAGTGAATCACATATTGGAATTCTTCCACTTCGTTCGGATCGATATTTGTTGGCTGATCTACCAATTTTTCATTTGGATCATACGAATTAAGGACCACACCACAGATGGTGTCCAGGTTGTTTCCCAGGTAAGAATCGTTTGGATTCGAAAGAGCAAGCTGGAAGCAATAAGGTGTTCCTGCAGGTGTATTTCCAGGGAAAGTAAATGGGATATGAATGTACTGACAATCCGACAATCCAAGAATATCAAAGGTCAGCACGTTTCCTGCGACTACCGGATTGGTAAGCCCACTTGTATTCGGAACAAAGTTGCCCGGCATTTCCAATGAAACCGAAACGTCAGAAGTGTCCGAACACGCATAGTTGCAGATATTCAAATACAAATGACCCGTTTGCAATGGTGCAACAAAGTTGGATCCCCAGGCGTAACTCACACCAAAATCCGGATTCGGACTTGGGATGTTACAGCTTACCGTCATTGTCTGTTGCGGATTATTCGCCATTCCATTTGTATTGAAGGAAGTAATGGTGAAATTCGGACTGGTTTGGATCAAACCGTTTGCGGCCAACCAGTTCGGATCAATCTGTGCCGTATAAGGAGCATTTGCCGGGTTTAAACCGGTATAGACCGTGGTGGTTCCGGGACTACTTGAAGGCATCAGGATCGTAACGGTACCGTTTACATCCGTAAATTGATACGGAACATTCATGTAATTCACCGAAGGGGAAGTCTGCATGGTGTAAATCCACAGATAACCACAGTTTGAAGCTCCGGGAGCAGAAATGTTATCTGTTTGTCCGGCATCGACATTTGAACCTGCTGTTCCACTGTAAACATTGAAAGAAACCACATAATTTCCGGGAAGAGTATAACCGTGAGTTACCTGTGTGTAATGTGTTGTATTTCCGGTCGTTGTGGTATAGTTATACGTTGTGGTATTCCCATCACCCCAATCTACCGATAGAACACCCCCAACTTCAGGTAAAGTACCGATTACCATTTGGACCCCAATCGTATTTTGACATCCATATAGTGTATCGATATAGAAAGAATAACTTGTTGTTTGACCAAAGCTTGTCAGACAAGCCAAACAGGCCAAGAATAAAAGCGTGTATATTTTCTTCATAGCAAATAGTTTTATAGAAAGACTCGTAAATGATACAAAGGTTGTAATGGTCTGATGGCAATTATGTTAATTGCGGATTTGACTGAGTGATGAACCGAATTGTGAAGTTCTTTTTCAGGTTGTATACCAGAGAGTTTTCCTGAACTTTTATATTTGTGTTTATGCAAAAAAATGAATTCGTAGTAAATGCCTCAGGATTAAAAGAAAAGGCAATTCAAAATACCATTGAACTATTGGAGGGAGGAGCAACGGTTCCATTCATATCCAGATACCGAAAAGAAATGACCGGAGGTTTGGATGAGGTCCAGGTTGCACAGATCAGGGATTTGGCGAAGAGATACGACGAATTGATCGCACGCCAGCAAACGATGATTGCTTCGATTGAAGAACAGGGAAAATTGACGGATGAATTGAAGAATAAGCTCCTGACCTGTTTTGATCCGGTTGTATTGGAAGACATTTACTTGCCTTATAAGCAGAAACGTCAAACGAGGGGTGATAAAGCAAAGAAATTGGGATTGGAACCTTTGGCACGCATGATCATGTCGCAACGCGGAGGAGATCCGGAGCAAATGGCCGAGCGTTTCCTGAAAGGGGAAGTTGTAGATGAAGATATGGCAATCCAGGGGGCAATTGATATCATGGCAGAATGGATCAATGAAAATGCAGTTGCCCGAGGACGTGTTCGGACCTTGTTTCAGCGAAAAGCAATTCTTGCTTCGAAACTGGTAAAGGGGAAAGAAGAAGAGGGTGCAAAATACCGGGATTATTTTGATTTTTCCGAGCCGCTTTATAAAACAGCATCGCATCGTTTCCTGGCAATTATTCGTGCTGAAAGAGAAGGGATTTTATCATTGAAAGCACAACCGGATAAAGAGGATGCGTTGGAATCTTTGGAACGTTTTTTTGTTAAAACGGATGATGAATGCGGTGATTTGGTGGCAAGAGCCTGCAAAGAATCGTACTCCAGGTTGATGTGTTCTTCTCTTGAAAATGAATTATTGGCACAGGCAAAGGAAAAAGCAGATAAAGAAGCAATTTCGGTCTTTTCAACGAATTTGAAACAATTATTGCTAGCACCACCGGTTGGAAATAAACGAACACTTGCTTTAGATCCGGGATTCCGTACAGGTTGTAAAGTTGTTTGCTTGGACGAGCATGGATCTTTATTGACCAATGTTACTATTTACCCGCATCCACCACAAAATGAGCGCGATAAAGCCGCTTCAAAAATTGCGCAATTGGTACAGGCCTATAAGATCGAAGCAATTGCTATTGGTGACGGAACAGCAGGGAGAGAGACGGAATCTTTTATTAAACACATTCGTTTTGACAGAGATTTGGAAGTATATGTAGTTCGTGAAGACGGGGCGTCCATTTATTCTGCAAGCCCGATTGCACGGAAAGAATTCCCGGATTACGATGTAACGGTACGTGGAGCTGTTTCGATCGGTCGACGATTGATGGACCCTTTGGCTGAATTGGTGAAGATCGATCCGAAATCAGTCGGAGTAGGGCAGTATCAGCACGAAGTGAACCAAACTTCTTTGAAAGATGCCTTGGATGATGTAGTGGTTTCTGCGGTGAATGCTGTGGGAGTTGATCTGAATACGGCATCACCTTATTTATTGAGTTATGTTTCGGGATTAGGAATGGGACTTGCAGAAAATATTGTGGCGTACCGAACGGAAAACGGAGGGATCAAGTCGCGTGAAGAATTGAAAAAAGTCAAGCGATTGGGGGATAAAGCTTACGAACAGGCAGCAGGATTTTTGCGGGTCCGGGATGGCGAGAATCCCTTGGATAATTCATCCGTTCACCCGGAAAGTTATCGTTTTGTGAACCAAATGGCGAAGAAACTGGGAATGGAGCTGAACGATCTGATCGGGAATGAATCAAAATTAAATGAGATCAAACAATCCGATTTTTCTGAAATCGATTCGTTCACTTTTGCAGATATTATCAAGGAATTGAAAAAACCGGGACGGGATCCGAGAAAGAAAGCAAAAGTGCTGGAGTTTGACAGCCGAATCAAGACCATTTCCGATTTAAAAGAAGGCATGATCCTGAATGGAATTGTGACAAATGTGACTAATTTCGGAGCTTTTGTAAATATTGGGATCAAAGAAAACGGTTTGATCCATAAATCGAACCTGGCCGATCACTATGTGGAAGATCCGACACAGGTCATTTCTCTGCACGAACACGTGGAAGTAAGGGTTGTGGAAATTGATGAAGCAAGAAAAAGAGTTGGTTTACAGCGGTTAATCAATTGATTTTTAGCGGGCTAAAATTTAGTTAAAAAAATTGCATACTTCTTGCTTTGAAATGATATATTTGATAAAAACAAAAACTATGAAGAAGATTATTTTTTTAGGATTGATGTTGGCTTCCAGCATGAGCTTTGGTCAGATATTCAAAACCGGTGATACGGAATTGGATGCGAGTTTAAAGGTTGTCAATACGGATGCAAATAAAGATTTACCAGCATTTAAGTTAGATCTTTCGACAAGATTTAATGTTCCGCTTCCTAAAGTGGAAGCATGCTTCAGAGTTGGGATGGCTCCGTCAGATGCATTTATGGCGCTCCAGGTAGCGAATCTTACTCGAAAGCCTGTGGAAGATGTCATTACTATTTATAAAAGGGACAAGTCAAAAGGTTGGGGTGCAATGGCTAAAGAAATGGGTATCAAACCAGGGTCTCCTGAGTTTCATGCTTTGAAAGGAAAAGTGAAGGAAAAGTCGAAAGGGAACGGTAAAGCGAAAGAGAAGCCAGCTGGTGGAAACAGCAAAAAAGAAAGTTCCGGAGATAAAGGTGGGAATGGTAAGTCAAATGGAAATTCGGGTAAATCGAATGGAAATGGGAACGGAAAAGGGAAAAAATAAGGAATAAATAAATTAGGAACCCGGTATTGGCTTAGCTGATACCGGGTTTTGTTTTTTTGAGGATAAGAGTACGCTTATCCACCATCTACCCGGGTAATTTTTAATATTTCGAGAAAATGGCTCCTTTAAAAGGTGTCCAAACACACGATTTTTGTCCTGCCCGCTTCAATGCATTATTTGTCCAGGTATTACAGGTATAAGTCATATTGTATTCAATACTTGAATCAAAGAAGAAATCATACGTTCCATACGGATGATTTTCAATTATCTTCGCTTTCCCGTTTTCAAATTTGAAACTATATTGAATAAAAGAGCATAAACGTTGGTATTGTCGTTTTGTCAAATGAAGTTCCACCAAACTGGATGGATCGAGATCCTTTGGGGTGCACAATACTAAATGCATTGCTCCCGGACCTCTTCCAAAAACTGTATTCAGAACCGTCCCGACTTCCATATCACTCCATTCTTTGGTTCTCATAAAGAAATTCTTATCACCCCATCCGAATTTTAAATGTGTTTGGAAAGTATCCACTGCCAATCCCTTTTCCAAGCTTAATGTTTTTTTCCAATTTTTTAGAGGGTGATGAATCGGAAGCAGAATGTCCGAGTGGATTCCATTCGAGGTGATGTAAATAAGTTCTGTTTTAGGATCCGTTGTTTTTTCTTCGGGAACTGCAAAAGGTGAAATCCCCAGGAAGATTAGTATGTAGATACAAATAAACGCCAAAAGCACCTCGAAGAACGTTCGAATGCCTAATAAGACAATATTCCAGGTTTTTCTCATATGATATCTGAACAAAAATAGAAAAAATATGACCCGATTCCGACCTTGATAAATTGCCCTCTTTTAGTACCTTTGCAACTTAAAATAAGAGAAAGCACTGCTTTCGATAACTTGGTCTGTGTTTAACAGACCTGCAACATAAAAAGAAAAACATAATAAAAAAACAACATGGAAATTCCAAAAACGTACGAACCCCGTTCAGCAGAAGAACGATGGTACAGCCATTGGATGGCTAAGGGTTACTTTCATTCAGAACCAGATGATCGTGAGCCGTTTACCGTCGTCATTCCTCCGCCAAACGTAACGGGTGTCTTACACATGGGACACATGTTGAACAATACCATTCAGGATGTATTGGTTCGCAAGGCACGAATGGAAGGTAAGAATGCCTGCTGGGTCCCAGGAACCGATCACGCATCAATTGCTACAGAAGCAAAAGTTGTTCAGAAATTGCGCCAGGAAGGGATTAAAAAATCAGATCTTTCCCGGGATGAATTTTTGAAGCATGCTTTCGACTGGAAAGAAAAATACGGAGGTGTGATCCTGCAACAATTGAAAAAGTTGGGAGCTTCCTGTGATTGGGAAAGAACTGCGTTTACAATGGACCCGGAATATTCGGATTCAGTAATAGATGTATTTATCGACTTGTACAAAAAAGGGAAGATTTATCGTGGAGTTCGGATGATCAACTGGGATCCGGAAGCACGTACTGCACTTTCTGATGAAGAGGTAATCCACAAAGAAGTAAATTCGAAATTATTTCACGTTCGCTATAAAGTAGCAGGAACGGATGATCAGTGGTTGACGATTGCAACAACACGTCCGGAAACCATTTTGGGAGATTCTGCAATTTGTATTCATCCGGATGATGAGCGTTATAAGCATTTGCACGGAAAGCACGCGATTGTACCGATTGCAAATCGGACAGTTCCTATTATTTGTGATGAATATGTAGAAATGGAATTCGGTACCGGATGTTTGAAAGTAACACCGGCACACGATGTGAATGACTACGAATTGGGTAAGAAATACAATTTGGAAACGATTGATATTTTCTACGACAATGGAGTTGTAAACGAGCATGGATTGCACTATGCCGGAATGGACCGTTTTGATGTGCGTAAGGAGATTGCAAAAGAACTGGACGATAAAGGTTACCTGGTAAAAGTAGAGGATCACATCAATAAGATCGGTTATTCCGAAAGAACAAATTGTGTAATTGAACCACGTTTGTCCCTGCAATGGTTTGTTTCGATGAAAGAATTGGCACAACCTGCTTTGGAAAATGTAATGAACGGAAACATTTCGTTCCACCCGGATAAATTCAAGAATACCTACCGTCATTGGATGGAAAATGTGAAGGATTGGTGTATTTCCCGTCAGCTTTGGTGGGGACATCGTATTCCTGCATGGTATTTTGGTGAAGGCCCGGAAGATTTTGTTATTGCAAAAACCAGTGATGAGGCTGTTAAATTGGCTTCTGAAAAAGCAGGTAAAGCAATTTTAGCATCTGATTTGAAACAAGATGAAGATGTATTGGATACCTGGTTCTCTTCCTGGTTGTGGCCGATTTCCGTTTTTAACGGATTGACTCAGCCTGGTAACAAAGAGATCAAATATTACTATCCGACCAATGATTTGGTGACAGCTCCGGAGATTATGTTCTTCTGGGTAGCTCGTATGATTATCGCAGGATACGAATACATGGGTGAATTGCCGTTCAGAAATGTATACTACACCGGAATTGTTCGCGATAAGTTAGGACGTAAAATGTCCAAATCATTGGGAAATTCACCAGATCCGATTGAATTGATTGAGAAATATGGGGCAGATGGAGTTCGCCTGGGAATTTTGATCTCTTCTCCGGCAGGAAATGATTTACCTTTTGACAGCAGCCAGTGTGAACAGGGAAGAAACTTCACGAATAAGATCTGGAATGCGGCACGTTTGGTAAAAGGGTGGGAAGTTAAACCAATTGAACAACCTAAGGCATCAATCAAAGCAATCGAATGGTTCAATGCTCGCTTCAATCAGGAATTGGAAAACATCAACGATCTGATGGCGAAGTTCAAAATTTCAGAAGCGTTAATGGCGATCTACAAATTGGTATGGGACGATTTTTGTGCCTGGTATTTGGAAATGATCAAACCGGGATACGAACAACCGATTGATGAAACAACATTGGATCAGACCATTGTTTTCTTTGAGAAATTGTTGTGCTTGTTGCAACCGTTTACTCCATTTGTTGCTGAAGAATTATGGCATTTATTAAGAGAGCGTAAAGAAGGAGAGGATATCATCGTTGCGAAATGGCCGACAGTTGAATCTTACGATGCTTCTGTATTGAAACAGTTCGTTATTGCTGAAGACGTAGTTACTAATATTCGTAACATCCGCAAAAAGAATAACATTGCGAATAAAGTACGTATTGAATTGTTCGTTAAGAAGAACAATGAGATCGATCCTGCTTTTGATCCGGTGATCCTGAAAATGGGTAATCTTTCTTTGATGGAATACACAACGGATAAAGTGGCGAATGCGAATTCGTTCCTGGTACAGTCCAATGAATATTTCATTCCATTTGGAGATGCAATTGATGTATCTGCAGAAAAAGAAAAAATGGAAGAGGAATTGAATTATACGAAAGGTTTCCTGAAAAGCGTTCAAGGTAAGCTAAGCAATGAGAAATTTGTTAGCGGAGCGCCGGAACAGGTTTTGGCAAATGAGCGTAAAAAAGAAGCAGATGCTTTGCAGAAAATTGCCATTTTGGAAGAAAAACTGGCGAGTTTGAATTAAAGATTCAAGAAAATACAGATTAGAGAGACGCCCGAAAAGGCGTCTTTTTTTGTTGTTTGAAACGAACTTTTTTCTTAGCTTAAATAAGAAAGTAACGTTTTGAATATGGATTCGCCTGTTTATTTTCATTTAACTACCAACCTTCATGACAGTCGTACGTCTCGCAGAATGGTCACTTATAAAGCCCGTGAGAGGAGGTTTAACGGAACACTTCCTTATCCGGAAGTTTATTATATGAGCCAGGAAGAGGAAGCTCTGATCGCCAAAGAAATTTTTTATTTATCTGACGAAATGGATTTCGTAGTTGTTGCAATGAATATTTGCAGGGATCATATGCATTTGTTGATTTGTTGTGAAAATGACGAAGTACCGAAAATTATGCATCGCATAAAAGGTCGGACTGCTCGTGCGTGTAACGCATATCGCGCGGCCAAGGGGATTAATCCCCTTGACGCGACGAGTGGAAAGTACGAACCGAGAACATTAAAGGATCGGTCGATCCCTTTTTGGACGCAGAAGTACCATTGCATAATGATTCGCAATTCGGATCAATTACTAAACACTATCAATTATATTCGGAATAATCGGAAGAAGCATGGTTTGCCAATCAATCCAGCGCTACAAAAACTAATAGACAAAAACCAATTAATTGCTTCTCCGAATGCGATTGTAAACTTGATATAATTCGCTGTTCTTTTGCTGTAAATACTCAAAATAACGGTCAAAATGAACTTTTAAAATATGTTCGATCTCCCGGATCAAATACTCCAAACGCGGAATCAATGAAGTATTGCCTGTTTCTGATAATAAATCCAATTGCGCCACTTTTAGAGCGAATCGTGAAAAGGCCCCGCGAAATTCTTTGACATGTGTCCAACTGGAATGATTGCTCACACAAACAGCCTCGATAGCTTTGTATGTTTTTAATTGGTTGATCGTTGTACCGTTCATGAGTGACAAAGTTTAGCGTTGTTTCTTTTCCAATTAACGCAGGAATAATTGGATAGTTGTAATTAAAAAGCCTAAAAAATCTTAACTGTATCTTTTATAGATTAAACAGTTGTTTTGAACGGATGAACATCAAAGAACCTCGAACTGTTCCGTTAATAATACTCCTGTTTCATCCACTACCGTTACCTGATGTTTGCCTTTTTCGGGTTGAACGGAAATCTGATGAATATCTGAAGTTGTACCTACAAATTCTTCGTCGATATGCCAGTACAGTGTGCTGTTTTGTCGGGTATGGGCAACTTCAAAAATCACTTTACCTCTTAAACCGTTCAATTCTCGTGGAATGTAAATTTTGGTTTGCCTTTTTGGATAGATAAAACTCATGATGTTTTCAGGTTTGTTCGAAGTACATTTTGGGTCGAAAGGTGGAACGGAGTGGTAATCCGGATTTTGCTGAATGTAATATTTTTCTATGCTTGGGGGTAGAATGAACCAGGATTTGTGTTTGATATTACTGCTTGTTTCACAGTCAGCATTCACCCGGAATGTTTCAGTTTGATTCAAGTGGACTAATTGATGATATTGACAATTCTTACTGATTAAACAACTGCTTGGAATCGTTTCAAAATGGGTATGTTCACAATAGCGATTTGAGATCTGACCGCTTTCATTGCATATTTCAGTTCGCGTCATATTATCTATAGGCTTGGAGAACCATTTTTTCGGAGATTCCAGGTTTCTGAAAATAGAGAATAATAATGGTGCGGCTGCTTTTACACCGGTTAAACCAGGTCTTCCTTCACCATCCGCATTTCCTACCCAAACTGTCACAACATATTTGGGAGTAACACCAACCGCCCATGCATCTCTGAATCCGAAACTCGTTCCTGTTTTCCATGAAATCTTTTGGGAAGACTCAAAAGCGCGCCAGTTGTTTTCTTCGTCAGGCCTGTTTACGTCAATGAGCGCGTCAAAAGTGGAATAAATGCACGCTTTGTCGAGGTGTAATTTGGAAGCGTTTTCAGTCATTCCGGCATAATGAATTTTACTGGGAGTCGAATTTTGAAGATGCTGTGCCATGGAATTATAACAGGCATTGATTTCCCAAACAGAAGCTTCCGCTCCACCAAGTATGAGGGATAATCCGTAATGACTCGAATTCTTGTTCATGTTCCGAAAGCCGAATTGTTTCAGATTATTGTGAAATTTAGCCTGGCCATATTCCCGTAAAAGAAAGACCATTGGGATGTTTAAACTTTTCGATAGTGCTTTATTGGCAGGTATGGCTCCTGAAAACTGGCGATTGAAATTATTGGGAGCAAAAGTCCCGAAACGAGAAGGGAAGTCGCATAATAATTGTTTGGGCGTGATTAACCCGGATTCCATGGATTTAGCGTAAAGCAACGGTTTTAAAATGCTTCCTGTACTTCGTGGAGACTGGATACAATCCACGTCAAATGCATGGCTGTCATCGGTATGGTCCAGGTTACCTTTATAAGCAACCACTTCTCCGGTTTCAACAGAAGTGATCAAAACAGCTGCGTTAAAAACGCCGGATTCATTCATGCGCAGTGCATACTGTTCCGTTTCGTTGTTCACCATTTTTTGAATTGCTTCATCAATCGTAGACTGGATTAACTGTTCTTTTTGACCATGCAAAATGCAACGTTGCAATAAATGTGGGGCTTCTTGCGGTAGAGCAAGTGGTTTATCGGGAAGTGGTTCCTCTAAAGCCAAATGGTAATTTAGTTTGCTGATTTCACCTTGTTCGTACAACATTTTCAATAACCGGTTTCGCTTTTTAAGCAGGCTTTTATGATTTTTTCCGGGATAAATAAGTCCCGGAGCATTAGGTAAAACAGCTAAGGTTGCGCTCTCTGCCCAACTCAGGTTTTCCGGAGCACGGCCAAAATAACGCCAGGATGCAGCATCAATTCCAACTACATTATTCCCAAAAGGTGCATTAGCTGTATACAGGTTGAGAATTTCCTCTTTCGAATAGCGGAATTCCAACCGGGTAGCGAGAATGATTTCAAGCATCTTTTCGGAATAGGTTCTGGAAGGATTTTTCCGCATTAACCGGATCACTTGCTGTGTAATCGTACTTCCGCCGCTAACAATTTTTCCGTGTGTTATGTTCTGGTAAAACGCCCTGCAAATTCCTTTTACACTTGCACCGGGATGATAGTAAAAATTCTTGTCTTCAAATGTGACCAGGCAAACAGCAATTTTGTGTGGAGTTTTATTGCTGGGCGGAAAACGCCATTGACCATCTTTTGCAATGTGGGCACCAAGCAATTTTCCATTTTTTCCAACCAGAACAGTTGAATACGGATCATTGAAAAGCTCAGAAGGTAAGGCCTGAATGTACCAAATCAGGAAAGAATAGAACAAAAGGCATTTAATTCCACGTTTTTTCCAACGATATTGTTCTCTCAACCAAAACAACCTCTCTTTCATTCTTTATATTTTTTACTGAAAGTAACTGTTCAAAATAGATGAATTCCGGTCACTTTATTATTCGTTGAGGGAGGAATGAAAAGTGCGTATTCTTTTTGATTATTTAAAAAGAAACTATTTGCGGAGTTTTAGTAATTTCAACGACACAAGATTCTCATAGATTCATGCGGAAAAACCAACTTTTATTGTGCTTCCTTTTCGTGGTTTCGATCAACTGCGGATTCTGTCAATTGGCCAGTTTCCGAAACTTCTCGGTGGAAAACGGGTTGGGGCAATCCCAGGTGTATTGTTCTCTTCAGGACCATAAAGGATATTTGTGGTTCGGAACAAGAGGTGGTGGATTGTCGCGTTTCGACGGTCAGAATTTTGAATCGTTTACGGACAAGCAGGGATTGATCAATAATTACATTTACTCCTTACATCAGGGACGTGATAAAGTACTTTGGGTTGGAACAAATGATGGATTATCCAAATACAACGGAAAAGAATTTGAAACCATCAAGATGCCCCGTTTCGAAAATCATTTTGCCGTTTTTCATTTATCCGAAGACGAGTTTGGGCATATTTGGTTAGCAACCAATCACGGGATTTTTACACTTTATGGAGATTCAATCCGTTCCATGAATAATACCCTGGGAATCGGTGAACGGACAGTCAACACCATTTTTTTTGATAAATCGGGTGAACTGTGGTTTGGGACCGGAAATGGGCTTTTTTCCGCTAAATGGAAAGGTGGAAGCTGGAATGTGACTGATCATGGAAAACGGAACCGGGTGATGAAAAATGCAATCACTTGTATTACGGAAGATCAGCTGGGAGCTATCTGGATCGGAACATACGGCGATGGTGTCTATGTTTATAATAGAAAAGATTATTTCCGGATTGACCTGAAACGTGAATTGTACAAACAAACGGTCTTCGATATTTTAATAGATGAAAATCAAACTGTTTGGCTGGCAACACTAAACCTAGGACTGGTTCAGGTTGACAGGAATACAAAGGAATTAGTAATGTATACCGAACGAAACGGACTTGGGAACAACCATGTTCGATCAGTGATAAAAGACACTTGGGGCGATTTGTGGATCGGTACCTCAGGAGGTGGAGTTTCACAGTTTGCGGGGAAATTGTTTACACATTATTCCACAAATTCCGGTTTGGGGGGAAACTTTATCTATTCGATTTTTAGGGACCACTCGGGGAAATTGTGGTTTGGAACGGCTCAAAACGGAGTAAGTGTTTTGGACCAGGGAACTTTCTCCCAACATAATCTTCAAAATGGCTTCGAAGCTATAAAAGTGAAAACAATTGCGGAAGATCATGATGGTTTAATGTATTTCGGAACGGAAGGACAGGGGGTTGGAATGTTGTCAGCAGGTGGGTTCAGCTGGATCGATCCAACACATAAATACTACGTACGCCAAATGGTGTGTGATAACAAAAACCGTCTATGGGCCGCAACTTCCGGCTCAGGATTAGTCTGTATTACAGACCAGGGTAAGACGGTTAAATTGCTGACTATCCGGGAAGGGTTGATCCACATGCGTCTGACCTCTGTTCATGTAGACAGCCGGGGATTGGTCTGGTATGGATCAGAATCTGCAGGATTGGCCTGCTACGATCCGGAAACAGGAAAAAGCAGGGTCATAACCAAGATGAACGGATTGAGTTCGGATGCTATCCGGTCAATCGTTGAGGATTCAAAAGGACGGATTTGGGTTGGAACTGCAGGATCAGGAATTAATTGTATTTCTGTTGGTACCAAATTGAAAGTCATCAAGAAGATCAGTATCAAGGAAGGATTGCATTCTTCAAATGTTTATTTGATGGTCTTTGACTTGCGCGGAAACTTGATTTTAGGTTCGGAATCCGGATTAGATGTGATCGATTTCAATGAAAACCTGGAAGTCAAAAGCATTCGTCATTATGGAAAAAGCGATGGATTCTTAGGAGTAGAAACATGTCAAAACAGTGTTTGGAAAGATAAAGACGGGAAAATTTGGTTCGGAACGATCAATGGGGCAAGTTGTTATAACCGCTCGAATTTGCAACTGAACAGGACTCCCCCGATTTTGAGTATTTTGGATGTACAACTGTTTTATGAGTCATTGAGCAAAGCTGGTTATGCACGTTATATGCTTCCCTGGAGCAGTTATCGTCCCTTTGACCTGCAATACGATCAAAATCACCTGAGTTTTATTTTCAGAGGAATCAATCTGAAGAATCCAGAAGGCGTTGAATATTCCTGGAAAATGAGCGGTTTCGAAAACAAATGGTCACCCTGGACGAAAGATCAACGGATTACCTACTCGAATATGTCACCGGGGAAATACGTCTTTTTGCTTCGTTCCCGTAATGAAGATGGTTTTATCAATCCAACTCCCGAACGTATTGAATTTACCATTGCTGCTCCCTTTTGGAAGACAACCTGGTTTATTTTGATTGAAATTCTCGTGGGTATTTTAATCCTCCTGGGAATAGTTCAGTTCCTGACCAAACGGATTAGAACAAAAGCTAAAGCAGCACAAAAAGAGGCGGAGTTGGCCCGTAACCTGTTGGAATTGGAACAAAAAGCTCTGCGCTTACAAATGAATCCGCATTTTATTTTCAATGCATTGAATTCGATCCAGGGCTTGATTGGTACGGAAAACGAAACAAAAGCGCGTTACTACCTGGCGAAATTTTCGAGGTTGATGCGACAGATTTTGGATAATTCCCGGAATGCAACAATTTCCCTGGAAGAAGAGATTTCCACCCTGGAAAATTACTTGTTGATCGAACAATTCTGTAACGGGAACCGTTTCGAATATGAGATTATTGTGGATTTGGAAACGGAATTAAGCTTTATTCAAATTCCACCGATGCTTATCCAGCCTTTCGTTGAAAATGCCATCAAACATGGTTTTAAATACGACGCAGACGATAAACGGACAGGAAAGATTACTTGTTGGTTCCGGGAAGAAAATGACGGAATTACCTGTGTCATCCGTGACAATGGGATCGGTAGGGAAGCAGCAGGGAAAAATCAACAGGCAAGTAACGAACCCCAACATGTTTCAAGAGGATTTAATGTTACGAAAGAAAGATTAGATTTGTTGAGTACCAATTCAAATGGACATCGCGTAAGAATTGTAGATTTGTATGACGACAACGGAAATGTTATCGGGACGGAAGTGCAACTTTTTATACCCTTGTAAATGATCAAAGCTGTAATTATTGACGATATTGAACAGGCACGGATTACATTCAGGAAGGACCTGGAAGTGTACGCGCCGGATATTGAAGTGATCGGTGAAGCATCCGGGGTAGTTGAAGGTGCAAAATTGCTGAAGAAAACTCCAATCGATATTTTATTCCTGGATATCCAGATGCAGGATGGATCAGGCTTCGACCTACTGGATATTTTACCGGAAATTCCATTCAAGATCATTTTTATTACGGCCAGTGATGCCCATGCAATTAAGGCGTTTCGTTATGCAGCGATCGATTATTTGTTGAAACCTGTAGATCCGGATGAATTGACCGAGGCATTAAAAAAGTTCCGGACTCAAAATCACAACGAACAGGACAATTACCGTTTATTGAATGAATCCCTGAAACAAAGCCATAAAGTACAGGAACGATTGGCGTTACATGCACAGGATAAGATCCACATTGTACAAATTGCAGATATTATACGCTGTGAAAGCAATGTGAACTACACGGAATTCTTTTTTACGAATGCGAAACGGATCGTTGTTTCAAGAACACTGAAAGATTTCGAGGATATTTTGGGTGAATTGGGCTTTTTCCGGGTACATCAATCACATTTGGTAAATACTAAAATGATCCAGGAATTTGTGAAAGTGGAAGGAGGACATTTGATTATGTCGGATGGAAAAATGATCCCTGTTTCTACGCGCAAACGAGCCGATGTGGTGAAGATGCTGGAACAGCTGTAGAAGGTTCAAATCTTCTTCGCTCAAAGAGCTTCGAAAGTTCAAAAGTTCAAAGAGTTAAAGATTTTGATTAGAATAAGCTTAAAATAAATTGTGTTTAATTTGAACATTTGAACATTTGAACATTTGAACATTTGAACATTTGAACATTTGAACTTTTCTATTTAGGCGTGCTAAACAACTTATCCAATATCCAAGCAGGACCAATCAACAGGAACTGTATGTCTTTCAGAAAAGAAGGTTTTTTCCCTTCAATTTGATGTCCGTAAAATTGCCCGATCCAGGCAACAGCAAAAATGATCAGGGAACTTAACCACAAAGGTCCGATATTCGCCAGGTAGTAATTCCCGATAACGCATAAGGCTGAGAATATCAGAATGTAAAAAGCCATTCTCCAGGATAAACGCAGGTAGAAATACAAAACAGGAATCAGTGCAACAACCGCCCAGTTGACAAAGAGAAAATTATCGGAATGAATGAGACTGATCAAACCCCGATTGGGAATGCTCATTAAAAGCCCCACCACCGAAAAGAAAATTGCCGGAACACAGATGTAATGAATTCTTTTGTTCGTGGCATTTTGGTGACTGACCGAGTATTCTGTGAACCATTCTTCGAGTGTTTTCATACTTTTTTTATACAAGTTACGAAATGGAATGTTTGTTTACAATGGAATTCCATCGAGAAGGTTTTGAATATGGAAAATTGGTTTAGTGTGAGTTGTGCTTTGTGGTGTAACTGATTGATTTTCAAAACGGTCCCAATATTGGGTTTTTGGGTTTTCGGGTTTTTCCAAAAATTGGAAGCAATGGTTGTTGAAAGGCTACCTGTTTTAGCTTCTTTTGTTCGCATATATGGTATAAATAAAGCATAGATACTCCATAAATAAAGCATAGATATAGTTACGTTTGTATATATATTCTTAACATTTTAAGCATTCTTCTTATGAGCTGATAGGAATCCATCCTGACAACCGGAACGGTTCGTCGGGAACGGTTCGCCAGAGACCAATATTTAACATGTTTACCCAATAATTTATAAAAAGGCCCCCAATTCCTTGAGAGCCTTTTCACGATTAATTATCAGGATGACTTAGGTTGTTTTATAATTCTCGTAACCTCCACCCATCTGCCTTTTTCCTGGGCATTCACCGTATGATCGTACATCGCTTCCGAAAATACTGCGGGCAAATAAAATCTTCCCAGGTAAGAAGCATTGAGCTGGATCTTGAAAATTTTGGTTTCATTCGGTGCTAACTTGAAATAACTGTAAACCCGGTCGTCGCGATAATCCTGGTAATCAATGTTCGGAGTACTTTCTTCATCATACAAACGGGCATTGTGGATTTCCCAACCGCTTGGCATGACCTGATTCAAGGCCATTTCACGATAGAATTGATCTTTTGTAGGGTTCTTCAATTTGACTTCCATAATGAAATCCGTTCCCTGGGTGATTTTTGACGGATCAATAGAAACTCCGGCCAGATTCGTGTAACTGACGGTCATTTCCAGGTTACTTCGCACTTTTTTCTCTTTCCCGATTTGTGGAACTTTAGTGGTGCAGAAAGTCACGTACAGTTTTTTGGATGAGGTGTTTCGAACGGACAACCGTTTCATCCTGGTCCCGTCAGCTTCAGTATAGTTTTTAGTCATCATGCATTTGCTTGCGGAGACTCTCTCAGAGTTGAGCTCAAATTGCAAGGTTCCGTTGTTTTTAATCTTTCCGCTGGTAAGTGCAAGAATACAATATCCTGCTTCCTGCGTACTCAGCCATTGATTCGACTTCAACACATCCGCAATT
>CBIHOM010000004.1:0-170977 GCA_966212075.1 uncultured Fluviicola sp.
GAATCTTTTAAACTCTTTGAACCTTCGAAGCTCGTAGAGCGAAGAAGATTTGAACTTTTTCTAGCCATGTTTTTTAGCGAAATCGTTCATTACATCAACCAATACCTGAACGCTTTCCAATTCAAGCGCATTGTACATGGAAGCCCTGTATCCGCCAACACTTCTGTGCCCGTTCAGACCGATAATTCCGGCTGCTTTCCATGCTGCATCGAATTCGTCTTTCAAGGCATCATTTGTCAACAGGAAATTAATATTCATCTCAGAACGATCTTCTACAGCCACAGTTCCTTTGAACAGCGGGTTTGCGTCAATTTCAGAATAGATCAACTTCGCTTTTGCCTGGTTTTTCAAAGCCATTTTTGCAACTCCGCCATTTTCCAATAAATTTTGAAGATTCAGCATCGCCACGTATACGGAGAACACCGGAGGTGTATTGAACATGGAATCTTTTTCTGCATGTATTTTCAAATCCAGGTAGCTTGGCATGAACTGGGAAGTGGATTTTCCAAGCGTATCTTTTTTTACAATGTATAATGTAGCTCCTGCAGGACCGAGGTTTTTTTGTGCCCCGGCATAGATCAGGTCAAAATCGGAAACATTAATCTCTTTGGAAAAGATATCCGAAGACATATCACAAACTAAAGGCAAATTCGTTTTTGGAAACTCTTTAAATTGTGTTCCGAAGATAGTATTGTTGGAAGTGAAATGGATGTAATCAACGTCCGTAGGAATTTGAAGGTTTTTAGGAATGTAGCTGAAATTTTTATCTTCCGAAGAAGCAAATACATTGACATCAATCCCCACTTTTTTTGCTTCCTTGATTGCTCCGGAAGCCCAGGTCCCTGTATTGATATATCCGGCTTTCTTAGTAGAACGCATCATATTTAAAGCAGCGATAGTAAACCCAAGCGTAGCCCCACCCTGTAGATAAAGCACTTCGTAATCATCCGAAATATTCAATGCTTTTTTCACCAGTTCACGGGCATCGTGCATTACAGCTTCATAATCTTTACTCCTGTGCGAAACTTCAAGGATGGACAATCCATTGAAATCGAGTACAGCACCTGCAGCTTTTTTAAATACGTCTTGCGGGAGAATGCATGGCCCTGCGCCAAAGTTGTGTTTTTTCATTTTTATGATTTTTTGCTCTCTATTTGGAAGTAGACAAATTTCGAGATTTTTAAACTAAAAGAGAAGTGTTTTAATTAAATAACTTAAAAAGATTTCACAAAAAAAGCCCCGCCAAATGGCAGAGCTTTTCATATGTTGAAGGATTATTCATTCGATTATTCTTCAGTTTTCTTTGTTGCTTTTGCAGCCGGTTTTTTAGCAGCTGGTTTTTTCTCTGCTGCCGGTTTCGCCGCAGTTTTTGTTGCAGGCTTCTTAACTGCTGCTTTTTTCTCATCTGTTGCGACAGATTCTTTTTTAGCAGCTGCCGGTTTTGCAGTTGTAGATGCTTTTTTTCTTTTACGGGTATTACCATAGGATCCGTTTGTACGTTTTCCTTTTGCCGTCTTGATATCACCTTTTCCCATAATAGTTTTCTGTTTTTTAGTTCGAAAAGTCATACAAATATAACCTTCTCTTTGATTTACAAAGTATAAAATGTTCAAAAGGTTCAAAAATGTTTAAAAGGTTCAATCGGATTGTTTAATAGAAGTCTTTTGAACAATTATACTTTTCAACTGTTTGAACACTGTAGCCGTTTTTCAAGTTCTCTTCTTACGACATCTCCATTGCGCATATAGCGCTGGCACCATTTTAATTTAATATCGGTTTGATCTTCGTCGCTTAATTTCCAATCAATATCGGATTCGATCAGCCGTTGTCTCAAAGCTTGCAAAGTCAGCGCAACCGAAACAGAAACATTGAAACTTTCTGTAAATCCAACCATCGGGATGGCCACTTTGTAATCTGCAATTTCACGAATCTCATCGGAAATCCCTTCCCATTCCGTCCCAAAAGAAAGTGCAACTGGTTGATCTATTGGTAAATCGAATATGGAAAGCGTTGCATCCGGGGTTAAAGCAGCGATCTGATATCCTTGTGCTTTCAATTTGGTGACAGCATCCAATAAGGGAGCAGGCCCTTCATTGTAATTAAATAAATCAACCCATCTCCCGGCACCGCGGGCAATGTCGCGTTGTACTTTGTATTGATTTTTGCTTTCAACCACGTGTAATTCCTGGATCCCGAAACAATCACAGCTTCTTAATACGGCACTGGCGTTGTGTTCCTGGAAAATCTCCTCCAGCAAGACAGTTAAATACCGTGTGCGTTTGGAAGCTATTTCCTCAAATAATTGTCCTTTGACTTCAGGGATCAGTTCATAAAATGCTTGAAGCAATTCGTTTTTCATATTGCAAAACTAGTGATTATTACAGAAATGAAGGAAATCCAGGGATTTAGAAATATGCCTAAATAGCCATATTGGAACATTGGAATATTGAAACATTGGAATATTGCCATATTGCCATATAGCCATGGACTATTTGAATCCTAAATAAAAGAAAACACCCCGATCCCCTGAGAATTCGAGGTGTTTCTTCGTAAATTAAAGAACTCCAATTGTTGTTACCGGTTGTTTTCAATTCTTTTTCCGGATTCCGCCACAAAGCCAAGGCCCGAATCTCTTTTGCGCAATTGTAAATACGAGTGACTACTTTCAGAATACTTTTTTTAAATCCCTTATTTCATTGTTTTTACCGTTTTCGACCAACCGCTTTCTCCTGTAATTCGAACAAAATAAATACCGCCAGGAAGTGTTTCCAATTCGTTTAGTCTTGCTTCGAAATGGGGCTTATTTTGTATTTGCTGCGGTTTCACTGCAATCTCACGTCCAAAAGCGTCTTCCAGCGTAATGGTTACTTCGTCCGAAGTTGGATTGTCCCATGACACGTTGATCTGATCTGTGAACGGAACCGGACTCACCCGGGTGCTATTGATCAGGCTTTCTTTCAACGATGCCGTTTGATGATCTGTGACAGTTCGTAATAATTCACGAACTACCGGGATAAGTGTCCAAGAGTTTTTGTTGTTGTCGTTTGTGAAAACGGTAATGCTCTGATCCAGTTCGGGGAAATACCAGGAAGAAGCGTGATAAACCAGGTCTCCACCATGGCCGTAAGCTTCGTATCCCAGGAAACCATTGGTTTTGTGCATTAATCCCAAACCATACCGTTCAATATTTCCCCCGGTCGTGATGGTTGTTTTTGCTTCCGCCATCATTGCAGGTGAAAGCAAGTCTCCGCGCATATAGCTTCGCATCCATTTGGTACAATCGGTCGGGGTAGAGAAGTAACCTCCTGCGGCGCCTGCCGTGGAATTTAACGACATGAAGCTCATGTAAAAGCTGTTTGCATCATCCAGAACACCGTCTCCTGTAATATCCATCCACACATGTGCCACAGGAGCATTCAGTGCTTCAAAAGCCGGAATAAAAAAAGTGTTTAGTCCCAAAGGATCAAAGAATCGATTGCGTAATTCTGTATAGAAATGATTTCCTCCGCTTGCTTCCCGAATGATCATTCCTAACAGGAAATAATTGGTATTGCAATACGACCAGGAAGCTCCGGGTGAAAAAAGAGGAGGAGAAATGAAACGGTCGATCAGTTCTTCCGGTGTCCAGATCCGCGACATATCAGCCAATAAAGAATCCTGTTGATGTGGATGATTCAACACATCATAAAGTCCACTGGTGTGATTCAATAACTGGCGGATCGTGATGTTTGTATCAATATACGGCATGGTCGGAAGCCACTCATGTAGGCTGTCGTCTAAGTTCAAAGTTCCTTCATCAGCCAACTGGAGAATGCATGCAGAAGTAATTGTTTTTGCAACACTTCCGATCAAATAGGCATCATTTGTAGTGACATCATTCGAAACAGAAGATACACCGTTCGCATGTGCCCAAACCGAACCGTCGGAAACCTGGATAGCCGCACTTAATGATTTTGCTCCGAGGACGGTTCGCATGCTGTCGAGCGTATGCTGTAACTCCATGTCCAGTCCGGCTGACAGTTGGGCCTTCACCGGAGCCGCATGAAAAAGCACGGGAAGCATAAAACCTAAAAAGTAGAATACTCTCATAAACCTGATTTTAATAGTTATGAGTTAAAGCTACTGAGCCCGGAATCAATTGGTTTGTCGAAACCTGCTAATTTCGAAAGGAAAAATTAAAAACGGACGCGTTTTTTATAAGTCTTAGTTAGAAAATCATATTGGTAATCACTGGAAGATCTCACCTTTTCAATGGTCAATTTTTCCCTTTTAAATTCAAATTAATGTGCATTTACCCGTTTTTTCTCTGAATCGGAAGCGCCCGATTGACGTGCATTTAACGCTTTTCCTTTGCTGAAGCGGTAAGAGAAACTGATTGTCAAAACGCGTGTATCCAGTTTACTCAACCAGTTTGCTTTTGAATTTGCAATGTTTCGAATATCACCGCCTGGCTGATTGGTGTATAAAACATCGGAAAGGTTCAACTTAACGGATCCCTGGTCTTTCAGGATTTTGTATGTCAATCCGACTCTGATCGATCCAACGGGAATGGTTAGGAATTGACCGGACAAAACACGTGTTTGATAAAACCCGGCAAGATCTGCAGAGAATTTTGGTGTAATGGTGAACCTGAAAGCAGGACCAACATACCAATACCAGCGATTCTCAACCAAGGGTTGATTGTAGATAGACGTATTGTAACCAATGTTCTTTAATTCGGAATAATATTGAACATTCCACCATTTGGTGAGATCAAATTCACCGTTGATACTGATTCCGTAATCTGTTTGATTTCCATAATTACCCGGCCTGCTGTAATAAATAGTGTTTACCTGTTCGTTCGTTTCGTTGATCAGGTTGTGGACAAGGCTGTAATTAGCGGTAATCGAAAAGGCGTTCTTGTAAGAATAAGTCAACTCGAAATTGTAAGAGAATGTTGGTTTCAGGTAAGGATTTCCGGCATAATAGGTGTACGCATCCATGGGATAAGTAAACGGATTCATGTCCCGGTAATTCGGGTAATCGATTCTCCTGCCGAAAGACAAAACAAACTGGTGATTCTTCAAGCTGTCTGCAGTATACGAAAAATAAGCGGTCGGGAACAAGCTGTTGTACATTCTTGTGAAACTGGAATCACTCACTAATGGGTTTCCCAATTGGTGGCCATTCATTTGGATGCTTTCGAAACGCAAGCCTAGTTGCATACCGAATTTTCCCCATTCGTGCGCGTAATTCGCATAAGCAGCGTTGTTATTCTCTTTGTACAAAAAGCGATTGGAAAAAGTGTAATTCGGAACATTTGAACCATTGACTACATCGTAAAAATCTGCTGTATTATCTGTATTTACAAAAGCTGTTTTTAACCCGAATTCCAGTCTGTTGTTGTTTTTTAATGGATTGATATAATCAATCTTGGCGGTTTTAATATCAATGTCTGCAGGTAGGGAAGAGTAGAGGTTCAGGTTACTCAATGGCGATCCGTCCGTCGCCCTGACTTTATTGTCTAATGTTTGGTCCTGGTCGGAAACATAGCGGATATAATCGGCGTTAATGGAAAGTTCTTTTCCTAAGCTGTCAATTTTCAAGGTATAGTTAACGTTTGCGCTTCCATTGTACCAGGTGTTTCTCGACGAAGTATATGCAGAAACCAAAGCTGAAACAGAATTATCGGCTGCTAAAATTTGCGCCTGGCTATCGTGAGAAACGTTGGAAGGATTGTAGAAACCCGAAAAAACGACTCCGATCGTAGACCTTTTACTAACATACCAATCCATCCCGATTTTTGCTGACCTCCCGCCGTTTTCTCTTTTAATGTAAGAACGTTGCAGAAAAGATGAACTGGGTAGGCCGTCAGGAGTGTAATAATACCTGTTGATTGTGAGGTCCTGGTAAGAATTATTTTGGCTCCAGCCCAATGTGGAAAAGAGGTTAACTTTGTTCACCCGGTAATTGAAATTGAAACTGTTGTTTGAGCGCAAATACCTTCCTTGTCCGTAACTCAGTGTAATTCCACCGTTAAAACCTTTTTCTTTCAACTTTTTTAAAAGGATATTAATGATTCCGGCATTTCCCGAAGCATCATACTTGGCTGGTGGATTGGTCATGATTTCGATAGAAGCTACAGAATTTGAAGGCAGGGAACGTAAATACCCGGTAAGATCTTCCTGCGACATGTAAGTTGGCCTGTTGTCGATAAAAATCTGAACTCCGGCTTTTCCTTTCAATGAAATGTTCCCATTGAAATCAACCGTGACGCCAGGTGCTTTTTCTAATAAATCCAAAACAGTTGTTCCTGTGCTTCCGACCAATGCGTCGGGGTTTACGACTACCCGATCAATTTTTCGTTCTATAAAAGGCTTTTTGACACTAATAACAACGTCATCCAGTTTGGTAACAGGAGTGCTCAAGGTTATTGCAGGAATTTCGATCCGTGAAGAACTTGAATCTATTTCAAAAAGGGGTCCTGCAAATCTTTGGTAATCAACCTGGTCAATGATAAGGAGAAAAACACCTGTTTTTGACACTTCGATCTCAAAATTCCCCAATGAATCACTGATAGCAGCTTTTACAAGTGACGAATCGGAAGCATTACACAATCTTACAATAGGTGGTGATTGCGGATCAATGCCGTTTAGTTTCCCTGTAATAACTGCTTGCTGAGCAGAAGTGAGCTGAAAAGATTGAGTAATAAAAAAAGAAAGGAATAGAATGATGCAGCTAAAGTTTTTGTTGGTCATAGGTTTTTATATAGAACTGTCTGACAAAGATGTCCTATTTCACGAAAAGTTGCGTGTAAAAAAATACTAATTTTTGTAAAAGAGTTTATAGCCGTGTTGAATGGTCAAGGGACTTGATTGAATTATAAGCAGTTGGAGAAAGTCCGAAGTGTTTTTTGAAAACTTTACTGAAGGAATAAATATCTGAAAACCCCATCGCAATTGCAGTATCAGAAACCGAATAATCTGCTTCCAGTAAAAGAGCAGCTTGTTTTAGCCGGCTGGAAAGGATGTATTGATACGGTGTGGAACCCGTGATCTGTTTGAACAAACGAAAGAAATGGTATTCTGACATTCCGGCCATTTGGGCAATTTGTTCAATGGTGAGCGTTTCAGCATAATGCGAATCGATAAACTCTTTTCCTCTTAAAACGCGTCTGCATAAGTCCCGTTGAGTTCCTGCTTTTACCGTTCGAATGGATTGAAGTTGTTTAAAAACCGTGACCTGGTCATTCACCAGGCATTCAGCGAGTTGATAAAACAATTCCAGGTCTACCTGGTCGTTGGAAAAAGAATGATTATTTATTCGTTCCGTGATTTCCTGCAGTTTTCTTCCCAAAAAAGTATGCGGGGCATGGTATTGATTTTCCAAAAAATGGTCGGTGTAGAAAAAGTCGGAGAGGGCTGGGTCCGAAAAGGGTGTGTCCGAAGCCCGAAGGGCAGAAACGACTTCTGCGATTAAATTATTGGAAATATTCAGGCACATTCCTTTCACTTCCTTATTACTGTCAATAATCACTTTCCCTTCCTTTTCCCCGTTCAGGAGTAAGTAAGAGCCTGACGTAACGGCATAGTTTTGCTTATGAATGGTATATCGTTCAATACCGTCACGAACAAACTTGATCGCAAAGCAACGAGAAACCATCGAATGTTCAAAATCCTTTAATGAGGACAGGTTGAACACGTTCCCGGTATCACCGACACGCACGATCATCTGACCGTTTTTATAAAGCGAAGGATTTTCAGGATTCATCATTGTAATAGTTCTCTGAGTACCAATGTATTTAAAATAATACAAGTAAGAATTAGAATAAAACAGGTATTTCCTATAGTGTATGGATCAGTGAATAAAGGGTGGTGAATGGGAATTTAACCACATAGTTTTTATAATCAGTACTACTCAAAAAAACTGGATCTATGTGCTCTATGTACCTATGTGGTTCACTTTCAATAATCCCAAAACAAAAAAAATCCCCCTCTCGGCTTAGCCGAGAAGAGGACTTTTTCTCTAAAGAATATCGTTCTTAGTTAACTGCTCCAGATAACTCAGCACCAGCTTTGAAACGTACTACGTTCTTAGCTGCGATTTTGATTTCTTTTCCTGTTTGTGGGTTACGACCAGTTCTAGCCTCACGCTTAGAAACTGAGAAAGAACCGAATCCTACTAAAGAAATACGGTCTCCTTTTTTCAACGCTCCAGCTGTAGCACCTACAAATGCATCCAATGCTTTTTTAGCATCAGCTTTAGACAATCCTGCTTCAGAAGCAATCGCATCAATTAATTCTGCTTTGTTCATAGTTTGGTTTTTTTTGAATGATTTCTAATAATTAACACAACAAAAATATATGAATATGCTTCTCTACCAAGGCCAAACACTAAAAAGCGCCGATTTTGTTGATAAATAAACGCATTTGTTGATAAGCACCCCTGTTTTTAGGGGTTTTCCGACTAATTTATCAATTTGATCGACAAAATTTAGTCGAAAAAAATGCTCCAATCGGCCGGGTTGTTCCCCACTAACCACTCTTTTGCAGTCATTTTTTTCTTTCCTTCTACCTGGAATTCCAAAATTTCAAGCCTTTTTTCGTTTGTGTCGACAAATAATTGAGTCTTGGAAGAAGATAAGCGGATCGATCCTGAACCGTTTTGATCGGTGATCCCTGTTTTAAAAACTTTCACGTTCTTCAATTCTCCTTTCGCGTTCTTCCAGGTTGTCCAGGCTGCAGGATAAGGATTCAACCCGCGAATTAAATTGTGGATCGCTTCCGGATTTGCGTTCCAGTCAATTTGTGTGTTGTCTTTAAACAGTTTTGGTGCAGGTCGCATCAAAGTTCCAAGTTCTGATTGCGGAACCGGTTTGACTTCGTTGTTTGCAATTCGGTTCAATGTTTCTACAACCAGTTTCCCGCCAACTTCAATCATTCGGTCATGTAATTCCCCTGCACTTTCATTTTCTGAGATGCTCATTTCAGTTTGACCGATCACGTTTCCGGTATCGATGGCTTCATCAATAAAGAAGGTGCTCACCCCGGTTTTGGTGTCTCCGTTTATAATGGACCAGTTGATCGGTGCTGCACCACGATAATCGGGTAGAAGGGATGCATGCAGGTTGAATGTTCCATGTTTCGGCATTTTCCAAACCTCTGTCGGAAGCATACGGAAAGCCACCACAACAAATACATCTGCTTTTAAGGCTTCCAATTGATTTAAAAACTCCGGGTCTTTCAATTTTAAAGGTTGCAAAACCGGGATCTTGTTTTCAACAGCAAATTGTTTCACCGGGCTTTCGTGCATGATCTGACCTCTTCCCGCAGGCTTGTCCGCAACGGTGACAATTCCAATCAGGTTCATTCCTGCAGCTTTTATTGCTTCTAAGATCCCAACTGAAAAATGGGGGGTCCCCATAAAAACAATGCGTAAATTATTCATATGCAATTTTATCTTTTTAATCGGTTAATCCACTTTAAATAGGCAAAGGCACTTAATCCCATCGTAATGAAATAAACATATTCAACCAGCCATACCCATTGAATCGGCCAGTTCCATACTTTAATGAAAAGATAGGCAGAAATGATGTACAAGCATGTTGATAGGCATTCTATGGCAAACGTGAAGCGCGTCCTTCCAATTCCACTGATGGTTTGAAAATAAACACTGCTGAAACCATAAATAAAAATAGAACCGCTGACTACACGAAGGATCAGTGCGCTTTTTTCTATGTGCTCCGGGTGATCTGAAACCAGGCGGATCAATGCTTCGGGATAGATTATAGATCCATGGAATGTAAGAAGCAAAAAGCAAACCGTTAAAAGCTGGACCCTTCTTTGGATGACCGGGATCTGGTCAAACTGTTTTGCCCCGAAATATTGCGCAATATACGTTTTGGTTGCCGCAGCAAACCCCCAGATCGGAATGAAAGCCAGGAAATAAATGTAGCGAATGTTCAGTGAAACAGTCAGGTTATTACCGCCCATTTGCTCAATCCAGATAAAGAAGATCGTCCAGATGGATAACGCCACAATGCCCTGGAGTAATAAAGGGATCCCGATTTTGAGATTTTCTTTCACTTGAAATCGGGAGATAAAATTCTTTTTCCAAACCGGGTATTGCTTTCGCAGTTTTCCTCCGATCAAAGTAGATAAGAGGAAGAGCATTGCTAAAAACTCTGCGCCGGTTGAAGCAATTGCTGCGCCTTCCAATCCCAAACGTGGAAAGGGCCCGATTCCGAATACCAGGAAGTAATCCAAAATGATATTTGAAATGGCTGCAATTAAAGAGGCCATCAATACAAGTGTTGTTTTTCCCACTGCCAAATAGGAAGCCTGGATGCTGATTGTAATGGTAGCTGCCCAGAACGAATAACTTCGTATTTCAAGGAAGGACTGTTCCGCTTCAGCTAATTCATTATTCGTTACCAAAGCGTTCATCAATGAAGGCATGCAAAACTGTACCAGTAGCGTTAGCACAATAGCTGCTATAAACAGAATAATAAAGTTTGACTGGAAAACAGCCGCAAATCCTTTCGGATTCTTTTCCCCGACTTTCTGTGCCATGGCAATTTGAGCCCCGTCACCAAGACCGATAAATACCATATACATCGTAATATACCACAATCCTGCACTTCCGGAAGCGTCATAGGCCAATTTGCTGAAGCGGCTCAAAAATGCAGCATCAGTAATGGAAATGACGGATTGGATGAATCCGCTGAGCATCATTGGAAGAGCAACTGTCAGAATGCTCTTGTAACGTATATCCAGCATTAAATGATCTGTAAAAGCAGTCCTTTTAAATATTCTCCTTCCGGATGGAAGGCATTAATCGGGTGATCTGCCGGTTGATGTAATTGTTCCAGGATCTTAACAGTCCTTCCGGATTCAATAGCCGCTGCAATAATGGTATTGGTAAACAACTGCTTGTCTACCACCTGGGAACAGCTGTAAGTCATCAACAATCCTCCCGGTCGAATGTGTTGAATAGCCATTGCATTCAAACGTTTATATCCCTGAACGGCCTGGTGTCTTTTATCGCGGTGTTTTGCAAATGCGGGTGGATCCAGAATGATAATGTCATATTCTTCACCTGTTTCACGGATGAAGTTCATCGCATCAGCCACAATGGATTGGTGATTTTTAAATCCGTTCAGTTCAATGTTCGCATCGGTTAATTCGATTGCTTTTTTAGAACTGTCCAGGGAATGAACTTCTTTTGCACCTTGTTTTAATGCAGCCAAACTAAAACCGCCGGAATAACAGAATGTATTGAGGATTTTACATCCTTCGGCATATTTGGCCAATAGCGCCCTGTTTTCACGCTGATCAATAAAAAATCCGGTTTTTTGGCCTGTAATCCAATCCAATTGATATTTCACCCCGTTTTCCAAAGCAATATGTGGAGTTTCGCAGGTTCCGTGCAAATAACCGTCTTCAACCGGTATGCGGCCGGGAAGCGTTTCTTTCGACTTATTGTAAATCGCTTTCAAATCACTGCCTAAAGCATGGATCAAGGCGTTTTTGATCAAATCAATCTGCAGGTACATTCCCAAACTGTGGCATTGGATTACGGCAACTCCGCCATAATAGTCAATTACCAGCCCGGGCAACTCATCACCTTCGCCATGCACCAATCTGCAAATCGAATTATCTGCTCTGAATAAGTGCAGTTTCTTCCGTAAATCTACAGCATCCGAAATACGCTTGTTGAAAAACTCCTGGTCAATCAACTCCTGGTTGAAAGTCAGGATCCGCACTGCAATAGAACCGTGTTGAAAATGTCCTTTTGCAATTTCATTGTTTCGTGAATCCAAAACAGCTACTACTTCACCGTCTTCAATCGTTTTTGGCATCTCCTTCAAGGCACCGGAAAAAATCCATGGATGTCTTCTTTCCATAGATTGTGTTTTGTGGGGAAGTAATTGAACACTGGAGTACATATCACGAAATTTTGTGCAAAGATAGTTTTAATAATTACGAATGTCGAATTCCTAATGACGAATTGAGAGTTTGTTTGGGTTCGGCAGGTTCACTGTTTATGATTATTATCTCTATAATTCAAAATAATCAGGGATTAGTAATTGGTAATTCGCAATTCAGTTATCTTTGTTAAAAAAGCAAGATGTCTTACTCAATTCAAGTGTTTCTAAAAAATAATTCTTTTTCAGAAGAATATGCTCAAGAGAAGCATGAAGGAAAAGATTCTCCTGAAAACATCCGGTATGAATGGGAGGACGAATTTCGCCTGACCGATCCTTCCGATGTGTTGGAAATTGTACGTGATCAACCTTTTGTCCTGGCAGGAGAGATCGGGGAGGGAAAAGCTTTTCATTATGAAATTCACGATGTGATCCAGTTTATTTTTCATGGTGAAAATGGAGCTACACCGATTGTTTTTTCTGAGAAATGCCTGGATGAATACATTATTGATCACGACCACAAAAAACTGAAAGTCTATTTGAATGACGACGAAGTGGTAGAGAATCCGGTTCCGGGAGTTTATATTGTGCTTAGTGCTTTTCCAAAGGAATTACGGAATTAATGCTTTCGATCAGGCAAGTTCATTTTTCATACAGCGAACAGAAAACTGTTTTACACGGGATTTCTATTGATCTAAAACCCGGTGAGGTTTTCGGGATCGTTGGTGCAAGCGGAGGTGGAAAGTCAACGCTTTTAAAAATTATTGCAGGCCTTTTGGATGCTTCCAAAGGAGCTGTTTATTGGAATGATGAACGCGTTTTGGGTCCGGGTGAACGATTGATTCCCGGTCATCCTGAAATCCAGTTGGTCAACCAGGATTTCAATCTTGATTTGTTCCATACGGTCAGGGAAAATATCCTGGTAAAAATACTGCACCTGCATGAAAAAGATCGTGACCGGTTTTGTGATGAATTATTGGACCTGGTAGAGTTAAATGAGGTTTCCTCACAGCAAGCCCGCTATTTATCAGGTGGAGAACAGCAACGCTTGGCAATCGCTCGAGCTTTGGCCTTGGAATCTGAAGTATTGCTTTTGGATGAACCGTTCTCACACCTGGACGCTCATTTAAGAGTGAAAATTGGGGCGTATATCAAACAATTGGTTGAAATCCGGAATACCCTGTGCATTTTGGTTTCTCACGAAGGAGCCGAAGTGATGCAGTGGTGCGAAAGAATAGCTTTTTTAAATAAAGGTAAATTCGGTCGAGTAGATACCCCGGAAGCCTTTTATTTCAATCCTTCCAGCTTCAATGAGGGAGCTTATTTCGGTGAATTAAATCAGCTGAAAATAGAAAAAACTAAAATTTTATTTCGACCTTGTGAATACAAAATCGTTAAAAAAGACGGAATTGAAATTGAATTTGTGGATGCTGTTTTTTTCGGCGCTTATTGGAAATCGTTTTTCAAAGCAGCAAACAAACAGACCATCCTTTTGTATGCAAATAAACCGCTAAAAAAAGTAAAACGTATTGAGCTCAAGAGTAAAAATACCCAAGCTTAACTGGAAAGAAGTTCTTCTGCTGTTTAAACGGACGTTCATGGAGTTCTTCCAGGAAAATTCATTTTTTCATGGCGCTGCACTGGCTTATTATGCCGTTTTTGCCATTATCCCGATTATCTATCTGGCTGTGATCAGTTTTGGAAAGATCATGGGACAGGAGGAAATCCTGCGTTTAATTAAAGTGTTACTCGAAGAGCAGGTAGGGTTAAAAGACAGCGCCGGGATTTTAGCATTTTTATCAGAGGTTCACTTTGAGAAAAGCAGTGTCGTTCTGAATATTATCGGAATTATTGCGTTGATGTTTTCCAGTTCTGCTTTGATCTCTTCCCTGCGAATGAGCATTAATGAGTTTTATGATATCCAGGTAAAGATCGACGACCGTAAAACAAAGATCTTTCATACGGTACTGACCAAATTGATTTCGGTTTTCATGCTGGCAGTATTTGGTGTGTCGATTGTTTTACTTTACACTGCTGAAACCATTTTCATGTCTATAAGCGGCGAATTGTATGATTCCTTCCACCTGAAACAACAATGGATTATGGGAGGAGTAGAACATATAATATCAATCGGGATCAATACGATTTTATTTGCCCTGGTCTATAAATTCCTGCATGATGGAAAAGTCGTTTGGAAACTGGCATTTTCCGGAGGTTTGCTGACAGCTTGTTTATTGTATGTCGGACAGATCGGATTGAAATTCTACCTGACAAATTTTTTCTTTGGAAGTCAGATGGGAATTGCAGGCACCTTGTTAATTTTCCTTGCCTGGATGTATTATACGTCCCAGATTATTTTCCTCGGCGCAAAATTCATCAAAGTCTATTCTGAAGTAATTGGGCGACCGATTGTGTTTGAAGTTCATATTCTGCTTCAGAACATGCAACAGCGAAGAAAGAAATAAGTTAATTCCAACTCTTTGCGGTAAAAATTTAATAAAATTTGCCTGGATTAAAAAATAATCATATTTTTGATTAAAATTTGATCACCATGAAGTTAGGGAACAATTTAAAACTGATTCGCAAAAGCAAGAAAAAATCACAGGAAGAAGTAGCTTCTGATTTGGGATTAACCCGGAGCAGTTATTCCGGTTATGAAAATGAAATTGCAGAACCCGGAATCGATACATTGATTGCATTAAGCCAGTATTATGCTGTTCCGATTGATGATTTGCTGACCAAAGATTTCTCAACGTTTACAGAAAGCGACTGGACAACAATCAGTTCCGGGCTGTATGCGGACATCAATGGAAAAAACTTACGTGTGTTAACTTCCCTGGTTGATTCGGAAGACAATGAAATGATCGAATTGATCCCGCAACAGGCACGAGCAGGTTACACAACCGGTTATGCCGATCCGGATTACCTGAAGGTTTTACCGACATTCAGTTTGCCTTTTTTGTCCAAGAACAGGAAATACCGATCTTTCCCGATTATGGGAGATTCCATGCCTCCTGTGGATGAAGGTTCTTTCGTTGTGGCTGAATACATTCAAAACTGGGGAAGTATCCGCAACGGAACTCCGTGTATCGTTGTGACAAAAGAAGATGGGATTGTATTCAAAATTGTAAATAACTTCATTGAATCCCAGCAATCGTTCGAATTGTGTTCTACCAATCCCTTGTATTTACCTTATTACGTAAATGTGAATGAGATTGTAGAAATGTGGAAATTTGTCAACTATATTTCTCCAAGCCTTCCTGAAATGCGCATTGACGATTCATTGCTCACGAAAAGTATCCAGGATTTACAACGTGAAATTATTGATTTGAAACGAACGGTTACCGGGGGAGCGAAAAACGTTGCTCACTAAAAACAATCCGCTCTTCGTTAATCAGTTCCCGTAAGGTAGTTTTGATCTTTGCTGAAAAGGAAGTATCGAACTCGGCTACAATTTCGGCTAAACTCATGGCTCCTTTTTCCAGGAGGGAAATGAGTTCCAATTCCAGCCGCGGATGTTTTTCCAATAGGTTTTGTTCCAGGCAGTAATCGCACTTCCCGCAGGGACTGCTCTTTTGTCCAAAATACGAAATGATAAATTGAGGCCTGCAATGCTTTTCTTCGATGAATCGTTTCATGACATTCATTCGTTCCAAAGCACGTTCCTTCCTAAAGTGATAAACTTCCGGCTTTAATTCGATATAATCATCCGGGAAGCGTTCATGAAGAAAAGTGACCATAGGCAAATCTGTTCGCCAGGTAATGTCAATAATTCCATGTTCTTCCAAATACTTTAACTGACGTTCCAATTCCGTAGCAGAGATTTTCAATCGCTGGCAAGCTTCCGTTTCATCCAATTCGCAAAACGAATCAAATACTTCGCTGTGATTCCTGCAGACCCACGTAATCAAAGGGTCCAAAACCGGGTTCTTCAATTGAAAACCGTACAAATGCGTATTGTCGATACTGATCTTGATCCGCGAACCTTTCAATCCTTGCTCTGAAAAAAGAATGCTCCCGTTCATTTCCAGTAATTTGAAAGCCGGGTATACTTCCATCATGTTCAGATTGAATTTCTTTACGAAATCATTGAATTGCAGCACATAAGATTCATGTTCACCGGAACCGATTGCAATTTTCAGGTAATTGCACAAAGCCCGGTAGATCAATTTGATTTTGTCAGTACTTGGGAATTGTGCCAATACGCGTTCCGCAATTTCGTTGATGTCGGCAGGTTCAATAAATGCAAAAGTCCGGGATTCATTTCCGTCACGTCCGGCTCTGCCGGCTTCCTGGAAATAGGATTCGGGGTTGTTAGGTATTTCGTAATGAGCCACGAAACGCACGTTGGGTTTATCAATTCCCATCCCGAATGCATTGGTAGCAACCATGATCGGTGTTTTTTCCGAAAGCCAGTTGGATAATGCAAGGCTTCGTTCTTTGGAATTCATCCCTCCATGATACATGTTTGCGCTGATATTTCTCGCCTGGAGATAGATCATCACATCTTTTACACTTTTACGCGTCTGACAATAAATGATTCCTACATCACCCGGATTTTTGTGGATCCATTTGGTGATCGCATCCAGTTTATTCGAAACGTGGTAGACTTCATAACTCACATTTGTCCGTTCAAAAGAAGCTTCGAATAATTCGGGATTCTTTAAATTCAAATGGGTTGCGATATCTTCCTTTACCTTGGGAGTAGCTGTTGCTGTTACTGCCATGATGGGAACCTCCGGATGGAATTCTCGCAATTTTGCAACTTCCACATATGCTGGCCTGAAATCGTGCCCCCATTCGGAGATGCAATGAGCTTCATCCACAACGAATAAGCCTATTTCCATCTGCTTCACCCGTTCCTGGAATAAACGGGTTTGAATGCGTTCCGGGGAAATGTATAGGAAATCCAAACCGCCAAACTTGGCATTGTCTAATAAAATATCGATTTCACGAAAGGAGAGTCCGCTGGTCAATGCTTTTGCACGAAGTCCTCTTTTTTGCAACTGGTTCACCTGGTCTTCCATCAAGGCGATCAAAGGGGAAACTACAATGGTTATTCCTTCACGGGCAATTCCCGGGACCTGGAAACAAATAGATTTTCCGCCGCCTGTGGGCAAAAGCGCAATAACATCCTTCCCGTATATTGCAGCATCAATAATCTCTTCCTGCAATGGCCGGAATTGAGAATACCCCCAATAATTGGAAAGAATTTCTTCGCTTTTTTTTGACATGCTTATCTTTTTGTTCAATCATTCAAAAAGATCAAAAGTTTAAGCTCTTTGAATCTATTAAACTGTTTGAACTTTATTTTGAACTGCAAAATTAATTAATCCTTCAAATCGTTTAATATGCGCCCGTATTCCGGTTTCATCAAATCTTTCAGTTCGGAATAGGGGATTACCGACCATTCCGGGTCCAGACATGGAGCCTTGTAATGGGGGAATGAAGGCAATAATCTTACTCCGGAAGTGGTAAATACAAAGTTGCAATCAAAGGTCCATAACTCCTGATTATTGTATTCACATTCCATATCATCATCCGGCATCTCACCTTCAAAATACCCGGGGTTCTCTTTGGATAAGTAGCTGAAAACACGTTCTTCGAACTCCGCTTCTTTTCCCGGAAGCAAATAATCACCTGGTTCTGTCTTTTTATGGGTATTCAGGTTGAAATTAATCCCGTAACTGCTTTCATATGGATATGCCCCGCCACAAAAGTAAGCGGCAAAAGCCGAGAAGCACACCAGGTCATTGGAGATCGTAATATTTGAAGCGTCAAAGCTGTAATCTGAGCCGAAAGCAGAATTGGAGGAACACTCCAGGCTCGTTAAAAACTCTGAAAGGTGCAGGTATTCCAGGTAAAAATTGGCATCTTTCTGTTTTTCAGCTACCAGCCCGGAATCGATCCGGAACAAGCTGATACCTGTAAGCACTTCTTTAAACTGTCGGATCTTCACCTGGTTGACAATCCTTGCCGGGCCATCTTCTTTTAATTTGAAAAGTCCTGCTTTAACTTTGATCAAATCATTGGCAGAAGAAGCATCTTTTTTGAAGTAGGGATTAGAGCATTTCGGACTGCCGGTTTCCTTGGAAGTCAATGTTGCCAGCTTCAACGGCATCGATTTTCCCTTGTGTGTCCAGGTTCCTTCCAGGACTTTATTGGGCCATTTAAATTTAAAAACCTCCGGATTTTCGGGTATTTCACCATAAACATCCTTAGAAGTCAAGGTAATGAATCCCGATTTGTAATTTCCGGATAAGGAAATATTAATGAGCTTGTTTTTATAAAAATAGGTTCCTTCTGCATTGCTTCCTTCCAGCGTAAATTGAAGGTAAATCGGATATTTTCCAATTGTACCGCTCAAGGAATTTGTTTGACCCCAAATCTTAGCTGAACAGGCCATGAAAAGAAAAAATGAAAGCAGTAGTTTTCTGTTCGAACAGTTTTTCAATGAAAGTGTTGTGAGTTTTGGCATTTTTGTTTTGATTACATTAAAAATACATGTTGTTACAAATATTGGAATTACTTCCGACATCATCATGGAATCGTCAACTAATTTAGGTATATTCGCATAACTATTAGTCGTTATGATATTACAAGACAACATTAAAGTTACTCTTACCCAAGAGTCTAAACTAAGTGCTGTTGATTGGAATAATTTGCCGTTTGGTAGAGTTTTTTCCGATCACATGCTGATTATGGATTACAAAGATGGTGCATGGCAGGATCCTGAGATCAAACCTTTCGGACCACTTTCCATGCATCCGGCTACGTCTGTAATCCATTACGGGCAATCGATTTTTGAAGGATTGAAAGCTTATCGAATGGACAGCGGAGAAGTAGCTATCTTCAGACCGGATATGAACGCGAAACGTTTCGAAGAATCTTGTGCACGTATGTGTATGCCGATCATTCCGGAAGATGTATTCGTTGAACTGACACGTAAATTTGTTGAAATCGAAAGTAACTGGATCCCAAATAAAGAAGGCTATTCGTTGTATTTACGTCCTTTCTTGTTCGGAACAGATGAGTACATTGGTATCCGGCCTTCTGACACGTACCGTTTTGTAATTTTCGCATGTCCTGTGGGAGCTTATTACAATGAGCCTGTGAATGTGAAAATTGAAGAATTTTACACCAGAGCGTCAGTAGGTGGAGTTGGTAGAGCAAAAACTGCCGGTAATTATGCAGCGGCTTTGTATCCTGCAAAATTGGGGCAAATGAAGGGCTATCATCAATTGGTTTGGACGGATGGAAAAACACATGAGTACATCGAAGAATCAGGGACAATGAACGTGATGTTTGTGATCGATGGGAAATTGATTACACCTTCAGAAGAAAGTGATACGATTTTAAGAGGGATTACCAAACGTTCCGTTATTGAAGTTGCGAATTTATGGGGAATGCCTGTCGAGGAACGTAAAGTTTCCGTGGCTGAAGTTGTTCAGGCTCATAAAGAAGGCCGTTTAACAGAAGCATTTGGTGCAGGAACAGCAGCAACGATTGCTCATATTGCCAAAATCGGTTACCGTGATGAAGATTTGATTCTTCCTCCGATCGAGACCCGCACATTCTCCTTGAAAGTACATGCTTACCTGGATGATCTCAAAGCTGGAAAAGTAGAAGACAGTTTCGGCTGGCTTTTGAAATTATAATGTTATTATCATGTGATAATTATGTGGGCATGCGATTAATCGTGTGCCCACTGTTTTTTATGGAAAAAATGATGGGTCTGCATCTCTACAGAAATGAATAGTCATGAAGCCGATTTTACACCTTGTTTTTCTGATCTTACTTTCATCCAATGCTTTGGGTCAGACTACCGTTCGAATCATTGCGAAGGACCGAAGCAACGGGGATCCCGTCTCCAGGGTTTACATCCGTCAATACCAGGGTGATTCATTGATTTCCTCTCAATATACTTCTTTAAAGGGAATCGCTTATTTCCGTGTTTCAACAACTGAACTGACTAATTTTGAGCTGGAACACATTGCGTTTAATCCACTGGAAGAAATTCCTGCAAAAGTATTTTCCGGGAAGCCTTCCGACACCCTGACTATCCAGGTCCGGATGTATTACTCCAAAGAACGATTGATTGATGAAGTAGTCATTAAACCCATAGGTGTTCCGGATACTATTTTCGAATCGGAGCGTGTTTCCGTAACCGATTTTGAATTTATGCCGGATAATAATTTGTTACTCTTAACGTACCCGAAAAATCTAAAGAAAGGAACTGAATTGGTTCTTTACGACGGCTTTAATTTGTTAGGAGAGATTCCGTTGCCGGAAAAAGGACAGGAGTTGATCCGGGATTATCGCGGAAATCCTCATGTATTGACTGATAAGAATGTCTACGGGATCCATCAAAAGAACCGGCAGATCCAAATAGCGCAAATTGAAAAGAACTATTACACGACCTATATCGCCCCAATTGTAGATACTGCTTTTACTAAATATTATTTTTCAAATTTCAACCCGAATTACCCTGCCTTTGATTACTTCACATTCGATATTGTTGATTCTAGTTACCGGAAAATTGCTAAAGTTCAGGACGACCTGATGATGGAATTGTATCGCTCGGAATTTAAATGGGTGGATGTAAGAACCAAATTATGGGCAAAAGAGAAGGAAAATGAAACAGGTGTCGATAAAGAGGTCTGGGTGGGAATGTATTATTTCACCAATTCGATTTATTACAAGGAGTTGTATGCACCGATTTTTGAACGCAATGATTCGATATTCCTGTTTGACCATTACAAGAATTTATTGTTCAAATATTCATACAACGGAGACCTGATCGACAGTATTCCGATCTACTATCATTTACAGCCGAAAGAAAACGGTTGGAAAAAGCATTTGGTACAGGATTATGAAACAGGTGAGATTTTCATTCATTACGAAATTGCAGGCAAAGCACAATTGAGACATTTTGATACGAAAACAGGGGAGTTGGGCGCTCCGGTTGAATTACATTTCAAATATCCGGAAAATATCCAGATCAAGGGAAATAGTGTGTATTACATCTACCGTCCGTTCGAATCGACTCAAAAAAAGTATTTATACAAGGAAAGATTGCCTTTTGAATTCAAGTCTCAGAAGACGAATAAAGGAACACTGGTGGAGTTAGTAAAGCCCTAAAAGCGTAAATGGAGCTAAGACGGGCGTCCTAACTCCATTCACTAATCAACCTAACCTAACCACCTAAATCATAACAAATATACAACAAGAAATTTGAAATACAACTGATCAGGTAAAAAAAACAGATTAAAAATCATTAAAAAAGTTAAACAGCTAATATTTAATTAGTTGACTTTTTAGAAAATGCACTTAAATGATTAACCTTCGTCCAATCGGTCCTTCACAGAACAATAGATCAAGAATGGAAGCTGTCGGATTAAATTGTTTGCGATTGAATAACACCTGACCATATTCTCCAGTCATATTCAAATTTTCGTAATCCGATGTTCTGTAATCTATTTCATAGGAAGGTTCATACTTTTCCGTGAAAGAAAGATCCAATGACAACTGATATGTTTCCAGAAAAAACTGAGTAATTGCTAAATCAAAATCAACCAGGAACCGGTGTTTTTCGAAAAGGATTTTCTCAATATCAGAAGCGTAATGCTCAAAATAAGGGGCAGAAGCATAAGCCGTTTTCAGAGCTTTCCAATGGAGTAAAGGCCAGTTTTGCTGGTATGAAACCAGTACATCCTTTGTTACTGTTTTTGATCCGGAAGGTTTTTCCAGTGGCATGGTGAGCACCTGCTTGCCCTGTGAACCCAAAATCACCGTCCTATTCCGAAAGGTTTGCTTAGGTAAATGATCTGAATTTTCAAAAAGGACCTGTTTAAACCGCACTAAATCCTGGAAATAGCGAACGCTTCCAAAATAAGCAATCGGAAAAACAGGGCACATGTTACTATTGAATCTTAGTGAACATGCGATCCCAGCGGATACCTGTAAATGCGCTTTTTGAGAACCAAACAACAGATGCTTTTCCAACTACGTGATCTTCCGGAACATATCCCCAAACTCGTGAATCTGCCGAGTTATAACGGTTATCTCCCATTAACCAGTAATAGTTCATAGCAAATTTATACGTCGTTACCTTTTTTCCGTCAATGTAGATCCCGTCTTTCTTTTCCTGAAGCTTATGGCCTTCGTAAGCTGTAATTGCTCTTCGGTACCAGGCAATATTGTCCTTGGTCAATTTCACCACAGCACCTTTTTTAGGGATTCTGAATTTCGTAAAATCACTCACCGTATTGTTGATGTAAAAATCTTTCGGAAAATTATCCAGGTTGCGGATTAACTCAGAATAAGTTGGTTTATAACCTGGTTTATCAGAATATTGCTCCTCAATTCTTAAGTCAAAAGAAGTTTTCGGGAAACGTTTTCTCAACTCCTCAACTCTTGCTTTTGTCAAATAAGCAATCCGAACAGTTGAATCTACTACATAATCTCCTTCGTCCCTGGATAATCCCATTGAGGTCAGATAACGCTCGAACAAAGGTGCTCCTGAAATATCATACGCCATATTCTGGTTCGGATATACTCTTGCAGGCTTACCATTAATATACAAAACAGATTTTTTGATCTCAATTTCGTCACCGGCTACTGCGACACAACGTTTGATGTAGTTTTCTCGCTTGTCTACCGGTCTGTAAATAACTCCGTAGTGTTCAATATAATTCAGGCCTTTTTCCGGCATGCCCCCACGCGAGTAAGTAACACCGCTTGCAATTGCAGTACGTGCTTTTTGTCTCCACTTTTCGATGTTTTGAATAAATTCTCCGCCAAGACTATCCATAACCAAAACATCCAGGTTTGAACCCGTCATCATTGATTTTTGCTGAAGCATTTGAATAGCTTGAGGATTTGTTTGTTGCAGATCCTGGAACCAATACCACAAAGCTTCGCTGTTCAACACTTGATGATAATCATGCCCCATCAAACCATTTGGCACACGTGGATCATAAATAGCAGTGTCTCCGGATGGATAATTAAATACCATCACATCATAGCGTTCTACTTTTCCAAATCCTGGCAAACGGTAATAATTGGATGTTTCGATTCCCAAATAGGATTTTACGTTGATCCATGGAATGGTATTGTGAACCAATGGGAATGAAAGCGGTGTAACCGGAACTTTAGGTCCGTAAGCCAATTTATTCACAAAAAGGAAATCTCCAACCAATAAGGTTTTCTCCATAGAGCCTGTTGGAATCTGGAATGGTTCAAAGACATAGGTACGAATGATACTTGCTGCAACCAATGCAAAAATGATCGAATCACCCCATTCTTTGATCGCAGATTTTTTTCCGATGCGTTTTGAACGGAAAGACAATACGTAAGCAACAACATGCCCGATTACCGGCAAAGCCAGAAATAGAGCCACGTGATCACTATTTGTTCTTTTTGCTACTTCTACCGGACTTGCCCAGTTTGTTGGAGCGTGCGCCTGTAAACTTTGATCATTCGCAATCTTCCACAAAATCAGGTATGGGAAGAAAATTCCCTGCAGCGTTTCAGCAATAGAAAAGAAACCGAATCTTCTGATGTAAGACACATTGGCCACCATCCACATTATGATATGGATTCCTGGAATAAACATCAATAAAGACCACCATGGCTTTCCAGATCCAAACTTAAATACAATATAATAGTTGTAAACCGGTACAAATGCCTGCCAGGATTTTGCACCCATGCGTTCAAATGTCTTCCACCAAAGGGAAATGATCGGGTGAACAAGAAGCAGGAACAAGAAATAATAAAGTACGTTCATAGGGTTGAATTAAAATGCAAGTACGTCACGCATAGTGTAAACTCCACTCTTTCCATGGAGAAATTCAGCAGCAATGACAGCGCCCAAAGCAAAACCGTCACGGGAATGTGCTTCGTGGCTTAGGGTTAAAGTGTCTATTTTTGAAGTATAGGAAATCGTATGCGTTCCCGGAACATCCGGTTCTCTTAAAGCCTGGATAGGAAGTTCATGATCCGAAACTTCAGGCCAGGAGCCGGTTTCTGATTTCCACGATTTATAATTGTGATTCCACTGAATAAGTCCCTGTGCTAAAGAAACTGCTGTACCACTCGGCGCATCCAATTTCTGAATATGGTGGATCTCTTCGATCCGGGCTTTGTATTCCGGATGCGGATTCATTAAAGCTGCAAGCTTTTCATTGATATTGAAAAGAATATTCACTCCAACGCTAAAATTAGATGCGTGTAACAGCGATCCGCATTTTTCAGTTACCAATGTTGCAACGTAAGGTAATTGATCCTGCCAGGCTGTAGTTCCTACAACAACAGGAGTCTTTTGAGCCATACACGCTTCAATGTGCTTTATTACTAATCCTGGCTGCGTAAACTCAATCGCAACATCTGCAAGGTTCAGATCAACCTGGTCAATCGTTGTTTTTGAATCTACTTTATAAACAATGGAATGTCCGCGCTCCAAAGCTATTCGCTCGATCGCTTTTCCCATTTTTCCGTATCCGATTAGTCCAATTTTCATGTAGCGCAAAAATACTGTTTTCAGCTTCCGAATTTAACTTTTAACGAAAATTAAATCGAAAAGAAACTCCGTAAGCATTCGGGTAATAAGTAGTAGGATGAATCGACAAGGAAAGATCTTCGCTGATATCGAAATTCACAAAATGCGCTTCGACTCCGGCATCGACTATATTTAGCAGGTAGACGATGCCTATTCCCAGGATGGCAAAGTCGCGCCGATTGCGATGCTGAGTATAGAGCGAAAGCAAACTTTGATCGTCGTATTCTGTGAAATTAACCGGCGTATTTCCAATCTTACGGGATTCATATTCGGCACGGTAATCATTTTTCAGCATGTTGTTCTTTACCGCAAAATAGGTTGTAACACCCAATCCGGCATAGATCAGGGGAACTTTCCAATAGGCCTTCTTTTTGCCTTTGGGCATTGCAATGTGATTGTAGACTTGTCCGGCACCTGGAACAACAGCAGAAAAAAGACAGGCCTTTTTCCATGAATGTGTTTTAAGTGTATCCGGGGCAGGAGCAGCAACAAGAGAATCCTGGGCGTTTACATGAAGTGAAAACCATACCAAAATGAAAACGCCAAGGAACTTGTGCATTTATTTCGTTTTGTTCAGTAATTCGATAATGCGATTTAAATCCACTTCCGATGAGAAGTTAATCAGGATCTTCCCGCTTCCGGAATGGGTCTTTTTAATTTCTACTTTCGAGGAGATACGATCACTCAAATGGTTTTTGAATACTTCTTGAATGGTCGATAATTCCGGAGCGGAAGCCGTTTTCGGTGCGTTTGGAGTTTCCTCACTTGTACGGGATGTATTCGTACGGATCAATTCTTCAATTTCACGAACTGAAAGCTGGAAATCAATGATTTGCCTGTATAGGTCCAACTGACGATTTTCGTCTCCTGAAGATACCAGCGCACGTGCATGTCCCATTGAAATGAGGTTGTCACGAACACCCAGCTGGATTTCAGCAGGAAGTTTCAATAAGCGCAGATGATTGGTAATACTGGTTCTTCCTTTTGATATTTTTTGAGACAATTGGTCTTGCGTCAAACCGATCTCATCAATCAGGCGCTGGTAGGAGAGGGCCACCTCGATCGCATTCAGGTCTTCCCGTTGAATGTTTTCAACCAGGGCCATTTCAAGCATAGATTGATCATTCGCTACACGGATATAAGCAGGAACTTCTTCCAATCCCGCCAATTGAGAGGCACGGAAACGTCGTTCTCCTGAAATCAGCTGGTATTTATCTTTGCCCAGTTTGCGAACCGTTAAAGGCTGAATAATCCCGTGAATTGCAATGGAGTCTTTCAACTCGGTCAATGCATCTTTCTCGAAATTTGTACGCGGGTTGAATGGGTTCGCCTCAATTGAACCGATAGGGATCAAAGCCACGCCGCCAGTACTGGCTGTTGGAGCTGCAGTTGCAGTCGTTGTAATATCTGATGAAGAACTTTCCAATAAAGCCCCCAATCCTTTTCCTAAAGCTGAACGTTTTTTCGGATTAGATGTCATTTCCTACTTGAAATTGTTTGTCGTTATTACCGATTTTTGTCAAATCGTTTCGTTGAAGAATTTCACGGGCGAAATTCAGGTAATTAATAGCTCCTTTACTGGTAGCTTCGTGCATGACGATTGTCTCTCCGAAACTCGGAGCCTCGCCTAATTTAGTATTTCTATGGATTACCGTATCGAAAACCAAATCCTGGAAGTGCGTTTTAACTTCTTCTACGACCTGGTTCGCCAAACGCAAACGGGTATCATACATGGTCAGAACGATTCCTTCGATTTCCAATTCCGGGTTCAGTCGCCCTTGAATAATTTTAATCGTATTCAATAGTTTACCCAATCCTTCCAATGCGAAATATTCGCACTGAACCGGTACCATCACGGAATCCGCTGCGGTCAAAGCATTTACAGTGATCAATCCTAAGGACGGTGAACAGTCGATAATAATGAAATCATACTGATCTTTGATCTTGTCCAGGGCATGTTTCAGCATCTGTTCACGATTCGGCATGTTGATCATTTCCAATTCTGCACCGACCAGGTCGATATGCGACGGAATAATATCCAGGTTCGGATTGCTTGTCGGAATAATTAATTCGGAAGGGTGCACGTCATTGATCAAACAGTCGTAAATATTACGCGAGTTTTTCGGGTCTAAACCAACTCCGGACGTAGCATTTGCCTGCGGATCAGCATCGACCAATAATGTCTTGTACTCCAAAACACCAAAACATCCACCCAAATTAATTGCCGTAGTTGTTTTACCAACACCACCTTTTTGATTCGCTATAGCGATTATTTTACCCATAAGAGCACTGTAAATTTGAGGATAAAGATAAGTTATTGAAATGACCTAAACGCCATTTATTTCTGCTAATTTTTCAACGAATAAGATGTTGAAAGATTGTTTGAAAGTTTACAAATCCTCAAAGTGTACGTCACTCGCATATGACGGATTCGGGCTTTCTCCCAAATTCAATTCATTGGCTTTATTCATTACTTCCAGTAAGGTTTCCGAAAATTTATCAAAGTCTTCCTTGTAAAGAAACACTTTGTGCTTTTGAAAAACTTCTTTTCCGTTGATGTTTACCTTTTTGCTTTCAGTAACGGTAATGTAGTGATCCTGGCCTTTTGTAGCTTTTATATCAAAAAAATAAGTGCGTTTGCCGGCTTTCACAATTTTAGTAAAGACTTCTCTTTGAGAGTCGTAATCCAGTTCGTTTTGCATAGTTAATTAAGAGTTGCAGCAAAACAAATATGAATTTTTATTTATTGAAATACAAAATTTTAGATCAGAAATTTACTTTCTCGGTTTTCTCTTCTTTCCGGAATTCAGTGTAGTAGGCGGCTCTTCTTCCTTTTTGTGTTTCTTTTTAGCTTCGTATTTTTCGAGTGCCGTCATGGTTCTTTTATCCTTTTTAACCGGTTTTTTGCTTTCTTCAGTTGTGTTCAAAGCATCTGAATCCGGTAAAACAGCAACGTGCACATCGTTTGCAGAACCTTTTCCTTCGCCGGTTGGATCGATCCATTTTCCGGGAGTGGAAGTAGTACTCACTTCTCCGTTTCTTTCATCCACTGAAGCAACGGAAACAGCGACATCTTTTTTATTGATCCCAACTACGTCCTCTTTTAAGACCCAACGATTATTATCCAGGACAAATGCGTCATAGGACATGTCCGGCACATAGAATTCGTAAAAACCAACCATGGTGGGTGTTTCCGGCATCAGGTGATCAAATATAATCCGGTTGTATTCCGGTTCGTAACGCAGCGACATCACGGAGCGTTCGGAATGTTCGTAGAACATTCGTTTTGCGGTTGTACTTCCTGATTTGAACAGGGGATACCCCAGTTTTAAACTATTTCCACTAAAGCAAATAACATCAATCAGTTTAGTGTTGCTCATTCGTGTTCCGCCATCCCATCCCAGAACCGTATAATAGGTTTTATTGGCTTTTTCAACCGGGATAATCTGGTAATACAAAGCACCATACCACATGTCGGCTTCCAGGGTTTCTTCCGGTTTGGCTGTTAATAAAAACGATTTATCGATCAGCTCAATGACTTTGTGTTTGGTATCCTTTAATGAGTTCCTGTGAAGTACGTATGCGAAATACTTCTGAGTTCCGTCGTCCTGTTCCACATTCCAATTGACAATACGGACCAGTTTATCCGGGCTGTCGATTACTCCAAGCGTTCTCAGTTTTGTAAATGTGACATCAAATATGGTTGGTTCGTTAAGCGTTTGCTCGATCAGTTTTTTGAATTGCTTGTTCCAGTTTTCTTTTCCTGCGTTGTCTCTTGCTCCGCGGATAGAATCCAGCAAAACAGCCAATTCGCTTTCCCTGGAATAAGCGTCAAATTGCCCCAAAGATTGGAAGCTGATAAGAACTATAAGGATTAAACCGATCGAAACTTTCATAACACCATGAACGCTAAAAAAGTAAATGTGTTACAATTTACAGGTAAAACTACACTTTTACAAGTGCATGAAATCCTTTTTCGCAAGCAATTCATCTTCGCTTTCACGATAATCGGGATCGTCAACACAACAATCAACAGGACAAACTGCCGCACACTGAGGTTCGTCATGAAAACCTACACACTCGGTACATTTGTCTGTAACGATGTAATACACATCCATGTCTTTCGGCTCAAAAGTTTCGTCTGCCTGAACTTCTTCACCATTCAATGTTGTAATCAATCCTTTTAATGACGTACCGTCCGCATAGGTCCATTCTGCGCCACCTTCATAGATTGCGTTGTTTGGGCATTCCGGCTCACATGCACCACAATTGATGCATTCGTCTGTAATCATGATAGCCATAAGAGACTTTTTTTGTGCAAATATACGGAGGTCTCCGGTTTAAACGGTGAAATATTTCAAAAAAATAACGGAATTCCTACCGGAGGAATTAACTTTGTGCCGTGGAAAAAAGAGCAATCATTGAAGTTTTTGGCCAACTCGGAAAAGCATTAAGTGCTTACATCGCTAATGAACAGTGGCCGGGGTACGAGTGTGGATTAACGGAAGACGAATTCCAGGGTTTTCAGCGCTTAATTAACAAGGAAATACAAATCAATCCCTGGTTTACCAAAGAAAATTGTATTAAAGCTTTAAACGGGATTGTTCATTTAACTGAAACAGAAGCTCTTCAAGAATTCGCTGATCGTTATCAATTTACTTCAAGACCAAAGAATGTTGCGTTAATTATGGCAGGAAACCTTCCTTTTGTGGGGTTTCACGACCTGCTTTGTGTTTTGATAACCGGGAATAAGGCCCAATGTAAATTAAGCAGCTCCGATACACGTATCCCGATGAAATTAATTGAGTGGATGTTCGAGTGGAATCCGGAGTTGAAAGAATATATCCAGGTTTCTTTGGGACCGATAAAAAATTATGATGCAGTAATCGCTACCGGAAGTAACAGTTCGATTGCGCAGTTTGAAACATATTTTGGAGAAGTTCCTCATATTTTTAGAAAGAACAGAACATCAATCGCCATCCTGGACGGCACGGAAACAAATGAAGAATTGAAAAAATTGAGCTCGGACTGTTTTGATTTCTTTGGAATGGGGTGCCGCAATGTTTCAAAATTGTATTTGCCGGTTGGATTTGACCTGAATCGCGTTTTTGAAAACTTCCTGGACCAGGCTCATTTGATCCAGCATCACAAATACGGGAATAATTATGATTACAACCGGACCGTTTATTTGATGAACCAAATCCCTTTTTTAGACAACAATGTGTTCCTGTTAAAAGAAGACGAAGGTATTCATGCGCCGTTATCTGTCATATATTATGAGTTCTACGAAGAGAAAGAATTGCTTCTGAATAAAATTGCAGGGGTGAAAGAAGAGCTTCAGGCAATTGTAGGACATGATTTTATTCCATTCGGGAAAGCCCAGGCTCCGGATATTACTGATTTTGCAGATGGAGTGGATACGTGTGCATGGTTGAATTCACTTGATCGCTAATTGCGGATTATGAGCAACTCTTGTTGAGATTATGGTTGGCAGGTTAAAAATATTAACAAACGTAACTATATCTATGCCTTATCTATGGGATATCTATGCAATATCCATGGAATAACAATACCAGATATCTGGTGACCACTTATGTTTAGCCCTCGGTTTTTATCTTTTGAGATAGTAGAAAATATCGGGAATTCCGGAGTTATTAACAATCGGCTTCAAAGTTTTCAACATTTTTTGTAACCAAGTCATTACTTTTGCGTATTCTGGAAAGAATTCAATGCCTTTGAACATGATGAAAAGCTTAGCAATTGTAGGATTTGGAATTTCTTTTTTCTCTTTTGGAGGAGGGAATCCAACTAAAATGACCCAAACAGATTATGTTGCAATGTGGTCTAATGTAGCCGTTGAGCACATGCTTACTTATCGAATTCCTGCGAGTATTACACTTGCACAAGGCCTGTTGGAGAGTGGTAATGGAAATTCACCGCTGGCAGTTGAAGCAAATAACCATTTTGGTATTAAGTGCAGTGACTGGACAGGAGAAAAGATCTATTTTGATGATGATGCTAAGGGAGAATGTTTTAGAAAATACCCCAGCGCAACGGATTCTTATAACGACCATAGCTTATTCCTTACCAAAAAACCGCGTTACGCAAGTTTGTTCCAGTTTCCGGTTGATGATTATAAATCCTGGGCAAAAGGGTTGAAAAAAGCCGGTTATGCAACGCATCCTGAATACGCTGAAAAGTTGATCGATTTGATTGAGCGTTTAAAGTTGTATGAATACGACGATAAAACTGCTCCGGATAGTAAGGGAACCGATTTGCTGGTTGCTAATGCAAAAGAGAACAGCAAGACAAAGTCAAAGGAAACTACTGTGAATAAACCGGTTTCTTCCATGAAAATTGACGAATCCTGTTTAAAGTATCAAAATCACGTTGCAAAAGAGAATAAGAACGATGTGAAATTCATTGTTGCAAGAAAAGGAGATACTTATTATAAAATTGCAAAGGAATATGACCTGGCTATGTGGCAAATGTATAAGTACAACAATTTTGTTGACAAGAAAGACATGCTGGAAGCAGGTGATATTGTTTACATTGAACCGAAAAGGAACAGATCACGTTGTAAAGATGTAACATTCACTGCCACAAAAGAAATTACCCTGATTGAAATTTCCCAGGCAGAAGGAATCAAATTGAAAAAATTAGTAAAAATGAACGGATTCACATCCGAAAAAGTGACTGTCCAAAAAGGACAAAAGATCCTTCTTCGTTAGTTATCTGCGTTGAAGTTTATTGTTGTTGTTTGTGAAAGGTTGTGTTATGCAACCTTTTTTTGTTATCCTGAAGTTAAGGTTCAAAAGTTCAAACTACCATGTGAATTACAAAATCGATACCGGGGAAAAATTTGATCGTTTTAACTATTGAACTCATTGAACTTTCTTTAGGATTACAATGAAAATAAAGGGGATTCCTCTTGATTCAGCGCTGGATAGATGCCGAAATCTTTTAAAAAAAATACTAGGATTAAAAGATTTTGTTAAATTTGAGAAACTCCTGTATTATGAAACCCTCAAACGAACTATATAAATTAATTAAGTCGTTGACAAAATCCGAGAAGCGATTTTTTAAACTTTCTTCGGCCTTGCAGTCCGGTGAAAAGAACTACCTCAAGATTTTTGATTTTATTGAAAAACAAGGTGCATACAGGGAAGATGATTTGAAGGAATTCTTTCAGAATGAGACTTTTGTAAAGCATTTGCCTTCTGAAAAAAACCATTTATACCGTTTGATATTAAAGAGTCTTCGTGTTTATTATTCGGAGCAATCGGCTTCCAGTGTCCTGAAACAGGAATTGAAAAATGTGGAGATTTTATATAGCAAAGCACTTTATAAAGAGTGCGAAAAGTTTGTGCAGCGGGCAAAAAGTTTAGCAATAGAACACGAAGAGTTTTACTACTGGTACGAATTGATCGCGTGGGAGAAAAAGTTGCTGGAAGCTGCTTATGAAGACGGTGAGTTTTCAAGGAACCTGGACGATATCATAGAGGAGGAAGAGCTGGTAATTGCCAAATTGAGGAACCTCGCGGAATACCAGGTAATTTATTCCAAAATCAATTTAATCTTCCGTTCGGGAGGCTTTACCAGGAATGAAGAAGAACGAAAAATAGTGGAAGATATTTCTGATTATCATTTGATTAAAGGAAAAAATACCGCGCTCTCCACCCGGGCATCTTCCATGTGTTATTACATCAAAGGTTTGTGTGCTGCAACAAACAGAAATTACGAAGACAGTTTCCAGTTTTTCAATCGAACAAAAGATATCCTGGACAACAATCCATTGATAAAAGAAGATTTGGGGCAACGTTATATTTTGACACTTTCTCACCTTTTAAGATGTTACATTGATAACAAACAGTTCAAGGAAGCAACGAATGTAATCCACGAAATTCGGTCACTGGAGGGAAATAAAGGATTTAACTCCACAGATTTATCGTTGCGGATCTTTACAATTTCATACAACGGAGAATTTGCTTTGAATCATGCCACAGGAAATTTTGAGGCATCTACGAAGCTGGCCGATGAAGTACGTGGAAGACTTCGCGACCTGGATGATAAAGTTTCGAAAGAACAAAATATCTTATTCAGTTATAACCAGGCATATACTTATTTCGGAATAGGGGATTACAAAAAAGCCTTGTCTACCTTGAATGAGGTCTTAAATGATAATGAGCAGCGTTTGAGACAGGACATCTATAGTTTTGCACGTATTTTCAACCTGATTATTCATTTGGAACTGGAAAACTACGACTTCCTGGAGTATGTAATCAAATCTACGAACCGTTATTTAAGTAAGCACGATCGCGATTACGAAATAGAAAATGTGGTGATCAAGCACTTGAGAAAGCTGGCAAAAAGCATGAATATTACCCAGCGTAATGAGATTCTTTCCAAAATGAAGACGGAAGTTGCGGAGTTAATGAAAGATCAGCAGGAACGTGTGATCCTTGACTATTTCCACCTTCCGGCATGGATCAATTCAAAATTGGATAAAACAGACTTTTCAAAAGCAATCAAGGATTACAATCATTTATAGTCAAATTTATATTGCATCCCGATATTGAACGTTGTATTCACGATGTCCAAATCCGTCCTGCTTTCATAAAAAGCCTTATATACTGAACTCGACATGAAATAACGGACAGAAAGGTCGATGTATACGCGATTAATCCGGAATCCAAAACCTCCGCTGACCGTTTGGCTATAATTCTTTCCGTAGCTTCGGACTAAAGTGTCACCCTTTGGATAATAGCCGTAGCCTCCGCGAATGAAAACGGTATTATTGATTGCCCATTCGCCACCAATGCGAATGTTTAATGCATCTACCATTTGATTTTTTATGATCTGATTTTCAGCTTTGTAATCGTAAGCTACATACGCTTCATCAGTAGTTGTTTTCAATCTTCCCCAACCATAATTGAGGTATTCCAAATCCACATTAATGCAACCGTTATCTCCAAAGACCAATCCCAATGATCCTACAAATTTAGTCGGGGTCCAGATTCGGTATTTGTATTTATCAGCAGGAACAAGAGACGGATCAACTGTTCTGATCCCATCGTTATGCAATGCTTGCATATTTGCAGTTGTTTCGTCTGTTAATTGATAAAAAGTAGGTGTATGTAAAGCAATTCCCAAACGTAAAAATTCTGTTGGAAGAAAAATTGCACCCAGTTTTAGATTGGTCCCACCGCCTTTGCTTGTGAAATCATATTGATAAATAAATGACCTGAGAGAAACTCCGCTTGTATCAGTCAGTGTTTCTTTATGTACTACAGATTCGGCAAAATTGATCGTGTTATAGGAAATAGAAGCACCGAAATAAATTTTATCCAGGTAGTTTGCGCTGATCGCAACATAGAATTCATTAATTCCGCCCCTGTTCAGAACAGTACGGTTATGGATCACGTCACCTGAGTTCAATCTCGGATAGTAATTGTTGTTTACATCCGGATCGATTGTATAGGTTTGATATGCAAGAGAAGAAGTGTAAGGCTGATAGTCGTACAGCATATTCGGATCGATCCCTGTTGCTCCTGCAGCGAAAACGTCCAGCAAAGATTCGAATTGTTGTCCGCTGTAATTGAAGGAGTTGTTGAAATTTGCAATCCGGTTCAATCCAAATGAGATTTGAGTGTAGATCAGCCCGGAATTACCTGTGGAAACATCAGCGACGACGGTTCCTGCCAGGTTAGGGATGCGTACATTGAAGGCATCCATGGAAGAACTTCCCGTTGAAACAGCTTCGCCATTCCCTCTGAAATGAGACGTGGTTTTTAAACTGGTTCCTGCAATACCAAAAGAAAAGGAACTCACTGAAGCTCTTCCGAAACCTCCGGGATTTATACCTATACAACCACTTTCAGCACCAAGAGCACCGAAAGAACCACCCATTGCATCAAACCGCGCAGATCCTTGCACATAGGTATTTGACAACCGGTATACATCCACCTCATTCTGTCCGAACGCAAAAAAGGCTCCGGTAAAAACTGAAGCCAAAATTATTTTAGATCTCATTTATTTAATTTATCGTCTACCACCGCTTCTAGATCCTCCTGAACCCGGTGAGCTAACACTTCCTCCCGAATTACCACCGCTTCTGATAGTAGGTGAGCTTGTTCTCGGAGTAGAGTTCGTATTTATAGTTCTGTTTCCCGGACTCGGGTTTGATTCCATTCTTCTGTATGTTCCTGTAGTTCGTTCTGTTGGTACGGAAGTTCTTCCAGGGCTTACCGGTCGAACTGTTTCTCTTGAACTTACACTTGTATGCCTTCCGCTTGAAACAACGGGAGATGAATTGACGGTTGTGTTTCTTCCTACACCTGTAAAGCGTGAATTAGTCGGTTTTGCAATCAATTTGTTTTGGTAATTCACAATTCCTCCGTTTATTGTTGACCCCATTCTTCCGGCAGCAGTTCCTGCATGAGCATTCGACATATTTCCTCCGGTATTTGGTTTGCTGATTGGGGTGTATGAATACGAATTCCCCGAATAATAACCGCCGTAACCGTAAGGATTCCAGCCATAGTAGCCATTGTACGGATGGTAATTATAATAACCTCCGCCGCCGTAATAACTGCTGAACCCGATAGAGGGATAAAAAAAGCCATTATTGATGGTGCTGTAGTAATTTCCGTATCCGTAATATCCCAGTCCTGTTAAGGCACCGTATGGCGAATAACCATAGTAGATATATTGGGAATTATAGAAATAATCGTTGTATTGTCGCGGAGAAACATAGGCAGTCTTTTCCTGAGCCTGATTTTGCTCCTTCTTGGCAACGAAAGTGGCATAGTCGGTTACATCATTCAAGTCTGTTCCCGGAGGCATGATAGGTGTACGGGTGTTGTAAACATCATCCTGCATAAAATGCTCTGATGTACTACATCCTGCAAGAGAGATTGCCAGCCCCAAACAGGTTCCGAATTTTAACAGGTTATGCATGTCGATAAAGATTAAAAGGTTGATTAAAGATAGCTGATTTATTTATAATTTTACGGTTTTATTCTTAAAATTTAACATACTCAAAAATGTCACAGAAGTACGCTACTCGCGCCGAAGATTATTCCAAGTGGTACAACGATTTAATTTCCAGAGCTGACCTTGCGGAACACTCGGAAGTGAAAGGAATGATGGTAATCAAACCCTACGGTTATGCTATTTGGGAAAACATGCGCGACATCTTAGATGCAAAATTCAAAGAAACAGGTCATCAAAATGCGTACTTCCCCTTGTTCATCCCGAAAAGTTATTTGAGTAAAGAAGCATCCCATGTCGATGGTTTTGCAAAGGAGTGTGCTGTTGTAACGCATTACCGTTTAAAAAACGATCCGAATGGAGGAGGTGTAATCGTTGACCCGGATGCAAAACTGGAAGAAGAGTTAATTGTTCGTCCGACTTCGGAAACAATCATCTGGAATTCATACAAAAAATGGATCCAATCTTACCGCGATTTGCCGATTTTGATCAATCAATGGGCAAATGTGGTGCGCTGGGAAATGAAAACCCGTTTATTCTTGCGTACATCTGAATTCTTATGGCAGGAAGGCCATACAGCACACGCTACCAAAGAAGAAGCAATCCGGGAGACGGAACAAATGCTCGATGTATATGCTGAGTTTGCTGAAAAATATATGGCAATGCCCGTTATTAAAGGTCACAAAACGGAAAGTGAGCGTTTTGCAGGTGCCGATGACACGTATTGCATCGAAGCAATGATGCAGGATGGAAAAGCACTTCAGGCAGGGACTTCACACTTTTTAGGACAGAATTTCGCAAAAGCATTCGAAGTGAAGTTCAGTGATGCGCAAGGTAAACTGGAATATGTTTGGGCAACATCCTGGGGAGTTTCTACCCGTTTGATGGGGGCTTTAATTATGACCCATTCAGACGATGAGGGATTGGTTTTGCCGCCTGCTTTGGCACCTATCCAGGTTGTTATCGTTCCAATCTACAGAACAGATGAAGAACTTCAGCTAATCAATGAAGCGGTTGCTAAAATCTCTTCCGAATTGAAAGGTTTGAAAGTGAAGGTAAAATACGATGCGGACGATCAAAAACGTCCGGGATGGAAATTTGCCGAGTATGAAGCAAAAGGAGTTCCTGTTCGGATTGCGATCGGGCCACGAGATTTGGCGAATGGAGTGGTGGAAATTGCCCGCCGTGATACCAAGGAGAAATATGCCATGAACATTGACAATATCGGTACTTCGATCGTCTCTCTACTGGACGAAATCCAGACAAACCTGCTTCAAAAAGCGAACGATTTCCGCGATCAAAACATGCATGAAGTAGATACCTACGAAGAGTTTAAAACGAAACTTGAAACGGAAGGCGGGTTCTATTTGGCTCATTGGGACGGAACGAAGGAAACAGAAGCGAAAATCAAAGAAGAAACAAAAGCAACAATACGCTGCATTCCTATTGATATTTCTTCGGAACCAGGTAAATGTATGGTAACCGGAGCGCCTTCAAAAGGACGCGTAGTTTTTGCGAAAGCATATTAGTGAATTAAAAATTATGAATGTAAAATTCAAAAAATAGTAAAATGGGGAGGCGGGTAAAGTCAGTCTCCCTTTTTGCATTTTGACTTTTGCATTTTGAATTAACATGTTATGGAAGAATCACGAAAAATCATACAGGATATTTTGGTCCAGAAAGCCGGATTAAAGCAGGATATTTTTCACGATACGAAGAATCATTTTGAGCGCTTTAAAACGCATTTACTGGAAGAGATCGGAGCGCTTCGGGCATCCATAGAAGACAGCCGAATCCGTTTACATGTGGAGTATAAAGGCGAATTCCAGGTCCAGGTGTATATAGGCAGCGATGTGCTTGTTTTTCAAATGCACACCAATGTTTTCAGGCTACCGGACGAACATCCTTTATGGCAAACAGAATACCTGAAAGAAGACAAGTCACGTGGTTATTTCGGAATTATCAATATCTATAATTTCCTTGCGGAATCCTACCTTAAAAATCGCAGTAACGATCTGGGATACCTGATTGGACGTGTTTTTATCAATAAGGACGAACATTTTATGGTGGAAGGCAAGGGGCAATTGGGCTTTTTATTCCGTGATCTGACCAATTCCATACTCACAGATCCGATCCTTACGAATATCATTCACGTTTCGTTTTCATATGCTTTGGAGTTCGATTTACTGACCCCGCCTTACGAAATCGTCTCAAAAGTAACCGTTTTCCAGATGCACGAGATCGAAGCCAACAGTCAAATGTCGACAGGTAAAAGACTGGGTTTCAAATTTGAAGCGGAAGACAAAGATATTTTTTAGAAAAAAAGCATCGGAAAAGCTTGCAAATAGGAAAAATCCAAGTATATTTGCACTCCGAAATTCAAAAACGGCCCATTCGTCTAGTGGTTAGGACGCCAGGTTTTCATCCTGGAAACAGGAGTTCGATTCTCCTATGGGCTGCAAATTTTAGTTTGTAATAAAAGAAAAAAATGGCAAATCACAAGTCAGCACAAAAACGAATTCGTTCTAACGATGTTAAGCGTTTGCGTAACAAGTACCAACACAAGACAACACGTAATGCAGTACGTAAACTTCGTTCTTTGAAAGATAAGAAAGAAGCAAGCGAATTATTGCCGGTTGTAACTTCCATGTTGGATAAGTTGGCAAAACGCAACATCATTCACAAAAACAAGGCTGCAAACTTGAAATCAGGTTTGACAGTTGCTGTGAATAAACTATAAGAATTTTCATTAAGAAATGAGAAGGGTCTTGTCTGCCAATGGCGATAAGACCTTTTTGTGTTTTAATAAAGTTTCATGAAGAAATGGGCTTTGTTTCTACTTGTTACCTCGGTTTGTCAGCTCTCCGGACTGGCACAATCTCCCTTTGGAAATTACTTCCAGGACACCTTAAAACCCGGACACCGCATTTCGGGTAAACTGGATTCGGTTGATGCAAACCTTGCTACTTACCAGCATACACTTCCCGGAGATTTCAATCCGTTCCTGTTTAATTTTTCTTTTTCGGACCTGAACACAGCCTGGTTAAAACCTCAATTAAGACGATTTTCTGCTATTCCGCACATTGCCTTTGAGTATTCCATGGGTTCCAAACTGGCCCAATTCGGGAAAATAACGTACACTCAGGCAATCGATTCCAATACCTTTATTCAATTTGACTACATCCGAAACAGTTCGAACGGAAACCTGCGAAATTCAGGTTTCGAACGGAATTCCGCACAGCTTGGATTAATGCACAGGTCCAAATACTATGGAACTGTCCTGGATGTGGCATTTTATGGAAACGTAAATCAATTCGCAGGGGGGTTGTTAGGAGATTCAATCCGGGAAGGTTTTGCACTCCAATTCCAGGAAGTTGAAAAGTCAAATTCAGGTAACCGCACAAAAGAATTTCATATAGACTGGAAAAACTATATTTCCTTTTCAAAAGATTCGCTTCAAAAAATGGGTTTGATCCTGCAGCCCCGCTTGGATATTAAAAACCAACGTTACTACGACCGGGATACCTTGGAAGCAATTTACGGGTTTTACAATTATGATTCGGTAAACACCAATGATTATTGGGAGCTCTCATCCTTGAAACTAAATGGTGGTATATTCTATAAAAATCGCGGATTCAATATTGAAGCCGGACTCGGCACCCGTTATTGGGATTACGATAACTTGGTTATTCACCAGGATACAACTGAAGCTTTCGGATTTGCTGCCCTTAACCTGGATATAAAAGGTTATTCATTGAATGCTACCGCGAATTACACGTTTGTTGGAGCTACTGGAGAAACCCAAATTAGTGCAGATGCCAACAAAGCATTCAGGATGAATTCTTTTTCTGCGTCCGGGTCTTTTACCCGGCAATATCCTGAAAACTATCAGCGGTTTTACTACGGAAATAATTTGTCTTATTCCTGGACAAATAAAGTATTGAGTACACGTACCTCATTGAAATTGAACTGGACAAACAAGAACCGTTATGTGCCGTTCTTTCTCCAGGCTTTCGTTGAAAACAACTCAAAAATTCCGGTTTTCATTCAAAACAAATGGAGACAGGACACACTTATGTCCCTAAACGTTTTAGGAGTTCAGGCAGGTTTTGAATACTCTTTTAAGAAATTATTGCTTCAGGGGCGGGCAAGCTACCGGGAAAGTACCGGGGATTTACTCCCTAATTGGCTGATTTCCGGTCGGGTTGCCTATAACGGAGGATTGTTCAAAGCAAAAAAATTAAAAACAGTAACAGGGATCGAAGTGGGGTATATCAGTCATTACCAGTTGATCGACTTTGTTCCGCAAATGAATACTTATACCTTGTTAAGTACCGGTAAGCAGTTCAACGACATGATGAAATTGCATTTCTTCAGTCAGTTTGATCTGGGATACTTCAGATGGTTTATTCGTGTGGAGAATATTGAACAGACATTTGTAAAACCTACCAATTTCGAAGGAGTGGGTTATCCGGTTACCTCATTACAGGTCCGTTTCGGGGTTTCCTGGGACTTTTTCAATTAAACAAGTTTAATTAGGCTTAAAAAGTAGAAAAGTTCAATCGGTTTAAATTTTGATCCCGATGAACATCTGGACTTTGAACATTTAAACCTGCATAAGTTCCTTTCTGCATTTCGTTTTATCCAAGAAACCTTTCCTATATTTGAGGACCAAAAAAACATACATGGGATTATTAGATAATAAAGTTGTATTAATTACCGGAGCATCCAGAGGAATCGGCAAATCAATTGCAGAGGAATGTGTAAAGCAAGGCGCAAAAGTTGCATTTACCTATTTATCTTCGGAAGAGAAAGCTCGTGCCCTGGAGGCAGAACTGACTGCAAACGGAGGAGTAGCAGTTGGATTTAAATCAGATGCTGCAAATTTCGACCAGGCTCAAAAATTAGTTGACGATGTAGTTGAAAAATTCGGAACAATTGATGTTCTTGTTAATAACGCAGGAATTACGCGCGACACGCTTTTGATGCGTATGACGGAAGAGCAGTGGGATGAAGTGATCAATACGAATTTGAAATCTGCATTTAATTTAACGAAAGCTGTTCAACGCCCGATGTTGAAAGCACGCTCAGGATCGATCATCAATATGTCATCTGTTGTTGGTGTTAGCGGAAATGCCGGTCAGGCAAACTATGCCGCATCCAAAGCAGGATTGATCGGATTTACGAAATCTGTAGCGCAGGAATTGGGATCAAGAAGCATTCGTTGCAATGCAATTGCTCCAGGTTTTATTGAAACAGAAATGACCGGTGCATTGGATCAAAAGGTAGTAGAAGAATGGAGAAATTCCATTCCATTGAAACGTGGAGGACAACCGATCGATGTTGCAAATGCAGTGGTTTTCTTAGCTTCAGACATGTCTGCATATGTTACAGGACAAACACTTCACGTATGTGGAGGGATGCTCATGTAATTACGGATCATAATTATTATAAACAATAGGGCATCCCGCATGTGTGGGATGCCCTTATTTGTTTTATATCGTTCTTTAGAAACTGCTTTTTGTACTTACTCTCGAGAAAATACTCAGTAATTTTCGAAGCCAGTCATAATAAAGTGCAATGATTAACAAAATAGTCATTCCCCACAGGACTAAAATATTCGCAAGGAACGTACTCATCGGGATTCCGAACCAATATTTCTTATAAGTATAGAATGGCGCGTTCAATAAACGCGTATTTTTCGGGTCCATATACAATGGGTCATCTTTCTGGAGTAATTCATCATCCGTTACAATGATCTTCTGAACTTCCGTACGATTTGTCACTAAATCCTGCAAGCTCTCATTGATAAACGCTGCCTGGGAAGCTTCGTAATTTTTCTCACCCATTTTCAATACCAACTGATCCAATTTCTCAGTTGTTTCGTTGTAAGTCAGGTTGTATTGTTTCTTCAATATTTCCAGGAATGCACCTATGTTAAACTGTACCTCCTGGATCGAAGATTTTCCTTTTTGCAATTTGTTTAAACCTGCCACACAATTCTTACATTCCAGATTGTCCCAGTTCGAAATTTCTTTTTCTACTTCATTTGACAAGATGCGTTTCGCTTTTTCAAAATCCTTCAGAGAAGATTTCTTATCCGCAAGAATGGTCAATTGGTTTTTCATTTCCGGGATCCAGTAATCGCGTTTCCAGCTTGCATTGCTTTGTTTCTGATGCAGTTCAAACTGCTTACTTTCATGTTCATTATCCACTGCCTGAACAACAGCCAATGCCTCGTATGCCCAACGAGATGCCATTGCATTTCCAACCCATGGTACTTCATTGTTAGAAGAGAAAATAGGGTGGAGCTTGTCGAATTTCACAATTACGCCTGAGAAAATCAATTGTGGGATAATCAACAAAGGGACAATGATGTAAATTACTTTAGCAGAATTAAATGCACTCGAAATATTCAAACCCAACACATTCGCCATACAGGAAGTAGAGAAGAGAATTACCCAGTATTCCCACCACAAACCATGAATTTCAAGGATCAGGTTTCCGATCAAAACAAAAAATGCCGTTTGGATTGCCGAAACAATAAACATGATCAGGATTTTTGACCACAAATACGATCCCAGGGAAAGATTCAGGAAACTTTCACGTTTCAGGATTTTCTTGTCCTTAATAATTTCTTCTGCGGCAACAGTCAGCCCAAGGAAAAGTGCAACTACCACTGAAATGAATAAGTATTGCGGAATATTCTCGTTTTCGTAAAACACGTAATCCTCGTGTCCTTTTCCATCCGTGTTAAAGAATTTCACGAAAAAAGAAAGGATTGCTGCCAAAACCGGGGCTTCCAGCATATTGATAAACATGTACTGCTTGTTTGCCAATTTACTCAATACATCCCGCAGGAAAAAAACCTTAAATTGCTTGATCTTATTGGCAATACGGGAAGTTCCTTTAATCGGTTCGGTAATTTCTTCGATGTCCGGAGTCTTGTAATTGGACAAATACCGTTCGTTCCATTCTCTCGGAGAGATTTTCCTTACTTTCGTCTGATTTCCATATTCATCTACTACTTTGGATTCGATGATGTTGAAAATCTGCTCCGGGTTCACATTTCCACAAATCGGGCATTCACGTTCATTTGCATTTACATGGTGTACGTGTGTTTTGAAATAAACGACCGCATCGATCGGATTCCCGTCAAAGATCGGATAACCGCCCTGGTCCAGGATCAGCAATTTGTCAAACATTTTGAAGATCTCCGATGAAGGCTGATGGATTACGACAAAGATCAATTTCCCTTTCAGTGAAAGTTCTTTGAGCATATCCATAATATTTTCGGAATCTCGTGAAGAAAGTCCTGAAGTAGGCTCATCCACGAACATAACCGCCGGTTCACGGATCAATTCCAATGCAATATTCAAACGTTTGCGTTGTCCACCCGAAATAGTTTTTTCCAACGGACTACCGACTTTCAAATGTTTAGCATCACCCAAACCGATATCTGAAAGCAAGTCCAATACTTTTTTCTTCAGCTGGGATTCAGACAAATCATTAAAACACAATTTTGCATTAAAGTAGAGGTTTTGGAAAACTGTCAATTCCTCAATCAACAAATCATCTTGAGAAACAAAACCGATCACACCTTCCAGCTTGGATTTTTCACGATGTAAATCCACACCGTTAATGGTCACAGCACCATGAGAAGGAGCATAATTTCCGTTCAGGACATTCAGGAAGGTTGATTTCCCCGCTCCGGAACCACCCATTACACCCAATAATTTCCCGGATTGTTCAATGAAATTGATTTCATGCAAGCCGATTTTTCCGCCATTGAAATGGAATTGTAAATGGTCTACTTTAAAAGTGATTTTCTCACGGTTCGCATCATTGAGGAATCTGGAGATTACATCACTGTAATAAACCGGTGCGGATTTATTGGTACGCAGAGTAGATCCTTGGTTTAAAATATGTCTTCTTTGATTGGAAACGATCTGACCGTTCAGGATCAATTCGTCGTGACCAAAGTATTTGAAAAACAGAATATTGACACTTTCCATTCGGATTACCAGAATGGAACCGTCGAAACCGTCCAGTTTGATGGATTTGGCATGAGACAGATTCAGGTCTTTTTCACTGATGTACATAAAATGATCATCGTCCAAAATCGTTTCATTGCTTGCTTCAACAAAGGCCATTAATTGCCGGTATTCAAAATCCGGAATATTAAAAGATTCGGAAACGGTATGAACGAATTCCTGTTCCTGTTCGTGAACCTGGTCATTTGCATGGATAAAGTCAAAGATCCGCAGCAGCACGATCATTTTTTGCCGCTGGGTAAGCTCTTCGTTGATCTGAGCACAAATTCGTAAAACTTTTACCGAGTTTACAGATGTTCTTTTACGCTGACCATCTTTCTTTCCTGATCCCTGGTGGTGAACTAACAGGAATTCATCAAACAACTGAATATACTTTTGGAGTAATTCATCGTTCAGTTCTGTTCGTAAAAATGCTTCTACAATTCGTCGGCCATTGGAACTTTCAATGGCTTCACTTGTGGGGTCTGTTACTTCATCAACCTTCGCGATAATCGCGAATAACTGCATTAGAGCGCGGAGTATGCGTTCACTCATGCTTTTCTGGAATTTATTTAACTAATTATTATCTCTTGAATCCGATCATCATTACGGCACAGCCGGTGACTTTTTTATCCATGTCCAACTCTGTTTCGATTACAACAGGAATTGTTCTTGGCACTTTGAAATCCCAGTAACTTGAGTTCTTGTATTTTCTATTAGAGAATAGTACGGTCCCCTGTAAATCTTTCACAGTGAAAATTACGTATTCATCATCAGTGCCCGCTGTAGTAGCAATTCTATAAGTCGTCCCACCAAAGAAAGTTGTCTTAAACTCAGCCTTTTCCCGATCTAAAAAAGCAGTATAAACCTGTCCGTCAGAAACGAAATTCTTTTCTTTTCCTTTCAGGATTTGTTCACAGTCCTTTACCAGGGTCTCACAATCCTGTGCTTTTACTCCAAATCCAACGAATAAAGTAAAAATGCTATATAATGCTAACTTTTTCATATGACTAGTGTTATTCGATTACTTTTCCTCGAATGGCTTCGATTTTCTGATTAATAAAATTCAAGGTGCTGGAGTCAACGGTCACTACTGCTTTATGTCTCAGAGTAGTTAGTTTCTTTTTTGCATTTGTAACAGGTGCCATGTATTCATAATTGATCGTAATCTGGTCGAAATAGAACTTCAGGTCTTTCATGTCCGTGATCAATTCATCCCATTCACCTTTTTTATTGTAATCCGAAAGCAGGTCAATGATTGTGTTCAATGTTTCTGTTTGCTCTGCAATACGGTCCAGGATTTTTTGATTTGCATGTTCTTTATTGATATTACAAGCCAGGTACATGGATTCGATCCATCCTCCGACTAAAATCAATGCTGAAACAGTTTTCCGGTTATTTGATTTCAGGAAATTATCCGATTTTTTAAATGCATCGGAAACAATCACCATCATGGAATCCTTGTTCGTAGAGTTTTTCTCGAAACGGGACATGAAGTCTTTGTCGAATGCTCCTTCCAAGCCCAGTTTGCTGGTCAATTTTTCAATTGTAGAAAGGTATTTCAATGCAATGCTGTTTTGTTTGTAAATGGAAACATATCCTAAATCAGTTCCATAAATGCCCAAATTCAGCGCTTTCTTATATTCAGATGTATAATCACCAACTTTTTCCAGGTCGTTCAACAAAAACTCATTGTAAGGAGATTTCGATTCCTCAAGGAGCATCGCCATTTGCATCGGAGACGGAATACTGAAGATCTTATCATCAAACTTAGCATTCAAAGAACTATTAGGATCAATAACTTCTTTGCTTATTTCAGGCTTTTTTTCTTCCTCCGAACCACAGGAGCTAATCATAAGTACAATCCCGGTACTTATTGTGAAAGTAGTTAATAGCTTATTCATAAGTCGCATTGTTTCTTCGTTAACGTACAGACGAAAATATACAAAAAAATGTTAATGGAACTTTGTTGTTGATAATTATGAATTGTAATTGTTTAAAACGCCGATTTGAACGAATAGTTCCCGATTCTGATTAACTTTGTGAAAAACTGTTCCATGAATATCCGTCCAAGAAGAAATCGCAAAAGTGCAGCCATCAGAGCCATGGTTGAAGAAACACAATTAGGCCCTCAGCACTTGATTTATCCGCTGTTTTTAAAGGACGGAAAGAATATTCGTGAAGAGGTTTCTTCTTTACCGGGAAATTACCGCTGGAGCATTGATCAGCTGCTTCCCGAGTTTGAAAAATGGATGAATATGGGGATCATGACTTTCGACCTGTTTCCTGCGGTTGATGAACATTTGAAAGACCAGATCGGAAGTTACAGTTATGCAGACGAGAATTTCTACCTCCATATTATCAGGACCTTGAAAGAAAAATTCCCGGAGGCAGTTTTAATGTCAGACGTGGCACTGGACCCGTATTCTTCCGACGGGCATGATGGATTGGTGATCGATGGAAAGATCGTCAATGACCCGACTTTGGATATTTTGGGTAAAATGGCGGTTGCACAGGCACAGGCAGGAATTGACATCATTGGTCCTTCCGACATGATGGACGGAAGAGTAGGTTTTATTCGTGATGAGCTGGATGCAGTGGGTTTCCAGGACGTATCGATCATGTCATACACGGCAAAATACGCCAGTGCTTTCTACGGACCTTTCAGGGACGCATTGAATTCTGCACCAAAAAGTGGAGATAAGAAAACATATCAAATGAATCCGGCTAACAAGCGTGAAGCTTTGATCGAAGCAGAACTGGATATTGCAGAAGGAGCAGATTTCATTATGGTGAAACCAGCCTTGTGTTATTTGGATATCATTCACTTGCTGAAAGAGAATTTTGCCACACCTGTAACTGCTTACAACGTCAGTGGTGAATGCGCCATGGTGTATGCAGCTTCCAAAAACGGCTGGCTCGATTATGACCGTGCAGTGATGGAAATGTTATTGAGCATCAGAAGGGCAGGGGCAGATGGGATTCTGACGTATTTTGCACCGGATGCAGCGAAAATAATCGCGAATTCCTAATTGCGAATTAATTGAAATGAAGAATTGAGAAAGTTGTTCTAATGATCATGTAAGCACTCTCCAGATTTATATTCCATTTACAATTTACCTAGCAATATTAAAGCTTGTTAATTAGCATAAAGGCTACTCCAAGAATGATTGCTGTGATAGAAATAAACAGAATTATGCTTCCATGTTTCCTATCGGATTCCGAATATGTGTATACCTTTTCGCCTGTCGGTAGTATTTTCTTGCTTGAAACGACGTGATATCCAACCATAATACCGAATAGGCCTCCGAAGAAAGCAAAAACATAACCTAATCCGATTCGGGCAGTGTCGTATTTTTCGGGAGTGGAAAGTTCCTCAAGGCGCTGTTCTTTCAATTTGTTAATCTCTTTGGAATCAATTTCTTTTCCACGGTCTTTCAATATCTTTTGAGCCAATTGAAAATCAAACGGGCTCCATTCGTCTTGTTTTGAGATCAAATCGATTAATTCTTCATCGGTAAAATCAAACAGGTAATAATCCGGATCTACCTGATCCAGTTCTGCAAGAACACTCTTATTTCGAATTTCGTCCACTCTTTTGAAGTCTCCGGGAAGTAACTGAACACGATAATCCCTGTGATGGCTTATATTGGCAAAGCTGGCATCAAATAGCTGAACATCGTCTTCTAATTCATAGGAGATGTTGTTTTCCTCCAACAATTCCACGAATTCTTTCAGTTCTCCGACGGTTGCGAATTTTTCGTAGGTTATGTATTCTGACATGTCGTGTTTGATTGAATAAGAAATACAAAGTTATTTTAAATCATCAGATAATTCCAATCTGTTCCATACTCCCAATGATTTCAGGTTGTTCAGATACTTCCTCATGGGTATTGATCGATTTCGCATTCCGTAATCTGTATCTTCTCCATAGTACGAAGCTGAAATAACCCATTCGGATTTTAATGTAGAAAAGTTCAGCACCGAACAGAAAACCGAATCACGCTCTTTTTCCCAGGTTGTTTCTTTATCTTCTCCCGGATAATGTATGGCTGAAACCCTCATCGGATAAAATTTCAGGAAGATCAAACTTTTGAATTTGAAGTAGGTCCCTTTAAAATAATCGTCACCTTCCAAACAAAGAGATTCAAAAATAAAAACACTGTCATTTACAAAGGCAAGGTTGCTTGCACAGCAATCACAATCTGCTACAACACTCATTTTCAACGTATCGATTTGAGGTCCAATAAAGAACAGTTTATTGCTCAAATCAATAGTATCTTGATTAAAAAAAGAAGGAACGAAATCACTATGCGGTAAGGGTTCTTTGTAACAGGAAGATAAAGAAGTTAGTAGGATGAAAAAATGAAATATTCTGTTTTTGGCAAACAGAGTTAATTTTCCCCGAAAAACGTTTTTCTGAATCAACATAAACTAAAGATAAGGAAAAGCGATCAGCCGAGGCTGATTGAAGACTGAATTACTATCGGCCGTGGATGATTAATGCAAAAGTAATTTAGGATTACGAATAACAAATCGTTGTTCAGATGAACTTAATTTATTGATTATTAAATATTTAAATGCGGCCAATTAAAGTGCCTGACGTAATATTGCGGAATTACGTCAAAGTTGAAAAAATTTCAGGATGCAATTAGATCCATAAAAAAGATCTACCGGTCGAATATTTTATTAAAATTGCTGAGTAGTACACACTATTTTCCTGAACATGATGAAGCCTTTGATTACACTTTTGGTATCATTGATATTTCCTGCAATAATTTCCGGGCAAATCCACAAAGGAGGAATTACCCTGACAAATGACGGCTTTTGCGGTTCATCGATTCATTTCACTTCTGATTCCGTTGCTTTTTACCTTATCGGTTGCGAAGGAACTCAATTATTCACAAAATTGAATTATGAGGTAGCCTTGAATGGGGAGATCAAATTCAAAATAGTTCCATACGCTTCCTATCAGCCAATAATCGGGTTTGAAAAAGGAACAGTTGCATTTGATTCATACGATTCTTTATTTGAATTGCCCCAATTGGTTTTCCTGACACCGACGTCTAAAATTACTGAATCAGGATGGGAAGTTACTGGTGAGCCCGTGGATCGAAATACAGGAAGAATGTTTTATAATATCCCGGACGAATTTTTCAAAAATCCCGCCATTACAATCCGGTTCCATGAGTTGGATAATCTGAAAGACAGTTTACCCGCAATCAGTAAAAACAACTTCATTGGAAACGGTCCTGTCTATATCATAAAAATTGATACTCCGCCCGGTTTTAACACGTATACCTACATGCATTATCGACCGGATTTATGTGATCTGTCCAACTTGAAATTAAAATGGATCAATAAAAAACTGCTGTTTTGGAATGGTAAAAAATGGATTGCCGCTGATTAAGTTTTGTTACCGGGAAATACTTACCTGAAAGAAAATTTTTAGTGACTTTGTTGCTTTTTAAATAATTACTCTACATTTGCACCATGAAAATGACACAATTACATCATCATCATCACATGCACAGCTAAGCGCTATGGTGAGATGATCGTATATCTATAAATCTTTAACCCGCTTGGCTTTCAAGCGGGTTTTTTGTTGTCATTTCGTTACATCACTCTTTTGGAAGTCAGGCATAATTTAAAACCACCGACAATAAATGTCGGGATTCAAGAACATGAAACGTTTAATTATTGCTTTACAAAAATCAGGCCGGTTGCAGGAAGGTTCTTTGGAACTCTTGAAAGAATGCGGCTTGAAAGTTGATTACCGCGATGGTCAATTGAAAGTCATTACTTCCGATTATCCGGCCGAACTTTTATTTCTCCGCAACAGCGATATCCCGCAATATGTTGCCGATGGAATTGTGGACCTGGGAATTGTCGGTTCCAATTTATTGGAAGAAGATGAGTCTCCGGTAGAAGTCATTCAAGCCCTTAATTTCTCAAAATGCCGGGTTTCGTTCGCTGTCCCGAAAACTTCTGCTATTCAAACTGCCCGGGACCTGGAAGGAAAACGTATCGCAACTTCCTATCCGAATTCCGTTCGTAAATACTTGCAACAAGAAGGGATTCATGCGGAGATTCACACGATTTCCGGTTCGGTTGAAATTGCTCCGTCACTAAATCTGGCAGATGCCATTGCGGATATTGTTTCTACCGGCAACACGTTGTTCCAGAACAACCTGCGGGAAGTTTTTCCTTTTCACTATTCCGAAGCGGTTTTGATCAAAGGAATGAATTTCGATCCGGAGAAACAGCCCTTACTGGACCAATTGCTCTTTCGGATCCAATCTGTTTTGGCAGGAAATGAGAACAAATACATCCTGCTGAATGCACCGAAAGAAAAACTGGAAGTCATTTGTTCGATTCTTCCCGGAATGAAAAGCCCAACTATACTTCCGCTTGCCATTGAAGGATGGATCAGTGTTCATTCCGTTGTAAAACAATCCGAGGTTTGGCAGGTTGTTCAGAAATTGAAAACAGAAGGTGCTGAAGGAATTCTTGTTTGTCCAATCGAAAAAATGGTTTCTTAAGATGAACATACTGATAAATCCATCGGAACAGGAACTAACACAAGCTTTAGAACGTGTAAAACTGGAATCTGCTAACCTGAACGCACTGATTTCAGAAATATTCCTGCAAGTGGAAAAAGACAAAGACCAGGCATTGAAAACATTCACCCGACAATTTGACCACGTTTCAATTGATAACCTGGTTGTATCGGAAGAGGAATTCGAAGAGGCAGAAACAGTGATTTCATCGGAATTGAAGACAGCAATTCGAACCGCCGCTAAAAACATTGAGCGTTTCCACCGGTCACAGGAAAGCAGGGAATCAGAAGTTGAAACAACTGCCGGTGTAATTTGCTGGAGAAAGTCTGTTCCGATTCAATCCGTTGGATTATATATTCCCGGGGGAAGTGCACCGCTGTTTTCTACTGTTTTGATGTTGGGAATTCCGGCTAAAATTGCAGGAAATCCAACACGTTATTTGTGTACGCCCCCGAATAAGAAAGGAAAAATTCACCCGGCAATTTTGTTTGCGGCTAAAATAGCCGGAATCGAAACGGTTTATAAAGCAGGTGGAGCACAGGCAATTGCAGCAATGTGCCTGGGAACGGAAACCATACCAAAAGCAGATAAAATCTTTGGTCCGGGGAATCAATATGTAACGGCTGCAAAAGTGTATGCTCAGAATTTGGGAATAGCGATCGATATTCCGGCTGGACCTTCTGAGGTATTGGTTGCAGCAGATAATTCCATTCCGGCATCTTTTGTTGCGGCTGATTTGTTAGCTCAGGCAGAACACGGCACAGATTCACAAGTGATTTTTCTTACCGATGAAGCAAATTACCTGAATGAGGTTTTGAATGAAGTTGAGAAACAATTAGAAACACTTCCACGAAATGAAATTGCGCGTAAAGCTTTGAAATCAAGCACAGCAATCGTTTCAGCGAGTGAGAAATGGCCTGGCATTATCAATGCATATGCCCCGGAACACTTAATCATTATGGGGAAATACGAAGATGAAACTGTTCAGCAGGTTACTAATGCAGGAAGTGTTTTTATCGGAAAGAATACCGCGGAAAGTTTCGGGGATTATGCTTCGGGAACCAATCACACCTTGCCGACTTCCGGATTCGCAAGAGCGTACAGCGGCGTTTCCCTGGATTCTTTTGTCAAGAAAATTACCTATCAGAAAATAAGCGATGAAGGATTGCGAAATCTGGGACAAACAGTTATTACACTTGCCGAAGCAGAAGAACTACAAGGCCATGCAAATGCGGTAAAAGTACGGTTGAGACAGAATGAGAATGAGAGCGAGAAACAGAATGAAATTGATCGGTTTATTCGTAAGAATCTAAAGGGTTTGCAAGCATACAGTTCTGCGCGAAGTGAATTTGAAGGTACGGGAGAAGTTTTCCTGGATGCCAATGAGAATGGAATGCTTACTGCTTACAATCGATATCCGGATCCTTTACAAAAGAAACTTAAGAAAGTCATTTGCCAAATGAAGGATCTTAAGCCGGAAAACCTGTTCCTTGGCAATGGCTCGGATGAAGTGTTGGACCTTATTTTTCGGTTAATCACAACTCCATTTCTGGACTCGGTTTCTTGTCTGAACCCATCGTATGGCATGTATGCCGTGCTTGCGAAAATCAATGGTGTGCACCTGAAGGAAATTCAACTGGATCAAAACTTTCATATATCAGCTTCTGAAATCCTTCGTCAGGCTCAATATTCGAAGTTATTGATTCTTTGCAATCCGAATAATCCAACCGGAAATGTGATACCAAAAAATGAAATTCTCCGGATTGTAGCTCAATTTGATGGAGTAGTGGTTGTTGATGAAGCGTACATCGATTTTTGTCCTAACTATTCATTAGCAAACGAAGTAGAGAATTATTCCAATTTAATTGTTGTTCAAACACTTTCAAAAGCTTATGGAATGGCCGGATTGCGCATCGGTCTGGGAATTGCTTCGAAAGAATGGATTACAGCTTTAAATAAAATAAAGCCTCCTTACAACATAAGTAGCCTGGTCCAGGAAACAGCGATCAGGGAGTTGGAATCAACCGACTGGAACAAGGTAAAAACGGAAATTATCAGTGAACGCAAACGATTGGAAGCTTTTCTAAAAACTTTACCACTTATTGAAGAAGTATTCCCGTCAGAATCCAATTTCATTTTGTTCCGCGTCCCCAATGCTTCAGATGTTTACCGGAAACTGCTCAACAAGAGAATTGTGGTTCGCGACAGAAGTTCCCAATTCAATTGTGCAGGTACTTTACGAGTAAGTATCGGGACAAAAACCGAAAATGACGCGTTCATTCAAATCATGCAAAAAATATGAAGAAGAAAGTTTTATTTATTGACCGGGACGGTACCATCATCAAAGAACCGGCAAATTACCAGGTTGATTCGTTTTCGAAACTCCGGTTCATGGAAGGAGCGATTTCGGCCCTCAAAACAATTAATTCCTGGAAAGAATATGAATTTGTGCTCGTAACAAACCAGGATGCGATGGGAACTGAGACTTTTCCATATGAAAGCTTTATTGGGCCACATCAATTCATGCGGGACATTTTGGCAAGCGAAGGGATTGTGTTTTCAGAAGAATGCATCGATTGTTCCATTCCGGCTGATAATTCACCCAATCGAAAACCAAATACCGGAATGCTCACCAGGTATTTCTCGGAAGCATACGATCTGGAAAACTCCATAGTAATCGGAGATCGCTGGACAGATGTGGAACTGGCAAAGAACCTGGGATGCAAAGCCTTTTTACTGCAAACTCAGGAAATTGAAGTTGGTAATGAATTACAATTTTCAAGAGAAGAACTTGAAAAAGTGCTTTTGAGAACAGTCACAAACTGGGAAGATTTGGTTGCAGATTTGCGTTTGGGGATCCGGAAAGTGGAAATCAGGAAAACAACTGCTGAAACGGATTGTTCTGTAATTCTGGACCTGGACGGCACCGGGATTTCCAAAATAAGTACAGGCATCGATTTCTTCAATCACATGCTCGACCAACTGGCACGTCACGGACAATTGAACCTTGAATTATTCATGAATGGTGATCTGAATATTGACGAACACCATACGATCGAAGACACGGCTTTAGCTTTGGGGGCGGCAATAGATCGGGCACTTGGCTCAAAAAGAGGAATCGATCGTTACGGTTTTTGCTTGCCTATGGATGATTGTTTCGCCACCTGTGCCATCGATTTTGGCGGTCGGCCGGAATTGATCTGGGACGTAGAATTCAAACGGGAATATGTTGGAAAACTACCAACTGAAATGGTGAAACACTTTTTTAAATCATTCTGTTTTACAGCGCGTTGCAATATTTATATTAAAGCATCAGGTGAAAACGAACACCACAAAATAGAAGCCATTTTTAAAGCATTTGCAAAAGCGATTTTAATGGCTAAACGCAGGAACGGAAATTTTGAAATACTTCCCTCAACAAAAAATGAATTGTGATGAAAACAGTGATTATTGATTATGACGCAGGAAATATATTTTCTGTGCAACAAGCATTTAAACGATTAGGAGTTCACGCAGTTTTGAGCAGCAACGAAGGTGAAATCCGCTCAGCAACACATATTGTTTTCCCGGGTGTCGGGCACGCTAAGAATGCCATGAAGCAATTGCAGGAAAAGGGATTGGATAAAGTAATTCCGGACTTAGAACAACCCGTTTTGGGAATTTGCCTGGGAATGCAGTTGATGTGTGGATGGAATGAAGAAGGGAATCTGGAAGGCTTGGGGATTTTTCAAACGCGAATCCAATCACTCCGGAACCTGAAATCAAATTTGCAAATTTGCCGGTTTGCCAAATGGCAAACCGATGAATTTGACAAAGAATCTTGCAAAACAGATACAAATTACCCTGTCCCACAAATGGGTTGGAACGATGTAGAAATCAACGGAAAATCAGATGCTTTCTATTTTGTCCACAGTTATGCTGCTGAAATCTGCAACGACACCTGGGGAATCGCATCCTATCCAACTCCGTTTTCAGCAGCTTTGAAGAAAGATAATTTCTTTGGTGTGCAATTTCACCCAGAAAAAAGCGGTTTAGCCGGGGAACGATTACTTAAACAGTTTTTAAAATTATGATCGCAATACCGGCAATAGATATCCTGGACGCAGAAATCGTCCGGCTATACCAGGGAAACTATTCTGAAAAAACGAATTATGACCTGGATCCTGTTCAATATGCGCAGGAAATCAATAAAAACGGCCTGGAACACCTGCACTTGGTGGATCTTTCCGGTGCAAAAACCGGACAGGTCGTTCATGCACAACTGATGAAGGAAATTGTTTCAAAAACAAACCTGAAAGTAGATTTTGGTGGTGGAATAAAATCAAGAGAAGATGTTGTTCTACTTCTGAAACAGGGAGCAAACCAGGTTGTAATCGGGAGTTTATGTGTGCGAAATCCGGAATTGGTAGGTTCCTGGATTGCCGAATTCGGAATGGAAAGGTTTATTCTTGCCCTTGATACGGATGGAACGAACCTGAAAATCCAGGGTTGGCAGGAAAATACCGGAATTTCACTGGAAGAATTGATGCAACATTTTGAAGCATTTAAGGACTTAACGATTCTAACCACCGATATCCTGAAAGACGGAACAGGTTCGGGACCAAATGTGAACTTGTATCGCTCATTGGTTGAAAAATTCCCGGATCAGCGTTGGATTGCCAGTGGTGGAGTGAGAAATATTCGTGATTTAGAGGAACTCAGGAAAACCGGATGTTATGCTTGCGTTGTTGGGAAAGCATTATTGGAGGGAGAAATTACTTTGGAAACGCTAAAATTATTCAACGATGCAAGTCTATAAACGGATCATTCCATGTCTGGACATTCAAAACGGACGAACAGTGAAGGGAATCAACTTTGAAGGAATTCGTGATGCGGGTAATCCGGTGGAATTGGCTAAACTCTATAGCGAACAGGGAGCTGATGAACTTGTTTTGCTCGATATTTCTGCAACAAATGAAGAACGCGGAACCTTTTTACCAATCGTTGAAGCGGTAGCAAGCGAAGTGAATATTCCCTTTACGGTCGGAGGAGGAATTTCTTCCGTAGAAACTGCCCGGAAACTCCTTCGAAGCGGAGCTGATAAGGTTTCGATCAATTCATCTGCAGTAAAGAATCCCGCATTAATTACAGCATTGGCAGATACTTTTGGAAGTCAATGTGTTGTGGTTGCTATTGATATTCGAAGAAAAGGCGATTCCTGGACCGTTCATACACATGGCGGGAAGTTCGATACCGGGATCAATGCATTTGAATGGATCAAAGAAAGTGTAAATCGGGGAGCCGGGGAGTTGTTGATTACCTCCATGGATGGTGACGGGACAAAAAATGGTTTCGCGCTGGATTTCTATGAAATGGCAGAACAGCTTGTTTCCATTCCGATCATTGCTTCCGGTGGCGCCGGAAAAATTGAACATTTTGAAGAGCTTTTTACGCAAACAAAAGTCACCGGTGGATTGGCAGCCAGTATCTTTCACTTTGGAGAAATTCAAATTCCCGAATTGAAGTCAGAACTCAGTAAAATAATAAGAATCAGAAACTAAAAAAATGAAAACCAACGAAAACGGATTAATCCCGGCAATTATCCAGAACTCAGCTACAAAAGAAGTATTGATGCTGGGATACATGAATGACGAAGCATTTGAGCTTACGAAACAAACAAAAAAAGTAACGTTCTTTTCCAGATCAAGGAATGCACTTTGGATCAAAGGAGAAACATCCGGAAATTATTTGAACCTGGTAGACTGGAAACTGGATTGCGATCAGGATGCCTTATTGATCCGGGTCATTCCGGCCGGTCCGACTTGTCATAAAGGAACAAACACTTGTTGGGGAGAAAGTAAAGCTCCCGATTTTTCGGTGCTGGAAACGCTGATTCGAACCATTGATGATCGCTTTTCAACTCCGAAGGCAGGCTCTTATGTTCAATCATTAATAGACCAGGGATTACCCAAAATTGCACAGAAAGTGGGAGAGGAAGGAGTGGAACTGGTCATTGAAGCGATGCGGAATGAACCCGGATTGTTCAAAGAAGAAGCCGCAGATTTATTGTTTCACTACTTAGTTCTGTTGCGAGCAAAGAAGGTGGGTTTCAATGAGGTTTTGGAAGTGCTGTCAGCACGAGCCGGAAGTGCAGGGTAATCAATGTCTTTCATCCAGGTATAGGCAATCCAAGAGCACGAAATACAATAGGAGCATTTTTTCGGTAAGGGAATAATGCTCACTACAGTTCATTTGTCCCTGATAATCCATTCCTTTTACCATAAAATAATCCAATGTTTCCGAAGCATTGATTTCCCCTGTTAGGATATCATTTTCATACAAGGAATAAATCATTTGGTGTTTTTTGAGACTTAAATTTCCATTAGAACGTCGTAAAGAAACCACCCGGCCATCTGAGAATGTTACTTCGTGTTTTTGCCGTTTTCCGATAAGATTTCGCATGGGATTGGCAATGTAAAAATCGCAAACAGATTGTTCATTTATAAAAATACGGGAACGATGGCTTGAAGAAAAAAATGAAGAAGTGTCTTTTGTTCTGATAGGCTCTTGCTCACTATTGTAAACAACACCTGTTTTACGATTCCAAATAACAGTCATTAGGGCGTCACTTCCCGATTCATTCATCAGATCTATCTTGTAACAGTCAAAAAAACGTTTTTTCAACGCTACATTGAATACATCATTGTATCTTCTGAGACGGATTCCGAATTTTTCCATTTATGGTTGACCTGATACTAATTTGTACACCGAACCCTTAACTAAAAGGTTCATAAGAGTTACTACCAATGCTTCTCAAAATATGCCTTGTCAAACACCTTCTCATTGTGTTTAAACAAGGTAGAAGCAGTGTTTTTTAAGTGCATTGGGTCTTTCTTACCGAACAGGCGTGTAAGCATAGCGATCGGGAAGAGGAACAGGTAGAAAATCAGGCTCAGGACAATATTCGGTACGATGTAACTCAACACGACTGTCAGTTTCATCCAGGCGAAATCAATCCACTTGGCAATGAAATCGGAAAGTACGCCCGCCAAACCAACGAAGAATGCAACAGACAAGCTCCATTTCATCTTGGTAATTAAGAAAATCAAGATAAAACCAACTACGATCGTCAGGACCGTTTTAGCGGGATTGGAAGCTTTTTGTTTCGGAGCACTCATCGTTTCAGGAACTTAGAACAAGGAATAAATAAACGGTGCAATGGCACTGGATCCACCAAAAACGATCAAAATTCCAATCAACAGGAGAATGATGATTACCGGTGCTAACCAAAATTTCTTTCGCTCTTTCATAAAGCGCCATAAGTCACGTAAAAATTCCATCTAATATTCAAATTTTAATTCTTTTTTCCTTCAGCTGTCTGTCTTTCCAGACAGAGCTCCATTCTTCAGTAGCTTGACTATCCGTAATGCTTAGCTTTTGTGAAAGCTGCATTCCGTCTTCAGTAGCTTCGCTCTTTTCCCTCAGCTTATCCGTCTTTTCAGACGGAGCTTCAGTCTTCAGGAGCTTCGCTCCTTCTTCTTCGCTTTTTGAAGAAGGTATTTCGCTATTAATTTGTTTGTTTCCGCATTCGGATGTGAATCACCACCAAGAGTGTATTTCCCCTGATAGGTAATTACATTCGACAAATCTATAAACTTAATTTTCTTCTTGGTCAAATAAGATTTAAAAATGCGCATTTCTTCCGGTGTGTATGCCACATAATTCGGATAGAAAACCAGGTAAAACTTGTCATTCCCGAATTGCTTCTGGTATTCTTTTTTGGATTCCAGGATCATCTCTGTTACCAAATCGAAATGAGAATCATTTAATTTCAAAGGTAAATCCGCTTCGAAATACTTTACAATATTGGTTTGGTACAAACGCTCATACCAACCCGAAATGAAAGGTCGCCCGTCTTTGAACAGTTTGTTGCGAACCAATTTCCCGTCTTTCATTTCGTAATAAGGCGCTAAATGAAGCCATTCCGTGTAGCGATGCATGGTCCCGATCGCACGATAGATGTGGTCCCAGAAAAAAATATAATATCCGCAACCGTCTTTCTCAGCCACTTGTTTGGAAAGGTCCCGGTACTGAAGTTCGGCCAGCATATGATTGGTTCCCGTTGCTGAAATGCAGAAGTTATAGGAATTGGTATTCGGAGATTGCTCCTGGACCTGGTAAGCCAGCGTTTGATCGTCTTCCAAACCATAACCAAAGCCAATCGAACAACCGAAGAACAAAGCATAGTTGGTCTTAGTCGAATCAAAACCGGGAGTGATGCGTTTGTTCATATGATCGATGGAATACTGCACATCAAAAACAGTATCATTGTTTCCAACCACTTTGACATCATGGTACACACTGTCCGGATAATAAGTTGCTCCAACCTGTCGGGCAATATGATTTTCAGGCAGGTCCGGGATACTGAAGTCTTTCTTGAAAGCAGATGGCATTCCCAAAACAAAAAACAAAACTGTTTCAAGCAGGAAAAGCAGCAGGGCAATCAATGTCAGATTGGCTAGTATCACGCGTTTTCCTTTCAGGAAGAGTAAATAAAAGCACGTAAGAATAAACAAAAGCGACAAGTACTTCCACAATCTCAACCAGCCAAAGATCTCATCTCCGATACCATTTTTGGTTACATTGTAACAAAACAAACTGATCAAAGCAAGGATCAGAACCAGGAATGTTCGTTTATTCGCTTTGACGAAGGATTTGAATTTATGCATCATTCCGTTAGTCCATTTTAAATTTGACCATCCACTTCTCCTTGTTTTCCCAATCTTCCTGTTCTGTTTTGGTGTAAACAAAATCTCCAACAACCAAATAATCCATTTCCGTGCTCATAAAACATCGGAATGCATCGTAAGGAGTACAAACGATCGGTTCACCACGCACGTTGAAACTTGTGTTTACTACCAATCCGTATGAAGTTTGGTTCTTAAACTCCTGGATCAATGCATGATATCTCGGATTGGTTTCTTTGTAAACGGATTGGACCCGTGCAGAGAAATCCAGGTGAGTAATCGACTGAAGATCACTTCGCTGATGGTACAAGCGTTCCCAAAGTGGCAAATCGTTGTAATTTTCCGGTAATTTCAATCTCCTGCTTTCTTTTACAGGTGCTACAACCAGCATATAAGGCGAGTCCGCCTGCAAATCAAAGTATTCGCGTGCATCCTCTGCCAGAACGGAAGGAGCGAAAGGCCTGAATCCTTCACGGTATTTGATTTTCAGGTTTAGTTTCTTCTGCATTTCAGGATTTCTTGCATCGCCCAGAATACTTCTGTTTCCTAAAGCACGCGGACCGAATTCCATTCTTCCCTGAAACCAGCCAACCACGTTTCCTTCCGCCAGTTTAGAAGCGACAAAAGTGGTTAATTCATTGAAATTATCATACTTCTTATAGCGTGCATTGGTGCGTTTATTCATAGATTGAATCTCCTTCTCCGAATAATCCGGGCCCAAATAAGTCCCGTTCATCTGGTCGTATGAATAATCAATAATGCGTTCTTCCTCAAAATACATATGGGAAACCGCTAATGCAGCACCCAAAGCTCCGCCGGCATCACCTGAAGCGGCCTGGATATAGATTTCCTTGAAAATATTTTCTTCCAGCAGTTTTCCGTTTGCAACACAATTTAGCGCAACTCCACCTGCCATGCACAAGTAATCGGAATTTGTCAGGCGTTTTGCTTCTTTCGCCATCAAAATGACAATCTCTTCGGTTACTTTTTGAATAGCAATTGCCAAATTACAATGAACCTGTTCCAGTTCGGATTCTCCTTCACGACGTGCCACGCCGAACAATTCCTTCCATTTCTGGTCGTGGACCATGCGGAGCCCGGTTGCATAATTAAAGTACTTCTGGTTCAACCAAACAGAGCCATCACTCTTAATATCAATTAATTCCGATTTAATCTTACGAATAAATTCCTGGGTCTGATCCGCATGTTCATTTCCATAAGGAGCAAGTCCCATCAGTTTGTATTCTCCGGAATTAACCGTGAATCCCAGGTAATATGTAAATGCACTGTAGAGCAATCCCACCGAATGCGGAAACTCCATTTCGCGCAATAATTCAATTTTTTCGTCTTTCCCCAAACCGATTGAAGCCGTACACCATTCGCCCACACCATCAATCGTTAAAATGGCAGATTCCTTGAATGCTGAAGGATAAAATGCACTTGCGGCATGCGATAAGTGATGTTCCGGGAAAAGAAGCTTCACTTTTTTCTTGTCATAAGTTCCGACTTCCTTTAAACCATCATAGATCATTTTCTTGAGGAACATTTTCTCATTGATCCAAACAGGGATTGCTTTCAAAAATGAGACAAGCCCTTTGGGAGAAAAGGAATAATACGTTTGAAGCAGACGTTCGAATTTCAGAAGTGGTTTATCGTAGAAAACGATTGCGTCCAGGTCATCAATCTCCAATCCGGCTTCCTCAAGACAATATTTCACTGCTTCAACCGGGAAATCCGGAGTATGTTTGTCGCGCGTGAACCGTTCTTCCTGTGCTGCAGCAATAATTCGACCTCCAATAACCAAGGCAGCAGCCGAATCATGATAGAAAGCAGAAATCCCTAAGACTTTTTTCATTCGCGCAATTTAATCTGTATGACTAACGTCAAAAAAGTTCCTTCATTTTGACGAGGAACAAATTTAATTCATTAATCACAGTACGCAAGAGACTTGAAATATTATTCATCAAGAATCAAGTGTTGGAAACTGAATTTTATTCTGCACGCATAAAAAGTAGTATCTTTACGCAAAAAAAACAAACATGGAGTCGTTTAGCAAAGTTGTATCCATTCGCTGGTCAGACCTTGACCCGAATCACCATGTAAGACATAGTGCTTACTATGACTGGGGAGCACAACAACGTGTAGAGGTATTGAACAACTTAGGGCTTTCGTTAAACGTGATGAAGGAAAATCACTTTGGTCCGATCCTGTTTCGGGAAGAATGTGTTTTCAGAAAAGAAATTCACATGCACGATGAAGTGACAATTACTTTAGCTATTAAATCGATTGCAGAAGACGGATCCCGTTGGACTATGCAACATGTATTAACCAATCAAAGAGGGGAGTTGTGTGCAACCATTACCATTGACGGAGCATGGATTGATACCCAAAAGCGCAAGTTGGTAAATCCAACACCCGGGATTGTGATTGAAACAATGAAGAAATTTCCTAAAATCAGTGAAGGCTGATTTTTTAAATTACGGGTTCATGTCATGTCGAGTTTTTGCATGCATTCTCGATATGCTTCGCACTCGAATTGAATGCAAAAGTATCGAGACAGACATGAATTATCTCGCAAAACCAATCTTCTGTTTTTTTCCTTTAATCTTCTGATTTCTCAGTTCAGGCACCACTTCTTCTGCGATTTCACTACTGATAGCAACAAAAGAACTGTAATCCATTACGGTGATCAACCCGATCTCATCCGGTCTTAATCCGCCTGTTTTATGCAGGAACCCTACAATATCGACTTTATTGACCTTATCTTTCTTTCCCGCACTAATATAAATGGTTTTCCACTTGGGTGCTTCAGGAAGCGGCTCGTTGTGAATGACTTCGTAATCGTGATGCTCCGGAATGAAATCCGGCACTTTTTTCGTCGGGTCCAGGAACATAAAAACAACTCCGTCAGCATCCTGCCGACCGGTTCTTCCGCTTCTGTGAATGAATTCAGCTTCTTTAAGCGGCAACTGATAATGGATTACATGTTCTACCGCCGGAATATCTAATCCTCTCGCTGCCAAATCGGTAGAAACCAGGAAATCAGCACTTCCGTTCCTGAAACGGATCAATGCCCGTTCACGATCGTCCTGTTCCATTCCTCCGTGATATCCGGCAGCAACTACGCCATTTTCTCTTAGAAAATCAGTAATCTCAACAACAGGTTCCCGGTGATTGCAGAAAATGATCGTTTTTCCCTCCGGAAGATTACACAATAGCTCAAGTAATAATTCAAGCTTATTCGAATCATTCATCTGCACCCCGAAATAATTGATCTGATGGCTTTTTTCAACCAGGAAATCGATTGTTACCGGTTTTTTTATTTGCGTAAATGCCGGAATCTTTTCCAGTTTGGTAGCTGAAACAAGGTATTTATTCTGAAGTGAATGCAATTCTCCGATAATTTCGGTCATATCCGACTCAAAACCCATCTGAAGGGACTTATCAAATTCATCCAAAACAAGGGTATGTACTTCAGATAGGTCAATATTGTTCCTTCTGACATGATCTGCCAATCTTCCGGGAGTACCGATCAGAACAGCAGGTGGAACAGAAAGATTATTCTCTTCTACACGCATGGAATGGCCTCCATAACACGTATTTACTTTAAAACCGGTGCTCAGCTTTTTAAATACATCTTCGATTTGAATAGATAATTCCCGGGTAGGTGAAATAATCAATAATTGAACAGATGTTTGTTCTTTGTTCAATTTCCCCAATGCTGTCAGTAAAAAAGCTACCGTTTTGCCGGAGCCTGTCGGCGCATGCAAGATGATTTCCCGGTTCGTTTTGGAAGATTCAAGCATTTGCTGCTGCATCTCATTCAGAGATGAAATACCGAGTTTTTCGAGAGAAAATGAGGAATTGGAAATATTCATTAATACAAAAGTAGCCGTTTATCTCTTGGATAAGTTGAAATTTTGGCATTTTTGTAAAATTGCAATATTGCCATTTTGTAAAATTGCAACATTGCCATATAGCAATGAAGCCCCAATTTTATTGCTATCCCAGTGTGTTTTTATCGCTCAATTTTCTGATAACTCGTCACAATTCCTTTAATCAGCGCCGAACTGAATCCACTGTGTTCCATTTCGTTCAACCCAACGATCGTACACCCCTTCGGAGTTGTCACTTTATCGATTTCTTCTTCCGGATGCAAGCCATTCTGAATCAAAAGCTGTGCAGCACCTTTCACCGTCTGACTCACAATTTTATTAGCTGTTTTCGCATCGAAGCCAACTTCAATCCCTCCCTGGATCATCGCACGGATAAAGCGCAAAACGTATGCAATTCCACAAGCACCAAGAATTGTTGCAGATTCCATCAACTGTTCGTCGATCCAGACAATACCACCGATTGCGCCAAACAATTCACCGACTTCTTTTTTCCGGTTTAACGGGTCTGTTGTTCCGCTTAAAGCTGTTATGCTCTCTTGTACATCCGCTGCTGTATTAGGCATTCCACGATAAAGTGAAACATCTTTTATTTTCAAAGCTTCTTTAATCTCGTTCAATGTAATGCCGGTAGCAACACTGATAATCGTATGCCGTTTCGCATCGAAGAAATCTTTGTGTTCTTCAAAAAAAGACAGGATCATATAAGGCTTTAACGCAACAATTAAATAATCACATTGCTCAATTACTTCTTTGTTGTTAGAAGTAAAGTGGGTCTTTTCGTCTTCCAAATCTGCTAATTCAGAAATCGTCCTTCGTGTACCGAATAACTGGGCGTGGGGGTATTGTTTGCGAAATCCTTTCAATAATGACAATCCCAAATTTCCACATCCAATAATCCCAATCTTTTCCATTTTAAACAATTTTGAATCAAAAGTAAGGTTAATTTAACACAACTGGCTCAGATGACTTCGACAATACTGAGCTCCTTGTTAAAATTCGCAGAATACTCCTTATAATCTTTGAATAGTGAAAACGGATTTCGTAACTTTAGAACGTTATTCGTCGGCAGAGGCCGAGTGTAAATAACTGTCCGTCGGTTGACGGACCAAACCCATGCAGTGAGATTGTTGACGTCTAACATTTTTTACTACGAACGGGGAGTCTTGGTTTTTTAATGGCGGGCTGCACCTTGATAGGTTTTACAGGACGTAAACGGCAGATTACAAAGAAAAACAGCGAACCAAATCGTGCTTTCTGAGGCGTTCAGAATTTTCCGTCAATTGACGGACGCTGTGTGGGTTTTTTATTACCTTACTTTTTTCCGTAAGTTCTGTAAACAGTTGTTTTCTTGTTGGAACGTTCTGTTACCAATTCAGTACCATTGCAACGAACGACTTTAAGTTTCTCACGGAATGAAGTATCTTTATCATCATGGATCATTGTCAGTAACGAATCTTTCAATTCCCATTGCCCGGATGTTCTTTCCTGGATCAATGGAAGCCCCTTCTTACGCCACTTCGGATCAACAAAAGTGTCATAAACAATAAAAAATCCGTTTTTCCGAATGTTCAGTATGACATCAGAAGGTTGATTCTGAAGATTCGTTTTTCTGGAGTCGGAATCTTCTGATTTGATTAAAACCCATCTGCCCGTAATGGACAACTTGCTTTGCTCCGGGGCATTTTCAACCTTTTGAACATCTGTCGAACAGGATGTAAAAAATAGTAGAATCAAAAATGATAATTGATTAATAGTAGATCGCTTCATGACCTAAATATAATCGAATAATTCAAAAAATAAGAACCAAAGAAAAGTTTATAGGGACTTTTTATATATTCTGCAATGAATAGCCCTATGGTCTGAGAATGCGACAGATTGAATTCCAAAATCAGTGGCTCCCAGATCACCTGAATGAAAAATATAGTCGATTCTTCCTGCAGGAACACGCCCAACATAAGTCACACCGATTCCACTTGTTGTTTCCCGGTAAGAATCCACCAAATCGGAATTGAATTGGTTATACACATACGACATCGGTGTGTCATTAAAATCACCGCAAACCACTACCGGGTAAGGAGAAGTTTTCATGTGCTCCACCACACGCTCAGCCTGTTCGGCACGCGCAGGATATGCAATCCGTAGTTTATCGATCAATAAGCGGATGGTTGATTTCTTTGAACCGGCCTGCTTATTCTTTTCACCGAACAACTCATAATCTTCCTGTTGCAATTTGATCGATTGCAGGTGAATATCGTAAAAACGGATCGTATCGGTTCCTTTCACGATATCTGCAAAAATGCAATAGTTATCTGTCGTTTTGAAATTCTCAAACATCACATCTCCTTTGGCAATGATTGGATATTTCGACAACATACAAATCCCGAAATTTTGCCTGTTGCGGATACGGTGAGAATAACGTTCGTGGTAGTATTTGTAATCCATTAAACTCATCAGGGTATCTCTTGTGGAAAAAGCAGAAGGTTTATCCTGGTGAAAAAACTCCTGGAAACAAACCACATCGGGATTAACCCTCTGAATGTAACTGATAATACTGTCGCGCGACTTGATCCGTCCTTCGATCGATTCATTGTATACATCAAACAAACGCACATTGTAGCTCATGACATTCCAGGAAGAAACTTCTCCTTCCGGTTTTGAATCGGAAAAATTGATCGAAAGGGTTCTGAAATGCAGGTTTCCACCAAACAGGATGGCAACCAGGATGTAAAAAAACCAACGCGATCTTGCAAAGGCCCAATAGATCATCAGGACCAAAGCAAAGCAAATAAAAATAGGGTACATCAACCCGAAAAAAGGTAAGATCCGAATAGTTGACGGATGAACATAAGGTGCCAGGTAGGCCAATAAAAGACAGCAAATTGCTATGATAGAGAGAATCTTTATCACTGTTGAAAATCGCGCTATCTTTTTAAACCAACTCAAATCACTTATTACTTTGCGAAAATAGAAAGTCTTTTTCGGCTTTGGTTAACGACTCATAACCGGATTTCGAAATTTTATCCAAAATCTTATCAATGCGTTCCTGCTTGGCTTTCGCATCCATATTATATTCTTCATCGGATTTGACAACCCTGCCACCTTTTTGGGCCTTCATTTTGGGTCTTTGGCTTCTTCTGCCGGAGAAATATGCCAGGATACGTTGATGCACCGATTCGGTCCAGTTAATAATATTGGAAGAAGAATAGATATTTTGCACCGAAAGAAAACCGATCAAAGCACCACCTAAATGTGCGAAATGGGCTGTACCGTCATTATTGATCGTTTGTGCCAGGTCACTAATCACGTAAATCAAAGCCAAAACATAAATTTTGACGGGAAACATCCCGAATAAATTAATGGTGATGTGCGGTTTATATACGGAAATAGCTATAAACAAAGCCATTATGGATCCGGAAGCTCCTAAAACAACAGCCCCCTTTCCAAGAAATTGATTCGCAAGTAATTCACACAAACCTCCCACAATTCCTCCAAAAATATACACATGTAACATCCTTCTGTCAGAGAAGAATTGCTTGAACAAGCCCCCGGAAAAATACAGGAAGAGCATATTAAACAAGAAATGTAGAAATCCAAAATGGGTGAAAATACTGGTGAAAAGTCCCCAGGGGGCCCGGATAAATTCATTCAGGTCCGTTTGAAGTGTAAACACTTTGATTTGGACAATATCAATCCACTCACTATTCGTAGCACTCCTGATCATTCCTAAAATGAGCATCAGTATGAACACCAGCGCATTAACAAAGATCAGTTTGATGTGCATTCCACCAAAACGGAACTGGAATTTCAATTCTTCAGATAAACTTCGATCTTGCATATTAATAAAAGTTTTTACCGGTTCTGCGCCAAATCAGGACGATGATCGCTCCGACGATTGCACCTCCCACATGGGCCAGGTGCGCAACATTATCTCCGGCATTATTTTGAAAACTATTATACACTTCAAATACAAAATACCCCCCGATCAACCATTTCGCCTTGATTGGAATAGGAGGAAAGATCAACATCAGTTCGGTATTCGGGAATAAAATGGCAAATGCAGCCAGTAAACCAAAAATTGCCCCCGAAGCACCAACCATAGGAACGGTAGATTTGACGGTATATTGATAGAATGCATTGAATTGAGTTCCCGGATTCACACCATACCTTTGAGCAATTTGAATGACATCTTCTGTTGTTACATTTCTTCCGGCATCCGTTAAATAACCGTTTAATGCAGCTAAAGCATGTGGATTATTGATCGTTGCTTTCAGTTCAGTGATTTGAAAAAACCCAACACCGCTATATAATAAATATGCTCCCAAAGCAGAAGCGATATACAACACGAAATAGCGTCTCGGGCCCCAAAGTCGTTCTAAAAAACTCCCGAACATGACTAAAATGTACATATTCATAAAAATGTGCAGAATGCCTCCATGCATAAAAAAATGAGAGACTATTTGATATGGCTGGAATAATGGAGTCCCAAAATAGTGTGCCCCCAACATGCCTTCCAGATCAATTCCGTTTCCCTGGTACTGAAAAAAGAGTGTCAATAAGAACATTGCTACATTCAGCAATAGTAAATTCTTCGTTACCGGCTGTATATTTCCAAACATGTTAAAACAGTTGTATTAATTGTTCATTTGTAATTTGTGCTATAATCCGCTTTCCTGAAGGGGAAAACGTGTGTTCATCTGCTTCAAACAGACGGGTTATAAAGTCAGAAACAGCTTCCTGGTTACTTTGAAGTTTAAAGGACATACTGCCACCGAACGCAATTTGCGACAAAACGGTGTGCGCAATCTCTCCTTTATCCAGTGTTCCCATCTGCAGCTGCTCCAGGATTTTGTCCACACAAGACAAAACAGTCGATTCATCCAATATCTGTGGAATTCCGTCGATGTGTAATTCCTGGTCCACCCACGACCAGTTAAAACCAATCCGCGAAAGCGTTTTCTCGTGTTCATTCCAGGCCAGTTGTTCCTGCTTCGACATCACTTTTTCCATCGGGAAAATAAGTTGTTGGGAAGCCAAAGGATGAATGAAAAACCCGCGCATCAGGTCATCGTATAACATGCGTTCGTACGCACGGCGGTAATGAACAACCAATAATCCTTCGGGAACAGAACCGATCACAAAAGAACCCTTCAATATAAACGGGCCTATTGATTTCAGCGTTTCCACATCCAAAGCTACCTGTTGTGGTTTCTCTTCGGGTTGATGGATGTTTACTTCATCATTAGTTACCTCCGAATTCCACAACTCATCCAGGCTGGCCGATTGATAGTGTGAACCGAACCCGGCTTTATTCAGCGCAGAAGAAAAAGCCTTGTCTTTCGTGGAAGAAGAAGATGCTGAAGCGGAGGTTTCACCGGAAAATTGCCCTTCACGTGTATTTTGCACATGAAAAGGATTGTAATTTTTGTCAACCTTAATTTCCGGGACAACAGGAGTTTGGCTCAGCATCGATACCGGAAGATCAAATTCAGGTTCCCGATCGAAATCCAGTGTAGGTGTAATATTGAACTTTCCTAAACCCAAACGCACCGCGCTCCTGATAATACTATAGATCGCTTTATCTTCCTCAAATTTGATCTCTGTTTTAGTAGGGTGGACATTCACATCGATTTGTTTCGGATCAACCTCAAGGAACAAAAAGTAACCCGGGAATAATTTCGCCGGAAGCAAATGCTCAAATGCCGCAGAAATGGCGTGATTGAAATACGTATCCTTAAAAAAACGGTTATTTACAAATAAAAACTGCTCTCCGCGTGATTTCTTTGCTACTTCAGGCTTTCCAACAAACCCGTCCAAAGCCACAATATCAGTATGCTCCGTAACCGGAACGAGATTATCACCGAATTTTTTCCCGAAAACATCTACAATACGTTTTCTTAATGGGGCAGGTACCAAATGATAAATTTCCTGGTCGTTATGCACCAGGCGGAAAGCAATATCGTGATGGGGAAGGACCACCCGTTCAAATTCGTCAATAATGTGTTTGAACTCGACATTATCCGATTTCAGGAAATTACGCCGGGCAGGAACATTAAAAAACAGGTTCTTGATCTCGAAATTACACCCAACTGAACATTGTGTCGGTTCCTGGTTGATTACTTCGGTTCCTTCGATCAGGATCTTTGTCCCCAATTCATCGTTGGCACGTTTGGTTTGAAGCGTTACATGCGCAATGGCTGCAATAGAAGCCAGCGCTTCACCCCTGAACCCTTTTGTTTTTAATGCAAACAAATCATCTGCATGCGCTATTTTACTGGTCGCATGCCGTTCGAAACACATCCGGGCATCCAAAGGCGACATCCCTTTTCCGTTATCTACGATCTGGATCAGCGTACGGCCGGCATCTTTGATATACAATTCAATTTTCGTTGCTCCTGCGTCAATACTGTTTTCAACTAACTCTTTTACCACTGAAGCAGGTCTTTGAACAACTTCACCGGCTGCAATCTGGTTAGCAACGTGATCGGGGAGTAAACGAATAATATCTGACATGAATGAATTTCAATTTTTATGCGACACCAACAAATTTAAAGATAATCTCTTAGTTTTTGTGTTGTCTTTTTAACAATTCTCGTTCCAATATTTTCAGGCTGACAGGCTGTCAGTTTAATTGCAAATTACACCCCGATACTTATCGGGATGCGAATTATATCTAAGACCTTAGTCTAATGTCATAAGACCGAAAAATTGTAAGTATTGACACTCCAATAGTAAAGCAATAATAAGGCATGAATATCCCATGAATAAAGCATAGATATAGTTATGATTGTATATATATTTAACATGGATTACAAATACTAAACAAAATGGCTTTCCAAGACCAAATAGGTATTCCATGAAATCAAGAAAGCCAAGAGCTCTGCCGAAGGCGGAGATCAATCCCTCAGCAAAACCTTTGTGCTCTTCTTGTCTTTGTGGTTAAAACTAAAAGAGCTTTGCCGAAGGCGACCTTTAATTCGTCCGATAATTATCGGGACGGCATTTGTAATTCGATCAGCCATTGCTGATAATTCGTAATTTTGTTCTATGAACAGAAAGACATTCCGCAAAGCTCCTTTCATTTTGATCCTTGTTGTCGGATCGGGATTGATCACTTCAGCACTTTTAAAAACTCCGGCCTCAAAGCCTGTGAAAAAGCATAAAACGAGCCTTACGACAGATAAGGAAGAAGATCAATGGATTGCAGCTGAATTGGCAAAACTTTCCGTGAAGGAACGAATCGCACAATCGTTCATGGTTGCTTGCTGGTCGAATAAAGGAAAGGAACACCTGGCAGAAACAGAAGCTCTGGTCCGGGAACAAAAGATTGGTGGTTTGATCTTTTTCCAGGGAGAACGCGATAACTTGCAGGAAGCTATCCAACAAATGCAGTCAAATGCGCAACTTCCCTTGCTGATCGGGATGGACGCAGAATGGGGAACAGCCATGCGGCTTTCAGGCGAACCGCGTTTTCCGTACCAACAAACTATCGGGGCCGCAAACGATCTGGGTTTAACAGAACGGATCGGTTATCAAATGGGGATAGAATGCGACATGCTTGGAATTCATATGAATTTCTCTCCGGTGGCAGACGTAAACCTGAACCCGCAAAACCCGGTAATCGGTTTCAGAGCTTTCGGATCGGATCCGAACCAAGTCGCGAAACAAACCGCAGCAATGGTGAAGGGAATTGAAAATGCGGGTGTCATTTCTTGCGTGAAGCATTTCCCCGGACATGGAGATACGGATAAGGATTCCCACAAGGAACTTCCGACTGTTTCTCACAGTGTAAATGAATTCGAAACGAAAGATTTTCTTCCTTTTAAAAGTGGAATTGAAGCAGGAACGCGTTCGGTCATGGTTGCTCACCTAAATGTTCCGTCCCTGGATCCAAGCGGCACACCGAGTAGTTTATCTAAGGTGGTGATCGAAAATTACCTGCGCAGGAAATTAGGTTTCAAAGGCCTGGTTATTTCAGACGCTTTGAATATGAAAGCTGTTTCGGATAAATATGGGAAATCAGAAGTGGTTGCAAAGGCCTACCTGGCAGGTTGTGACATATTGCTTTTCCCGGAAAACGTTTCGGATGCAATTAACCTGATTTATAGCAAGGTAGAAAGCGGAGAATTGAGTAAAGAAGACGTGAATGAGCATTGCAAAAGAGTTTTGAGAGCAAAATACCAGGCGATTATCCATAAACCGATGATTAAAAGAAAAGATCCTGCCCCGGAGCGTAAACTGATTATCAACCAGGTGTATGAAAAAGCCTTGCTATGTGTCAAAAATGAAGAGAACAACTTGCCCATTGACCGATTGGACAAACAAATCATCCGGATCGCTGTTGGAACGCATACGGCCGCTTTCAGGGATCGTTTAAATGATTACTCAAAAGTAACTCATTATAAATATTTTACACCGGAAGAAGCTGTCCGAAGATTGAAAGAAATCAAATTAAATCCGGATGCAAATTACATCCTCGATTTTCACTCGGATGGTCAGCGTGCCCGCAACAATTATGGTTTCGGTTCCTGGAAAAAGGTATTGGACCTGCTCCCTGAAAATGCCAAAGCGACAGTCGTTTTATTTGGAAATCCATTCGTACTTCAGGCTGAAACGGAATTCCCGAAAGCAGTAAAAACCATTCTTTGCGGGTATGAAAATACAGCTGCAGCCCAGGAAAGAACAGCTCAGGCAATCATGGGGGCAATTGATATTGAAGGAAAACTGGCAACCGACATCAATAAGCAATGGAAATCCGGGTTCGGCATCCAATTGAAGAATAATGGGAGATTAAAGTATTCACAACCGGAAGAATTGGGATTAAATCCTGAAAAACTGAAAGAAGTAGACAACATCGTTGCAAAAGCGATTGAAGCAAAAGCATTCCCGGGTTGCCAGATCGTAGTCGCAATCGACGGAAAGATTGTCATCCAAAAATCATACGGAACAACAATCTATGAAAATGGCGACAGCATTACGAATGAACACATTTATGATATCGCTTCCATTACGAAAATTGCTTCATCAACCACTGCTTTGATGCGTTTGAAAACCCTAGGGAAATTTGACGAACGATCCAGCCTCAACGAGTTGGTACCTGAATACGTAAAAGAAACACCGTATGCTGACCTGAAAGCAATTGACCTGTTGACACACCAGGCTGGCTTAACTCCCTGGATCGCCTTTTACAAGCGGACATTGGAGAACGGTGAATTAGATCCGTCTGTTTACAGCAAAACGGATAAAGGTGTCTATAACCGGGCTGTTGCCGACAATATCTTCATCAAAGATGACTATTGGAAAACAATGCTGAAAATCATTGTAGAAACACCATTGACCGGCAAAAAATCTTACGAATACTCGGATTTGAGTTATTATTTTTTCAATAAATACATTGAAATTACAAGTGGAATGGGGCAAAACGAGTTTGTAGAAAAGGAAATCTATCAGCCTTTGGGATTACAAACTATGACCTATCTGCCATTGAAAAAATTCAGCAGGAAACGAATTGTCCCGACGGAGTATGACAAAGAATTCCGCAAGCAATTGATCCATGGATACGTACACGACCCCGGAGCAGCGATGATGGGTGGAGTCGCAGGTCATGCAGGCTTGTTTTCCAATGCAACCGATTTGGCAGCTTTAATGCAGTTTTTGCTGAATAAAGGGCAAATAGGAGACCAATCGATCATCAAAAAAGAAATTGTAGATCAGTTTACAGCTTGCCAATTTTGTCCTGGAAACAGAAGAGGAATTGGTTTTGACAAACCAACTGTAAGTATTAAAAATGGTCCTACCTGCGATTTGGTTTCCCCCTCAACGTTCGGTCATTCCGGATTTACAGGAACCATTACATGGGCAGACCCTGAAAACAAGGTGAACTTCGTGTTTTTATCAAACCGGGTTTATCCTGATGCAGACAATTGGAAAATTACAAAGATGAACGTGCGAACAGAGATTCAGCGTGTAATCTATGAAGCGCTTTTTGAAGCACGACAGAAGTAAGAAGAAGCACTGCTTCTGATAAATGACCTACATTAGCAGGTCGAAACAGGTTAACAAAAAAACAAACATAGTGCAGTTTTAGAATCAAAATAGAAACTGCTTGATGAAATCAGCTCGCGTTGATCGATTCAACTTAAACAGACAAACATGAAAATAGGAATTGTACTTTATCCCACCTTTGGTGGAAGTGGTGTAGTAGCCACAGAATTGGGAAAAGCCCTTGCTCAAAAAGGACATTTGGTCCACTTTATTACCTATTCACAACCCGTTCGCCTGGGCAGTTTCCGCGAGAACATTTTTTACCACGAAGTACAGCTTTCAGATTACCCGCTTTTTGAATACCAGCCATACGAAACAGAATTGGCCAGTAAGGTAGTGGATGTGGTGAAATATGAAGGTCTGGACCTCCTGCACGTACATTACGCCATTCCGCATGCTTCTGCTGCATTTATGGCACAGCAAATCCTGAAAGCACAAGGGATCAACATTCCGTTTATTACAACCCTTCACGGAACGGATATTACATTGGTGGGTAAAGACCCTTCCTTCGAACCGGTCATTTCATTCTGTATTAATGCATCCGACGCCGTTACAGCTGTTTCTGAAAGCTTGAAGAAAGACACCTACGCACATTTCGAGACGAAACGCGACATTCATGTAATTCCCAATTTCATTCAGCCGAAAGCGGAATTGCCTATAATCAATAGGGATAAACGCCGTCATTATGCAAAAGACGAAGAATTGATCCTGTGTCACATTTCGAATTTCCGCCCGGTAAAACGCATTTCGGATGTTGTTCGTGTTTTTCAAAAAGTACAGGAAAAATTGCCTGCGAAATTATTGTTGGCAGGTGACGGGCCTGATCGTGCCATTGTAGAACGATTAGCACGTGACCTGGGAATCTGTCAGAAAATCATATTTATCGGGAAAGTACGCGAAACCGGCCCGATCCTGGAGTTGAGCGACTTATTCCTTTTACCGTCTGAAACAGAAAGTTTCGGTTTGGCGGCACTGGAAGCTATGGCAGAAGGAGTTCCGGTCGTTTCTTCCAATACGGGAGGAATTCCTGAAGTGAACATTGACGGTTATTCCGGGTTTACATCCAATGTTGGCGATGTGGACTCCATGGCAAAAAATGCGATCCGTATTTTGGAAAACAAGGAAACACATCTGATTTTCCGTAAAAATGCATTGGAGCAGGCAAAGAAGTTTGAACTTTCGGAAGTATTGCCTTTATATGAAGAATTGTATGAATCCGTATTGAAAGGACATTCGGATACAGTAAAGGTATAATTCATTCCGGTCAATTCGAGTATTCCCGATAGCGCGGTGAAGCATCAGGAACATACCGGAATGACCATACAACTATTCGGTTTTATTCAAATGAAAGCCAGCATCAACCTCGTTGAGCTGGCTTTTTGTTAAATACTACTGCTTGTAAAAAGGCAGTGTTTTCGTTTCCTTGTTTGTTGAAAGTTTGATCAGGTAAGCACCGGTAGCAAGATGATTTACATCTAAATGTACCTCTTTTTCAATTGATTGAACTGTTTCAATCAACCTTCCCTCCATATTCCAAACTTCGATACGTTCAATGTTTTGGTCTGCGACACACGTAATTTCTCCGCTCGAAGGGTTCGGATAAATCCCGAACTGACCGGGTTCTGGTGCTGTTACCTGAAGCGTTCCGTCAAAACAATGATTGGTGTTATCATAGAAATCCTGGACAAAATCAGCCACTTTCATCAGGCTGTCCACGCTTTTAAACAATGAGGTTCCTGTTGTTTTTCTGGCAAAAATCCAGGCAAAGTCCATACATTTCACAGAATTCGGCGCAAACGTTCCCAGGGAAACACTTGAAAAAGTTCTTCTGTCTCCCGGAGGATTACCCAATGCAACTTCGTTATAACCGGTATCCGAAGTATCCGAGTACTGAAAGGTTGTTGGTGTACCATTATTTGTAATAGCTGTTCCGTTCGGGTTCTTTCCATTTATTACGTTCAGGAATTCATTGTTTGCATTCGGCATGACAGCACTGCCGGCAAAGAGACTGGAACTCAATGCGTGATTTAAAGAAAGCATTCCGATTGCCGGCGGGTTTGCTCCATATCCCGGACGACCCGCATTCGCTTCATCCATATTGTCTCCGTTGTAAACATAAGCCAGGTTTCTTGAAGCATCTACACCAGACAGATCATCCGCATAATTCCCTAAATCATAATCATTAAATACATTTATTTTAAAATCAGTATAGGTCTCTGCACTGCGATTGTATGCTTTGACGTTTACAAATGTGGTTTGATTTAAAGGATCTGCAGTAGCAAATTGGTAAAACATGTAATGAAGTTCCATATTCATCGGTGAAGTACCCGGAAAAAAGCTGTTATTCTGATCATTCATAATCAAAAACAAGGCTGCATCCCCTAAGATTTCCGGATAATCTCCATTTTGCGGATCATACATCCCATTTCCGTTTGCATCCGTATAAGGAGCAAGTTTCGTTGCCATCCCGTTTGAAACATCCCCATTTCCAGGCCATTGCTGAATAATAGGGGGTACCACATAACCCGCTGTATTCCAGTTTTGAATATGCAGGTCAATTTCAGCTTTATTGATCGACCAGATCACATTGCTAAATGTATTGACATAATTCGGGTCCGAATAGTTCGTAGCAATCGGGCCACAGGTAAAATCAGACGCATCGTATGTCGTAACAGACATTCTGTCCTGGTTGTTCATGTCTTTACCGGATGCCGAAAAAGAAGTTTGAAAAATAGCCGTTAGTGAGGAATACTTATCCGGCTGATAAGTTGCGAGCCCATTTGTTAAATCCCTGAAGAAAAATCCATTGGCATTGATCAATCCGGATGCTTTGTTAAAATCAAGTGTAATCCGGTATTGCGCGTTTACCTGAAATAAGGCAAACAGGGCAAAAAAAACAGGTGTTTTTTTCATTTGAATTGATTTAAGTGTTTAAATAAGTAATATAACATAAAGTTTATTTCTTAACAACTTTCATGCCAATTTTAATCGTTATTTTTTTTGGTTTCATCGATAATAAACGCTAAATTCAACTATGCTTATGAAGACGATTTTTGATGAGGGAACTCGCAACGAGTTAATTGTGCGCATTCAAAATTTACCGGAAAATGCTGAGGCGCAATGGGGGAAAATGAATCTCTACCAAATGCTGATGCATTGTACAACCTGGGAACAATGGATCCAAGGCAAAGGAAATCCGGTATACAAACAAGTTTTTATCGGGAAAATATTTGGTAAAATAGGATTAAAACGCATGATCAGGGATGATAAACCTATTGATAAAGGCGTTCCAACTTCCGAACAATTTAAAATTAAAGAAACAAACGGAGATATATCCAAAAAGAAAGCAGAATGGATTCAACTGATCCAATCGTATGAAAACTACTCTAATCCAACTTTTATTCATGACTTCTTTGGAAAAATGACCAAAGAAGAAATCGGCTTATTGGCCTATAAACACACAGATCATCATTTAAGACAATTTAATAGTTAAAACTTATGAAAAAGATCACTACCTTTTTTTTAGTCTTGATGATGTTTACATCGTCATCCCTGTTTAGTCAAACAAGGAAAGAAACTACTGTCAAACTGGAATGGCAGGAGCAGGGATTCGTGCATTTTTACACTGCCGGGTACTCTGTTTATGTCAGCAAAACTGATTTTTTGAGCTTCCAGAATGAATTACTTGCCGGGCTTTTTGATGAATATGCGGATAAGAATGATTCTATCGATCTGACAGATCCGTTTCCAATATTCAAAATAGAGCAAAGAGATCTCTTGTGGAACCAATTAATGCATTGTGCAGCAGAAGGACGGATGCTTATTTTACCCAACGACTCCAAGAAAAAGCTAAAAAATGTCATAATTATTAATGACACGAGTCTCCGTGAAAGAGCCGGGACCATTTGGGAATGCAGGGATCCGAGAACAAATAGGATCATATTTTCACACAATGTATCATTGAGAGGAGCCCCTGATTTTTAAACTTGTCCTGTGCAGGAATAACACTTATGTTATTTTTACTATGTAAATTGCAAGCTCATAAGTCAATCATAACATTGAGCACATTTAGAAAAGTACCGGAACGCCATCAACAAGTCGATTACAAGATAATTGTAAACGGTTGGATCTTCTTCTACAAAAGCAACGGTGAACTGGGAAAAGATCAGGATTGGCTCAATAAGGCCGGATACATAATCGCTGAATTCAATTGTCATGGAATAAGCAATCTACTCACTCAATTCAACGAATACTTTCACTTTCCATCTTATTTCCGGAACAACCTGGATGCATTGAACGATTGCATGGAAGATATTGAAATTAGTGGAACTGGTTTGGTGATTGTTTTAAAAAACTTAGATAAACTGAAAAAAGAAGACAGCGAATGTTTGCTGAATATTCTTGTAAATATTGCCCGTTCGAATTTTATTCTGGGAAAACGAATGCTTGTATTGGCTCATGTTGCAGGAATGGATTTCATGATTGAGCAGTCTAAAGTAAGTCATGTTTAGCAATGATGTAAAAGAAAAGAGGAAGCCGGAATCAGATAAATTATGAGCAACATGAATACTTTTGACAGGTTCTCTGAACTCTTTGAAGCTGCACTGATAAAAGAAATTAAGGAAATAGCCAAGACCGTTAAGCTTAAAGAAGGTGAACCTTTATTGGACATAGGGCAAATTGTACGGGTAATTCCAATCGTACTCTCCGGAACATTGAAAATTTCCAGGATCGACGAAGAAGGTCATGAACTATTTCTTTATTCCGTTCACCCCAATGAAAGTTGCGCAATGACATTTACCTGTTGCATGGAACAACATTCCAGTGAAGTAAAAGCCGTTGCAGAGGAGGACTCCGAGATACTTACTATTCCCATTACTGTAATGGATGAATGGATGGTAAAATACCCATCCTGGAAAAATTTCATTATGAGAACCATACGCTTGCGATTTAACGAATTGTTGACCATGATCGATCAGATTGCTTTTCAGCGTTTAGACGAACGCCTGGTACATTATCTGAAAGAAAGATCCCGTACAGTTCATTCCAAAGTGATCAATATTTCTCACGAACAAATTGCAATAGATCTTTCCAGTTCACGTGAAGTTATTTCGCGTTTATTAAAACGATTGGAACAAGATAAAAAAGTTGTCCTGTACCGAAACCAGATTAAATTATTAAACGATTTGTGACAAAAGTCACTGTGTAAGAATTTTTAATAGCTCAACTTTGTAAAAACAAGTGAATATGAAAATAAACATGCACATGACTGACCGTATCCTCCGGATCTTACTTACCATTGCGATTATCGTTCTTTACTTTTCAGGTTACCTTTCCGGAGCAATCACGGTTATTGCCCTTGCCATAGCAATCATTTTTTTACTTACTGCTTTTGTAGGATTTTATCCTTTGTACCATTTTACTCGGAATAATCACAAAGAAAAGTAAATGAAACCCTTTTTAAAGAAATACCTATTAGTGATTATCGGGATTTTCATTGGTGGAATCGCAGGATATGTTTATTACCATTTCTACGGTTGCACAAATGGCTGTGCAATTACTTCAAAACCCGTAAATAGTGTGTTATACGGTTCCTTTATCGGAGGACTCCTTTTTAGCAGTTTTAAATTAATTCAAATAAAAATTACAAATGAAAGAAACAATCATTGATGTTCGTACACATGCAGAATACCAGGGAGGACATGTAGCTTCCAGCATCAATATTCCCATTCAGGAAATCCCTGGTCGTATAGATGACATCAGGAAGTTACGGCAACCGATTATTTTATGCTGCGCAAGCGGACAGAGAAGCGCCCAGGCGGCTCTTTTTCTTCAAAGTCATGGAATCGACTGTATGAATGGTGGCAGCTGGCTGGATGTAAATGCAAATTATTAAAACTAATCAGACGATGAACTATTTAAAAAAGCTTCTGGGATTGAATTCCAAAACAGATTTCAATGAGTTAATGAACAGGAATGCGCAAATCATTGACGTGCGAACCTCAACTGAATTCAGTACAGGACATATTAAAGGAGCTATCAACATTCCTTTATCGCTTATTTCAGAAAACCTTTCAAAAATCAAAAAGGACAGGCCGGTTATTACTTGCTGTGCATCGGGAATGAGAAGTGCATCTGCAAAAAACCTGTTGGTGTCACAAGGATTTAAAGAAGTTTACAATGGTGGTGGATGGATGAGCCTTCAACAAAAAATCCATAAATGAAATTCGTCACTCATTAACAATTATTGGAAGAATGCGATTTTCTGACTCATCCTAATTTTCTAACTTTAAATAAACAAGTTATGGCATCTTTTTCTGAAATTATAAATTCCGATAAACCCGTTTTGGTTGACTTTTTCGCCGAATGGTGCGGACCGTGTAAAACAATGGCTCCAATTTTGGACGATCTGAAATCTAAAGTAGGGGATTCGGCCTCGGTACTGAAAGTGGATATCGATAAAAATCCACATGCAGCGCAGAAATACCAAATAAAAAGTGTTCCGACTCTGCTTCTGTTCAAAAACGGGAACCTGGTTTGGAGACAATCCGGAGTAGTGCAGTCGAATCACCTGGTTGAAATCATCAAACAGCATCAATAATCTGAAGAAATAGCGATCGGAAGATTTGACGTAATAACGCATCCCGATAGCTATCGGGATTACGTCACGGCTCAGGTTTACTAAAAGAGCCCGCCGTGCCGCAACGGACTCTTTCATTTTTGAGCTGGTTATTGTAGGTTATTAGTTCAGGGTAATCGTCAATTCATCCAAAGGAATACGCACTTTCTTAGCTTTTGCCAGGAAATCCGCTTCTTCATCTCTATATCCCAATGCCAGGATCACAGCAGATTGGAGTCCTTTTTCTTTCAGGCCTAAAATTTCGTCGAAAGCAGCATTGTCAAATCCTTCCATCGGTGTGCTGTCTACTTTTAAGTTCGCTGCGGCAACAATGGCCGTACCCAATGCAATGTAAGCTTGTTTAGCCGCCCAGGTTTTTACAAATTCTTCCGGCATGCTTGCAAATGCTGATAATTTCTCTTTAAAATCATTTAAGCTTTCTACCGGAATACCGCGTGTTTTAGCAACCAGTTCGATATATTCATCCACGTGGGTTTGGGAAACATGTGTGTAAGAAGCAAAAACCAAAAGGTGAGAAGATTCCTTCACTTGCGGGTTAAATGAAGCCGCTTGTAATTTCTCCTTGATCTCCGGATTTGATACCACAAGCACTCTGAAAGGCTGCATACCCGCAGAAGTTGCCGTAAGATTGATTGCTTCTAATATTTCAGTTACTTTATCGTCTGATACTTTTTCAGAGGTCATGCGTTTAACGGCGTATCGCCAGTTTAATGTGTCTATTAAGTTCATCTTTCTGTGTTTTGTGGCAAAGGTATATTAGAATAGTTTCAGAAAGATATCGATATACTTTATGAAACCGGTTTCCATGAAGAAACTGACTAATTATGAATGCTGTCCCGATAGCCATCAGGATCAAAATGCAAAGCTGTGATCCCGACTCGGTTTCAATGCTTAAATTTGATGAAAATAAAGGCTAAAGTAGGGGAGATTTCAGTCCTGAAACTTTGAAGTCTTAGTATCCTGATATCCAAAACATGAAACTGCACGAAGGAAAAACATTCAATAAGGTTAATTACTCCAATAAACAACTGATCAATAATGAATTCAGCAATTGCGTATTTATAGATTGTGATTTCACTAAAAGCAATTTCAGCAACATTGATTTCGTGGACTGCAAATTCGAAAGCTGTAACTTTTCGCTGACGGTTCTAAAATATTCCGGGGTAAAAGATGTGCATTTCAAGGATTGTAAGATCGTTGGAGTAGACTTCAGCGCCTGCAACGACTTTTTGTTTTCAGTTAAATTCACGGATTGCAGCCTGGATTATGCTACGTTTCACTCTAAGAAAATGAAGAATACTGTTTTTACAAATTGTATGATCAAAGAAGTGGATTTCTCCGAAGCCGATCTGGCTCAGGCACGATTCATCAACTGTGATTTGACAAGAACCATCTTTGACCGCAGCATCCTGGATAAAGCGGATTTCAGCACGGCTATCAATTTTGAGATCAACCCGGAGCGCAACCGGATCAAAAAGACTATTTTCTCTTCAAATGGATTACTGGGGTTGCTGACAAAGTACGATTTGGTGGTGAAAGACTAGGGAGTCAAAACTATATAATTTTTAATTGACGTCTAACTCCAAAAAAGTTAGTATCCTAATACTGTAATTAGAATTGAGATTATGTAAAACCAGAAGCTAATATCTTTTATTCTTCTAAAACACATCATCTTCTCATGAATTTGACATTAAGATCCCTACTTATACAATTATTAACAAATCATTTTTCCAAACCACTCTGCGAACTCTGTGTCCTTCTGCGGGAAATAAAAAGGGTAAAAGAAAAAGCCCAACATTACGCTGAACTTTGTAGCGAAACCGAGTCCCGATAGCTATCGGGATGAACTCGGGAACCATAAATAACAATAAACAAAAAGCCCAGCGTAATGCCGGGCTTTGTAGCGAGACCGAGAGTTGAACTCGGGACCTCAGGGTTATGAATCCTGCGCTCTAACCAACTGAGCTATCTCGCCAGGTTTTCTTTAGTGCCTATCCCTGAAAGGCGGTGCAAATATAGTTACTTTTTTCTTCTGTGCAAGACTATGAACGGTCTTCTTCGTATAAAACTTTTGTCTTGTGCTTTAGTAACTTGAAAATCAAGCTAAACAGCAATGCACCTGCAATCCAATAAACGTAACATAATGGGTTTGCAATAGTCCATGTCATGAAATATTCACGGATTCCCGCTACGAAAACAAAGCCCAAAACAGTTGCTGAGATCCCGGAATACTCCCGACGTAAAATGGTTTTCATAGAGAAAGGAATATCTCCTTTGATATAGTTTTTCATGCTTGGCCAGAAAGCCGGAACAGAATTCGACCAATTCACATAACTATCACCGAACTTACGCTCCAGGAATCGTTCTTCCGCAAACATGATTCGCTCGTAATAAATCCAAAACAACAGGCTGACGATAATGATGAAATAAATATTGAATGTAAAACACACAATTCCGATCCACATGAAATAATTCCCTAAATAAAGCGGGTGACGAACCGTAGAATAAATCCCTTTTGTATTCAAAGCTTCTGCAACCTGTTCCTGGGTATTTCTCCCTGAAGTATTTTTATTACTCGTTCCGATAGCAATAGCACGGATTACCTGTCCTAAAATTGACATAGCAATTGCTGCTCCGGTACAAATGTAGTACCAGCGCGAATCGTCCATAATACATTGAACATCTGTAAAATAAATTACAGGAATTGCTAAAACGAATAAAATAACAGGAATTTGTCCTCTGTATTTGAAGAGCTTGTTTCCGTTTTTTTCAAATGAATGTACTAACGCCATGAAAGAAATGTGTATATTTCGAAAATGATTTTTCGGCGCGAAGTTAACATTATTAAACTACTATGACAAAAAAGGAACAATTCGAATTGGAATATGTATTAAAAACCTCACCACGGGTTCTGGATAAATTACTGTCAACACCTGATGGATTGAGCGAATGGTTTGCCGATGACGTTATTGTAAAGGATGATATGTATACCTTTCATTGGGATGGAAGTGAGGAACAAGCGCGACTAATCTCCAAAAAAGCCGGAGAATATATTAAATGGCAATGGTTGAACGATGAAGAAGATGACTTGGAAACATTCTTCGAAATGAAATATACCATTGATCCCATGACAAAAGTAGTGATCCTGACAGTTTCGGATTTTGCCGAAAGAACAGAAAAAGACGAGATCGTCCGGCTCTGGGAATCACAGATCAGTGATTTACGCAGGGTAATCGGAGCGTAATCTAAATGTTGCTTTTTACGGGTGTAGGTTCTTCCGGAAAAGAAGATCATTCGATCAACCGAATACAGGAACTTGATGCGCTGAGGGGAATTGCAGCTCTTATTGTACTTGTATTCCATTTTTCCCTGCTCAACCCGAACCTATTAAAGTTTACCAAGTGCGGCGTGACTGGTGTAGACCTGTTTTTTATTATCAGTGGATTCGTTATCACCATGAGCCTGGAACGCATTCAATCCGGTTACCAATTCGTTATTAACCGCTTCAGCAGGCTTTACCCGACTTACTGGACAGCTGTTATTTTCACTTTCGGCATTATCTGTCTCAATAAATACTGTTTCGGAGCAAACCCACAAACGCCTTTACCGACTCACGATTTCTTTTACAACTTAACGATGTTTCAATACTACTTTGGAGTTGATGACCTGGACGGACCTTATTGGACCATGATCATCGAAATGCTTTTCTATTTGGTGATGCTCTATTTGTTCCTGACCAAATCCCTGAAAAGTGCTGTAGCTATTTTGATTCCTTTGGTTTTACTGGGGACAATACTTACCGAATTTCATTGGTTCCAGCCGTTTTCAATGGCTTACTTCAAGAATTTTCCACTAGCACAATCGCTGCCTTTGTTTGTTTCCGGAATTTTGTTCTATCGAATATTTACAAAACAAGAAAACAAACTGCTGAATATTCTTTTGATTATCGGGTGTTACCTGCTGCAGGTATTGTTGTTCACCAAAACGGGGAGAGCAAACTACTACATTTCACATGGGGAATACAAGGCCGTATTAGCTGTTTATTATGTGTTGTTCTTTCTTTTTGTATTTGGGAAATTGCACTTTATCGTAACCAAAGGAACACTGTTTCTTGGAAAAGTATCCTTCGCTTTGTACCTGATCCACCAGTATTTCTCAATCTACTTTCTCATTCCCAACCTGATGAAATGGGGGATCAATTATTACGTCGCGGCATTTTTGATTGCTCTTCCGGTATGTATCCTGATTGCTGCAGGAATTACATACTATGTAGAAAAACCCGCAGGACAGTGGTTCAAGCAAAACCTGAATCGATTTGCAGATAAACTTGTTCCAAAAAAGCGGGGTTCGTGATTAATCACGAACCCCGAGTTATATTCAATCTGTTCTTAATTCAACGCATTGATCGAATCCATTAAGTTCTTACTGATATCCTCCAGCGCAGACTGGGAGAAATCAAATTTCAACCCGGCTGTTTCATAGATTTCCGGAATGGATTTCGTATAACCCAATGAGAGTGCGTTTTTATAATCCGTCAAAGCTTTTGAAGGGTTCTTTTTGTAATTACTCCAAACACCCAAAGCACCCAATTGTGCAATCCCGTACTCGATGTAGTAAAAAGGAACCTCAAACAAATGCAATTGCTTTTGCCAGGAACTTTCCAGGACATTTTCATATCCTTCATAATCTACCAATCCTGTTCCGAATCGTTTACTTAAACGAAGCCATTCCTGTGTCCTTTCTGCTGTTGAATGTGTAGGATGAGTATAAATCCAATGTTGGAAGGCATCAATTTGAGCAATCCATGGCAATACTTTTACCACCGACTCCAATTGCTCCAATTTAGCGCGTCGTAAATCATTAGCATCGGTGTAAAACTCGTTCCAAAGTTCCATTGTCAATAATTCCATTGACATTGAAGCTAATTCCGCCACTTCCGAAGGCAATGATTTGAAGCCGGTCAACTCCAGGTCACGGCTCAGGAATGAATGGACAGCATGCCCACCTTCGTGGACCATGGTCGTCAAATCACGTTGAGCTCCGGCAGCATTCATGAAAATAAACGGTATTCCCGATTCATAAAGCGGGTAGTTGTATCCTCCCGGAGCTTTTCCAACTTTCGAATCCAAATCAAGAAAGCCGCCATTTTTCATTGTTTTCAGACAATCTCCGAAATAGGTATCCAGCTTTTGGAAAACTGTGATCGATTTATCCAATAATTCTTCACCGTTTTGAAATGGTTTCAATGGTGCTAAACCGTCCGGATCAACTTCCATGTCCCAGGGTTTCAATTTGGATTTACCTAATTTTTCCAGCTTTTTTAAGTTCAACTGTTTCACGATCGGAACAATTAATTTCTCAATTGCATCGTGAAAAGCCAAACAATCTTCCACTGTATAATCGAATCGGCCCAATGCCTTGAATTTGTATTCACGGTAATCCGAACAATCGGCATTTTTTGCCACCTGGTTTCTCAGTTGGATCAATTGATTAAATAAGTCATCGAGCGCATCACGATCCTGTAGTCTGCGGGCCGTAATTAAATCATATACCTCTTTACGAACATTCTCGTCCGGGTCTTTAAGAAAATTGGCAGCTTGCGGCATGGTCAACTCCTTTCCCTGATACGTAATCATTTGCTTACCTGAAATAGCTCCGAATTGTTGACTCAACGTGCTCAATTCTGTTTCAAGTGCAATGTTTTCTTCACGGAACAATTCCAAGGCAGACTGAACTCCTCTGAAATAGATCGCATATGCTTTATCTTCAGCTAATTCCTTTACAAAGGGGGAAGCCATCATCTTTTGGTTCAAAGAATCCTCGAAAGGAGCAAGGTTCGGTTGAATTTCCGTTACAAAAAACTGGTATGATTCTGTTAACTTTTCATCCAGTGTATTGATCGTCATTTTGATATAGCGCCATGCCATATTTTCCTCCAGTACAGCTTCCAGTTCACTTTTATCGGATAACCATCGTTTAAAGGATTCTTTGGAAGAAATATCCCGGTTTTGAAGATCTGAAAGATACGATTCTACGGATTTCCAACTTTCGCAATTGAAGTCGGCTGAAACAAATTTTCTCATAAAACAAAAATAAAAAAAGTAGGGGCAGAAAATTTTCTACCCCTACTTTTTATGAAATATTTTGGAATCTTATTTTCCTCGTGATGAACCTGTTTTAGGTGCAGCAACTTTTTTGGCACTTGTTGCTTTCGCAGAAGCTTTTGCAGGAGCCTTCGCTGCAGGTGCTTTTGCGGTTGCAGCTTTTGGAGTTGCTGCTTTCTTAGCCGGAGCCTTTTTTGCAGGTGCTTTTTCTTCTTTTGTTTCAGCGTCTTCTTTCTTGGCAGCAGTTTTTGTTGCTTTTTTCTCTTTTGCAGGTGCTGCCTCTTTTTCTTCTTTTTCCTCAGGCACCAATGCCCCTGCTTTCAACAACAAATTATACCATTGGAAGATTTTCTTGATATCAGAAGCATATACACGTTCCTGGTCGAAATTAGGCAACACCTCGATCAAATAAGCCTTCAGCTTATTTTGATCTTCTTTGTGAGAAATCGTTTCCTTTCCTTTTTCTTTTTCAAAAATTGAAGTAAAGATCTCCTTTAAAGGTTTGTCATCGTCATAGGTATAGATAGAAATATCATCCAAAGCGGAAATTCTGTCTGAAGCATACGCAGGAACGCGCTTTTTATCTTCCAACGATTCTACGATGATGTTGTTTTTACCTTGTGCCAATACTTTATAAAGTCCTGGTTTTCCTGAAATAGCAATGATACCTGTTAAATTCATTCGATTAATTATTTGAGCCAAAAATACTGCTTCTTTTTAATTCTTCACAATTTTCACTTGAAAGTATTGAACATCTGTGTGAATAATTAAATAATATGTACCGTTTTCCAATTCTGAAATAGAAATTTCATGTTTTCCGTTTGAAATTGATTTAACCGTTCTTCCCTGAACATCAATTACTTGAATACCTGTTAGCGGAATGGAAGTGTCGATGGTAATGTTCCCTTGGGTCGGATTCGGGTAAACATGAATTTGATCCGTCAACTCATCAATTCCTAACGAAGGATTGTAAGGTTGTGAAAAAACTTCACATCCGTCTGTGCTTGTTCTTGAAACAGTAAAGAAAGAGGAGGAAGGTAAAGTAATCGTATAAGTCGTTCCGGTAGCTCCGGAAATAGCAACTCCGTTTTCATACCATTGTAAATCCGGATAAGGATCCGTTGAGAGTAACGTCCCGCTTACATAAATTACCGGAGCAGGAGGGGCAGAAAGCGCAACAACAGAAAGTGTATCTGAATAGGAAACACATCCGTTTTGATCGTAAGCGGTAAAATAAACATCACCCGAAGTGGTCATAACGGAATTCAAAGTGGTATCTCCATTCATCCATTGAATGGAATATCCCGGAATAGAAGCAGTTGAAATGGCACTGTCTCCCGGACAAAACAAGGAATCCAAAGCAATGGTATTCGTAAAGTTCGATTGCAGCATCAGGTTCAGTGCGTGAATTTTTCCATATCCGTAAGCATTATTCGGAATGGTACCCGTAAACATATCGGTAAACGCAGTTGAATGAAGCGCATCCAGGAAGCTTTGATAATTTCCTTTGGAACATTTTTCAAGGTAAAGTGCCGCAATTCCGGCAACAACAGGAGACGCCATGGAAGTTCCGCCATTTCTTACGTGCAAACCGTCGTTTGACATTGCCGCATTAAATCCGGGGTCATTTAATAACCAAAACGGCCCGGCACTTAAAGAGACATCTCCGCACGCAACCACATCCGGTTTAATGAGCCCGGTTCTTGTCGGGCCTTTGGAAGAGGCCGGTGTCAGCTGGCCAACAGCCGTATAGTTCGGTGGATTTGGCAAATAGGTATTCCCGTTATTATCAATATGACTGTAGCGGTTTCGGATATTTCCAACGGTAACAACCTTGGGAGAACAGTTCCAGGATGAAACAATCGTTTGTAAAGTATCCGGCATATGATAGTGTTGTATATCCGGATAAACACCGGTAGAAGGAAGACCCGAACTCAACATATCATTTAAAGCAATTGCTGCGGAGCCGCTCCAGGCGTCATAGCTCCCTAATCCTTTTGTTTTAAAGGCATAGAGATAGGAAGTTGAGTCCACATGCGTGAAGTAAAATTCCAGGTGTAAGTTTGGTCCGACAATTTCAGGATAGATCTCCAATGTTGCAATGCGGTTCGATCCGTTCCAAAGGGTATCTTTAATGGTAGTACCAACACCTGTATTTGCAGCACGGTAAACCAGTTCGGCACGTTCTTCAAAACTTCCGGACGACAAATTTGCTCCCCAGGAATAGCTCCATCCCGCATCCGAAAGATCTGTCCACACATCCAGGTAAACGGTATTCGCACCTAATTGACTTCCCGGATTCGGTTGTACCCAAACAAACGAAGTATCTGCATCCACATCACCGTGAACATGGTATTTTCCCCAGGCACCTGAGTTTCCTGCTGCACACACGATGATTCGCCCGTCTTTTTCATCCAACAGGTTGTCCATCAATACAGCTGCCGGGTCCGTTCCGTCATGACTTCCCAAATATGATCCCACTGACAAATTAACAACTGCCGGAAGCCCTAATTCATCTGCTTTTTTAAATACAAAGTCACAAGCGTCGGCAACGGTCATGGTCCAGTTGGGTAAATTGAAATTTGTTTCGATAATAATGATCTTCGCTTCTGGTGCCATTCCGGTTTCTTTCCCATTGGCTAATCCGCTTGAAACCCCGGCTCCTGCAACAGAAGTTCCGTGAGCAGAAGATTCCTCCATACTTCCGCAGGTACCTCCCTGAATATCAGCAGCAGTCCATAACTGGCCGTAACCATAAGGTTGTGGTGTGTTTGCAGCAACTGGGAGGGTATGGTCCCAATAATAAAGCACACGGGTATTTCCGTTGATATCTTTAAAATCCGCATGATTGTAATCCAATCCCTGGTCTACAAAACCAACAATCACATCTTTTCCTTTAAAAGGAGTTTGTAAACCTCCTAAGCCCTGGTGAACCGGTTTTACAAAGTGCTTTACCAATGTGGAATCGTTTAAGGCTTTTGGTAACGAAAACTCCAGGTAAAAAGATTTGATCACTTTGGAATCCATAGCTGTCTTAATCCAACTTGGTTTTGCCTGGATATAAATCCACTCACGGGTTACTTGTTTCACGGAGATTTCTTTATCCGCCAGCAAAGCATCCAGGTTACCTGAATTTGTAACCGCAAAGGCAACAGGAATCCCCGGTTGCTCTTCCAATAATTTCTTGAACCGGAAATTATCGGTTTGTGCAAAACCGTGCATCGAATTAAGAAAAATTAATCCTGCTATGAATAATATTTTAGTTACTTTCACCGCTTGTTGTAGTAGTTTTCCTATGAACATTTTTTTAAACCTTTAATATAGAATACTCGAAATATCTTTCTGCAAATTAAGATATTTGTTTAAAAGGAATTGTATTCCCATCAAAAAAAAGAATTAGATAGTCATGAAGAAAAGAATTCTCACATTGTCATTTGCCCTGTTTTCTGTAGGTGTAATGAACTTCATTTATGGTCAGAAAGTAGAAGAGATCAAAAACTGGTATAATGGCCCAACTCCAGGAATGAATACCGAAAAGGCTTATTCTACTTTGAAAAAACAGCAATCTACAACGGTTGTTGTTGCGGTTATTGATTCAGGAATCGATGTTGAGCACAAAGATTTACAAGGGAAGATCTGGACAAATGAAGATGAAATTCCAAATAATGGAATTGACGACGATAAGAACGGTTACATAGATGATGTTCACGGCTGGAACTTCCTTGGTAGCCCGGACGGACAAAACCAGGATTTTGCACGCCTGGAAAAAACACGTATTTGTGCTGAGTTACACGCGAAGTTCAAAGACAAATCCGAGTCTGATATTTCAACAGCAGAGAAAGCTGATTACGCAAGATATAAAGAGCTTTTAAAGTCAATTGAAGCAGAACGCCAGGAAAATCTTGGTGCTTTGGAGCAATACACGCAATTGGAGCAAATGTTCCCGATGCTGAAAGCTAAATTGGTAGAAAAATTAGGTGAGAACTTCACTGAAAAGGATGTAGATGAGTGGAAAGCTGAATCCCCTCAAGATCTTCAATTGAAACAAATCGGAAAGTACATTGCAAACGGTCAATTGACTGAAGATGCTCTCAAAGAAGCTATTCAGCAATTTAATGCCAGCGCAAACTACCAATTGAACCTGGATTACAATGATCGTCAGTTCATCGGCGACGACCCGGACGATTTCAATGATATTCATTATGGAAATAGCGATGTCGAAGGGCCGGATGCATTGCATGGTACTCACGTAGGAGGTATTATCGGAGCAACAAGACACAATGAATTAGGTGGTGATGGTGTGGCTCAAAACATTCGTTTGATGTCATTACGTGCAGTTCCGAATGGAGATGAGCAGGACAAAGATGTTGCTTTGGCTATTCGCTATGCGGTTGACAATGGGGCCTCTGTCATTAACATGTCCTTTGGTAAAGCTTATTCAAAACACCAGAAAGAAGTGTACGATGCAATGGCTTATGCTGATTCCAAAGGAGTTTTATTGGTTCATGCTGCTGGAAACGACGGTGTAAACCTGGATGAAAACCCGAATTTCCCTACAAACGAATATTCATTCCAATCCAAACCATTGGACATGTACCTTTGCGTAGGAGCATCTACAAGAAACAAAAAGTACCTTGCTGCTGCTTTCTCAAACTACAGCCCACGCCAGGTGAATATTTTTGCTCCCGGATTTGAGATTTACAACACTGTTCCTCAAAGTGATTATAAAATCCTTCAGGGTACTTCCATGGCTGCCCCAATGGTGTCGGGAGTTGCCGCTTTGTTGAAATCTTACTTCCCTTCATTAACAATGAAAGAAATTAAAGATATCATGTTGGCTTCTGCGAAACAATACAAGGGAACTATGATCCCCGCTCCTGGAACAGGAACTTCCGTAGACTTCGGAACACTTTCTACAACAGGTGGAGTAATCGATATCTCTGCTGCTGTAAAAATGTGCCAGGCAAAAGTTAAAAAGTAATTTAGTTTACAATTTGTATCATAAATACCGTCTCGACCTGGTCCTGACGGTATTTTTTTTATCGCTTATGAAAACATTAAAACTTATTCCAGTCCTGTTTATAGGTTTCTTTATTGCAACTGCATTTGTTCCCCCGAAACCAACAGAAACAGAAAAGATTGATCAACTGATCGACAATTGGCACAAAGCTGCCGCTGAAGCGAATTACACCAATTACTTTGGGTTCATGGCAGATAATTTTATTTTCCTGGGAACTGACCCGACGGAGCGTTGGAACAAGGAGGAATTCGGAGGGTTTTGCAAACCTTATTTTGACCAGGGGAAAGGGTGGGATTTCCGGAAGATTGAGCGTCACATTGAAATCTCCAAAGATGGAAAATTTGCATGGTTTGATGAAAAGATCAATACCTGGATGAAAGATTGCAGGGGGAGTGGAGTCCTGGTCAAGATCGGAAAAGAATGGAAATTAAGCCAGTACAACCTTGCAGTACTGATAGAAAATGATAAGATCCAGGATTTTATTAAGTTACGAAGTACTAAATAAGGCCTGTCCGTTCGAGTACGAAGGTATCGAGAACACAGGCTAAATGTCCTTGTCTCGATACTTTATCAATTTCGTTACACTTCATCGATTAAACTCGACAGGACAATCCGGTTTACTATCACAATAATAGTTAACACAGTAAACTCCGGTATCAATTTTGTTATCTTATTAAGTAAGTAAAACACTTGATATGAAACGATTAGTTTATTTGGGGTTGATCTTGATAACCGGGTTATCATTCAACACATTCGCTCAGGAAAGTGACAGTACCGGTATGCCCGGAGATAATTTCGATTTACAGGCAGCACTTAATTTATTCAAGGAATCCAAAAACCTGGAAGCCTTCGAAAAGAAATTGAATACGGAGTCCAGCAAGGTGAATAACCTGGATTTGGATGGGAACAATAAAATTGATTATATCCGGGTAGTCGACAAAAAGGATGGGAATAACCATGCCATTTTACTGCAAATTCCAATCAACAAAAACGAAACGCAGGACGTAGCGGCAATCATTATTGAGAAACGCTCAGATTCTGAGGCACAATTACAGATCATTGGGAATGAAACCTTGTATGGTGAAGAAAAGATCATGGAACCGGTTGATGAAAAAGAGATCAAACGGTCACGTGGTCCTGCAACACTTTCATCACCGATCCTCGTATTCGTAAACGTGTGGTATTGGCCATGTGTCCAATACATTTATGATCCGTTCTACGATCCATGGTACTCCCCTTATTACTGGGATTATTATCCATCGTGGTGGTATCCCTGGCGACCGGTTTATTATGTTGTTTATTATCAACGCATGTATCCATATCACGGCTGGTGCCAGTACACGACTGTGTATTCTGTTCCTCAGGCACACGCTGTTTATGTAAGTAACAGATCAAACAGCCCAACAATAAGAACGCGTTACGCATCACAACAAGCCGCTTACAAAGCAAGGTCTTTAAGTAATCAATCTGCAAACGGCTCTAAAGGACGGGTTGACACCAAAAATGCTCAACCTGCGAATGGTAGAGTGAACGGGGTCAGAAAAGATGCAGTTCGTCCGTCAACTAATTCGGAACCGAAAACGATTAAAAGAGACGCACCAAGACCAATTGTCCGCGACAATAATGATGCAATTCGAAATAATAACAAGGGAAATACGCGAACTGTTGAACCGGTAAAAAGGAATCCAACTACAGCGCCGCAACCACGACCTGTAGAACGGAATCCACAACGGGTTCAGCCACAACCGCAGAGACAAATGCCGCAAAGACAAGCGCAACCACAGAGACAAGTTCCACAAAACCGACCGGTTATCCGGCCTTCGAATGGTGGAGGCGGAGGCCGGGGAAGAGGCCGATAAAAACAGAAGGGGCACAATTAATTGTGCCCCTTCTGTTTTTTTTGAAATTATTTCGATTACTTCTTTTTCCTGTTTTTTGCCTGTTCTAACTGAGCTTTTTGAGCATCTTCCAAACGCTGCATGAAACTGGATTTCTTTTTAGGAGCAGCTGTTCCTTTTTTAGCGGAATTTACTTGTGCTTCTGCCATTTTTGCCTTCAGTTTTTCTTCATCCACGAAGAAACGCTTAATCACAAACATCAGGACAATCGTCATCAATGTAGAGATAAAGTAATAATAACTCAACCCTGAAGAATAGTTATTGAAGAAGAAGATCATCATGATCGGGAACATGTACATAATGATTTTCATATTCGGCATTCCCGGTTGTTGTTGCTGTGTCATGTTTGACGAATTCAAATGTGTATAAGCCAACGTTGTTACCGCCATCAACAATGTAAACAGGGAAATGTGGTTACCATATAACGGAATGTATGTTCCGAAATCCCAGATTGAATCGAATGAAGATAAATCGTCTGCCCAAAGGAATCCGCGTTGTCTTAAATCAAAAGTTGCCGGGAAGAAACGGAAAACCGCCAACAAGATCGGCATCTGGAACAACATCGGTACACAACCGGCCAGGGGAGAAGCTCCTGAAGCACGATAAAGCGCCATCATATCCATTTGCTTTTTCATTGCATCTTCTTTATTCGGATACTTCGCATTGATCTCGTCGATCTGCGGTTTCAGGATACGCATCTTAGCAGATGATACAAACATTTTCCATTGAACCGGCATCAAAACCAATTTCAAAATGATTGTTAACAATAAGATGGCAAGGCCTGCATTTACTCCCAGATTGATAAAGAAAGTAAATACCGGTTGAACTGCGTATAGATTAATCCAGCGGAAAATTCCCCAACCAAGGTTTAGAATATCATCGTAATCTTTGTCGTATGCCGCCAATGTGTGGTAATCGTTCGGTCCGAAATACCAGGAAAAGCTTGCCTTTCCGTCTTTCACCGATTGCATCCCCAAATTCAATCGGGAACGGTACTTGCGAATGTGTGTAAAGAATTGATCGGAACCTTCCTTGTAATTGGTAGAAGTAAATTTAGTCCCTTTCACTTTAAAACCGTTATCCGCATCCAAAATAGAGGAGAAGTAGCTTTGTTTGTAAGCCACCCATTTCATATCTGTTTCGGCAACTTTGTAACTTTCGGCAACTTCGCTGTTCCAGTCTAATTTTCCATCCGCAGATTCGTAGCAAATAGTAGATACTTTACGTTGCTCAGAAAGCAGTCTTTCCGAACGCAGCATTTCCATTTGCCAGTCGAGCATGACCGAATTCGGCAATACTTTCCCGTTCAGGTCTTTCATTTCGATAGTATACCCTAAGTCGTAACCACCTTTCAAATGGTATGTGTAAATGATCGAACCATCTGCCACATCGTGTTTGAATACGACTTTGTGTTTTGACTTTGAAACGATTTCGAATTCTTTATTCCCCGTCACATATTTGTTTCCGGCAATATTGAAAATCAACTGATTTTTATGATCTCCGTCTTTAAACAGGTAAAGTGGTGTAATCTTCCCGTCTTTTTTTGCAAAGTCTACGTATGATTCGTATTCTTTCAATTGAACAGCAGAAACAATCCCACCTTTTGTAGAGAGATCAACAATCAATTTTTCCGATTCCAGACGAACGATTTCTCCTTTTACAAGTACATTGGAAGGAACTTTTACTTTCGCAGCAATGATCGTGTCTTCCTTCGTCTTTTCATTGAAGTATACCAAACCACCTTTTTCATCTTTGATCTGGTTCCCATCTTTGTCTTTTTTAGCTACAAGAACCGGTTTGTTCTTATTTGCCTTTTCTGTTGAATCAGCATCTTTCTTTGCTTGCTCTGCTAATTCTTTTTGCTCTTTCTGCTTGGCTTTTACCTCTTTTTCACTTGGCTGGCTCATGTATGTGAACACCACCAATAAGGCACCGATAAGCGTAAGACCAATAACTGTATTCCTATCCATTCGTATTTATTATTTGTTTTTGCTTGTGATTCTCATCAGAAGCAATATTTGTATTTACTTCAAAGTGCTCATAACTGCACTAATCCGCCGTGGCGAATCTTTCTTCGAAATCAGTGATTTCTCTGGTTATCAATAGCTGCTTTCACGAAAGCAACAAATAACGGATGTGGATTATCCACTGTACTTTTGTATTCCGGGTGGTATTGCGCACCGACAAACCACGGGTGTTCAGGAATTTCAACCACTTCCACCAATCCGGTTTCCGGATTTTTCCCGGTAGCGATCATGCCTGCCTTTTCAAATGCTTCCAGGTAATCGTTATTGAATTCATAACGGTGACGGTGTCTTTCTTCAATTGATTCGGTATTGTATGCAGAAGCGACTTTTGTATTTGGTTTCAACTGGCACTTGTATGCTCCCAAACGCATGGTTCCGCCCATGTTCGAAATACTTTTCTGCTCAGCCATCATAGAAATTACCGGGTATTTGGAATCTTCCGCAATTTCGGTTGTGTGAGCATCTTCGTAACCCAGGACGTGGCGAGCATATTCAATAACAGCACATTGCATTCCCAAACAAATTCCGAAGAACGGAACTTTGTTTTCACGGGCATAACGCACTGCTTCAATCTTTCCACTGATTCCTCTGGAACCGAAGCCGGGAGCAACCAGAATCCCATCCAAACCTTCCAATTCGGATTGAATATTTTGTTTTGTCAACGATTCGGAATGGATCCATTTCAAATTCACACGTGCTTCGTTTGCTACACCTCCGTGAATAAATGCTTCAGAAATAGATTTATAAGAATCTTTCAATTCTACATATTTCCCGATCAAACCGATATTTACTTCTTTTTTCGGATTTTTCAAACGAGTCAGGAACTCTTTCCATTTAGTTAACTCCGGAGAATTCTTGGATGGCAAGCCTAATTTCTCCAAAACCACCTTGTCCAATTCTTCCGTTTGCATCAATAATGGAACATCGTAAATCGAATCAGCATCACGTGATTCAATTACCGCATTCATACTCACATTACAGAATTTCGCAATTTTCTTGCGGATCGTTAAATCCAGTTCATGCTCCGTTCTGCAACATAGAATATCCGGTTGAACCCCCAATTCAAGCAATTGCTTTACCGAGTGCTGTGTCGGTTTTGTTTTTAATTCACCTGCAGCTGACAAGTATGGAATTAATGTCAAGTGAACCACCAAACAATCGCTCTCAAACTCCCACATCATCTGGCGTACCGCTTCCACAAACGGAAGGGATTCAATATCACCGACAGTTCCACCGATCTCTGTAATCACGATGTCGAATTTCCCTGTTTTTCCAAGGATCTGAATGCGCTCTTTGATTTCGTCTGTGATGTGAGGAATAATCTGTACGGTTTTTCCTAAATATTCTCCTTTGCGCTCTTTTTCAATCACGCTTTGATAAATTCGTCCGGTAGTTACGTTATTCGCCTGTGAGGTAGGTACGTTAAGAAAACGCTCGTAATGTCCCAAATCCAAATCTGTTTCGGCACCATCATCTGTAACGAAACATTCACCATGTTCATATGGATTCAATGTTCCCGGATCGATGTTGATGTATGGATCTAATTTTTGAATTGTCGTAGAGTAACCGCGTGCCTGAAGCAATTTTGCCAAAGAAGCTGAGATAATTCCTTTACCCAAGGATGATGTTACCCCCCCGGTTACAAATACGTATTTTGTTGAATTGGACATATATAAAAATTGTAACTACGGGGCGCAAAATTACATCAAATAAATGAATAATCGAGCATGTTTTGACTGCTTTTTCACAAATAAAGGCGAACTGTAGAAATCTACTTTTCTATCCGTTTTTAAAATCGGTGAATTGTACTGAATAATTCTTAATTACGAATTACCAGTTCCTAATTACAAATTAATTCGGCATTCGTAATTAATAAGGTAACCCATCATTCAGGAAGGTTGAAAAATAAAACCGCGGTTTACGTGCCTGCTTCTTCGTAAAAACATTGTTTCCCAATTCATCCAGGCGTGGGTAATGCGGAGTATTCCGGACCATTTTCTTTGGAAAAAGCACCAGGTCGTGACTGATCTTATTCTGGAAAATATACCTGATTTGTTCACTATCCCAGCCAAGTCGTACACCGGCAGTTTGAACCCCAACGAAACGATGTTTCATTTCTCCGTAAAGAATTCCGTGGTTCAATTTTCCAAAAGGCCTGCAGGTCAAATCCCTGAAACCATTCGGAGCACCTGGAAGTGGTTTTTTATCCCAAACGGTTTCGGCTGTTTCCCCGGTCCAGATTGTCAAACCGACACTTGCCTTATACAAGCTGTCACGATAGGAGATAACCAGGCTTCCGGTGCGAAAACGGTCTTTTGCCTGGCCTCCGAATACGTCGTTTTCCATTAAAATATCCACACGTTGAATTCCGATATTCCAGGCACCTGAACGTTGAGAGGTCCCTAATCGGTCGAGGTACCAGTAATGCGCATACCCGATGGAATATTCGGATTTGGATTGATGTAAAGTCCCGTCCCAATCCATGTTTACAGGATTTTTCCCTTTTCCGAACATCAAAACTCCTCCGGTGCTGAATCTCAGCTCTCCGAAATTGGAACGGTTTCCCAGGTTTGTCAAAAAATAGCGTGTGGTAACTCCGGCATTCAATTGTACAAAATCATTTCCCAGATATGAATCCAATTTAATCCCCAGTGAGTTTTGATGTGAGCCAAAGGCCACCAGTAAAGTTGCTTTTATTCCTGCATCGGGTTTCCACCGATTTTGACCGGAAGCCAATACCGAAGACCAAAAGAAGAACAGAAACAATAAGCGATTCATGAAAAACGAATTTACAATTTTCAGACCGAAATCGCTGTCTTCACGAAATACATCCAATTAACCGTTTAAACTACCGTTTATTCCAAACTCTTGTATTTCGCTTCGGAATTCATTTAACTTTGGTTCATGTTTAAAGCAAGAAGGACTTATTGGATGGCACAAGTAGGAGGGTGGGCACTGCTCTCTTTGCTCATTTTTTCCGCATCCACCTTCTCAAATCAAAGTATTGACCTGAAAACCATCGTTATTTCAACGAGTTGTTTCTTCGTACTGGGAATCACACTGACTCACCTCATGCGTTACTTCTTCATTACGATGGGCTGGTTGAATATGCGTTTATCAAACCTGATCCCACGTGTTTTGATCACTTCAATTGTCGTTGCAGCGATTATGTCTATCTTAAACATGCTGGTCTCTCATTTTGTATCGAAAATTCCTTTCAAATTCTCAATTGTAGAGTTTTCACTGGATGTTTCTGCAACCTTAATCTTTTTCGTGTTATGGAACAGCGTTTACTTTACGTTCCACTTTTTTCAGCGGTCACGGGAACAAGAAGTCAACAACTTGCAACTGACTGCAAGTCACAATGAAATTGAATTGAAAAACCTGCGTTCGCAACTTAATCCGCACTTTCTGTTTAATTCATTGAATTCCATTCGTGCATTGGTTGACATTGAACCCTATCGCGCGCAGGAAAACATCACGAAGCTTTCCAATCTATTGAGAAAATCGCTGATTATCGGAAGCGAACAATTGGTTCCTTTGGAAGAAGAGCTGTCCATTGTTCAGGATTATTTAGACCTGGAAAAAGTGCGTTTTGAAGAGCGTTTGGAGATTCGGCAGGAGCTGGACCCAAAAGTGATGCATTTCCTGATCCCTCCGTTTATATTGCAGACTTTAGTAGAAAACTCATTGAAACATGGAGTATCACAATTAATCGAAGGAGGGACCGTTTGGATTCGCACAAAAAAACGTGGCGACTCTATTATCCTGGAAGTTGAGAACAACGGAAATTTGCGTCCGACCCGTAAAGACTCCACAGGGATCGGAATTGCGAATACACTGCGCAGACTGGAACTACAATACAAAGGGAAAGCGCATTTTCAATTAAAACAGAATACCCCAAATACCGTTATTGCAATCATAGAAATTAAAGAATCATGAGAACTATTATCATTGATGATGAACGACTTGCACGTGAAGAGTTAAAGAAACTCTTGAAGGATTATCACGAAATTGAGATTATCGACGAGGCAAAGAATCCGGAAGAAGGAATTGAGAAAATCAAAACTTTAAAACCCGACCTGATTTTCCTGGATATTCAAATGCCAGGGATGACCGGCTTTGATATGCTAAAAAAATTGGACGAAATCCCACAAGTTGTTTTTGTTACCGCATTTGATGATTTTGCATTGAAAGCTTTTGAAGTTAACGCATTGGATTACGTACTGAAACCGGTAGATCCCGCTCGTTTGGATGAAACTGTAAAGAAATTATTGAATAATTCTGAGGCAGACTTCCAATCAACCGCAAAAGCACCGAAAATTGATCGTTCTTCACGTCCATTAACCATTTCGGATTCCATCTTTATTAAAGACGGAGAAAAATGTTTTTATGTTTCTCTGGAAAAGGTACGCATGTTCGAAAGCGATGGAAACTACGTTAAAGTATATTTCGAAAAAAGCCGCCCGCTGATCTTAAGATCGTTGAATAGCCTGGAAGAACGATTGGAACCGCAACATTTCTTCCGTGCAAATCGAAAATACATTATCAACCTGAACTGGATTCAAAAAGTAGAAAACTGGTTTAATGGTGGACTACAGGTCGAATTGAAACCATTGATCATCAAAACCGCCGCCGGGGAGGAAATCCGTGAAGGCGAGAAAATTGAGATCTCCAGACGCCAGGCAATTAAGTTTAAGGAACTGTTTTCTATATAATACTGTTGTCACTTCGAGTGTCAGCGTAGCTGATTTATCGAGAAGGACAACAAAGCTTATTCCATGTCTGTCCCGATACGATTTTCTGCATTACAAATCAGGTCGGGCTTCCGCTCATATTCTCGATACGCTTCGCACTCGAATGGACATGAGCGGAAGTATCGAAACGGACATGCATCAATTTTCAATTAACGTGATTCCGTTTTCATGAAGGCTTATCAAACGTTGTTTGTACAGGTTTCCTACAACCTGTTTGAACACTTTCTTAGACCAGCCGGTTCGGTATTGAATTTCTTCCGGGCTTGATTTATCGGTTAAATCCAGGAATCCTTCGTTGTCATGAAGCATGGCAAGCAACTTCCTGGAATGAGTATCAATTTTATCGTACCCCGGTTTTTCGAGGACGATATCCAATTTACCATCGTGTCGGACTTTCTTCACGTATCCTTTGAGGCTTTCACCCATACGGACCCTCCGATGCAATTCGTTCTTAAAAATCAGTCCCTGGAATCGGTTGTTTACCAATACTTTCAATCCTAAATCAGTGAATTCCCACACCATCAGATCAACCATGTCATTTTCCTGGATCTCATCTCTGACCGGTTCAATGTACATCCCAATCCGTGAAGTTCCAACCAAACGCTGAGTAGCTTCATCGATATACATATAAATGAAATAGTGCTTTCCTTCTTCCAGTGGTTTCGGTTGTTCACGATAAGGAATCAGCAGGTGTTTTTCAACTCCCCATTCGGCAAAAGCACCGTATTGGTTGACTTCTACTATTTTCAGGAAAGCAAATTGATTCACCAATATTTTCGGAGTCAGTGTTGTAGCAATAATTCTTCCTTCAGAATCCTTGTACAAAAACACTTTGATCATGTCATCAATCTGAAAAGACGGATCAACATATTTTGTAGGCAACAATACGTCGTTACCCTCTTCGTCTTCCAGGTACGCTCCCGGACTCGTAAAACGATCCAGGCGCAATTCGTTATAAACTCCTAATTCCACGAAGCAAAGGTAGTTTAAAATTGACAATTGAAAATGTAAAAGAAAATTAAGCCTTGATTCGTGAAGGAACACTTTGAAACAGGGTAACTTAAAGCAATCCAAACTTAAAAAACATGATATCATGTTTTCGTTATATAACGAAGACTGATTATACTTAAAGAAACAGATTGCTCCCTTTTCTAGAAATACAAATTCCCGGATTGTTTCGCTGCGATAATCATACAAGGCAACTTCAAATCATTGGTAATTAATGACTGAGCGAAATTATCGAATTGAGGAAGCAAACTTTCCGAGTGATAAGCAATTGCTATCAGGTCAATTTTCTTCTCGTTGACATATCCCATCACCTTCTTGGAATAACCACCACTGGAAGGAAGCAGGTTCACCTCACATTTTGCACCTTTTTCATCGTATTTATTGCGAATGAGCAAAACGCGGTTTTTAGTCTGCTGAGACAATCCTTCATCCGTATGCTTTTCCCCGATCACATGAACAGTAGCATCAAAAATACGTGCCAAATCTCCAGCTGGACTTACGATCTGGAGACTTTCCTTCGTTAAATCGATCGGAACTACAATATTTTTGATCTCTACGTGCTTGGTCTCTTTTTGCACAATAATGAACGGAACATCGCAACTGGTAATCACTTTCATTGCAAAGCTTCCGGTCAATTTCTGGAATCCTTTTGCACCATGTGTCCCCATAAGAATTAACTGGGCATGTTCCCTGTTCGCAATTTTATTGATATCGGTAAAAATATCTCCGACTGTTACCAATACGAACATCTCCACATTTGTCGGAATTGTCTTGGTTTTCACGATCTCCCACAACTTTGCTTCAACAGTCGCAATTTTGGATTGATTGTCCACCAAATGCAACAGCATAATATCTGTTCTAACGTGCGTACCAAGGAATAAGGCATAGTCCAAAGCAGTGTTTCCAACCTCAGTTAAATCATGCGGGACGATGTACAAATTTCGACTCATAGCGATTATTTTTCACCAAAATAGCCAAAAAAACGATTCAGTAAGTGTATTAATTTTTAACAACTTATTGTTGATTGAATATTTCACCGACTATTCACCGATTTTAACGAAGATTGGCTGCACTGTTTCTTAACACCATCTAATTTTGTTTAGTTCTTAAAAAGTTTCAAATGTTCGGAATTATTCTTTTACTCATTCTTTTGGCCCAGGCTACATTTTCATATGCCCTTTTCGAGTTTCAACATCCATTCCCGATTGTATTGGGGATTGTACAACTGGTCCTATTCTTCGGAAGCATGATTTTGATGATGCGTGCGTTCCGCAATCGAAAAACAACGGATTACAGAAAAGGTTTTAGTGCTTTCGGTGTCATGATTGCAACCGGGGTTCCTGCACTTGGCTTTTTCATTTTCGGAATCGGATACCTGATTACCGGAATCGCGTTTATTGAAGCGATTGGTTTTGGAGTTGCCATTGCTTTGTTCTTTGCTATTCTTTCAGGAATTATTTGGGGAAGATGGAATTGGAAAACGCATACGATTGATTTACCTTTTGAAAACCTTCCGGCAGATTCCGATGGATTAAAGATCGTACAGATCAGTGATATTCATGTGGGAAGTTTCTTTAATAAATACGAAAAAGTAGAAAAGGCCATCCGGCAGATCAATCAACTGGAAGCTGACTTTGTCTTCTTTACCGGCGACCTGGTCAATAATCTTGCAGATGAAATGCTGGGCTGGGAAGGAATTTTCTCCAAAATTCAGGCGAAAAAAGGAAAATACAGCATTCTTGGAAATCACGATTACGGAGATTATGTACCATGGGACAAAGAAGAAATCAAGAATGCCAACTTAACGAAACTAATTGAAATTCATAAGGAAATCGGGTTCACACCTTTATTGAATGAAGCAGTTGAGCTGAAACCGGGATTTTGGTTGCTTGGTGTGGAAAACTGGGGAACTGCACCTTTCAGACAAAGTGGCAAACTGGAAGAAACCCTGGAAAAAGTACCTTCTGAAGCGTTTAAATTGCTTTTATCTCATGATCCAAGCCATTTTGATGAGCAAGTGGTCCAAAAGACAGATATCGATCTGACGCTTTCCGGGCACACACATGGAATGCAATTCGGGATTGAACGTTTCGGGATAAAATGGAGTCCCGTTTCTCTCCGCTATAAAAAATGGGCCGGATTGTATCATGTCGGGAAACAATTCCTTTATGTAAACCGTGGTTTTGGTTATTTGGGCTTCCCCGGAAGAGTGGGGATCTATCCGGAAATTACATTGATTAAGTTGCGAAGTGCAAAATAATGAAAGGCAAATTTCAGTCAAATTCTGCCTTCAGCTTATGGATCTGAAACTCTACTTCATTGACGATTTCTTCAGCGGTTTTTCCTTTCGGGAAAATGGGTACCCCGATCAGCATGTAACTGTCAAAGGGAACCGGAACAGGATCCCCTTTTGGGAGAATTTTCCCCAATCCTTTCATGTAAACCGGAATAAAAGGAATATCCGGGCATTGCTCCAACACCAATCCGACACCACGCTTGAACTTCTGGAATTTCTCCGGTTCTCCACGTGAGCCTTCAGGAAAGAGCAATAAGGAATCTCCTTTTTCAAGTACTTCAACCATCATTTGGATCGGATCAGGACCCGTTTCACCTTCTTTTGGTCTTGAACGGGGAATGAGGATAGCATTAACGAAAAATTGTGTCAGCGCAGCTTTAAAAGGCGATTTGCCAAAATAATCCCCTGCAGCAATCGGATGGGTTTTCGCTAATTGTTTCAGGGGTAAATGGGACATAATGGAAATGGTATCCAGGTGTGAATTGTGATTGCCTACAATGACACAGGGACCACTGTAAACCAGGTTCTCCTTATGGATGAGTTTGGTACCCGAAAAAAGCTTAAGTACCAATCGCATAATGATGGAATAAACGATAAATAATGTCGCTTTTTTCACTTGAGATAGTACAAATTATAGACAATATGGAAAAACACCGGTGCTGTCAATGCCAGTGAATCAATCCGATCGAGAATCCCACCGTGTCCCGGAATAGTGTTCCCGGTATCTTTCATCCCGATATCCCGTTTAATAGCTGAAACAACCACATCCCCGATAAAACCGGTAACAGCTACGGATAAACAGATCAGGATGGCTTCCATTCCTGAAAACGGAGTCAGAAACCGTAGGAAATAACCTACTACAGTTGTGGTAATAATTCCTCCGATGAATCCTTCCCAGGTTTTATTCGGGCTGATCTTCGGAATGATCTTGTAACGACCGAACATTTTTCCCCAGGTAAACTGGAATACGTCATTCATCTCCGTAATAAATACCACGAATAACAACAAACCACGGCCTCCGGCTTTAAATCCCTGTAATTCGGGTAAACTCAGGAGAAAGGCTAAATGGCTGACCCCGAAAACCGTTAGCATTAATTGGGTTGGTAATACGGACATGGAACGCCCGATATTTTCGGTTATTCCACGCAACACCAGCATAAACGGGATCCACAAGTGCATGAAAATCGGAATAAAAGTCAGGAACAAACCATAATGCTTGTAATAAGCAAATAAATATTGGACCGGGATTGCCAGATAACACCAAATCAGGATCTTCCGGTCTTCTTCCCGTACATTCTTACTGATAGATGCAATTTCCCGGAGCGCCATGAATGAAAGTGCGCCAATAGCAACAAAGGAAATAACCGGATCAAGAACAGTTGCCACCACAAAAATAGTAGCCATCATCCACCAGGACTTTGTCCGCATTTTCAATTCGGCAATATTCGCATTAGGTTTTACCAAGCCCATGATCCAAAACAAGAGGGTCGCAAAAACAAGAATACCGAATATCAAACTGATTACAATCAATGTTTCCTTGTTCTCAACAAAGGCTTGCAGGTCAAATTTTAAAATCATTGAAGTGTCTTTTTAATTCTAATAGCAGTGCTGATAACCAACAACAGGCTACCGACCCCAAAAATACCATTCAGGGCAATTTTTATCTCCGGAAAAAAATAAAGAAGTAATAAGGTTAATCCGACCAGCAAAGCACGGTCACTTTTTCCCATCGGTCCATCGTAACGACGTTCACCGTTAATGGCCTTTGCCAAAACTCCTATGAATTCATTGACCACTCCCAAAATCACAAATGCAAACAATACCAAGGGGTGTAGACCAGGAAGAAGAACAAGCGGAAGGAATAGCGCTATATCGGCCACAATATCTCCTAACTCATTCAGTAATTCCCCCTTTTTACTTTGCATCTTGTATTCACGAGCCATCATTCCGTCCAAAGCATTCAAAGCCATTCTCACTAAAAGGGAAACAGGAAGTACAATCAGCATAAATCCGGAAGGTTTCCAATAAAATAATCCGCCGATACAAAACGAAAGTACTATTGCCGACCAGGTAATTCCATTTGCAGTAACACCCATGGTGTGCAGTTTTACCAATATAGGACGCAACAACTGCTGGAATTTGGGTTTTATGTTGTAGATGGAAATCATATATTAGTTCTGAATCAATGGATTACTGTTCGGAGCAATGCGATTCGCTTTTTCTCCGAATTTTCCGGTTTTAATAAAACTCATTATTTCCGGGCCAACTTTTTCGATATGTGTATACATCTCATCGTGATTTACGGGTGCGTAAAAATAGTCGGTATATTCTTGATGCAGAAAACCGACAGACCAATCAACGGGCCCTAAAGAAATGGCTGTTTTTCGATGCCTCAGGATTAATTTAGTCGGGATGGTTTCAATTAACAAACCAATTTTACCTTTGAAATTTGTTATTGGTGGATAAGGAGTAGTAGCTAATTCATGATTTACCTGACCTATTACCAATTGAGCTATAAATTTGCTGTCTTTCATCAAAACATAGGGGGCACGTTCCTGCAAAGGGCTTCGGTCGTAAATAATCGTTTCAATATTTGTCAGGCTTATTTTTTTATACCATCGATTAAATGTCCAGCTGCCTATAATGTAACAGAAAAAATGGACTTTCTTGTAGGAGTTTAATCCGTGCTTTTTGGAAAACCGTTCTAATTTGTTTACTCCCTTATCAATTCCTTTCCGGTAGATATAAGATGGTTGATAAATGTCGTAACCCCTGTCTTTGAAGTACTGTGCTATTTTTCGCTCGTTATGTACTTTGGAACCCAGTCCCGCCAGGATAACAATTGCCTCACGTTCACTTTTGGGTTGTGATCCGGCCTGCAGGTAAATAGTATCTCTACCAAAAGAAAACACGCTCATAAGTAAGAAGGTTATGACCAGGTAATTCGGCTTCATTCGACGAATATATCTATTTCATCGAATTGTTGATTCCTGAGGAATGAAATTAACGCATTTTAACCAAACGGAACAGATACAAAAAAAGCCCTTCCGCCGAAACGAAAGGACTTTCAGTAGGTAACTAATTTATAATTGTCTACTTTTCTGTCTTAACCACTCGCAATGTTTGGTTTTCAGAAGCAGAAGCAATTCGAATGATATATGTTCCTGCAGCCAATTTGGATAGATCAGCTTCCATTCGGTGAGTTCCTTTTGACAAGAACCCGTTTTGAACGATCATTTGCTCTTTTCCTGAAAGGTCTGTCACTACAACTGAAACTTCTTCATCTGAAGCAGTGGTGAACGTAATCATTACCGAACCGCTTGTTGGGTTAGGAGCCAATTCAACAGAAGAAGCAGATTGAGTTAACGATTTTGTTTTGCTGCTGCGAGCTTCACAGTTAATCACGTTCACTTCAATTTGTCCCGGGTCTTCGCTACAGTCATTAAATAAACAGAATGTTCCTGCAACATTAATCACAGAATTCACTGATCCAACTTCAATAGTCGCGCAATTCCCGGTTGTTCCTGTAATCGTAGCATTCCCTGAAGCCAAAGTAAAATTATAAGAAACAGCTCCCATTGTATGGATTCCCAAACCTGTAACAGTATCTGTGGAAAGTGTATCCCATTCCGTAAACAAAGTAGGGAACCCTCCGATACCAGGTAAAGCAGGATTTGTATTAATACCGGCGTAAACACATGATTTTCTTACCAATGTTTTGTTTTCAGTTGACCACTGATAAGTTGGACTTGAAACTGTATTATCTCTCCAAGCTGAACCCGGATCGTTTCCTACTGAACCGAAGATATCCGCAGCTGTTCCTGTAGTCAGGTTGTAAAGTACCAGAGCATCATCCCCGTTGAACTGTAAGTTTGCGGATACGATATTCGGCGTTCCTCCCCATGCAGTTGCAGACGGATGAGCAACTACAATCGTCGCACCTGAAGCAATTGTTCCTGAAAGTGCGATTGTGAATGTTGGAGCTCCGGATAAGGATGCTCCGTTATGGTATGCGCGTAATTCATATTGGCTCAAATCAAGGGAAGTACACGTTCCATTGAAAATCTCCACATACTTATTAAATCCGCTACCCTCAACATACTGAGAGAAAATCAAGTCCGGTGCTTTTATATTTACACACGCTGAAACCGGTTCTTTGTCACAACCCTCCAAAAGGATCGGACAATACTCTACTATCGGGTAAACAAGAACATATACTGATTCAGAAGTTGCCTCGCATCCGTTTTCACTATTCACTACTACATAGTAAGTCCCGGAATTGGAAGGGAAAAATACATCTGAGTTCGCTCCTGAAACGATTCCATCCTGATTATACCACTGATATAACGGAGAAATGATCCCGGTAATCGCACTCAATTCCGGCAATGTTCCTGAAGCACACACTACCGTCGAACCTGTAACATCGATCGTTGCCGTAAGCTCACCACACGGAGTTGTTGAACCACAGGAAAATGCGATATCATCGATTCTGAATTGAGGATTGGAAGAAGAAGTTCCAACCAATGTATTTCTGAAACGGATTCGCAGGTTCGCTACATGAGCACCTGCAGGTAATGCCGCACCAACTCTGTACCATTTCGCAGTTCCCGTTCCTGTTGGTAATGCAGGGTAGGAGATTGCGTTCCAGGTAATTCCGTTATCGCTGCTGTATTCAAGTGCCAGGTAATCAATTCCATTCGATGCATTGGTGTTTTTATTGATCCCGAAGTGAATAGAATCCGTGCTTAAACATCTCGCCGCCTTGATTCCCTGCATTTCAAAGTCTTCCTGTGCCTGGATTAAGGTATTGTAACGTCCTGATGCTCCGGTATAACCGGTTGAAGGAGTCGTTATTCTCATATCTGCAGATCCTGCATATGTAAGAACAGTCAAGTCAAAACTGCCAGCAGTTTCTCTGGCACTGATTGTTTGTGTACCACTACCCGCAGTACCCATTGTTTCCAACAATTGTCCGTTTGCGACAAATCCCATCAGTGCAACAGCACTGGTAGCGAATAGTTGTTTTAGTGTGTTGTTTGTTTTCTTCATAACGATTTTTTTTAAAGTGAATATGGGTTTCGAAACCGAAGTAAAGTTACAAGCAACTGATTTTTAAGCCTTAAAGCCAGTAATAACAATGCCTTAAGTTTTTTGGGTAATCCTTTTGAATATTAATTTTTTATCAATCGAAAACAAACCAAAATCGTTTTAGAATTGAGCAAAGCGCAAACTGAATATGTATTTATTTTTAAATCAGGCTGTTTAAAAAATTGTTGGATCAATTTTTGCAATTATAATAGAGTCGAAAAAAGCCGCAAGAACACGTTTTTTACTGTTGTTTTTTTCGTTAAAAAGTCATTCAGAAACAGGTTTATTAACGATTCTAAAAAAACAAATATTCAGATAATCAATCCTTTACATTTCAATTAAATTCTCATCCCCGACTTATCCGGCTTGTACCAGCTCAAGAAAGGCTTTCATAAAACGTTCCAAGTCCGATTTAACAATTGGGTTGAGATCTTCAGTGATTTTGACTTTTGCTCCGGAAATCAGGAGGGTAGTTTCAGTTGTAAAATTAGCCATCAATGTGTTCATGATCAACTGCAATTCTTCGTGTGCTTTTTCTCCCTGGGCAGAAGCTGTGATCAGTCCCATAGGTTTATCTGAAAAAACCGTCGCGGAAACACACCATTCGATTGCGTTCTTCAAACCGGAGGGAATACTGAATACATACTCGGGAGTGCAAATAAGAATCCCGTCTGCTTGTTCGATTTGTTTCCTGAAAGCAAGAACTTCTTCCGGTGGATTAGTGACAGACAATTCCGGATCGAAATGCGGAAGCGTTTTCAACTCGTTAAAAACGATCCAGTTTAATTCGTTTTTCGTTGAACTTGCCAGGAATTCCACCAAGCGTTGGTTCGTAGAATGTTCACTTGCGCTGCCGATGATTGCGAAAATTGTTTTCATTTCTTGTTTCGTTTCGATCTCCACCAAACAACCAGCATCACAAGCAATACCAATCCCATCAAGATCAGGATAGGAAGGGGGATATTTGAAATGAAAGTGGGAGTGACGTAAAAGGATTCTTCTCCTTTAGGCCAGCTGTTTGAAGTCAAAAGATTCAAAAAGTTCAAAGAAGTATCAATTCTTCCCACTCTCCAAACGTTTCTGGCGCTGCATCGGGTTCTCGTTGCTTTGCTTTTGCTGGAATAACTGGAAACGTGTTGGTTTTGAAGCAGGAGGGAAGGAATTGTTATTCATATCACAATCTGCCGTTTCCAGGAATGGGTCCAATAGGAATGAAACTACCGGTTTATCAAAGATCAACACTTTTGTTACGGTGATATCGTCCATTCTCCAGATTTCTGCAGGAATCCGTACTTCCTGTGTCGAACCGTCTTCAAATGTTGCCTGGATAATCAACGGAGTCACCAAGCCACCTTTATTGGTGAAAGACAGTTCATAGAATTGCTTTTTGGATTCCAGTAATTTCTTTTGCTCAGATGTCAGTTTCGATTGGAATTCGTCGTATTCCTTTTTATCCAAACGATCCACTTTATATATGTCTCTTTTCGCATAGAAATCATCAATGGTTGTATCTCGCTCGTTTACAGTTTGCTTGATCGATTCCTTGTTACGGATATCACCGATAAACTGGGGTTTCGAATCGTCCGCTTTTTTGTTTTCCGCTTTTTCGATATCCGGATTGTTCGAGTTCAATTCAAACTGCTTAACATAATCCAAAGAAACGTCTACGTATTCCGTAGTGTAGAACCAACCTCTCCAGAACCAGTCCAAATCCACCCCCGATGCATCTTCCATGGTACGGAACAAATCTGCCGGAGTCGGGTGCTTGAATTTCCAGCGCTCACAATAAGTTTTAAACGCGAAATCGAATAGTTCTCTTCCCATTACGGTTTCACGCAAAATATTCAACGCTGTTGCCGGTTTTCCGTAAGCGTTGTTTCCAAATTGCCAGATGGACTCGGAATTGGTCATGATTGGAGAAATGAATTTCTTGTCGCCACGCATATAATCGGTAATCATTGATGCAGGACCTCTTCGGGAAGGATATCCGCGTTCCCATTCCTGCTCCGTCAGGTATTGAACGAACGTATTCAACCCTTCATCCATCCATGACCACTGGCGTTCGTCGGAATTGATAATCATAGGGAAAAAGTTGTGTCCCACTTCATGGATAATTACTCCCCACATGCCGTATTTCGTTTGTTCCGAATATGTTCCGTCTTCATTGGGTCTTCCGCCATTGAAGCAAATCATCGGGTATTCCATCCCGATTTGGTTCGAGTGAACGGAAATCGCTACCGGGTACGGATAATCGATCGTGTATTTGGAATAGGTTTGGATCGTGTGAGCAACCAATTTGGTGGAATAACGCTCCCAAAGCGGGTTTCCTTCTTTCGGATAGAAGGACATGCACAGAACGTTCTTTCCCTTTACAACTGTATTTTGAGCATCCCACATAAATTTACGAGAGGTAGCGAAGGCAAAATCACGCACATTTTTCGCTTTAAAAGTCCAGGTTTTGGTGCTTGTTGCTTTGTTTTTCTCTGCATTCTCAGCTTCTTGCTGTGTCACGATTAAAACAGGTGCACTGGAAGATCGCGCTTTTTCCATGCGCTGTTTTTGCTCAGCAGTCATAACAGAAGCTCCGTTTTGCAATTCTCCCGTTCCTGCCACAATGTGATCCGAAGGAACAGTAATGGAAACCTCGTAATCCCCGAATGGAAGAGTGAATTCTCCTTTTCCTAAGAATTGTTTGTTTTGCCAGCCTTCGACATCATTGTACACACACATTCTAGGAAAAAACTGTGCAATTGTATACAGGTAATTATTGTCTTTTTCAAAATATTCGTAACCGGATCTTCCGCCGAATTTCATGCGGTCATTGATGTTATACCACCACTTGATCTTGAATGAAATACTTTGTTTTGGTCCCAACGGTTTTGCCGGATCGATCCGCATCATCGTTTTATTGATCGCATAATGCATTTTTTCTCCATTTACAGTAGCCACCATTTCGATGTTAAAGCCACCTTCGAATGTCATTAATCTGCGCTCAACGTCTTTAATTGACTGAAAATCTTCCATTTTCTCCACAGCAATCAATTTACTGTCGGAATCAGGTTTGAAAATATTCTGATCCAATTGCAGCCATAAGTATTCCAATACATCAGGAGAATTATTGGTATACGTAATAACTTCTTCTCCGCGAATGGTTTGTTTTGTATCATCCAAAGTCAGGTTCATTTTATAATCGGCTTTTTGCTGATAATAACCATGACCGGGAGCTCCGGCAGCAGTCCGGTACTCATTTGGTGTTGGAAGCTCGATGTCCAATTGAGCAAATTTCGTTTGCGCTGAAACATTCAGAGCTAATAGAACCAGGGAGGAAGAGAGAATTTTTTTCATAATTACAGGGTTATGACTTCTGTAGGTTTAGTCGGTAAAAATACAGCTGTTTGCTTTTCGTTATTTCGGATAAAAGTGACTTTGTTTTGTTGATTGGGAAAGGATTCCATCAACAGATCAAATTTAAAGGTTAGGGTTTTGTTCAGATCAACCGGTTCACTTTCAAGATATACATACAATAATCCGGTTGCCATTACATCAAACCCGATTACAGTAAGCGGAATAGTGGACCCATCAACAGAAATCACAAAGCCTTTTGCAAGGTGTGTCTCCAATTGTTTTTTGAAATCAGCATTTCCGCTTTGGTTCTCAATATGTTTATCCAGAACAATCCCGGATTTCTTCATGTCGAACTCTAAGTCATGAGCACTCATTTCCAGGCTGATCTCCAGTTTTTTGGTTGCCGCGTTATATTCCACTTCACCGAAAGCAAAGTAATATTCGTGTGCATTTGCTGAATACAAGACGGAAAAAAATGCAAAGACTGCGATAAGTTTCTTCATAAATAGAATATTATCACAAAAATAACAGAATGGTTATAGAAGCCAACCGATTTTGGACTAAAGGAAGAATAATCCGGTTGAAGGGATTGATTTTTCTGATGAGCGAGATTTAGGTTTCTTGCTTAAAGAACTCTGTTAATTCAAAGAGATCAAAATGTTCAAAAAGTTCAAATCTGAGACATTGAACTTTTTGAACTATTTAAACTTTTCTATTTGTTCCCTTTCGCGTGGTCTGCCAGGAATTGTGCCAATCCGTTGTCCGTTAATGGATGTTTTGCCAATGCCAAAATCGCATTCAACGGACCTGTCATGACATCCGAACCGATTTCAGCACATTGAATAATATGCATCGGGTGACGGATCGAAGCAGCAAGAATTTCCGTTTCGAATCCATAATTGTCGTAAATCACACGGATTTGCTGGATCAGGTCCAAACCGTTTGTTGAAACATCATCCAAACGCCCAACAAACGGAGAAACGTAGCTTGCACCTGCTTTTGCCGCCAACAAAGCTTGTCCTGCACTGAAAATCAGAGTACAATTGGTTTTAATCCCTTTCGATGCAAAATACTTGATTGCCTTAATTCCCTCCGGGATCATCGGGATTTTCACAACGATGTTTTTGTGTAATTCAGCCAAAGCTTCTCCTTCACGGACCATTCCTTCGAAATCGGTTGCAATCACTTCTGCACTTACCGGACCATCCACAATTTTGCAGATATCCACATAATGCTTCAAAATATTGTTTTGACCCGTGATGCCTTCTTTTGCCATTAAAGACGGATTGGTGGTAACACCGTCCAAAATTCCTAAATCATAAGCCTCGCGAATGTCATTCAGATTTGCTGTATCAATGAAAAATTTCATGTTTATCAATTTGGGATGTAAAGTTAAAACCATTTAGTAAGAGAAATATAGGAGCGTGGTGGAAGTTTTACACAAAGATTATTCTTTTCCTACTGATGAACATGGATGCGCACGGAGGTTTATAATAGTTAACCCATTAAAGTAGTTCTGACAATTTGTTTACTTTTCCTGAAAGTTGACACACAAACGTATGAAATCAATATTTTCTTGCTTAATCATCTTCATTTCATTTGGAATAAGCGCTCAAAACATCAGCTCGTTTTCAATTGACCAAAAAGGAATTCCGCTTGCAGATTCAAAGAATCCATATTCTTTAGTATCTCTTGTACGTTATAATCTCCATCGATTCATTCACGATAAATCTTTTAAGGGTTTAGACTCTATTAATCTTACGGCAATTCAAAAATGGAATCGATCTAATCCAAAAGAAAAAATTGAATTGAATTCATTTCTCAGGCAATCAGATGAATCATTAAAAAATGAAAAAGGACAAAGCATCGAATTTTTTTTACCAGACGGAACAATAACCTATAAATATAAAACTCCGGATACCATTCATTATTCTTTCGACTTCAATTATATATCCTTGAAATATGAAGGATCAGACAAAACACCAATTGCAATTCAATTGCTCAACAAATCCTCAAAAAAAACATACGTCCTTGCAGAATTCCCTATTAACATCTTTAACAATAAAAAACTTTTCACCTATTATAGAATAGATCCGATTATTGGGATAGATCAGTACCTAAAACATGTGGAAAACACCAAAATCAGATTTGGCAAAGATGGCGTTTCAAGATTAGTTATTAAAAATCCTTGGAAATACTATCTAGATGAAAAGTCATTTTTTAAGCATTTCATATTTGATTCAATATATACAGTTAATGAACAAAAAGCAAAACTTAAGTCAATTCTCAAAAAACCAATGAGTATTATCTATGATACCACATATTATACCTTAACCAATATGTACGGAGAAGATAGCCTTATCCGCGATCCCAAGTTTGGTGATTTAATCAGCGTGTCAGGAATCAGAATCGACACCCTGTTTTCTATTAATGAAGTTCATTCACTTTACAAAAAACAAGTTATTTATTACGATATTAAAACCGAACATTTTAAAATTATTGATGAAGCAATATTAATTTGTCTGGAAGGCCCCAAGAGTGAACAGCTAATTATTGATCAGGTAACTCCTTATCCTGTTTACGATAAAAAAAACATACAGGCATATAAATACGATTTGAACAATAATCCATTCAGGATATTACTTCATTACAACTTTCCTTTTCCATTGATCACTTTAGAACAATTATATGAAGTGAAAGCACATAAACAAAAAAGAGGTGAAACAGAATCCACTATTATTGAATAAATCAATCAGATATATTTATTCAACCTACTAGGTGTTTTGTGGTAAAAAATAAAGGAAAAGTAAGTATAGAGGATAAATTAAAAATACATGGATGATATAAATCAAACATCCGTGTTCTTCTGTGCTACCTCAGACATTTCCTTCAAAGAAGGTGTCTTCGTCTTCAAATGCATTCGCATTTTCTTCTGTGGGAAACAAATAGAATATGAAACTTAAAATATTTGGGCAAAAAAAGAGGGGTAAGCTACTCTTATCGCACCGCTACAACCTCTTACCTTTGCTACGTTCCCGTCCTGGAGGAATTAGAGGGAGCTGGTCGTAAAAGACTTACCCCGCCGCAAAATTAGTTATTTATTGGAGAATTGCAGTTAGAAAAGCTATTTTTTTCATGATATCGATTTACTACAGGTGTAATTAATTCTTTTTCAGGGAGATTGTTTTATGTAAACGAATGGACTAAATGGTTTACAAGTTGCATTCATGTGATGCATCTAATTAACATTTCCAGCTAGCAAGTTAGTAAACTTACCTACATATGAAGAAGTCAATCAGATGTGCGAGTACCCATACGGAAAAGTCACAGATTTATTCAGCTAGTAAGTTAGTAAACTTACTTACAATTAGACCCACAAATCATCCTGGAAACGAATTAACTAAAAGGTTTACTCCCGGCGAAATAAACAAACTTCAAATAACCTCCTTCCAATTCCTTTTCTGCAACAAACTGATTCCGGTTCAACACTGCAATCGCCTTGTCATTATCCGGTTTTGTAAATGCAGTAACCTGTTTAAGCTTCATGTGTTTGAGTCCAAATTCGGTTACCAATACCAATGAAGGAGACATGAATCCCTGACCGCGAAATGCAGCTTTCAGAATAAAACCTATCTCTCCGATCCCGTTTTCAAATCCGCGGTAATAACCAATAAAACCAACCAATTCGCCGGTTTCAGTTTTTTCAATCACCCAATTCACCGAATTCCCGCTTTGATAGTTCTGTTTGTTCTTTTCGATAATTTCGATTCCTTCTTCCAGCGTTGCCGCCGTTTTACCATCATACGTAAGAATTTCAAGCAAAAAGGGGATATCCTCATCAACCACTTCACGAAGGAGTAATTTTTCAGTTTTTAATTCGGGGAAAACAGGGTATGGAGGAAGATTCATCATTAATGTAAAAGTTCAACAAAGGAATGATTAATCGACACGGATCAACGTCTCATCCAAGGTTTCCAATCCGTGCTGAGCAACCAGCAACTTCAATTGGCCGATGTATTGTGCATTTTCGTGCAGCGATTTGAACAAAAGGGGAGTCAGCCATTCGATGTTATCCTGCAGTCCCTGGTTGAATTGCAAAAAGACATTCATCCATTGCTTGTAATTGTCGCGCTCCAACGATTCCCAATACATTTCCGGCAGCACATCGTTCAAATCAGATTCTATTTCCAGGTCTAAAATGCCTGCAACTGCAATGTGTTGCGAATTGATCAATTGAGAAACAGCCACCTTAATATCCCAGGGAATATCGGGATCGTCTTTCGTTAAATGAGCAATCCAGCTCAAATTCAATTGATGGATGTACGAAAATCGCTGCTGAAAAAAATCAAGCATCTATAGCTTTTTCAAAGAAGAAATCGTTGCTTTCGGATCCGGGCTATTGAATACAAAACTACCCGCAACCAATGCTTGGGCACCGGCATCAACCAATAATTTCCCGGTTTCGGTATTAACTCCACCATCAACTTCAATGATTGCATCGGAACCTGTTTTTACAATCAATTCCTTGGTTTGTTTTACTTTTTCAATTGCCTGGTGAATAAACTTCTGTCCACCGAATCCCGGATTTACCGACATGATCAATACCAGGTCCAAATCAGTAATCACATGTTCCAGGACGGAAACAGGTGTGTGCGGGTTCAATGCAACTCCGGCTTTCATTCCCGCTTCATGAATTGCAGCAATGGTACGGTGCAAATGCGTACATGCTTCATAATGAACAGTCAAAATATCTACTCCGGCTTTTGCAAATTCCGTAATATACTGATCGGGGTTTACGATCATGATATGACAATCAATAGTCTTCTTTGCTACTTTTTTTAAAGCCGAAATAATCGGGAAACCAAACGAGATATTCGGAACAAAAACTCCGTCCATCACATCAACATGGAACCAATCCGCCTCACTTTGATTAATTAATTCAAAATCACGTTCAAGGTTTCCAAAATCACAGGATAGAATAGAAGGAGCAATGATAATCGACATGTTTTTATTTTTTTACAAAAGTACTAAATCCTTTTTCTAATTATCAATGAGTAATTATCAATTATTTAAGAGAATCCTCCTTGATAATTGTAACATTAATAAGTTAATTCCTAGTTTACTTTAGGATAAACCTTCATCATCTTCAGGTATTTCTCATCCCGGTCATACACATCCGGGAAGAAAAGCAGATCGCCCTTTTCATTCACAACAACGGTAATATAATCAACCTGCAAGGGAATCGGTTTTCTTAATGGGATAGTATAATGTTCCTTACGCGCAATCAATGTATCCAATGAATCTCGGGTCATTTTTTGTCTCTCATCCCGTGTAAGAATGAAACGCGCCAGGGAATCCGGCATGTCACAACGCATACACCCATGTGAATAGGCGCGAATGTCTTTATTGAAAAACCCTTTGGAAGGTGTATCGTGGATATACACTCCATATTTGTTGTTGAATTCGAATTTGACCAAGCCAAGCGCATTGTCATTTCCCGGTTCCTGCCTGACCCTGAATGGGAAATTCTTTTCCTTGTACCGCTTCCAGTTGATGGTTGTTGGATCCACTTCCGTATCGCCTCGGTAAACTTTGTAATGATTCTTCGCTGCATAGTTCGAATTGCGTTGAATAGCAGGTAAAAATTCTTTACTGGCAATGGATTGCGGTTGTGTCCAATAAGGCAATGTAACAATCGCACGCAACTTGGAGGTCAGCTGTGGTGTTTGGTTTTCCGGTTTCCCAACAACCACCCGGTGCTCTGAAAGTAAACTGTCGTTGTAGAACAAACGCAACTTATATTCGGGAATATTGACCCAAAGGTATCTGTCAAGCGGAAAAGGCGCACGCCATCGCCATCTTTCCATCGACAAAATGGCCCGGTGGCATTTATACCGTTCGGATTCATCCAATGCTTTCCGGGTATACATCCCGATTACACCATCTGCCTTCAAGCCATTGTCTGCCTGAAAACGGCCCATAGCATCCCAAAATGATTTGTCATCGGTCTTTTTGGCATCCAAATATCCCTTATCGATCAGCGATTCTTCAGCCAATTCGATGCAACGGACCGAATCTTCCACTAAAGCAGGAACTTCGAAATGGATTGTCGATAACTCTTTTTTGTAGGCATAACGAAATAAACCTTTTGCCAAAGCCTGGTATTCCGGTCTTGGCGGCCCCATTTTTGCCAGCCAATTCCCCCAATCTTTTACCGTATCCATTTGTTTTACAGACCTGTTCAATGATTTGACATCAATAGAAACCAGTGGGCGGTATGCACTGATCGCTGTATCCAGGAAACCAACTTTCAGGTCCTGTTGTAATTGCGCCAAACGTGCAGTCAGCACAAATTCCTGGATAATTGAAGTATTAGTCAGTGAATCTTCTTTGAACTTAAAAGGCCTGTTATCCGGTAAACCCAATGCACACGGGAAATCCAACAACTCTTTCCATTTAGTACCTTTTTCCAACAACATGGAATCGTTTGCCCAAACGGGTCTGAAATCACGCGATTTATAAAAGGCATAAACAGAATCTTTAATTCCTTCCGGGAAGTTCAATTTTGTTAATAAATCGGACTCAACCGCTAAGGAAATGCGCTCTTTTAAGGAGACTTTCTGGTCAAAAATAGGATCTGTTTTATCAATTTCAGAACTGCAGCGGATCAGGGTAAGTGTGAGTGTGGTCGTGAGAAATAGTAATAGAACTCTGCTAAATTTCATAAAGGTTCAAAAAATAATGAGCAATTTTACTGCAAGATACTTATTCCTCAAATATGGAGCCTCAAATTTATTCAACATACATTCTTCTGGGAACGATCATTATCATGTCCCTGGTAGGATTTAACAACCGTGATTTCCTGGAGAAATACCTGTTCAGCCCTTATTGGGTAAAACACGACCGGGAATATTACCGCTTCATCACCCACGCATTTTTGCACAACGATGCCGCGCATCTTATTTTCAACTCCATCACATTGTATTTTTTCGGGAGGAATTTTGAAGTATATATGCGCTGGTTCTATGGTCCTCTAGGAGGTGAAATTGTGTTTTGGGTCTTTATTATTCTGTCTATGTTCGCTTCCAGTTCCATCTCGTATTTCAGGCACAAAGACAATCCAAATTACCGTTCACTTGGCTTTTCAGGCGTGGGATGTGCCGTTTTATTTGGATCGATATTATTGGACCCTACCATGCCGGTTGGCTTGATTATCCTTCCTGTTATGGTACCCGGATGGGTCTTCGGATTGCTTTACCTGGCATTTGAAATTTATTCCGATCGCAACCGAAAAACAAATATTGCACATGATGCACATATATCCGGTGCACTTTTCGGAATTGTTTTCATTTTAATTACTAATATTGAATATGTGATTCAGGCATTTCAAAACCTACTTTAAATGAGCGATCAGGAATTATTTGTAAACAATAACGGTAAAATCATCAGTAACACAGGACATTCCATTGCTGCGGGGAACCGGGGGTACACATACGGAGACGGACTTTTTGAAAGTATCCGTGTCATGAATGGAAAAGTTTTGAATCTTGCGCATCACTTTTCCCGACTGGTGGAAGGAGCAAAAGTCTTAAAAATGCGTTTGCCCGCTTTTTATACGACCGAATTCTTTCAGCAACAAATCGATGAACTGATCCAGTTGTGTAAAATTACGGAAGGAGCACGTGTACGCCTTTCAATTGATCGTTTAGGCGGAGGAACCTATCTCCCTGACACCAATGAAGTTAGCTACTTCATTGAGATTTATCCGATCGAGCACAACCTGTTCGGTTTGAATGCAAAAGGACTGGAAGTGGACCTTTACCAGGACATTAAAAAGACCAAGAACATTCTTTCGAACTACAAAACAAAGAATGGAATTCTGTATGTTCTGGCTGCTATTTCCGCGAAAGAAAAAGGCTTGGATGACATGCTGATTACTAACGATAACGGTCAGATACTCGAAAGCTCTCACAGCAATATTTTCGTGGTAAGCAACGGAGTACTTTACACGCCTAGTCTTTCTGACGGGTGCCTGGCAGGAACGATGCGGATGCAGGTAATCAATTTGGCCCTGAAAAACGGCTTAAAAGTATATGAATGCCCGATTCTTCCTTCCAACTTATTGGTCGCTGATGAAGTATTCCTGACAAATGCGGTTCGTGGAATAACCTGGGTAGGCGGATACCGCACCAAGCGTTATTTCAATACCACAGCACGCAAGATCGTTGCTTTCCTGAATGAAGAGTGGGACGTATGATTCCTGCTTATTTTAACTGGAGTGGTGGAAAAGACAGTACACTTGCGCTTTACAAAATCCTTCAGGACCAACAATTCGACATTCGGTACCTGCTTACAACTTTGAATGAGGAAGCTGACCGTATTTCCATGCATGGAGTTCGCAGTGAATTATTAGTTGCACAAGCTGAAGCACTTGGAATTCCTGCTAAAAAAGTTCACTTGCCGGCCAGCTCAGATATGCAGGCGTACGAAACCGTTATGAATACAGCCATTCATGAATTGAAATCGGAAGGGATTCAGGACTGCATTTTCGGGGATATCTTCCTGGAAGACCTGAGAAAATACCGCGAACAGAAACTGCAGGAAGTAGCCATTTCAGCACATTTCCCCTTATGGAAACAAGATACGACGGAACTGGTACGGGAATTCATTGACCTGGGCTTCAAAACGATGGTCGTTTGTGTGGATGGCTCCAAATTCGGAGAGGAATTTGCCGGAAGAGTAATCGATCATCAATTTCTTGCGGATTTACCAGAGAATGTAGATCCATGTGGCGAAAACGGGGAATTTCACACCTTTGTCTTTGATGGCCCGATCTTCAAAACACCGATTAGTTTTGAAATAGGAGAGAAGATACTCAAAACGTACACAGCCAAAAACCAGGACAACGAACCAATAGAATACGGATTCTGGTTCCAGGACCTTGTCCCAGTTTAGGTTTTGCTATTATTTACATCCTTAAAACAACCGGTGTCCCTGCTTGTCGATGAAAAACCAATTCCCGTTTTTCCTCACCAAAGCCGCGCCGTCACTAAAACCATATAAACTATCAAACACTTCGGTAAACAATACTTTTCCTTTTAAATCCAAAAATTGCCCTTTCCCGTCAGCCATAACACCGAGAACTCCTTCACCAACTGCTATCTCATCGTAAATCGGTTGAATAACCATCTCGCCTTTTTGATTGATACAACCTACTTTTTTTCCGATCTTAACCCGTGCCAGACCATCGTAAAAATCATAGACATCCATGTATCTTGGAGGAATGACCATTTTTCCGCTTTTATCAATAAAACCGAAGTTTCCATTAACCTCTACAGCAGCCATTCCTTCACGAAAACACGGGAATCCATCGTATATTAACGGAACAACTTCTTGTCCTTTTTGATTTATAAATCCACGTTTTTCCTTCAGGTCAACAAGGGCAAGTCCCTCCCGGAAATAAAATACAAGATCGTATTTCGGTTGAATGACAATATTTCCTTGCTTGTCCATACATCCTCTTTTTCCACCGATCTCAATAGATGCCAATCCTTCATCAAAGGAAGAAACTTCATTCGTGTTATGAGCAATTGGTTTTTTGTTATTCATTTTATCTATAATGAACCATTTACCATTTTCTTTCGCGGTTGTTAAATCCTCTTCAAATCCATTAGAGCTGTCATATATTACAGGAATAATTTCTGTTCCTTTCTCATCAATAAAACCCCATTTATTATTCAGTTTCACCAATGCTCTACCATTTTGAAAATCACTTGCAAAATCATATTTTAACGATGTAATCTCTTTCCCTGTAGAATCAATGAAACCATATTTTTCATCTAGTACCACCAGTGCAAAACCTTCACTGAAATCATAAGCGTAATCATATCGGCATGGAATACTGTTCTTTCCTTTTTTGTTGATGAACCCGTATTTTTTGTTCGTTACCACGATTGCAAATCCCGCTTTAAAAGAATACACCCTTTGGTAGGAGGCCAAGGGTCTGAGACTGTCATATTCCTGTTCCGGAATCGTTACAATTTCCGTGTTTTCGCGGTTTGGAGTGCTATAACCGTAGCTTTGGAATATTACCAAAGACAAGAACAGGATTACGATTTTACATGTTGGAGTAGCATTCATTAGTGTATGAAATGAGTATGATTAACATTCAGAATTGATTTCCAGGCAAAAAAACAAAAAAATACCGATTCGGTAAGTATTTTACTTCTCTTTAGTCTTGGGTTTCGCTGCCGATTCCGATTTTGTTGTTCCACTGGATCTGGGATGCGGATTCTTGATCTGCTCTTTCACAATCTGCTTGGTAATTTCTTTCTTTTTGGTCCAGAACAGCGACTTCGGCAATTCATCACCTAATAAATAACCATAAGGTTCCAGCGAAGGAATGGCATCAAAAATCACCTTCAGAATAGCAGTGATTGGAATTGCCAGGAACATTCCGGGAACGCCGGCTAGCGATCCTCCGACAATTACGGAAAGAATCGAGGCCAGAGCATTAATTCGCACTTTGGAACCGACAATTCGCGGCAGCAAAATGTTATTGTCAATTAGCTGAACAGCTCCAATCACCGCCAAAACTCCCAAAACAGACTGTTCCAGGCTTGGATTGTTGGAAAGTGAAATGAGGCAGCTTAAAAGATTCGCAACCAAAATTCCAACATAGGGTATCAGATTTAGCAATGCAACCAAAAGCCCCAGGAAAAGCGCATATTTCACACCGATTATCCATAGCCCAAGGGTTGTTAAGCTTGCTACTACCGCAACTTCAAGCAATAAACCCAGGATATACATCCGGATAATCACTTTGATATCATTAACAATAATCTGCATTTTTTCCGTACTCTTTGAAGGGACCAATTTCATTAAGAATTCCAACAGGAGCGAGCGATAAAATAAAAACAGGAACAGATATAACGGTACTAATATGAAATTCATCAATACCTCCGTAAACGAACCGAAATTCTCCATGGAAAGAAACTTTTTCCCGTTCAGGTTTTCCTTTACCATTTTTTCCTGTTCGAAGTTGGTTACTCCAAACGTTTTATTGATCCAATCCGCTATATCGTGGAGCACCTTCATCATATTCTTTTCCAGGGTAGGCAGATCGTCAAAGAAATCCTTTAACTGAAGCCCAAGAAGAAAGAGAATTGCTGCAAAGAAAATAACGGCTATGGCAACCGTAATAATCACCGACAACAGTTTTGGAAAATGCCATTTACGCTGCAAAAACGAATCGATCGGCCGGATCAGGACTCCCAAAATAAATGCTAAAATAACCGGGAATAAAATGTCACTTGCCAAATAGATAATAGCAGCTATTACCACCAGTAGTAGGATAGTAAAGATGCGTCTTTGGTAGTTTACCTGCGTATTTTCCATAAAATGACCTTTCTTAAATATAAGAAGATTCTCCCACGCAGTCTCTTAATAAAACTTAAAGCGTTAAAAAAGGGGCTGAAAAAGCCCCAAATCATTCAACCGGTTAAAAACTTATTTTACCATCGCTGCACGTTCCTTGTAAGCAGCTTTATTGCCATCAGTGTATCCCTACCAAAGCATTGGGAAATTTTGATGAAACATATTCGATAATCGAACCTGCATTGGATCCTTTGGTAAACAGAATAATTGGTTTATTGCTTGAACTGTAAATCCACACCTGGTGATCTGCGGTCCGTTGTACATTGTTCACCGTTGTAACATGCTGATAAACCCACAAAACAAAGTTTTGGTCTCCGGTCATCATCGCCTTCAACAGCGGATGTTCTCCACTTTTGACTTCTGCCGCCATTTTAGCTGCTTTTACAATCATGAATACGGCCAGCAGAATGCAAATTCCACCCGAAGATCCCAAAACGATCTGTCCGGTAGTTCCCATGGTGTCAAATTTCACGACCGCGCCAGCAACAAACAGCAATCCAATGATTAAAATGAAAATGGAAACATTCCGTTGTTTTCGGGAAGATTTTGATAAAAGCTTTAAAAATTCATTGTGATCCATATGCTATACTTTAAATTCATCGTGAAAATAAGTTATTCCTTTCCATTTAAAGCTTTCTGAATAAAAACACTTACAAGTAACTATTTAAGAACAAATGCATAGAGATCTCATCGTGGTAACGTCCATTTTGCTTAAAGAAATTCGGAATCCGTCCATGTTCCACAAATCCCATCTTTCGATATAAAGCCAGTCCTGCCTGGTTCTCTGCATATACCTGCAGAAACAGAATTTCCAATTCAGGATTAGCGCGCCCCCAATCAATTGCAGCCTTTAGAATGATACTTCCCAAACCGCAACCCTGCCATTCCTTGTGCATTCCCATACCAAAAACGGCTGTATGACGCATAATTTTCCGTTGATTCCCGTCTACATTGATATTCGCAACCAGTTTCCCTTCGAATTCAGCAACCAGGAACAAAGAATTGGTGCGTTCAATATATGCTGACAGGATCTGTTCTTCTTCCGCCAATGTCGGGTTGAATTCCCCCTCACTGAGCGGCACGTACTCTTCATCATAAACAAAACCATGCACAAATTCAATTACTCTTGGAGCATCGGAAACTTCAACATGGCGGAGCAGGACTTGGCGTCCGTCTTTCAATTCAACTAAACGAGGTGAGAATTTCATGTTACTAAATTACGAATTACGAATGCCTAATTCCGAATTACTTTTGGATTTTGCATACACCTGCGCTGACCTTGCTCCACCGAAGCGGTTACGCATAGGTGAAGAGTTTTAGCGTAAGCGTTTCCTAATTTTGAATTTGATACGCGTTTTTAATCAGGTATTCCCCCAGGAAGTAGGCACCAAAAGCAGTTGAAACATGCCACAACCAATGTGTTCCCCAAGGCATAAACCCAATTTCGATCTTCTCATCCAGGAAGCGGAAAAGTAGCGCGAGTGCAAAAAAAGCAATTGCGGTAAACAAACGGCCCGGACTTTGAAATTTGGTTTGTCGTAAAAACAGGTAGCAGGGAAGCAGGAGCATCCATCCGCGAAAGAAATAACCTGCGGAAATGCGGTCTTGTCCATTCAGAAAGAAGCTGGAAAGAATCGTTAAACCAACGAATACCAATAAGATCCAAAGCAGGTGAATTCTTCTGGGAAGCACTTTCAGCCACATCCAGATACTGATCCCGACTACCAGGATTACAATGGGAATGGCATCCATTAATAACAAAAAGGTCGAAGCACGAAAAGCATGAAAAAAAGTACTTCCTAATCCACCGATCACAAGCAAGGGACAACAAAACCAGACAATAAAGGCATACTGTGCATGCTTTCCGCGAAGCTGCCACAAAAAGATAAACACCGGAATCAAAAAAGTAAGAGAAGACCAGGCATTCCAGGGTTCAACAATAAACAAAGTAAGATCAGTCGTTTCACGGTAAACAGGACCATGATCCGGAACTGTAATAATCGTTGCTAAAAAAGAAGAAAACAAAATTTAGAAACTGATATCCAGCATGGTAGACTCACAGGACTTTTTTTGTTGCATTTGAAAACTACCTTCAAATATCAGACTGTCGCTCTCATCTACAATTCTGTAACCATGCGTTTTATTCTCTCTTTTGAACATCTTGTCCGTGTAAACAAAGTTACCAACGCCGCAACCAGGGTCTGCTGTATAATGATCGTAAGCATCAATGGTTGCAATTTCTACTCCATCTACATATAATGTCAATTCATTCACCCCGTATGCCATTAAATCATCAGCAGTTTCAGTATTATACCAAAAAGAATGAGTACTTGTATACTTTTCTTTTGTGCACGCAAGAGCCGATACCATACAGATGGATAGGATAAAAAGTTTTTTCATGTTTTAGTAATGTTTTGCGCAAATTAAGCAAAAAGTTCTGAAAATGAAGCCATTTTAGAATCGGAATGAAGGAATCTTTGCCTGAATTGAGTAAATCCGGTAATCTTTTGATCGATTCCATCAACTGTTTTTTATTGATTTAAAATCTTACATTAGATTCGCTAAATTGAAACTGGAGCTGACGAATCTTCTCAATGAAAAACAACTCTAATTTACTTACATTTATCTGCTTTGGAATGATCCTCATTTCAATGTTTCTGCCATTTTTTGAAGGACCGCGAAAAGGAGACTTTATAACAGGTGAATTCGCTGTCATTGAAGTTTATAGTTCTCCTGCATTCGGCCTTCAAATGTGGGTTTTTAATGGTTTTGGTTCTTTTTTCGCCCTTATAAACATGGCAATTGCAATCGTGTTGTTGCTCTCGCGTTTATTCTTCCCAAAATCACTGCCAACAGCCATTTTAGCAGCAGCCGCATTTGTTGTTTCACTGGCACTGCTCGTTTACAGCACATCGGAAGAGCAAGGCGGACAACTTCCGGACGAAATGCTCTCCGGTTTTTACCTGATGCTGATTTCCCAGGTTATTTTGATCGCACAATCGTTTACAAAAGCAATTACCGAAGCTCCGAAAGACCGGAGACATGATTCCGACATCCTGGATTTTTAGTTAAAAAACAAGTAGTTTATCCCTTTGTTAACCGTTAAAAACCTTTAGACCCGCATAAAAAAAGGCGATTCAAAAAATTAAACCGCCTTTTAACAATGAGCTGAATGCATTTAAACCGGACAAATCGATGTTCCGGAACAGGTTCCCTGCATGTAGCGATATCCGCAGCTTGCGTGGTGCGCATCTCCGATAGCCGACAGATCGAATGTTATAATTTTCTCGCTGATCTCTGCCATCCGAAGAGGCAATAATAACTCCGCTTCAAAATGATTATAAGGTTTTGCAACGGCGCTTGAATCGATGTACATGAGATTTCCAACAGGCTGATAATCGTATGCTTCCATATCGTTCAATGCATTTACAAAGGATGCCGGTAAATCCGGGATCGCTTCCAAAACAGTAATGAATTCACTATCTGGTGGTAAAAGCGGAACAATGTCCAGGTAATTCTCGTAGCGGACATGATTCGGATACGTTCGGTTGTAAGCACTTGAAAAATCTGCATTGCCACAATTCGGACCCGCAAAGGTGATTGTTTGTGTAATATTCAGTCCGTATGCATTCTTAAAATACATGGCTGCAATCGGAGCAATTCCACCGCCTTTACTGTGTCCGGTAATGTAAATTGGTTGTAAACCACTTGGATCCAGTGCCCGAATCGCATCAATAATTCCGCCTTTCAATAGGTATAACGCAAAGAGAAAACCTTCGTGTACTTCTCCCGGAAGTTCGATATTGCTGATTGTCGGAGCGAAAAAATCCTGTAACCAATCGAAAAAAGAATCCCAATTTAAAGCGGGAGGGAGCGTTCCACGAAAAGCCACGATGATTCCGTTTGAAGTTAATCCGACTAAAGCCGCTTCGATCTGATCCGAAGTTACAATGTAAGGGTCTACAGTAAAACCAACTGCATCGTATTGATTTTGGAAGGGAGAATCAGGTCCCAGGGGATTGTATTGTCCGCACGGATCTGTGGGACTGATGGCATAGGTCGAAGCAGATGCACAAAGCAATTGACAGGGTAAAGAAATGATACTCATAATGAATAGTGTTTGGTTTAAAATGTGTTCTAAGATAAAAAATAGAACTTTAAACCGGAACCAAAAACAAGTAGAAATCACAAATTTCTGTAAGGGTTTTTGAGTTATTTTGAGTTATTTTCGCCGTCAATTATGGTATTTGAGAAAGAGTTCAAGGAAGCGATCGTTAATTTGTCTATCAAAGAAAAGGACAAACTCCTTTTGCGTTTACTGAAACGGAACATTCCGCTTGCGAACCAATTGTATTTTGAATTAGTAAGTACACAAACCGTGGAGGAACGTCGTTCCGAGCTGGAGGAAATGGTTGTGAAACGCGTAACCGCAATGAGTAAACACAGTTCATCGATCCAGGACCTGTTGATGAAAATGCGTTCTTTGAGCGGTGATATTACAGAACAAGTCAAGATCACTAAAGACAAATTCGGAGAAATCAGCTTGAACCTATTAATGCTTAACGAAATTCTGAAGTTAAACAAACCCAAAATCTCATTTTTCACGCGGGGAAAATCCCAGAAATTTGCAGTTTACGTTGTTGCCAGGGCATTTAAGTTGCTGGTCCTCATTAAATCCATGCACGAAGATTACCTGGTTGAGTTCAAATCCGACTTAGCTGTTTTGGGAGAACTCATCGAGCAAAATGACTTATTGAATAAAACGGCGAGTCATCATGGTTTGAACCTGGATTGGTTGCTTTCAGGAGAAATTCCGGATAATATCAAAGAAAGACAGGATGCGTTGAGAAAGCGGGGATTGTTGAAGTGAGGGGGGATTTAGCAATTCGCGCAACGGATACTTACCGAGGGAAACCAATGATTCCAGTGTTGACAAGCTAGTATCGATTGATTAGCAAGTTAGTAAACTTACTAACAGTGAAAGGCAAGTTTTAATTATCCATCTAAACCGCCCTTACCTGGCCAAATCAATGATTATCCTGTTAACGAATTAACTAAATGGTTTACAACTTTAGATCGAAACACATTGTAAACTAGTATCGATTGATTAGCAAGTTAGTAAACTTACTAACAACATCACCAACCAAATCGAAAAAACCACCGTTCTATTCAGAACTCACCAATGAGTCCCAATTTTTACTGTTATGAGATCAATTTACATCATTTTTATTACCACGACTCTGTTTGTAGGACAGTCGTACGCTCAGCAAGCCAAAGCTTGGAACAACTGGCATTTTGGCTGGTTTGCTTCCATGACATTCAATTCAGGAATTCCGGTCGAAACACTGGGTTCAAACATGATCAGCGAAGAAGGCTGTGTTTCTTATTCGGATGACAACGGACAACTCCTTTTTTACACCAATGGTGGAAAAGGGGATAGCGGATCTATGCCTCCGGGAGCAGTTTGGAACCGCAATCATCAGATTATGCCCAATGGAGACTTGCTCTATGCGGCAGGATGTTCCAGCTCCCCTCAGTCTTCATTGATTATCCCGAAAGTGGGAACTACTCAATATTACTTGTACACGATGGGCTGCGTGGGAGCCTTCACTGGCTTACGGGAATCCATTATCGACATGTCGCTGGATAACGGTTTGGGTGATTTGACACAAGTTGGACTTCAAATTTCCAACACGACAGATCTGAGTGAAGGTTTAACGGCAACAAAGCACGCAAACGGAACCGATTACTGGATTATTACTCATAGTTATGACGGAAATATTTTTTACGTGTATCCGCACACCGCTGCCGGAATCGGTTTACCTGACACTTTTACGGTAGGAAACGGAGCGAATATTCACGGGCAGATCAAAATCAGTGCAAACGGAAAGGTTTTGGCATGCGGAGAAGAGGTTTTCAGCTTCAATAATGCTACCGGGGCAATCACCAATCCAAGAAATATCGGAAGATCGGCATGGGGCAGATCCTTTTCCCCATCCGGACGTTACTTGTATGTTTCTGGTGCATTAGGCACTGGTAATTTATATCAGTACGACCTGGAGGCTACCAACTTGGCTGCAAGTGAAGTGGAAATCCTGGGTGGTGGAGTTTTTACCGGCCCCATGCAGTTAGGCCCGGATGGGAAAATATATGTCGCTTTACACGGCAAAATGTCGGTAAGTGTTATCAACTCACCTGAAAGTGCCGGAACAGCATGTGATTTTGGATTGTACCAGGTTCCTTTGACTCATAGTTGTCAGCTGGGGCTACCAAATTACATAGACAGCTATTTCTATGAACTGCACCCGGCTTCTTTGGAAGAAGATCAATTTTCACTGGAGATTTATCCAAACCCGGCAACTTCGACAATTGCTATAAGATCCGATGCGGCTATTCGTAAAATCCGGATTTGCAGCGTTACAGGAGCGGTCCTGAAAACACTTATATCAAACCAATTGTCATCGGAGATCGATTGCTCTGACTTGAATGCAGGAACTTATTTTATACAAGTTATTTCTGACAAAGGAACTGCTGTCAAAGAATTGATGATCGAATAAAGGTGCAATAGTAAATGCAAAGAGCTTTCACATTCGTTAACAAATAAAATTCATGCCTCCTGTAACATATCAGTGATGAGTCGGTCTTACGACAAACCAATTCAACATTTTAGATATGAAAGCAATTATCCTATTTATCGCATTATTCTTAACTACCGGTTCAGTTGCTTTGGCAGGAAACGGTGAAAACTTACTGGATCGCATCATGCACCGTAAAATTTCTTATCCTGAATCATTACGGGAAAAAGGAATTGAGACTACCGTGCGCGTAAAAGTGCGTGTTTTGGCAGAAAATCAAATTGAAATCCTGGAAATAGCTTCGGAGTCTGAAGAAATGAAAGCAGCAATCGAAAAACAAGTGCAGCAAATCAAGATCAGAGTACCCCAAAACCTGATCGGGAACACCTTCAATTACACCTTTAAATTTCAGGTACAGAAATAGTCTACTATCACCGATAGCCATCGGGATCAAACCACCGAAAGATGAAGGAAAAAGAACGGCTTGCGTCGTTCTTTTTGTTTTATGAAACGATGACCAATGAAAAAGTTGACCACAAGGAACACGAAGTACACAAGGATTATTGTTGTACTTAATATATACCATTAGTACATAAAATAATGTACTACTCCTCGTGTGCTTTGTGCACTTCGTGGTGAATGAAGTTATCGTTCTAAGGAGAGTTTCATGAACTTTTTCACTTCGTCATTCAGATCTTCTTTGTGCAGCATCCTGAAATGGTGATTGAACTGCTGGCTTTCACTAAAGAGTTAACTAAATCTCAAAAACAATTTTTGCACTCACATATTTCACTCCGTATGCCGGTGATTTAAAGCGTACATCGCAAAGCGAAAGTGTAAATTTATTTCCTTCCACTTTAACATATATATCCTCCGTAAACCCGATCATTCTAAACTCATTAGGACTTGAAAAAGAAGGTTCAAAGCTTATAGAAGCTTCTTCAAGTTGATTGTCCGGAATCTGGGATTCCGTATAATTTTCCGTATAGTTTCTCAAATAATAAGTACTCGTATTTACTGGAGTTTTATCAAAATCAATCCTTAGAGAATATGTAAACATCGGACCACTAAAGTGTAACAACAGATCACCATTTGAATCTATTAGATTAATCGTACAATCCAACAGTTCCTGATTTCCATTTGCAGAGTCCCTTACGAGCATAAAATTATCATTTAACTCGTCAAAACAAGGGCATGGCAACGGAAGTACCTTTATATACTTTGATGCTCTTAAATCTCCACAATGCTCAGAATTAAATGTAAAAGTATAAGTTCCCTCATCTCTTATACTTGCACTGTTTATATTCCAAACAGCATCTTTTTTGGATACAGAAGTTCCATAAGGTCCTGTTTCAGATGGATAAAAGCTCATATCAGGAAATAGCCACCAATAATCTGCTGTATATTCGTTATCCCCTTCCACGTTATGAACCTTTAATTGAAAGGTATCACGTTCGTAAACTACAGACGGGGCTTCAATATATGGATCTTTTTTTTCTCTGCAGATTTTTTTGTTCTTTGAGCAGGCAAAGAAAGATAAGGCAATTATTACGAAATAGATTGTTTTCATTCAAGAATTTTAGGTAACAAAATTAGTGAATTCACTTTACGTTCCATTTAAAATCATTCTCATAAACTTTCTCACTTCGTCATTCAGATCTTCTTTGTGTAGCATCCTGAAATGGTGATTGAACTGCTGGCTTCCCGGAACCTGCGCCACTTTCTGGAAACAGAGGTTATCGTAAAAAGGTTCTTTCAATGGAAAAACCACGTGGATAAAGTTCTTTCCTAACTGCGTGATCCATGCGATCCGTTTTTGTCCGTTATCCACTGCGATCATGGTTTTTGTAGGGTGGAGGGAAATCGTTCCCAACCCTTCGAATTCAGTCACAAAATGTTCGAACAAACTCAGAGTATATTCTGATCTTCCATGAAGGAAACTTGCAATAGACGGATTTTCCATAGTTATAAAACAATTACGAATTAACGATAAATTATACAATTGGAGATAACAAGCAATCCCAATCAACTACTTTTCCTTCCTTTTGATCCGATAGATCAGGATTGCATTTTGCATTTTGAATTTTGAATTTTGAATTGTTTCTTAAACTGGTTTAAGTTTTTTGATGTCATTAATCCTCAGCTTTGTAGAGTCAATACCCAACCGGAAAACAAACGTTGAGCATTGAGTATGAAATAAGTGGAGAAGTGTTTGTCTCTCCACTTTTAATGGTTTATATTATTCACTAATTCGAAAACGTATGACAACTCTGAAAAAAGCATTCGCCAGCTCCGTAGGAAAGAAGATCACCATGTCTTTGAGCGGCTTATTCCTGATCAGTTTTCTGATCGTCCATGCTTCGATCAATGCACTCATTTTCTACAACGATCAGGGCAAAACCTTCACGATCGGTGCTCATTTTATGGCTACCAATCCAATCATCCGGACAATCGAAATCGTATTGATCATCGGGTTTATCATTCATATTGTACAGGGACTAAAACTCTGGTACGAAAACCGGAAAGCGAGGCCGATTTCCTACGCCTACAAGAAAGACAATACACCCGATGTGAAGTGGTACAGTAAAAGCATGACTTTGTTCGGTACATTGATTTTGCTTTTCCTGGTCATTCATACCCAAAACTTTTGGATCCCAAACCGGGTGCATCAGTTCCAAACGGGTGAGGAGTTGGACTTGTACGGAATGATGCTCGAAAAATTCAGCAACCCGGTCGAAGTCGTGATTTACATCTTAGGCTGTATTTCACTTGCCTGGCATTTGCTGCACGGTTTTAAAAGTGCTTTTCAATCCCTGGGTTTGAACCACCGGAAATACAATCCTTTTATTCTGAAATTATCTTACGGTTTTGCAATCATTCTGCCTTTAACGCTGGCAATGATGCCTGTGTCGATCTACCTGGGGTGGTTGAAATGAGTTTATTTGCTAAAAAATGGTATCTTACAGGTGTTTTTTAGTTAAGTACACTTTCACTAAATCCTGGATGCAATGAGAACTGCTACTTCCGCAAAAAAGAATATTCCTTCCCAATTCAAGTTCACTGCTGCCAAGCAACAGGCATTTCAATTGGTAGATAAGCGGCCGGAAGCAGCAATGCAGTTAAAAATGATGCACGCCCTGAATCAGTATTCTGATCAGCAATATGCGGGAAACCCCACTCAATTAAAGTCTTCTGTGCTTATTAATGATGACAACAATCTTGAAAAAGAAGCAGATGTAATGGGGCAGAAAGCCATGCAATTCAAAAGCAGGGAGCCTCTTTCCAAACCGTCAAACACCGCGCCTGTAAGCTCCGGAAAAGTCGTTCAGCGTTATACAATCCTGGATCCCGCCAATTATCAAACTTCAGGGGTTGATCAACAAAATATGTTTCCAAGTAATCAATTGGAGAATACGGATGACATAACACATAATGAGGGTGTTAAATCCGTTACTTCCAAATTGAACTGGGTGAAACGTTATTCCAATAATCCTCCGCTCAAAATGTCCCAAAACGGTATTCTGGCTTTAGAGAGTACAGTCGGACAACCACAGGTTTTCTATGGAAAGTCGGAAAATGTGCAGAATTTCAGTAAGCGACTGACCAATATTAAGTCCCGGATCACTTTGCAGGAAGCACCTGGAGCTACTGTGACCACTCCAAAAGATCCGCTTAATCCGAATGGAGAAACCCAGGATCTGATCCGGGTAGAACCGGTTCGCAATTCCCATATTTTGCCTACCCAGGAATTAATGGATAACCATGTTTGTTTGGAAGTTTCCAACAATATCGTGGGAGGAAAAGAGCTGGTTATCGGTAATACGGTCGACAATGAAAAAGTGGTTGGACCGATAAATAATTCAACCGCTGCCAGGTTCGGAGGGATTATGAATGAAATGGACAGGAATAGTACCACCGAAGATTTCGTTGATGGATGGAACAATTATCCGGCCCAAATCAATTTAAAAGACACCAATCTTCCAATTAGCCAAGATGTCCGGAAATACTTCGAAAACGGGCTGTTAAGCAGGGAGCATCTGGTACCTGGCGACCAGGTATTGCGTGCCCTGAGTGTAGATGGTATTCCCAAAAGATTGCTGAAACAGGTGTATGAATTGTATGTTGGCAAGACACCGAACCAACGCCCTGATGAAGTCTCTATTATCGATCATATCGGTTCTTATCTCAAGGTAAAAAACACGGTAAACTATCGAAAGTCAAGGGATAAACACAACTTGAAATCCAAATTGGGAATCAATGAAATGGCCAGCCCCGAAGTCGGGGAAGCTTTTTCCACCTATTCCCATCCCAGCCCAAGCACCATGGATGAAAATGGAGTAGTGGGACACGGAGTTGATTTTACCAATATGAATAACAGTCAGCTTGAAACCATGATCGACCGTTTCCTGGAAATCAAAACAAGTGTCAAGAAATTGGGTATGCTCGCGAAAAGCCAATATCAAAAAGCGAAGGGAATGGTACAATTCGGTGAACACCATGGAGCTGTTGTGGCAAAAGACGAATCAGATACAATCACTTTTGAAAATTACAATCGCGGAGCGGAATCCGATCTTCTCCAGGAAGAACTTTGGGAAGCCTGGTTCCGTAAGCAAGATGAATTCAATCTATCCATTGATGAACAGGTTCGGGAGATGCTGAAAGAAGTCCGAACTCATGAACAAAACCCAAGATCCAGTAATTTTGATAAGCAGTTTATGGTATTGAGGACCAAGAAAGAAGCTTTGAAGACATTCCAGCTAGATTTTGTGACCGTGTCTGATACTGTTCGTGCCAAACTGGAAATGAATGTCCTGAGAGAAGCAAACAATTTATGGCATTTCAACATGTATGGTCCGGCCGGGAAAACCTATACTGATGAAAAAGGAATCGTAAGAGGACAATCCTTTCACGATGTTTGGTCCAAATCCATCCCCAATTCGGTTACGGTTCGTACAACCGGCTTAATGGACCAGCAGATGAAGGACAACCTGCGTAAAAAAGTATACCACATTCTTTACCAAAAGGTCATCAATGATCAGTTCAACAATCCTCTTTCTTCGTACGATACGGCTAAAAATGACCTGCTTCAAAACATCGAACTTCCTAAAAAACGCTTCGAGTATTCCGATATGCTGATTGCCCTGGAAGAGAGAGAACAAGACTATGCGCCGTTGAACCCACAGGAAAAATTTGAAGCGGAAGCGCTTTTTAGTGGTAAAACATATGCCATTTTCATGGTGCTTCTTTCCCTGAAACATGACCAGGTGGTTGGTGCAAAGACCCAGTTTTTTGATACCTTGTATCGAAGAATTACCGCACTGGATGAAGATAGTGATGAAGAGTGGGACTAAAATCAAGCTACAAACATAGACATGGATCTTGAAACCATTCAATCCCAACTGGAAAACCTGAATTTTCATACACACATTGTTTCAGGGACACTGATTGTGGGAACCGATCCGCAAGAAATTCCTGAAGTAGCGGGCGGTGGGGTATTCAAAGCTTTTTGTTCAATAGAAATCCGGGGAGAAAAGTTCGTGGTTGAATACGGACAGGCGAGTCTTCTGAAGGAAAAGCAGTTCGCAAGAGGGGAAGAGGCGGTGAAATTTGTGAAAGAGATGTTCCCGATCTGAATTTTTAGGACAAGCCTATTTTCCGGAGAACTCAAAAATCAGTAATTTACATCGGACAGTCCGAAGAAGTAATCTTATAACTTAAAACCAGCATCTTATGTCGGGAATTTCGTTGAAAAGTGCAACAGGAAAATGGGTGTTATTCTCTACGATCATGGCCACTTCCATGGTCTTCATTGACGGAAGTGCGCTAAACGTAGTTCTCCCGTCCCTGCAAAAGGATCTGAATGCCACGGGTGCCGATATCTTTTGGATCCTGAATGCTTATTTACTGGTTCTGGCTTCACTCATGTTACCGGGAGGATCACTGGGAGATCAATTCGGAAGAAAGAAGATCTTTGCTTTGGGAATCACCATTTTCACCATTGGTTCCTTACTTTGCGGCATTTCACCCAATACCCAATTCCTGATTATAGCAAGGCTCATCCAGGGTTTGGGTGGTGCTTTCATGGTCCCGGGAAGCCTTTCGTTGATCACTTCACTGATTAGTGAGCAGGAGAGAGGGAAAGCGATCGGTACCTGGTCATCCGTTACCACCATCGTAAGTATCGGTGGCCCGGTGATTGGAGGAATCCTGGGCGATCACGGTTTGTGGCGCTATATCTTTTTTATCAACATCCCGATCGGTATTGTTTCGCTCATTATTCTTTGGTTGAAAGTACCCGAAACATTCAATGAAGACGATACAAAGAAAGTGGATTTTCCCGGTGCACTTCTCCTGGTTGCCGGCCTGGCAGCGATTACTTACAGTTTCCTGAAATTCCCAACCGTAGGCCTGAAAGACTGGAAAGTCAATAGCATCCTGGTCTTCGGGATTCTGGACTTGATCCTGTTCCTGATTGTCGAGAAACGAAGCAAAAGCCCGATGGTCCACCTGAAACTCTTCTCGAACATGCATTTTACCGGGTTAAATCTCCTGACATTCTTCCTGTACGGCGCATTGGGTGGCGGATTCCTGTTTCTAGGCCTGAATTTGGTACAGGTCCAGGGATATACTCAAACAGAATCCGGGTTGACATTCCTGCCCTTCACTTTCATTTTGGGATTGTTTTCCAGGTATATCGGTGCCCTTTCCGATCGCTTGGGCCCCAGGTTATTCCTGGTTATTGGTCCGTTTACTGTCGGTTTGGGGTTTCTGTATCTGTCCTTTATCAAACAAACCGGCGGATCTTCAGACTATTGGCTTTCCTATTTCCCCGGAATGATCCTGGTAAGCATCGGAATGTTGCTAACCGTCGTACCGCTCACTACATCTGTTATGACTTCAATCAGTCAAAAACAATCAGGAATTGCCTCGGGAGTCAACAACGCGGTTTCCCGCATTGCCGGGATCTTTTCAAATGCTGCTTTTGGAGGATTGGCACTATTGATTTTCACACAGGTAATCCTAAAAAAGCTCGAAAGATCAGACTTCAGGGAAACACAAAAAGCCCAAATCGTTGCAGAAACCGTCAACCTGGGCAATGCACAAGTCCCTGCGAACACCTTTACTTCCGGACAGAAAATACAGATCCGGGAGTTATACCACCACTCGTTTCTAACAGCTTATCAATCCGTTTTGTGGGTTTGTGCACTGATGTGCCTCATCGCTGCAGGGATTGCTTATTTTACATTGAAGAAGGGGAGAAACGGATAGGATAGGATAACTTTTATTGAACTATCTTTACGCCATGAATTCAACCTATATTTATGTAGCGATAGGAGTGGCGATTAGTGTATTGATCGGCTATTCCCGGTACAGTTTACAAAAGAACCGTTCAAAGAAAGAGCCTGACCGACCTTTTCCGCAGCAATGGAGAGCGTTGTTGACTCAACACGTAGCTTTTTACAATCGTTTGAATCCACTGGAACGGACTAAATTCGAAAATCGCGTCCATGTTTTTTTGTTGAATGTTCAAATCGTTGGGATCGAGACAGAGGTCACGCATTTGGACCGCATTTTAATTGCCTCCGGTGCAATCATTCCCATTTTCGGTTTTGATTCCTGGCATTATTCCAACTTAAGGGTCATCGAACTTCACCCGGACCAGTTCCTGATCCCGAATACCCAGCAATATGCCAACGGACTGGTTGGCTGGGGAGCAATGGAAGGAAAGGTCAAACTCTCCCGGAAAGCACTTGTTCATGGTTTTTATGATAACAACGATCAAAAAAATGTAGCCATCCACGAATTCGTTCATGTCCTGGATATGCAGGATGGAACGATCGATGGGAAGTTGAAGAAGGTCATGAAGGAAATTGACATCAAGCCCTGGTTACAGATCATCCATACTAAAATGAGCGCGATCGAAGCAGGTAATTCCAGCATCCGCGATTATGGAGCCGCCAGTCATGCCGAGTTTTTGGCCGTCGTGAGTGAATTCTTTTTTGAAAGCCCGCAGAAAATGAAAACGGAGCATCCGGAACTTTATCGCGTCCTGGACCAATTTTACAATCCGAAAAATCCTCCGAAAAGCCAGATCCGAAACACACCGCCCGATCAATCGAAGAATAATTTCACTGATCCGCGGGAAGTGAAATCTGCATTGGTCAAGTGATTTTCCCTAAAAAAAGAAGGCCCCTGTAAAAAGAACCTTCCCCGATTTATTGATCCTGGTTAATCTTTTACTCCGTTTTCCATTCCGAAACGAGGTTATCCTCCAAATCCTTTAATTCCATGAAGTCCTTTTCCAATTGAAGAATTTCATATTCATCCGTTTGAACAGTACCTTCAAAATTAGAAGGAGTACGCACAATCGTTAAGTGATCGGCAGCACTTGAAATAGCGTAAGTAATGGTCCATTGCAAATCCTGGTTATAAGCTGGAATCTGGTATACAAAAGTCCCGGAACAAGGTTGGTCATTTTTCTTACACTTATCAAAAGTAAAAGCTCTCCGGATTCCTGATAGATCTTCGGTTACATTACCTTCATACGTAGATTTGGTCATCACCCAGGTTTCTCCGCCAAGGCTCTTTAAGGCTTTCTTCTCTTTACTGCAGCCCGTTATAACGGCAACTGCAAGGAACAAATACAAGATGTTTTTCATGTGTTAACTTTTTTTGTTCAAAGTAACAGCTGATGAAGATTTTCTGCCATACGACAGATGGCGTATTTGGAAATAAACGTATTCTATTGGAATATTTTAATCTGATTACCAATAACTTAATCTTTATCACGTTCAATGCAATTGTTAAAATAGATCTACAATTTGTTTCGTACGAAAAATTTCCTACCTTTGAAACATGAAAACAAAAAACACTGAAAATAATCCGCAATCGGAACCGACAAAATCAGAATTGGAGATTTTGCAGGTTCTTTGGAAAAATGGTCCTTCAACCGTTCGTTTCGTCAATGATTACCTGAACGAACAGAAACGTGCCGTACAATATACTTCCACGCTGAAACTCATGCAGATCATGACCGAGAAAGAGATGTTGCTGCGTGATGCATCAAGCATGAAACACATTTACAGTGCGGCAATCGAAGAAAACCAAACGAAGACTGTTTTACTGGACAAATTCATCGACACCATGTTCAACGGCTCCAGTACAAGCCTGATGATGCAGCTGTTGGGGAATAAAAAGACCTCGCAGGAAGAATTGGATGCGATCCGCGCCATGCTGGACCAACTGGACAAAAAATAATAACATCTAAAACCCAAACTATGAACTTTTTAATGAACGATTCTCTGATTAAAGCAGTCAGCTGGACATTGATCCATTCGCTTTGGCTGGGACTGGCAGCGGCTATTCTTGCTGCACTAACCCTTTTACTTACCAAAAAAGCAACTTCAGCGACGCGATACAACTTGCTCGCAGGATTGAGTGTCGCATTTTTGGTGACCATCGGTTTTATTTTCTACAATGAATTCGAAATACAGGCACCTGTTTTACAAACAGTCAAAACTGCAAAAAGCGGCCTTCAGGCAGAACAACTTGTTTTAGCTTCTCCCACAATCATAAAAGAGGAGGCGAGTGGCCCGTTTTCAATGGTGACTTCATTCATAAGCAGCTATGGTTCGTGGATCGTGTTGACCTGGTTTCTGGTGTTTGTTTTCAAATGCATCCGCATGACCCGTGACTTACAGCAGGTTTACCGCGCACGCAATTACCAAACAGTTTCTCCACCGGAATTCTGGCAAAAACGCGTATCGGAACTCCAGGTTTCACTCCGGATCAAGCGCAGCGTTCAATTGCTTGAATCCAGGCTGGTATCGATTCCATCGGTAAGCGGGTTCTTCAAGCCCATTATTTTGGTACCGGTAGGATTATTGAACCAGATTCCCCAGGACCAGGTAGAAGCTATTTTGCTGCACGAGCTTGCACACATTCGCAGAAGTGATTATGCTGTCAACCTGATGCAAACATTCATTGAAATCCTGTTTTTCTTTAATCCGGGGATCCTTTGGATTTCTTCCCTGCTAAAAGACGAGCGTGAAAATTGCTGCGACGATCTGGCTATTGGTGTAACCAACAACAAAAAAGAATTCGTGAATGCCTTGATTTCCTTCCAGGAATACAATCTGCATGCGCAGCGTTTCGCCCTGCAATTCGGTGATCAGAAAATGAAGCTGGCAGACCGCGCCAAACGCATTCTTTTCAACAGCAACAAGATGCTTAGTACCCGGGAAAAGTACTTCCTGTCGGTTTGTGCCGCAATGAGCGTGGTCCTTTTCCTGCTAATTTTGAACGTGAATTCCACTTCGGCACAGGAAATAAAACCACCTGTACCGGATTCCCTGGGCAACGAAAAATACAATCCGAAGGAGATCCCGGAAGGAACTGCCATCCGCTATGTGAATGATGCCAAAGGGGAGAAGTCCAATGTATACATCTTCAAGAGCCGCGGTGTGTTGTACCAGGTTCCGGAAAACCTGGAACGCTTCATCGTCGATGGAAAACTGATCACCGGAAAAGACCGGGAAAAGTACCTTCCCCAAATCAACGCATTGATAGACGGCTATGAGAAAACCATTGCTACCGATATCTCGGAAGAAGAACGGATCATTGATGAAGCATCCCGGATCATAGACACACACTCGGCGATTATTGACAAGCATTCGGCAGTTATTGATAAACACTCAAAGGTTATCGACGAGCAGGCTAAGATCATTGAAGCCGAAACACGCAAAAAAGAAGAGAAGATCGACTGGAAAAAACACGACGAGGCACAGCATCGTATTGAAGAAGAGATGGCTAAGATCGAAATCGAATCCGAAAAGATCGACATCGAAACGCGCAAAATTGACGAGCAGACCCGCAAGATCGACGAGCAAACGCGTAAGATCGATGCCAAGTTGAAGCTGCGGGAAGAGAAAGCAAAGCTTTCGAAGACTGAGACTTCATCTGGCAAAGATGAAAAGGCGAAGGATAAAACAGCCAAAACCACTGATTCCCATCACGGTGAAAAGAGCATCACCCAGGTAGTCATGGAAGACCTGAAAAAAGCAGGTTACAAAGGAAAGATCGACTCCTTCGAGCTGAACGAGAGAGCCTTGATCATTAACGGGAAAACCCAATCCGAATCGCTCTTCCAGCAAGTAAAAAAATATACCAAACCCGGCATGCGCATCTTATACAATATTGATACGCATTAAGCATGTCTTTAGTACAGTTTAGACATCAGTAAGTTAAAGATGAAAGCCCTGATGGTAAAAGGTCGGGGCTTTGTTGTTGGGTATTTATGATGAAAACACAAATTCTAAGGCCCTTCACCGATGATAGCAAAAAATAGGAGAAAAATTAAGAAAATGGTGAGTTGCTGCCACTTCTCACTGAATTAGAGAGCAAAAACAATTTTTGTAGACACGTATTTCACACTGGTTGCTGACTTGAAGCGAACATTACAAAGAGATAGAGTCATTTGATTACCGTTTCGTCTTACATAAATATCTTCCGTTAACGGGGATAATTTATACTGAGTAGCTGTTGCGCTTGAGGGTGTAAACACAATAGAAGCCTGAGTAAATTCATCTTCGGGAATTTGCGATTCAATTCCGTTTTCATAAAAGTTCCTTAAATAGAAGGTACTTGATCTTTCGGGTATATAATCGAATTCCACTGTCAAATCGTAGGTGAACATAGGAGCTTCAATGGATAGATACAGCTCGTAAACGACATCATGAAGGTCAACAGTAAAGCTTACAACATCCTGAATTCCTGTGGCAGAATCCACTACATACAACTTGTTATCTTCAACTTCATTAGAACATGGAATTGGCAGCGGCAGAATTTCTACGTATTTATTTGCTTTGAATGTACCGCATTCTGAGTCTGAAGTTGTAAAAGTATAAGTTCCCTGGTCCTGGACCTTTACACTATTGATAGACCAAATTGAATCTTTCATTCCTACATCAAGGCCATATCCACCTAATGTACTGTAAGGAGACATGTCGGGAAACATCCAACCATAATCAACATTAGTACCAATAGAATGTACATTCCGCACTAGCAATGTCAATTTACTTCTCTCATAGATTGACCCTGGTGCCACAATTATCATTGGCTTTTCCTTATACAGCTTACAGGTCTTTTTTACTTTCGAGCAACCGAAAGAAAAAAGAGTGAAAATGATTAACAGTAAGACAGAGGATTTCATTCAGATCTTTTAATAGTCGTTAAAGCTAATCATTTTAAGAAAAACCATGTCACATGGACAACGAAATGAAAATCCGGTCAAATGTTTTTATTACTTCTTCTCACTAACCTCCTTCAACGCATCCAGCGCCTTTGGCCAGGCCTCATCGAAATAGGAAACGTACTCATCTACCGTATCCACGTCAACAGTTACACGAGTTCCGTTAGCTGTCGGTTCAAACCGATAATTTTCATGAGCGCCTTTCCAGCTGTCCACTTTTTCCCCTTCCGTTATTTCCTTACCTTTTTCCAGCATACCGTAATGCTCGATGGATACAAATTTTCCAGGCTCATTTTCGGCAATCCGGGCAACCATGCCTTCCTTGCTGCCATCTTCCGCGATCCCGGTAAACAGGATCTTGTCGCCCTTGTTCCATCCGCCTTCCCAGTTAGAAGTCGGATTGAAAGGAGTAGTCCATTGCTGGTACGTCTGCTTGTCACTGAGGCCGAGCATCACATCGTGAACCCGCTCAGGCGAAGCAGAAATTTCTTTGCTATAACTGAGTTTTTTCATGTGAATAATTTTTAAGGATGCTTTAAGTTACGGAAGATTGGGTGGGGAGCAAAATGTAAAGCGTTAAAAAAGGTTCGAACTTTATCTTAACTCCGCATATAATTTGCCGCTCCGGCTCTTCCGGGTAGGGGTATTCAGAGTTCTGTTCTTCACATTAATTTTGGCTTTTAATTTATTAGCCCCATTCGCAATGGAACATAAACTTGTTCCTATCTTTGGACGAATGCTTTAACTGCTTTATTTTTGAATATGTCATGAAGAATTCCATTCTTTTTTTCCTGATCTTATTGTTTTTTTAGCAGTTGTACGCTATTTAGAAAGACTGCAAAACAAGCGCTTTCCGACGGTTTCTACACCAAAAAATCTTCAGTCGATAAGTCGCGCGTGTACGTTCATATATTGGAAGAAGCCATATACTTATATCCGACAGTCAAGCAAAATCGTGTTTGTATAATCGACACTACACGTCCTTCTGAGGTATATTTACCAAACCTTCAAACCGGCAAAAAAAATGACTTTAAACTTTCGCAAACCAGTTTTGATGTAGATTTTTTCACCATTCCCCTGAAACTTCGGCTTGCTGAAAAGGACGTACCTCCACAATTAAACGCGAATATTAACGGAGCTGTCTATGTGGGATACAGAAGGGACAGTTATAAAATAAATTATCGCACGAACCCTTTAAAGATGAACATTCGAAAAACCGACCACTTTGGTTATTCATTGGGATTTTTCACGGGTTTTGGCAATACGTTTATGTCGCCCACCAATACCAACAACGTGTTACAGCAAGAATACGACGGGATCGTATGGGGCAAAGGGATAGCAGGAATAATCGGCATTAATAATTTCACCATTGGCTTAACTCTTGGTTTCGACAATTTATTGGACAAAAATAAAAGCATTTGGATCTACGAAAACAGACCGTGGTTCGGGCTCGCTTTCGGATTGAATTTGAATTAAAAGGCTGAACCAAACCGCGCTAATCCCGAAATGAATTCGGGACAGGCTGCTTTGGCTTCCATCGCTTCTTGTTCTAGAACTGAGTCCATTCAATAAAATTTGAAAGATTGTGAATAATCAATTGGAAGGTATCCAATAGTGCAATTGTCCGCGGAATTTCTCATCTTTATCCGATTCAATTGTACTGTTTTGGCCCATAACCCTTTTCACTCAATTGGCTTGATAAGCCTCGTAGTTCTAATTACCGCCTGTGTTACGCGCAACGGAAGGGATAAGATAACTTCCCAAGGACAGGTTCTCAGTTGGGCCGACAGCGCTTTTGTCCGTCGTACTTTTCTACAGGCAGATGTGTTCATGAACAGCGATTATTACGATTCGGCGCAGTTGTGCCTTAACCACATTTATGAAAAAGTGAACGTACGTCAGCCGTCGTGCTTTTCCTACTACCTTACCTCCCGGCAAACTGAAGTGTACTACTACAATAACCTGGATCAGCTCGGTATACTGTCGGCCAAAAAAAGCCTGAAGACCGCAGCGTCCTTAAAGGATCCTTACCTACTTGCCGATGCACAGAATCTTTACGGCTTGTTTCTGTCAAACAAGGGAGAACTGAACAAAGCGATCGTTTGTTTCAGAAAAGGGATCGCCTGTTATCGGCAGGGAAAGCGAAACAGGCACTTTCTGCCACTCTCGGAATTGCATCACCTGTATGGGAACCTCTCGGAAGCGTATGGAAAAATAAACCGGAGGGACAAGGCCGTATACTGCGCACGCCTGTCGCTCAGTGCGGCACGGCGGGTGAAGAACCGGCGCGGAATAGCCAGCGCTCTGCTCAACGTGGGAAGCTATGTACTTGCGGATGGATCGATCGACAGCGCTGCAACCTATTTCCTGCTGGCCGGAAAACAAGCCATGCAAAGCAATGACTTCGACATCGAGCTCACCTCTCATGGATTCCTTGCTGAGTGTGCAGCATTAAAGAACGACAGGCAGCAAGCGCTTTTCAGTCTGCAGACCGGCCTCTCCCTGATGGAGCGTTACAGACAGCTGAACAGTTTTTATGCCTTGGGTTTTCTGGACCACGCAATCGGGATCTACCGAAAACTCGGCGAATTCGAATCGCTTGCACGAACATTGGAAATGAAATCACGGATACAAAAAGCTACTCAGGAAAGGAACAACAGGCAGTATGAGACCATTATGATGACAGGTCTCAGGAATGAACGGCACTTAGCAGCCCTGGAAGTGCAGGAAGCCCGACAGGAAAGAAGCCTGGCTACAACACGTCTCTATCTCCTCCTGCTGGTCTTCGTTTTACTGGCAGCTGGATTCATTGCCTACAGGTATTTTACACGTCAAAAGTTGAAGCTGGCCGCCGTGCGCAATAAGATCAGCCAGGACCTGCACGATGAGATTGGATCGACCTTGAGCGGTATCGCGCTTTACGGTTACATCACACGTGAGCAAAGTAAGAACGGACAAGTGGAAGAAGTGGACCGCTCCCTGGCCATTATCGGGAAAAATGCCACGGACATGATCCGCAAGCTCAACGACATCGTCTGGGTGGTCAATCCAAGATACGACAGCTTTGGAAACCTGCTTCTGCGATTGGAAGAATATGCTGTGGAAACAGCGGCACCATGCGGGATTTCGGTCATCATGGAACGCGACGCCGCGGCCGATAGATTGAAACTGTCCATGGACGAGCGCAAAAATACATATCTCATTTGCAAGGAAGCAGTGAACAATGCATTGAAGTACAGCGACTGCACTGAAATCAGGATCATTGCACAAGTGGGCGTCGGCCGGTTAACACTTAAAGTACAGGACAACGGCTGCGGATTCGACCGGAACAGCGATCGTAAAAACGGCAACGGAATCCACAACATGATCTCGAGAGCTGCAGCGATCAATGCGCAGTGTACCCTTGAGAGCAGTCCGGGAAAAGGAACGAAAATGGAGCTCGTCTGCAAAATCACCCATTGAGTGATCCCCCTTATGGCAGGGAATGCCGATTTTTACAGTACCTGAATGAAACAGAGCCATGGACATTAGAGTAGCGATTTTTGAAGACAACAGGATGATCCGCGATGCCTTGCAAACGATCATCAACGGAACGCCGGGTTTTACCTGTGTGAGCGTCAATCCAGACTGTTCGCAATTAAAGTTGGTGATCGCAGCCGCCAAACCGCATGTCGTTCTTATGGACATCGAAATGCCCGGTATGAATGGGATCGAAGCAACCGGGATCATTACAAACAATTTTCCAGACGTACACGTGCTTATCCAGACCGTCTTCGATGACCCCGATAAGATCTTCAGTGCGATCTGTGCCGGTGCTTGCGGCTACATTCTGAAATCCGACTCACCCGTACAGCAACTCGAAGCATTGAGAGAAGCCGCGGCTGGCGGTGCTCCTATGTCTGCTGCTATTGCTAAAAAAGTACTGCAGTTCTTTACGGGAAAGAACGTAATATTGGTTGCACCCGATCGTACGGTTGAAAAACTGAGTGTCCGCGAAACCGAGATTCTTCAGTGCATGCAGGATGGCAGAAATTACAGGCATATTGCCGAAGCGCTTTTCATCAGTTACGAGACCGTGCGTACGCATGTCCAACACATCTATACCAAGCTGCACGTAGCATCCAGGGCTGAAGCCATCATGAAGGCCAGGCAGCAGGGACTCCTTTAGGTCATTTACACGAACAGGTTTCTCAAAATCACTCAATGCGTTATTGCAGAACCCTGCGCCTTGTTTCAACTTTGCCACGGAAGGAAAACTGAACGATCAGGTCCTGCGCTGCCCGTTGGAGCAAAGAGGAACGCCGCACTATTCATACATCCTGGTGTAACTTCTTCTCATCGGAAAAGCTGACAAAGTAACTAAAAACCGATAAATATGGCAAAGTTTGAATTGCTGGACGACGAGCTGGACATGGCTGGTGTCCACGCCTCTTTACTACCGAATGGAAAAGTCCTTTTTTTTGCGGCCGTTCCGCCGGACGATTCGGGTACGCAGAATACTCATAATGAGAATGACATCAACAAAGGAATGTCTCAGCTCTTCAGTGAAGAAGACGGAGTAGAGAGCAGTGTGCTGATGAACCGCAACCTGTTTTGCAGCGGACATTGCTTTCTTCCCGACGGGCGCCTGCTAATCGCAGCCGGTCAGTCGAATAACTGGCCCAATGGCGGAAGTCCGGGGCCCGGACAGTGGGGTGCCGATCACGACATTCATACCTTTGATCCGGAGAACGAATCCTTTGTACGACACAACGATATGCCGGCAGCGCGTTACTACCCGACATGTGTTACCCTGCCGGATGGAAATGCACTCATCTGCAGCGGGGCTTGGGCGCGAACGGATCCGGCGGGGCTCACTTCCATCAACCATGAGGCCGAAATATTTGATTGGAGAAGCAGCTCACTGGGTGTGTCGTTCCCTTTCGATCCAGGGTTCATCGAAACCATGTATCCGTTCATGCAGATCCTGCCATCCGAAGACGGACTGGGAAATGTGTTCGTCTTTTCAAAGAACAGAGCACGGCTCTACAGCTTGTCCGACAAAGCGTGGATCGATGCAGAGTTTCATGCGATCAGCGATAAAAACAGGAATTACCATCACCAGGGAAGCGCAATCATGTTGCCGTTCGATTCGGATGCAGAGATCCTGCAGATCATGGTCATTGGCGGTGAAGGAACAACACACGACGAGGCCACCAAGACTGCAGAGATCTTCACGTACCGGATAAGTGATCCGTCAGACAGCAATTTCCGGTCGCCCGATGGAGGCAATATGAACAACAAACGGTTCATGGGAGATAGCGTCCATCTCTTCGATGGAAAGATACTCGTTGTCAACGGTGCGAGAACAGGTACTGCCGATCATTCGGGAGAACCCGTACTGCAGGCTGAGATCTTCGACCCGGAAGACGAAACATGGACGACTTCGGAAGATCTGAACAAGGACAGGATGTATCATTCGACGGCCATTTTGCTTCCGAGCGGAAAGGTGCTCATTGCCGGAAATACCCAGAACTGGAATGAGGACAACCAGGTTGAGGAGAAGTCGCTTGAAGTGTTTGTCCCGGATTATGTTGATGCTTCACGACCGGTTATCTTGAAGGTTCCGGAAAAAGCGGCCTACAACCAGAAGTTTCAGGTAGAAGTGGAAGACAGTTCGGTCATTGAGAAAGTTGCTCTCATCCGCTGTGCTTCCGTTACGCACACCAACAACATGGATCAGCGATACATTCGCGTTCCGTTTACGGTGACTGGTCCCGAGACCATCACGGTCAGTGCTCCCGGGAACGGTGCGATCGCCCCACCGGGACATTATATGGTGGTGATCATAGATGACAATACAATTCCTTCTAAGGCAAAGATTATGGCAATAGGTCCTGAAACTTCCGGTTTTGTGGAGATCGTCAACGAACGCATCGTGGTAAAGGAAAGCGACACTGATGTGGATCCCGACATCACGCTAAGAGCAGGCGATGAATTCGAGATCACTGCGAAAGGGGAGATCTGGGCAGGCGTTTGGTTCACTTTCAACAATGGCCCACAGGGATGGAACAACATCGATACCGATCCGAAATTCCCGCTCAAAGACAGCTCAAATGCACATCCCTATTGCCTGATCGCAAAGTTCGGCACCGGAGGCGATTATTTTTATGTCGGGAAATCGCTGAGCCGGCAAGCCTTCGATGGTGCTACTTCGAAGCGATTGCTGCTGAGTATTAATGACGATGCACCTGGCAACGGGAACGGAGAATTCGAATGTACAGTTAAAGTCTGGAGAAACATGATCATCAGTTCCCCGGTAGGGATCGTACAGGTTGTCGCCGATCCCAGCGGGAATGATGTGGCTGCCAATGCAGGGGAGTTTGTCGTGCTGCAGAATAGCAGTGCCACCTCTACCATTAATGTCAGGGATTGGATGGTAACGGATGCTGCTAACAACAGATTAAAGATTGATGCGGACATCTCCATCGCTCCGGGACAACTGCTCGAAGTGCACACCGGACCGGGTACCAATCTTCCCGGGAAGTACTTCGCTGGCAAGAGACGTGCGATGCTCAATAACTCCGGGGATGCTCTTAACCTGCTTGACGCGGAGGGCAACCTGGTTTCCGTATTTGTATATTAGATAATAACGAAGAGTACCACTGCGGTGATGCTCTTCGTTTCTGAACCAGCAAAAACAAGCTTGTTTAACATTTATAGGATAAGCAAGCCGCGCTAATCCCGAAATGTGTAGTGGTTAATTTAAAATGTGGAATTGGTCCGAACCTGAAATCATCTAAATCCTAATCATCAAAAGACTTTCCGGAATTTTCAATGATTTGACTTAAAAAGTGGAATTGACTTTTTGGGATCGATTTTGTGTGGAATGCGAAAATGCCTGGAATCCGCTACAGGTCAAAGATTCGATTGGTTCCTGGGGCGGATTACCTAATAACTTGGAAGGGGGAATTGGGTTCATTATGGGGGATTACCTAATAAGTTTCTAGGAAAAAATGATCAATTAGATAACACATTGTTTTTAAGAAACTCAAAAACACTTTTGCGTAATGTAAATGACATCGCCCATTGCAATTTGTCGTCATATTTCTGCAACGTATACCTTTATTTCCTGCACATTGAGTAGTGGAACAAGTCGAAGATGTTATATAGATGTTCCTCCCTCTAATGATTGGAAAGACTATCAAGATCACTCAAGATCAATTTGGGAAATCTACCCCAAAAAGAGTATGCCAAAAAATTATCTAAGTAAGTTCTTGTAGGTATCGATATACTCACTGTACCCATGTCTTATTTGTTCTTTTGTTACTGTTCTATCAAACCTATTTTGGAATACCCACTCAATTAATGAGTCTGGTATTGATACTTCTAGCCTAGGTCTGATACTTCTTATATGTGAAGAAGATGACTTAAATGGTGCAATCATCTTAGCATACCCAGGAGTAAAAGAATGGTGGAGCTTAGAATCGCCAACATAATTAGGTCTAGAAGAATCTTTTATTCTTAATTGTGGAAAATCTTTTGGACAAGGGATAATGTTTCTAGCAAAAAGAGGCATTGTAGATCGAAATTTTACCAACATATAATTTATTACATCATTTGGTAAATAATTTAAACTACTTCCATATTTAGTTAGAACAAAGAAAGTTGTTAATACAGTTTCTTTTTTCCCGTTAATCAATATTTGCTTTTTTCTTTCCTTAAATTCAGAGACCTCGAAAAACTGTTCTTTATTATCTAACACTTTTTGTAAGAAGAAATCATGAATAGGATTGACCGAACTATATTCGGAGATACTTAAAATTAGAACACCATTTTTAAACTTAAAGTTATCATATCCATTCATTTGACGATTTGAAACAATTTCTACTTCCAATTTTGTAATAGTATCCAAACTTCCAAGTTTAAATCCTTCACATAAATCAAGTTTCTTCCACAAGTCATGAGAGTTGATTTTCAGTCCTCTCATGATGTTTTGATATTCAATTGCTAAACTTATGTAGTTTTTTTCTTCCGGACTCCAACTACGTTTATTAATATTATTGGATAAATACTGGGTTATTACCTTATAAGCATCAGACCGGATTTCTTTTACAAAACTTGACAAAAATGTACTCCGATTTAGTTCAAGAACTTTTGATGCTGGTCCGTGCATAAAATTCACCTGCAGATTAAGAAAAGGAAAACTAAGAAATCTTCCATTTTCTACAGGTTGATTTTTAAAAAAATAGTCGATTGTATCATATCCTTTTCCTACGCCCCAAACATTAAATGCAATTCCTGTTTCTTGGTCGAAGTTTTCCGATTTAACATTGTCCAAAGAATTCAACGTCTCAGTTTGGTCTTCAAAATTTACATTTATTTGTAAAATTGAATGATATGAAAACTTTTCTATTTCATCTATTATTTTCATAACACCAACATCCATAGAATCCGATAAAAAAGGGTCATAATTATTGGCAACCTTTTCAGCTCGTTTATTTTGCGCGGGAATTACAAAGGAATCGGGAATTCTCTTGGTTTTATACTCTAATTTCAATATGGTACCCGGCTTTTCTGAAAAAGAAGTAGAACGTTCATTTATATATACATCTCCATTAAACCTGCTGCTCGGAGAATAAAATGTTAACTCATGAAACTCTTGCGTCTGATAACTTTTAGTTGTCATTTGTATTCTTTCACACAACAAAAATGCACTTTGAAACCCAATTCCAAATATTCCTGAAGGTTGCATCCATTTTGGCATTGATCGTATCAGTTGTTTTTTCTCGTTATTTTCATTTGAATTTGATTGCAATAAATGTTTTATATCAGAATATGACAAACCAATTCCTTGATCGACCACAGCAATTGTCCAGGTATAAGTGTCATCTTCCCCCAATTCAGATTTATAAATGTTGATCGTAATAGGAAGCTTTTCAATCCTACTATAAAAATCCTTGTTGGGAGTTTTCATTTTTAATTCTTCTCCATCGGCACAAATATCTAACCACACTCTAAGTAGAGTTGCATCTGTAGCATTTTGAAGTATTTCCCTCAAAGCTTGAAATCCATTGGAATAAATATTAGCTCCCTGAATTATGTTTAGAGCTTTTCTAGAACTTATTGAGAAACATGGTCTCTTACCATTTTCAATGTATTTGTAGTCTTTCAAAACTACCTTAAGTGATTCTATTGAGGGTAATGTAATTAAGTATGTACTTGGGGCGATCTTGTTCCAAAATAATGTTTGATTACTAATTTCAGATCTTAGGTAAGAAAACCAATGATGAGCTAAAGTTGCCGAATCATAATCTTTACATTTTGCTGTAATATTAATCAATTCGTTACTCACACTAAAAACCTCCACGGACAAATGTTTTTCTTTATGATTCATTGTATCAACGGGAACTTGAGTCAGGGTCTTGAGCATTACTTCAGAAAAACGATTATTATCCAAATCAAGAAGGTCTCCAATACGTAAAAGACTGGCTATCAATCTAGGATGTGCATCTTCAATATCAATACCAACCATATTAAATGGAAGCCCCATCACTTCATCAAAATCTGCAGTATGCAAAGAACATATTCTACCCAATACATTCCATATCCTTTTAGGAATTATACTTCTTGGTGACTTCAGAGACAATTCTCTATCAGGATCATTAACTACTTTTTCAGATCTTTGGGAATGAATTTTACGAAAGTATTCTGCTAGGATATACTTAAATCCCTCTTGAACCGACACATCTTGAATTGTTGATTTTAAATGGATTCTATCCTCTTTAATTTCAAACTTTTTTGCATATCGATGAAGACTATGACTTGAATCTTCCAATAAGGATTCGAAAAACGCTATAAATTTTTTGTGATTGATTGTTTCCAATAGATCAACCCCTGACAATACCATTCCTGTATCATGATAATAAGCTGCTTGCAAAATCAACCAGATATCGATAGCAGAAAGACTAGCAATATTTTCCTTACCTATTACTCGAATGATATTATTAATAATCGCAATTGAATGAGATTGATCATGTAAACTATAGTGCGGGAAAATATTAGATATTTCAGATAATGCTCCAGGAATAAGTTGCTTATCGAAAACCCATTGAGAATATAATATTTCGCTAGTTGTACCTGCTGTTTTCTCTTTAAGAATTTCCTCAAGAATAGTAATCATGTGAATAGTGTTTCAAGGATAAGTTAAAAATTACTTTGTGAATTTAATTATTCAAACAATAAAGAGTTCAGTTTCGTTAACATTATTTGATTTTTAATTGACTAAATTTTTATTTGATCATATTTTCAGTCGCTTCTGTATGTAATGTAATTTCTCCTGTCTTTATCTTAACCAATGCTCGTTTCAATTCCATCGGCACCTTACCTTTTGCTTTTAAGGCAGCTCCCATAATAAGATTATATAGAGGTTTATTATCTCTGAATCTTATAGCCTCTTCTTTAGAAATTTGAAGCTCACTTTCATCAAAAGAAGAAAAAGCATCATGAATATAGGACTCGTTTCCTGAAAGAAGTGCATATATCAATTTCATCCCACCTGATTTCGAAAAGATTATCTTTCTTATAGATTTAAAGGATATAAACTTCTTAGTTATCCATTGAATAGTTGGATCATTATAAAAGGTCCGAAAATCATCTTGAGTAAATAAAGTCACGGGTTTAATCCTGTAGTTAATCAATTTTACAAAAAATTCTGGAACCTCACTTTCTGGATTGCCGTCATTCATTAATAGTTTAGTATCATTCAGATGCTTATCAAGAACTTTTCTCACCTTTTTTCTTTCCTTTCTAGGCAAAAACCATACTGTATCTAAAATGATTTCTTCAATTGAATCTAATAGCTCGTCCAAGAGAGAAATAACGACTTGACTTTTGTGATCTTCTTCAAATGTTTTTTCCTCCAGTAGAGGAAAAAACATCCCCTTATTTACCCTGTTAAAATCATCCAAAACCCCGTCTAGTTTATAAAACAAAACAACGTCAATTTCTTTCAAGTTCTCGATTGATAATAGAAATGCCTTATTCATCTTTTTTAGCTTTCTTTGATTAAGACCGAAGAACTGCTCTGCTAATTCTGGAACTTGATAAATACTTGAGTTCATCGGATCGTCACTTTTCAGAAATCGCTCCAGCTTAGCATATTCGCTCCAAATTGAAAGCAAACTAGAAACTGTAAGCCTAATTTTCCTATAGTGTTCCTGATTAAGATCGAATTTTTTTTGTTTAATAGCGAACCAATAAGCAATAGCTGCTCCTATAAAAACTGCAGGAGGCAGTAATTTTAATATTTCATCTAAAACATCCATACTACAAAAGATTAAAAATTTCCTCTTGACTCAACTCAAAAAAATGCGGATCTCCAGCATTATATCGGATGTGATAATCACATGTATAGCACTTGACCCAATCAATATTACTAGTCTCTCCATTATTAAAAAAATCATCATAAAAATGCCGATAATGAACCAATGACTCTTCTCCACAGCAAGGGCATGCTAGTATTCTATGATAATCCGGATGTTCTTTCTCTGCAGCGGCAAATCTTTTTCCTCGACCTTTGATATCATGATAATTGTATTCGTAAGTTGATCTGTTATTTCTTGTAAACAAATTCATATTTAGATTAGCTCTGCCTAATTCTTTAAGATGTCCCAAGTATAATAACAAGATGAAGGCCCTTTGCTGTTGTTTTTTCCGTCTTAAATCACCAAAGTCAAAACGGATTCTTGAAATATGCTCTAGCAAGTCAACACCTGTAGGTGTTTTCAGGTAAAACATTGCAACTCCTAGTTCTTCTTTTCTAGTTTCTACAATTTGCTGAATTATTGGAATTACTCTTTGTGATATCATATAATCCAGAAACCATAGAGAGGGTAATTTGTTACCATTATGAAGAATTCGATCTCTATACCAGGAAAGTAAATGCATAGTTGTGCGATAGTTCTCTGAATCGAGGAAAGAATACTTTCTAATTATTTTCCGAAACTTTTTTACTATCGGATCCGAGTCCATTTCCTTTTCCAGTTCAATTAAACCGTAAAATCGGTCCAGACAATCTCTAAATGGAGCAGATAAATATTTATTGTTGTGCTTTTGAGGACTGAATGTGTTATTTCGAATTTTTGATATTAAAGCTTTTGCTCTATTCTGATTCCCAGTTTTCGCATGAGTATAAGTTAATTTTGGACTAGTCTGTCCAAGCAAATCCTTAAAAAAAAGCTCAAAAAAACGTTCAAACGTCACAATTGTTAAAACTGTATTATCTCTATCCAAGAATCTTATCTGATCATTTTTATTAAACACATATGTCGGCCCTAATGCGTAATCATCATATGCAGCATTGCTAGTTTGAAAAGTATTGAAGTAATATCCCAATGCATGTCTCAAAGAATCATAATAATATTCAGGCTTGTGTTTATACTTACCTCTACTGGAAACTCTTATTTCGTTATCTCCAGCAAGTCTGGTTAATTTATTGATGTCCATTGTCCAAATTATTCCATTACAGATTCTCCTTCAGGTTTATTAAAATAGGAGAGGAGATCAAGTAAATAAATGGCGCGGATTGCATTTATTCTGGTTCCATAACCCACAGAGTGTCCGTGAATCACCAAATGTCGATTATACGAATTCTTTTTATACTCATCATTATTAAAAAGTTCGCTCCCAGAATGGACAATGATTTCATTTGATGTTATTCCTAGTTGTTCTGCTATTCCAGTATTTATACCAATAGTCCCACTTTGTAAGTTTAAGTACGACTTTAATTGATAATCTTGATTTCTATCTTTATCAAAAAATCCGAATCCCCAAGTATCGTTGCTAATTCCATCAATTTGAGTATATGCTAAAGATATTACTGCACTATAAAGCTCTTTATTAAAAGCTTCTCTAATTTCTTCAAAAATAGCTTTCCTCTCCAGGAACTGCTTCCCGCATTTGGTCAAAATTCTAGGAATTGCAATGTCCGCAAGTTCAATGATCTTATTCTGAAAGCCTAGAACATTCTCTTCTTTTATTAATTCGGCAAAATCAAATAATGGAATATCTCTTACAACATGAGGACTAATGTACCATCCTAAAGAAGAGATATATCTCATGTTACTAAAAAAACTATGATTTCTTTGAGGCATCTCTTGTCTAAACCTCTGAATTTCCTCGTTACGTTTCTTGAACTCCTCAATCACCTGCAAATGATTAAATTTTTCCATTTGCATTGCGAATTGTCTCTCATACTCTAGAAATTCATCTACTTCTTCACGCGAATAACTATGCCCATTAGGATTATCTTTTATTTCTTTTAATGCTGAAATCAATTTTTTAACTGTAATATTTGTATCCTTCACTGATATTTCTTTTTAGATATTATTCGCCTTCAGATAGTAGATTGTCATTTATTTCCTTGTTCCAAGTATTCAATTGAGAAATTATTTCAGCTTCTGACAACTCTAATCTATTTTCAAGAAACTCTATTGTTTGGTGATTTGTAGAATCATATCTTTCCTTATCAAATAGTATTGATAGTTCTTTTAGATTTTCTCTAATATTGGAACCTAACACGTCCTGCTTTTTCATTAGTAACTTCCGCTGAAATAGACATTCGCTTTTTAAATGTATTCGGTACTGTAATAATCGCCAGACATCTTGCATTATCGCTAAGTATGAATTAATTTCTTGTTGATTTTCAAATGGCTCAAAATAAATTCCCTCGAGTGAATCAAGAGAAATCTCTTTTAGATCCATAATTAAAGGATTGCCAAAGCTTCCTTGATCGAGTTCTTCATCGTTTTCAAAGCATTTTTTCACCCGTTCGAAAAAATTCTTATGACATCTAAATGCCCCTATAGCGCGGCCATTTTTTGTATTCACGAAAGTGAACCAATCAATATCTGTTTCTGCGAGCTCTCTTAGCTTAAAAAACATCTCCCACAAATCATCGTCGTTTGACGGCTCAAGATACTCGACCCCGATAATTGCATGGAGACTTTTGTCTTTGTTAATTAATCGATTTGGTTTATAAAAAATCAAATATGATTCCGCAGAATCAATTATTGATTGCAACTGATTAGTTCTTTTGAAATCTCGTTCTTCAATCCATTTTTCCAGAGAGTCCTTAGCATTTTTAATGATCGCAGTGTTTCCGGATGGGATGAAAACCTCTGTAAAGTACTGAAGAGAATTATACAAACGTCTATACCATTCGAGCTCATCACTATTAATTTGATCTGTACTTACATATCGTGTTGTAAGCTCGAGAACTGTATCAAAACCATTTTGCATTTTTGAAAGTTCGTGTAAGGCGGATTCAAAATTGCGATAGGCAACGTTTCGTGAGTTATCACTTGGCGGTTTTATTAACCAAGAGAATTGATTAGCAAAATTGGTTATTGCTGTAGACCAAGGATCCATTTTCTTCAATTCTAAAGTTAGAGATTCAATAGTAGATGTTCTTTTATATTCAGGATATGTCTTCTGTAATTTTAAAAGCTCAATAAAATTAGAAGAGGATTGGACTAGTGGTTCCGAAGCCGATTTAATTCTGGAAGAATTATTCTCAATGATAGCTTCAAAATAACGAGTACACGTTTTTACGAACTCAAGTGCTTTTAAACGTTTTTTGAGCATTTGTTCTTGCCACTCAAATGCTGATGAAGCTCTGTACTTATCAAGAATTGTTTTTCTCCATATCTGATTCAAATGAATTTCAAAAAAGTTTCTAATATTTTCAGGCGGCATTGCTTTCTCGGCATTACTAAGAACAAATTCATACATCTCAATATTTGGAAATGGTAGTACCATGGCCTCTGATCTATATCTGCTATAGAAGGGAAGAAAACCATAAACGGTTTCTATTCTGGATACACTTGATTCATTTGAGTTCTTTATATCATCATTTTCAAGCAAATACTTTATTATAACATCGTTATCTATTTCTTCAATAACAATTGAATCTGTAATATTCTTTAGTACTGAAAAGATTTCTAATTTATTCTGTTTACAAAAGGAAAAGTAGTTTTGGTCTTGGACAATAATAAAATACCTGGACAATTCAATCAGTTTTGTCGGATCATCGTCCGACATTAATTCTCGAAAAATATCCTCTACAAAAGGCAGTTTATGTTTAATCGGTATATCTAAGGCAGCGAACCAACCTACCAGAAAATTTAATGAATCATAATCTTTAATGGATTCGTATTGACATGGCAACTGATCTTCAATCGAGCAGGCAAATTTCCAAACCTCTGTTGATTTCAGATTGAATTCTGAAAAGTTTTCCTTTCGTTGAAATAAGTCCCGAAAGCCATTTCCAATTTCTCCGGACAATGTATTTCCCAAATTCTCAAGAACTCCAAGTTTTTTAAAAGGAATCATATCCATTACGAATAAATCAAGTGCGCCTGTTTTGAAAACTTCATCGAACGCACTTTGATTTGTTTTCCAATAACTATGAACATCAAAGAACAACAAGCCATCAAGCGCCTTTACTTTCCATAGGAAGTTCTTTCTAGTTAAAATCGGAGCCAATGATTCGTAAAGCCCTCTGATTTGTTCCGCATTTCTGTCCACCGCAAGATTGGAGAAAAAGTCAAAGACATCACCCTGTTCAATTATTTGAAAAAGTGATACTAATGAATCATTCAATGAAATTGTTTCATGTAAAGCGTTCACAAGATGCTTAGAGCGAACTGGATGCAATCCTTCAACGTAATAATCACTAAACTTCAAAAAGTATTCCTTTTCCAATTGTCTATAAACTTCTCCGCGGTCCTCTTCAAATTGGACAGTATTTTGTATAAACTCAGTTAAATTACTTGTAGAGATTCGAATATTCAAGACATCTGCTAAGGAAATCAATCGAAGTATCTCTAATTTAGATTTAGCCCCATGCGGTAGGCGATTAAGTTCTTTGATCTGATGTGTTATACGTTCGGCAATCATTTCACCTCGTGTCAATAGGAACACATATTCAATCAATAACTTTTTGTCCTCAATTGTCTCCCAAGCTGGTTGCCAGGTGATTGTCGATTCACTCAGTTTGTTCTTTAATTTGAGTTGATTAAAAATTTCTTCAGCTTCTTCTATTGAAAGGTAAATGTTAATCACCTTCAAACGAACTTTCGAGGCATCACATCCATAACGATACCAATCTTCCTCTCTAGTCGTGACAATTACCTTTACGGGAATTCCCTGGAGTTGATCAATCAATTTACTCCAATTTTCTACACCGGAGTTAAGTCCATCAATTACTAAAATTGGAGTTTCACCTATTTTTAGTCGTGTGCAAAGGAAGTCAACTATGCCTGCTACCTGAGATTGATCTTTACAATCCTGTAATTCATAAATAGAATATCCCTGAGTCTTTAAATTTTTAGCTGTACACCAAGCTAAAGTAGATTTACCTTGACCACTTGATGATTTTATAACTGTTACATTGAATGACTTTACACTTTCCTCAATTTGTTGTTCCCATATTAACCGACGAACTGGCAGCCCCTGCACAATATGATGTGGTTTAGCTGCCTTCCCTTCAAAATAACTATCATCCTCATTTAGTCCACTTTGATTAAATAAAATCTTCCTGATCAAGTTGTGTTGGATTGCCGGATTGGCAATTTGTTTAGAAAAGGAGTCTTCCAATTTTTGGAAAACTCCGACTATATCTGAAAAATCTACAATTTTTCTGTCTCTCGACCAAAAATGAACATTATAAAACAGAGTATGTAAATGCTGATCCAAAACACCTTCATTCAACTGAAATTTTTCAATCAATTGATTAATTACACCTTTAATAAGTTCATCTTCTGTATAGTATTTATAAGTAATTGATGACAAAAATCTATCAAAATCTACACCTTCTATATCAAAACCAGCATCTAAGAACTTTTGTTTCCAAAAATCATTTACTTCAGACTTTCCTTTTACCAGATCGTCAAAGTATCCTTTTGAAACTTGGGTATTATGAACGAGTAGAAATCTGGAATTTGGGTTTAATCTAAAGACCTCCATGAAATTTTTTAAAACTCCCATTTTCCAAAATGCTGATGCATCAATAGGGTTGATAGATGTCTTTAGTTGGACATATTCACTCTCAAGAACATTAAGCACATCTACATCTTCAAATCCCTCCAATTGTATTTTGGTCTGAGAACTCTCAGTTAATTCTATTAATGATCTGTAGCAGGCATACAATAGTTGAAAACCAACCCCACGGATATTAATTGCTCCACCAGTTCGATTTTTAGCAATGGTCTTTAAATTATTGTTGGAGGTATTGTGATTTTTTCTTTTACTTTTTGGTTTTTTCATCCTATCGAATTGCGGTTAGTAAACTCAACAGGAAAGTTAATCATGTTATTTCAAGCTTATGTGATCTGACTTTAAGACTTATAAACCAGTATTTAACAAAGTTATTCACCAAAATGATTAATGATAACTCACAAAATAATAATTCGTCTCCTCACCATCAATAACAATACTCATCGTCATTGCCCTTTTACTCGGAATAATATAGATTCTAGAGCTTCTCAATAATTCGTGATTTGGTATTGCTCCGTGAGGAAGCATATCGTTGAAAGCACTATCTGCGTTTATACTTAAACGGAGTTCATCTTTTCTTCCTCGATCGGATTTAGCAAGCTTGATATCAACGGTCCCTCCAGTCGTACCACCTCTCCAGGACAATACTTCCTCTTTACTATCAATCCATAGTTTTGTTGTTTCATAGAAAATTTGGGTGGAACTATCTGTATAAATACAGGGGGATGGGTAGGGCTTTTCAAAGGTTCCATCAGACAATTTGAGCAAGCGTTTCTCCCTGCAGCTTACAGCGCAAATCAGTATTAATCCGAGAGGGAATAGGGTTAAAAATTTGGTTATTGATCTCATTTCTCGAGGAATTTAGCTAGTTGATAATTGTGTTCTGAAAGGTTGATGTAAAGCCTTCTCAGAGTTTTGTTTTCTTCTTCAATCGGATTCGGTAAATCGGATTTTGATTTCATTCCAGGATCAGAGTTGAAAGCCGGCAAGGGGATAGATAATCTGGTTCTCCATGCGTAAAACGTTTGGACCGTAATCCCATATTTCTCGCAAATTTCCCTCACGCTAATCCCAGTAGTATTGCGCTCTTTCAATATCTCCTGTTTCTCGGAATCTGAATATCTGGCCTTGTACATGATCTTCAAAATTTAGACAAATATAATAAAAAGACCTATTATAGTAGGGTAACGTATATCCTTCGTGTACCCGTGATTTGTTTCATGGAAAAAGACACTTTAAATAGGTCGCTGGAGGATTCCCAATTGTATCAAATTGGACGGGCACTGAAACAACTAAGAATTGATAAAGGTATTTCAAATTATGAGGCTTTAGCAGATGCATTAGACATGGCACGATCACAATATGGACCATATGAAAATGGAAAAAATCTTAGGTTAGGAACACTGTTACGAATACTCAATTATCATCAAATAAGTTTGACTGATTTCTGTAATAAGTATCTTAATGCTCCAAATGAGTAGTAGTTTTAATCAAACTGATATCAAAATTATAGAAAGCTATTCCCCGGAAGACTGGGACAAATACCTTAATTCTTTTGCTGTAGAAAAACATCTCCGTGCTGTCAATAAAATCTTTGAAGTCATTGGACTTGGATCTTTGCCAAATTACCTTCACCTGGAATCAAAAAATCTACTTAGTAGCTATAATGACCCGACACAATCCAAGCATTCACTCTATACTACTGCCCTGAGGAACTATTTTTCAGAAGTGAAGAATATAAGAATGGGAGATTGGGTTAAACTATATGAAGCAATTTGGATTCGATTTAATGCTAAGAAATTTGATAAACTCATGATCCAAGCATTCATGCATTTGTATAGCAGGAGTGAAACTAATCAAGTTGCTTTAAAGATGTATGAACTATTGAAGCGAAATGAAGTCTATTATGGAACTGTATTCAATAAAAAAGGAAGTAGTTACGCAATAAAATCCATTGAAAAAATTATTAAAGCAAATGATCTTCCGGATAAAGTATCTAATCCTGAAAAATCAATTAATAACTATTCATCGAGCAATACATTTGTATTCAACAACGAAACCCAAAATTTTAATACTACAATTAACAACACTAGTAACAGCAACACTACTCATAACACAACCAACCACCATGATACAACTAACAACTACAACACAGTTAATAACACAATTAACTCTAATTTGACTAATAATGTGTTTCAGTCATTTAACGAACACACCACAAACACTGTCAATGAATGTTATACCGATGATTCACCATCAAAAAAACCATTCAAATTCGCTGTTTTCGTATATCTACATAAACGAACCTCCAATATTCAAAAACTAAGTCTTTTCTTGTACGAAAAGGGATTTATAAAGGAACGTAAAGCTTTTGAAGAGCTATTTACTTCCAAAAATGGAGATTTTGATCCGGAAAAAGTCGTTTGGTTAATGGAACTTGTAGATCTATGTTTTTTATTTAGATTCTTCTCTGTTCATGATATTATTAAAGACGATGGTAAATGGGCCTATAATGTTTCGAATAGCTTTATATCAGAAGGGAAAAAGAAAAGAGTTCCTGAAATAACTTCTGCTAGTCTACTTTCCACCAATTCAAAGTATAAACTAAATGCTGTTGGAGATCATAATATGGAAGAGTGGGTTAAGGAACAGCACAGAACTGAGATCACGATTCTGTACAAAGAACTCCGAAAACTCTACTACTAAGGCATTATTGAGTTAAGGATTGACTTTAGAGTTTCTCAAAACTGGATTCTCAAAGGGCTTTTTGACCAATTTTGTAGGGCATAAAAAAAGATCCCTGTGCTGTTGGTTGGAGCCTTTGCTAATGGGATCTTTTTTAAACTAAAATATTCATGTCAAAACTAAACAATTCTAGGATAAAATCCTACAGACCTCGTTGTGTTTTTTTCTTTAAAATCACAATTCATTTACGTGTTCCGAATAAGGTACTCAAATCACTGATTATTTTCAGTTTACAACTCTATTTTTTTTAACCTGAAAGCTATTGGCTGGCAGGTTCTTAATCCTTGTTCAGTCTGTTTTCACAATTCTAGTTTCTAATGGATATTATCGCATTGGACAGGGATATCTATGTTCAGATATCATTCCTGAAAAAATATGGGGTCAATGAGCAAAGTATAAATAATCAGTTGACAAGGAACCGTAAGAGTTTAACCAATAGCTATGAACACTTTGCAGATTCTGAGGATAAGCGGATCAAATGGATTCGTTATTCAACGATCTCCTGGAAGATGATCAAAAAGTATCAATTACCAAGTGAGATCCAGCTCTCTGAAAGTCTTGAAGTGCAAAAATTGGAGCGAATAGAAAAACTCATTATCGATAAGTTTGAGTTCGCTCTACGTGATGGTTTTAAAAACTATATCAAACTTTATGGCCGTGGATACTTCTATGATACTGAGGTTATTCATCAATATGCACGAAATCATTCTGTCTTTCAGCAAATTCAGCAACTGCGCGGTTTTTCAATTCCTCTGAATCAAATTTTCAAATTCTATTGCAAACTTCCCAATATGGTGTTTGAAACAGATTCACTCAAAGTATTTTACCATAAACTCAAAAAATTCGAGCAATTCGGCCATGAAACGCTAATTCACAAAAGTTTGGGAAAAACAAAGAACAACCGAAAGCTGACTCAGGCTCATAAAGATAAGATCTCGGAGTTGTTTAAAGCTAAAGAACAATGGTCTTATCGAGTAATCCAGGAAAAGTTGAACAGTTGGGCGATCATAAATGGTTATTCTGAGGTATCGGTTAGCTGTGTAAAACAAGTTTTAGCGGATAAATACATTCAAAATCAATGTAAGCCTTTCCGGAACGGGGAGGAATGGAGTAAAATCCACCTGGATTCCTTTAGGTTACGCGAAGATGCAGAATCAAACGGGGAGCTATGGCAAATGGATGGATCTCGTTTTCAATTTGCATATCTGATGGAAAATGGCCAACCTGGTTTTCTCATTTTGTTTGCGGTAATGGATATTCATTCCAGGAAAATTATTGGGTATGCTTCAGATAAATCTGAAAATCACCGGGTAGTTCTATCTGCAGTTCGAATGGCAGCCGAAGCAACCGGCTACCTTCCTTCTGAAATCCTAAGGGACAATGGTAGCTGCTTCAAACATGACAAATACAAAGCCCTTGAAACACATATGGCAGCTCTTGGAACCAACATTCGGGTTCATTTGCCACAACATCCAAATGACAAAGGGCATATTGAGAACTTCTTTTCAACTTTTCAAACCACGATTTGCAAAGGGAAATTCGGATATCTGGGAGAAGGAATTAAAAGCAAGCGTGAATCGGGGAGACCTTCCCGGAAGGTTTTATTGGAAGCTATCAAGCGAGAAAACCTTAGAAGTAAATCTGAACTTGAGCAATTATTAGCAGAAGCAATTGCGGAATTCAATTCAAGTTCGATAAATCCTTCCAAAAAAGCTCCTTCGATTGCTTATGCAATAGCCGATACGTGTCAATTTAGTTACAAGCTTTCAGAGAATGAAATTGCTTTAATGTTCTGGAACCGTGTCCAGGAATATCATGTCCGTCAATCAATGATTTTGCTTTCAGAAGGAAGCTTTAGGAATAAACAGTTCCAGTACCTGATTGAAGACGAAGAATTAAGATTACGGTTGAATGGAACAATAGTGATTGTTTGCTACCAAAAAACCGACCGTGACAGAATTAAATTATTCGATCAAAACGAACGATTTATCACAGATCTGCAGTATTCCAAGCCTGTAAAATTGGTTTATCGAAGTAAGGAAAACAAACCTTCGGTTCCATTTGATAATGAACACGTAGATCAAATACCTGGAATAAATAAACGATCACGTGAGGTCCACAACAAGCACCATCTTTATCAAACTCCGGGATCACTTGAAGTAATACTTTTAAAAACAAAAGGCCATGAATGAGTTATTAATCAGTACCACCAATTTTAGTACGATTCAAGGTATTTGTACTGATGCTCATAAGTATTCAAAGATGGTTGCAATTATTGGGTATCCAGGCTCTGGAAAAACTACTGCTCTGGAGCATTACCTGGACAATAACAAAAATGTGTATTACTTGTGCGTTACAGCCAGCATGAATGCAAGGGATTTCTATACCAAATTGCTGAATTCGATGGGGATAGAGGGCAAAAGCATCGGAAATAATTTACATGCATTAATCAAACAGGTTTGCTATAAATTGAACTACTCCCAGGAGCGACAATTGTTAATCATTGATGAAGCCGGAAAATTTAAACCCAAATTTCTTGAATACCTTCATGAGGTCAGGGATGCTACACAACACACTACTGGAATTATTTTAGCTGGTCCTGAATATTTCCAGGATAACATGCAGAAATGGAAAAATCAGGGCGTAATAGGAGTTCCGGAACTTTTTAGACGCATCCAGCATTGGGAACATTTAATTCCTCCATCCAAAAATGAAATTTCGGTATTGTGTAAAGCACACGGTATTGAAGATCTGGAATCGATTAAAGAGATCCAGCGATATGCCAACGAGAATTTCTCCCAAGTCACGTATGCGATAGAAGCATTAAAAATTCGTCAAAAGATGTAAAAACAGTGAACAAATAACGACCGTTAAACAACCGATCTATTTTGAACAGAAATAGGTCGGTTTTAACTGCAAAATCATTGCACAAATAGTCGAAAAGCAGATTATTTATTCAAACCAAGAAAATGAAAACTATAGGATACATTCGGGTAAGTACCGACAAGCAGGACCTGAACAAACAAAGACATTTACTCCTGGAACATGCACAGCGGATCCAGGTTGTCATTACAGAGTTCATAGAAATCGAAATCTCCAGTACCAAATCGGTCCGGGAACGTAAGATCGATGAGCTCACTTCCAAACTTGAATCCGGAGATCTTCTCCTGGTAGCAGAATTAAGCAGGCTAGGGCGCAATATGATCGAAACCCTCAACATCATCAATACGCTGCTGGAAAGGGGAGTGGAGATCATCTTTATCCGGCAGCCGGAGCTCTCCACTTTCCGGAACTCACATCATGTAAAGTTGCTCCTGGCCATTTACAGTTACTTCGCGGAATCGGAGCGGGAATTCATTTCCATCCGGACGAAACAGGGATTAATCGCTGCAAAAGCCCAGGGGAAGAAACTCGGTCGGCCAAAAGGAAGCCAGAACCGAAAGGGGAGGGCGCTCGATCCTTTCCGGGAACAGATCCTGGAATACCAGCAATTAGGGCTGCCGGTTGCAAGTATTATGAAAATTGTGAATAATCAGTTGGAGGAGAAGTTGAGTTATAATTCTTATAAAATTTTTCTTAAAACATCTTAATTATTTTTGTTAGATTAGCAAACCAACTATCGCTGAATGAATATATTTATCGACTCAAACATTTTATTTCAAGATTACTTTTTTGAAAATAAATCAAATAAAAATCTCTTACAGTATTGTAAAGAGGGGCTTTTAAAAATTCATATGTCTGAAATTGTCAGACTTGAGTTAAGACGTCAATTTGAAAAGGAGATCAAAGCCACGAATAAGGAGCTTGAAAAAATTCAGAAGAATATAGCAAGACTGAAATTGGAAGAAGATGTGAAGATCATATCTATTGAAAATCAATTAAAGAAGTTTGATGATTTCTACAATCGTTTAACAAACATCGATGATTTTAAGATATTGAATTACAGTAATGAATTTTTACCTGATATTGTTAATCGGGCAGTAAATCGAATCAAGCCATTTACGGAAGAAAAATCTGAATTGAAAGACGCAATCATTTGGAAAACTTATTCATTTTATGTTGAACAGGGCAAGCTTGATAATTGTATTTTTTTAACCAATAACACTTCTGACTTCTGCACGAAAAAAGACAAATCAAACATTCATCCAGAGTTGTTGGTTGATACTAGACGATTTAAGGTTGTAAATAGTTCATTTGACTTTATCAAGGAGTACGGTCCAGAAATAGAAAGTCCAGAAAATAAGTTCCAGGCGTATTTTAAGCAAGTTGAAATAAATGAAACTTTTGTTTTAGAAGTGATTAATGATAACTTCCGAAAAGAGATTTACAACCACGTACATGCTAGAATCGATTTTCTACATCCTTCGGATATCTTGGATATTGACTACATAATAGATGGGCAGTTAATCCCATATGACATTGAAATATTTGATTGCGCAGAAATTGAATCTGAAGTATTGTCAGACAAAGCTTTAATATCCGGAACCGTTTACGTCTCATGTGAAACAGAAGTCTTGCGATATAATCCCGTAAGAGATCCAGGGGAGGATCAACATACATCGGTTGCGGAAGTTGCAATTACTTATAAGATTCACTTTAATTTTGATTTGAGACAAGATGAAGATTATTCGGAATTTGAAATAACAGATATGGAAATATCTAGTATAGATTAGTCGGAACAGTTAATATACTATAACTTATTACTATTTGATATGATTGAAGCAATTAAACCTGGCCCAAAACCCAAAACTGAAAAGGGTAAAGACGATAAAAGAAGAAGAGTCAATAAAGAAAATAAGCCCAAGCACCCTAGCTTAAAAGAACATAAACATGAAAAAGGAGACTAACTCAGAATGCTCAGACAATAGATGACATTTTGAGTTGGCAGAGTGGTCTATAGCACCCTACTTTTAATAGGGCGAACTGAAAGGTTCCGGGGGTTCGAATCCCTCACTCACCGCAAAGCCTCGTTATTTGAAAAAGTAACGGGGCTTCTTTTTGATAATAGAGTAGTAAATTTCAATTGATAACGAGTATCAATACTACTAAAGTCCAGGGGAAGAAAATTGGCAAACCAAAGGGAAGTCAAAACCGAAAGGGGGAGAGCACTCGCCCCCTTCCGAGGACAGATCCTGGTTTCAATATGTTCATCTCAAGAATAAACGACAATCTAGTTTTAGATATTAAAAAAATAATATCTTAGTAATCACAGACGAAACTGAAACACTATTCTTATTTATTCGAATGATTTATTTACCGCCTCAATTTAACAACGAATTTGTTTGCATTGTAAGTAGCGAATGTGAGCACTTGACAGCTCTAGTATTATCATCAATCCAAAAAGAAAAGCATTATACCCCTACATTTGTATTTTATCCAACCTTAGTCAAAAAGGAGGATATACGAGAAGATCCTGATGATATTGAAATATATAGAGCTTCTACCTCCGTAATCAATTTTTCGACTAAACTTCTAAATGCTATTGAAAAGTTGAAACCTGATAATATTATTTTTTGCGGTCTAGATGAATATCAAGAAACGCATCTAGATTTTTTAAATGGCTATAACATTATTAAAATTAATAACGATAGTGATATAGATGCTGGATTGAATGGATTTAGATTCAATAAGAATGAATTGAAATGTAAAAAAGAAGATATCTATTTAGGGCTTTTAGAAGCATCTAGAAGTAATAGCTATTTAATAATTGATGAAGATGCGGATACAATTTCTCCCTCAATGAAAAAAGACGCTGGTCTTATTATGGTAGAGGATATAAATTTCTCAACAACATCACTTGCTATCAGTTATGCCGGTGCGATAGGTGCTAATTTACATGTTGTACCTACTTTAGATATTTCACAAGAGGAGATTCAATCGCTTATCGAATTGTGGAAATCCGGAGATTCAAATGCGTGGATGGATTTATCCAGTATTCTTTACAAAGAAATATCTGACCTTGAGTTTAAGGACTATAATTTTGTGACCTTTTTTACTGTAGGAGCACCTTATTCTTTAGTAATTAATAATATTATTCCATGTTCTTATGTCGATCTTGCTTTAAAGCCGGACTTCTTCATTTTCAATAATATTTTTTCGGAGTTTATTCAAGAGTTTAATTCATCTATTGTCTTTTCACCAGGAATATTTGATGGCGATAATGAAACAAAAGAAGTTGTTCGTCTAATTACAGAAAATAACTGGTTGGTACAAGAGCTGATTGATGCTAAAGCAACAGCGATTAACTTATCAATGCACATTCAGGAATATCCATATGAATTACTTCATATTTGTAGCCATGGCGGAGAAGTGGGTGGAATATCTCACTCCATCAGTTTCGTAGATGTTGAAGGTGTTTCTCATACATTAGAATATGACAGCACCGTAACATTTGCTCCAAATCCTGACGAACCACTAATAGAGGTCTCATCCATGTGTTTTCCAAGAAAACTAGACGGAATGGTATGGAAGAGTAAGGAACTAAAAGAGGCCGGTTATGATGAGCAATTATATATACAGGTATTTAAGGAGATGAATTCCAAACAAAAAGGTGGCGTCCGAAAAAAATCTATAAGTGGTACAAAGTCTATCACTTGTAAGGATTTTGTATATCATGGATTATTCAATACTATTGCAGGATTCCATTTCAATCCTCTTATATTCAATAATACTTGCAGTTCATGGGGATCTATATCGGAAAGTTTTATTGAATCTGGTGCCAGAGGTTACATTGGAACTCTTTGGGATGTTAACAATGGAATTGCTACTGAAACAGCAAAGTCATTTTACCGAAAGGTTTTTGAAACTAACGTTATTAATGCTTTATTTAATTCTTTAAACCATAGTACAGGAACAAAATGGGAAGGAATTTATTTTTTCTGGGGATTACATTTCTCAACGCTAAAAAAAGGTGATCCTAAGAATTACCCCAAAATGGGTGTTGCATATAAACTAATACGATCGAAAGATGCATGGTTGGAACATCTAAAGTCTTCAGCCGATATAAATGAAAAAACGGCAGAAAATATCAATCGACGAATTAGATGGATTGACAATTTAATCGATAGATCTTTTTTAATCGAAAAATTGATGATAAAAATACGGCAATCGGTAGACTCCGGTAAGTAATTTGTCGATCTCAAAATTCCACATTTTAAAATAACCGGATTCCACAATTTAAATTAACCACCACAAATGAATTCGGGACAGGCAGCTTCGGCTTTCTCGAAGCAATGCTTCTCGTGTCCTATAATTAATATTATGTTAAATAGTATAACGAGCGCCATTCGACATTTATTGTGCAGTGCTAAAACTATTGCCGCATTTCCCCACTCCTGTATTTTCCAGTTTCTCCATCCAAACAACAAAATCCTCCTTCTCCAGGATCGCTCAGAATTTTCCATCCGGACAATTCCCACACATATTCCATTCTCGAATAGCTTAAAAATTTGATTTACATGAATTTGTCCGTACAGCCGATCACAACCCCTTAAAATGTTCTTCACGAGAATCGCGTAGAATTTTTCTCCCGGGAATTTGTACGGTACAAACGATTCTGACGCAGCAATTTTTTCTACATTGCAACATCGTAATTCGTGTGTATGAAAAAAATCATCGGGCTGCTTGCTGCTGCTGCAATCCTGGTAAGTTGTTCCAACGCCACAGAACAACGCAAACTGGAAATTGATCAGAAAATTAAAAAACTTCAAACGGAGATCCGTCGATATGGAACTGAGAAAAACCGGCTCAAGAAAGAATTCGAACGAGCTGTCATGACATACGAATCTCTGGCTGCATCAAATTTATCTGAGACTGAACGTCAAACCAAACAGCTTGAATTTGAACACGAAATCAGGTCGATTGAATTGCAGCAACAAGCACTTGAAAAGCATCACATCATGACGCAGCTTCAAATAAACCGGCTTGAAATTGAATACGCTCAGCTCTAATTCGTAATCATTACTTTCAGATTGACTCTCTACTTAAGTATACAGAACCATTTAACGAAACAATTTACTCGAATCTTCATTCGTAATTAGGCATTCGTAATTGGAAATTCTATGGATTATGTTAAATAGAAAAACAATCCAATGAAAAAGTCATTTATTGAAGATCAATTCAAAAAAATCCCTTTTTTCACCAAACTTTTCCCTAAAATCCGGGGTTCTTCAAAATTTACTTGCTTTCCACCACTTGTTAGTCGCTTTTTGCGATGAATTCCGGGCACAACAAACGATTCTACCTTCAGTTCCAACAGCCACCTCCCCTACCTCGGGCTAAATTCCAAACTACATTATTGAACCGCAAAGAAGCAAAGAGCGCAAAACTACAGTATATAATACTTCGCATCATTCTTTTCTTTGTGGTTTTATTTGCTAAAAAATGTAACCGATGACCAAACGTTTTTTGTTTCAAAGTTGCATGTTCGCGATATTGCGAACAGCCCTTATAAATACTGATATCCTGACACAATTAAACAGGTTAATTCGTTACAAGTTGTTAAATCAAAAAGCCAAATTTTCATACCTCGAATACAAATGTATCTTTGCAGCAAAGTTTCCGATACATGTATTCCAAAGAAGAACTCAAGCAACTGAAAATCGATTTCTGGAACCAATTCAAGGTCCATATGCAGAAAACGCGTTCTTCAAATGGCCGCAGGATGAACTGGCTTGCTTATCCTTCTGAAGTAAAAGACATTTATATTCGTGTAGATGCGGATGCAAAAGGTGCTCGCCTGACCTTCGATATCCAGGGAAAGGATGCGGGAGTCCGTCAAATCCTTTGGGAACAGTTATACGAACTGAAAATCGTTTTGGAAAGTGAAATGGGGACAGATGGTATTTGGATCGAAAATGCCAGTACACAGACTGTTCCGGTCTTTAACCGCATCATTTGGGAACGTTCAGACCTCAATTTTTACAAACCGGAAGATCACCCGGAGATAATAAACTTTTTAGCTGATCGTTTAATTCATTTTGATGCCTTTTACCAGGAATTTAAGGATATCTTGATAAATCTGGCAATGTAGCCAAAGTCTTTGTATTTTTGTCTTATGTTAAAACAAATTGCTCTTTTTTCAGGCGTTTTAATTTCAGCGCTTTCTGCTCAAGCTCAAACCACCCTTTTGGATGAGAATTTCCAACAGGGAATTCCTGCGAGCTGGACAACAGTAAAAAATGATTCTTATACTGCCGTACAATCGCAATTCAATGTTCCTGAAGCATGGATCGCTATGGCGGATCCGAATAATACAACGGATACAGTGGCCGCTGCAACGTCCTATTTTACAGTAGCTCAAAAGGCAAGTCGCTGGCTGATTACTCCACCGCTTACAATCGGAACATACGGGAATTACCTGAAATGGAACGCGCGGTCTCTCGACCCAAGTTACCCGGACACATACCAGGTTTTAATCTCTACAACAGATACACAACTTGCCAGTTTTAACGATACACTGGCACGCGTAGAGTTTGAATGGGAAGAATGGACACAACACGAAGTGAATTTAACCGAACAAGGATACAACAACAGCGAAACAATCTACATTGCTTTTGTTTTGGAAACACAAGGCGGATTCGATTTGTTTGTCGACAGTGTGAATGTGCGTAAAGACGATCCCCTGGCATTAGATGAACAAACGATCCCGGCAGATGTGACCATTTATCCGAACCCAACGAGTAATTACATTCATTTTTCAGCTGAAAACCTGAAACACGTCGCTATTTACAATACGACCGGAACATTGGTCTATTCCCAGGAAAAAGCAAACCCGGTTTCAATGGAGCATTTTGACCAGGGAATGTATTTGGTCCGCATGACTACAAACAAGGGACAAACAATCACAAAACGCGTCCAGAAGCTCTAGCAAGAGTCTGCCGCAGCGGACGAAGACGAATAATGATCCCGGATATCCGTGATTAGCGCGAAAATTATGAGGACTGATAATAAACTGTAAACACTTGAAAAGACTCACTGTTTTTAGCATAAAATCCTTCGCAGGTCCTTTCGTCGTGACCTTCTTCATTTCGATGGTGAT
>CBIHOM010000005.1:0-170184 GCA_966212075.1 uncultured Fluviicola sp.
CACATAACACAACTATATGTCACACCAACAAAAACCAAACAACACCAAACAAACAAAACCAAAACAAACCAAAACCGCGACTCAACTTATTCCAACTAATGTTTTATGAATCACTAAACTCTTTTTGATTTGAGACTATACATTAAATACATGGTCAGTTCGCGATGTAAGTTATTGGTGCAGGCCGAACTGGAAAAATTAGGGATCCAATGCGCTACAGTGGATCTCGGAATAATTGAAACCCTTACTGATCTTTCAAACGAAGAGTTGGAGATCCTGAGGACAAATTTGTCCAAATCAGGGCTTGAGCTCCTGGAAGACAAAAAAAGACAGCTGGTTGTTCAAATGAAGGACGCAATTATTGACTTGATCTGGAACTCGGAAGAAATTCCGAGTGTGAACTATTCAGAATACCTTAGTGAAAAGCTAAACCAAGATTATACCTATCTTTCCGGGATCTTTTCGGAAGCCAAAGGTATAACGGTCCAACAATTCATTATACTTAAAAAAACGGAACGCGTGAAAGAGCTTTTGGCAGGTACTGATATGAGCTTGGCAGACATTGCATTTAAGTTGAATTACAGCAGTGTGGCCCATCTTTCGAATCAATTCAAGAAAAATACGGGACTTAGTCCATCTCATTACCGGGAGATGATGACGCATAAAGTCACCTAAGCATATTATTCAAAGAAGCAACACACTTATTACCCTTTGTTAGCACGGGTGCTTATTTCGATATTTCGGAATGACACCCGTGCCTTTTTTTACTACTATTATTACTACGCCCGTGCGGTTGTAAAAGTATAAACCAGTAAAAAGATAAAGCTGGTAATGGCCAATAAACCATGAACAAGTGCCAAGCTCTTCGGTAAGGAATGTCCCGTCACATCACGTGCAAAAAGCACAATTCCTCCTAATGCGGTAATGATGAACAGTACCACGATCTGAACTGTGTCGGCCCCGTTTTTGACCATATCCACGATCAATAATACCAATGCAGTTCCTGCCAGGAGGCCGTGCGTAATTGCTACGCCTTTCGGTACAGGTTTCTTTTGCAGAACCAGTAGCAACATGTAAAGTCCGATCATTGCTGCAATTGCAAACAATGCGATCGCTGTGTAAATCAATTCCATCTTCTTTCTTTTTTATTCGTTTGACAAATCCTTTCGGGGAAGCTCTTTCAATGCCGGGCCTTCGATCACTTTTCCATTGATATCGAAACGACTGCCATGACAGGGACAGTCCCATGTTTTTTCAGACTGGTTCCAGTTGACAACACATTGCATGTGCGTACAAACTGCTGATACCATATGCAGTTTCCAGTTTTCGTCTTTGTAAACAGCCAGTTTTTCATGGTCCTGCACAATAACTTTTCCTTCACCCGGCTGTATTTCACTGAGCAGTTCCGCATCCACATTCCAGGGCATATCTTTCAGGTATTGAACCACGACATCTGTATTTTCCACAATGAAATTCTTGGCAGAGCGAACCGGTGTGAACCGCCCGGCACGGTAGATCTCTTCCCAGGGATTGAGCCTTCCCAGTATCTGGTCTGAAACGATCATTGCTGCAAGTGTCCCGTAAGTCAATCCGTCGGAAGCAAAGCCGGTCATGAAATACAGATGATCTCCATGTTTCCCGATATAAGGCAAGCCGTCTGCAGAACGGTATTGCTGACCTCCCCAAAAGTATTTGATCTCTGAAACAGGGAGACGTTCCTCCAGGTAAATTTCGAGTCCTGAAACATACTTATGTGTGTCCTCGTGCTGCCCGGTTTTAAACTTATCGCCAATTGCCATGACATAATTTTCCCCCTTGTTCCGGAATGAGCGAACGGAATGTTTCGGATCGTTCAATCCCCAAAAGATCCCTCCGGGGAAAGAAGAATCACTGACTGCAGCAGCAACACCGAATTCCCTGTAGGGAGCGAGCAGGGTTTGGATCATAAATTTCCCGATAGGAGTGTGTGTGGCCAGCAAAATGTAATTCGCTTTCACACTTCCTTTTTCTGTTCTTAGGATCCCGTTTTTGTCATCCAGTTCAATGACCCGGCTGTTCTCAAAGATCCGGCATTTTCCGGACAGCGTTTTTGCGAGTTGCTGAACGTATTTTAACGGGTGGAACTGCGCCTGTCCTGCTATGCGCAAGGCCTTTACGGTTTTATAAGGTAAACCGGCCTCATCCATGATTTGTGGATTTAATCCTGCTTCGCGGAAGGCATCAAATTCATCTTCGAGAAATGATTCGATGTCCTTGTTCAGGTCCTCGGCAAAAAGCGTAAAAGGTTGCCTGTGAAAATCACAATCAATTTGGTGAAGACGAATGGTTTCTTCGATGAGGTCGATAGCTGCCGCACGCGATTGAACAACCGTTTTCATCACATCGGTATTCCATTTTTGCTGGAGTACAGATAAATGTTCGTCTACTACCGAGTAGAGATTCCCGGTCGAATTCCCGGTAGTTCCCAAACCGATTGTCCTGGCCTCCAGGAGCACGACCTTTTTCCCGGCATTGCTTAAAAGCAACGCGGCTGTTAATCCGGTAATACCGCCACCGATAATGGCAATATCACTATCCTCCATTCCTTCAAAAACGGGAAATGTTACAGCTTCTCCAGCTGTATCTTCCCATAGTGATTTTGCTTGTAAATCCATCCCTTCAATTTTTCTCACCACACTATCTAATTTAAGGAAAACGGATTCCGTATTTTCTGATTTTGGTCTTTTTTAACGAGTTAGGCCGGGAAATTTTTCACCTTCGAAGATTCGCTTGTTCAATCTTCACAATAGTATGAAATATGCAAATTGGCCCCAGGATTTTGTAAGAACATTTCCTTCCCTGAGCCTTAATTTTCGGTTAGAAGAAATTGATAAAAAACAGGAAATTATGGCAACAAAAACATCCAATCAAAACGGATCAATGAGAGAATCCGGATTCCGTGAGTTATTCGTTAATGAATTGAAAGACATCTATTGGGCGGAAAAAGCATTGACAAAAGCAATTCCTAAGATGGTAAAGAAAGCCACAAATGAAGATCTTATAGCAGCGTTGGAAGATCATCTTGCGGTTACAGAAACGCATGTGGACCGTTTAGAGCAGGTTTTTGAGACTATCGGAGAGAAGGCAACTGCAAAAAAATGTGAAGCAATGGAAGGGTTGATCGCAGAAGCAGAAGAAATTATGAAAGAGACGGAAGACGAAATGGTACGTGATGCCGGGATTATTTCAGCAGCTCAGAAAGTGGAGCACTATGAAATTGCCAGCTACGGGACCCTGGTTGCCTTTGCAAATACTTTGGGTGAATCCGATGCAGCAGCTTTGCTGGAAGAGACGCTGAACGAAGAAAAGGAGGCGGATCAGACCCTGACGGAGATTGCTGAATCTTCTATCAATATAGACGCAGCAAGCGAGGAATAAGACGATAGTGGTGTGTTGATGAACAAACAAGGTTGGAGGAAGTGTGCAAAGCTTCCTCTGACACACCATAAAGACCAGGTTACTCTTAACTGAGGCCGCTATTACAGTACAATGATGAGAGTAATCATATGCATTTTAGCACTTCTTGTAATTACGGGTTGGGCTATTGTTTATTTCAAATACAAGGAAGGTGGTTTGTTTCATTTGACGCTTGTTATAGCGGTAATCGCAATTGTATTTCAATTATTTACCGGAAGTAAACCATCAAACAAATTAAAAAATCGAAGTCATGAAAACAGAAGGAGATCACTCAATGAAAGATAAAAAATCCAAAGGATACGGAAAAATGATGGCTTTTGCTGCAGGAGCAGCAGCCGGAGTAGCGGTGGGAATGTTAATCGCTTCAGATAAAGGAAGTAATTTCAGGGATAAGGTAAAAAGTTTTATCCGGGAAGCTGACGGATCAAGAGAAAACAAACCGGAAGAAATGGTCAGTTGAGAAGTCCTGCTGTGAAGCAGGATCTTTTAACAGTCTGTTTAACAGAAGTGTCGTAAATTTGCATATGCCCAAACTTTATTTCGATTCCAGGCGCTATGCAGATCTCCCCTTGCATTACGGGAAGGTTCCACCGTGGTTGGCGGAACGTATGCGTTTGCTGGGAGGAGCGATCGTGGAATCAATTGTTCAGGAGTATGGAAAATCGGCTGTTTTGAGTCGCTTGAGCGATCCGTTCTGGTTCCAGGCTTTTGGAGCTGTATTGGGAATGGACTGGCATTCTTCCGGAATTACCACTTCAGTAATGGGTGCATTGAAAGGCGCAGTAAATTACCGTTCCCATGAGCTGGGGATTTACATTGCGGGTGGTAAAGGAAAACATTCCAGGGAAACTCCGGCGGAATTACTTCGTTTCTCCAATAAAATCGGTCTGGATGGCAATGAATTGGTGCGTTCCAGCAGACTTACTGCGAAAGTGGATAACAATGCGATCCAGGATGGTTTCCAGATCTACATGCACAATTTTGTGGTTACAAATGAAGGGGAATGGACAGTAATCCAGCAAGGGATGGATGATGCTACCGGGATGGCGCGCCGTTACCACTGGCATTCGGAAAGTGTCAAATCCTTTGTTGAAACACCGCATAGTTTTATCTATGGCAAAAACCAGGGAGAAATTCTCAACCTGACAGATAAAAATGCAGGTTCTGCCAAGTCGGGAATCCTGGATCTGATTGCAGAAAAACCATCTGTCATTATCCCGGAAGTGCAGCGTTTGATTCTTCCTGCTCATCATGAACTGAAGGCAGAGGATGTGAATCTAAAACGTTTGGGAAGTGTATTGGCGGTCGCACACGACAAAGGTCTGCGGGATTTTGAGTCACTGCTTTTACTGGAAGGTGTTGGCCCGCGAACAGTTCAATCCCTGGCTCTGGTGAGTGAGATCATTCACGGAACACCTTCGCGGTTTACCGATCCCGGCCGGTTTTCATTTGCGCACGGAGGCAAAGACGGACATCCGTTCCCGGTTCCAACAAGAATTTATGATGACACGATCCACCAACTCCAAACAGCGGTGGAAAAAGCAAAGATTGGTTTTGCGGATAAAAGCCAGGCAATCAAAAACCTGCACCTGGTGGCACAGATTGTTGAACAGCAATTTGTTCCGGATGAAGATTTGTTTGATAAAGCTATTGCGAAGGAACGGGCAGAATCTTACCGCTACGGGGGAAGAACCGTTTTCGGAAAAGCCCAGCCACCCAAAGACAACGGGCAGCTGAGTTTGTTTGAATAAAGAACTAATTTAATCCGGGCTTTTTTGTTCTGTATTTCGGATTGGAAGGCCTTTCTTCGGTTTGCGTTTATCGGTCTTTTTATCCGTTTCTTTCATCCCGGTAGGATTGTCCTGCTTCAATTGCTCTTCCTCGTTCTTTTTTGTTTCTCGTGTCATAACTCCTGAGTTTAATTAATACTAACCCAGCGTGGAAGTGTTGTTCTAAGTTAAGTCTTTGGACCGGTGTTTGAAAACGATTCGTGTTGTAAAATGTTAAGCAGGAAATGAAAGGATGAATTATCAATTTCGTAATTATCAAGTGCAGGATTGAAATAAAAGCACTTGATAATTAATAATTAAATCATTGATAATTATTAAACGGTATGAAGAAAGATTTATACATCGGTTGTTCGGGGTATTATTACCCGGCGTGGAAGAAAAAATTCTATCCGGAAGGTTTACAACCCAAACACTGGCTGGAATATTACAGTACGGTTTTCAATACGGTTGAATTAAACGGAACCTTCTATCGCACACCGAAATTGTCCGACCTGGAAAAATATTACCACGCCACACCACCGGATTTCAGGTTTTCAGTAAAGATGAGCAAACAAATCACGCATATCCTGAAGCTGAAGGAGGCACACTCCCTGATCACTGAATTCCAATCGTTAATCCGTACAGGGCTGAAGGAGAAGTGTATCCATTTCCTTTTTCAATTACCACCGTCATTTCAGTATTCGGAGGAACATCTGGAACGGTTGCTTGATGTTGTCCCGCACCTTTCTGAAAATGTGATCGAGTTCCGTCATATTTCCTGGTGGAATGGAACAGTTGGGCAAAAAATGGCAGCCGCAAACCTTACTTTTTGCAATGTCGATTTCCCGGGAATGGAGACTTTTTTCATGCACACCAACAAGCAATTTTATTTGAGATTGCATGGGAACCCGGTTTTATTCAAATCGGCTTATGAGATGGCCGATCTTCGAAAATTCTACGATGGGATTCCGGAAGAATCCGTTGAAAACTGTATTTATTTCAATAATACGTATTACGAAGCAGGTTATGAAAATGCCCGGCAGTTGCAGGAATTAGCGAAACACCGTTAGAAATAATTACACTGTGCATAGGAGGTGTACCGGAATCTTAACAATTGTAAGATTTATGCAAATCCCTTTTGGGATTTTGTAAACAGCTCCGTCTCAAGCTTGGTTAATTTTGATGATATGCTTAAAGTATTCTAAAGCGTAGGCAGAAAATTTTAAGTGGTCCATGTGTGGTAGTGTGGGTTAAGTGTTAAAAGGGGGAGCTTGAGGTGAAGGTTAAACTCCCCCTTTTAGTATTTGTAGAAAATCAAATTCGAAGAAGATGAGTGAGGAAAATGCAATGAGCCGCCGTAAAGCGCTCGGAAGTATCGGGGCAGTCCTGGCAACAGTTGCCGCAACACCCGTTTTGGCAGAAGGCAAAAAGCACTATGTGTTTATATCAAAACCACTGGAAGACCCGACCAAAAAATATCCCAAACCTCCATTTAAAAAGCAATCACAACCCTGGCCCGGGCTTGCAGGTAAAATGGAACCCCGACCCGACCACGGAGAAACAAGCTATAAGGGCTCCGGACGTTTGAGTGGGCGTAAGGCTTTGATTACCGGCGGGGATTCAGGAATGGGAAGAGCAGCCGCGATCGCCTATGCCAGAGAAGGTGCCGATGTAGCAATTAATTACCTTCCGGATGAAGAACCCGATGCGGTGGAGGTGATCAAACTGATCAAAGCAGAAGGGAGAATTGCAGTAGCACTTCCCGGGGATTTGCGTAACGAAGATTTCTGTCGGAAACTTATTTCCGATGCCGTCTCCGCACTCGGAGGATTGGATATTTTGGTGAATAACGCTGCCAGGCAGCAAACCAAGGCTTCGATCCTGGATATTTCTACGGAAGATTTTGATGCAACTATGAAAACAAATATTTACGCACCTTTTTGGCTCATTAAGGCGGCATTACCTCATCTGAAACCCGGTTCAGCTATCATCGGGACCTCTTCCGTGCAGGCAACCAATCCGTCGGAGGATTTATACGATTATGCACAAACAAAGGCTGCTACGACCAATTATATCAAATCACTGGCAAAGCAACTTGGTCCGAAAGGAATCCGGGTAAACGGGGTAGCTCCCGGACCGATCTGGACACCTTTACAGGTAAGCGGAGGTGCAACCCAGGAGAAATTGAAGGAATTCGGAGCAAAAACACCTATGGGACGTCCTGGGCAACCGGCAGAACTTGCTTCGATTTATGTCCAACTTGCTGCGGAGGACGCAAGCTATGCAAGCGGACAAGTTTACGGAGCGAGTGGTGGTGAAGGTAATCCGTAGCCGATGGTCACCTATTGACCTAAAGTGAATGAAGATGAAAAAAAGAGCCGGTTTTTTGAAGCGCAATGCACTTTCAATAACCTTCCTGGCATTGATGGTGCTTTCCCTGGCAGGACAAATCTATACAGGATGGAAAGACCATAACGACTTCTTGTTGTCGTACAATCAACCTGTAACCGGTTTGGCTGAATACCTTGCAAGCGGACATTTTTTGCAGGCAACTTTCGAGAACTGGGAAAGTGAATTCTTCCAGATGGCCTTATTTGTGATTCTGACCATTTATATGAAACAGGAAGGCTCCTCCGAATCACGTCCCATGGAAGATCCGCCCACGGATACGGAAGGAGAATGCATTCCATTGAAGGACTCTCCCTGGCCAGTTAAAAAAGGTGGTTTCGCACTTTTGCTGTATAAATATTCGCTTTCAATTGTTTTGACCTTATTGTTCCTCTTATCTTTCGGGTTACATTGGTATGGTAGTTTCCTGGATTATAATGAGCAACAAACACTGGATGGCTTACCGTCAACCACTGCCATGGCTTATTTGGGATACTCCAAATTCTGGTTCGAATCGTTCCAGAACTGGCAAAGCGAGTTCCTTTCCATTTTCGCGATTATTTTTCTATCCATTTACCTGCGCCAGGCTGGTTCTTCCCAATCCAAAAAAGTCAATGCACCACATATGGAAACAGGTGAGTAAGTGAGATTTATGTAATAAACTCGTGTTATTCTGTAACAGCTTGTCGTTTTTAAAAGTGCATTTTTAATGAAGTAGGAGTGAATTATTTACTAGAAAAGTTGATCATGGACCCGAAATTGAAATTAGCAGGACACATCCTAAGATTCATCATCGATAAATCCCTATATATGAAAACAGGAGGAGACAAAACAACGGGTGGGGGAACACCACGGCCCGTTTCGAAAGTAGTAGGAACGTTAGCTGCAGGAGCAGCAGTAGGTTTAGCGGCCGGAATTTTACTGGCTCCTGCTAAAGGAAAGAAAACCAGGGCAAAGTTGATGGAAGAAGCAAAAGGCCTGAAAGACCAATTGAGAAAGAAGGCCGATGAATTTGTAAATCCGAAGATGGCAAAAAATAAGTAGGGGCGTAAATTTTACGTCCCTGCTTTTATTCTTTGATCAATTTCAAAATAAGCCTGTACAGTTCAACCGCCGCTTTCGTTTTAATCTCCAACGGAGATCCGCGAAACACTTTTCTAAAATCGTGTGTTTGTTCCCGGTACCGGATGGCAAAAAAGACCGTTCCGACGGGTTTTTCAGCAGTTTCACTTCCATCTGCAGACGCCAGGCCTGTTATGGCCGCATAAACATCTGCTTCAACCAGTTTCGAAAGATTTCCGGCCATTTCCCGGGTGACTTCATGTGATTCGCAGGTATGGCGCCGAATGGTTGCCTGCTTCACTTGTAAAAGCTGTCTCTTAGCCTTAGGTGTATAACATACAAGCGAAGCAAGCAACACATCCGAAACGCCGATACAGGAAGAAAGTTTCATGGCGGCCAACCCACAGGTCATGCTTTCAGCCAAAACAAGCGTTAAGCCATCAGCCTGCATTCGTTGAACAAGCGCATTTGCTTTCTTCTGGATCATTCATTTAAACGTTTTCAGTGGATACGATATATAATTTCTTTGGCCGGGCATTTCTGGCCTTGCGTTGTTTTCCAATAGTCATTCTGGCAATGAGGTAACTGATCGTTGATTCTGCCCCCTGGTTTAAATTGATGTGGTTACGCTCAAGTCCGTCATAACATCCACCTGTTCCCGGATTGTAAATAATCCGCGACAAGTGATTGTTCCCGAGAAACCAACTGAATGCCAATTCTGATTTTTCAAGGTAGGTATCAAGACCAAATACCTCGTAAAAATGATCAAGAGCAAGGATCGTATAAGCAACGTCGATTGGCTGTTCTCCGAATTCGTCCGGTTTATGTCCCTTGTGAAGCCAGCTTTTATTGGAGATCAGTTTAATACCGGTTTTGCTGAATGTGATGGATAAAAGAAAGTCAAAAGACTTCCGGGCAATAACCTTGTAAAAATTGTCCCCGGTTTCTTTCCATGCACACAACAAAGCTTCAGGTAAAACACTGTTCGCATAAGTCAAATAACTCTCAAACCACGGCCAGTTCTCTTCCGATTCGTGCCGATAGATCTGGATCAATCGATCGGCCAGTAATTTAATATAGGAAGTAATGATCGGATCGTTGTCTTTCAGGTTACTGAAATATAAGCCTTTAATGGTAAAAGCGATGGAACGGGGCGAATGCATTTCATCTATTGTGCTTAAAGCTTTACTGAGCATAGCCTTAGCCTGGATTCCGAATGCTTCCGGGAAGATGTGCTCTTTCGAAATTAAATAACCCAATGCCCAGATAGCGCGTCCGTTTGAGTCCGACAGATTGGCTTCAAAATTTTGATTTGAAAACAGCTGGTCCTGATCTACATAATTCAGGAACTCACCCCCGGGTTGTTGACAGAAAGAAATAAACTTCAAATATGTTTGAATGGCAACCAGGCTTGCACCATCCAGCGTTGCTTCGTAGTACATACAACGGGCGATCATGGCCCGCGCGTTATCATCCAGTGTGTATCCCGAATCAAGGTCGGGTTGATTGATCTTTGAAAACTGGATCATCCCGAAACGATCGGTTAACCTGCTGAAATGTGCCAGGTTAATCTCCGGGAGTGCATATTGCAGTTCTATTTTACCGGAAGTCAGTTTTTGGAACAGTCTTGCATGGGCGATTGAAGAGTTTTCCCAGGCTGTTGGGGCGATGCGTTCCAATCCGTTGGAAGTAAACCGTTCGCGTAATGTTTCGTCTTCCAATACCCGCCCAATTGCTTCTGCCAATTGTTCCGGGTTACTGAAATCAACTATAATCCCTGTTTCATTGTCGAGGAATTCTTTTGCATGAGGAATAGGAGTAGAGATAATCGGGCATCCGCAACTCATCGCATAGGAAAAAGTTCCGCTTACACTTTGGTTCGGGTCTTTGGATGTGAAGAGGTAAATGTCCGTCAGTTGTAAGTATTCCAACAATTCTTTTAATGACAAGTATTTGTTTACAAAAAGCACATGATTTTCGAGTTTTAGATTTTTGACTTTCGCTTTCAGCATATCACGGTAAGCTTCTCCTTCGGTGTCAATAACACCCGGATGTGTTTTTCCGATGATCAGGAAAACAATTCCAGGATCGTGGCTGACAATTTGCGGAAGTGCATCCAAGGTTGTTTCAATTCCCTTCCCTGGACCCAATAAACCGAAAGTGGAAAGTACCTTTTTCCGTTTCAACCCGAATTTTTGTTTCAGTTGCTCCTTATCCAAATGGGGAACAAGATGTGTTCCATGTGGAATAACCTGGATTTTCTTTGGTGGAATTGCGTATGTTTGTTTTAAAATCTCTGCTGCGTAATTGGTCATTACAATAATTGAATCAGAGAATAAGCCTATGTTCCGTACATGTGCTTTTCGTTTCCCGTTTGGATTTGGAAGCACGGTATGAAATACCGTAACAACCGGTTTATCCAGTGCCTGGATAAATTTCAGGAATGTATCCTCTTCATCAATGCGGAAAAGCCCGAACTCATGTTGAATGAGTACTAAACTGATACGATGGTTATTATTGATCTTATTGGCAAGTGCTGCATATTCGATAGGCAGATCTGTTTGCAGGGTATAAGCGACCTCTTTCGGGTATTGATGGTCCACAAACCCGGTTTCAAGTGCACAGACCTGCAGTTCGAATGAATGACCGAATTGCTGGTTTAAGGCGCTTAACAAATCCTGGGAATAGGTTGCGATCCCACACTCTCTCGGAGGATAAGAGGAGATCAGCAACACAACCGGAACTTCTAGTTTTGAAAGCTTAAAATCAGTCTCCGGAAAATGATTCAGGAAAAGGGGTTGGGCGAAACGATTGTTGTTAACTGGATGTTTCATCTTTAATTGTATTAAGTTTGAGTTCTGAAATGAGTTCTGTAAGACTCATGGATGCATAAGCGATCTGTCTGTCAGATGCGCCGTAATAGATGTATAGTGTGTCGCCGAATAAAGCTGTTCCGCAAGGGAAACATACATTATCGACTTCCCCGTGTAATTCCCAGTCGGTTTCGGGTTCGAACAAGGGGTATGGTAAACGTGCAATTTCTTTTGCCGGATTGTGAAAATCCAGTAAGGCAGCGCAGGCAGAATAGATATTTCCTTCGGCAGTGCATTTCACTCCATGATAGATCAGGAGCCAACCGGATTCTGTTTCAATGGGCGGAGCACCGGAACCAATATAGCTTATCTCGTGCTCGTACCGTGGAAAAAGGATCGTGTGTTCTCTCAGCCGTGAAACATAATCTTCCCAAAATGCAGTGGTGAGATCACTCAGTTCATCAATTGCGACTAACTGGATATCCGGTTTTATCCGGTGAAGAAAATGTAATTTCCCGTTAATCCGTTGCGGAAAGAACAGTACGTCCTTGTCCCAAACCATATTATTCCGGTTTATTTCGGAAATAAAAGGAACTGAATTACAATATCCCAGGTAACGGTCTTCCATATCCCAGCCGCCTTTGGTAAGGGTTTCAAATTCAGTATAAGAAAACAAGGGTACGATCAATCCCTGTTTTTCAAAAGTTTTCAGATCACGCGAAGTTGCCAGGGCTCCCAGGGCATTCACTCCATCGTAAGCGGTGTATGTTAAATAGTATAGATCATCGATCCGGCAAATTCTCGGATCTTCTACTCCCAGTGATTCGTAATCAAACTCGGGCCGGATAATCGGTTCCGTATTTCTTTGGACAACCTGGTGCGGACCATCCAGTTTACAATAACCGATGGTGGAATGATTGCCGATCTTTACAGCACGATAAAACAGATGCACCGTATTCCCCTCGCGAATGACACCGGGATTTAGCACACTATGACTTTCAAAGTCAAGTGCAGTATGCTCCAATAGTATACCTTCTTTTGTGATCTGAATCATAGCTGTGATTCCCAAAGCTTTAAACGCCCGGGGGATTGTAAAGATCATGGGTGAGGGCAGCAGTTTTGTTATAAAAAATCGGGAAGAAGTTACATAATCACCACATTTCACAAATATTGGCAAGTTGGAATACCGGTTAAAAGAGCCGTTTAACCAACTGTATTCAATCTTCATGCGTTACACATAAAACCACTTGAATTTCGTATGTTTGAAAAAACGAACGGAAAAATCAGATAGTTTTAAAATCATTATTCAAAAGGAAGGCTATGAAGAAATTAGTACTTGGAATCATAACAATTTGCGGTTTTACCCTTGTTTCATCTGCACAAAGTACGATATGGGATGCTCCTGTTACCGTTGCTTTGGGAACAACTTACAGCAATATTTATCCCCGGATAACATTAACGACCGGCGATAATCCATTAGTGGTCTGGGAAAACAGCGGGACTGATAAAATTTATTCTTCCCGTTGGAACGGTTCGGCTTTTACAACTCCAATTACACTGAATCCGAATGGGGTGTTCCCATATATTGCTTCCTGGACAGGAGCTGAAGTTGCTTCATCGGGAGATACGGTCTTTGTAGTTTTCAGTACGGAACCAACTGCTACAACCGCACAGGTTTATACTGTTCGTTCATTGGACGGTGGAGTAACATTCCAGGATACGGTTCGTGTAGACCAGATTGGAACAGATATTCCGCGTTTTCCTTCGATTGCTGTTGGTTTAAACGGAAACCCGGTTGTTAATTTTATGCGTTTCAATGCTGCTTTTGAAGATCCGGAGTATTCGATCTCACGCTCCACAACAGGAGGAACAAGTTATTTGGCCCCAATAAATCCAACCACTGCTGCCCCGGGTTTTGTGTGCGATTGCTGCCCGGCATCGATTGCTGCTTCAGGAGATCGCCAGGTGTTGCTTTTCCGCAATGATGACAATAATATCCGTGAAATGTGGGGATGTTATTCCACTGATGGAAGTGCCAGTTTTACGGCTGCTGCCGAAGTAGATCAAACGAACTGGAATATTAGTTCCTGTCCGTCGAGCGGGCCTTCCGGGGTCATTATGGGCGATTCACTGGTAACTACCTGGATGAGTGCCGGAGATGTATACATCAGTTCGACAAACCTGGCAACCCAGCAAATCGGTGTTCACCGTCAATTATTCCCGACCGGTTTGGGAGTTCACAATTTTCCGGTTATTGCAGGAAGGGGAGATACCCTGGCAGTTGTTTGGCAGGGATCTAACGGAGGGACGACAGATATTTTCTTCACTTATTCCGTAACCGGAACAGCTGGATTGGGTGTAAATATCGATACGTTGACAGCAGGAACAATCGGATCTCAAACACGCCCGGATATCCAGTTCTCAAATGGGAAGTTCCATATTGTATTCAGCGATAATGTGGGGAGCAATGTGAAGTACCTGCAAGGAACGATTGATCCGGCAACATTGGGAGTAAACGAAGTGAATACTTCTTCTGCGATTGAATTGTTTACTTCGCAGGTTGAAGGAAAAACAACGATCCAGGTGCGTTCGGAATTGGAAACAGAAGCAAGTATTCAATTGATTAATTCAGCAGGTCAACAGGTAATAAGTGCGAAGCAGCAAATTACGAAAGGAATATCTGCTATTTCTGTTCCTGAAGTTCAAAAAGGAATTTATTTCGTGGTATTGGAAACAAAAGCAGGTAAAGTTTACAAGCAGAAAGTTGTTTTGTAAGACAAATAACCAATATGCCTTTGTCATAACACACAAATGCACAAATAGTTGGAGACGCCTACCGGTCGTCTCCTTTTTGTTAAACGCAATGGGTGATTAATGATCTTTTTTTTATTTTAAAGTAAATGATTCAATTATTCTTGAAGCAAAAGCAGTTTGTGAGATTACCAATAATCATTATAAGAGATTGATACTTACTGAAAGATAATTGATTTGTTCAGTAATAAATAGAAGTTAGGCTGTCCACCTGTCCCGTATACGAAGTTATTCGGGGGTCGGCAGCCTTTTTATTTGTGCATTTCCGGTAAAAGCAAAAAACGCCCCGACGATAAATGTCGGGGCGTTCCTCTTGGTTATTGGTGTTAATTGTGCTCGTACTCGTGCCCTAGTGCGACCACATCAACTTCTTTTAATAATGCTTTAGCTTTTTTGTTTGAAATCTGACGACGGAAAATATCAAAGATCAGGTAGACACATGGAACAACTACCAGTGTAAGAATCATAGAACTGGTCAAACCACCGATCAATACCCAGGCTAGTCCTGCTTTCCATTCAGCTCCCGCACCTGTAGCAAATGCGATTGGCAGCATACCGAACACCATTGCAAGGGTGGTCATTAAGATTGGGCGTAAACGTGCCTGCCCTGCAATTAGAAGTGCTTCAACTGTGTTGAAACCTTGTGCCTTTTTCTGGTTTGCAAAGTCTACAATCAAAATTGCATTCTTTGCTACCAATCCGATCAGCATGATCATCCCCAACATAGAGAATATGTTCAGAGTGTTCATAGATAAAGCCAGAGCAAGGAGTGCTCCTACGATTGCCAATGGAATAGAGAACAATACAACGAATGGGTAAACAAAATTGTCATAGAGTGCTACCATAATAAGATACACGAAGAGAATCGATGCCAGGATTGCAAGTAAGAGGTTGGCAAAGGCTTCTGCCATGTTTTTTGCATCACCTTCGAAACTATAACTTGTGCCTTGAGGCAGCTTTTGCTCTTCTACTTTTTTCGTGAATTCGTCTGTAATTTGTTGCGCAGATGAACCTAATACTTGAGAATTCACAGTTATTGATGGCACACGGTTTTTGCGTTCAAGTTTGGAGGGACCACTTCCTTTTGAAATAGTGGCAAATTGTCTCAAAGCTATTTCTTCTCCCCGATCATTAATAAAGTAGACCTCTTTCACATCTTCCGTATTACGGCGATCAAAATCGTCATAACTTACCAGGATGTCATAATCTTTACCTTTTTCGGTGTATTTCGCATTATCATCACCATTGAATGACATTTGCAGCGTTGTTCCTACGGTACTCATACTTAATCCCAGATCGGCCATTTTCTGGCGATCAATGTTTACTACGACTTCAGGACTTCCTGTTTCAACTGAGAGCTTTATTTCAGATGTACCTTTGATTGATTTCAGAATGTTCAATACACGCTCCGCTGCTACATAATTTGAATCGAGATCGTTCCCTGATACAAGAATCTGGATTGGCGCATCATCAGCCCCGCCTACAATACCTATTGTGGCAGAGTTGACTTTTACATCCGGCAGCATTTTTTCGAGATCCTGCTTCATAAGCTGAGCTACGATACTTGCCGTTTGCGAACGTTTTTCCTTATCAACAAGTTTAACAGTCAGCTGGGCTTTATTATTAGAAGTACTGCTCATTCCCATGTTTCCGCTTCCTGTTCCGACATTCGTGAAAACATTTACAACGCGTTTATCACGGAAGAGGTAATCTTCTACTTTTTGGGCAACGGCATCTGTTTGTTTCAATGTTGCGTCTTGTGGTAATTCGAGTGTAATGAGGAATTCTCCACGGTCGCCCTGTGCAACGAATTCACCGCCAATATAACCACCGCCAATGAGACTGAAAGACAGGATTAGAATAATAATTGTACCAGGAATAATATATCGTTTGCGTCGCAAAGCACGAGTCAGTAAATGTCCATACCATGTTGTAAGTCGTCTCATAAGATTCTCGAACCCAATAACGATTCGGCCAGTAAAGGTTTTATTCGTTAGTTTTTCCACCTTCGCCATACGAGAAGCTAGTAAAGGAGTCAATGTAAAGGATACGAACAAAGACATTAAAGTTGAAATAACGATCACCAATGAAAATTGGGATAAAAGGTTTGAGATCAACCCCCCGACCATGGTTAGCGGAAGGAATACCACCACGTCTACCAGGGTAATACCCATTGCCGTGAAACCAATTTCATTACGTCCCTCTAATGCTGCTTGCCGGCGTTCTTTCCCCATTTCAAGATGTCTGTAGATATTCTCGAGTACAACGATTGAGTCATCGACCAAAATTCCCACTACGAGTGAAATTGCCAGCAAAGTCATTAGGTTTAGTGTAAATCCCAGCAGGTACATGGCAATGAAGACAGAGATCAATGACGCAGGGATGGAAATCATAATAATTAGAGAGTTACGCACACTGTGGAGGAACAGCAACATCACCAATGCTACGATAAAGATCGCCAACCCAAGGTCGTGTACCACTGCATCAGCCGCCGCTAAAGTAAAGTCGGAGGAATCGGATGCAATTTCGAATGTCAGGTTTTTTCCTTTATGTTGTTCTTCAAGACGATTGATCTCTTCTTTCACAAGTTTACTCAACTCTACCGTATTCGCGTCTGTTTGTTTTTGGATAGAAAGCCCAAGGGAGTTTGTGCCATTAATCCGATTGTAGGTTTGAATTTCGCTGGATGCATCACGTACACTCGCAACTTCATATAAGTGAACCGGAGAACCTGTTTTCGGATCTGTTGTGATCACGAGATTTCGAAGCTCATCAATACTTTTATATTTTCCACGTAAACGAACGAGTGCCTGCTCATTATCACTTTTGATTTTGCCGGTAGGTAATTCCATATTTGCCTGGCGCACTCCGTTTGTAACTTGCAGGATAGAAATACCATAGCTTTTGCAAGCTTCGCGATCAACCTGAACTTCGATTTCACGCTCTTCACCACCAATAAGATTTACTTGTGCTGTACCATTCAATTTCGATAGTGTTGGTTTAATTTCATCTTTTACCAGGGAATAAAGTTCCGTTGGAGGCATATCGGCAGTTACACCAATGTTCATGATCGGGAACTCGTCAAATGAGAATTTTCCAAGCGAAGGAGAAAGTATTTCTTCTGGAAGTGTTGAAAGAATCGCATTGATTTTCCGCTGAGCTTCCTGAACAGCCTTATCTGCATCTGCGTCATTTTTTAACTGAAGAATAAGGATAGAAACCCCTTCTGCCGAAGTGGATTGCATCTGATCCAGGTTTTCGACACTCGCAAGTGCGTCTTCGAGCTTTTTCGTAACGGAATTTTCTACTTCTGCAGGAGAAGCTCCAGGGTACATGGTTGTAACTGAAACGATTGGCCAGGACATGTCCGGCATCAGCTCGTAATTCAATTTGGAATAGCTGAGGATTCCAAGGAACCCCAGGACCGAGAAGATCACAACGATCAACGAGGGTCTCTTTATGGCTAATTCTGTAATAGACATATTTCTTAATTTTTAGTTTTTTTAAAGACAAAGAGTATGATGTAACTATCAATTATGAATGGTTAGAATTATCAAGGCAAAAGCCAGATTTGATAATTCATAATTTCGTTCATTGATAATTAGCCTCCGTCTTTTTACTTGATAATTTTAACCCGGGATCCGTTGTCGATATTCAACTGACCTGTTTTTACCACCTTCATTCCTTGTGTTAAACCGGATACAACCTCGATCTTATCATCGTCTACTGCACCGATCTCAATTTTTGTCAAATTCGCTTTATCACCCTGGATTACGAAAACTTTCGGGTCCTTGATACTTCCTGCCAGACATTTCAATGGAATGGTCAATGCTTCTTTGGTTCCTCCGAATGTGAACTTCACTTTCCCGGTCATTCCTGATTTTAATGGAGTTTTGGAAGGGTTAACGAAACGGATTTCGGTATCAAATTTCTTGGAGCCGTCAGCCTGTGGTGAAACGGAAGCAACTTTTCCGGCAATGGCAGTATTCGGGTATAAATCCGGAACGATGTTTACCGATTGACCAGTTTTTACACGTACGACTTGGACATCCAATAATTTTACGCTCATTTTAAGGGATTTGATGTCCACGATATCTGCAATGGCAGATCCAGGTGCCAAATAACTTCCTTTTTCAATTGCAACATTGGAAACAACACCGGAAATAGGAGAAACAATGGTTGTCAATTTCAAACTGTGTTGCAATGTTTTCAATTTTGCATCGGCAGTATTCACATTCATGCGCATTTCTTCCACCTGTGCTTTATTTACTGCTCCGCTTGCAACCATGCGTTCGTATTTTTCCAAATCTGATTTTGCTTTATCTAAAGTTGTTTTAGCCAAAGCAAGGTCAATGCGGATTTGTTCGTTATCCAGAGTTGCAATCACTTTTCCTGCGGTCACATAATCCCCGTTTTCAATATTCAAGGTTCTCACACGACCCGAAGTTTCCGAAACAAAGCTCAATTGGTGATCCGGGATGAAGTTCCCATTCAATTCGAAGTCCTGTGTAATGGTTTCCATTTCTGGTTGGGCAACTGTTACCGGGAAAATGGTCATTTTTTGTTCCGTGATAGCTGCATTGGCATCCATTTTTTCTTTGTTGCTTCCCAGCTTCATTATGATAATGACCAGGATGACAAGCCCAATCAAAATGGGTAGGATGATGCGTCTGAATACGCTTTTCTTTTTTGGCTGCTGGCCGGATTTGTTATGTAGTTCTTGATTTTCCATGTTCATTCTTTTAATCCGCTCCCGCACACGCGGGATCAGGGTTTTTAATTCTTTATCATCTGCTGCGGCAGATCCCTATTTATTTAATGTTCCGATATTTCCTGTTGATTTAATCAGGTCTAACTCGCCCAATTTCACTTGTACCAACGCTTTCAGATAATTGGTTTGTGCATCCCGTAAGGATGTTTCGGCATTAACTATATCGGTGATTGTTGCAATTCCTCCAACAAACTGCGCCATTGTTACCGTGTATACTTTTTGCGCCAGTTCAATGTTTTGCTGCTGACTGGTTAATGCTGACCGGTTTGCTTTTAAGGTGTTGTTGGCATTTTCACGCTGCATTTTCAGATTCTCGGTCAAATATTCTTCCTCCAGTACCGATTGCTCCATTTGGAACTTAGTCTGTTTCACCCGTGAGTTTTTAGCAAGTCCGTCAAAGATTGGAACAGAAAGATTCAAACCTACGTAGGATGTTGGAAACCATTTAGCCCCTTTATCAAACATGCGCAAATCGTTCTGCATATTTTGCACAGATGACTGAAAGCTCAATGACAGGGAAGGCAGATAACCTGCTCTGATCTGTTGCAAGGTCACCGAATAGATTTCGCGCTGTGCCTGAACCAATTCCAAATCCGTATTGTTCAGTGAGTTGGTATCAATAATTGTTGCCGACTGTTCATTGAGGTCGATTGAACTCACTTCGATCGATGCGTCAAGCGGCATTCCCATATAATACTTAAGAAGCAATAACTGTTGTTCGTAATTACTTGTACTCGTAATCAACTCCGTTTGAAGATTGGTTTTATTAACAGTCAGTTTATCCAGGTCCAATTGCTTTGCAGCATCATTTTCAAATTGGATCTGAGTGATCTTATACAACGAATCGATCTGCGCCAGGTTTGATTCCACCAATTTCTTTTGGGTAAATGAAATCTGGGTTGAATAATAAGCGCTTGCGATGTCATAAATCAATTGTTCTTCTGTCTTTTTAGCGTTGATCTCAGAGACTTTGGTACTTTCTCTTGTCAATTTCATGGCATAGATCAACGACTGATTGTAGATCACTTGTTTTGCATCAATTCCTGCACTGGTATTGTACTTTGTACCGAACTGTACCGGAACTTGTGTTCCCGGCTGACCGATCAGTTCTCCCGGTAAAATCGAAGTCTGCAGTTTGAGATTATCCTGGAATGATACCGATCCGTTTACCTGTGGTAAGTATTCGGAACGTGTTTCCGTTCTCTTTTCATTGGCGCGGTCGATCTCTAGCTTAGACTTCAGGACTCCTTTGTTGTTTGTCAGGCCATATTGTACGCATTGCTGCAGCGACATCTGACCCGATTGCGCCCTGGCAAAGCTCATGCTTCCGGCCAAAAGGGCGAGTAGCATCAGTAAGCTCGGGCGATGGTTTTGTATTCTCTCCTTCATACTGGTTGTGTTATTTGTTATTTTGTGTGTTACGATTGCGCCATTCCTGGTAAATTCTTGGGAACTCAAGACTCATATATTCGGTAAATTCAATGAACTCAGCCATCTGTTGATTGAACTCCGGGGTGTTTGGAGTGCGCTGTGCCAATGCTTCCTTCATGATCTTGATTACCTCGAAGAACTTTTGGAAGTTTTCGGTAAAACTTTGCTGCCATTGAAGAATATTGCTTGCAAAGTAACGTTTGCGGTCTCCGGGTTTTGTTCTGTAGATTACCCGCTTGGTCAGCAACAGCATATTCAAAGCTGAACTGGTTGTACTTTTACTGATTCCGAGCAGTTCGCGAATCTGGTCGAATGTCAGTTCCGGTTCATCACAAACAATCAGCAGGGACATAATACGACCTTCCATCGGTGGAATTCCATGTTGCTCATAAAAAACACCCATCCTTTCGATGAGTTCTTTTTGTGCTTGAGTCAATTGAACGTTTGTCATACTTTTTCATTAAATCCGGGTAATCATTACCCGCTTTGTTCCTGCAAAGTTAATTGGTTTTTTTAGTTCTGAAAATACCGAACTAAAAAAACCTAATATTTAACATTTGTTTGCGAACCAAAATTAGTTCGGCACTTTCGGATGAAGAACAGGAAATCGGTGAGTGGTAGAGAGGAATCGGTATGCGGATAGAAATCGGGTGCTTTTTACATTTTTCATTTAAGTTATGTACCTTCGATGGAGCAAGCTACAACTGATTAAAAATTACTTTGACTTATTAATGACTCCATGACTTTTTTGTCCGGTGTTGAAACCTTTCCCTACAGCGGATGTACTTTTTATTATTTTGGGTATATCGATAGATTTCATCAGAAATCGGATGTCTCATAAATATGCAGATGCTTGAATCCCTAAAACTTTAATAAAACGTTAAATCGATTTTCTCTCCATAAATAAGCACTATTTTTAGGTTGAAATCCCGATAGCTATCGGGATCAAATCATCAATTAAATGTTTATGAAAATGAAGATTACAAACAAGACAGTTTTGTTCCTGGCATTCGGAATGCTTTCTTTAGGAGCAACAGCGCAAAAAATTACCGTACCGGCACCAAGTCCATTACAAACAGTTACTCAAAAATTCGGTTTGGGAGAAGTAACGATTGAGTATTCCCGTCCTGCCGTAAAAGGCCGTACAATCTTCGGAGATGTTGTTCCTTACGGAAAGATCTGGAGAACCGGGGCAAATGCGACAACAAAGATCACATTTACAGATGAAGTGAAGTTGGAAGGAAATACGGTGAAACCGGGAACCTATGGTTTATACACCATTCCAAACAAAGACAGCTGGGAAATTATGTTGTACAATGATTTGACTTTGAACGGAAACGTAGCAGCATACAAAACAGAGAACGAAGTATTGCGTTTCAAGGTGAAATCGATCAAAATTCCAATGAAAATGGAATCCCTGATGATCAACATCGGAGACATCTCTGCGACAGAAGCTACATTGACTTTGCTTTGGGAAAACACAGTTGTTGCTATCAAAATGACTACGGATATCGATGCGCGTGTTATGCAAAGCATTGAAGAATCCATGAAATCCGAAAAACCGGAATACTTCAGAGCAGCAGGATATTATTTCGATAACGGGAAAGATTTGAAACAAGCTTTGACCTGGGCTACAAAAGCTACTGAAGAAAACCCGACTGCGTTTTACATGTTTAACCTGAAAGCACGCATCGAATACAAATTGGGTGACAAAGCAGCAGGAAAGGCAAGTACAGAGAAATCCATTGCTTTGGCAAAAGAAGCTAAGAACGATGATTACGTAGCTTTGGGAGAAAAATTGCTGGCAGAAAACAAGTAATTTTTAATTAAAATACTTGAAAGCCTTTTCACTTCGGTGGAAGGGCTTTTTGTTTTCCTCTCCCTTAGTCCCCCTCCAAAGGGGGAAACGAAACATTTTCTTAAAGATCGATTTTTGCTTCGTGGAAATGAATAATTAGGATACTAGTTCTTCCTTTGAAAGAGAATTAAAATCTCCCCCTTGGGAGGGGGATAAAAGGGGGAGGACTTGCTGGATTGAATCAAATCTCCAACTCCTGCTTTTTACGTTTAACAAACACCTGGATAATCCCGGCAATGATCAACACCAGCAAACAGCCGATCACATTCAGCCACAGGAAGGAAATCACATCCATCACATAAATCCCGATTACGATAAGCTCGGTAATGATTGCCCCCCAGAAAACAGCTAAGCCACCGATTCGTTTCAGGTAGAATGCCACCAGGAACATTCCCAGGATCGTACCGTAGAACAGCGAACCCAGGACATTCACAGCTTCGATCAGGCTTCCCAGTTTACTTGCAAACATGGCAGTTGCTATGGCAAAGATTCCCCAACCGAAGGTAAACCAGCGTGAAGCCCTGTAATAATGCAATTCGCTCTTGTCTTTTACCCACATACGTTTATACAAGTCAATGACGGTAGTGGAAGCAAGTGAATTCAATGCCGCGGCAATACTTCCCCAGGCAGCCAGGAAAATCATGGCGATCAATAAACCAATGAGTCCTTTAGGAAGGTTTTCCACTACAAAATACAGGAAAATGTAATTGGTATCGTTTGTGTCTGCCGTGCTGTTGGCTTTTTTCATGACTGTCAAAGCATCTTCCCGGATTACCTTTGTTTGAGTTTCGATCTGGAGTAAATCACTTTGTAAGGTCTTGATTTTTGCATGATCTTTCACATTCAGGGCATTTGCTAATTGAGTCGTCTGTTCCTCCCGGATGAAATTCAATGAGTCATGTTTTGCCTGCAAGGCCTGAAACTCGGTTTTGTATTCGGATGCAAGTACCTTATCCACTTCTTTCTGATTAAAGAAGATAGGCGATTGGAAGAACATGTAAAACACGAAAACCAAACTTCCTACCAACAAGATCAGGAATTGCATGGGGACTTTTACCAAACCGTTCATCAATAGCCCGGTCCTGCTTTCTTTGGTGTTCTTTGCCGTTAAGTAACGCCCAACTTGCGACTGGTCTGTTCCGAAATAGGAAAGTGCCAGGAAGAATCCGCCGATCAGTCCGCTCCAGATATTGTACTTGTCTTTCCACCATTCGGAATCCGTGACATCGATCTTTGTTTCAATGACATTTAATTTTCTCATTTTCCCGGCAACGTGCAGCGCATCAGAGAAACTGACATTTTTTGGTAACATTTGAACGACCAGGTAACCCGCCAAAAACATCCCGATAAACACAACAATCAATTGTTGCATTTGGGTATAAGTTACTGCTTTCGTTCCACCGGTTACGGTATAAATGATCAGGAATCCGCCCATTACCAGGTTGGTATAATAGATATTCCATCCAAGAAGTGAAGCCAGGATAATGGATGGTGCATAAATACTGATTCCGGTTGAAAGTGCACGTTGAACCAAAAACAAAATCGAAGCAAGAGAACGTGTTTTCAGATCGAAACGCTGTTCCAGGTATTCGTAAGCCGTAAAGACTTTTAATTTGTGATAGATCGGGATAAAAGTCACGCACAAAACCACCATTGCCAGTGGCAACCCGAAATAGTACTGTACGAAACGCATACCATCGGTATATGCCTGACCGGGAGCAGAGAGGAAAGTGATCGCGCTGGCCTGAGTTCCCATGATGGAAAGCAGGATCAGGATCCAGCTCATGGAATTGCTGCTTTTAAAATAACCGTCTAAGGTTTTTTCACTTTTGCTTTTATATAAGCCGTATCCAATAACAGCAAGCAAGGTCACAATCAGGACAATCCAATCAATGGCGCTCATGAGAAATGTCGGGTAAAAAAGTAAAAGAATACGATTAGTGCCACCAATGCTCCAATCACTCCGGCATATGCCCAATTCCAGTTTTTATGATCGTTTTCTTCTTTCATTATTAATTTCTCAGTTTTACTGTCAGTTCGAGTATCCCGCATGTGTTCTCGATACGTCCCGACATTCCTGTCGGGACACTCGAACTGACATAAGCGGGATGTATCGAGAACGGCATGCAGCCTACTCGAACAGACAGCAAAACGATTACCTGTTCTGTGGTAAACTTAGTAAATTCACAAACAACCGGTACGCTCCAGGAATTCCTGCCGGTAACTCACGGAAAAATACCAACCCGGTATAAACAAAATTTCCCTTCCCATGTTTGGCGATGATCAAACTTCCTTTACTTGGTTTTTCATTTGGGTCCTGCATGGAAAATACCGTCTCATAATGTGAATCCAGTTCCGTTGCAAAATAGATTCCGCGTTCCTGCACCCAGCCTTCAAAGTCTTTCGGAGTAATCACATTCGGAGTGTTCAATACCGGGTGTTTCGGATTGGTAAATTCAACTACTGCGTTGTCATCTGTTACACGGTCCCTTGAGATGGTGAAAGGATATGGCCCGATCTTCGTTTCCATTGGCGCAATGCGATTGTTTGTATTGTACTGAACGATCAGGTTTCCGCCTTGTTCCACATAAGCCATCAGTTTGTCGTAATAAATAGGCAGGCGCTCGTTGGTGTTGTACGCGCGCACCCCAGTCACAATACTTGCATACACACTCAAATCTTCCTTGGCTAATAATTCATCGGTCAATACCGTCACATCGTAACCGATTTGTGTCAAACAAGCCATGACATTATCTCCGGCTCCCGGAATGTAAGCGATCTTGTTTTTAGTTTTTTTCAGGTCAAGGAACACAATTTTCGCTTCCGCATCGCTCAGGAAAAACTGGTAAGGAATGTGGTCGTATTCAATGCGTGTAATGCTTTTGGTATAGTCACTGCCATCTACGGAAACCGATGCACGCAACTGGCCATCTTTTCCATTCTTGTCAGGTGTTAACATCGCTTTTATAATTTGTTCGTCACCTTTTTTCTCCAGGTTCACTTCCGGATTTTTGATCTCAATTTTCCAACCTGTAGGAACCAATACTTTTACGGTTCCTTTTACTTTGGACTGGTTTGCTTTTACAGTAAAGGAGATTTCCTTCGGAACCATAGCATTGAAAACAAAAACCTGATCCGTGATGTTAATGGTAACAGGAGGAAGGATTTCGAACGGGCGATATACTTCTCCTTTTACCGGGTCAGTCGATTTAAAGACTAATCCACGCTCTATATCGAAGTCAATTCCGTCAATGCTTATATGATAGATCACACTTTTTGCTGCTCGATTTTCAGGTGAACCGATCAAAGCCGGGTTCTTCACCGTATACATTCCAACGGTATGTGGTTCCGTCAGCCAGTATGGTGCAGAATAAGAAGCGATCTTTGGTAAGATCTCTTTTTGATCGATTGATTCCAATTTGTTTTTTTTCAATTGAAGATCTGTAATCTTCTCTGTCTGACCGATGAAAGTCAGGGATTTCAATTTCACATTTTCCGTATTGCGCGCAATGATCTGGTTCGAAATACTGATTTCATTTCCAGGAACAGCACTGTAATCAGAAACAGTTGATTCCATCCACAATCCGGCACATTGAATAATCAATTCCTGGCAAGCTGCGAGTTTCAGCTTTTTCCAGTAACGAACATTCGGATCCTGATCATCGATCTGCTGTAACCTGGAATAAATGCTCTCCAATGCCGGAAGGGAAAGTTGCGGATGCTGTGGATTGAAATTCGAGATACATCCTGAAATCAGGCTTTCGAGATCCGTTGAAAGGGGAAGACGTTTCCAGGAGCTGTTTATTCCTTCGAACAGGTCTTTTTCAGCGGGTTCACCTTTCAGGAATTTGAAGTATTCGATGCTTTCCCCACGCTGCTTTGCAGAACCGAATCCCTGGCTTTTGTGCATGGAACGACTGTTTGCAGCAACTTCACCGTAGCTGATGCCCAACAGCGGATTGTACGTCCCCACATCCAGTTTTAACTGATCTTCCGATGTGGTGTTGTTTCCTCCGAAATTGAAAGTATTCCAAAAGATGCGCTTGGTTTTCCAAACTTCTACTTCCGTTAATTGTTCCGGGAATTTAGTCGGATCGGCTGCCAGGTCAAAGGCTTCCATAGCTAAAATGGCTGAAGCAGTATGGTGTCCATGTCCGCCTTCACCTGTTGTGGGGAAACGGCAAATAATCACGTCCGGTTTAAACCTGCGAATGGCCAATACCACGTCTTTTAGGATGCTGTCTTTATTCCAGATGGTAAAGGTTTCTTCCGGATTTTTTGAAAACCCGAAATCGTTTGCACGCGTGAAGAATTGTTCTGCACCATCTGTTCTTCGGGCAGCCAATAATTCCTGTGTACGGATCAATCCCAAAGCTTCGCCCTGTTCCTTCCCGATCAAGTTTTGTCCGCCGTCACCTCGTGTAAGAGAAAGGTAACCGGTCCGGAAGTTTTTTTCTTTTGCAAGATAACCTAATAAGCGAGTGTTTTCATCATCGGGATGAGCCGCGACATACAGTACGGAACCGATGGTATTGAGTTTTTTCAGACCCAGAAGAATTTCTGCTGAATTGAGTTCCGGTGAAGTTTGGGCGATGATGTTTTGTCCGAATAAAAGTGTAAAACCAAGTGTGAGTTGTTTAATCATGTTGTGTGTCTGTGTAATTTCGTGCGCAATAATACAGGAAATACCGGAATTCAGGCTTAAAATAATCCCGTCTTTAACAATTCTTTAAAGAAGTTTGGGCTGTCACCAGCTTCCTTTTTCGTAACTTGAATAAAAGGCTTTTGCATTAGCAGAGCTTAAAGCAAGAAGTCATGATAGTCAGGATCGTCCTTTTTATAGCTGTCAATTTTGCAGCATTGGTGGTGGGTGGCCTTTTCACCGAAACCGGGGTAACTTCCGAGTGGTATCTTGGGTTAAACAGAGCCCCATGGACTCCACCGGGATGGGTATTTGGCGCTGCCTGGACAACGGTCATGGTCTGTTTCGCAATTTATATGGCATCGGCAATGGGAAAGGTTGCAAATACAAAAAAACTGCTTGCGTTATTTTCTATTCAATGGGTGTTGAATGTACTTTGGAACCCCGTATTTTTTTACTTTCATTACGTAACGGCATCTTTGATAATAATCGTAGTGCTAACCATTCTGATTGCAGGATTTTTATTCAAGTATGGAGCCGTTATGGGATTTAAGTCAATTTTATTAGCTCCCTATTTTATTTGGCTTCTGATTGCGACATCCCTGAATGCCTATGTTTGGTGGTATAATTAGTTCAAAAGTTCAAAACTAGTTTGATAAGTCTTGGTTTTAATCTTTGAACTCCGTTTGAACTTTTTGATCCGGCTCAAGCCTGGAATTCTCCTTGGTGTCTTTCATAAAGAGGTAAACAATCAGTGAAATAGCGATACAACCTGTAACGTACCAATAGAAATAGGATTCATGTCCTGCATCTTTAAACCACAGTGCAATGTATTCGGCTGTTCCCCCGAAAAGAGCAACAGTTAAAGCATAGGGGAGGCCAACTCCCAAAGCACGTACTTCTGCCGGGAATAATTCTGCTTTTACAATGGCGTTGATACTTGTATAACCACTTACAATAACCAACCCTGCCATGAGCAGGAAAAAGGAAGTCCATGCAGAATGTGTGTGACTGAGCGCTGTAAGTAAAGGAACTGTAAAAATGGTCCCTAAAACTCCGAAACCGATTAGCAAGGGTTTTCTCCCGATCCGGTCGGACAAAGCACCGAAGAATGGTTGCAGAATAACAAAGATCAATAGACTTACAAAGGAAATCAATGTGGATATATCTTTGCTTAATCCAACGGTATTCACCAAAAACTTTTGCATGTAGTTGGTATAGGTATAGAAAGCAAGCGTTCCACCCAATGTCAGGCCCACAACCAATAAAATGGCTTTCGGATGCTTTAGTAATTCCCGGATGGTTCCCTTGCTTTTCTTTTTGCCTTTTTGTGTTTCGAAAGCCTCTGTTTCATGCAGGTTACTGCGAAGGTATAAGGCAACAAATGCAAGTATAGCGCCGATCAAGAACGGAACTCGCCAACCCCAGTCTTGCAATTGCTGTTCGGTCAGAATCAGTTTTTGCAGGATCAATTGGATTCCAAGTGCAATGAGCAATCCTCCGACCAAGGTCACATATTGAAAACTGGAATAAAAACCGCGCCGCTTCTCAGTAGCCATTTCACTTAAATAGGTAGCTGAAACACCATATTCACCACCTACACTGAGTCCTTGTAACAAACGGGCAAGCAGAAGTAGAATGGGGGCAAGAACACCGATCCTGGAATAGGAGGGAGTTAAAGCAATCAGCAAGGACCCGAATGACATCAATAAAACAGAAAGTGTCATAGCCTGTTTTCTCCCGATCCTATCAGCAATTCCCCCGAACATCCATCCCCCGATGGGCCGCATCAAGAAACCGACTGCAAAAATCCCGGCCGTATTTAGTAATTGCGCTGTTGGGTTTGCTTCAGGGAAAAAAGCACTTGAAAAATAGAGTGAAAATGCAGAGTAAGCGTACCAGTCGTACCATTCTACGAGATTCCCGATTGAGCCTCCGATAATGGATTTCAGTCGTTGCGCAGATAGTTTTTCATTGTTTTTCATCAGGTTTAAAATTAGAAAAATGCGAATGATTAATCATGCTTACCCCAATTAATTCCGTTTTGGGATAAGTGTACGCTTATCCACCAGTTACCATGGTAATTATTTTTATCCTGTTTAAATCAAGCGACTTTTCCAAACTCAGTTTTGGCATTTATGTTAGAAATGAGGATGGGCAAGGACCAATCACAAAGAAGTAAATTCAGACTTAAAATCCGGCACTTTTTTATTAAATTTATTTTCTCTGAAAGCATTGATTTTACTGGTATTTACAAGTTTTTTAAGCAGCAGGAATAGGTCGTAAATACCCTACGTTCTACACCCCTATCTTTGTCTTATCAAAATAAAACAAATGAGACAATTTTTAAGGACAATCGATAAGCACTCCATTTACTAATCAACTCTACCTGAATCACCACCAACCAAACCACTAGTATCAAAACCACCTGACCACTTTTAGATAAAACCTAACCACTATTCATCCGCTGAGTCGGATTTAACCCTACCACTACCTCTTAACAAAAAAAGCAGCGAATCAGTCATCTGAATTCGCTGCTTTTTTAGTATTTTCAACTTTTGCATTTGATCCCATCCGCTGTGGTGGATCGGGACATCATTTTGATTGAATCATGGTTTACTTACAATACTTTCAGTCCCCATATGGCGAATTGGTTCTCGGAGAATCAGCCGGAGAACTATGTTTATGTGATTGGAAATACCGTAAAATGCGTGATCAGATCGATTCGCGGATCCAAACCGGTTTACAGGCAGAGTTTAAACTCGAAGAAACAGATCTGTTGAACGAAACGAAATCTCAGCTCAACGAATACTTTGCAAAAGAACGGACCACATTTGATATTCCGCTTCTATTTGTGGGAAGTGATTTCCAGAAATCCGTTTGGGAGAAATTACTCACGATTCCTTATGGAAAGACGACAAGTTACCTGGAGCTCTCCCGGATCCTTGGAGACGAAAAGGCAATTCGCGCAGTTGCTACAGCGAATGGTGCCAATGCCATTTCGATTATTGTTCCCTGTCACCGGGTGATCGGAAGCGACGGAAGTTTGACAGGCTATGCTGGTGGACTGAGTGCAAAACAAAAACTCCTGCAGCTGGAAGGAATGAATTTCGGAGAACAATTGGAGTTGTTTTGATTAGACAGTTTAAGGAAGAAATGTTAAATATTCATTAAAAAAGCAAGCAGATCCTTCGCTAACTTCCCTAAATTCAATTAGTTTCCAAAAGTATACTGGTATATAAAAGAAATTAATTTGGTTACAATAGAAATATTTACCTAGGTTTGTATCTCTAAAATTTAGATATGAATTTAAAGAAAGGATTATTGCTGGGAGTAACCAGCGGGATAGTAGCGGGAGGTGTGAGCATGCTATATAACAAGGTTTACAGCGATGCGTTTTACATTGATTTTAATTCGGTGTTGAACGCAACCGGAATGTTCACTGCCTGCATGATCGGATGTGTTTTAATGGCATTGGGATATGTGATCGCTGCCCGTTTAAAGAGACCACTTTTGATTCCAATCTTAAATGTTTTATATTGCATTCTGAGTTTTGCAAGCATCATCGGAGTGTTGTCGTTTAAACTTCCTTTGGATGTCGAATTCCCTGAAATGTTCCCGGGACTGGCTGTTCCGATGCATTTCTTCCCCGCCTTGAGCTTTTTAGCTCTTGTTCCATTCTTTTGGAAATACGAATCACGTAATTAGTAACAACAAGAGATCAGCCATAGCAGATCACAATAATTTAATAACAAATAAAAACAAACAAACATGAAACGTCCAGTAACAATTTTAGCAGCGGCATTCGCTGGTTTGGCACTATCTTTTACAGTTGCAACAACATCTATCTGGTCTTTAGACGGAGTACATTCAAGACTTGGATTTACTGTAAAACACATGGGAATCTCTGATTTTAACGGAAGCTTCTCAAACTACGAAGTGAAAATGACCGCTACAAAAGAAGATTTTTCTGATGCAAAAGTGGAATTGACAGGTGATATTAACAGTATCAACACTGCAAACGAAATGCGTGATAATCACTTGAAAGGTGCAGATTTCTTCGATGCTGAGAAATTCCCGAAATTCACTTTCGTGAGCAAATCATTTACAAAAGTTGCGAAGTCTAAAAACGAATACAAAGTAGTTGGTGATTTGACATTACACGGTGTAACGAAAGAAGTTACAATGACTGCAGTTCATAACGGTACAATTACAAACCCAATGAACAAGAAAGAAGTAAGCGGTTTCAAAATGACAGGAACGATTAACAGATTGGACTTCAAAGTTGGTGACGAAAACCCAGGTTTGAGCAATGATGTACATGTTACTGCTGACTTGGAATTGGTTAAAGAATAATCATGAAAAGAACGGTTTCTTTAATGGCGATACTCCTCCTGATTGGGGGAGTATTTGCGTTCACACAAGTAAAAACATGGAAGATCGGGAAAGATTACAGCGTGGATTTCTCTGCAAAGGGAGTTAACGGGATCTTTAAAACCTTAACCGGTACTGTCAATTTTGATGAAACAAAATTATCCGAATCCAAATTCGTTTTTACGATTGATGTGAATTCGATTAATACCGGGAACGGTTTGCAAAACAAACATGCCTTAGGAGCTGAATGGTTCAATGCTGACAAGTACCCGAACATCAAGTTCACCTCTTCTTCTTTTGAAAAAAAGGATAATGGGTATTCCGTAAAAGGAAAACTGACTGTGAAAGATGTAACAAAAGAAGTGACACTTCCGTTCACTTTTACGAAATCCGGCAGCAAAGGGAAAATTACTTCCTCATTCTCCGTCGAGCGCTCAACCTACAATGTAGGAAAAGCCGGTGGGGATGTTGGAAATACCATTAAAATAAATGTTACCATCCCGGTAACGAAATAAGAGAAAGCACTGCTTTCGATATATGTCAGTCACAGCTGACAATAATAATATTGAAGCCTTCGTCAATTGATGAAGGCTTTTTTAATTCGTAATTACTTAAAGCCACTTCTTTCGCTTAAAATAAAGCAAGGTCAAAGCCATTGATGCAATCATCAATACAATAGCAATCGGATAACCGAACGATAAGGTCAATTCCGGCATCACTTTGAAATTCATTCCGTAAATCCCTGCAATCAACGTTGGTGGTAAGAATACCACTGAAAAAACCGTAAAGATCTTGATAATCTTATTTTGCTCGATATTCACCAAACCCATCAAAGTATCCTGTAAGTATTCCAATCGCTCAAAACTGAATTGCGTATGCTGTAAAAGCGAAGTAATGTCTTTCATAATTACACGCAAACGCTCGCCGGTTTCATGATCAATAAAAGGAGAACGTGTCAGGGCGGAAATTAACCGCTGTTTGTCTGTAATACTTTCCCGGATTAAAATCGTGTTTTCCTGCAATTCCGCAATCTTACGTAAAGTCTTTTCTTCGGGGTCTGACAGGCTTTGTACTTTCCGGCTGATGACATTGGTAATTCGCGTCAGGCTTTCAATGTAATCAGCATCCAGGTCGATGCGCGTTTCCAGCAACAAGATCCAGATTTGGGATCCGGAACGAATGAAATCCTGTCTGGCAACCTTGATCTTTTTTACGACTTCTGCAAAAGACTGCAATTCCACGTTGCGAACGGTGAACAAAATATTCTCCTTCAGAAGAAAGGAAACCTGGTGGATCTTAGGTGCATCACCTTCTTTTAAAAAACCGCTGTTAGCTTTAATGGATTCACCGTCTTCCGAATAACGTGAACTGCTCTCAATTTCTACCGCTTCTTTGTAAGTCGGTAATTTGACTTTGAAAAACTCACACACCTGGTCTTTCTCTTCCTGACTGGCGTGAAGCAGATCGATCCATAAATAATTCTTTTTGGGGTCAAGTACTGCTTTTTCAGGATATTTTTCCCAAACCAGCTCATTTTCGTGTGTGTAAAATACGCGAATCATACCGACAGATTTTGAGTGAATAACTAAGAGTTACAAAGATGGACTTTTTTAGTAAGAACTCACTAAAGACCTGCTGCTTTTGGAGTGTTTAGTTTGTCAGTTCTCGATACATTCCGCTTCATGTCAGTTTGTCCCGATATCCATCGGGATTCATCCGCAGTGGCGGATGAAGTATCGGAACGGCATGCGGAATACTCGAATTGACAAACCGAAACTTAAATTAAAAAATCATTTCTTCCTCCGCGTATCCGTAATAATCAAAATTTTCCAGCTCCCGTCTACTTTCACCAATTGGAAGGCATTCACACCTTCATGCGAATAAACATTGTCAGCATAAAAAGCATACTTGGTCCAAACCGTTGCCAGGTTGTCATCGATTTTAATTTCACAGGAAAGCAGGCGCTCATCCCAAAGTTCCTTATGTGGAGTTCCGATTGCAATTAAAAAGGAAGTAATGGAATCGCGGTGCAATTTTGCTTCACCTTTCAAGTTGACAAAACTGGTATTGAGAGTTGCATGAGGCAAAAACGTTTTTCGCACCAGTGAACTGTCACCTTTTCTCATGCCTTCAAATAATTGATCAATGACTTTTCGGACTTCTTTCTTTTCATTTTTTTGTGAATAGACAAAAGAAGGAAAGATCAGTAAGAGTAAAAGGATTGTTCTCATAAGTATTCTGTTTATCCGAAGATAGGTTCTTTCTTTCACATTCGGATGAAAAATGTGCTTATCAGCTCAATGATTATTCTTCCGGTTCAGGGCGCTTAATAACGGTTCTTGGTTCATCAAAACTTTTCTTCTTATAGGGGAAAACATCCGCCAGTTCTCCACTGTAAAAGAACTCGTAAGCCACAGATCCGAAAGTATAGTCCGTATCCTTGATTTTATAAACAGAACCTCCAACAGCAGGATTGGGTTTTGGTTTTGAACGTTGAAAACCAAGATTGAATAAGGAAGCAAGAATTTCCGGGCGATCATCGATCGGATAACCGGCCTTTTCCCATTGTGTTTTGATTTCTCTTAAAAATAACGCAGTATATAAATAAGAATAGTAATGATTTTCCCATTGGACCAGGCGTTGTAATCGCAAATCCAGTGTGTCGTTCGCTTTCGTTGCATAATTGACTGTAGAATCAAAGTCCAGAAGTGTCTCGTATTTTTCTCCGGGATAGAATTCACTGTCTTTTTCTCTCAAATAACGCTCAATCGTCAGGGCTGTTCCGTTTTTGATACCCGTAACACCATAAGAAAGATGGTTTTCAAGAGCCAATACTTTCAAAGGCCCGATGTAGCGTTTATAGGATTCCCTGCTGGAATTAAACAAACGGATCTGCTCACCGACCAGACAGGCAACGATCAGCCGCGGTTCAACTCCTGTTACATGATAAACCGAATCAATGTATTTTTTATCCTTGGTCACCGCTTGTTTGAAGTCTTGCCATTCAGCAATATTCATCCATTCAAAAACACTCAACCCGGTACTTTTCTTAGAAGCGTTTTTGTTTTTATACTTCCATTTGGACCAGGCTTTTCGATAGGATTTATTCTTTTTCAACAATTGAAGATCCACAGCATCCAACATACGAAGTGCCAATTTTTCATCTTTGTTTTCATTGTAAACAGAAAGGATATAATTCGCATTCTTGGGATAGAATTCGTTCACCAGCATGATGCGGTTCAAAACTTCAAAACGGTGTTTGATCATGGAAACAGAGTCCACCTTGAAGGATTGATCGTACTTGTCGTGCATTTCAGCAAAATAGCGGTTGTTCTCATCTATAGAGCCGCCTTCATTCGTCCAGTTGAATTTAACGGCAAAATAAGTTGCTGTAAGAACAAAACCATAAGCAGCAAAGCCATAGAGAAGGATGGTGTAAGGTATTTTGAACCATTTTTTCCTTAAGAAGGAGAATTTCATTCGTGTTTATTTGAAAATCAGTGCAAATCTAAAAATAGAATCGGATATCAGCCAATTGAAAATGTAAAATGAGATCCGTAGTCGATCAGTCGTGACTGATCGCTACAGAGCGTTACTTTTTGATTCCTTTAAATGAAGCGATCCGGATTTCCTGCATCAGGTTCGAGTGCGCATCCGCCAGTTTTTGGATCGGTACAAAACGACCGTTCCCGAATTGAGCTGCTTCCTCCATGAGTTTTGCATCTTTTTCACGTGTTTGGATTCCCACCACCGAAAAGACAACACCTGCTTTTGCGTACTTTTTGACCATTTTCTGATAATCTTCCGAATCTTTATTGAAAGCCCCATCTGTAATAACGATCACCATATTCGCCTTGTTCGGATCATAATTTTTCATTACTTCTTTATATCCGAGTTTAATTCCCTTTCCACCGGCTGTCATTCCGATCGGCTTCAGGTTTGAAATGGATTTTTGCAACTCGGTTTTGTGCTCACCCGAAGTAGGGACCTGGAATACCTCCGCCGAATTGGCATAGGTAACCAAGCCCATCTTATCCTGTGGACGTAACCTGCTCACCAATTGGTTAAGGGAATACTTCATCAGATTCATTTTTTCACCCATTTTCATGGAACTTGAAATATCGAGCACAAAAATTACATTCACATCCTTGAAATAAGATTCATCGAAGTTTTCAGCAGGGATCGATACCAATTCAGGTAAGACCTTTTGCGTCGTGCTGTCAATACTTTCATTTACCATTTGCTCGTTCAGCCTTTCCTGTGCTTCTTGTGGAGGTAATTGCTGTGCAGTTTCGACTGGTTCAGGTTCCGGATCTTTTGTTGGTACCGGCGGGTCATACCTCGGATTCTGAGACAGGGGAATAGTGATTTCGGAAACTTCCGGTCCGACATAAACTCCCGCTTCCTTAGTCAGGTAACCTTCCCGGCTGACAACAAAATAAAAGAATCCCGGTGGCAATGCTTCGGTAAATTTCCCCAATCTTCCTGTAATCCAGGTGCCGCTTGGCTCCCCGTTGTGAATAATACTGACTGTAGACTTTGAAAGCGGTTCCTTTGTTACTTTGTCTATCGTAATAATCGTTAATTCACTCGATGCTTTCGATTTAGCAGGAATTGCATTGAAGTCAGGGCATTTGGTAAGGTAATTGTCGTCCGGAAGTTCTTCCGTAACATTTCCGGTCAAACGGTAAATAACCGGGTCTGCCTGATCGCTCATATACATTTTCAGTACATAATTGAAATTTCCTTTTTTAGAAGGATTGACCTGGATTCGAAGCTGAACGGTTGAAAGCGGCTCAATCAGATCGGAAGTCAGGCGATAAGTTACTTCCGGACTATGTTCTACGCGCAGAATGTATACTTTGTCATTAGCAGGATTTCCGATGTTCAGATCAATGTATCGCTTGGATTGTGCATTGATCTCCCCGTATTCCAAATAATCTTCGGAATTGGATTGTTGTCCGTGAACAAATCCACAGAAAAATAAGATACAAATGACTGATAAAATTTTCATACCCGGTTGCTCAATCTAAAATACAAATTTCCTCTTTACAAGAAGAGTGCCTGTTTGGTATAGAAGTCGTTTCAAGTGAAATGTTACAGGAGTTGTAGGGCTGGTTTAGTTGTCAGGAGGGATTATTGAGTGAGGGATTTGAGTAATGAGGGGAAGTGGGAGGAAGAACGGTGCAAGTTTGTAAACCTTTTAGTTAATTCGTTCACCAAAAATGAATCTATGAAGAATGAAGGGGAAAGAAGTGAACGGGCGTTTGTAAACCTTTTAGTTAATTGATTTGTGACATTCAGGTAGTTGTAAACCTTTTAATTAATTCGTTCACAAAAAGTAATCTTTGAAGATAAGAGGGGAATGAGGGGTAATGTAAGTTTGTAAACCTTTTAGTTAATTGGTTTTGTGACAACTGATTCAGGTAGTTGTAAACCTTTTAGTTAATTCGTTCACAAAAAGTAATCTTTAAAGAATAAGAGGGGAATGAAGGGTAATGTAAGTTTGTAAACCTTTTAGTTAATTCGTTCACAAAAAAAGCGAACCCATCCGCACTTACGGATAAATTCGCTTTTCCTAAAATCGTTAGCTGGATTACTTACTCCATTCTTTCAATGAATCATTGAACATCTTGGTGTAGTTATCGTATTTGGTTTTTTCTGACAAAGCCAACCCTTTTTTGGCAGACTCGATCGCACCTTTTTTGTCACCCAATTCTGCCTGGATCAACGATTTTGTACGGAAAATCCAGAATGCCTCAGGATTCATGTCTGATGCTTTAGTAGCCCATTCCAATGCCTGTTTCAAATCTTTCTTATTGTCTAAATAATAATTTGCTGCTTCGATGTAATCGTTTGCAGAAGGTCCTCGCATGGTTGTTTTGATGTTAGCCATCACTTTTGCATCCGTTGGAACTGTAAACGGGAATGCAACAGCAGTTTGGTCCCATTTCAAAGTCAAAATTCCACCATTCACTGATTCCAATCCGTCAATTGAAATGGTAAAAGTTTCAACTGCATCCTTTAATGCGCTTGGCTTTGCAGAAACTTTCAAAGCTACTTTTTGATCATCCCACTTATCCGGAGTTCCCCAATTATCCGTATTTGTGTAGAAAAACAAATCCCAGGATTCTTTTGTCGGCTTCGTGAAAAGCGCATACGTTCCTGGTTTCAAAGTGTCCTTTCCGAAGATTACCGGATCTGAATTGGTGAATTTCGTGTTTTCGTTTGCCCCGGTTCTCCAAACTTCTCCGAATGGAACAACATCACCGAAAACCACACGTCCTCTCTTGCTTGGTCGGGAATACTGGATGGTAAGATCGGTCAAACCTACTGTTTGTTCTAATTTGCTTGCGGGGCTTGGTTGAGGAGCTAATTGAGCGTTAGATAAAGTACTAAAGCCAATCGCTAAAACTACGGTCGTAAATACATGTTTCATACTGTTGAATTTTAAATTTGCAAAAAAAAAGTTGGGATTAACCCAACAATTTCTCTAAAGCGGAAGCCAGTTCTTCGTTGGCATTTCCATATTTGTTAATATAATCGTTATGTGATCTTTTGATTACTTCAAATGCTTCTTCTTTTCCGTAAACATGTGTGATCTCAACGTTTTTAGCACCTCCGTCCAAATCTTTATACGTCAGGAAGAAGTGACGAACGCGGTCGATCACCATTTTAGGCATCTCCGAAATATCCTCCATTGCTCCGTAAGCCTGATCACCTTTCAGTACAGCAATAATCTTGTCATCCGCTTCACCACCGTCAAGCATGCGGAAACCACCGATTACTTTCGCATCGCATAAAATGTTTCCGTGGTTGAACGAACGTTCTGAAAGAACACAGATATCCAATGGATCACCATCACCAACAATATCCGTTCTTCCGGTTTTTTCATTAGAGAAAGCAGCAACTTCTTTGTCGCAATACGTTTGTGGAACAAACCCGTACAAACAAGGCATGTGGTTCGACAATTTCTGAGGTCTGTCAACCATGATATAACCGGAAGGTTTGTGGATCTCATATTTGATTGAATCTGCCGGGATGATTTCGATAAAGGCATTTACGATCGCCGGTTGCTTTTCACCGATCTCGATCCCATGCCACGGATGCGAAGTAAAACGCTTACTCATCGCATCAATAATTGCTTTAATTTCTGCTTTCATAGGCTGCGAATATAAGAAGAAAAAGCGAAGCTTTTGAAGACTGAGTTGCAACAAACGTTAGTGCGGCAGCAACGAGGGAGAGCGAAGCTTTTGAAGACTGAGTTGCAATCCCGGACATCCGGGATCAGTGCGGCAGATTAGTACAGCCTCGTTTATGTTTTAATAGTAGTTGGTATCCAATAGCTTAGTTCTCACAAACAAGGATGGATAATCAACCACCAATCCCCGTTCATCAATTTGAATGGTAGCTTCAAAATCATTCGGTACATTTTCGTATTGGTATTCGGAATGCGACAGACAGGTATATTTTTGGTGAATGGGTTTTATTTCCTGTGCCAAAAGATCGCAGTACACTACCTGGATTTCCTGAGACTGATTTTGACTTAAGTTCAACCTTCGTATGGGCAGTGTATTGGTAAAAGGTGTCAGGGGAATGTCAACATCCAGGCACCCTTTGAATTGATCGGCTTTTTCACCGTTTTTCAACCAGTTCCCTTTTCCGTCGCCTTCCAATTTAATATGCTGAATGGTGTCATTGTGCTGACAATTAATTTCTAACAAAAGGGTTTCCCAATGCTGATTTGTTTCAATCAGGTAGGTGACCAGGTATATTTTTTCTTCAAAACATCCGATGATGGTGGAAGTGATTTTAGAACCTGTTGCTTTAATTTCCACCAAACAGTTTTCCAATGAGTAATATGCCCGTCCTGTCCAAAGAAGATTGATTTGCATGATCGCTTCATATTAACGTTAACGCTTCTGTTAGTGGAATGATACCTCCAAAACTGTCTTAACAGGGAAGCTTAACTAAATGTACAAAAGGAAATGGTAAGCGCAAAAAAATACTCACTTACTGAATGCACTGTTTATAGAAGTTAGTCAGGTGATTTTTCCTCAGCATCCTGTATGATCCGCATATCCCGCTGTGGATAAGGGATCCGAATCTTGTAATGGCGGAATAAGCGATCGATCTCAAAACGAATTTCGGATTTGTATACATTGATATCCCAGCTCTGATCTGCCCAGAACATAATCTCCATTTGAAGTCCGTTTTCTCCGAAATCGTTCAAACGAACATCTACACCTTTTGTTTTGTGCACTTTCGGATGGCTTAGAACAGCTTGTTTTAAGAGCTCACTTACCAAATGGGTATCACTTCCGTATGCAACAGTCACCGGTAGCCGGAAACGGGAAAGCGTACTTCCATGGCTCCAGTTTTCAATGTATTCCTGCGTCAGTTTTGCATTGGGAACAATCAGGATATTCCCGTCGCGGGTTTCGATTTGTGTTGTTCGTACATTGATCCGGATGATCTTTGCTACCATCGCCTCGGATGATTTACCATCGTTGAATTCAACTACGTCTCCCACACGGATACTTCCTTCAAAAAGCAATACGAAGCCCGAGAACATGTCCTTGAAAACGTCCTGTAATCCCAATCCCAAACCAACCAATAAAGCGGCCGAACCTCCGAGGAATAGTTTGGCATCCACATCGAGCGCAACCAATATGCAGAAGAAGGCCAATACATTGATCACATATTTGGCAACTTGTGTATAGACGTACTCGGTACCGATTTCCGCAATCCTATGTTTTTTAAAACGGCGCTGAATGAACAAACGGACCACATTCAAGGTAACACGCGCCCCGAAAATGATCAAAATAACATAGATCACATTTTCAAAGCTGACCTTGATCTTTGGCGTGTCGATAAAATGATAATCCAGGAATTCCTTGAAGGTGACTCCTTCGTTATTGATATTAAAGCACTTAATGGAAATGTAGGCTGCCAGGGCAAAACCACTTTGACTCAACAATTTCAGCCAGGTTGCTTTCCGTCCCTCCAAATGGATGTTTGCCGAGGTGAGGTAACGTTTTACAGAACGGTAAATGAGTTTTTTGGCAACATAAGCCAGGAAAAAAGAAACAGCAATGATCAGGATGTTCAAATAACAAACCTCGATCAAACCAAGCGTGAATCTGGTCTCTAACATGCTTAATGAATAATGGTTTGGTTCAACTTCCCGGCAATAGACATTTTAACCCGTTCCAAAACAATTTGCTCAGATAATAAATCCTGGAATTGTTCTTCGGTGATAGAATCAGCCAGTTCAGTTAACTCCTTCTGAATTTGCTCGATCCGTTGCATGACCCGTAATTTTTTGAAAGCATAAATGGCATTCATGACAGTACTTTTCAGCTTGTCGATCTCACGGTTGGTATCCACACTGTACTTTAAAAGCCACTGTGGGCTCAACTCATATTGTTCGGTTTCTATTTCTGTAATCAGTTGCACAATTTCAGGATTTTCGTGCCGTAACCAAAACGAAACCTTGTATAAAGTTTTGGAAGCCAGCCCATCAACAATTTGCTGATAGATTTCCTGGAAGATAGGATAGTGAAAAGTCAACTCGTCCTTCGCCAATTCGTGATTGATCAATTCCGCAACACTGACTTCAACGGTATGGGCTATTCCATGTTCGTCAATGTGATCTGTCGTGATGGCAAAAACACCGTATTTTACCAAAACGCGCGTTAATTCATATTCTTCACGCGCATAAGGAGCTTTTACTTCCGTAGCTGATGTAGCTTGTTGAGCAGGTTCTGTAAAGGTGTCTGTCAGTGAAGGATTCGAAGCGATCATCGGCTCATCCAGTTCCTTGGAGATCTGGTTTTTGCGCAACTTGTTCAATTCGTTGATCACGATACTTTCATCGAAGCCGAAAACACGCGCAATCTCTGTCGTAAATACAGAACGCGTGATCTGGTCGGGAATCAATGCAATGGATTGGACTACGTCGCGGATAATCTGTGCTTTTTGAAGCGGATCATTATTTCCTTCGGCAAGCAGGAGAGAGGTTTTGAAACTTACAAAATCCTGTGTGTTGGCTTTAATGAAATCCATCAATTCCGAAGTACTCACTTTTTTTGAATAGGAATCCGGGTCGTCCCCATCCGGGAAAAGCACCACTTTCACATTCATTCCTTCCTCCAGGATGAGGTCGATCCCGCGGAAAGATGCCTTGATTCCAGCCGCATCACCATCGTAAAGGATGGTAATGTTCTGCGTATAACGCTTGATTAAGCGGATCTGTTCTTTCGTTAACGAAGTTCCGGAAGAAGCTACCGAATTGGCAACTCCGGCCTGGTGCATGGAAATCACATCGGTATACCCTTCACACAGGAAACAGTTGTCGTATTTGACGATATCACCCTTCGCGAAATACAATCCGTACAAGATCTCACTCTTGTTGTAAATGATACTTTCGGGAGAGTTGAAGTATTTCGCAACTTTTTTGTCCGTGATCAGGGTTCTTCCTCCAAATCCCAGCACACGGCCCGAGATAGAATGAATAGGGAACATCACACGACCGCGAAAGAAATCAAAACTGCGCTCTTCCTTGGTTCTTGTTAACCCGACGGATTCTAAGTATTCTTTTTTATATCCTTTTTTTAAAGCTGCCTTGGTAAAATCATCACCCGAGTTCAAACAATACCCCAACTGGAATTTCTTGATGATATCTGCCCGGAAACCGCGTTCTTCGAAATAGGAGAGACCAATATTCTGGCCTTCCGGGCTTTCATGCATGTTGTGCATGAAATGTTCCTTCGCGAATTCATTGATAATATACAAACTTTCGCGTTCGGTAATGGCAGCCATTTCCTCTGCAGTCTGCGGTTTGTCCTCAGGGACCTGGATACCGTATTTATCAGCCAGCCATTTGAGTGCTTCCGGGTAAGAAAAGTGCTCTTTTTCCATCAGGAAACTAACCACCGTTCCACCTTTCCCGGAAGAGAAGCATTTGAAGATCTGTTTTGCAGGAGAAACCATGAATGAGGGCGATTTCTCATCCACGAACGGACTCAGCCCTTTCAGGTTCGATCCGGATTTTTTTAAGTTCACAAATTCCCCGATCACCTCTTCAATGCGAGCTGTTTGCATGATTTCATCAATGATATGCGGGGGAATGCGGGACATCGTTTCTTATTGAATAATTTCCTTGTTTCCGTAATCTTTTTCTGAGATGATTGTTCCGTCTTCTTTGTAGAATTTCCACAAACCGGACTCCACATCCATATTGAACTCACCTGTATAACGCATAGCACCGCTTGGGTAACGAACGAATATAAAACCGTGTTTTTTTCCGTTTACATATTCGGTCATAGAAAGCTCATTTCCTCGTTCATCGTAAAAGAACCAGCGTCCGTTTCTTTTGCTGTCTTCATCTTGAGGGCCTTTAAATTTAATGGCTTTTCTGCCGGGATAATATTCCGTGTAGATTCCATTTTTTATTTCTACCAGGTCATCAGCAGTTTCTTTTTTAGGAGCTTTTTTTTCTTCTCCGCAACTGCTTACTGTTAATGAAATAGAGGCAACTAAAATAAGACCAAGGATTTGTTTCATGTTGTTTTAATATTAGTTCAAAGATACTTAAGATTTATCTTTTCAGAACGTAATTTTTATGAAATGGTTGAGGCAGATAAATCGAAAAGTAAAATAATTTAAGCCTTTTCAATTGTCCATTGCCAATTGTCCATTTTCAATTATTTATCCCGTGTAACCGTATATTCAACCAAACCGATTAAAGCTCTTTTTGATTCCGAGTCCGGGATATCCGCCAATAGGTCAAGCGCTTCTGTTTTGAGTTCGATCATGCGTTTGTGTGCATATTCGATTCCACCGGCTGCGATCACCAGTTGGATGGCACGCTGCACATATTTCTTTTCCTCGTTGTGATTTTTCACAATATTCATCAACTCCTTGCGGACTGCTTTATCACTATGCTGCAGGGCATAAATCAATGGCAGGGTCATTTTACGCTCACGAATATCATTTCCGGTTGGTTTCCCGATATTTCCGGGAGTTCCGTAATCGAAAATATCGTCTTTTACCTGGAATGCCAATCCAACCAGTTCACCGAATTTGCGCATGCGGTCGGTCATATCTTCCCGGTCAACGGATGCTGCCGCAGATTCACAAACGGTTGCGATCAAACTGGCCGTTTTTTGACGAATTACATCAAAGTAAACTTCTTCCGTAATATCCAGTTTTCGTGCTTTTTCAATTTGGAGCAATTCTCCCTCACTCATTTCACGAACTGCCCGTGCAACGATTTGAAGTGCTCTCACGTTGTTATTTTCCAATGAATGAAGCAAAACACGTGAAAGCATAAAATCTCCAACCAAGACGGCAATTTTATTCTTCCATAAGGCATTGACAGAAAAGAAACCACGGCGTTCATTTGCATCGTCAACAACATCATCATGTACCAATGATGCTGTGTGCAACAATTCAACCAGGGAAGCGCTTTGATACGTTTTCTCGTTGATCTCACCCAGCATTTTAGCTGTCAGGAAAAGGAACATCGGACGCATCTGTTTTCCCTTTCTCCGAATAATGTAATGTGTGATTTTGTCCAGTAACGGGACCTTTGATTTCATACTCTCATGGAAACGAACCTCGAACAATTTCATTTCGGTTTCGATGGGCGCTAGAATCTCCTGGACTGTCATAGTACAAATGTACTTTAATTACCAATTGCGAATGTCGATTTACGAATATTTCTTAATTAGGAAGTGGTAACCCGCAATTCGCAATTAAGTTGTTTTCAAAACCCGTTTATCGATCATTTTATTCTTGTTCGCTAATTGCCCGCAAGCTGCATCGATGTCTTTCCCACGACTGCGTCGGACATTTACGATCAGGTTACATTTTTCTTCTAAGAATCGTGCAAAATCGTCTACCTTCTGGCGGTCCGCCTGGCGGTATTCTCCGTCGTCGATCGGGTTGTACTCAATGATATTGATCTTACACGGAACTACCTTCGCAAAATCTGCCAATTCCCGTGCATCTTCCAACCCGTCATTGAAATCTTTGAAAATAATGTATTCGAACGTGACACGTGAGCCGGTTTTTTCATGGAAATACACCAGGGCCTCGGAAAGTGCTTCCAGGTTGTTGGTATCGTTAATGTCCATGATCTTTGACCGCTTGGTATCGTTTGCAGCATGCAGTGAAAGTGCCAGGTTAAATTTTACCTGGTCATCTCCCAGTTTTTTGATCATTTTCGCAATTCCTGCGGTGGAAACCGTGATCCGTTTCGGAGACATTCCCAATCCATTTTCATCCGTCAGGATTTCTGTACTGCGAACAACATTTTTGTAGTTCAGCAAAGGTTCTCCCATCCCCATGTAAACAATGTTGGAAAGGTTGGTATTGTATTTATCGGTAGCTAAATTCTTCAGGTAGACAACCTGGTCAACGATTTCCCCGGCACTTAGGTTCCGCATCATTTTTAGGCGGCCTGTTGCACAAAATGCACAGGACAAGCTGCATCCAACCTGGGAAGAAATACATGCTGTCATGCGGGAAGTTGTCGGGATCAGAACTCCTTCGATAACTTGGCTTTGTCCCTCGATCCCAAAAGCACATTTGATCGTTTTGTCACTCGAAACCTGCTGATCTTCCACGGTAATGCCATCGAAATAAAAGTTTTCCTGCAATTTTTCCTGCAACCCTTTACCAATGTTTGCCATCGCAGTGAAATCGTGAACGTTCTTTTTCCAGATCCAATCGTAAACCTGTTTTGCACGGAATGCAGGTTCCCCGAATGCAACAATAGCTGCTTTCAGTTCTTCCGGGTTTAAATTTCGAATATTAATTAATTTGGATGACATGCATTGCTTCAATCAGGGTACAAAGGTACGGTACTTTTCGTGTACAATCCAATAAAATGGAGGAGCTTACAATTTTTTATAATCTTCGTAGAGCGTATTCAGGAAATAAGAACAGTTTTTCTTAGCTTGTTTGAAGCTCTTTCGTTTCTTAAACGTATCATCTCCTACAATCTTCTGTTCCATGTAGTAAGTGAAATTCCCTTTGTCTGTTCCCCAGCCGTATCCGCGGATAATTGCATGGAACGCAAATTGAGGAACTTTCGGGTTCATTAAATCCTTACTGTATGGATAGCGCGCCGGTTTTCCTTTCATTTGATAGATCAATGTTGCAGCAATATCTGCCTGCGAACCTACAACATCCATACGTTTTCCCCGATAAGCTTTCTTAATAGGTTCCCCGTAGAATAAAAGCGGAACATGATAAAATTTCCCTCTTCCCGGATCAACCATGCCCGGTGAAGCATGTCCGTGATCAGCAACGAAAACGAACAAGGTGTTTTTGTACCAGGGATATTTCTTACAGTTTGTGATAAATTCTCCCAAACATTCGTCGGCATAAACCAGGGAATTCATGAAATCTGCCTCTTCACCGGTAAAATGTTTTCCTTTCCCTTTTGGTTGATCATACGGTGCATGGGTACTTCCTGTGAATGCACACTGTAAGAATGGTTTCTTGTTCTTATTGATCTCCTTGATCAGGAATTTATACAAGTCGCGATCAAAGAAATTGAGTTTCCCGCGTGGAAGGTCCGAAGGAAAATCAGATTCATCCTTTACCACATCGAATCCGTGGTCCATAAAATACCCGCCGATATTTCCGTATTTCAGATCGCCACTGAAAATATAGGAACTGTGATAGCCCCAGGCCTCCATGTCTTCATTCAAACAATGCAGTTTACGGTGCTTCTCCGGTTGCATGGAAATGGAAACTTCTGGCAAGGTATAGTGCCCGCTGAAAATACTCGAGTTCCCGATTTCGGATGTAGTCCCGGTTGCATAAATATTCGTAAACAAGACCCCGTTTTTGGTCAGTTTGTCGAAATTAGGTGTAGCACCCTTATTTGGTCCCAAGCTGCCGATAGCTTCCGCAGACCATCCTTCCAGAATAATAAACACGACATTCGGCCGGTTATTTTCCAAAAAATAATTGTCGTGCACTTTCGGGTAACTGTACCATTTTTCAACTTCCCTCCGGGCCACTTTTTTATCCACTTTCGGAATAAAAGCATCAATCTCCGAGCGATTGTAAAGCAAATAACTCTTTCCAAAAAAGTAAAGTGAATTAATAGAAATATCATTGACAACCGCCTTATTGGAATAACTCGCCGCGTTAATGTTCAGAGGAACAGGCTGAAAACCTCCGCGAAGCGATACGAAGAAACAGAAAACTGCAATAGCATAAGTAAGCGGTAAAGCCAGCCATTCAAACCAGTGCCTGATTCGTGCTTTTTCGATAGGTCTTTTCTTAAAGAACTTACGCGAAAGGAAAATATAGATCACCAGTTGGATCAAAGCATATAAAATATACCAAAAGATCATGGAATAATTCGCGGTTCGTGCTACTTCATCCGGATGTGATAAATGCATGAACACCCGAGATGTCAGTTTGTGATTCCATTCGCCGTAAGCGACAATTTCCCCCGACTGAACTAAAACAAGGAAAAGGATGGATACGATTAGAGAGATCCGGAATAAACGTCCCCACCACTTCCAATCCGTGTAATATTGAAATAAGCGGAACAAAAATGGAATCGTTGAAAGTCCCGCAGCAGTTGCCAGGTCCAAACGAAACGAATAAACAAAACTAAGTAGCCATTCACCCCAACCAGCCTCCTTTAATTTCCCGAAATGATGGATGGAAAACAAAATCCGGTGAATGTCAAAACAGACAATCCAGAACAGAAGAAGCTTAAGTACATCGCGAAAGGGACGAAGCATGAGATTTTGAAATGAGGTACAAATTTAGAGCTTATTTTTTATGTGGAAGTGTTTGCGCGTTTTTTTCAGAGCCGCCTGTCAGTTCGTCCCGATAGTTATCGGGAACGGAATGTAATAGAATTATCGGGAACACAGGCGTGTTTTTCAGCCCATGTCTTGGATAATGACTTTTGTGCTCCTCCGTATACTTCAATGGGAAAAAGAATGCTGGATTTTCCAGGTGGTTACACAAGTGTAACTGTTTAAAAGTGATAAAAATGGCCGGATTTAGATAACTCGAAGATAGCCTATGGGTATTGTATGGATATAACATAGGTCTCGTATGGATATAGTATGAAAATGTTATAGAATTAACAAGCGGTTTTAGGACGTTTCAGAGCAAAAAGGTCACTGAACGTTAGCTGAAATGCCTTTTAAGTCCTGACTCCTGACTCTCAAAAACCGTGACTCATTTTCTCACAATTGTAAAACTAATAAGAAAATTAATTAGAAATTAGGAATTCGTAATGAGGCGATTCGCAATTAACCTGTCAGTTTTCCTGTCACCTTGTCCGTATTCCGTGCTGTGGCAAGATAGTTGTCTGATCAGAATCAAAAAATTGACAATAATGGCAGAAGAAGCAGTTCAAAACGAAGAGTTTAACCAGGATACTGATCCGAAAAATCAGGAAAATCAGGATGAAACAACGAACGAGCAGGTTGAAAACGCTGACAATTCGTCAGTAAATACAGATGCACCTTCATCTGAAGACCAGATTGCAGCATTAAACGACAAATACTTGCGCTTGTATTCGGAATTTGATAATTACCGCAAACGCACCAATAAAGAAAAAATCGAATTAATTTCAACTGCAAGTGCGGGAGTGTTGAAAGACATGTTGTCTGTGATGGACGACTTTGAACGTGCCATTGCAAACAATGAGAATTCGGAAGATATTTCAGCAGTGAAAGATGGTTTCAAACTGATCCACCATAAATTGAGAACCCTGCTGGAAGCAAAAGGATTGAAACAAATGGATGCAAAGCACCAGGTTTTCGATTCGGATCTGCACGAAGCAATTGCAAATGTTCCGGCACCGTCCGAAGACTTAAAAGGAAAAATTATCGATGACGTGGAAAAAGGATATTACTTGAACGATAAAGTGATCCGTTTTGCAAAAGTGGTCGTAGGAAATTAAGATTGGTTCACGAGAAGTGATTAACTATGAATAAAAGAGATTATTACGAAGTTCTGGGTATTTCAAAAGGAGCGTCAGAAGCAGAAATTAAGAAAGCTTACCGCAAAATGGCATTGAAGTATCACCCGGATAAAAATCCCGGGGATTCAGAAGCGGAGGATAAATTTAAAGAAGCTGCAGAAGCATATGAGGTGCTTTCCGATCCAAATAAAAAAGCACGCTACGATCAGTACGGTCACGCAGGATTAGGCGGGGCTTCCGGTTTTGGTGGAGGAATGAATATGGATGATATCTTCTCACAATTCGGAGATATTTTCGGAGGTGCTTTTGGTGGTGGAAGTTTTGGCGGAGCAAGAGGAGGTGGTCAGCGTGTTGTGCGTGGAACAAACCTGCGTGTCAAAATGAAACTGACTCTGGAAGAAATTGCGGAAGGCGTTACCAAGAAGATCAAAGTCAACAAACTGGTAAATGCAGATGGCGTAACCTATAAAACATGTGCTACTTGTAACGGAACAGGTCGCATTACACGTGTTGCCCAAACATTTTTGGGTGCCATGCAAACACAATCAACGTGTAATGTTTGTCAGGGAGCCGGTAAAATGATCGATCAGAAACCGGCAGATGCAGATAATCAAGGATTGAAACGAAAAGAAGAAGTCATTGAGATCGAGATTCCTGCAGGGGTGGAAGAAGGAATGCAGTTGAGCGTTTCAGGAAAAGGAAATGCAGGTCCGTTCAATGGAATTCCCGGAGACTTGATTGTTGTGATCGAAGAGCAGGCACACGAAGAACTGCGAAGAGACGGCGAAAATCTGCACTATGAAGCATTTGTCAACTTTGTAGATGCAGTTTTGGGTGAAACAATTGAAGTTCCGACTGTAACCGGGAAAGCAAAAATTAAAGTGGAACCGGGAACTCAAAGCGGAAAAATGTTGCGATTGAAAGGAAAAGGATTACCGGTGCTCCAAGGTTACGGACACGGAGATTTATTTGTCCACATCAATGTCTGGACTCCAAAGAAAGTAAGCAAGGAAGAAAAGGAAATCCTGGAAAAACTGAAAGCGAGTGAAAACTTTAAGCCGAATCCGGGACAAAATGAAAAAGGATTCTTTCAGCGAATGAAAGATATGTTCCAGTAACAGAAATCAAAATAACTGAAAATAGGGAGGAGAATTGATGAATTGTACTTACCAAGGGTAATGCACCTCATTGCTTAACCTCATTGATTATCTACTATGTGTTCTATGTATCAATGTGGTTAAAAAAACGAGAGCAGAGCGAAACAGCAAATTGTAGTTTGAAATCCTGTATTCGGTATTCGAATCAAATTAATAAAAGCTATGTGTTCTATGTATCAATGTGGTCCAAAATAAACCCACATAGAACATATAGGGTACATAGTTTTTACCTCCTTGATCAGCTTTCTACAGTAATACTGACTAATCATGCTCTTACTGTTTAAATTCCAATTGAAACGAATCAATAAACGTTCTTTTTACTAGCTTTAGCGAATGGGAAGATTTACAAGTCCGCTGGAGCCTACTATTGGTATCAGGCATTATTTGCTGGGACTCGTTGCGATCCTTATTGGCGTTTACTTTATCGGAGGTTCTTTGATGTCGGTCTTAATTTCTGCTAAATTGCCTGTAGGTGAATCGCTTACTTCGTTTCCGGATTTCCATGGGTTATTTTCTAAAAATGAATTTTTCGCCCTGAACATGATCCCTTTTGTATTTGGGATTCTGACAATCGTATTTTGCTCCAAACTGATTTTTAAAAGATCGTTCCGTACCTTTTTAACTGCGCGTCCTCGTTTTGATTTTACCCGTTTCTTTTTTTCATTCGGTTTATGGTCAGTACTGATGGTCGCTTCTTTGTTTATAACACTCGTCGATTCCAATCATCAGCTCTATTGGAATTTTCAAAGCGATCAATTTTATTATCTGTTGGTATTGGCACTGATTCTTGTACCGGTCCAAACAGGTTTTGAAGAAGTGCTTTTCAGAGGCTTCCTGCTTCAATTGTTCGGGAAAGTCACTCAAAGAGGAATTTATTTGATTGCGATCAATGGAATGCTGTTTGGAGCATTGCACCTGATGAATCCGGAGATCGGTAAACTGGGGTACTTTGCCATAGGCTACTATATTATCTCCGGAATTTTTACTTCCTTCATTACAGTAATGGATAACGGACTGGAACTTTCCTGGGGCTTTCACCTGGCAAATAATCTCTTTGGGATCCTGATCGTAACAAACGATTGGCAGGTGATCCAAACGGATGCCTTGTTTATGGATGTGTCTGAACCGGTATTGGGTTGGGATATGCTTGTAACCATGTTCCTGTTTTATCCGTTAATGCTTCTTGTTTTTTGGTTGGTTTACCGATGGAAAAACTGGAATAAGGTACTTTTACAAAGTAAATGAATCATTTTTTGATTACATGTTAGAAATTCAAGAACTTACAAAACGTTATCAGCGGAAAGCGGCTATCGATCAGGTTTCCTTTAGTTTGCAAAAAGGAGAGATCTTTGGCTTACTTGGTCCGAACGGAGCAGGGAAGACCACGCTTATTCGCATAATCAATAAAATTATTGAACCCGATTCAGGGACCATTCGTTTTAATGGCGACCTGCTTCAGCAAAAACACCTGGCCCATATCGGTTACTTGCCGGAAGAACGAGGCTTGTACAAACAAATGACCGTTGAAGCACATGCTCATTTCCTGGGAGCCTTGCGCGGGATGAGTAAAAGTGAGATTAATACCTCATTGGATTATTGGTTGAAGAAATTCAATTGTGCAGATTGGAGAAAGAAACGGATCCAGGAACTTTCGAAAGGAATGGCACAAAAAGTACAGTTCATTTATGCAATCCTGCATGAACCGGATTTGTTGATCCTGGATGAACCTTTCTCAGGATTTGACCCGGTAAATGTGGAGTTGATCAAAGCAGAAATGCAGGAAATGAAATTGAAAGGAAAAACGATCCTGATCTCAACCCATAATATGCGCAGTGTGGAAGAAATTTGTGACCGGGTAGTTTTGATCCATCAATCCAAAAAAGTACTGGAAGGACGCGTGAGCGAAATCCAGGATCGGCAAAAAACCGGGGAGTATGCAGTTAAATTCAGGGGAAATATGATTGCTTTTGTCAATGCGCTCTGGATCGGCTTCGAACTGGTTGATAAGGAAATATTGGGCGATGACCGGTTTATTGCACGGGTAAAAATGAGAGGAGATAACTCGTTTGAGGATTTATTGAAAACACTGATAGGCCAGGTGAAAATCGAGGCTGCGTGGGAAGTTTTACCAAGTATGAATGACGTATTTATTTCAACTGTAACACCAGAAAACGATGAGAAATAGTTGGATAATTGCTATGCGCGAACTCAGAGAACGATTGGGCAGTCGTTCCTTTATTTTGATGGCTATTTTAGGGCCGTTGGTAGTGCTTACTTTGACTTACCTGATCTTTCAATTCGGGGGAAAGGACCAACAAAAATGGCATGTCCTGATTGTTGATCCTGCTAATATTATGGAGCAGAAGATCATGCCCGGTGAAGATCCGAACATTACCTATTCATTCGCTACGAATTATATCGAGATAGAACAATTTGCCGGGGAAAAACGTTTTGCGGATTTTGATGCAATGGTAGAGATCAATGAAAAGATCCTTTCCAATAAAACGAGTTTCTTGTTTTACCGTGAAAAACCTTCATTTACTATGTCAGTAAATATCCGTTACCAGGTTGAAAGAAGGTTGGAGGAAGTCTTGGCAAAACAGTTTACAAAATTGTCTGTCAGTGAGTTCAGAAAGATCAAACAACCCTTGAATTTTGCGTTTAGAAATGTCTATGATCCGAAAGACGTGAAAAGTGACCTGGCAGGGTGGGTCGGATTATTCTTCGGAGCAGTGATCTTTGTCTTCATATTCCTTTTCGGAATGACCATTTTACGTTCGGTTTCCAGGGAAAAGACCAATCGGGTAGTGGAGATCTTACTGGCAACCGTGAAGCCTCGTTCTTTGATGCTTGGAAAAATCCTTGGGATTGGAATCAGTGCGTTTCTGCAAGTATTTTTGTGGTGTTTAATTATCGGAGCAGGTCTCTATTTCATGCGTGAAATGATTTTTATTGACATCTATGATGCGTCAAACCAGGTGGAAGGACAAGTCAGTGATTACAACCAGTTTGTGGAATTGGTATTTGACCGGGTGCAATTTGGTGTGATGATCTTCTATTTTTCCTTGTTCTTTGCCTGTGGGTATTTGTTTTATGGAGCTTTCTTTGCTGCATTGGGAGCTGTTTCCGGATCCGAATCAGACGGTCAGCAATTCCTAATTCCACTGATATTAATCTTGTGTTTTGCCTTATATTCCGGGTATTTCGTACTGGAAAATCCGGATAGTCCTTGGGCAACTTTTTTAATGTATTTCCCTTTCACTGCTCCTGTAGTGGCAATGGTGAAATTGTCCATGGGATTTGCAGAAGGAGATTCATACCAATTGTTTGTTTCACTATTTTTATTGTTGGCGAGCTCTATTGGTGTGATTGCAATTGCAGCACGATTATTCAAGAATGGGTTGCTTCAATTCGGGCATACACTGCGATTTAGAAATATTATTCTTTGGTTGAAAGTTAAGTAAAATGCGTGTAGCAGTCATAGATCTGGGAACAAATACATTTAATCTTCTTGTTGCGGACGTACATTCCGAAGGATTTGATATTGTTCATAATTCGAAAGAAGGAGTCGCTCTTGGAATGGGAGGAATTAATCAGGGGGTTATTTCTCCGGCAGCAATGGACCGTGCATTTCATGCATTCGAAAAATTCAAAGGTATTTGCGACCAGTTACAGGTTCAAAAGATCACTGGGGTCGGTACTTCCGCTGTACGTGATGCAGGGAACAAGGAGGAGTTCATGCGTGAAATCCAAACGCGATTTGGTATTGATATTGAAATAGTGGATGGACTGGAAGAAGCAAAACTGATCTACCAGGGAGTAAGCTGGTCCTATCGGTTCGACAAGACTTCCCTGATTATGGATATCGGAGGCGGAAGCACAGAATTCATTCGAATTGAAACGGGTAAAGAATTGGAATTTATCAGTGCAAATATAGGTGTTTCAAGAGCTGTTCAATTGTTTTCCCTGGAAGATCCTTTAACCAAAGAAAATCAAGCTCAATTAATAAAGTGGTTCGAAGAAAATGCGAAAGAGTTGAACGATTTCGCTTCCTGCGAAGTGCTCGTTGGAGCATCCGGCAGCTTTGAAACATTCTATGAAATGGTCCACGAAGAAGCATTTCCACAACGACTCGAAAATATCCGTATTTCGAGAACCGAATTGATCGGAACATTGGATTGGATCATTGAATCAACATTCGAGGAAAGGGAAAATCACCCGTTTATTATCCCGATCCGAAGAAAAATGGCCCCTGTTGCTGCCCTGAAAACAAAATGGGTCATCGAAAAATTTGGTATCCGGGAGGTGGTTATTTCACCTTGCTCCCTGAAAGAAGGAGTATTGCGCAGATTCTTTTAATGAAAATAGTAGGGCACAATGCTTTACGTTCCTATACGATATTCGATCTGTATATCGAAAAATTCGTAATTCGTAATTCAGCATTCGTAATTAATTGGTTATTTTCGTTCACCAATAAAAACACATGGCAAAGATATTGATCATTGACGATGAACGCGCTATTCGCAGGGCTCTGCGTGAAATTCTTGAGTTTGAAGATTTCCAGGTAGATGAAGCAGAGAACGGAGTGGAGGGGCTGGAAAAAGCAAAAAACACACTGTACGATATTATTTTTTGTGATATCAAAATGCCTCAAATGGACGGAATGGAAGTCCTCGATGCATTGATTGCTCAGAAGATAGATACTCCGGTTATTATGATATCCGGCCATGGGAATATCGAGACAGCTGTCGATGCGATTAAAAAAGGTGCGTTTGATTTCATTGAAAAACCACTCGATCTGAACCGTATTCTGGTAACGATCCGAAATGCAAAAGACCGCGTGGTATTGGTAGAAGAAACCAAGCAGTTAAAAACCACTGTACGCAAATTCAAAGGATCTTCCATTATCGGTGAAACAGAAGGAATCAATAAGATCAAGGAAATGGTTGAAAAAGTTGCCCCTTCTGATGCACGTGTGTTGATCACTGGGGCAAACGGTTCGGGAAAGGAATTGGTTGCCCGTTCGCTTCACGATCTTTCCAATCGTAAAAAGATGCCGTTCGTGGAAGTGAATTGTGCTGCGATTCCAAGTGAGCTGATCGAAAGCGAATTGTTCGGACATGAAAAAGGAGCCTTTACATCCGCTGTAAAAGACAAAAAAGGAAAATTCGAACTGGCTTCGGGTGGAACTTTGTTCCTGGATGAGATTGGGGATATGAGTGCTTCTGCACAGGCAAAAGTATTGCGTGCTCTACAGGAGAATGTCATTCAGCGTGTTGGAAGTGAAAGAGACATTAAAATTGATGCGCGTGTTGTTGCTGCAACCAATAAGGATTTGCGTAAAGAAATTGCAGAAGGGCGCTTCCGGGAAGATTTATATCACCGCTTGGCAGTTATTTTAATTCACGTGCCTTCGTTGAACGAACGTCGCGAAGATATCCCGATGCTTGCTGAACATTTTATCGCCCTGGTTTGTAATGAGCATGGAATTCCAAAGAAAGAATTTACAGATGAAGCATTGATCGAATTGCAACAAACCGACTGGACAGGAAATATCCGGGAATTGAGAAATATTGTGGAACGTTTGGTTATTTTGTGTGGTCCCAAAATCACCGGAGATGACGTAAAAATGTTCGCTAATCCCAAGAAATAAACAGCATAAAAATAAGTAGGGACGCGATACTTCGCGTCCCTACTGTTTATTCCAATATTGATAAGAATAATTTATTTCTTCATTTCTTTCGCCCCCATTTTCATGATCGCGTAGGTAAATTCACATCCCTTTTTTGCTTTCAAAGCACCTAAGATCTTTTCGATCACCTGGTCTTCCGTCTCGGAAGTATAGACCTGGTCGTATTTTTTCTCCAAATCTTTTGAACAGCCTTGCATTTCTTTTCCAAGATCAGCCATCGCTTGTGCATCTGCCATTCCTGCTTTCAGGTCTTTCATCATCACTTCTGTCATGGCAGCCTCCATATCCGTTCCGTCTTTTTCCGATTTCACAATTGCGTTTTTCATGTCGTCAGAAATTCCATCCGATGATTTGTTTACACAGTCACACATATCTTGTGCCATGGCATCGTAATCGGCATCGTTTGCCATGTTACAGGACGTCACCAGGATTGCACCTGAAATTGAAAGTAATAGTACTAGTTTTTTCATATTGTTTGTTTTTTTCTAAAACTAACCAAATTTATTGAATATGGAATGATGGAACATCAGTTACACAATTAATCACCAACCTGATGTTTTAAACTACAAATCTTTTATTTTCGTCAATTCAATTCCACCCCATTCCAGCACATCAAACCCATCACGATTGAGTGGTTTTAAAACCTGTTGCTTCAACAGATGAGGTTTTATGGGATCAACCGGCGACCAAACCATATACACTCTGTTCAACTGTTCCGGCTTGGGTTCGATTTCCAATGTGGCAAATTTATTGCAGGAATCGTTGAGTATAAACTGGATCAATACCTGCTCATATTTTTGAAGCTGTGGCCCCCAGAAGGTAATGAAGTCCGTTTTTTCTTTGTTATTGAAACCCAATTCGCTCAGGTATTTTTCCAGGGATTCCACAATGTTCTCTTTCTCTAAAAGAAACCCGCCGATTTTTGTGTCAAAGTTGTTAAAATGCTGTTCGGATTCCCAGAAAAGGTACGGATAATGTTGTCCCTGAATATTCATAGAACCATCCGGATGAGCAGTTCCTTTCCAGCCTTTGGAATAAACCGGATAAGTGAATGTCAGGTTTCCTGATACTTTCAGATCAACAGAAACTTCTGTGTCTGATTCAGGATATAGGTAAACAACCGGTTTTTTAACCGGTCTGGGTTCATTTATTGCCTTAAAATGTAAGGAAATGATGGTGATTTGTCCGGCTTTGACATCAATGGAATCTGTTTCAATTTCCTGGAAATGACTATCATAATAAAATTGAAAAACTGCCTTTTGTGGTTTACGGATTACGACCACTTCATTTTTATCATTCATCCGGATTCGTTCGCTGCTTCCGTTCATACCGAAACGCAATTCCCGATGTGGATTGTAATCGGAGTCAAATTCGCAAACGATTTGAATATGTGAACCGGAATTGACCGGATGTTTATCCTTTTCATAGCTTACAAAGTAATCCGGTATCCATTCCGGTTTGTGTGCAAACAAAGAACTGCTGATCAACAAAAAAAAGAGTAGAATACGCATGATTTATAAATTTGATTGAATTTCAATTCCGCCCCATTCGATCAGGCAGTTTTTACTTCTGTTAATGGGAGTAAGGGTGTTTGATTTTAATGGTAAGTTCTCGTCTATTAGCTCACTGATCTCTTTGAAAACAATGTAAATACGATTCTGAACAAACTTCGGTGCAATGTCAAGTGAAGCAATTTTAGCGACTGATTCGTTCTGGATCCAGAGTATTTGAAGGTATTTCATTTTTTGCATCCGTGGTCCCCAATAGGTTATAAAATCTGCTTTTTCCTTGGGATTAAACCCCAGATTATCCAGGCAAGTCGAAAGATATTGCATTGTTTGTTCACCAAGGATTTGGTCCGAATGCTGCCAGTTCAGGATCAACCGTCCGATTGGAAGTTGTGCATCCCAAAAAAGATACGGATAACCTGAACCATTAATTTGAATTGTTCCGTCAGCAGATGTTGTCCCTTTCCACTCATTTTCGTAGACAGGATACATAAATTGGAGTTCAGCATCTGTTTTGATCTTCAGGGTAAAAGCTTCCTCTTTTTCGCTATACAGATAAATGACTGGTTTCTCAACTGTAATTTGCCTTCCCGAATTAGCAGAACCCTGGAAATTCACCCCAACCTCGTAATAATGCTTCCCGATAAATTCCCGTTCAAAATGAATTTCATCGAAGTTTGCATTGACATAAAAATCCAACTTGTGTTTTCCTTTTGATAAAGCAAGTTTAAACGTTGGTTTCTTGATTGTAACAGTATGTTTGGAAGTTTTACCATCCACTTTAACCTGTATGATTACCGGGTGTTGGTTCAGCATTAATTGCCCGTATAAATCTTCTGCATGAACAACGAACCGGACGCTATCAGGGTGGATTTTATCTGAAACGCTGTCTTTTATGATCCAAATCGTTGGAAGCGATTCCTCTCCCTCTGAAAAACTTAGGAAAGAGAGCATTAAAAAGGTAAATAGTACGAGTTTTCGTTTCATAGCTCGATTGATTTTAGTTCAAATCCGCCCCATTCCAAGACATTGAAACCAGTGCGTTTAAACGCAGGAAGCTCCATCGGATGAAGGTTGGCTTTAAGGTTTTCATTCCATTCCGAAAATGCAATGTATAAGCGATTGATTGCGGCAGGGACAGGGTCACATTGAATAGTCGCAAATTGATTGCAGTCATCCTGTAGGTAAAATTGTACAAAAACAGATTCATACTGCATTAACCGCGGCCCCCAATACGTAATGAAATCCGTTTTCTCAATGCTCGTCAGTCCAGCATTGGAAAGTTGGCTTTCCAAAAAAGAAATGACCTCGTTTTTGGTAATGTGATAACCGTTTGTATGTTTTTTGAATACGAACTCTTGCTTTGAATCCCAGAAAAGGTAAGGAACCTTTTGTCCGTTCATTTCAATTTGCCCCGTTGGAAAAAGCGTTCCCTTCCACTGGTCTTTGTAAACCGGGTAGGTGAAAGTGAAAGCAGTTGAGGGCATTACCCGGAGAGAAAAATCCAGTTTGACGGGACTTTGAAGGTATATAACGGGTTTGTCCACTTCGATCAGCAAATTTTCCGAATAGAAGTTAACCTGTGCCTGGTTCTCCGTTTGATTCTCGAGCTGGATCGTATCACTGATTACTTCATCGTAACCGGGGCCCGGCCAAAATTTAAAAACAGTTTCAGTTGCAGGGATCTCCAGGGTTCCGGTAAATGCTTCATTCAATACCAACGTATCTGCCAATTCGTTAACTGAATAATAGATAATAGTCTCATAACCCAATGGAATGTTGCTAAAGTTCGGGCTGTTGAAGTGGATGGTAATCCTGGCCTTTCCATTTGTGATAGAGGTGTTTTTTGTTGTCTTGAAGATGTAAAATCCTTGGATCGATTTTCGCTGATCGGAAGCCTTTGTTGCAAAAGCCATAAGTATTAAGAGCAGGAACAAAGAAACAGTTTTCATAATTCGATATTAGAACAATTAGCAATACATTCCAAATCCACTTTCGTTCAAAGTTCCTTGTAGAAATCAGAAATCGTGATAATTTCTGTCAAAACACCCTTTGGAAGATTAAAGTTCTTATTTTTGGGTGCAATAATTTATACTTATGGATTTAAAGGGATTCTTTCAAAGAAACTGGATTTACCTGGTAATGATCGGGGCTATATTGATTGTTTTGGCGGTATTTTTCAAACCTCAATTTGACGGTTATGCTGTAAAACAACACGATATTAAAGAAGGTTTGGGGATGGGTAACGAAACCAATTTGTATCGTGAAGCCACGGGGGAAGAACCGAAGTGGACTAGTTCTGCTTTTGGCGGAATGCCTACGGAGCAAATTTCCATGTTGAATCCAGGAAACTGGTTTAAAACCATTTTGAATGGCTTTTTCTCCATTTTTCAGGGACCGCTTGGATTAATTTTTCTCCATTTCCTTTGTTTCCTGGTATTCGCCAGGCTAATGAAAATACGCCCCCTTATTGGTCTGATAGGTGCAATTGCATTTAGTTTTGCAAGTTATGAGTTGATTGTAATTCAGGCTGGACACGTAGCGAAATCAGGAGCTGCAGCATTTTTACCAGCCATTTTAGGAGCCTTTATCTATGCATTTCGGACGAATCGAAAATGGGGAATCATCCTGGCCGGGATTTTCATGACTTTTGAATTGGAGATGAACCACGTTCAGGTAACCTACTACTTCCTCTTTATATTGCTTTTTGTAGGAATTTACCTCTTTGTTGAGGCTGTCCGAAACAAAGAAATTAAGAAGTTTGTAATTACTGCAGCAGGTTTGATCGGCATTTTCATATTAGCTTTTGTGATCAACAGTAGCAACATTATTCTGTCGAATGATTACGCTAAAGAAAGTATTCGTGGAGCAAATGACATCAACATTACACCTGACGGACTTCCGTCAAAAATACAATCTTCCGGATTAGACCGGGACTACATCACCCAATGGTCTTATGGAATCGATGAAACATTTACGCTTCTCTCTCCTTATGTAAAAGGTAGTGCATCCGAACCAATCGGGTTATCTCCGTTTGCGGAAAAAATTGAAAACGCAGATTTTACGGAAGACCAGAAAAAATCAATCTTTGAAGGATACTCTTATTGGGGAACCCAGCCAATTACTTCCGGTCCGGTTTACCTTGGTGTCATTGTTTGCCTCTTAGCATTTTTAAGCTTGTTCTTTCTAAAGGATAAAATCAAGTGGCCATTATTTGTAATCACGATCCTGGCTATTTTACTGTCGTGGGGTAAAAACTTCATGGGATTGACCAACTTCTTTATTGATTACATTCCTGCATACAATAAGTTCAGAGCGGTAACAATCATTTTGGTGATCGTTGAGCTGACTATTCCGATTATGGGAGTTTTGTTCCTGAATGAATTGGTGAAGCAGCGGGAAGCTATTATCGCTCAAAAGCGCAAATTCTTAGCAGTCATTGGAGGTTTCGTCCTATTCCTGATCGTTTTGCGTGTAGCAGGTCTGGGTGATAACTATACAAATCCGGCTGAGGCGAAACAATATGAGGGAATAACGGTAGAGAACATGACCAAGCAAATCATGCAGCTTGATCCGCAAATGGCAGCACAGCAGTACCAGCTTGACCTAAGCAATCCGCAGCAAGTTCAACAATTTGCTCAAATGCAGGTAGATTCAAGAATGGACCAATATACCGCATTGAAAGAAGGACGAAAAGTAATCTTCAATTCAAGTATGAACCGCTCCATTTTGTTTTCGATTCTTGCTGCCGGATTATTCCTCGTGTTCCTTTACTCCAAATCAGAAAAAACGGCAACTCCGGTCCTGATCGGTGGATTAATCATCTTAACGCTGGCAGATATGGTTCCGGTTGCATACAATTATCTTGGTGGAATTGAGACACCATCCGGTGATTATAAATACTGGGAAGACAAACCGTTGGCAAATTATCCTATTTCGACAACGAAAGGAGACGAAGAAATAATGGCTGCCGAACTAGCCAAAAACCCGGCACTGGCTTCTGTTGTTAAAAAAGGAGAAAATCTGGGTAAAATGAAGGCAGATGAATTGGGGTATGATGGTGCTGCACGTGCAAACGTCATCAATTCTTACCGTTTCCATGCTTTGAAAATGGCAACCAATTATCGCGTGCTTGATTTTTCAGGTGCATTTAGCAGCAGCCGTGCGTCTTACTTCCATAAATCTCTTGGAGGGTATCACGGGGCAAAACTTCGCAATATCAGTAACCTGATGGATTTCCATATTTCAAAATCGAACAATCGCGTTTTGGATATGTTGAATGTGAGGTATTTCCTACAGTCGGACCAGCAAGGATTGGATACGGCGATCTATAACCCAACAGCATTAGGAAATGCATGGCTGGTGAGATCTGTTAAAGAATTTTCTTCACCGAATGACGAGATCCGTGCACTTGGAAATAAATTCAAGTTGGAGAACAGGGGTTCGGGAGTACTTTTGGTAAACAAAATACCGATGAAAACCGCTGATGTTTATGGAGGTGAGAAATTACAGTACCTGATCCCGGGAAGACCTGATTCTATTCCAGTTCAATTGGCAAACGGTTTGTCAAAAGGACAAGAGGCAATGTTCGTAACAGATGTTCGTGGGACAACAAACCTGGTGCCTTTAATGACATTAGAAGCAGATACTGCAAAGTCATTTACGCCATTAGTTTACATGAATGTTGAAAGTTCATTTGATCCTAGAAATGAAGCGGTGATGCTGAATTCCTTTGCGAAGAACCTCAGCACGAAAAAATTCTCAGCTGACGGCTATGTTAAACTGGAAAAATCTGTTCCTAACAAGTTAATATATACAGCAGATGTAAAAGGAAACCAATTGGCAGTATTCTCTGAAATTTACTACCCGATCGGATGGAAAGCTTTTGTTGACAACAAGGAAGTTCCTATCCTGAAAGTAAACTATTTATTGCGCGGACTGGAATTAAAAGACGGGAAGCATAAAATCGAATTCGTTTACGATTTGCCAAAATACTATACAACTAACATGATTGCCCGTGTAGGTAGTATGATTCTTTTCGCTCTAATTGGAGTTGCTTTATATACTGATTTCAGAAACAGGCGAAAAGAAAAAACGGTTGTTAAACAATGATTTATCGCAAAACATGGATATCCTTGAGTTAATAGGACGAAAAAGAGAATTGTTTTCGGCAGACATTGAAAACAATCAATTGGAAATAGATCGTCTGGTTAGTTCAAGCCATTTTTTAGTGATAGGAGGAGCAGGTTCTATCGGTAAAGCTGTAGTCAAGGAAATTTTCAAACGTAATCCCTTAAAACTGCACGTTGTAGATATCAGTGAGAACAACCTTGTTGAACTTGTACGTGATCTGCGAAGCACTTACGGTTATATTGATGGCGATTTCAGGACTTTTGCATTGGATGCCGGAAGTAAGATCTATGATGCATTCATTAAATCTGACGGCAAATACGATTACGTATTGAATTTATCGGCACTGAAGCATGTAAGAAGTGAAAAAGATCCGTACACGCTCATGCGAATGCTGGAGGTGAACGTACTGAATACTATCAAGACGGTAGAGCAGTCGATCGGAAAAGGTGTTAAAAAATATTTTTGTGTTTCAACGGACAAAGCAGCCAATCCCGTAAACCTGATGGGAGCTTCCAAACGGATTATGGAGTTGTATCTGTCAGATCTGGGAGAACAGATTCCAATCTCTTCTGCCCGTTTTGCTAATGTGGCTTTTTCTGACGGATCTCTCCTGCATAGTTTTGAAGAACGGTTGAAACAAGATCACCCGATAGTTGCTCCAACGGATGTCAAGCGATATTTTGTAACACCCCGCGAGTCCGGGATTTTGTGTTTAATGTCTTGTCTTTTCGGGGAGAATGGGGAGATTTATTTCCCTAAACTGGATGAAGAAGAACATTTGATCTCCTTTACGGAGATTGCAGATAAATTTTTAAAAGCAAGAGGATACCAGCCGGTTTATTGCAAATCGGAAGAAGAAGCAAGAGAATCTGTATTGAGGCTGAAAGCTCAACAACAATGGCCTTGCTTTTACAGTTCTTCGGATACTACAGGAGAAAAGGCATTTGAGGAGTTCTACATGGCAAACGAACAGATTTCTCTTGAAAAATATGTGGATTTGGGAATTGTAAAACAAAATTTATCTGTTGATAAGACCATTCTTTCAGAATTTAAGCAGACCTTAGAACAATTAATGGAAGAGGGAGCATGGTCAAAAGATCAGTTGCTCCGTTTGTTCCATATGCTCTTACCCGAATTTGATTACGAGGATAAAGGAAAATACCTGGACGCGAAAATGTAATAACTATGGAAGCAGCGAGTTCGAAAGCAATTGTTGAAATGGTTCGAAGCCAGTTCAAAAATTTAGAATTTATTCCTCTTCATGCACCCACTTTTCGCGGAAATGAAAAAAAATACCTGAATGAGTGCATTGATACGACCTTTGTTTCCAGCGTAGGCGCATTTGTGGACCTTTTCGAAAAAAACTTGTCCCAATTGGTCGGAGTGCCAAGAAGTGTTGCTGTAGTCAATGGAACTGCCGCTTTGCATTGTGCATTGAAATTACTCGGAGTAGATGAAAAGCAGGAAGTGATTTCGCAATCTTTAACGTTTATAGCAACAGCCAATGCCATTTCTTACCTGGGAGCAAAACCGGTGTTTATTGATGTGGATTTGGATACCATGGGACTTTCTCCCAGTGCGTTACAGGATTTTTTGCAGGAATTCGGAGAGTTGAGAGAAGACGGGACTTACAATAAAAAAACACAAAAAAAAATAGGGGCTTGTGTGGTCATGCATACTTTTGGTTTTGCAGCAAGGATCCAAGAGTTACTAACTATCTGTAATGAATGGAAAATTCCTTTGGTGGAAGATGCGGCAGAAGCAATCGGAAGTACCTCACATGGAAAGCCATTGGGAAGTTTCGGAGAACTCGGAGTTTTTTCTTTTAACGGAAATAAAATTATCACTTCCGGTGGTGGTGGTGCGCTCGTTTCCCCGAAGGAAGAATGGATGATAAAAGCAAAGCATCTAACAACCGTTGCCAAAAAGCCGCATGCATACGAGTTTATCCATGATGAAATTGGATTTAATTACCGGATGCCGAATCTGAATGCAGCATTACTTTGTGCCCAGATGGAACAGTTGGAGGAATTTATTGAACGGAAACGTGCTTTGGCCGCTTTTTACCGGGCCGAGTGTGAATCACGCGGACTGAAGTTCAGATGGGAAACGGAAAATTCAAAAGCCAATTTCTGGTTGATGTGTATCGAAGCACGTGACCGGAAAGATAGGGATGAGATCCTGGAAAACACAAATGCCCAACAGGTGATGACACGCCCGATCTGGCGTTTGATGCACCATTTACCTATGTTTGCCGATTGTCAGAGAGACAGCCAGGTGAATGCACAATTCCTGGAAGACCGGATTGTTAATATACCAAGCAGTGTCGTTTAATGGAAAAAACAATCTACATAGTTGGCGGTTCGGGACACGCGCTGGTGGTGAGAGAAATCGCGCGGTTAAATCACATGCACGTCGCAGGGTACTTTGATTTGAAACAATCCGCGGTGATACCGTCCGAAGTTGTGTACCTGGGAGAGGAAAATGAAGCGAAATTTTCTGCTTGCCCGGCTGAATCCTTGTTTTTTCCTGGTGTCGGAGACAATAGATTGCGTGAAAAACTGGTGCATTTTATTCGAAGTCAGAACCGCAACGAATGGGTATTGATTCATCCTGACGCAGCTGTTTCGCATGATACCGTTATCGGTTTGTCAACGATGGTAGGGCCAAAAGCAGTAATAAATCCTTTTTCCAGGATTGGGGAAGGAGTCATTATCAACTCCGCGGCAATTATTGAACACGAATGTGTGGTAGGTAATTTCTGCCATATCGCACCGGGAGCAACGGTTTTAGGAAATGTACAAATCGGAGATTTGACCTTTATTGGAGCAAATGCTGTGATAAAACAAGGATTAAAGATAGGTTCGAACGTGATTATCGGGGCAGGATCCGTAGTTTTAAAAGATATTCCGGATAATTGTACCTGTGTTGGAAACCCTGCTAAAATCATCAGATAATGTCAAAAGTATTAATCATAGCAGAAGCCGGAGTAAATCACAATGGGGATATGAAAACTGCTTTTCAGCTGATAGATGCGGCAGTTGAAGCCCAGGTAGATTGGGTTAAATTCCAGACATTTAAGGCGGATAGGCTGGTGTCAAAAGATGCACGAAAAGCAGACTATCAGGTACAGAACACAGGACTAAAGGAAGAGTCCCAATACCAAATGCTGAAAAAGCTCGAGTTAAATCACGAGCAGCACTTAGAATTAATAGCATATTGCAAAGCCAGGAAGATTCATTTTTTTTCAACGGCTTTTGACCTTGAATCGCTTCGATACCTTGCTGATTTGGGATTTGATTATGTAAAGGTTCCCTCCGGAGAAATTACCAATTTACCCTATTTGAAACTGGCTGCAAAACTTTTTGACCGGGTGATTCTTTCTACGGGAATGGCTTCATTGGATGAGATCAGGGAAGCAGTTGAGGTGTTTTTGGCTGCGGGAATTTCAAAAACGGCAATTACGATTTTACATTGCAATACGGAATACCCAACCCCGATGAAAGATGTGAACCTGAAAGCAATGATTGAAATCCAGGATCAGTTGGGAGTAGCGATCGGTTATTCGGATCATACCCTGGGAATTGAAGTTCCGATAGCGGCGGTGGCCTTGGGAGCGAAAGTAATCGAAAAACATTTTACACTGGACCGGACCTTGGAAGGACCGGATCATGCGGCGTCCCTTGAACCGAATGAACTGAAGCAAATGGTTCAAAGCATACGGAATGTAGAAGCAGCAATTTCAGGTAGCGGGCATAAGGAACCGTCACCTTCGGAAATGAAAAACATCCAAATTGCCCGGAAAAGCATTCACTTGGCTTCGAATGTACCAAAAGGACATATTTTGAAGGAAGATGATTTCCTGGTAATCCGTCCGGGAACAGGAATTTCGCCGATGAGAATTAATGAACTGATAGGAAGGAAAGTTACCAGGGACCTTACTTCGGGCGAATTGCTTAATGAAGACGATTTGGAATGAATATAGCAGTACTTACAAGCTCACGCGCTGATTACGGAATCTATTTGCCGTTGTTGCGAAAACTGCAGGAAGATCCGGAAATCCGTTTGTCGATTATCGCATTCGGAACTCATACTTCTTCTTCTCACGGACATACAGTGGATGTCATCAGACAGGATGGATTCCGGGTGGATCATGAACTGGATACCCTCAGCAATGACGACTCTCCGGCGGGAATAGCAGCTTCTTATGCAAAAACAACAGCAGCTTTTGCATCCTTTTGGGCGAAAAATTCTGAATTCAACTGGATTATCTGTTTAGGGGACCGTTTTGAAATGTCAGCAGCAGTTCAGGCGAGTATCCCGTTTCAATATAAAGTGGTACATCTGTACGCTGGTGATACCACATTAGGAGCTATCGACAATATTTACCGGCATCAGCTTACTTTGGCTTCGAAACTACATTTTGTAAGCATTCCCGAGTATCAGTCGCGCGTGGAGGAACTGACAGGAGAGAAAGGAACCAGCACGGTGATCGGTTCATTGAGCTTGCTGAATCTGAAAGAATTGGAACTTGAAAGCCCGGAGACTTTTTTTTCGAAGTGGGGAATTTCATTGCATCGAAAATTTATCCTGGTTACCGTTCATCCGGAAACCGTGAATTTCCAGCTGAACGAAACATATGCCGGAATTATCGAATCGGCATTGAAACAATGCCTCCGGGACTTTGACCTGGTCATAACGATGCCGAATGCGGACACGAACGGTGAAATTTACAGAGCTTGTTTTCAAAGATTGAAAGATACTGATCCTGGAAAAGTGCATCTGATTGAAAATTTTGGGACAAAATCCTATTTTACAGCGATGAAGTATGCCGCGCTGGTAGTAGGGAATTCTTCCTCAGGCATTTATGAAGCTGCCAGTTTCGGAAAGATAGTACTAAACATCGGAGACCGGCAAAAAGGGCGCATCGCACCGCAGAATGTGAAGCATATCCGCTTCAATGAGCAGGAGATTGTGGATGCGGTCGTTCAAAATGAAAGCCTTACATTTGATGGAAATAACCCCTTTGTTGTAGAAAATGGGGTAGAACGAATTATAGAACGATTGAAAAATTACCAGTAATGAGCCTGAAAAAACATTTGTTATCTGAAAATGCTTCAATTAATGAGGCACTTGTGAAAATCAATGATTTGGCCCAGGATGGGATTTTGTTTGCACATAATGAAAAAAATGAGCTGGTAGGTTCCATTACAGACGGTGATATTCGCAGAGGCTTGATCCAGGGGTGCGCTTTGAATGCCCCGGTTAAGGATGTTCTGCAGGCACACCCGAAATATGTTCGCAAGTCGGAAAACGCAGTAAAAAAGCTGATTGAACTCCGGGAAAAAGGTTTCCGTATTATCCCGATCCTGGAAGACGATTCTGATGAGATTATCGGGGTTCTTAATTTTCGTTTGAAGCATTCATACCTGCCGATAGAAGCGGTCATCATGGCGGGCGGGGAAGGTCAGCGTTTACGGCCCTTGACAGAAACCACACCCAAACCTTTGCTTTTGATCGGAGGAAAGCCGATCGTGGAATATACCATTGACCGTTTGGAACGCTACGGGATCAATAAACTATGGTTATCGGTTAATTACCTGGGGGATCAGCTACAGGAATTTGCCCGGAATAAAACAACAGATATGGAGATCAGTCTGGTAAGAGAGACCAGTCCGATGGGGACGATTGGGTCGATCAGCCTGATTGATTCCTTCGAAAAAGATGCAATCCTTCTGAGCAATTCGGACCTGTTGACGAATGTGGATTACGAAGACTTCTATGTGGATTTTATGGAGTCCGGTGCAGATTTGAGTATTGTCACCATTCCGTATAAAGTAGAGGTTCCATATGCTGTAATGGAAGTATCAAACGGGAACATTTCTGATTTCAAAGAAAAACCAACCTATACTTACTATTCGAACGGCGGAATCTATCTGTTCAAGAAAGAAATGCTGGATTTTATCCCGAAAGGAGAGGTGTTTTCGGCAACTGATTTTATGAGCAGGCTGATCGAAAACGGGAAAACAGTACGTTCATTCCCGCATCATGGATATTGGCTGGACATCGGGAGACACGATGATTTCAAACGTGCACAGGAGGATATCAAACTTTTCGACTTTTGAGTATGGTTTTGAAAGAGGACATTTTAGTGGTTATTCCTGCACGAGGTGGCTCGAAGGGAATTCCCCGGAAAAATTTGAAGCTCCTGGGAGATAAGCCTTTAATAGCCTATACGATTGAAGTTGCCCGGGAACTGTTTGAAGATGCCCAAATCTGTGTTTCGACAGACGATGAAGAAATTGCCGCATTTGCCCGTACATATGGGAATATTGTACCTTTTATAAGACCGGCTCATTTGAGTACAGACGAAGCCTCGTCACAGGATGTGATCCTTCATGCAATGGACTTTTACCGGGAAAAAGAATACAAAGCGGTGATCCTGCTTCAGCCGACATCTCCGTTCAGAAAAAAAGCGCATGTGGAAGCTTGTTTGGAATTGTTTGATTCTGTTACAGACATGGTGACTACGGTTTCAGAGTCGCATGCAAATCCTTATTTTAACTTAATGGAAGAAAGCAGCGAAGGATTTTTAATCCGCAGCAAACCTTCGGATTATACGAGAAGACAGGATTGTCCCCCGGTTTATTCATTGAACGGGGCGGTCTATGTGATTAGTACACAGTCTCTGCGCGCCAAACCCATTGCCCGGTTTGACAAGGTCAGAAAGGTTGTGATGAGCAGCCTGGAATCTGTTGACCTGGACACTCCACTGGACTGGAAAATTGCAACCCTGGTATTGGAAGACTCAATTAATAAGGGAAATTAAAGAAATGTTTTGCTGATAGTAACTTCTTGTTTTTGCAGGCTGGAGATTAAAAAACAGTTCCTGTAACCGGAACTGCTCGAATCATTCATAAAAACAGTATCTTTGATAGCCAAAAATCAAACGAATGAAGGTTGCATTAATAACGGGAATTACAGGTCAGGATGGATCTTATTTAGCGGAATTGCTTCTTGAGAAAGGATATGTAGTTCATGGAGTTATTCGAAGAGCAAGTGTTTTTAACACCGAACGAATCGATCACCTGATCGGAAGAGAGCATTTTATTTTGCATCACGGTGATGTGACCGACAGTTCGAATATCAATAAATTAATGTCGACCATTCAACCGGATGAAGTATATAATTTGGCGGCACAGAGCCACGTTCAGGTATCGTTTGAAGTTCCTGAATATACCGCGCAGGTTGATGCAATGGGAACATTGAGAATCCTCGATGCTTTGAGGAATTATTGCCCGAAAGCACGGTTTTACCAGGCATCCACTTCCGAATTATATGGGAAAGTACAGGAAATTCCGCAAACGGAAAATACGCCGTTTTACCCAAGAAGTCCTTATGGAGTTGCAAAAATCTATGGATTCTGGATTGTGAAAAATTTCCGTGAAGCTTACAATTTGTATGCATGTAATGGTATTCTGTTTAATCATGAAAGCGAACGCAGAGGGAAAACCTTTGTAACACGTAAAATCACCATTGGATTAGCCGAAGTTGCTATAGGAATTCGTTCTACACTAACCTTGGGGAACCTGGATTCAAAACGTGATTGGGGTTATGCCAAAGAATACGTGGAAGCCATGTGGCTGATGCTTCAGCAGGATGAACCGGAAGATTTCGTGATCGCTACCGGAAAAACCTATACCGTAAGAGAATTCGTGGAAAGAGCGGCAAAATATGTCGGATACGATATTGTCTGGGAAGGAACCGGTGTTGATGAAGTAGGAATTGACCGCAATACCGGGAAAAAAGTGATTGAGATTAACCCGAAATATTTCAGGCCTACAGAAGTCGATTTGTTGATTGGTGATGCAAGTAAAGCGCACCGGAAACTTGGATGGAAAGCTCAGGTAGAAATTGACGAGCTGGTTAAAATTATGATGGAGCACGACATCACCATGGTTAAGCATTCGAAGGCACTTGCAGATGAAAAAAGAGGATAAAATTTACGTGGCCGGACATAACGGAATGGTGGGAAGCAGCATTGTCCGGAAATTGGAACGCGAAGGATTCACGAATCTTGTCACAAGATCTTCAAAAGAGCTCGATCTGATTAACCAGGCTGATGTATTGGCTTTCTTTGAAAAAGAGAAACCGGATTACGTATTTTTAGCGGCGGCTAAAGTCGGAGGAATTCAGGCAAATAACACCTATAAAGGCGATTTTTTATACGATAACCTGATGATTCAGACCAATGTGATTCATGCTTCGCATATATACTCTGTAAAGAAGCTGTTGTTTCTCGGAAGCTCGTGCATTTATCCTAAATTTGCGCAGCAACCTATTTCGGAGGACAGTTTGCTGACCGGTACACTGGAACCAACAAATGAACCATACGCAATTGCGAAAATTGCAGGGATCAAGCTATGTGATGCTTACAGGGATCAGCACGGTTGTAATTTCATTTCAGTTATGCCGACGAATTTGTATGGACCGAATGACAATTATGATCTGGCTGGCTCACATGTGCTGCCGGCAATGATCCGTAAGTTTCATGAAGCAAAAGAAACAGGTGGGAAAGAAGTGATTGTTTGGGGAACGGGCAAACCGATGCGTGAGTTCCTATACGTGGATGATCTGGCAGAAGCGTGTTATTTCCTGATGGAAAATTACAACGAACCCGGCGCGATCAATGTGGGAACAGGATCGGATATCACCATTGCGGATTTAGCCCGTTTAGTGAAGCGGATCGTCGGATTTGAAGGTGAGATCGTTTTTGATACTTCAAAGCCGGACGGGACGCCTAAAAAACAATTGGATGTTTCCAGGATCAATCAATTGGGTTGGAAAGCAACTACCGAACTTGAAGAAGGTATACGCAAAGCTTATTCTTCATTTTTGGCTCAAATGAAAAAGGAAGCGTTTTGAAGATAACGATTGTTTCAAGACATTATCCTCCCAATAAAAATATAAATGGGGTGCTTGCCAATCAAATGGCCGGTTACCTGGTTAAAGGTTCAAATGCAGAGGTAACAATTCTTTGCATGGATACTGACGCAGACGGAAATACGGCTTCGATGGAAATTTTCGGGAATGTGATCCGATTGAAACAACGATTCCGTGGAAATACAAAAATTGGCAAATTGCTGAATATGCTCATTGACGGCTATATGCTGGTCAAAAAAAGCAAAAAAACTCCGTCAGATTTGGTTATTTGCACCTCCAGTCCACCGTTGCTTCCTATGTGGGCATCCATGTTGCTTGCAAGGAAAAAGAAATGGGCTTTTTGGTCGCTTGATCTTTTCCCCGAAGGTTTTGTTTCTGCGAATACCTTGAGAAAGACAAACCTGATCTACCGGTTCTTATTGAAGAAAACGTATAAAAATCCCCCGGATTTGCTGATTGCCTTGGGTGAAGAACAAGCCAAGCACATTCAACAACATTATTCAGCCAAAGTCCCGGTGTTAATTTTGCCTGCCGGAGTGAGCCTGGAAGAGGAAAAAGTTGCTGTAGAAGACGAAAAACCAACCTGGTACAATGCGGGGGTAATCAATTTGGGTTATTTCGGGAATATCGGGCAGGCCCACAACCCGGATTTTATCAAGCAAATGATAGAAGTTTCGGCTTACCTCGGATTTCAATTTATTTTCTCAGCTTATGGTATCCATGCAGAAGAAATGAAAAAATTTGCCAGGAAGTTTAAACATGTCGTAATATTGGAAAATGGTATTCCGCAAGAACATTTGAAGTATATCGATGTTCATTTGGTGACGCTCAGGTCGTCGTGGACACATGTGGCAGTTCCGTCAAAAGCCGTAACAGCGATTTCCCTGGGCTGTCCGATTATATTTTGTGGAAATGAACGAAGTGACAACTGGCAAATGTTTAAAGTTGCTGCCTGGTTCATTCCTGAAAACGGGCAAATGAAAAGTGAGATTGAGCACCTTTTATCCGGAATCAATCATGAGCAAATCCGGTCAAAAGCAGCTTTGACAAAAGACATTGTAACCAAATTGAAACAACAGGTATTGGATACGTATATTCAAATAGGAAAGCATGATTAGTAAATTTTTTCAGACGGTTCTCAATTTGGGAAAGGTTGTTTTTAAAAGCAATTACTTCATTCCGATGGAAAAATCAGTTGATGAAAATATGGTTGTGATGGGTAATGGGCCATCACTGAAAAACGATATTGAGAATTACCTGGAAGTTTTCAAAAAGACTCATCTGGCCGTGGTAAATCATTTTTGCCTGTCCGAATTTTTCTTCGAACTGAAACCCCGAAGTTATTTTCTCCTGGATCCGGATTTTTTCGTGAATGCTCCCGATTTCAAAGGAAATGTCGGGAATACATTTGCAATTCTAACGGGCAATATCCAATGGGAAATGGACTTTTATGTTCCGTACAAATACCGTAAATCGTTGCTCGTTCAACGATTGAAAGAAAACAGTAAATTCAAAGTGCATTTCGTCAATTATGTTCCGGCCAAGGGTGGCTTTACTGCTGTCAGCCACTTGTTGTATGACTGGAATTTAGCCACTCCGCAATGCCAGAACGTATTGATATTTACATTATTTATCCTGGCAAGGAAATCGACAAAAAACATATTCCTGTTTGGGGCTGAAAACGACTGGCATGCCAATGTGACTGTAAACAAAGACAACTTTTTGGAACTTCGGGACAGGCACCTCTATTCGGAAAACAACGAGATCAAACCAATTGTTTTGTACAGTGGGAGCAACAGAAGGACTATGGTGGAATTGCTTGAAAGCTCTGTTAAAGTCTTCAGGGCTTACATGGAATTGGAGAAATATGCCCAAAAGAGAAATGTGCACATTTACAACTGTTCCCGGAATAGTATGATCGACGCTTTTGAACGCCTGGACGAAAAAGAATTTAAACAAAAATTGCATGAAAGTTTTGCTCATTAATACCTACGAAGCGCAGGGAGGAGCAGCAATTGCATGCAAACGGCTTCTCAAGGCACTGAATAAAAGCACTGAAGTAGAAGCAAAGCTGTTGGTGAATCTGCGTCAAAATGACACAAGAAATGAACAGGTATATGAAGTGGCAGACACCAGGTATAAAAAGCTGATCAGGAAATACAGGTTTTACCTGGAAAAAATCCTTTTTATCCCTTTTGAAGTGTCCGAACAAGAACGTTTTGCCTTTTCCACAGCTTATTTCGGGACTGATATCAGTAAAAATCCATTGGTGAAGGAAGCCGATATTCTGCACATTCACTGGACCAACCAAAGTTTTCTCTCCTACAAGAATATCAAACAACTGGTCGATTTGGGAAAACCGGTTTTCGTAACAATGCACGATATGTGGTATTTTACAGGTGGTTGTCATCATTCGCGCGGATGTATGAATTTTACAAAAGACTGTGGGAATTGCCAATTCCTGAAAAACGCTGGTCCAACGGATTTATCTTACAAATCACTGAAGAAAAAAAGACATGCTTACGATTCGAACATGACTTTTATTGCCTGTAGTAATTGGCTGGCTGATCTCGCCAAACAAAGTAGTTTGCTTCAGCGGAATTTAGTAACTACAATTCCAAACCCAATTGATACCGGTATCTTTCTGAAAAAAGAAAAATCTATTGCGAGAAAGACATTTAATTTGCCGGAAAATAAAACCTTGATCTTATATGCGGCTGCCAGGGTGGATGACGAGCGAAAAGGATACAAGTACCTGGTAAATGCCATGAAAGCAATCCGCGATTCGGATCTTGAAATAAAGAATCATGTGGAGATAATTGTTATGGGGAATGTGAAGAACAAGGAAGACATTGATTTTCATTTCCCAACTCATTTTTTGGGAAGCCTGAGTAAAGTAGATGAGATTGTTGATTGTTACAATGCTGCTGACTTATTTGTAACACCGTCTTTGGAAGAGAATTTGCCCAATACCATTATTGAAAGCATGGCGTGTGGTACTCCGGCTGTTGCATTCAGCATTGGCGGAATTCCAGACATCATTGATCACAAAACAAACGGGTATCTTGCCAATTACCGCGATACACAAGATCTGGTTAATGGAATTGAATGGGTAATTGCGCAAAAAGACATTGCAGAAAAATGCATCGAAAAAGTGGAAAACACGTTTTCAGAACAAATAGTTTCACGCCGGTTTATCGAATTATACCAATCAATTCTTTGAGGAATTCCCTCTGATAACGATAAACGGTGAAAACAATTTGCTGTCGACAGGGATAATTTTTGTGGCCACTTTACCCAAAACAAATAACATTTTGACAAGCACCTTTACAAAAACGGACTGTTCTTTTATATTGTCCAGCCAGATGCTGAATTTCCCCATATAATAAACGGAAACATTTTCAATTTTCAGCTCTTTGGCAACGGATTTCAGGAAATCAATGTCCATACAGGCGATGTTATGCACATCATAATTAGGCCGGTTGAATTTTCGTTGCAACCAGCCATTAATCCCCCTGAAATTTGGAATAATGATCAGTAATTCACCTCCAGGTTGCAGGAAATCCAGATGCCGTTGAATAATTCCTTTTGTGTCCTTAAAATGCTCGATCAGTCCGAGCGAGTAGACCAGATCAAATTTTTTGGTAATCTCATGTGTTAACGTCAGGTCATCCTCCAACAGATGGATACTGTCTTTTTCGAGCTTATTTGCTAAAAGCAAATCTTCGACAATCGAGCGGTCAATGAAATAATCAACCAAAGCAGTTTCCAGGTTGTACTTCTTTTTGACATAAACAGAAAAAGTTCCCGGAAAACCACCCAATTCAATAATGGAAGCAATATGTTTATTTGCAATTATGGTGTCCAGTTCCCGGTGTTGATAACCTTTTTGTTCTACCTCCCCAATTAGTTCGTCCCGTTTGTTGTTCCAATAATCTTCCCAAAATTTCCTTTCGGTGAGCAAATCCTTTTGTTCCATTCTTTATTTCGTATCAAGTACTTCCAATCCCTTTTAATACGGACTGTTTTCTCGTTCCGAAGTTATTCATTTTTGCCAACATCTACTAATTTCACCCTATTTCGCAACGGATTCCCATTTTAGCTTAACTTTGTCTTTCGCTTAAAAATCCATGGGAATAGTTCAAAAAGATGCTTTCAGAACAACAATCGTTTCTTACCTGGGAATTTTGATTGGTTATTTGAATAAGGGTGTTTTATTTCTGGTTATTCTTTCAACTGCCCAAATCGGGTTGATCAACCTGATTATTTCGATCGGTACACTGTTTGCGCAACTGGCCAATTTCGGAACTGTCTATGCAACATGGAAGTTCTTCCCGTTCGTAAGGAATGAAGCAAAAAAACACCACGGGTTTCTAACGTTCCTGTTATTGATTGTCGGTGTGGGAATCCTGGTTTATTCTGCGCTGTATATTCTTTTCAGGGATCAGATCCAGAACGGATACATGGAGAAATCACCGATGTTCCTCGACTATTATTATTGGGTTCTCCCAATCGGGATTTCGTACGTGCTCTTCATGGTTTTGGAAGTTTACCTTAGAAGCCTGTACAAAAATGTTATTGCTGTTTTTGCTTACGAAGTAGTATTTCGTCTGGCTACAACTGTGATACTCATCCTAAAGTGGTTGAATTTGATCTCTTTTGATTTGTTTGTAGGTTTACATAGTCTTTTATACATCATACCGACAATGATTTTGGTGCTTTACCTGAAAAGAATCAATGAGTTTAATGTGAGACTGTCTTCCATTCAGATTCCGAAAAGATTAAAGCGGATCGTTTTTTATTTTTCATCCTTTTCTTATATCAATACGCTGGGGGCCGTTTGGGTAAATTCACTGGATGTACTTATGATTGCGCAAATTGTGGGCTTAGATGCAACGGGAGTTTTTACTACCGTTATTTTTCTGACCAGCGTACTCCAGGTTCCGTATAAGTCGATTGTGAGAGTAAGCGCACCGCTGGTTTCAGATTACTGGAAGCATCGGGAGTTTGGTAAGATGAAAGAGTTGTATACCAAAGTAAGTTCGGTTTGCCTGGTGATCGGTTTGGCAATGTTCCTGTTCTGTTGGGTAAATATCGAATTCCTGTTCTCGTTTTTAAAACCGGAGTTTAAGGAAGGAATCTGGGTATTCTTCTTTATAATGATCGGAAAGCTGGTGGATATGTATTTCGGGCTGAACGGAGCGATCTTTTCGACCTCCAAGAAATACCGTTACGATGTTTTTTTCACCTTGTTTCTGATAATTGCAGTTTATCTGTTAAACTACCTGATGATCCCGATGTGGGGAATTGCAGGTGCGGCTATTTCAACTTCAATTGCCTTGCTGGTATACAATGTAGGAAGGTTGTTGTTTGTTTGGTATGTATATAAGCTTCATCCGTTTCACCGAAATCAGTTTATTATTATCGGGCTGGGTGTTGCTACGCTGTTTACCGGACAGTTCACGGAAGGGCTTATAAGCAACAAGTGGATCCAGTTTTTGTTTGAATCCACTCTAGTCGTTGTATTATTTTTTGGTCCGATCTACCTTTTCTCTCTGGAGAACGAAACCATCAATTATATCCGGAAAGCCCTTTCGTTTATCCGTTCGAAAGTACGCCGTTAATTAAGCGATCGTTTGTTTAACAGCTTCAATAGCCTCAGCTAACCCTGCTGCATTTTTTCCACCTGCCGTAGCAAAGAAAGCCTGTCCGCCACCGCCACCCTGGATCAAAGGGGCTACCGATTTAACCAGGTTTCCTGCGTTCCAGCCTTTCGTTGATACCAGGTTCTCGTCAACCAAAATACTTACGGCGCACTTGTCGTCTTCTTTTGATCCGATTACTGCAAATAAATTTGGAACTTCTCCCTTTAGCTGGAACAAAATATCTTTTACTGAACCGGCATCCAAATCAATAATGGATTCCAGGAACGAAAAGTCACCTTTCGGCACAATTTTAGTCTTCAAGTCAGCTTTCACCAATTTGGCCTGTTCTTTTTTGAAGTTCTCAACCTGTTTCTGAAGCTGATTATTTTTGGAGATAAGATCTTCAATTGCTTTTGAAACGTCTTTCGGATTTTTCAGCAATTCGTTTACAGATTTCAATTTCGATTCCTGGTCTGCATAGTAAGTCTCAACAGCAACATTCGTAATTGCTTCAATACGGCGCACACCCGCCGCAACCGCGGACTCGGATTGAATTTTAAATAAACCGATCTGACCTGTATTCTTCACGTGTGTTCCTCCGCATAATTCTACCGAATCACCGAATTTGATTACCCGGACCGTATCCCCATATTTCTCACCGAACAAAGCCATAGCCCCCATTTCAGTTGCCACTTCGATCGGAACATTGCGTCTTTCATCCAGGTCAATGCTTGCACGAATTGCTTCGCTTACCAATGATTCGATCTTTGCCAATTCTTCATCTGTTACCTTGGAGAAATGAGAAAAGTCAAAACGCAGGTAGTTCGGATTTACCAATGAGCCTTTTTGTTCCACATGTGTTCCTAAAACGGTTCTCAATGCATGATGCAATAGGTGAGTAGCCGAGTGGTTGTAAGCAGATAATTTGCGTTTTTGTTCGTTTACTTCAGCGGTAAAAGGCTTGTTCGGATTGGAAGGTAGAGTTTCCGACAAATGAACGATCAGGTTGTTCTCTTTTTTGGTATCAAAAATGACAACCGATTCCGAATCGTTGTAAATTCTTCCGGTATCACCAACTTGTCCTCCTCCTTCCGGGTAGAATGGAGTCTTGGAGAAAACCAATTGGTAAAAGGTTTTTTGCTTTTGAGAAACCTTGCGGTATTTTACAATTTCGACAGCAGTTTCCAGGTAATCATAACCCACAAATTCTTCTACCGAATCGTCAATCAACTGAACCCAGTCATCTGTTTCAATGGCTGTAGCAGCTCTGGAACGGTCTTTTTGTTTGGTCAATTCAACGTTGAAACCAGTTTCGTCCACAGAAAGATCGTTCTCGCGAGCAATCAAACTGGTTAAATCGAATGGGAAACCATAAGTATCATATAATTCAAAAACGGAAACTCCGTCCAGGATTGTTTTGTTTTCACCTTTTGCACTTGAAATCAGGCTTTCGATTCGTTTAATTCCTTGCTCCAATGTACGGAAGAAAGATAATTCTTCTTCGCGGATCACTTTTTCAACCAATTCACCTTGCTTGATCAGTTCGGAGAACGGATCTCCCATAACTTCAGAAAGCACAACAGACAAACCTGAAAGGAATGGCTCTTTCAATCCGAGAGTTTGGTAGCCGTAACGAACAGCACGTCTCAAAATACGGCGGATCACATAACCTGCTCCGGTATTGGAAGGTAATTGTCCGTCAGCAATAGAGAATGCGATTGCACGCACGTGATCTGCAATTACGCGCAATGCGATATCTATGGTTTCATTTTCTCCATAGGTCTTTCCGGAGACTTTCTCCATATGGCGGATCAACGTTTGGAACAAATCGATATCGTAGTTGGAAGTTTTTCCTTGCAGGGTCATTGCTAAACGTTCCAACCCCATTCCGGTATCCACATGCGTTGCGGGTAGGGATTCCAAACTTCCGTCTGCTTTCCGGTTGAACTGCATGAAAACGTTGTTCCAGATTTCGATGACCTGCGGATGATCCTGGTTTACCCAGATCTTACCATCGCTTTTCACACGCTCTTCCTTGGTACGGTTATCCACATGGATTTCCGTACAAGGACCGCAAGGGCCCGTATCACCCATTTCCCAGAAATTATCCTTTTTGGAAGCCAAAATAATGCGGTCTTCAGCAATGTATTTTTTCCAGATATCATACGATTCCTGGTCTTTTGGAACTCCGTCTTTTTCATCACCTTCAAAAACCGTTACATACAAACGGTCTTTTGGAATTTTGTACACTTCGGTCAACAATTCCCAGGCCCATGCAATTGCTTCTTCCTTGAAATAGTCTCCGAAAGACCAGTTCCCAAGCATTTCAAACATGGTGTGGTGGTAAGTATCGACACCCACTTCCTCCAGGTCATTGTGTTTTCCTGAAACACGTAAACATTTTTGAGAATTGGCGACACGACGGTTTTTCGGAACTGCATTTCCAAGGAAAAAATCCTTGAACTGGTTCATTCCGGCGTTTGTAAACATCAAGGTTGGGTCATTTTTCACAACCATTGGTGCTGAAGGAACAATCTGGTGCCCTTTCGACGCAAAAAAATCAAAAAACTGTTTGCGAATTTCGTGTACTGTCATTACTGTTAACTTGTGAATGCTTTTTAGTTCTCTTTTTGAGAGCCACAAATGTAGCTGAAATAGTTAATTTACACCGATATTCCGCGAACAAATTTGACCCCGATAGTTTTTAAACCTTGATCGCAGCATCAATGGATATCGGGACTTTTCGTTCTTATTCAGGTTTTGCCAAAACAGCTTTTATGAAATGAGTAAATAAGAGAATTGCTCCAAAAGCGGAGATCCAAATCACGATCGGATCCTGCACCCAATAGTAAAAAATGCTGTGCAAAGTATGTGAGTCATGGCATGCATCCACATATTCTCTTTTCAGAACTGATTCCAGGAATAAGAATAAAAAAACAGGGAATAAGGCCGTCAATGCAAAACACAGGTTAAGTACAATCAGAAGAAGCCTTTTTGAAACTCTTTTACCGTGATAGAAAATATAGAACAGGGAATACAGAATGACAGAGAAGACCATCAATTGTGAGAATAATCTGAACTCCGGATCGGGCCTGGATTCATAATTTGAATAAGAGGGCTCCAAAAATGCCAGGAAGAAAAGTACATTGAGAATTACAAACACTCCACCAACTGAAGCTGCAATAATCAGGTTGATCGGGTTACCGATCGCAAACAGGAAAAATACAAAAGCAAAACCAAGAGCAAAAAAGATGTTGATGATAAAACTTGTCCAGTTTACCGCTGGATCATGTGCAGCCAAAGAGTTTGAAAACAAATCTTCCAGTTGCTCTTTTTCAACAAAATACAAAGGTTGCTCATATCCATTCGTTTGGGCTCTATAGGCTTCATATTTTTCCAGGTTACCATATTTTATCAGGTCCAATTTAGCTTTCTTGGAATCATTAACAGATTCACCAACGATCGGTGAGAAGTTCATTTTTTGTTGTCTTTTCCAGACATAATCTAAGATTTCGGGGATGTTGAGTGAGTGTCCGATTTGATGTTTGGTCAGTAATTGTTCATATTTATTCAACAATTCAAGTACATCGGCTTTCTTGCTTCGGGACAAAAAGGCATTGAATGATTTGTTCGCTTCAATAGAGAATACCGATGGATAATCCTCGTAATGATATAGAGAGTTGAAATGATTTCCTCTTTCAGCATATTCATGAAAGATATTTTTGTATTGTTCGTATTCGAAATAGTTCGGAGACAATCCACGTTTGGAGAAATTACGAATATCGTACAAGGTATTCGGGCAGAGCTGTTTTAGTTTTTTGGTTTCGATCAAATAATCAGTCTCCTGGGTTGCATAGCATTTCTGTTGATGGACTACTGATTTTACAACCAAAAATTGAACGAGTCTGTTTTCAATTGTGTCATTGTTTTCCGGATGAAGAGAAGGTGAATATACCGCTTGTTTGAGATCGTCTTTTGTGTAAGAGGTTCCTGACAAGTCTTCATGTTTTTTTAACAGGGTATCGGCAACTATTTTCGCTGAATCCATGAGCATGGATGTGGGCAGGTTTTTCCAGCTTGAATTGTTATAGTCGAATTCAATCTCTGTTATATTCGGATGATATGTGTCGATATAATTGCTATAGGTAAAATCATTGTCAAATAAAAAAGCATCCGCAAAATTGATCGTTTGAATGTTCGCTTTTAATTCTTCAAGAGGAGCAAGTTTTCGGATCTTTGCCTGAACTCCCCAATTGAAGGTTGTAGACGGCCAGGTTAAACTCCAGAAAATAATCAGGAAGGAGCAGAAGAGACGTGTGAAATAAAACCGTTGCAACGGATACAGGTTTTTCACTGCACTTTTCCGGTAAAACGAGAGTGCCCAGATAATAATGAAAATTGCATCCAGGATAAACAGGCAGAGCATGGCATTTGATTTCTCAAAATAGAGATTCCCGGAAAGACGGATAATGTTGGACTCATTGGTAAAAACAAATCCCCATAAATAGAAAAGCAAGCTGGTTACAACTGAAAAAAAGCAGGCATATAACAGTTTGGTATGCCAAAGTAAAGGGAATTTTTCCAGTAAGAATAGATCAAGTTTTTTTAGCAAATTCATAGTCAGGTAGTTTGAATGAAAAATCGTCTGGATGATTTGGAGATGTCCCGGATGTAGGTGATTTGCACCTTGGAATCGATCAGTTTTTGCAGCACCTCATTCATACAGGATTTTTTGGAAATGTGGATAATGAAAATTCCCCCGTTGAATTGGATTTGCTCAACCGGAAAGCCGCTCATGATTCCCGACAGTTCTTCTTTTGAAATCGGAAGGTCTATCTCCAAAATAGTTTTTTCAATTTCATCCGGTGCATTTTCTTCTTTGGATTGATTGATATAAACCGGGCTTCCTTTTTTCAGGAAGATGACTTTATCCGCAACCTTTTCAACTTCAAAAAGCTGCTGGGAGCTTAAGATGATTCCCAATGGATTGGACAAACTTGCTGCCATCAGTTTTAAATCCTCCAGGATCAGTTGTTGGGCAAGCACATCTAAATTTGCCAAGGGTTCATCCAGTAAAAGTAATTTGGGTTTCCGAAGAAAGGTCCGGGCCAGTTCAAAACGCATTTTATACCCAGAAGACAATTCGTTCCATTTATAATTGCGAAAAGACCATAGACCGAAACGGATAATGTACATCAAAACCAATAATTCGTTTTCTTCTCCGAAAATACCGTATTGGCTTGCAGTAAACTTGAGGTTACTTTTTAACGATCCATGCCATTTCGGTGTGCGCTGCGGGATATATGCCAAATGGGAACGCTGATTGTACAGCTTCATCTGTTCCAGATCATCTGAAAAAGTGATGGTCCCATCGTCAAAAGAAAGATCCTTCGCAATGACACGGAGCAATGACGTCTTCCCGTTCCCGTTCTCACCAACCAGTCCCCAAATCTCACCGGGATGGATTTGAATACTTATCGGTCCGATCTCAAAAGAACTTCTGCTGTATTTTTTTCTTAAATCAGTTACAGTTGCAAGAGTTTCGTTGTTTTCTTTACCGTTGAGATTTAATTGCTCCAGTTCCTGGAGTAAGTTGAATGACTTCTGAACAAATTGATCACGATCATCCGGATTTTGTTCCTTCCAGGAAACCAGTTCGATCGTTTTTTTATAAAATCCCTGATCAGCCGTGTCCAGAACACAGTCTACCAGGTTTCGAAATCCCAGATCAACATCTGAGTTGTTGAAATGGGTTTTGGTTTGGTTAATTTTAGATTGAAATGGATTCATGATTTATTTGGCCCTAAACATTAAACGAAGTACTACGAAAACAGATATGATGACGGTCGTTACGAAGAAGACATCGGGAAAATTCCCAAATGCAGACTTCATGAATGGCTCTCCTTTGGAATTATAGATCACCGTTTTCACATTGTAAACCTTTAGAAGAGTGGAAGAAATTAAAAGGATTCCCAACAACATGATCGCACCGAAACGATAAACGTGTCTCCTGATTTCCGTATTCCCGATCGTATTCCCTTCTTCTCCCAGTCTGATGTTGTGTCGAAGCCCTTCGTGTTTGAAACTGGTAACGATTGCTTTGATATCTTTTGGAAGTGTTTCTACCAGGTATAAATAATCCTCCGCAGAGTTGACAATTTTGGACTTGATATTCTTCCATGAAAAGCGCTCCTTGATTTTGTCAGCTGCATAAGGTTTTATCATAGCGATCATATCCAGCTTTACATGCAGGGACTCTGCTACTTTTTGAATAGTAACCAAGGTTTTCAAAAGCATATACAAGTTACTTGGAATAGTAATTCCATATTTCATTAATAACCTGAACGTATCCGTGAATAATCCTGAAATATCTACATCATCGTAGGAGTAATAGGTGTATTTCAGGGTCAATTCCTTGATTTCAAATTCCAGGCTTTCCATGTCGCGGAAGTTTTCCACTTCAGTTAGTTTCAATAAAGCTTTAGCAATTTTATGCGGATTGTTTTCAGAGAAACCGATGAGGAAGTCGATCAATCCGTCGATTTGCTTGGGTTTTAAGCTTGCACACATTCCAAAATCGATCAATACGATCTGGTTGTCTCTGCGAATGAACATATTTCCCGAATGCGGGTCCGCATGGAAGAAACCGTGTTTCAGGATCATGGTCAAAATAACGTTGATCCCGTTTTCCGCAATCGTTCTCGGGATAAATCCTTTGGAAACCAGGTTGTTTAGGTTGTCAGGAGGTTCACCTTCCACATATTCCATGACCAATAATTTCGATGTGGAGTATTTGCTGTAAACCTTCGGCACATATATCCGGTTATCTCCTTTGAACATATGGGTGAAACGCATCATGTTCGAAAGCTCGTTCATGAAATCAAGTTCTTTCAGCATGATGTCTCCGAAATCCTCAATGAAACGGATCAGGTTGAAATTACTGATCTCCGGGTATTGATTTTGGATTTTTTGAGCGAAAATCTGAAGCAGTTTGATATCCAAACGGATCTTGTTCCGGATATTCGGGCGCTGAACTTTCAGAACAACTTTTTCTCCTGTGTGCAAAATACCGACATAAACCTGCGCAATGGAAGCCGAGGCAATATGTTTCTCATTAAATGTAGAAAAAACGGTGTCGATGGAAGCTCCGATTTCGTTTTGAATAATCTGTAAGGCAATATCATCAGGCATCGGACGTGCTGCGGATTGCAGTTTTTTCAATTCCATGCGCAAACCTTCCGATGCAATGTCCGGCCTGTCTGCAAGGATTTGTCCGAATTTGATAAATGTGGGCCCCAGGTCTTCAATAATTAGGCGTAATCTTTCAGAACGTGTCTTTCGATTGTTTCCTCTCGGATCGAAGATCACACGCAAAGGGCCGGTTGTCAGCCAGTTGGCAACATAGTGACCTGCAATGATCCGGATGATCGACAGCAGTCTGAAAAAGTTTTTAAGGTTTGCACTAAAACGAAAAATCCACATAGAATGCTGTTATTTATATCAAATGTAATTGAAAGTTTAGTAAAGTAAATAAGGTAAGTTAAATCTTGGAACAAATATTTAGATTTTAGCATTCATTCACATTTTTTCTATCTTTAGCGACTTGAAAACTAAAAAACTTAAATATGGCAGGCAGTGTATGGCGTAAAAAACCAATGAGCGCTTTTGAAGCGGACATGAAGAAAAGTCAATTGAAACGTGTTCTCGGAAAATGGAGCTTAACAGCTATTGGTGTTGGTGCAATTATCGGGGGTGGAATTTTCGTCCTAACCGGAACGGGAGCGTATTATCATGCGGGACCTGCTTTATCGCTTTCTTTCGTAATTGCCGGAATTGCATGTGTATTCGCAGCTTTATGTTATTCGGAATTTGCTGCAATTTTACCGGTTGAAGGATCTGCCTATGCTTATGCTTATGGAACAATCGGTGAACTTTTGGCTTGGATCATTGGTTGGGGACTCGTTTTGGAATATGCAATGGGATCAATGACAGTCGCTGTTTCCTGGTCCGGGTATTTTAATAAACTCCTCAAAATATTTCACATAGTCTTACCTGATTATCTGACCACCGATCCTGCGAGTTATACCGGATCAGGTTTCTCGATGAATTTACCTGCCTTTCTGATTGTTTTATTAGTGGTTGGGCTTTTGGTAAGAGGAACCAAAGGTGCAGCTAAAGCCAATAACTTCATTGTAATCCTGAAAGTATCGGCTGTACTGTTTGTAATTATTGCGGGGTTATTCTTTATTAACATGGCCAATTGGTCTCCGTTTATTCCTGAGGTAAAGAAAATTGTTCAGGATGGTGTGTCACATGATGCTTATGGGGTGACAGGAATTGTCTCCGGAGCAGCAGCCATCTTCTTTGCATACGTAGGTTTTGATGCAGTTTCAACCCAAGCCGGTGAAGCGATTAATCCGAAGAAAGATGTACCGTTTGCCATCGTTGCTTCTTTATTAATCTGTACAATCTTATACATATTGGTTTCCTTAGTGTTAACGGGAATGATGAACTACCAGGACTTTGATCCGAAAGGCGCTTATCCGGATGCGATTAAAGCCCCGGTTGCATATGCATTTGATATCGCAGGTCAAAAATGGGCAAGTTCTTTGATTACCATTGCTGCGACTGTTGGTTTGATTTCCGTATTGATGGTAATGATCATGGGACAATCCCGCATTTTCCTTGGAATGGCAAAAGATGGATTGATTCCTAAAGTCTTTTCAGAAATTAACCCGGTTTCAGGAACTCCGAAACGCAATTTGTACATCCTTGGAGTTATCATTGCAACGGTGGCGGCTTTTACGCCGATCAACAAGCTTGCCGACATGACCAGTTTCGGAACATTGTTTGCCTTCCTGATGGTTTGTATCGCGGTTTGGGTGCTTCGGGTGAAACAGCCGAATTTACCACGTACATTTAAAGTTCCGGCTCTTCCTGTTATAGCGGTTCTGGGTATCGCGATCAATATCTACCTGATGTGGAATTTGAGTATTGATGCACAATTGCTTTCGTTGAGCTGGCTTGCTTTAGGAATTATCATTTACTTCCTGTACAGCCGTAGAAAAAGTAATCTGAATCATTACAATTTGGATGCTTCGATTACCCACCATGATGAAGAATCAACAGAAGAATAATTATATTGGAATACTACTTTAAAGTCTCGTCAGCTACGACGGGACTTTTTTATTATTGCTTATGGAAGAAAACACAACTAAAAAATCGCTGGGACTCTTAGATGCCACTTTCCTGGTTGCAGGAAGTATGATCGGTTCCGGGATCTTCATTGTTTCATCGGAAATGTCCCGAGACCTGGGAAGTTCCGGATGGCTGCTCGTTACCTGGTTACTTACCGGGATCATTACCCTTTTCGGAGCTTTGAGTTACGGTGAACTGGCAGCAATGTTCCCGAAAGCAGGCGGACAATTTGTTTATATCCGTGAAGCCTGGGGAAAACTACCTTCATTTCTATATGGCTGGACAACTTTTGCTGTGATTCAAACCGGGGTAATTGCTGCTGTCGGGGTTGCTTTCGGAAAATTTGCCGGAGTGTTCTTTCCCGTTTTGGTCGATAAAACTTTGCTTGAATATGGTGCGGTAAAGATCAACGGAGCAAATTTCGTTGGGGTAGGAACAATTTTGATTCTTACGATCATCAATGTTCGGGGGATTAATTACGGGAAGATCATCCAGGCCATATTTACCAGTTCCAAACTCATTGCATTGGCTGTTTTGATTGTTGCCGGAATTATTGTGGGGTTTTATTCCGGTTTTTTTGATGAAAACTTCTACAATATGTGGGAAGCTACATCTACCAAAAAAGAAGCGGGTGGCTGGGTAACAACCGATCTGACAGCAGTTGGTTTAATGATTGTACTTTCAACTACAATTATCAATTCCTTGTTCTCTTCGGATGCATGGAACAATGTGACCTTTATTGCCGGAGATATCCGCAATCCTGAAAGAAACCTGCCACGTGCTTTGTTCCTTGGAACGTTCATTGTGACCATTTTGTATATTCTTGCCAATGTAGCTTATTTGGGTTTGCTTCCACTTCATGGAACACCATTCGAAGGAGATTTTGTCTACACAAGAGAAACTGTTCAATCTACCGGGATCCAGTTTGCCAGTTCAGATAGAGTAGGAACATCTGCAGCGTTCATGTTGTTTGGAAATGTTGCAAATATGCTGATGGCAATCCTGATCATGATCTCTACTTTCGGTTGCAACAACGGATTGATCATGGCCGGTTCACGTTTATTTTATGCAATGTCGAAAGACGGCTTGTTTTTTAATAAAGCAAGTAAGTTAAACCGCTTTGGTGTACCTGCCTGGGCCATGTGGATTCAGAACTTATGGGCAATTGCACTATGTTTTTCCGGTTCCTATGGCATTTTGATCAAATTTGCGACATTTGGTTCAATGGTATTCTATATTGTAACTATCCTTGGATTATTCAAATTAAGAAGAACCATGCCTGATGCAGAAAGACCATATAAAGCTTTCGGATATCCGGTAATTCCATTCCTGTATTTGGTTTTTGCGGTAGTAATCTGTGTTTCTTTAACGGTGTTTACTTTTTGGGATACGTTTGGAAGTATTGTGTTGATTTTGACAGGAATTCCGGTTTATTATTTAGTGTTCAGGCGAAAATTAACAAGCTAGATTACAGGTACTTATTCATAATTCCTGAAAGAAGTTTTTGCCTGTTCCCAACGGTTGACATGCATAGGACGTTGTATTCTGAGTAAATCAAAATACGAATAATCATGACAACCAAATCAAACTTAAATTACATGTTGGCATTTTTGCTGATTCCTTTTTGCAGTATAAGCCAGGTCAATTATCTCACACTTGATCACAATAACACAAAGGCAACTTTTAGTAATACGGGAACACAATTACATAACTTTTCAACCGGTGAGGCAGGATACCTGGTGCCGAAAGTGAATGGATTTGCGCAATTTTATCAAATGCAGTTTTGGTATGCCGGTCAGGATTCCAATGGACAGCTACATACTTGCCTGGGAGGAGATTTAAATGGAACGGACGTATTTCCCGGACCCGGAAATGCAAATTCCAGTCCGTCAATGCCCTGGATGTTTGAAATTTCGCAATCTGAAATGGATGCATATCATTTGTATTGGATGTGTGTCAATGATCCTGACTCTGTAGATTGCAGCACAGTTTTACCGCCTTCAAGTAATACACTTTCCGTTGTATTTAACTGGCCTGAGTTTTTTCCTTACGTTGATATTAATCATGATAATAACTATAATTATCAGCTTGGTGATTATCCGATCATTAAAGGATGTAAAGCAATTTTCATGATTCAGAATGATTCGGATAATATTCATACTTATTCAGGCGGATCCCAGTTAGGAGTGGACATGTATTATTTGTTCTACCAGTTCAGTAATTCCACGTATTTGAATGAGGTAACATTTATGGATGTTGGGGTGGTAAACAGGAGCCCCAATACGTATACCGATTTTCACCACGGTGTGTTGCTTGATTATGAATTGAATGCAAACCATCCACTTTATGGTTGTGATTCTTCAAAAAGAGTGGCTTACACTTATTATCCGGCGAATACTTCCACAACTTATGCGAACAATCCGCCAGCTATGGGAGTTGTAGAGTTGAACAGGCAATCAACAAGTATTCAGCCTCTGAATAACTACGGTACTATTAATGAAGCATGGGAGCTTTTGAACGGACGAAAAAAAACAGGCAATGATTGGTTGGATTTGAATGGGAACGAATCAATGTTTGCCTTCAATGGGAATCCGGATAATTCCAATTCATGGAATCAGATAAGCCATCCGGATAGTTTGGACTATAACCGATTCCTGATCAGTACAAATGCAGGGGTCTTACAGCCGGAGGAAGCATCTGTAGCAAATTATGCTATCATGTATTCCCGTGAAGGAAATAATTTCGAAAATTCGAATCGGATTTTGATGCTTGCGGATTCAATTGTAAGTTTTTACAATACCGACATTACTACTCCTTGTTTCAATGGATGGCTGGGAATGAAACAGAATACACTTCAATCTCCGCTTATTTATCCTAATCCAGCTGTTGATTTTATCCATATTTCCAATTTGGCGGATGAAAATCTAAATTATCAGCTGGTTGATGGTCAGGGAAAAATTGTTCAATCGGGTAAATTTGCCGATACTATTGACATCCATGTAATCGAACAGGGAGTTTATACCTTGATTATTCAAACCGAAAATGGAAATAGCTACCAGCGTTTCATTAAGAATAACTGATAAGCTTCCTCATTTTGTTTGCAAAGATTTCCAAATAACTGACAAATTGTATCGGGATTAACCGGTTTTGTGACAATTCGACAGTTACTTTTTCTTTGTGAAATCCGTTTCTGACAAATTTGACAAAATATGTCTTGTTTTTCTCACTGGCACAACCTTTGACTTAGAGAAGGAAATTTTGATTAAAAACAAAAAACAATAAAATGGGAAAAATAATTGGAATCGATTTAGGAACAACGAACTCATGCGTTTCTGTAATGGAAGGAAATGAGCCGGTTGTAATCGCAAATTCTGAAGGTAAACGTACAACTCCATCTGTTGTAGCATTCGTAGACGGTGGTGAGCTAAAAGTTGGTGATCCTGCAAAACGTCAGGCGATTACCAACCCAACAAAGACAATTTACTCCATTAAGCGTTTCATGGGGTCATCTTTTGATGATGTTAAGAAAGAAGCCGGACGTGTACCTTATAAAGTCGTAAAAGGCGACAACAACACACCGCGTGTAGATATTGACGGTCGTTTATATACTCCACAGGAAATCTCTGCAATGATCCTTCAAAAAATGAAGAAAACTGCTGAAGATTATTTAGGTCAGGAGGTAACTGAAGCTGTCGTAACGGTTCCTGCATACTTTAATGACTCGCAGCGTCAGGCTACAAAAGAAGCAGGTGAGATCGCAGGATTGTCTATCAAACGGATTATCAACGAGCCGACAGCAGCAGCGTTAGCTTATGGTTTGGATAAAAAAGGAGTAGACCAAAAGATCGTGGTATTCGACTTCGGTGGTGGTACACATGACGTTTCTGTTTTGGAATTAGGAGACGGTGTGTTTGAAGTATTGGCAACAGACGGGGACACTCACTTAGGTGGTGACGATGTGGATGAGGCAATCATCACTTGGTTGGCTGACGAGTTCAAAGCTGAAGAAGGTTTGGATTTACGCCAGGACCCAATGGCTTTGCAACGTTTGAAAGAAGCTGCTGAAAAAGCAAAAATCGAATTGTCTTCAACAACTTCAACAGAAATCAACCTGCCATACATCATGCCGGTAAACGGAATTCCGAAACACTTGGTAAGAACCTTGCAACGTTCGAAATTCGAGCAATTGATCGCTTCAATCGTTGAAAGAACAATCGCTCCTTGTCGTTCTGCGCTTCAAAATGCAGGATTGTCTACAAGCGATATTGATGAAGTAATCTTAGTTGGTGGATCAACACGTATTCCTGTAATCCAGGATGCGGTTCAGCGTTTCTTCGGAAAAGCTCCGTCAAAGGGAGTAAACCCGGATGAAGTAGTAGCAGTTGGTGCGGCAATTCAAGGTGGTGTATTGACAGGTGAAGTAAAGGATGTCTTGTTGTTGGATGTTATTCCATTGTCTTTGGGAATCGAAACAATGGGTGGTGTATTCACGAAATTGATCGAAGCGAATACAACAATTCCAACTAAGAAGTCTGAAACTTTCTCAACAGCTGCAGATAACCAACCGGCAGTAGATATTCACGTATTGCAAGGTGAGCGTCCGATGGCAGGTGACAACAAAACATTAGGTCGCTTCTCATTAACAGACATTCCGCCTGCACGTCGTGGCGAGCCGCAAATTGAAGTAACATTCGATGTGGATGCGAACGGTATCATGCACATTTCTGCAAAAGACAAAGGAACCGGAAAAGAGCAATCCATTAAGATTGAAGCATCTTCAGGTTTGTCTGATGAAGAGATCAAGCGTATGAAAGCTGAAGCTGAAGCAAACGCAGATGCAGATAAAAAACGTATGCAGGAAGCTGAGACTTTAAACAAAGCGGATTCTTTGATCTTCCAAACTGAGCGTCAGTTGAAAGAATACGGAGATAAAATCCCTGCAGATAAAAAACAACCGATCGAAGATGCATTAGCTGCATTGAAGACGGAGTTTGAAGCTAAGAATATGGCAAATCTGGATGCTGCAATGGAACGTTTAAATAACGCTTTCCAGGCTGCTTCTCAGGAAATGTATAACGCTGCAAATGCAGGTGGTGCAGATCAGGGAGCTCAAGGCGGAAACACTGGAAATTCAGGTGATGAAGTGACAGATGTTGACTTTGAAGAAGTGAACGATAAGAAGTAACGAAGTTACTGATTGGGAGAAACGTTAGTGCCGACCTATAACGAAGTTACTGATTGGGAGAAACGTTAGTGCCGACCCAACACAGATCAGAAATATAAATTAACAGGAAAAGGGTTCTTGCAGATGCAGGGACCCTTTTTTTATTTGCTAAGGAAAAGAACTTCCGATCAATAAATAAAAACTGTTAACAAGTTAACTAAAAGGTTTACGGGATTAGGATAGAGAGTCGAATACCAACTATCAAATGCAGGTTTTGTGAACGAATTAACTAAAAGGTTTACAATTGCAGAGCGAGCGATTTGACACCAGGTTCCTTTATGAAGTAATTTTGCTTACTTCAAATAATATAAATTGCCGTTCTCAACCATCAAAGGAGCTTCAAAATTCGTCTCATACAATCCACCTGTTCCAAGCCCTTGAGGTAAAACCGGATTGTAGTCGGCAGTAAATTGTGCAATGGCATTCAACCCGATGTTGCTCTCCAAAGCAGAAGTGATCCACCACGGGATCTGCCGTGATTCAGCCAGTTCAATCCATTCGGCAGTTCCACTGAATCCACCGTGCAAACTTGGTTTTAAAATAATGTATTGAGGTTTGATCTTTTCCAGTAGTTCTGTTTTTATGTTTGTTTCATTGATTCCAATCAGCTCTTCGTCCAAAGCAATTGGTAATGGCGTTTCTTCACAAAGTTTCTTCATGTCATTCCAGGATCCTGCTTTGATCGGCTGTTCAATGCTATGTAAGTCCAATTGTGCCAGTTCCTCCAGTTTCCAAAGCACGTCATTCATACTGAATGCACCATTTGCATCTGCACGAAGAACGATTTTCGAAGCGTCATACTTCGAGCGGATTCCTTCCAATAGTTTCAATTCCTGTTTGAAATCGATCGCCCCGACCTTCAATTTAATGCATGTAAATCCGGAAGCAAGTTTTTCTTCGATCTGGTCCTGCATGTAAGCTGGATCTCCCATCCAGATCAGTCCATTGATAGGGATCCGGAACCCGGAAGATCTTTTGGCCGATTTGAAATAGATGCGTTTTCCACCGTTTAACAGGTCAAAACAAGCGCTTTCCAGCCCAAACAGAATGGAAGGATAATCAATCAGAAGCGCTTTATCGGTAGCGAACAGGAAGGGGTTTTGACAAACTTCAGTTAGTTTCTGTTCATAGATTTCATCCGAAATGTAATCCGGTGATAAGCCGGGAATAACAGAGCATTCTCCCAATCCGGTGACTCCCTCAAAATCGGTCAATACCAGTTTCCAACCTTTCTTTTGGGTTAAAATACCGCGACTTGTTCCACTTGGACGTTTAAAGTCCAGTGTAAATGCCTCGAAGGAAGCTTTGGCTTGTTTCAGAGGATCCATTGATTGACAGAAACACTGATTACGTAAAGTACACTAATGAAAAAGGTACCGAGAGCTACGATTTTCAATTGGGAATCCAATTCTTTCGGGACCGTGTTTTTTGCCACAAATACGAGGTGTTTCACAAACAGGATCAGAGGAAGAAGAGAAGTAAACCCGAGCCAATTTTTAGTTAGGATTAAAAAAATACTCCAACTGATAAAGGCACTGATGATTAGAAAGAAATGGTACTTTTTTGCATTGGAAGCTCCTAACTTTACAACTAATGTACGCTTGCCCACTTTTGCATCGTTTTCCCGATCCCGCATATTGTTCAGGTTTAATACCGAAGTACTCAGAAAACCAATGGTAATCGCAGGAAAGATCAGGATCCACGATAGCCTGTCAGAGAACAGGGGATAAACACCTATTACGCTTACCAGCCCAAAAAAGACAAAAACAAACAGATCACCCAAACCATTGTAACCGTAAGCTTTTTTCCCGATCGTGTAAGTAATTGCCGCAAAAACAGCAGCCACTGCTAAACCAATGTAAATATAAACACTGGTTGCGGAAAGGTTTTTGGTACCGAAATAAATCAATAATCCTGCACTTACAAATGACAATAACGACGTAAGAACTACCGCATTTTTCATAGCATTCCTGGAGATTGCTCCGGATTGTACTGCGCGCATTGGCCCGACTCTCTCTGCGTTGTCAGCGCCTTTTAATGAGTCCCCTAAATCATTTGCAAGATTAGACAAGATTTGAAATAAAAGCGTAGTGGATAAAGCCAATGAGAAAATAAGAGGATCCCAGTAGCCTTGAAAAACAGCAACAAAAGAACCAACAAGTATTCCGGATATAGATAGTGGAAGTGTCCTTAATCGAAGCGCACTGATCCAGTCTGATGAATTTGCCATGTTCAAATTTCGGTATTTTATTTCTTCATTATTCTAATTCACCCTTAAACTTTCGATTGATCAAAAAAATGGTTAATTTGGTTTGATTAAATTGAATGTATGAAAAACCTTTTAGGGATCATTATTCTTTCGGCAGTTTCACTTGGAAGCTATTCACAGGAAACAACAGAAAGTTCAGGAGAAAAAAAATTCGCACTTAAATTTTGCCCGACCCAATTAGTAGCAGGGGAGTTTAATTTCAGTTATGAGCAACGGGTTGCACGGATTGTAAGTTTGGAATTCGAAGTTGGACCAACTATTTCTCAGTTCGGGCTAAATTTCGGGAATCAACGATTATGGCAAGGGAATGACGGATTGGGAATCTGGCAATTTCAATCCCTCGGTGAAGATGCAAAAGCTGCTATTGGGTTTCATGTTTCCCTGGCTCCCCGGTTTTATCCGGCTTCGGAAGACAATCAAATGAAAGGACTGTATTTATCTCCCGTTTTTAAGTATCGAAAATACAATTATATCAATGAAGACCTGACAGGAGTTTTGGAAGACGACCGGTCAAATATTGACCAAATGATCTTTCGGTTCAATATGGGGTTCCAGTTCTGGCCAGGAGATGGCAATTTTAGCATTGATATGTATTTAGGAGTAGGATTAAGCACTTTTTATATCCGCGGAAATTACCTGGATAATTATGTGGATGATCAAGGATATGTACAAACACGATGGCAATCATATACGGATTCGGGAATTCGCTTCAATGTTGCTACAGGTCTGAAATTCGGATTTGGAATGTAATAAAAGCATTTGAAAGATGAAGAGCCTTTCTGAGATAATCGGAAGGCTTTTTTGTTAATTCAAAATTCAAAAAGTGCTTATAAGCTTAGGTTGATTTTGAATTTCACATTCATAATTTTGAATTAATTATATGCATGCATAATTATTTGTATATTTGAATGTAATCAATTGAAAATGGAAAAATTGGCCTTGTGTAACTTATTGAACATTCAACACCCGATTATAATGGCTCCCATGTTTTTGGTTTCCAATGAAGAAATGATCATTGCCGGAACTGAAAATGGAATTGCAGCTGCAATACCTGCTCTGAATTACCGCTCTCCGGAACTTTTGAGAGAAGGCCTGAAACGGATGAAAGCAAAAGCGAAAGGTCCGATCGGGATTAACCTGATTGTGAACGCTTCCAATATTTATATGGAGGAACAATTAAAGATTTGTATCGAGGAAGGGGTCGATTTTTTTATCACTTCTTTAGGTTCTCCCAAAAAAGTAATTGATGCTGCCCATGGAAAAAACATCAAGGTTTTTTGCGACGTGACCGATGTGGCCTATGCGAAAAAGGTAGAAGAATTGGGTGCGGATGCCGTTATTGCGGTAAATAACAGGGCTGGTGGCCATGCAGGCCGAATGGATGCATCAACACTGATCAAAAGTATCAAAGAAGCGATTTCCATTCCGGTTATTTCTGCCGGAGGTGTTGGGACAAAAAAAGAAATGGACGATTTGATTGCGGCCGGTGCTGACGGATTCTCCATCGGGTCGGTATTTATAGCATCTGATGAAGCCGGGGTTTCACAAGAATACAAGCAGGCTTGCGTGGATTACGGAGCAAAAGACATTGTAATGACTTCTAAATTATCAGGAACACCATGTACGGTTATCAATACACCCTATGTAAAGGAAATAGGGACAGAGCAATCCTGGTTGGAACGCTTTCTGAACAGGAACAAACGACTGAAAAAATGGGTGAAGGCAATAACTTTTTACAGGGGAATGAAATCTTTGGAAAAAGCAGCATTCAGCGCTACATATAAGACTGTTTGGTGTGCAGGACCAAGTATTGAGCATGTGAAATCGATCCGCCCGGTAAAAGAAATTATTCAATCCCTTATTGGTCATGAGTAATCCGAATTTGAAGAAATACGGTATGATGCTCCGTTTGATGGGCATTTTCAAGATCCCGATGATCGGGTATGTTCGTCCAAGATTACTTGAGATCAACGAAGAGGAAGTGGTTGTTCGGATTAAATTGAGAAGACGAACAAAGAATCACCTGAAAAGCATGTATTTCGGAGCTTTGGCTGTCGGTGCCGACGTTACTGCGGGATTACATGCGTTTTATTTTTGCGATGAACTGAATGTACGGCCTTCTTTTGCATTTAAAGGAATGAAAGCAGAATTCGTGAAACGGGCGGAAACAGATGTGGTGTTCACATGTAACGAAGGTGCTCTTGTTCGCGAACAGGTTTTGAAAGCAATTCAAACAAACGAAAGACAAAATCATTGGGTGAAAGTAACTGCCAGGGATTTGAATGGAGAAGTGGTAGCACTTTTCGAGATGGAAATCTCGGTAAAAATCAAATGAATTTAAAAAGATTCTAAGTTCGTTTTACAGATGATGGAATTACCATTTTATATTTTGAATTCATCATTTTGAATTAAAACCTATCTTTGCCCAAAAAAGAATGAATTACATTACCTCCGAAGCCTGTAAGCAGCTGATCCAAAATAATGAGGCAGAACTGATAGATATCCGTGAACCCTGGGAAGTTGAAATTTGCTCCATCGGAGGAACCAAAATTCAAATGCATAAAATTCCCGAGGTTGCAGAGTCGATGGATAAATCGAAGTATTACATCATTATGTGCAAAACCGGCAGAAGAGCAGAATCTGTTGCAAATTTATTGGAGTGTGCACACGGTTTCAGGCATGTTGCGATTCTGGAAGGAGGAATAACTGCCTGGTATGAAACCTTCGAACCAACTTATGAAATGTATTAATCGATGATAGAATTATTCAAACACTTATTCCACCTGGATTTTAACTGGGTTTTTGATCATTACAGCGATTCCATTTACGTGGTTCTCTTTGTGGTGATTTTTATCGAAACCGGATTGATTATCATGCCGTTTTTGCCTGGAGATTCTTTGTTATTCATGGCAGGAATGTTTGCTGCTAATGGAAAATTGGATCTTGCCTTTATTTTGGGCTCCTTATCCTTTGCAGCTATTTTGGGAGATAATGTGAACTATTGGGTTGGGCGTAAATTGGGATTAGGGGTTTTTGAATGGAAAATCAAAGGCCGTCAGCTTGTAAAGGAATCCTACTTAAAGAAGACAGAAGAGTTTTTTGAGAAAAGGGGAGTTGCAGCAATTATTATGGCTCGTTTTGTTCCGATTGTGCGAACTTTTACTCCATTTGCGGCAGGAATAGGAAAAATGAAATACCGCACTTTTTTGATGTACGATATTCTCGGTGGAGTTTTATGGATTACTTCTATGACAATTGCCGGATATTTCCTGGGAGAAATTGAATGGGTGCGTGAGAATAACGAGAAAGTCGTTTTATTGATTATTCTTATTTCAGCTTTACCTATGATCATCAGTTTTCTGAAATCAAAATTCAGAAAGAAAAATGCCTGAATTCGGACTGGTTGGTAAGACCTTGGGACATTCCTTTTCGAAACAATACTTCGAGGAGAAATTTCAGCGGGAAGGCTTGAATTACAAGTTCGAAAATTTCGAATTGTCCGAAATATCAGAGATTCAGAATGTTTTTAGTATTCCTGACCTAAAAGGTTTATCGGTTACAATCCCATATAAAGAACAAATTATTCCGTTCCTGGATTCGCTAAGTGAAGAAGCGAAAGCGATTGGTGCGGTAAATTGTGTCCAGCTGGCTGCGGATGGCAAGAAAACAGGATACAATACAGATGCGTTCGGTTTTCATCAGATGATCAAACCCTTTCTGACTAATGAACACGAACGGGCAATGATCCTGGGAACAGGAGGCGCTTCCAAAGCGGTTGCTTATGTTCTGAAAAACATTGGCTTGGACGTTATTTGGATCTCACGGAACCCGAAGAATGAAAAGGAGTTTGCTTACGAGGATATCAATGAATACATGTTGCGTGCATGTAAGATCGTTGTGAATTGTACGCCAATTGGAACTTTCCCCAATACAGACGAATGTGTTCCTTTTCCATTTCAATTTTTAAGCGATAAGCATTTGTGTATCGATCTGATCTATAATCCGGAAGTGACCAAATTTTTAAAAGAATCCCGTTTACATGGGGCAACAGCATTGAATGGGCTTTCGATGTTGAAAGAACAGGCAAATAAAGCTTGGGAGATTTGGAATAGCTAAGGTAAAGGAAAAATACCCGGGTATTTGGTTGTCAAATGGCAAACTTGCAAATTGGCAAATTTGCATTTCTTCTTATTTTTGCAGGATGCAGTCGGTAAAACAGTTGATTAAAGAAGGAGAACACCAACAACAGGATTTCAAATTCAGAATTGATGATTCCAAAAAGATTGCAAGAACACTCGTAGCCTTTGCAAATACAGATGGAGGAAGACTTCTGATAGGGGTGAAGGACAACGGGAAAATTGCCGGAGTAGATCCCACAGAAGAAATTCACATGATCGAAGCGGCAGTTGATATGTACTCCAAACCGAAATTGAAATTCCAATCGCGTGTTTGGCAGGAAGACATGAAATTGGTCCTTGAAATTTCCATTGAAAAAGCGGCAAACCGACCCATTCTGGCACTGGACGAAGAAGGGAAGTGGAAAGCCTATGTGAGAAGGAAAGACCATACCTTACTAGCGAATAAAATATTATTGAACGTTTGGAAGCACGAACGTTTCGATCAGAAAAAACCTGAAAAAATAGGAGAACAAGAAACCCGGTTGTTGTCAATTATCGCAACTAATCCGGGAATTACGTTGAGTAAGATTTACCGTTTATCGAACTTGCAGAAATCAGCTATTGATCGCCTGATGGTCCTGTTTATTTGTTGGAATTTGGTTTCCATGGAGATGAATGAAAATGGTACTTTTTACCAGGTGAATGATCTGTAACCGTCTGCTATTTTTTTGATAATCAGTCTATTTTTTAGGAATCTCAAAATAAAGTCATATATTCGCGCCAAATTTGAGGATGAATAAAGCTTTTTACATTTCAAGTTTGGTCCTTAGCGCACTATTCAGTGTCATTGTACTCTACTACATTGATTTGGTGGTTTCCGCCAGATATAGCAGTTGGTATACCAACTATTACGACTCGGGATCAAGCGAAACAGAAGAAGCTGGTTTAATCAGCTTGTTCTTCTTTTTGTTTTTTATAACTACATTTTTACTCGGCTTGATCAAGATTAAACGAGTTACAAATAGGATTTTGTCAATAATAGGCTTGGCTTTATCGGCACTGTTTTTGCTGTGGGATTTAGTTATGTTAAGCTCGCCGTCGAGCTTGAGCTTTGACGAAGTTGGTATAGGTTTTTTCTTTTTTACACCGGTGATTATGGCTTTTTCCATTGTTGGGATTATCCAGTCAAACAGGTTTAAAAGACAAGGGGTCCTATACAAACAAAAGGTGGAATCAGATTTATTGGATTCCTAAAAAAATATAATTTTAATCGAAGCGTTTAATGTATTAGTATATTAGACGAAGAAAAACACAAACAAATGGGTAGACCTCCAACAAAACCAGCAAGATTGCGAGATGGTTTTTACATTGAAGTAAGAAATTCAGGATCACAAGGTATACGAATCAGAAGAGATACTAGGGAGCAAATGCTTCTTGCAGCTGAGGATTATTCACGTACAAAAGACGTTGTAATTCTTGGTGAAATGAAAGATGATAAGTGGATTGATCAATAAAAATCATTCATCGCATAAATGTGAAAAAAAGGCTTTCCGGGATGGAAAGCCTTTTTTGTGTCTTTATTTTCCTGTCACTTCGAGTGCCGGCTATGCCGGTTTATCGAGAAGGACAGGAAGCCAAATTTGTCTGTGTCGATAACTTCGGGCAAAAGCCGGGAAACTCAACATGACAAATTAATGGATCACAACCAATTTAACCGGAGACTTTTGCTCAATAGAACCGGTGTATTTCACATAGTAAACTCCAACTGACAATTTATCCGTACGAATTTCAACTTTTGGACCATCTACCGGGTGCGTTGAAATGGTTTCCCCGTTCATATTTACAATTTCAACCGTTCCGTTTTGGATATTTTGATCAAATACAATGTTCACATAAGAACTTGCAGGATTGGGTACCAGGTGAAATAATGTTTTCTCATTTTCGGTAAGACCGGTATAGTCCACGTTGTATAAAATTTCAAAGTCATCGAAGTAGAAACCGTCAGCTATGGTTCCACCATCCGATTTTAAGATAAACCGTACCTTGATACTGTCACCGATGTAATCACTCAGGTTAATTTCTTCCAATACCCAATTTGCTTCCGTTCCTTCGTAAACGGGTTGGTTATTGGGCTGAACCGAACCATTTGCACTTGTTCCGGGCACCGTATAGTTTCCACATTGACCAATCCATGTTGCTCCGTTATCATTGGAGACCTGGAATTGACAATAATCGTAATCCGCCTCAATGTCCCATTTTGCATAGAACTTGATCATTGCTTCCGTAACATGAGTCAGATCAATGATGTTATTGAACTGGTAAGTTCGGGTTACATTGTTTGTATAATTTCCGCTTGGAGAATCAGTAAAAGAAGTACTTGGAGAAACATATGTCGAATTGGTTGTTGCCCAGCTTCCTGTCCAGTTTGCAGCACTGTTTGCTTCGTCAATGAACTGGGAAGTAATGCTTCCAAAAGTTTTTACAATCGTATCGTGTTTTGTCCAGCCCACATATTCTGTGTTCAGGACATATTTGATTTCATCACCAAATTGGATAGATGGATTCAAAACGTAAGAAATCCCACTGTTTTCGCTACCCATAATTGCCAGGTTATGAACACTTGGAGAGCCAACAGACTGAATTCCGGTAATTGGAGTAATACTCACATTTACGGGACCGTTTTCAAGCCCTAAGCGGTAAGCACTATGATTAAAGTTACCTGTTGTAGTAGCAATCATTCCTGGATCGAGGTCCTTCACTTCCAGATAACGATGCGTTAAATGGGACAAGATGAGGTTTGGAAAAACCATTTCCTGGCAAATCCCGGTAATTTCATTAATAGCGGGCCAGAATCCTCCGCTCGTATTACTTACTTCCGGAGTCATCGCGAAGATTTTAGGCTTCACAATGGTATCTACTTTGTACATGTAGTCGTCAGAGTCTCCGGATGCGGGATAAAGTGCAGAAGATTTTTTGTTTTCGTAACCATTATATTGGACCATGTGGTGGGTAAATGCATCAAAATAATTGTGATCTGCGGCAAACTCATTCGTAGTAGTCCCGATTGGGAATAAAATGTCATTGGCATAGGTATGCGCATTAAAAGCATATTGAAAATTGCGGTTCTCACAGAACCATTTGATTGCCTGTGTTTCAGGTTCTGAAAATGCTGCTGTTCCACAATATGTGTCACTGCTTTGGGTTGTGGTCGTTCCGGTTGTTCCCCAACCGTAAGAGTAGTTTCTGTTTAAATCAACTCCGTAACTTCCACCACTGTTTTGTCTGCGGTTTTTTCTCCACATACCTCCACCATTGGGGTCTGTTGTCTGGTTATAGACATATCCATCGGGATTGATCATGGGAACAAAATACATTTCGGTATTATCTACCAAATACTTGATCTCGTCGCTGGTATTGTAATTTTCAAGCAGGTACCACATGTAGAAGATAACTTCCGATAATGAATTGGGTTCTCTTGCGTGGTGAATAGCCGTGTAAAGGACTTCCGGTTCTGCTTCATCTGAATTCGGATTATCACTTAAACGAAGCCAGTAAATAGGCCTGTTCTGAATACTTAAAAAGTTATTGATAGTATCCTTTACCGAGATCAGGTTTGGATATTGAGCGGCCATTGCATCGATTTCATCAATGAATTCCTGGTAAGTGTAAAATCCGCCCATCGTTCCCAAATTGAAATTGGAAGGAACTGCCGGAGTGAAAGTACCTGGACCTGATGTTTGAGAACACGTTGCGTTCTTTTCGGTGGCCGGAGAGTTTGTGTCCAGGTTCACGTTTTGATTTACATAATATGCTTTGACATCTGCAATCAGAATTTCGACCTGAAATCCTGCGTCACGCATTCGTTTTATTTCATCTTTGGAGAAATCAGAAATAAAAAAGGTTCCGCGTTTTATAACACCGTGATCGATACCTATTCCAAGCTCGGCAAGTGTCTGAAGGCCATCCGAATCAGTAAGTATCTTTGCCCGGGAATATTCCTGGGAGAATCCCCAATACGAGATCAGGAATGAAAATAATAGGAGAGTTGTTTTCATAGAGTATTAAAGTTTCCTATAAAAATAGTGATTCTTATGTATTCTCTACGAACTAATTACGAAATACAATTTCTAATTGGGAATTAGGAATTAGGAATTAGGAATTAGGAATTACTTCTTCCACTCCAGTGTATTAATCAAATGAAGAATATCCGCTTTCAAATAATTCAACGAAGGGCGAAGCGAATCATAATTCGGCCTGCAATTCATTAAAACTTCGCCACGAATGAAATGGGAACTAGAGTCAGTCAGGTAAAATTGGAAATTGGTTGCAACATTTCCTTCAAACTCGAAGAGGGTCCCGTAAACTTTTTTATCCGGGAAAATAAAATTTTCGTCCTTGATCTTAGTCGCCTTGATCTGGTGTTCATCCACTTTGTCATTGGACAAATTGATGTAACGGACCAATGTATCCCTGTTCGGAATAGGATAATAATTCAGGTACATAATTCCGTTCAATGGACCCAGGTTCACTTCCTTGTGATTAGTAAGCTGGCCTTTGTATGTTAGTGGTTTTTGGAAGTATGTTTTTGACAATTCGAAAGAATAGGTAGTTGCGTCATCAACCTTTACGTATTCGTGTTTCGGAAAATTGGTCCTTAAATAAGTCGGAGGTTTCGGGATCAACATTTCATCACCGCCACAGCTACTTAATAGAAGTAGAAATAAACATGCTGAACCAATAATCTTAATCATTTTCCTGAATTGTTTTAATCATTTTTATTCTTCGCTTGTCGGAACTTTCAACGACCAGTTTGATATTTCCACAGCGAATGTATTCGTTATTTCTCAGAATGCGGCCGGCTTGTTCAATAATAAATCCACCGATCGTATCCGATTCCCCTTTTATCTGGTCGAAATCCTTACCGTCGATCTCGAGCACTTTATAGAAATCAACCAGTGAAGTTCTTCCTTCAAATAAGTAAGTTAACTCATCGATCTTGGTGTAAATGAGATCATCATCATCAAATTCATCCGTAATATCACCCACAATTTCTTCCAACACGTCTTCCAAAGTCACCAATCCGTTTGCGCCTCCATATTCGTCCACTACAATTGCCATGTGCATTTTCATGTCCTGGAATTCCTTCAGTAAATCATCGATTTTTTTGTTTTCAGGAATGAAATAAGGTTTTCTCAACAGGAATTTCCAGTCAAATGATCCATCATTAATGTATGGCAACAAATCTTTGATATACAATATTCCCGTTACATTATCGAACGTACTTTCATGGATCGGAATGCGCGAATACCCTGCGTCCAGAACAACATCCAATACTTCCTGAAAACTCGCTTCATTCGAAATGGTTACAATGTCAAGGCGGGATTTCATGATCTGTTTCACTTCCGTATTTCCGAATTTGATGATTCCTTCAAGGATCCGGTGTTCGTCTTCATTATCCGAATCTTCCTTGGTTAAGGCCAAAGCATGTTCCAGATCATCTGCTGACAGGTTTATTCCTCTCTTCTTTGCCCTGCGATTGATCATGTTGGTCCCGTTAACCAGCAACCAGCGCAACCAGGAGAAAGGAGGGAGAATGTTGATGAAGGTCAGCGGACCGGCCATGAACCGGGCAGTAGACAAGGTGTTTCTCGAAGCATATAATTTAGGCGCAACTTCCCCCAGCAACAATAGAAATGTCGTAATTCCTACAACTTCGATCAAAAAACGGATCGTGTTCGGTTTATCGGAGTCGGGAAAAAATTGATTGATTACTTCTGTTGAAAGGATAATGATACAAACGTTGACGAAATTGTTCGTGATCAGGATTGCTGCCAGTAAATCCTTTGGTTTCGAAAGAAGTTTCAGAATTGCTTTTGAACTTCTGGATGGATCGTCTTCGAGGTTTTTCTTTTCTGCCGGACCTAGCGAGAAGAATGCCACTTCAGAAGCAGATACCAATGCGGAACAGGCTATTAGAAAAAAAATGACGATCAGTGAAATAACATGGTCCGATACATTGAATCCTGCTTGAATACTGGCGGGAATAATGTCTGAACTTAATCCGGGTATACTATCCATGACTTAGAACGGTAAATCATCATTGGGACTGATATCCAAATTCATCGGGCTTGGATTTTGAGGCTCTTCCGTAGGATAAGGAGGAGTTGCCGATCCCATCGGTTTTTCCTGTTCGTTTCGGGGAGTTAAAATCGTCAGTTCATCTGCAACAACTTCCGTAGTATAACGTGTTGTGCCATTTTGGTCCGTCCATGAACGTGTTTTTAGTTTTCCTTCGATGTATACTTTGATCCCTTTGCGTACATATTTTTCAACGACTTCAGCCAATCCTCTCCAGGCAACAATGTTATGCCAATCGGTATTGTCCTTGCGTTCGCCGGTTGTCCTGTCAACGTAAGTTTCAGATGTCGCGATCGGGAAACTGGCAACTACCGTTCCGTTTTCCAAACGTCTGACTTCCGGGTCTTTCCCCAAATTCCCGATTAAAATCACCTTATTAACACTGCCTGACATATTTATGTTTGTTGATACAAACATAAAATTACGAATTTCGTCCAGATAATTATCGGGATATGAATAACAAATCAGCTCAAAATTCGCAATTAGGCATTTGTAATTAGTAATTAGTAATCAATAATTATCTTGATTCCAGGTACTTTTCCATCAAACGATGAATCGGATAATCGTATAGTTGGCTTTTTTCAACGAATTTGAAATTCAATCCTTCAATCTCAGATTCATCCGTCTTATAAAAATAAGCGTAGATGTGCTGATGGCTTAAAATGTGTTTTGTTTGGTAACAAAGGCTCGCAGAATCCCTGAATTCTAAAGGAATGGTATCGTTTTCACTTTCGATCAGCGGAAATTCATACAATTTTTCCCAAACGTCCTTTCCTGTACGCTGGTCCAATGCAATTTCAGGGCCTTTCTCAATGTGCAGATAATGAAAGTATCGTTTACGGACTTTTGTTTTCCCTTTCTTTACAGGAAGCTTTTTGATCAATTCCGTGGCAAATGCGCTTGCGCAGCTTTGATTTAAGACACAGGAACCGCAATCCGGATTAGTGGGAACGCACTGAATAGCCCCGAACTCCATAATTGCCTGGTTGAATAAAGCCGGATCGCTTACCGGAATCAATGAATCTGCCAGTTCCTGGAATGTTTTTTTCCCTTTCCCGGTATCGATCGGTTCATCAATGCCATAATACCGGCTCAAAACACGGTATACATTCCCATCCACCACTGCATGTGGTAAATCGAATGCAAAAGAAGAAATGGCTGCGGCAGTATATGGACCGATTCCTTTTAATTGAATGATCTCTTTGTATGTTCTTGGAAATGCACCACCATATTCGTCCCGGACCTGCTGAGCAGTTTTGTGTAAATTTCGCGCTCTGGAATAATAACCCAATCCTTGCCAAAGTTTCAAAACGGATGCTTCATCCGCGTCTGCGAGTTGGTTCAGAACGGGGTAATTTTCGATAAATTTGAGGTAGTAATTCATCCCCTGATCAACTCTTGTTTGTTGCAAAATGACCTCCGATAACCAGATAAAATAGGGGTTTTTTGTGCTTCTCCACGGGAGTTCACGCGCATTTAGTCTGTACCAATCGCTTATTAGTAGAACAAAATCAGCCATTTAGGGAAAAAATTGAACATTTTTAAAAATAAAGCAAAAATAAACGCTTTTGCTGACTACTTTTGCACCTGAAAATCACATTGTTGAAAAACTTTAATTTATAATAAGATGACAAAGGCAGATATCGTTGCTGAGATTGCAGAGGAAACAGGATTGGAAAGAAATGAAGCACAGAAGGCTGTAGAGGCTTTTATGACTTCTATTAAAACTTCTTTGACGAAAGGTCAGAATGTTTATTTAAGAGGTTTTGGTAGCTTCATTGTGAAAGAGAGAGCAGAGAAGACAGGGCGCAATATTTCAAAAAACACAACGATTATTATCCCGGCACATAATATTCCTTCATTCAAACCGGCTAAAACATTTGTTGAAGAGGTGAAGAATAAGGTGATTGTGAAATAATTCCATCTTTTTTACTACAACTAGTTTGTAGAAAAACTTATTTTAATATCTTTGCACTCCTGTTTGACGCAGGAGTGCTTTTTTTAAAAGCTATTGAAATTGAAATAATTGAATTAATAACCATAAAATAATATTGCTATGCCAAGCGGTAAAAAAAGAAAAAGACATAAAATGGCGACGCACAAGCGTAAGAAAAGACTAAGAAAAAATCGTCATAAAAAGAAGAAATAAGAATCTTCTTAAGATAGTTGGAAGAGCTTAGTAAGTTATTATGCTTACTAAGTTTTTCTGTTTTAGTTACTTTCTAATTATACGTTCGTGAGTTTAGAACTAGTTGTTGACACCCGTGATGGTGGTGTTTGGCTTGCTCTCTTGCGCGATGGAAAATTGATTGAGCTGCACCAGGAGCAGGGAAGTACTGATTTTGCTGTAGGTGATATATACCTCGGTAAAGTAAGAAAAGTAGTTCCCAGTTTGAATGCGGCTTTTGTGGATGTTGGATATGAGAAGGATGCATTCTTGCATTATCTTGATCTGGGACCGCAATTCCAATCTTTGAATAAGTTTACCAAAGATACTCTGCAAGGGAAGCAGAATGTCGCTGATCTGCTTTATTTCAAGCCGGAAAAGGACATTCCAAAAGACGGAAAAATTACCGAAATTGTATCCACTACATCACCAATCTTGGTTCAGGTTGCAAAAGAACCCATATCAAGCAAAGGCCCGCGTTTAAGTGCAGAATTGACACTTGCAGGACGCTATTTGGTATTAGTGCCGTTTTCGGAAAAAATTTCGATCTCCCAAAAAATTAAAAGTCAGGAAGAACGTGATCGTTTACGTCGTCTAATGGACGATATCAAACCGAAAAACTTCGGAGTGATTATTCGTACGGTTGCTGAAAACAAAAAAGTTGAAGCAATTGACCAGGACCTTCGAAACCTGATGGAGAAGTGGAAAAATATGCATGCAAACTTAAAGCAGGCAACCCCACCTCGTCGCGTTTTAGGTGAAATTGACAAAACTTCATCGATCCTTCGTGATTTACTGAATGCTGATTTTTCCAATATTCATGTGAGCGATGAAAAGCTGATGTCCGAACTGAAGGAATATATTAGCGGAATTGCCCCGGGCCGTGAGAAAATCTTGAAATTGTATGATGGAAAACTCAATATTTTTGAGCGTTTCGGAGTCAATAAACAGATCAAAACGATGTTCGGTAAAAAAGTTCCCTTGCCTTCGGGAGGCTACCTGATTATAGAACATACGGAAGCAATGCACGTGATCGATGTGAATAGCGGGAACCGTAAAGGTGCCGACGGACAGGAATCCAATGCGCTTGCAACCAATGTGGAAGCAGCCGAGGAAATTGCCCGTTTGCTGCAATTACGCGATATGGGTGGAATCGTTTGTATCGATTTCATTGATATGCATGACAAGGAAAACAACAAAGACTTGTTTGAGAAACTGAAAGAGTTTATGCGCTCCGACAGGGCAAAGCATAATATCCTTCCTCCATCCAAATTTGGTGTTGTTGAGATTACACGTCAACGGGTTAGGCCGGAAACAGATATCAACACATCTGAAACTTGTCCGACATGTAACGGAACAGGTGAAGTACAAGCTTCGATCCTTTTTGCTGAAGAAATTGAAATGAATTTGAATTTCCTCTTAGGAGATAAGAAAGAGAAAAAAGTATCCCTTTTGGTTCATCCGTACCTGGAAGCATACTTTAAAAAAGGATTTATCTCCAAACAATGGAAGTGGTTCTTTAAGTATAAAAAATGGGTGGATGTGCGTGGTGTAACTGCGTATCACTTGCTGGAATACAATTTCCTGGATAAGGATAATAACGAAATTGCTCTCTGATATGGGGAGCAATTTTCGTTAAAGTCTTCCCCTTTGGAGGTCTTGACGACTCTGATGAGTGTCAGACTCCGTCAGAGGGGATAAAGGGGGAGGAAATATTAAAATCTAGATTGATGGATCAGGAAACATCAAAGAAAGGAACAAACAAATTTTCTTTTTTGGAGGCAAAAGCGAAAATAGAATCCTATTGTGCATACCAGGATAGGAGCCATTTTGAAGTAAAGAACAAATTGTTTTCCTGGGGGTTAAGTTCAGATCAGGCAGACCAGTTACTGGCTTATTTGATTGAGAATAAATTCCTGGATGAGGGGCGTTTTGCAGAATCCTATGTTTCTGGAAAACTACGGATCAAGCATTGGGGAAGGATCAAGATCCGGCAAGGATTGAAGTTGAAGCAGATCCCGGAAACGATCATTCAACTGGCCTTCAAAACAATCGATCCGGATGAGTATTTTGAGATCCTGAAACACGAAATTGCCAAAAAACAAAAGGATCTTTCAAATGAGAAAGATCCCTGGAAAAAGAAAGCAAAATTACTTCGGTATGTTCAATCAAAGGGTTTTGAAAACGATTTGATCTATGAAGCATTTGGTTCTCTTGAAGAGGAGTAAATATTGTCTTTGTCTCGATACTTCCGCCATGTCAGTTCGAGTAGCGAAGCGTATCGAATCATGTCAGTTCGAGTAGCGAAGCGTATCGAATCATGTCAGTTCGAGTAGCGAAGCGTATCGAGAACGAGAGGCGGAATTCCGATAATTATCGGAACGACAAGACAAATATCAGCTACTTAAATGTCGATTTCTTGAAAAGACCCAGCATTTTTTGTTTGTCGGCGTCATTATTATAGGAAATGGTAACCGTCATGAATTTCTTTTTAACCAATGCATTAAGCAAAAGCTGAGTAGCGAATACTTTTCCTTCTTTATCATTCAAAGCTACTTCATACGTGTCAAAAGTAACACCGCTTACAGTTAGTTTTCCCGGCGTAGTATCCGCGTACATACGCTGTTCCAGGTAATTCGTATAGATCATGATGTGATTATTGGCAACGATCCGTTTGTATTCTGTTTCATCCCCGGAGAAATCTTCCCACATGGATTGGAAATTGTTGTCAAAATTCTTTTGAAATGCAAGTGTTCTCTTGATTCCTGACATGTTGGAAGTTGTATCGTCAACGACTTCCTTACTTCGTTTGTCTAATGACTCTAAACTGGATTTGGAAGTGATAATCCAGTTGTCGGGAAATTCCATGGTCCATCCCAATGCCTGACTGGTATATTTATTTCCGTCAAAAGTACCTTCATCTACTTCCTTGGAGTAATCTTTTTTTGTCGGGCCTCCACAAGCACCCAATACAAAAAGTGCGATTGACAAAGCGGGGATAATTACGTGTTTCAGATTCATCGTCTTGGATATTTGGTTCATAACATTAAATTTAAATAACAACTATTTTTCGGATAATTTCCTGTGATCTGTCCTGATCATCATAAAAATGAATCTTAATCTGATAAGTTCCTGCTGAAAAATTCACAGGGATTTCGGCGTAATTGAAGTGTTCGCTAATTCCGTTTGAGATTTGTTTACCGTTCACATCATAGATGTTCCATTCGGTCCTTACCGTTTCAATCGGAATAGTCATAAAAATGGATTCGGAACTGGAAACCGGGTTTGGGAAAAGTGCAGCTTCATTTGTAAGCGGAAATGATTTGAGCATTTTTTCCTGGTCGAAATGAATTAAAAACAGGCCGTATTGCCTGTCCGAAACAATGAGTCTTTGTGAAGGGAGATCTGCAAAAACTCCCCAGTTTCCATTCATTTTATAAGGATTTTCATCCGGATAGGTATCGTAATAAGCTACTTCCAGTGGGACGGTGTAACGCAGATCAAAAATTCGGATACCTTCGTTGTAATAGGCTACAAAAGCAAAATCATTTGTTGCTTTGATGTTATGTGGTACTGAACCATTCTGGTAGTTGGTCCCGAAGTAATTGTTAATCGTTACCAGGGAACCGTTAAAACTGCAGTTCTTTACACGTTTTCCATTCGTTTCGTCTGCGAACAGGTAACGGGTTCCATCCGGAGTTAGCCAGCCTTGATGATTGTACCCCTGATCAGTATAAATGGATTTCGAATCCAGGTAAACAGGAGCAGCGGTATTGGTGAAATCGTATACTTTCAAACCGTCATAACCGCAATTCATAATTGCAGTCCCGTTTCGTACATAAATATCATGTACTTCATTGACATCGCCCGGCCCGCTCCAAAGTTCCTGCAAGTTCAAGGGATCGGTCAGTGAGAAGATTTTCATCGGTGCATCGATTAATTGGGTGTTGACCGTACTTCTGTGGATACACGAATAAAATTTTTCCTGTACCGGATCGATAAAAATATTGTGAACGCGCCCGAATTGAAGGGTGTCTTCTTTTGCAAGATGAAGGGAATCGGGAAGATACTGAAGGTCGATAATTTGTAAACTGCTCACACCCTCATCACAAACAGCATAGAGGTAATGCTGAAAGACGGCATATTCCCGGTGCTGAACGAAGGTGCTTGAATAGCGGCCTTTAATAAAACCTTTCGGGATCAGCTTGTTCTGATCACTGATCAAAAAAACATGGGTTCCTTCAGTGGATCCGATTACAGCATATTCATTCCCGTTCTGCACAAAACCAAAGCAATCGGAATACCGGACTTTTGATGAATTGGAGATCAGGCTGTCCTGGTGCCATTGATCCAAAAGTGTCATGTTCCGGAATGATTGGGCAAATGACAATTGGTTTTGGGTAAGAAAAACAAGCAAAATCCCTATGTCGAAAATCCATTTCATGCATTTCAAAGATAATCAATATTCAAAGTCGGCTTTTCCTTTTCCTTTAAATGTAAGGATTAGCTTATAAAAGGCCGGAGTTATTTATTGTGACCGGTCCGGTTGCAGGTACGAAATCTTCATGATAAAGCCATGAATAAAACATAGATATAGCATGAATATCCCATAGATATCCCAATGATTGTATGAATTATTAACGTTTTGTAATTACTTCTCACAAATGAAGAATTCAACGATTGGAACGGTTCACCGGAGATATATTTTAAATATTCTTATTGGATTTATGATCTAATTGCAGAGATGTCATAAAATCACGGACTGAATTCCCGTCAGGAATTAATTTAAAATATGTTAGAAACTCCATAAAAGCATTCGGGGAAACGGAATTTGACTATTTTTATCACCTGAAATTAAAACCCACGTGACACGAGCAGTTGTAATTATCCCAACATATAATGAGAAAGAGAATGTTGAACGTATGGCTCAGGCTGTAATGGGCTTACCGGTTTCAATTGACATTCTTTTCGTCGATGATAATTCTCCTGATGGAACAGCTTCCATTATTCGTGACCTGATGCAGCAATTCCCGAATCGTATTTTCCTGGAAGAAAGACAGGGGAAACTGGGGCTGGGAACAGCTTATATTCATGGGTTTAAATGGTCTTTAAAACAGGATTACGAATATATTTTTGAAATGGACTGCGATTTTTCGCATAATCCGCTGGATTTGCCAAGATTGCTGGAAGCGTGTACCGAAAGAGGAGCTGATGTTAGTATCGGTTCTCGTTATACCAAAGGTGGGAGAGTTCAGAACTGGCCCATGGGTCGTATCCTGATGTCGTATTTTGCCTCGGTTTATGTGCGAATGATCCTGTTTATAGGCATTTCAGACACAACAGCAGGATTTATGTGTTATTCAAATAAGGTCCTGAAGGCGATCGATTTGGATAATATTCATTTCAAGGGATATGCTTTCCAGATCGAAATGAAGTATGCAGCAAAAAGAAAAGGATTCAAAATAATTGAAGTTCCGATCACGTTTATAGACCGGCAATTCGGTGAATCGAAAATGTCTTCAAGTATTTTCAAGGAAGCTTTCTTTGGAGTTTGGAAAATGAGAAATTTAAAGGTGTAATGGCAAAGATTTTATTGAAAGGCGCGACGTTGGTAAATGAGGGGAAGGAATTCGTTGCGGATGTTTTAATAGATGGGAAACGAATTGCTAAGATTGCGTCTTCGATTTCCGTTGAAGGGTCCGTAGAGGAGATCAATTGTGAAGGCTTGCATTTGCTTCCTGGCTGTATTGATGACCAGGTACATTTCAGGGAACCGGGTTTAACCCATAAAGCAACTATTCAATCGGAATCCAGGGCAGCTGTTGCAGGAGGAATTACTTCTTTCATGGAAATGCCGAACACTGTTCCGAATACGTTGACGCAGGAGTTGCTGGAAGCCAAATACCAACGCGCATCAGAAGTTTCCCCGGCAAATTATTCCTTTTTCATGGGAGCCTCGAATGATAACTACGATGAGGTGATGAAAACAAACATCCGAGATGTCTGCGGAGTCAAGATTTTCATGGGTTCGTCTACAGGAAATATGTTGGTCGATAATACCAATACGCTGGAACATTTATTTGCCAATGTGCCGATGCTCATTGCTACACATTGTGAAGATGAGGCAACGATCAGGAAGAACCTGGAAGAATACAAAGAAAAGTACGGCGAAGATATTCCGATGTCTGCCCATCCGTTGATCCGAAGTGCCCAGGCATGTTATTTATCGTCATCTAAAGCGGTGGAATTGGCTAAAAAGAATAATACACGATTACACATCTTACATATTTCTACAGGAATTGAGACGGAATTGTTCCGAAACGATATTCCTTTGGAACAAAAACGCATTACAGCTGAGGCTTGTGTTCACCATTTATGGTTTTCAGATGCAGATTACGAGCGCAAAGGAGCCTGGATCAAATGGAATCCGGCGGTAAAAACGGCGGCCGACAGAGGCCAAATCTGGCAGGCGCTTTTGGAAAACCGTATCGATGTGATTGCAACAGACCACGCACCGCATACGATAGAAGAAAAGCAACAAAAATATCTGCAGGCTCCTTCCGGTGGTCCGTTGGTTCAGCATGCTTTGTTAGCGATGTTGGACGCATCTGCAAATGGAAAGATTCCTTTGGTACGGGTAGTTGAAAAAATGGCGCATGCAGTTGCTGTTTGTTTCCAGGTTAAGGAACGTGGCTTTTTAAGAGAAGGTTACTTTGCAGATTTGGTTTTGGTTGATCTGAACAAAAAAACCAATGTAACGAAAGATTCGTTATTTTATCAATGCGGATGGTCTCCATTTGAAGGGACAACCTTTTCTTCAAGTATTGAAAAGACCTTTGTCAATGGAGAAGTGGTATATGAGAATGGTCAATTAACAGGCGCACAGCCAGGAGCGCGTTTACTGTTCGATCGATGAAAAGAATTGCAGGCATATTCCTTTTGATTCTTCTGCAGTCATGCAATAGCGAATTGCAGGGTTTGGAAAAGCCTGAAAATTTAATACCCAAAGATCAAATGATTGATCTCATGACCGATATGTTGATCCTGGAAGGCCACATTCAAACAACATATTCAACGGTTAACCGATATTACAAAGTAATGACTGCTTCCGGAAGAGCTTATTTGAAATCCAGACACGTTACTGAAAAGCAATACGAAGAATCGTTCATTTACTACACCAGTACACATGAAGATTACAAACAGATGCTGGATAAAGTAATGGAGAACCTGCAGAAAGAATCCATTGAATTACAAAAGAAATCTTAGTGACATTCCAGTTGAATGGAAGTCATTAATTTTTTGAATTCCTGTTGGTATTTAGCTTCATCAAACCAAACTGTTTGATTTTCCAATACACAATTCCACCAACCGTATCGGAGGACTTCAATTCGTGCCCATAGTTCCTGATCAGGGCTATTCCAACGTTGTTCAAATGCCGTGTTGAGCGAAACCGGATCAAGAGCTCCTTCGATTTCCTTTTCATGCAAAATTTTCCAGGCATTCAATAAAGTTTTCCCGCCTTTTTCCAGTGCAGTTATATAGTCAGAACATGCTCTGCAATAAGGAGTTCCTTTTAATGCTTTTGGTTGATTTAAAGCAATAACGGCTTTTTCACGCAGCAGGCATTGTTCGCGGATATTCTCCAGCCTCATTTTTTTGAGGTTCGTCCAATAATCTCCTTTCGGGTATTCCATTTGTTCCAGTTCCGTTACAAAATTGCCGCATTCAAACCGGATCCCTTTCACTTTTAAATAAGCCGTGTCTTTGGGCTGATAAGCCAGGAACGGTTGACTCAATTCAGATGCCTGGATTAAAGTATAATGTGCGTTTTGAACTTGTTGATAAGTCGCTTTTGAAGAATCGATCTGGGCCCTGGACAGGCAAGAGCCTTCATACCATTCAAAGACCTCTTGTGCCTGGTTGAAGAATGGAAATGAGAGTAGAATGATGGTAAAAGTCAGGTGTTTCATCTTATTTTTCGTTCAGGATTTTTACTTAGAAAACTGCTCCAGCTGCTTCCTTTGCTTTTATTGTTTTCACCTATTCCCCTGGAGAAATGATGGCAAACTGCAGCTGCTAAACCATCTGTTGCATCCAGGTATTTGGGAAGTTCTTCAAAACGGAGCAAGGTTTGGAGCATTGCCGCAACTTGCTCTTTCGATGCATTTCCGTTTCCTGTGATAGCCTGTTTAATTCGTTTCGGTGTATATTCTTCATAGGGAATATTTCTTCTGAGTGAAGCAGCAATGGCAACACCTTGGGCTCTTCCCAATTTCAGCATGGATTGAACATTCTTTCCAAAGAAAGGTGCCTCAATAGCCATTTCGTCCGGTTTGTATTCCTCCATCAATCCGTCAATGCGATCAAAAATGCGTTTCAATTTATCCGGTTGATTATCCAATTTGTTCAGCTGGATAATCCCGAAGTTGAGCATTTCAATTTTCGTGCCTTGAATATGGATTAATCCGTATCCTAATACAGTTGTTCCGGGGTCAATCCCTAAAATTATTTTATCTTCGGCCATGCAAATGAAAGAGAAAGTTAAAGCTACTAAAAAACAAGCTGGTTTAATCACATTATTCAAATTATTGGTGTTTGCAGCCGTAATCTGGACTTTGTATTTCCAGTTGAAAAATGTGGATTGGGAGCATGCCAAAGGATTGGATGTAAAGCATTGGTGGGCACTTGTTTTAGCTTTTTTGTTGCTGATCCCCAATTTATGGATGGAATTCCTGAAGTGGAAGATCGTTACTGATCCGTTAAATGTAGAATCCAGGTTGGTTAAGAATGCTTTTTGGGCAGGGGTAGCTTCCGGTTTCATGTCGCCTAACGGATGGGGAAATTTCCTGGGAAGATTGATTTACTTTCAAAAGCGACAAACGATCTACATTATTTTCTCCACTGCATTGGCTAATTTAAGCCAACTAATCCCGACTTTACTTTTCGGATTATTTGCAGTGCTGCTGAAATACGGCCAGGCAAATTCCATGTGGATTTCTGCAGGCGGGGGAGTGTTGGTAATTTTGCTAATTTACTTTTTGGGGGATTACCTGCTTCCTAAACAGCGAAGCCGGTTCACCTTTGTCAGGAGACTGCAAAGTATCCGGGGACGTTACCAGAACCTGAAATGGCCATTCCTGGCTTTTTCAACCATCCGTTTTTGCGTCTTCAGTTTGCAATATGTCTTGTTATTCGTGACCTTTGGCTATGAAGATTTTTGGTTCCTGCTGACACAGATCTGGCTGATTTACCTGTTCACTTCGTTTGTTCCGTCATTGTGGTCCGGAAAGGTGTTAATCCGCGAAACAGCTGCTTTATTTGTTTTTGCCGGAACGATCGTTTCAGTTCCCGATGTGATTGTTTCCAGTATTATTATTTACCTGATCAATATCGCATTACCGGCATTTATGAGTAGTTTTATTTGGTTACCGAAAAGAAAACAATAAGTTATGTGGTTGATTGGTTCCTGGGTGCTTCTTTACATTCTTTCGATATTGACCCTGCTGTTTGGCGTAAACCGTCTGCGGATTAGCCGAAATTCAAAAAAGATGATGGCAATTGATGAAATATCGGTTGTGATCCCTTTCAGAAATGAAGCAGCGAATCTCGAAACTTTTTTGGAATGCATTTATGCCCAACGTTATCAGCCGGCACAATGGATCTTTGTGAACGATCATTCTTCCGATTCATACATTGATCTGTTCAAGGAAATGGATGCTTTCCCGATCCGTTTGTTACACTTGCCGGAAGAACAAAGAGGGAAGAAACGTGCCATCCGTTTCGGAATGGACCATGTGCGAACGGAATATTGCCTGACAATGGATGCGGATGTCTCTTTCGGAAAAGAGTATATGAAGTCCATGCTTTTACTGCCTGAAGCCGAATTGATCATTCTTCCTGTTGAAATGACTGGAAAAAAGTGGTGGCAGTCTTTCTTTACATTGGAATACCTTTTCACAACGCTTTTGAATAAGGGAATTGCCGGTTGGGCACGACCTGTTAATTGCAGCGGTGCAAACCTATTGATCCATGTGTCAAGTTTCGATCAGGTGGACGACATTGAAGATCATGATCACATCTTAAGCGGTGACGATATCTATACCCTGAGAGCTTTCCGAGCGTCCGGAAAACGGGTCGAGATTGTTGAGAATGAAGCACTGAAGGTGGAAACAGAAACTCCCGGAACACTTTCCGAAGTGATGGAACAACGGGTTCGCTGGTTGGGAAAAACAAGCCATGTGGCAGATCCATTGAATAATTTCTTGGGAATTTGGGCTGTAGGATTGCACTTGTATTATTTCCTGCTGCTGATCATTACTTTTTTTGCGGGAGTTTACTGGTTGACCTTCTTGATCATCGCTTTCAAGTATGGAATGGACTTTCTATTGGTGAAAATGGACAAAAAGAATCCAACATCGTTTGATTTACTTGGTTTAGCTCTCTTCGAATTGTTTTACCCGGTCTATTTATTTGCCTTATTGGCCTATCTTATGGTTTCACAACCTGAATGGAAGGGAAGGTGATTTTATCAGAACAAAAAATCTTGTAGGTACACAAAGCTTCGCGTACCTACAAAATCTTTTATCAGTAATCGGGGGTGTTATTTTATAACCGTTCCGTCGTCTTTGAATTTCACGACATTCAGTTCGGATTTCGTATTTGTCAATTCCACTTCGTAATAAGGTTTCTCAGCTTTTACAATATAGGCTTGTTTAGCAGTCCACCCCTGGAAAGCATCTTCTGTTAGCGCTTTTCTTACAGCTGCAGGCAATTCCTCCAATTTGATTTTTACACGATCAGGATTGGTTGCATTTGCTGTTTCTGTTTTAGCCTTAGGTGCTGCTGTTTCTGTTTGAGCATTTGCGAACACGGTTGTTGTGATTGCAATTGCTGCGATGATTAATTTTTTCATGGTACTTATTTTTTAAAAATTTCTGCCGAGTCATCGGGGAAAATAATGCCAGCGACCGGTTTTGACTTTATAAAATAAGTTAAACAAGGATTTAAAATATTGATTTTCAGACGTTTAAAAACAGGGTGGGTTTACTGATTATTCTCCATCTCCAAATGTTAGGTACGGGCCAAATTTCCAAATTGAAAAAAAGCTTCCCAAATTGAATCAGTATCCAATTGGATTATCCAGTTTCAATTGCCGGATTACTTTACTCTGAAGTGGGAAAAGTGATACAAAATAAAGCATGCCGATACCACTTAATAGGATGAAAAAGGTGTTGGTAGTTAGAACAAAACAAACAATGGCAAAAATGATAGAAGCATCAACGAGTCCCATTTGAATGATTCGCGTACTCGTGTAAGACTTGATTAGTTTTGGTGCATTGGTTTCGTTGTGAACTTTAGCAAGCATTGCTTTTCGAAGAAAAATACTGGTTGATACTGCGATAACCATTATGATGGGAGCAATCAATTGAAACAATTCATTGATTTCTGATTGTTGGCTTCCCGGGGTGACAATGATAATCATAGCAGTAAGGAAGCTGACAATACCAAATAAAAAACCGCCGAAGATGATCCTGATCAGGGTAAGACTTCCGGTTAGTTTACGCAGAATTTCTGGATTCATGAGGTGAAGGTATAAAAAAGCCCCGACGATGAATGCCGGGGCTGAAATTTAATTATCAGAACGGTAAATCGTCGTCGTCGCTTGGTGCTGTTGAAGCACTCGGAGTTGCGATCGGATCCAGGTTCATAGCTGTCGGGCCGCCTGCCGGGATTCCGCCACCCATGGAAGGAGCTCCTACTTTTTCAATTCTCCATGCTTCCAATGTATTGAAGTATTTCACTTCTCCCTGAGGACTTGTCCATTCACGACCTCTTAAGTTGAATGATACTTCAATTTGGTCTTGTGTATTGAATCCATCGATCAAGCTGCACTTGTCTTGTGTTAATTGGAACAAGATGTCCTGAGGATACATACTTGCATTATCAGTTAAAACAAATTCTCTCTTTGAGAACTTTTCTGATACTTGAACTGTATCATTCTTCACCTTTAAGATTCCGGATATTTTAAACATATTTCTACGGGTATTTACTATTTTAATCGTTAAAAGAAAGCAAGGTCATCCAGGCTCCTTCAATGTCGTTTTTATTAATCAGTTCTTTTGCACGTTCGTGTAAAGCGAGTTCCAGTTTGACCGGTTCGTCTTCTAAAGTTAGGAATAAATCGCTTAATTCCAATAATTTATACTCGTTTACGTCCGTTTCATTCGGGAGTTCGGTCACACCTGCCAGTTGGGCCAAATCATTTCCGGACAAGACTGAACTTACACGAATGTCTTCCGGGAGTTGATCAAAACCGATCCCGACCGTTGTAATTGGTTTGGTTACTTCGAACATGGAAGCTTCATTGGCATGACAATACCAGTTTCCACCCATTCGGGCTACGAGATTGATCTTCTTTTGATCAATTGTTCCGTCTTCAGCCAGGATTTCCTCATGGATGTGAATTTTAGTCACTTCACAAATCACCAGGTTACCGGCACCTCCCTGATCCCCCAGTTCTTTTACTTCCAATACTTTGCATTCAAATTGAACAGGAGCTTCCAAAACACGCATCGGTTTAATGGTATCCGATTTTACCGGAGTAAGCCCGGACTTCACAAATTCATCAACTTCCGGTCCGTAAGGAGAACTGCTCAGGCTCATCTGATGAAGAATATCCATATTCACAATGTTAATAACCACTTCCGGGACTTTTTTGACATTGTTGTAAGTATCTTTTGTTGTATTTGTTCTTCCGTTCCTTGCCGGGGAAAAAATCAGGATGGGTGGAGCAGCCGAAAACACGTTGAAAAAACTGAACGGGGACAAGTTGTTTACTCCGTTCTCATCGATTGTTGAAGCAAATGCGATGGGACGTGGTCCAATAGCTCCAAGTAAATAACCATGGAGTTTCGGTACGGGAAGTTCTTTCGGATCGAGCGTTAACATTATTGAAATTTCTACAAAAGTACCAAAATCAAAGCGGTGTTTTGAAGAGACTTCACAGAATTAATTAACAAAATGGATCTATTTTTTTCCTTCTTTTTTCAGGACATACAGATTCGGGTTTAATTCAAATGAATTGGCCTTGCCAATAGCATAAGAACCCCATTTTGAAGTACAATTCAGTTTCTGATCTCCATTCATAATAGGCATGTTGAATCCTTCGATACAATTGACCCAGCGGAACTTTACTTTCTTTTTGGAATACTTCAATTGCAGGGTCGGTGGATTTTTCTCACGCAGGTACTGATCGAATACTTTTGACAAGTCCATTCCCAGTTCAGTCGACATAAAGTGTTCGATTTGCTGTGTGGTAACCGTTTGATGATAAAACGTTGCATTCATTTTACGCAACATCATACGGAACAAGGAGTCGTTTCCATAGATTGTTCGAATGGTATGCAGCATGTTTGCACCTTTATAGTACATGTCGCCGCTTCCTTCCGTGTTCACACCATATGGCCCGATAACAGGCTTGTCATTCATAATATTTTTTTGAAGCCCTTGTATGTATTTATCTCCGTCATTTTTCCCGAACCAGTAATCAGTAAACAAGGTTTCGCTGTAGCAGGTAAATCCTTCATGGACCCACATATCGGCAATGTCTTTTGATGTGATGTTATTTCCGTACCATTCATGTCCGCTTTCATGTACAATGATGAAATCCCATTTCAATCCGACTCCGGTATTGCTTAAGTCCGAACCCAGGTAGCCGTTCTTGTAACCATTGCCATACGCGACAGCACTTTGGTGTTCCATTCCCAGGTAAGGAGCTTCCACTAATTTGTATCCGTCTTCATAGAACGGATAAGGACCGAACCAGTATTCCAGTGCTTTCAGCGTTTTCGGGGCATCCTGGAATTGTTTTTTGGCTTTTTCTTCGTTTCCTCTCAACACCCAATAGTCGATCTCCAGATTTCCTTTTTCTCCTGTAAAATGTTCGTGCATATTCACATAATCTCCAATATACGGGATCATGCAATAATTATTGATCGGGTTGTTTACTTTCCATGAATAGGTTGCCTGGCTCAAATTATTGATTTCCTTTCCAACGAAGTTTCCATTGCTGACACAAACCAAATCACCCGGGCAAGTGTAATGCATGACAACTCCTTCATCCGGTTCGTCGTACTGGGAATCTTTACACGGGAACCAGACACTTGCTCCTTGTCCCTGGCAGGCAATTGAAACCCAGGGTTTCCCATTTGCGTCTTTTGTCCAGACAACTCCACCGTCCCAGGGTGCGCGTTTTGCAATACGTGGTTTTCCATGGAAGTATACCGTTATCTGGTATTTCGGACCTTCCGACGCATTACAATTGACGAACCAGGCATTCCCATCCTGTCTGATATGACCTGAAGGAACCAGGTGTCTGTCCATCATTACACTGTCGATGGTCATTGGTTGCTGCAAATCTATTTGCACTATTTTTTCATTCGGAATCCCGCTCTCCGGATTGGATGAAAAAGTAATGATATTCTTTCCGTGAATTTCTTTCTTGTCTATATCAAACGTGACACTCAAATCATAATGTTTCAGATTCCACCAGGAACGGGAACTTCCGTAGGTCCCACGCAGTGAATCTGCATGAGTGAATTGGCTGAACGACCTGGATGCGTATATGGTCAGAAGAAGGATAAACAAGTATCTCATGGAAAAGTTTTTTCTAAGTTAATCATCTTAATGATGTCTGTACTGCCGTTTATCATTTATTAGGAGCATGTTTGTTTCGATTTTCCGCCAGGCGAAACAAGACGATTTCTGTGATCAATTTGTTGGGAAGCGGTTCGTCTAAAGGAAACTGCACGGACCCTTTTCCCTGTTTGTATTTCGACAATTCTTTTTCAAAGGCTTTATGACCGGTAGGCGTAGCATAGAAGCCAATATGTGACTTGTAGCCGGCGAAATAGACCAACGGTTTTCCATTCACTTTATAGGCAGGCATTCCGTACGAAATGGATTCGACTGCTTCGGGAGCAGCTTCTACAATGAGTTTTCTTACAGCAATTAAGCGCTTTTGCGTTTCTCCTTCAAACTCTTGGATGTATTCGTCTACGTTGTTGAAAGTTTTCATTTGTTTGAATTTTAGGTCCCGAGAGTTATCGGGATTTAGATTTTAGGGTTTTAAGACTAAATTTATTCCCAAGCCTTAATATCCAGATGTCTTGATGTCTAATTTCAGATAAATATAATTCAATAATCTTTGAAAGAAAATCCATTGTCTGATAATAACTTTCTTAGTACAGGAAGGGAGGCTTTTCCCATTCCGTGAAATGCCAGGATCTCTTTTTCATTGTATTTAGCCAAATCTTCCAATGAGATGATGTTATTACTTTCCAATGCTCTTCTTGCAGGAGCTGCAAGGGCTGCAAAAATTCATGCTCCTGACTTTCGTTCTGCCTCGCAAACCGGGCAGGTAGGGCAATCTGAACTTTTAAAATAATGATGCCCTTTCTTACAAATTCTTTCTGTTTGTGACATCTCTTAAACGAATTTTTCGGGGTTTGATGTATTTCGTTAATCGGCTGTTGGTTGGATAGGACCTGTTCTTTGTCAAATTGTTGGCAATTAATGCAACTAAAAGCAAAATCAGAACTCCGGACAAAACAGGGGATAAAACATACATAAACCCAAGTGCCTTGATTTTAGGCATTCCGATCACAGCAATCAACGCAGTTGCTCCTCCGGGGGGATGTAAGGTTTTTGTTATCTGCATGGCAATAATGGAAAGGCTCACCGCAAGCGGAGCGGAAATCCATATTGGATCGGGGATCAGTTTATAGATACAAACACCTATGAACGCTGATATAATGTGTCCTCCGACGAGATTTCTCGGTTGTGCCAAAGGACTTTGAATTGCTCCGTAAATCAGTACGCTGCTTGCCCCAAAAGACCCGATCAGGAAAATGTTTGACATCTTGTCCAGTGAAAGGGATTGTGTGAAGGCAATTAACCCGATACCAAAAAAAGAACCGATGAAGGTCCAGAAGTGTTCTTTGAAATCGACGAGTGTTTCTTTGTAGAGAATGTATCTTGCTTTGCGCAACGATTTATTCTTTTTCATTTGATAACCGGTTTAAATGTAATGGTTTCAATAGCTGGATATTTCGTGAGCAAATGGCTTGGACGGATAGGTCTTTTTTGAAATCCACCGCCACAATTGGGACAGACATTTCCAGGAAGTTTGGCAACACAATCGGAACAAAAAGTGCATTCAAAGCTGCAAATGAATGCTTCCGTGCTATCTGCGGGAAGTGCTTTATTACAGTTTTCGCATGTCGGTCTTAATTCAAGCATCTTTTGCGGAACAGCTTGGTTGGTGAGTAACCGGGAAATTGCAGGAGTTCGCTATAAAGCATTGTTTGTTTGCTTCGTGGTGTAAACTGTTTGCCAATTCAATTTTTGAAGCGTCCGTGATTACTACTTTCGGGCGAAGGACAACAGAAGTGAACCGTCCGCCATTCGGGTCCTGGACCATTTTTCCAATCGGTTCATCCAGGTATTCGATTACCCGAATCCCTGCATCAGCACACAAATGAAAATACCACAGCATGTGACAACTGGAAAGTGATGCCAGGAAGAAATCTTCCGGGTTGTGTTTGGTTTTGTCGCCACGAAAGGGTACATCTGCCGAACAGAGCAGATCGGGTTTATTTGGGATTTGAAGGGTGAATTCTCTTCCGTATGCGGCGTAATCGGATGTGCCTGTTCCTTTATTTCCTGTCCAGATGACAGTTGATTGGTATGTATGTTCTTTCATGATGAAAAGTTGAAAGTCCCGATAGTTATCGGGATCAAATGGTTTGAATTACTTGTTATTCTCTAATACAAAAGTAGAAAATTGCCGTTCTACCGATTGGCCATCTTTTGTCATTACGGTTTCAATTTTTGAATCTTCGTGGTCCAGGGTAAACGAACTTTGTTCCACTAATTTCATTACTTCATCGGGGTTGTATAATGTGAATCCGAAGGGTGTAAAAGGCAGGTTTTCCATAAAGCTCCGATGAGCAAAAGTCAAGGCGAAAAGTGCCTTTGGCTTTAAGACACGGGATAACTCTGCTAACAGTTCAGCCGGGTCTTTCCAGAAATACAGGGTGTTTACGGTGAATGATTTGTCGAACTGATCTTTTGCAAATGGAAGCTGATTACCGTCATACAAAACGAAGGAAGCTTTTTGGGCATCTACAAATGATTGATTTAATTGCTGAGCTTCCTGATTCATTAAGGTTGAGATTTCCAAGCCGGTGTAGTGAATATCCTGACATTGAGAAAAAAGGAATTCCAGGTGGCCGGCATTTCCATGACCTAATTCCAAAACCGAATCACTGGGAGCCAGGTTCAGGTTTGTGATGGCGTTTCTGGTCATCCCGATATTGGTCTCATTCATCATTTGTGCAATCTCATTGCCTTTTTCTCCTGACGGATGGCTTAATTGAGAAGCAAGTTCTGCTAATTGATCTTTCTCCATTTGATGTGTTTTTACGAAGATAGTTATTTGAATTACGAATTGCGAATTGCGAATTGCGAATTGATTTTACTTAGGACTTTACGCTTGTGGGAAGCAGAGACGGGGATAAAAAGAGGCTTCGGCTTCGTTCAACCACCTTTTTTACTCCACTTAGTTGCTTTTTTTGACCTGAAACGCCCTAAAACCGGACGTTAATTTCTTAACCTTTTCATACTATACCCATACGAGACCTATGCTATATCTATACAGTAGCCATACTTGATGTGTGGAGTGACCCTAAGATGTTATTTGTTGATGTTACATTTATGTGAAATAAAGGTTGAAATGCAAAAATTGAAAAGCTCGGGCTGCTTTAAATACTTTCAATTTTCAATTATATATTTTCAATTTAATTGGTAACCAACAATTAATATTCACCTAACGTCCAAGCCCCGGAATATGGGGAATTTTGCAGCAAAAAATGGAACTTTTTATCAGTGTTTTTGCAGCTTTATTTTCGGTTTTGAACCCTTTGGGAACGGTTCCTGTTTTTGTCGGACTGACTAAGGATGACACCAAGCACGACCGGGACAGGACTTCTTTATGGACCTCTGTCAATGTGTGTATTATTCTTCTGATATCTTTTTTCGCAGGAAAGTATGTGTTGAATTTCTTCGGTATCAGCATTAATTCTTTACGTGTTGCAGGTGGTTTGATCATTGCCACATCCGGATTTGCTTTGCTTACCGGGTCTTTTACGAAGCATAAGGGGATGAAGAAGGCGAGCGTACAAGCTGATATGCAAACCCGATCTGAGGTTTCTTTAACACCTTTGGCCATTCCGATGCTTGCGGGGCCGGGATCTATCTCGTTATTGATCACGTACAATCAAACGTTTGATAATAATGAACAGCATTTACTTTCTGTCTGCGCGATTATCGCTGTTTGCCTGGTGATCTATATCATTTTAAGAACTTCTCATTTTATTGTAAAAGCCTTGGGAGCATCCGGAATTAATGCGATCTCACGGATTATCGGATTTATTGTGATTGCGATAGGAGTGGAGTATGTTTCTTCGGCGTTGCAGGAAATCTTGAGAATAAAATAGGTAATTATCAATTATCAATGGTTTAATTATCAAGGGGATCTTTCTCTTTGATAATTAATAATTATAGCATTGATAATTATTGGTCTTCCTGTGGGCTAAAGGTGATTTCGAATACTGTTTCGGGGAAGGTTTTTAATTCCATGGTCCCTTCCAATTGGTCGGTTAACGATTCGATGAGGTCTAATCCGAAGGAACCTTGTCTTGAAGGAGCTTTCCAGGTACCGCTGTCTTTATAGATCAGTTTGCATTTTTTGCCTTGGTAGTACATGAATGAAATGGTAATGAGGCAATTATCGTAGTCGTCAAAAGCGTATTTCAGGGAGTTGGAAATCAATTCGTTCAAGATCAGTGCAATCGGAACGACGGAGCGGAGCCCGATTGAGTCAATGTCGCAGTCGATCTTCAGATGAACCGGATAACCGGATTGGTAAGAGGTAAGCAAATCGGATGACAAGTCGTGCAGGTATTCCCGTAAATGAAGGGTTGAAAGGTGATCGCTCTGGTACATTTTTTCGTGGATCATGGACATGGCGATAACCCGGTGAGTGGCATCTTTGAATTTGGCAATTGCTTCCGGGTTTTCAAGTTCCCTGGATTGAAGCCGAAGCAAACTGGTAATGATCTGTAGGTTATTTTTCACTCGGTGATGAATCTCCTTGAGCATAACGGTTTTTTCTTCATTTTGCTTTGAGATGATGTTGTACTGTACCTGCAGGACATCTTGGGCTTCGTTTAATTTTTTTCTCCCAACTTCATTTGTCCGAATGTTTTCCCAGGCTAAATAACCAATAATTGAAAAACAGAGGAAACAGTTAATGATCGTTGCGAAGATCTGTTCCGGAGTTAAATTCCTCATAATCCCGACTTGCTGTTCTCCCAGGAAATAAAAGAAATAAAGGGATAAGCCGGTTGCGTGCACGAATGTAAACAGCAATCCCCACCTGGTACCCAAAACAACGAATGCAAAAAGAATATTGACGGTCATCCATAATTCACTTAAGAGGTGCGGTTGGTTGGGTACGAAAAATAAGGTGGCATTACAACAAAAGGCACCGATCAGGTTGAAAATGATTGTTGGGATAAGGAATTTACCGGTTCTATAGATGTAAATCGTTGCAACCAGTATTGAAAAGAAAGCAAGTGAAGTGATAGCGGCAATGAGGGTACTAAAAAAAACGAAAAGAACAACACTGAGTAATCCTACTGCAAGTGTTATAAACAAAGACATTCGATAAGCCAATGTCAGCTTAGTCTGATCTTTGGAATTGGATTCCTGGGTGAATTCCGGAGCGAACACACTTTGAAGTAGTTTAAGCATCGTTTAGTTTTGGTGGAGTGAATATACTGATTCTTTAATTCTCAGCTTCGATTTCGGGATCGAAATTTTAGTAAATCACAGGAATATTATCGAAAAGTGGTGATAATGTGTTTGGAAACCACATTGCGGCATAGTCAGCATAGTTTTATAGGATTTTGTAGAAACAAAAAACCTGATCAATTACTTGACCAGGTTTACATGATATTATAGTCAGCCGCGGCTGATCTCTTACTTCTTTCTGTCTACTTCAACAGTTGCTAATTCATCTGCTTTGTAGGCACCTGAATCCAATTTGTCTTTCAACTTTTTGAATGTTTCAATGGTGTAATTCACATCTTCCAATGTATGTGCGGCTGTCGGGATGATACGCAACATGATTACATCTTTCGGAACTACCGGGTAGATCACGATTGAACAGAAGATATTGTAATTCTCACGTAAGTCGAATGTCAGGTTAGTAGCCTCAGCCAGGTTTCCTTTCATGAAAACCGGGGTAACCGGAGAGTTTGTAGCACCGATATCAAATCCTGCATTTTTGAATCCGGACTGAAGTGCATCCGCGATTTCCCATAATTTGTTTTTCAATTCAGGACGTGTACGTAACAATTCCAAACGTTTGCGTGCACCGATCGTGATGGTGATAGGCAACGCTTTTGCAAACATTTGAGAACGCATATTGTAACGGAAGAATTCGATGATGGATTCTTTTGCACAAATAAATCCACCGATTGATGACATGGATTTTGCAAATGTTCCGAATAATACGTCGATTTCATTTTGAACTCCCTGAGCTTCACCTGCACCCTGACCTGTTTCACCCAATGTTCCGAACCCGTGAGCATCATCTACGAACAAACGGAAGTTATATTTCCCGGATCTGCGGAATTCAACGATTTCTTTTAATTTCCCCTGGTCACCAGCCATTCCGAAAACTCCTTCCGTGATAACCAAAATACCACCACCGGTTTGTTCTGCCAAACGGGTTGCATTTTTCATTTGCTTATCAAAGCTTTCCATATCGTTGTGCTGGAATACGAAACGTTTACCGGTGTGTAAACGCATTCCGTCCAGGATACAAGCATGTGCTTCAGAGTCATAAACGATAATATCGCTGCGATCAACCAAACAGTCGATTGCAGAAACCATTCCCTGATACCCAAAGTTCAAAAGGATACAGTCTTCCATCCCCATGAATTCAGCTAACTCATTTTCCAGTTTTTCGTGCTCACTGGTTTGCCCTGTCATCATACGAGCTCCCATCGGGTAAGCCAATCCGTATTGCTCAGCTGCTTTTGCATCAGCTTCACGCACTTCCGGGTGGTTTGCCAATCCCAGGTAGTTGTTCAAAGACCAAACCAAACACTCTTTTCCGCGGAAAATCATTTTGTTACCTAATTCACCTTCTAACTTTGGAAAGGTGAAATAACCATGAACTCCTTTGGAATACTGTCCGATAGGTCCACGGTTACGTTCAATTTTATCAAAAATATCTGCCATACTTGTTCATTTTCCATTAATCACTATGATCTCTGATTAACAGTTGAGTCTGCAAATTTAGAAGTATTCCAGCTATATTACCAATTTGTGATGAAAATTAATTAACCAAGAAATGAACAGGTTGAGGAATTATCAATTATGAATGATTTAATTATCAAATGGAGGGTCCCATTCATGATAATTAATAATTTGAATCATTGATAATTAAAAAGCTTCATCTGTGTCGACCAGGTAACGTTCTTTAATGATATTGCAGTGGTGAATGGTGTGTCCAACGATCATCCAGCCCAGGTTGCGTGCGGTATTGGGAGAGTTGTTTGCTGTTCCGATCGAGTCGAGCATTGCACTGGTCATTCCTTTGAATAACGAAATACCGGCTTTACGTACATCGATGAATTCGGATCTTAAATCTTCCAATGAGCGTTGATCCGTATTGTTGTGTTGAGCATACCAGCCTTCATCAAATCCATCCAAAGCCGTTTTGTCTTTTCTGGAAAATCGCAATGCGCGGTATTGAAAAATGCGTTCGGTTTCTATAAAGTGAAGAATCACTCCTTTCAATGTCCATTTTTCATCTGCATATTGAAAATCTGCTTTTGCTTCCGGAAGACCGGCAATGAATGCAGCAGTTTCTTCTAAATTCTTTTCCAATGCAAGGATCAGATTATCCTGACCCAAAGTGCGGTCAAAATAATATTTGGCATATGTCGGAGCGAATTCCGGATTTGGCCTTCCGATGAAACTCATACCAGTGTTTTTTTGATTTTTACTCAAATTTAAGACTATTTTTTAGTTGATCGGACTGCCTTTTTAGCAGAAAGTGATTATTTTCGGCAAAAAACAACAAATGAATCGAATCCTCCTGATTACCTTATCATTTCTGACTTCCTATCTTTCTTTCGGCCAGTTTATCCAATCCCGGATTGTCGGAGAGCAGCTTTTGGACGAGACCTTGGACCATGCTTTGATCGGAACGGCGAATAAGCGTTTGTTAAGCATTTCAGAGCAGAAAGATGTTTTTTACATTGATATTTATGATACTGATTCCCTCAAGTTGCTTTATCATGAACAGCTACAGTTGCTTAAAACGGATGATTACGAGCTTGAAATACAAGGGATTTACCGCATCGGTGACCAGTTTAACCTGGTAGCTTCCGGATTTTCCGCTTCCTTAAAGCAATTTGGTGTTTTTATATATCCGGTAACGGAGGAGGGGAAGCTAATCAGCAGTTTCCAGGAAATACATTTTCCCGGCAGGTCTAAAACAGCTGTCACCGTCAGCCATGATATCCGGGTTAATTCCGACAAATCCCAGCTTCTTGTCCACCTGACATTCCTGGATAAATACCACGATCTGGCTGATCATCATTTGTTTGTTTACAATGACAAGCTGGTAAATGTATTCCGTACGGCGCGCGAAGGATTTCCTTTTTCAACATCGAAGCAGAAACACGCACTGGCCTACTTTATCGGAAAGAAGCACTTGTATGAATTGAACCAGGAAACAGTTTATAATTCTTCACTTAAAAGATACCAGGCGGAGCTTACACTGAAAAAAATGGATTTTGAGGGTGTTGAAAATGTATTTGTAGGGAAAGTCAAGCTTGCTGACGGGTTTCTGCTTTCGGACATTCGTTTTAAAGAGAATTCCGACGGAATTGAGCTCTTTGCAACGTATCTTGCAAGCTACAAAAAGACATTCAGTGGTATCCGCGGCGTTTATGTTGCAAAATTCAATTCTGACCTTTCCCTGAATTTTGCAAAGGAAAATGTTTTCTCCAAAGCAACCAAAGCAAAAAGTCTTAAGGGGTATGAGAATGCCGAAGAGCTGGATGTGCCTGTGCTTTATACTTTGAACAATCATTTTACAGACAGTAAAGGAAATACTTACCTACTTTACGAAAGAGAATCGCAAACTTCTTCCGGTGGATTAACAGAATTCTATTACGGATCGGTTATTGCCGTTAAGGTTACACCGGATGGGAATGTTGAATGGGATGCTTTTATTCCTAAATCCCAGTTTTTCAAAGAAAGAGGTATGCCGCTCCTGATTGTTCTTCCCGGTTTAGTTGTTGCAACGCCTTTTGCCATTCGTTTTTCAAAGGACAGCAGGCAATACCTGTCTTTCAAACCTTTGATGAAGGACGATGAATTATATCTGATTTACAACGATAATCCGCAAAATGAAGGTAAAACCGCTGTCCAGGGACGGGAGAATATGACGAATGTGAACCAAAGTGTTCCTTTTGCCGTTCACCTTTCCTCAACAGGAACAATCGACTACCAGATCCTCAAAAACCTGAAGTTAGACACAGAGAACCAACGGATTATTTATTCGGTTACGGAAGGCACGACCTGGTATACTTTGCGTGATTCCGGTAAGAAGGAAACGCTTCAGCGAATTGAATTCGAATGGTAATTACATGTTTTTATCCAGCAAATAAACAAAAGCGGCCATACTGGCACAACCCAATTCCAATTCGCGTTTGTTTACGCTTTCGAAAACATCGCTTGCTGCATGGTGAAAGTCGAAATAACGCTGTGAATCCGGGACAAAACCAAAAAGCGGGATTCCTTCGTAAGCTGATTTTAAAGGACTGATATCCACGCCGCCGTAACCAGGTTCGAAATGATGTAAATCGTAAGGTGTAAGAAGGGATGCAAATCCTTTGATCAATTGAACGTAGGATGCTTTTCCGTCGCATTCGAACCCGTCAGGACTAAAACCACCGCGATCACTTTCTACTGCTGCGATTTGTTTTTGGTTTTCTTTTTTTGCCCAGGTTGCATATGCCTGTCCGCCTTTGTTCCCATTTTCTTCGTTCATAAAGAAAACCACGCGAATGGTATGTTTCGGTTTTACGCCTGAAACTTTCAAGATGCGCAATGCTTCCAGGCAATGGATGATCCCTGCTCCGTCATCGTGTGCACCTTCACCGGCATCCCAGGAATCCAGGTGTCCGCCGATTGTTATGATCTCATTCGGTTTTTCGCTTCCGGTTAATTCTCCCATCACATTGAACGAAGGTTCGTCAGGAAAATCGCGGCAATCCATTTCCATGATTAAGGACACTTTTCCTTTTTCCAATGCCTTTGACAATTCATTGGAGGAAATGGTGGAAAGCGCCCCGGCCGGAATTTTGGAAACACCCGCCTCGTAATACATGGAACCTGTATGCGGGAAATGATCCTCCGGTAAAGCCAGTGAACGAATGACAACCGCTACAGCTCCGAGTTTTGCACTTTCAACTGCACCTTGTCCGCGGATACCGTAACACCCCCCATACGCTTTAAATGTCACAATGTCAGCAGGATTCATGGGTTGGTTCAAAAACACGATCTTGCCCTGAACACTTGCTTTGGTGGCTTTTTTCAAGTCATCCAGTGATTTGAATTCAATCACTTCTGCTTTCAGTGTTCCGTTCGTTCCGATTGAACCGCCTAATGCCAGGATATCAACAGGTATGACTTCGCTGTTACCTATCTGGATCCACGCAACTTCTTTGTTTCCTCTTTCCCAGTGGGGCACCATAACCGGTTGGAGGTATATTTTATCGAATCCGTAAGTTTCCATTTTTCGTTTTCCCCATTCAACTGCCATTTGGGCCTGCGCAGAACCGGAAAGACGCGCACCGATTCCTTTGCACAAGGAACGCAGGTCTTCGTAGGATTTTCCTCTGAGAAGTGCTTCATCGAAGAATTGACGGATTGCAATTGAATCGTTTTGACAGAATGAATTGTTTAAACTAAAGAAAACAGAAATGGAAAACAGGATACGAAGTAACATGTTGAATCTTTTTGATGCTCCGCGAAAATAAGAAACGATTCGGCAAAGTGTTTCACAAAGGACTTCATTTTATTTTTTTGGATGACATAGTTATGCTACTCATTTATTGAAAGCGGAACGGACCTGCGTTACATCCGGGAACTTTTAGGGCAGGACAACTGAAACAGATACAAATGTGAGCAAGATGGAAATTCAAAAGATCAGAAGTCCGTTTGATGACTTGGAGTGAAATTGAATATATTTGATTGAAAAATAATGAGAAACGAAGTTGCGCTTATATATCCCATCTTTCATGTTTTAGGCAGTTCTCTAGCGTATATAAATAAGTTAGTAATCATTGACAACCATGCTCGTAATCCATTGGTCAAAACATAATAGAACAGACGATATCCTAAAAAATGGGATACGACCCAAGACTCGTAAAAAAGACGATTCAAAGTCTATTAAAGGTGTCTGGTGTTATCCATACACTAGAAACAAAACTCTTAACAATAGCTGGAAACGAAATTTAAAAACCTGGAGAGGTGATAAAGGAAATTTTAATGGATTCGTATTTAAGTTAGAAAAGGAAGATTTTCCAATTTATGCAGGTAGTTTTGTAGGTGTTGGCACATTCCCTGATAAGTCAATTTTTGAGTCATACGAAAATTTCACAGCTGTTTATGGCAGATATTTTAACCCTGACAAACTAGATAAGAATTCGACAAATGACAATGATGATTATCTGGATTACCAAGACTTTGAATTAATATTGAGCAAGCGAATTGAAGCTAATAGAATCATTAAAGTGATAAAAGATAGAACGCCTACTAACACCAAATAGGCAAAGGCGCCTAACAAGTATAATCATTTTTGCGCTTTTGCTTATTTGGAAACGGTGAGCTTATTATGAGCATATTCAAAACGAATTCAAGGATAAACAATCTGATTTAAATCAGAGACCAGCATATTACTTCAGAAGCAGTATTGACAAAACAGTTGATGGATATTCATAAGTAATTGACGGTTTTTCATAACAACTTTGCAAACAGACGGAGATACTTTTGTCTTAATAAAAAAGGCAAAACAGGAAAGCCGAGGAATTTCCTTCGTTTAAAACTAAAAAAAACATTATGAAAACGAAAACAATATTACTTACCCTATTTGCGACTATTAGCTTCTCTTGCTCATTCATGGCCCAATCTGTTTCCTGCGCTGATTTTTCGGTTTTGGGAATAGCTCCAAATCCGTTTGATTCAAGTGCATATGACGTGAGAATTCAATTTTCAGCACCTTCATCTATGCATGTTAATTACCCGTATGTTTCTGCTGTGCTTGACTGTAATGGTGATACGGTGGCAACAGGTGGAATGTCTTTCTTTGCTCAGATCGGACAAACTACAAATGATTATATGGTTGCGCTAAGCGGATCTTTGGCTTGTGAACCGTTAACCGTAGTTTTTCTTTACAGCACTGATTCTTTTGATGTTGACACGTGTTTACTAAGCTTCGGAACGACCGCCGGATTGTCCGATATATCTGAAACTGCGGACGCATTTTCTTTATTTCCCAATCCTGTAAAAAGTCAGGTTACCATTCAAACCGGGATAAGCCAATTGGGTACTGACTACTTTGTGTATGATCATACGGGAAAGTTGATGCTTACAGGAAAGATAGATTCGGAAAACACACTTGTGGATATGAGCGAATTATCGCGAGGTATTTATTTGGTTCGCGTTGGGTCGGATTTCAAGCAATCGTTTAAAGCAGTGAAGGAATAATATCTTGATGCAAACTTACTTTCTGTGAAATCATTTGCAATTATTAAATTACCTTTGCAAAAATTTTTTTTATGGCATTGAAATGCGGAATTGTTGGTTTGCCGAATGTGGGTAAGTCGACTTTGTTTAATTGTTTATCTAACGCTAAAGCGCAATCTGCGAATTTTCCTTTCTGTACAATCGAACCGAATGTCGGGACTATTTCAGTTCCAGATCCACGTTTGGAGAAGTTGGAATCGATGGTGAACCCGGAGCGAGTTGTTCCTACGACGATGGAAATTGTGGATATTGCCGGTTTAGTGAAAGGAGCTTCTAAAGGTGAAGGTTTGGGTAATCAATTCCTTGCAAACATCCGCGAAACTGATGCGATCCTGCATGTTTTACGTTGTTTTGAGGACGGGAATATTATTCACGTTGACGGACGCGTAGACCCGGTAAGTGATAAAGAGATTATCGATATCGAATTGCAGTTAAAGGACCTGGAATCGATCGAGAAAAAAATCCAATCGCTGGCACGCGTGATCAAATCCGGAGATAAAGAGGCGATCAAAGAAAATGAGCTGGCGTTGGCTATTAAGGAAACATTGGAAAAAGGAAAGTCTGTTCGTTCCATGGTTTTTGATGAGAATGAGCGCGAGATTGTAAAGAAATTCCAGTTGATTACTTCGAAGCCGGTCATGTATGTTTGTAACGTGGAGGAATCTTCTGTAAAATCAGGAAATGCACACGTGGAAGCAGTTCGCGAAGCAGTAAAGGACGAGAATGCGGAGATCCTGATCGTAGGAGCGAAAATCGAAGCAGATATTTCCGAGTTGGAAACATATGAAGAGCGCCAGATGTTCTTAGAAGAACTTGGTTTGGAAGAACCGGGAGTGAATCGTTTGATCCGTTCCGCATATTCGTTATTGAATTTACAAACGTATTTCACGGCAGGAGTGAAGGAGGTGCGCGCATGGACAGTTCCTGTGGGTGCAACGGCTCCACAAGCTGCAGGAGTGATCCATACGGATTTCGAAAAAGGATTCATCCGTGCAGAAGTAATGAAATATGAGGACTACACAACTTTAGGTTCCGAAGCGGCTGTAAAAGAAGCCGGGAAATTTAAAGTAGAAGGGAAGGAATATGTGGTGCAGGATGGTGATATTATGCATTTCAGATTTAACGTATAACTGTTGGTTATACTATTTAAAAGCCCGGGCAAGCATTGTCCGGGCTTTTTTATTTTGAATTATTTTAATTACCATGGTAAATGGTGGATAAGCGTACACTTATCCACGAATACCATAAATCGAGGTATTTTACACGAATTTGACCTTGTCCTGCCAATTTTCCATTGAATCATTTTGCCAGAAAGTTGGAAAGAACCGGCGTTGCTGAAATACAGGATCCAAGTACTTTTTCCATTCGCTTCCACCTGTAGCTGCTTTGTTTTCACCTTTGCTGTCCAGGTAATGTGCGGCAGTCTCCAAGTGTACATTCGGCCATTTGAAATTGTACAAAAAGTCAAATCGTTTTGCCGCGTGGATCAGCGCATCAGACGGATCAGGAATTGTGAGCAATTTTTCTTCCAGGGTTCTTCCCTGAACTTTTTTTGCAAGCAACATCAGGTCTTCCTGGTATTTTTCTTCAAAAAGCAGAAGAGTTTGTGATTTCCTGCTTGTATTGGGTTTCTTGCCAGCTTGTTTCCAGTATAAATCTTCGAAAAGAGTCTCGTTGATTTCCGGATCGTCAACCCTGTTTTTATCCGATAACAGGTTTTTGATCCGTGTGGAGTAAAGTTCGATTGCCCTGAATTGGAAGGATTGGAAACCGCTTGCAGGGGTTAAGGAGCTCCGGAACTGGTTATAATTATCGTAATCCATCCCTTGTTTCATAACATCAAATGAATTGATGAGAATCTCAGTATACTTGATCAACCGATTCAATTTATCCAGCATGATCTTTCCGGACAAATCTTCCTGAACGATCTGTTTGAGTTCATGGATCATCATTTTAAAAAACAGTTCGGTAACCTGGTGATACATGATGAAAATCTCTTCATCTTTGAAGTTTGTTCTCGGTTTTTGAAGAGAATTCAATGTTTCTACTTCAATATAATCCCAATAGGATAGGGGCTTGCTGTAAAATAATCCCTTCAGATAAGTTTCCGGATTTTCTCCCTGAGCTGTATATTTCTCGTCTAATTTTTCGAGAATGGTTTTATTGTTCATATTTCACTGTTTAAATGAGTAATTATTGGTTGTTACTTAATCCGAACTGCTCGATCTTCGTTTGGAAAACCCAACGAATCTTTTCAGCCCGCATGTTTGCTTCATTTGCCTTTTCTCCTGTGAAATACTCATTCGTGGTTTCATGGAACAGGCGGAGCCATTCCGAGAAATGTTCTTCAGTAAGTGGCAATTGAAGGTGATGCATGAGCGGATTGCCCTGATAGGTAAGTTCACCCAGTAAAAGCGTTTGCCAGAACCGGTACATCTTATCCAGGTGTGCAGGCCATTGTTCGTCGCAGATCTTATCACGGAAAATGGGATTTAAAAGTTCATTTTCCATCACTTTGGAATAAAAGGAATCGACCAGCAATTTAATGTCTTCCAGTTCCAGGATGTCGTGTTTTTGTACTGATTTCATTTGATGAAGAAGTTCATGATCAAAATTCCCAAGTTGATGATTATGCTTAGATAGAAGAGGATTAAGCACCATTTGGCTGAAACCTGGGCAATAAATGCACCGTTTGAAGCCATGGTAATATTGGCACAAATTGCCAGCAACACATAGCTTTGGGTTTTGAGCGAGTACATGGCAGCAACGGAGCCAAAACAACTTTGTACAGTCAATAGAGCGGCCATTGCTCCGAATCGGGATCTTTCAAAATTTACGACTTGTTTTTGAAACCAATTCATATTCGGTTTTGAAATTTCAGAAGCTTTCATCATTTATTTTATTATAAGATATTAGGACCTTTTTATCTTTTATTAATTCAAATTTTTTTAATGTTTCAGGAAAGACAGACCACTGTTCACCCCGTTAGCTAGTTCCTCAATAGTTGTTGTATCCAACATTTGTTTCAGGTCATCCCTGATTTTCATAAACTTATTGTGCAATGGGCAGGGTTTTAAACTATTACATTCTTTCAAACCTAAACCGCAACCCTCGTATAATCCATTTCCGTCAATTGCGAAAACAATGTCACTGAGCTTAACGGACTCACGTTTTTCCTTGTCAATTTCAAATCCACCGGACGGACCTTTTGTCGATTTCAGGATGCCATTTTTGGAAAGGACCTGTAAAATTTTGGCGGTGAAAGCTTCAGGAGAGTCAATTGCTTTTGAAATATCCTTCAAGCTGATCCGATTATTCAGTTGGGATTGATAAGCGATGTGTAAAGTTGCTCTTATGCCGTATTCACAGGTTTTTGAAAACATTGATTTTAATTCTTACTGCAAAGATATGGGAATTAATTAATAAAGGAGTTTTTTATCCGAAATATTTTTACACCGGGATAAAAAAAGCACCAGCCATAAACTGATGCTTTTTTCGTAAATTATTAATTTAACCTACTTGCGGATTATCTCCAACCACCTCCAAGAGCCTGGTAAACACTTACCATGTTGTACAATTGTTCCTGTTTGATCTCTACCAGGTCGAATTTGGCTTCAATCGCATCACGCTGTGTCATTAAAACTTCCATGTAATCTGCTTTTGCAGACTTGAACAAGTTGGTCGAAATGGTAATCGATTGCGTCAATGCATCTACTTGTTTTTGCTTCAGCTCATAACTGTTTTTCAGGTTCTGAACTTTTGTTACCCGGTTCGTGACTTCGATATAAGAGTTCAGGATCGTTTGTTCATATTTGTAAACAGCCTGGATCTGTTTTGCATTGGCGGAAGCATACTTTGCCTTCAGTGCATTTCTATTGATCAAAGGAGCAACCAAATCACCTGCTATGTTATAAAGTAAGGATTGCGGAGAAGTGATCAAATACTTCACATTGAAAGCCTGGTAACCAACTCCGGCAGTAATACGCAGGGAAGGGTAGAAGTTCGCGCGTGCAACTTTTACATCCAGTTTGGATGCTGTCAGATTCAACTCAGCTTCGCGAATATCCGGGCGGTTCTGCAACAACTGAGAAGGAATCCCGTTGTAAATCGTGTCCGGAACCATTTGCTGGAAAGCCGCAGAATTACGTTGAACAGGTTGCGGAAAGCGTCCTACCAAAAAGTTGATCCGGTTTTCTACTTCAACAATCTGCTGCTGGATGTAGAACAAGTGACTTTGATTTTTGTACACTTCCGCTTCGAACTTTTTCACCGCCAATTCGGTTACTTCACCGGCAACTTTTTGAAGTTTTACAATTTCCAGGGCATTTTTCTGGATCTCCAAATTTTGTTTCAAAATTTCCAGCTTGGTGTCGTAAGCCATCAGTTCGTAATAGGATTCGGAGATCTCTGCTACCAGGTTTGTAACCATGAAGTTTTTTCCTTCAACACTTGCCAGGTATCTTGCCGCTGCAGCATCTCTGCCGTTGCGCAATTTATGCCAGATATCGATTTCCCAGGAAGCATTTACTCCCACCACAAAGTTTCCAAGTGGGTCCGGGAACGCTTTTCCATCCCGGATAGGCAGGTTTTTTTCAACCGCTCCGTCACGGGTATATTCTCCTACTTTTTCTACTCCGGCTCCAACAGAAACACCTGCAGAGGGCAGGTATTCACCTTTTTTTGCCCGTACCTCTGCTTTGGCAACGTTGATTTCCTGCATTGTAATGTTCAATTCCTGATTGTTCTTCAAGGCTGTGTCAATCAATGCAATCAGGTATTGATCTTTGAAGAAATCCTTCCACTTGATATTAGCCGTGTTTGTTGTATCCTTCGAATTTTGATACGCCTCAGGAGTATAGTTGTTTTCCGTCTTGGAAGCTATTTTCAGGTCTTTGCAGGCCGTCATGGTAACCGCCAATACAGCTATAATTACCAGGCTTCCGATTCTATTTTTAGTGTGCATTGTCTTCAGTTTCATCTGTTGTTGGGAAATTGTCTATTGCATGCACGAAGTCTTCTGTTAACGAGCTGTCGTCTTCGTCCTTGATCAGTTTACGACCATCTGCAAGTGTACCGAAAATGTAGTACAGACCCGGAATAATGATTACCCCGAAAATAGTTCCGAAGAGCATTCCTCCAAGTGCACAGGCACCAATTGTTCTGTTTCCGATAGCTCCCGGGCCTGTTGCAACTACCAGCGGGATCAATCCGGCAATGAACGCAAACGAAGTCATCAGGATCGGGCGGAAACGTACCTTTGCACCTTCAATGGCAGCTGCCAGGACATTGGCACCTTCGTGATGCTTCTGCATAGCGAATTCCACGATCAAAACGGCATTCTTTCCTAAGAGCCCGACGAGCATGACCAATCCGACCTGTGCGTAAATGTTGTTTTCCAATCCCATGAGTTGAAGGAGGAAGAACGAACCGAATACTCCGGCAGGAAGAGACAGGATTACTGCCAGCGGAATAATGAAGCTTTCATATTGAGCAGCCAGTACAAAGTATACGAAGATCAATACGACGATGAAAATGTATAAGGCTTCATTTCCGCGCATAACTTCATCCTTGGAAAGTCCTCCCCAATCGATGTCGTAACCCCTTGGCAATACTTCTTTCGCTACTTCCTGTGCAGCTTTAATTGCTTCACCGGAACTGTAACCTTTTGCAGCAGAACCACGAATGGATGCTGTTGTATACATGTTGTAGCGGTTGATCTCATTTGCTCCCTGGGATTTCACAATCTTCATGAAAGAGGAGAACGGTACCATTTCGCCCCGGTCGTTTTTCACATATAATTTCAGGATATCTTCCGGTAATCTCCTGTATTCCGGTGAAGCCTGCACGAACACTTTAAAGAAACGCTGGTATTTGATGAAGCCAAGTTCATAGGTACTACCGATCAAAACGGAGAGTGTGTTCATCGCATTCCCGATAGAAACTCCTTTTTGCATGGCCAAATCGTTATTGATCTGAAGTTCGTATTGCGGATAGTTTGCACTATAGAACGTAAACAAACCGGTAATCTCTTTGCGTTTGCGCAATGCGTTCATGAATTCCGTATTGACACGTTCCAACTCCAGGTAATCACCGGTATTGGTCTTATCCAGTAACTGAAGCGAAAAACCTCCGGCGGCACCATAACCCGGAACAGCCGGCGGATCAAAGAACTCAATGGTTGCTCCCGGAATCACTTTTGCTTTTTCCTCCAGTTCATAAATGATTTCCTGTACGTTGTGCTTTCTTTCCGACCATGGATCGAGGTTGATCAGACAGGTCCCGGCATTGGAACCACGTCCCTCTGTTAATACCTCATACCCGGCCAAAGCTGAAACCGATTTGATCCCGTCAACTTTTTCCGCAATAGCTTGCAGTTTTCGGGCAATATCGTTCGTTCTTTCGAGTGTTGATCCCGGAGGAGTCTGGATAATTGCGTAGATCATTCCCTGGTCTTCACTCGGGATGAAACCGGAAGGCAGTTTTTCACTCAATCCGAAAATTCCAAGACCGAATGCAACCAGGATAACTGCTGTTACGAGTCGCCGGTTTACAATTTTATTCAAAAGCCCGACATATCTGCCTGTCAATTTTTCAAATCCCCTGTTGAACCAGTCGAGGAAACGATTAATCGGTGTTTTTCTTCTTGGTTTGCCGTGATTGTTTTTCAATAACATGGCACAAAGAACCGGTGTTAATGTCAGGGCTACCAATCCTGAGAGAACAATGGAAGTTGCCATCGTGATCGCAAACTGGCGGTAGAAAATACCTACCGGACCTGTCATGAAAGCCACCGGAACGAATACGGCGGTCATTAATAGCGTAATTGCAATTACTGCTCCGCTGATTTCTTTCAATACTTTTTTGACCGCCTGATAAGGTGACAGGTGCTCTTCTTCCATCTTGGCATGGACGGCCTCGACGACGACAATGGCGTCATCTACCACAATACCGATTGCCAATACCAATGCAAACAAAGTAATCAAGTTGATTGTTAAACCAAATAATTGCATGAAGATGAATGCCCCGATCAATGAAACCGGAACCGCAATGGTCGGAATCAGGGTAGAGCGGAAGTCACCGAGGAACAGGAAGACTACCAGGGCAACAAGGATGAATGCTTCTCCCAGTGTGTGAATTACTTTTTCGACCGATGCGTCCAGGAAGTTCGAAACGTCATAACTGATCTCGTATTCCATTCCAGGAGGGAAAGATGTCTTTTTCAGTTCTTCCAGTTTCTCTTTCACACGTTCGATTACTTCAGTCGCGTTACTTCCATAGGTCTGTTTCAATACAATTGCAGCAGAAGGATACTCGTCTTTGTTGGAATAAATATCATAATACTCACTACCGAGCTCTACGTTTGCTACATCCTTTAAACGAAGGATCTCTCCATCCGGGTTTGAGCGGATAATGACATTCTTATATTCATCGGCTTCATTGAAACGACCTTTGTAGGTTAATACATATTCCAATGCTTCTGCACGCTTACCGTCGCTTCGCCCGATCCTTCCGGGAGAACCGATGACACTTTGGGAATTCAATGCTTCCATAATTTCATTGGTAGAAATGTTGTAAGCCCTCATGCGGTCCGGTTTTAACCAAATACGCATTGCGTACTGGCGGCTACCAAGGATACTTGCCTGACCAATTCCATTAATACGTTGTAATTCCGGGATCATGTTCACACCGGCAACGTTGAAAATGAATTTCATATCGGCTTTCGGGTCCTTACTGTATAAGTTGACATACATCAACATACTCGGCATAATTCGGTTTACAATAACTCCTTCCCGTTGTACTAAAATAGGTAAGCGGTTCAATACCTGTGCAATACGCGTGTTTACCTGTACCAAAGCCTGATCTGGATCAGTACCCAGGTTAAAAACGATTTGAATATTCGCTTCCCCGGCACTGGTTGCATCGGAAGTCATGTATTTCATTCCCGGAACACCGTTTACGGCTTGTTCCAATGGAATCAGAACGGATTCAGTCAATACTTTTGCACTTGCTCCCGGATACGAAGCCCGAACAATTACTGTCGGAGGTGCAATCTCAGGAAATTGTGACGTAGATAATCCACTGATCGCAAGTACGCCCATGAAGATGATGACCAATGATAGCACGATGGCTAAAACAGGTCGATGTATGAATTTATTAAACATAATCTGATCGGATTAATCGTGGGTTACTCGGTATACACTTTCAGGTTGGAAATCACCGAATTTGGTTCCTGGTATTTGTAAGTGATTTTATCACCATCCCTTACTTTACGAATTCCTTCCAAAAGAATGCGTTCATCTGTTTTTAAACCACTCTTTAAAACATACAAGTCCGGGATTTCTGAGCGAATAACAATCTCCCTTGAATGCACCACATTGTTTTTGTCGACCACGTATACATATTTCTTTTCAAGTACCTCGTAAGTAGCTTTCTGTGGAATGATCAAAGCATGTTTTAACGGAACTACCATTTGAATGCTTCCCGTTTCACCGTGTCTCAGCAATGTTTTTGGATTCGGGAAAGTCGCACGGAAAGCAATGTTACCTGTTTCGTTGTTGAAATCAGCTTCAATTGTTTCTACTACTCCCGGATATTCATAAAGCTCATTATTTGCCATTAACAGGCGAACATTTTTCATGTTATCTCCCTGGTTTACTGTTTTGAAGTTCAGGTACTGAGCTTCGGGAACGTTGAAATAAACCCATAATTTACTGTTGTCGGAAAGGGTTGTCAACAAATCACCTTCGTCAACCAAACTTCCCAATCGAACCTGGAAACGGTCCATAATCCCGTCAAACGGAGCTTTGATTTCTGTGAATCCCAAACGTACACGTGATAATGACAATTCAGCTTTTGCCTTATCGTATTTTGCTTTCACAAGCGCCAATTGATTTTTGGAAATTACATTGCTGTCGGCCAATAATTTTGCGTTCAGGTATTCTGTTTTTGCGAAATCCGCTTCAGCCTGCGCTTTTTGCATTTCAGCTTCGTACATCATCGGCATGATCTGGAACATTAACTGGCCTTTTTTCACCATCTGGCCTTCGTCAACGTAGATTTTTTGTAAATAGCCTTTTTCCAGTGCTCTGATTTCAATATGTTGAATGGCATGTATCTGACATACATAATCCTGAATAATCGTGGTGTCTTTTAGTAAAGGGCTTGTTACCAATAATTTGCCCGGAAGTTCCTTTTCTTCGGATTTGGAACCGCAGCTCGAAGTGCATACAGCAATGATCAAGCTCATGAGCATGAGAACTCTCTTCATAATGATCGTGTTTTAAAACTCGTCCCGATAACTATTGATGCTTCGATCAAGATTTTAAAACTATCGGGATGTTTTGTTGTAAAAAAATAGATTGGATTTTTTGGATCCGACAATAGTTATCCCCTGGATAAAACTGTTTTGATCAACATTAAAGTGACCAATAGGGAAACTGATTCGTTGAGATAACGAATGATTGTGTACTGGATTCTATATTCTGAATACCTGGAAAACAACATGTCTTTTATTGATTGGAATAAAAGACAACTGCTCACAGAATATAGCGCTGTTTTTGGTATTTCCGTAGAGGTAATCGAGCGATTGGTCTACCGGAGTACCAGTAAAGAACAGGTTATTAAAAAGGTGTTTTCCGGAAGAGAAATCTTCCGTTTCTTCTTCGACATTTTCAAAAATCAACTCCGTGTCTTCAAAGGGAATCGAAGAGTTGGATCCGATTGAAGCACTGGATTTGTGGTGTTTAATTACAAATTTGGAGTGTTCCGAATGATTAGAATGAAAATTGAAAGTAATATTTGCCTGATCGGAAGGGGTTGTATTCAGCTGGTTCGCACCAAAAACCTGGAGCACACACAAAAGCTGAAAAAAACCGATAAGCAAACTTTTCATGATGTAAAGCTAGCTTAGTGTCAAAATATAGCCAAATATCCAGGTGTTAAATATTGGTTAATTGAGTTGATTAAGGGAAATCCGGACTTTTAAGAGAAGCAGTAATATAAAAAAAGGTTCTCAGAAATGAGAACCTTTAACCCGATTATCGGAATTCAATTATGAATTAATATTCATCTTCATTAAATAAGAAGTCATCTTTAGACGGGTAATCCGGCCAAATTTCTTCAATGCTTTCATATACATCGCCCTCATCTTCTAAATCTTGCAGATTTTCTACTACTTCTAAGGGTGCACCTGCTCTAATTGCATAGTCAATTAACTCGTCTTTTGTTGCAGGCCAAGGAGCGTCTTCTAAGTAGGATGCTAGTTCTAATGTCCAGTACATGTCTTAGTATATTGTTGTTTATTTGCGCAAAAATAATCTTATTCTAAAAAAATCCAAGTGTTTTCTCAAGGATTAAAAAAAAACTTTTCAGATGCTTTTTAATTCATTGACAATCAATTTGTTCTTGGCTTCCAAGGGGTCTCCTTAGCATTTAGTTCGTGAGCCAGTTTTCTGGAAAGAACGAATAAGTAGTCGCTTAGCCTATTCATATAGGCACTGATCAACGGTTCTACGGTTTCCGATTCGCTTAAATGGGCTACTAATCTTTCAGCTCTTCTGCAGATACAACGGGCAATATGACAGTGGGAAACGACCGCATTTCCGCCCGGAAGTACAAAAAACTTCATCGGAGGTAATTCGTTGTCCATTTCATCGATCTGGTTTTCCAGGTAAGTCACGTCGCTTTCGAATAATTCCGGCAAAGTCATTTTTGATTTAACCGGATCCGCTGCCAAATGAGAACCGATTGTAAACAAACGATCCTGTATTTCAATCAGTACTGCTGATTTGGATTCTTCATTGATCAGATCCCGGAGTAAGCCAATGTAGCTGTTCAGCTCATCAACAGTTCCATAGCTTTCAATACGAATGTGGTGTTTGGGAAGCCGTGTTCCTCCAATTAATCCGGTTGTTCCGCCATCTCCTTTTTTAGTATAGACTTTCATAACCTAAAGTTAATGATATTTCGTTATTCATCATATGAGCTATTTACCATGGAAGATTTTTATTTATATTTGGTTGAACGAAAATGAACTAAAGTTGTCGGATCAAAAACACAACGATATTTACCTTGTCATTACGAATTAAAGGAGAAATGATTATGAACAAAAAAACGCTATTAGCAACCGTTGGTATTGCGATTTTGGTTGCCTGTGGGACCGCAAAGAATTCAACACCGAACGTAGAAGTATTACCTACTCAGGGAGATGTTGACCGTGTACAAACGAAATTTCCGGGATATACCCTGGATGAGTTGTACCAGGGAAAACAATTGTTTGAAGCAAATTGTAATTTGTGCCATAAGTTGAAAAAACCAACTTCTGAACCTGAATCAGAGTGGAGGGAGATTGTTCCCAGAATGGTGAAAAAAGTCAATAGCAAAGAGGGACATCACATTGATGAAGCAGGGCAGGAGAAAATTCTTCGTTATGTGATCACGATGGGGTCCGTTGAGAAATCCTAAATATAATACAGGCCCGCGATTAATCGCGGGCCTGCTGTTTTATAAATCAAAACGATCCGCATTCATTACCTTAGTCCAGGCTGCCACGAAATCGGTAACAAATTTATCCGAGGCATCTGAACTTCCGTAAACTTCAGCAATCGCCCTTAATTCGGAGTTAGACCCGAAAATCAAATCTGCACGGGTCGCAGTCCATTTCAATTCACCTGTTTTGCGGTCACGACCTTCGAATAGTTCCTGGTGATCATCTGTCGCTTTCCAAACAGTATTGATATCAAGCAGGTTCAAAAAGAAATCATTGGTCAATGATCCCGGTTTCCTGGTGAAAACACCGTGTTTGGATCCGTTGTAATTAGTCTCCAGGACACGCATTCCGCCAATCAGAACGGTCATTTCAGGAGCAGTTAAATTGAGTAATTGTGCTTTGTCGACTAACAATTCTTCCGTGGAAATAATGGATTTTGCTTTCAGGTAATTCCGGAAACCATCTGCAAAAGGTTCCATGGCAGAGAACGAATCGACATCGGTTTGTTCTTGTGATGCATCCATTCTTCCGGGAGTAAACGGAACGCTTAATGAACGTCCTGCATTTTTTGCGGCCTGTTCTATCCCGGTATTACCGGCCAATACAATCAGGTCAGCTAAAGAAATCTTTTTGCCGTCGGTTTGAGCGTTGTTAAAACTCGTTTGAATTGTTTCCAGTTTTTGAATAACTGTTCCAAGCTGAGCCGGATTATTGACTTCCCAGAATTTTTGAGGAGCCAATCGAATTCTGGCACCATTTGCACCACCGCGCTTGTCCGATCCGCGGAAGGTGGATGCGGATGCCCATGCTGTAGTGATAAATTGGGACAAAGGAATCCCTGAATCAATGATCTTTTCCTTTAGGTCTTCGATATCTTTTCCATTGACCAATTGATGATCTACTTTTGGGATCGGGTCCTGCCAAACCAAAACTTCTTTCGGAACTTCCGGTCCAAGGTAGCGTGCAATCGGCCCCATGTCCCTGTGTGTTAATTTGAACCATGCTCTGGCGAAAGCATCTGCAAATTGGTCCGGGTTTTCATAAAAACGCCTGGAGATTTTCTCGTATACCGGGTCAAATCTTAAGGACAGGTCCGTTGTAAGCATTGTCGGTAAATGTTTTTTAGACGGATCGTGTGCATCCGGGATTGTTTTAGCAGCATTTTTAGCAACCCATTGTTTTGCGCCTGCCGGGCTTTCGGTCAATTCCCATTCATTCCCAAATAAGTTTTCGAAGAAATGATTGCTCCACTTTGTCGGTGTTTGTGACCAGGTCACTTCCGGGCCTCCGGTTGTGGTGTCGCTTCCCATTCCTTTTCCGAATTTATTTGTCCAACCAAGGCCTTGCTCCTCGATCCCGGCACCTTCGGGTTCTGCACCTACCAAATCAGGACTACCGGCACCATGTGCCTTTCCAAAAGTATGCCCGCCGGCAATCAGCGCAACGGTTTCTTCGTCGTTCATGGCCATGCGTGCAAAAGTTTCACGGATATCCCGGGCAGCTGCAATCGGGTCCGGGTTTCCGCCGGGACCTTCCGGGTTCACATAGATCAATCCCATTTGCACTGCCGCAAGCGGATTTTCCAGGTTTCGCTCACCGGAATAACGTCCGTCGTCGCTCAGCCATGTTTTTTCCGATCCCCAATAAACATCCTGGTCCGGTTCCCAAACATCCGGCCGGCCACCGCCAAAGCCAAATGTTTTAAAGCCCATGGATTCCAATGCTACATTCCCTGAAAGGATCAGTAAATCTGCCCAGGATAATTTTTGACCGTATTTTTGTTTGATCGGCCAAAGTAATCTGCGCGCTTTATCCAGGTTGGCATTATCCGGCCAGCTATTCAGAGGGGCGAAGCGTTGCTGTCCCGATCCGGCACCGCCTCTTCCGTCTCCTATGCGATAAGTTCCGGCGCTGTGCCATGCCAGTCGAATGAAAAGAGGTCCGTAATGTCCGAAATCTGCCGGCCACCAATCCTGTGAATCTGTCATTAAATGAAGAAGATCAGCTTTAACAGCCTGGTAATCCAAACTGTTGAATTCCTTCGCGTAATTGAAAGTTGTTCCCATTGGGTTCGACTTCTGTGAATGCTGGTGCAGGACATTTAACCTGAGTTGGTTTGGCCACCAGTTATTGTTTCTGTTGATCTTTTCGCTGTTCCCATTTGTTGCGCCTGTAAAAGGACATTTAGAGGCATCTCCGTTTGAGTTATGTTCCATGTCGTCTCATTTGGTAGTTCCCTTAAATGTATTAATTGTTCAGGTCAATAAAAAGGGTTTTTGATAAAATAATGTGCAAACTGTGTGGACGTGAAGCATCGCGTCCGTACGGTATCAATTAGGTCCATCAATTCAAAACAATCTGGTCTTAAAAATCTTTGGACGGATCGTAAACGCTTCTTTGGTTTGTTCTTCCCTTCGCCAAAGAATTCCCATTCTCCCGAGGTCGACGGAAACGTGAAAGCGCGGATCTGAAGCTAAATACTTCCAGCAATCCCACATATCTTTACTCCAGCGGATGTCGTCTAAAATGAATGCTGTGTTGCCGTGTGTGTGATCAAACAATGAATTGATATAGTGAATCGTTGCTTCACCGGAATGATTTCCATCCAGGAAGATCAGGTCATATTTTCCGATAGCAGGAAGTTTAACAAAATCATCAAAAGAGCTGCAGATGGTTGTGATTCCGGAAAGTTGCCAGGTATCGAATTGCCGTGTTGCTCTTGATAAAATGGCGTCACATCCTTCAACGGTTATAAGATGCCCGGAGGGATTGGCAGCTTTTAAATGAATGCTTCCTGTCCCGATAGAAGTTCCCAATTCCAGCATCAGTTCAGGGTGATAATGATGGGCAATTTTCCAAAGTATTTCGCCGTACAGTCCTTTACTGCTTGCTTTTTTTGCCAAATCAGAAACAGATCGGGTATGTCCCATTTGTTTGGAACCTGCGCCTAAATCGATTATTTTAAATTGCTCCTTGTCCTTTTTGATTTTTTGCAACCATTTTTTTCGTGCGGAGAGAAAATTTTTGTCCACTTTTGTCGTTAAACAATTGTCAACAAAGTCGAATACGAAGGGAGAATGAATTCCATGTCTGCCTTTTGACTTGAGTAAAAATCCGAATATTGATTTGGAATTTTGCATGACGCAAAGAAACGAAAAAACGCTACAGGAAGCATGCTTATGCTAAAAACTACGATAGAATTACAATTGGAACGTTTGCGAGCACCGCAACCCGCACTAAACCTGGTTTCCGCTTGTAGAATCCAAGAAGGGATCATTGCTTTGAATGAGGAAAAAATTGCAGATCTGGCGAACTCATTTTATCAATCAGACAAGAAAATTTCAGTCTTTATTCCTGCTTCAGGTTCAGGTTCCAGAATGTTCCATTTTTTGTTTGAGTTTCTGGATAATCCGAACGAAAGTAACAGCGGGTATGTGGAGCGTTTTTTGACACATATTGAGGATTTTGCATTTTTCTACCAGTTCCCGACGTCTATTCAAAAAGCTTTGCGCAACAGGAGTATGGATCTTGATGCATTTGTATCCTTTATCCTGAATAACAAAGGTTACGGCTTGGCACATCTTCCAAAAGGGCTGATTCCTTTCCATAAGAACGGACCTTTTTTATTGTGTCCGATTCAGGAGCATGTAGTTCAGGGACAATTATTAAATCAAAATGCCTGTTCTTTTCACTTTACAATTCAGCCTAAATTCCAGGAATACATCCAGCGTCAATTGGAATTTTTGGAAGGAATGACTTCCAAGAAGTTTGAGGTGGATTTTTCGGTTCAGAATATGGAAACGAACGCGGTTGCTTTTGACGATGATTATCAGCCGATCCTTAGTCCCGATGGGGATTTGCTGACGAGACCAGCCGGTCATGGTGCCTTGCTTGAGAATTTCGCCGAAGTAGATGCAGATCTGATCTTTATTAAAAATATAGATAATATTCAGCACTACAATCATTCTGACGTTGCAATTGATACGCAACGCATGTTGGGCGGTTTGTTCCTGGAGGTTCAACGGGAAGTAGAAAAATTGATTGCGGATTTCTCGGAAGAAGCATGGAATGATTTCAATGCAGAGTACCAGTTATTTCATGAATCTGCGAATGATTTATCTTATAATGAGAAGCTGGAATTATTAAAAAGACCTCTCCGCATTTGTGGGATGGTCCAAAATGAAGGGCAGCCGGGTGGAGGTCCATTTTGGGTGGAGAATAATGGTGAGATCACCAAACAAATTGTTGAAAAAGCACAGATCAACCCGAAAAGTGATCAGGTGCGTGTAATGATCCAATCTTCTCATTTTAACCCCGTGATTATGGTTTGCCAGGGAAAAAACAGCGATGGTTCAAAAATAGATTTGCATGCATTCAAGGACGAAAATGCGTATTTCAAAGTGAGCAAGTCTCACAATGGCCAATCGATCCATTTTGTTGAACTGCCAGGGCTCTGGAATGGTTCCATGGCGAAGTGGAATACGGTTTTCGTTGAAATTCCGAGTGCTACTTTCAGTCCGGTAAAATCTATTTTGGATTTGCTGGATAAGGCGCATCAACCGTGATAATTACGAATACCGAATTCCTAATTACTAATTAAAATCCATTTAGGATTTAGTAATTGGAAATTAGTAATTAATATAGTTTTTGTCGTTTCAATAAATACTTTACAAGTACATCCTGGATCGGATCTTTGATATCTACTGTGTAGAAATCGACATTGTATTGGGTGCATTTCAGGCTTACTTCGTTGAAATAGCGATTAATTTCGGTAGTGTATTTTTCCTTGATCTCAGCAGGTTGCAGTTTCATTTTTTCCCCCGTTTCCATATCGATCAGGTTGATCGGATTGTGACCTAAGTCAAAGTCAATTTCGGTAGCTTTATCCATGACATGAAACAACACTACTTCGTGTTTGTTATGCTTCATATGCTGAATACTTTGCATGAATTCGTCCAGGCGGGAAGGGTCGTCCAATAAATCTGTGAAAATGACGATTAAACTTCTTTTGTGACACAATTCCGCTACATCATGCAAACAGGAAATGGTTTCCGTTAGTTTTGCATCTATCGCCTGGTATTCGTGCAGCTGTTTTTCCATTTCATGCAGCAGGAACCGGTGATGTGCCCCGGATGATTTTGCAGGCGTGTGTAAAAACAAACGATTATGGAATAAGAAAAGTCCGACAGCATCACGTTGTCTTTTCAATAATTCGGATAAGGATGCTGCTGCCAGTACTGAAAATTCCAATTTGGAAAGTTTATTTTTTCCGCTGTAGTACATGGAAGAAGATACATCGACTACCATCTGGCAGCGAAGATTTGTTTCTTCCTCATACTTTTTGGTGAACATTTTCTCTGAGCGACCATACAACTTCCAGTCGATATGACGGGTAGACTCTCCCGGATTGTACAAACGGTGTTCTGCAAATTCTACAGAAAATCCGTGGAACGGGCTCTTATGCATTCCGGTAATGAATCCTTCTACGACCTGTTTTGCGAGTAATTCAAGATTGCCGAATTGAGCTAGCTGGTCTTTTTGTATGGTAGACAACATGTTTCGAAAATACGTATAAAAGTGATTGTTTTAAGGAAGTTTCACGAATTTTAAGAAAGAACTTCGGTTTCACTGTCAATTATCGGTTCGACTGTATTTTTTTGTTTCTTTCCTGCCCTGAAAACAGTTCCGAAAATGACTCCGAAAACGACCAGGCAAACACCTATGATTGAAGCCAATTCTAATTTTTCGTTAAAAACAAACCAACCTGATAATAAGGCGTAAATTGCTCCGATGTACTGGAAGGGTGCAACAACTGCTGTATTTGTGGATAGAAATGCACGAGTCATGCAAACCTGCGCAATTTGAGTAAATACACCGATGATCAATAAAATAAGCCATTCAATTCCTTGCGGCACCGTGAAATCAAACAAACACCAGATGCCTGTAAGCGGTAACGCGAGCATGGGAAAATAGATCACAATATTGATGGTTTCTTCAGTTTCCTTCAGTTTGGAGATGGCATTGTAAGCAATGCCGGAAAGAACGGCTGAGAGAATCCCCATTCCCATCCAGAACATATCCAGTTTTTGATCGCTGAACCCACCCAGAAGTCCGTTAAAACCAATGAAAACCACACCGGAAAATGCGATCAAACTGCTTAGGTATTGCATTTTAGTAACACGTTCCCGGAACAAACGGGAAGCTATCAATACAGTAAAGATAGGTGAGAGGTATTGCAAAGTAGAAGCAATTGCGAGTGGTAATTTATGCAGGGTAAAGAAGAAAATGGTTAATGCCAGCATTCCGGCAGTTCCTCTTAACAGGAGCCATTTTCTGTTGTTTCCCAGGATTGGTAGCCCACGGTATTTTATGATGGCTGCACTGATCAGGAACGAAACAAGGCTTCTGAAAAACACGAGTTCATGTGCCGGGTATTTTTGAAGATGAGGTACAATCCCGTTGTCAGGATTCCCGAGTAATTTCACAAAGAAATTGATGACAAAAAATGCCATTCCGGAAAGAATGATGTAGATAATCCCTTTGATCATATCACAAAATTAGAATGTATGTTCAATTTCTGCCAATGTTTGCTCAATTTCTGCGTTATGTATGGAAATACTTTCGTAGCTTTAGAATTAAAATAAAGGTGTTCATGAAAAAGTTTCTGGTACTGTTGTTTATTTTGAATTCATTTGCTTATTCCAATGCTCAGATTGAGAATGATAAGTGGAATATAACAGGTGAATTGATGTTACCTGCCGGATTGGGAAATAAAATGTTTAAGAATTATCTGAACGGATTGATCTATGCACACCCGAAAATCCAATACAAACCGTTTAAACACTGGTACGTAGCTTTCGGTCCCAAATACATGTATTATAAAGTGAACCAATTCCGGATTCCATTTGAACCGGGAGTGAGCAACGATTCTGTTTCAAATCATCAAAAGGTCTATTCTATGACCGGTGGAATGCATGTTCTTGGCGGAGACGTGGAATTGGGCTGGACAAGTTGGGTCGGCCCGCGTTTAGGGCTTGAGCTGGGTGTTCGGGGAGGAATTGCCCAACATTGGTTTGTGACTTCAGGAACGAAAGCCTACGGAAAACAGGATGTACTGGCAGCATATGTTGAACCCCTTTTTTCAATTGTATTGGCTTCAGATGAAGCGGTCGCTTATCGCTGGATCGTAGGTTATAATTTTACGGGGTACCGATTCACAGGAAGCAGGATCGGCTCGACTTCTTCGGGAGGATATACGGAAAAAGACCTGAAAGCTCCAACACAATCCATCTTTGTTGGTTTTGCTATTTCACTTTATTTCAACAACGAACGTTCTGACGTGTTCCTTGATGAAGGAGGAGAATAAGTTCAAAGAGTTTTTAAAAGTTAAATTAGGGTTCAGGTAAACTGGATTTACTTTGAACTTTTTCATCTTATTTAACAATTTCCACCATTCACGGTATTGGAGTTACCATTCGCCGATTTTTGATGGGATGCTAAACATTCCGTAGCGAAATTTGTTCCGTTTAATAGTTTATTTAACTCAAAACGCTTGATTTTATTGAGGTTTTGAATTATTTGTACCATTAAATCGAAATAATTTAAACACTTGTTTAAAATTGTTGTTTAAATTTGTCGCGATTTTAAAAACATGAGCAAAGAACTATCTACAGAAGAAAAGATCCGCGAAGCTGCAAAGAGTGTCTTTATAGCGAAGGGATTTGACGGCTGTACTTCACGGGAAATAGCCAAAGCAGCCGGAATGAATGTGGCACTTGTAAACTACTACTTCTGTTCTAAAAAACAACTCTTTAAACTCGTCTTTGATACCGCAATGGAAGACTTTATGCTTTCAACGGTAGAGGTTTTCAGAAAAGATCTTAGTCTAGAATCGAAAATGCGGATTTTCATAGAACGTGAATTTGAATTCCTGACTTCCCATCCGGATATTCCCCGGTTTATTTTGTCGGAACTTTCAAGGGGAGATAAATGTGAATTTGATCATGCCGGAATCCTCGAAAAGATTGCAAGCACAGGTGTTTTTGAAGAGTTATCAGAAGCACAGCAGAAAGGAGTAATTCGCAAAGTCGACTTGACAAATCTCATGTTGATGATTATGTCGAATTGTCATTATCCGTTCATGGCAAAACCCCTGATGAAATACTTGAACAGTTTAACAGAAGAGGAATACCAGGAACGCTTGACGCTCCAAAAACAATATGTTACGGAAATGCTAATCGGGTATTTATTTATCCCGAAAACAAATATATAAACACATCATTTAAACAAAGATTTAATATGAGAAATGGTTTTTTAGGTGTACTCATGGTTTTAGGAGTTGGAGGTAGTGCTTCAGCTCAGGTACTGGACCTTGAAACATGTTTGAAGATGGCGGATACGGCCAATTTATCCATTGTTAACTCCCGATTGGACGTAGCAGTGAATAAAAGTCAGGTTTCCTCCTACTTAACTGCGCGTTATCCAAAGATTGTGGCTAATGCTGATTACCGTTACAATGCGGTTATTCCTGGTCAGCTGTTACCGGCTGAGATTTTCGGAGGTCCTGCAGGGACGTACCAGACAGTAAAATTCGGTGTTCCGTACGTGCTTAGTAACACGATCCAATTGCAGCAAATCCTGTTTAATCCACAAATTAATTACGGGATCAGTGCGCTGAAAATTCAACAGGAAGTGGTGGAGATTCAGCAAAAAATTACCGAGCGTGACAGTAAAACACAGGTTGCCAACACGTTTTTCAATTTGCAGGCAGTGAATAAACAAATTGATTTCGTGGATTCGAACCTGGTGAATATTGAACGTTTGATCGGCAATATGGAGGCAATGGAAAAGCAAAAAATGGTTGTTAAGACAGAAGTTGACAAGTTGCGCATCAATAGATTGAATTCCGTGAATGCAAAACAGACCCTTTTGGCAAATAAGGACCAACTGGAAATGTTACTGAAAATCCTCATTGGCCTTCCGGAAGAGCAAAAGATCACGTTGGCATCCGACGATTTGGTGGAGAAATCCATTTTAGTTGACGGAAACACGATCAACTACCCGGAATTGGAGTTGGTAGGAGCTCAAATCCGAATGAATGAAGAAGAGAAAAAGGGAACGAATATGGCTTATTTGCCTTCGCTTTCTTTCGTGGCAGGATACAATTATACCTATAACATGAAACCTGAAGATAAGGTGCGCCAAGGAATTCCTTCTGCATTTCTGGGAATTCGTTTGGACTGGACCTTGTTTGATGGGATGGAAAAATATTACAAACAAAAGGTTACCAAAGTCAACCATATGAAATTGGAGAACCAGGAAGAATTGTTGAGCCAGCAATTGCACATGCAAACTGAAAATGCAAAGCGGCAAATTGAAATCCAGGTAAATTCCCTTGGAATTGCCCAGGAACAATTGAAACTTTCACAAAGTGTTTACAGACAAACAGAACTTCAATACGAAGAAGGGACCATTGATTCGAATGACCTGGTGAAAGCGAGTACGGATTTGCAGCAGGCACAGACAAACCTGGTTTTGGCTTATGTCCAGTTGCGCCAGGCAGAATTGGAATATTTGAAAAATATAGGAAACATTAAATAAGAGAAAGCACTGCTTTCGATAAATGATCAGTGTCAGATCTAATAATATAAAAAAAATAGAAATGAAAAGAGTTATCACTATAAGCATCGTAGCAATAGTTTTGGTCGGACTAATTGTGTTTAAATTAAAGTCAAATCAAAAAGAAGTTCAGGCAAAGGTTTTCATTAATGATGTAAATGCAGCGGTTTTGGTAAAGACAGCCAACCCGACAGTCCATTCATTTGAAAGTTCACTTTCTTTCCTGGGAACTTTTGAGCCATCCCGTCAGAATACAGTTGGATCGGATGCGAACGGAAAATTGGTGAGCATTAAGTTTGAAGAAGGCGACCAGGTAAGACAAGGTCAGCTGCTGGCAAAAGTAGATGACGAAATGCTGCAACTGCAACTTCAAAACGCAGATGTTGGTTTGGAAGGTCAAAAGAACGATGACAGACGTTATTCGAATCTTGAAAAAGAAAATGCGGTTTCGGGTGTTCAGGTAGAAAAAACAAGATTGGGTGTTCGTTCCGGTGAATTGCAAAAGAAGCAAATCCAGAAGCAGATCAAAAGCACCTCGATTGTTGCACCCTATTCAGGTGTTATCACCAAAAAAATGATTGATTTGGGATCGTTTGTAGGACAAGGGACTCCTTTGTTTGAATTGACAGATATTTCAAGCCTGAAATTGACGGTAAACGTTCCTGAAAGAGACGTATTGAAGTTCAGATTGGGACAAGCTGTTTCGATTAGGGCAGATATTTACGGAGATAAAGAATTCAAAGGAAAAATTACCAATATTTCAGTAGTGGCAGACCGTGCACACAATTTCAAAGTTCAAATTACAGTACCTAACCCGAAAAGAGAATTGATGGCGGGAATGTACGGTTCTGTCCGTTTGAAAAACAACGAAAGTGTAACAAGACTTTCTGTTCCACGCGTTGCACTGGTTGGTTCATCCAAAAATCCACAAGTATATGTTGTTCGCAATAATGTAGCTCATCTGACGACATTCAATGCGGGAACTTCAGACGGAGATTACATCGAAGTAGTAAGCGGAATTAATAAAGGAGATGTTATCGTGGTAAAAGGCCAGGTAAATCTTCAGGACAAGACAAAGATCAAAACCAAATAATAAACAAGGTCATGACATTAACGGAACTATCCATTAAGAGACCGTCCTTCATTATTGTAATCTTTACAATTCTGATTGGTGGAGGTCTGATAAGTTATAATCAATTAAGTTACGAGTTATTGCCGGATTTCTCTCCGCCGATTCTTACAGTAACAACACTATACCCGGGTGCTTCTCCTGCAACAGTGGAAACACAAGTTGCGAAACCCCTGGAGGATGCTTTGAGTGGTTTGGAGAATATTTCCGAGGTAACAACCTTTTCCATGGACAATGCTTCTATTGTGATGCTTGAATTCAAGCCTTCGGCAGATATAGATGTTGCTTTGGAAGACGCTCAGCGAAAAGTTAACAATATTCTGAATGATTTACCGGAAGGAACGAAAGCTCCGACCATTGCTAAAATTGAACCGAATGCATCTCCGGTACTCCAGGTCAGTGCGATTGCTAAAAATATGGATGATCGCGAGTTCATGGAGTTGATGGATAAGCAATTGCTTCCGCAAATCAAACAAACCAAAGGTGTTGCAGAAGTACAGGTAATCGGTGGTGAAAAAAGAGCATTTCGCGTAGATGTAGACAAAGACCGGTTGAAAATGTACGGTTTGTCTTTGGCACAGGTCAATCAGATTGTTGCTGCTGCGAACGTGGAATTTCCAACCGGTAAATTGAAAAACGAGACAGAACAAATGACTGTTCGTTTGGCAGGAAAATTCCAAACGGTAGACGATCTGAAAAACCTGATCGTGTATACGGACGGAACTTCTTCCGTTCGCTTGGGAGATGTCGCAGATGTTACTGACGGATCGGAAGATGTAGTTACTGTAAGCCGTTTCAATGGCTTGAATGGTATTGGTCTCCGAATCAAAAAACAAAGTGATGCGAACGCTGTGGATATGGCGAACCTGACGAAGCAAAAATTCAAGGAAATTGAAGCGAAATATAAGAAGGAAGGAGTCAAATTTACAGTTGCAACGGACACTTCCATTCCAACTATTGAATCCGTAGATGCCGTACTGCACGATTTGGAACTGGCAGTTTTACTGGTAGCAGCGGTAATGATGCTTTTCCTGCACAGTTTCAGAAATGCCTTGATCGTATTGATCGCTATCCCTGCATCTTTGATTTCGACATTCATCGCAATGTACATGTTGGGGTATACCCTGAACCTAATGACTTTGCTTGCGATGTCTTTGGTAATTGGTATTCTCGTGGATGACTCCATTGTGGTACTGGAAAATATTTACCGTCACTTACAAATGGGGAAAGGCCGGAGAAAAGCAGCATTGGACGGACGTAATGAAATCGGGTTTACAGCATTGGCAATTACTTTGGTGGATGTCGTGGTATTCTCACCGGTTGTGTTCATCGAAGGAACCATTTCCGATATCTTACGCCAGTTCTCGGTAGTAGTTGTGGTATCTACATTGATGTCTCTGTTGGTGTGTTTTACCCTCACTCCATGGTTGGCATCCCGTTTGGCGAAAGAAGTGAAATTGAATCCGAAAAACCCGTTCCAGCTTTTCCTGATCTGGTTTGAGAATATGATCAAATCCTTTACGGAAGGGTATGTGAAATTGGTTGCCTGGTCCCTGAGACACAAGATTATTATGGGACTTGGAGTAATCGCGATCTTCTTCGCAAGTATGGCTACTATGGGACTTGGAATTGTCGGACAAGAGTTCGTTGCCCAGGGAGATCAAGGGAAATTCATGATCAAATTGAAATACGATAAGAGTACCACATTCGAAGAGAACAACACCACAACATTGGAGATCGAGCAAATGATCCTTGCTCAGAAAGATGTCGTTGATATTGTTTTTGCTAACGTCGGAGGTCCTTCTTCAGGAATGGGAGCAGCTTCTTTCGGACAGGAGAACAGATCGGAAATTACAGTAAAAATGAAGAAGGATATGCAGAAAAAGTATCCGACTTTGAATTACATGAATGAGATCCGTAAGAAAATCCAGGACAAATATCCGGGGGTTGAAGTGAAGGCACTGAACATGGGGATGGTGGATTCGGAGGAGGCGCCGATTGAAATTTTCCTTTCATCGGATGATCCCGATTTATTGATGTCGGAAGCAAGAAGATTGAAAAACAAAATTCTAACTATTCCGGGTGCGAAAGATCCGAGTATTTCTACAGATGAATTCTCCCCGGAAGTTCGTATTGAGTTGAACCGTGAGAAAATGGGACAATTGGGCTTACCGATCGCAAGTGTGGGAATGCAGTTGCAAAATGGTTTGACCGGAAACGATGATGCCCGTTTTGATATCAAAGGAGAAGAATACGATATCCGCATCATGTTGGATAAATATGACAGAAGCAATGTAGACAATATCAATGAAATGACTTTTGTTACCAACGATGGAAAGCAGGTGCGTTTAAGTGAGTTTGCAGATGTTTCAATTGAAAACGGCTACGGTCAGCTGGAAAGAAAGAACCGTATTTCGAATACCACTTTGAGATCGTATGTTCTCGGAACTGCTGCCGGTACAGTTGCAGATTCAATTACTGCCTATCTGAAAAAGGCTCCGTTGGATAAGAACGTACGTTTCCTTTGGGGTGGTGAAGTGAAACGTCAGAAAGAATCCATGGGAGCATTGGGTACAGCAATGGGAATAGGTTTGATTTTGGTTTACCTGATCATGGTTGCCTTGTATGATAACTTTGTTTATCCGTTCGTTGTATTGTTCTCGATCCTGGTTTCATTGATCGGGGCGATATTGGCACTGAACCTGACACAATCCAACATGGGAATTTTCACTATGCTTGGTATGTTGATGCTTTTAGGGCTTGTGGCCAAGAATGCTATTCTGATCGTGGATTTTGCCAATCACTTAAAATCGGAAGGCCGTTCCACATATAACGCACTTCTGGAAGCAGTTCGTGAGCGTATGAGACCGATTTTGATGACTACGATCGCCATGGTGATCGGTATGATTCCGATTGCAACGGCCACTGGTTCAGGAGCTGAGTGGAAGAACGGATTAGCATGGATTTTGATTGGTGGTTTGACAAGTTCAATGTTCTTGACTATTATTGTAGTACCAATTATGTACTACGTAGTAGACAGGTTGCAAGTGAAATTAACAAGAAAGAAAATAAATCTCGAAGGAGAAGATGAAGCTACCGTTCACGGAGTGATCTAATAACTAGCACAAAGAATGGAAATCCGGCAGACTATCAATGCCGGATTTTTTTTACCCTGAATTTCCACTTCAGATGACGGATTTATATTAATTTCGACTGGAACTCTTATTTAAATGAATCAATTACCTGCTGTTTTCTGTCTTTTAATCGCATTTAGTACTTCCTTAAGCTTTTCTCAGGATAAAGGTCTGATTCCTCCGATCAATATTTCATTTAATCCGGACCAATTGAAGAAATTGGATTTTGGAACGGATTCGCTGAATGGAGATAAGGTCCTTTTTCAGTTGTTTCCGGCACCCATGAATGAAGACGATCCGGAACTGTCCGAATGGAAGACTTCTGCTTATTGGAGTTGTTCGTCCTGCCCAAAAATAGAGATGACGACTTTTGAAGACGATGAAGAATCTGAAAAAGAGGTGCTTCCTTTCGACGGGAATTATACTTCTTGTACCAATGTTCTGTATTATCAGTCTGAAAAGGGAAGTTTGCGGGCAATTGTAAGCTTCTCTACCTCACAAATGAATGATGGGACAGGTCGGTTCACACGCGGATTACTGAGCCTGGCGAATTTTGAGAAACAAAATGGAAGTTGGAGGTTGATCCATTTCAATCCGTTTGTGAATTTCCAGGGATCGTTTACGCTTGCTTCTCCCGTTGATGAGGTAATGATCAGTAAAACGGGCAAAACCTATTTTCTGATTCATGGCGGTGAAGCAAATGGTGTATCTCCGGAAGATTATTGGCCGCTTTACCAGGGATTGTATGTTATTAACGGGGAACATTTAGTTGAAGAACTCCACATTCCTGCAGCAAGCTGTAAAGAGAACAACAATCCGATCGGAAGTGTCTGGAATACAGAAATCACGGATATTGAAGAAGAACCTTCAGGAACTGTCATAAAGATTGAAACCGGTGGATTGATCGTTAAAGAGTATAACTGGGGCTTGCCCGAAGCTCTGCGATATATTTCATCAACTGATTTTGAATTGCTTCCCGGTAAATTCACTTTTACCGCAGCCCAGGAATTTACAAGAAGTTCTTCTTCATTAAAGATTGAAAAACCTGTCGTTACGATTCATTATACTGATTCAAAAGGAATGTCCCAAACAAAAAATGTAATAACCCAAAATACACGTATCAAATGAAATTGCTGCTAACAAGTTTATTCCTGATTTGCGGACTTTCTTCATTGAAAGGGCAACAAAATGGAGTGTATATAGAAGAATTTACTATTTCAGACCAGGTAGTTAACGGTTTGATCGATGACAAATATGCAATTACGGCTTATTTGAAGTTCGAAGAGTATTCTCCCGAAAACTGGTTGAGTTTCTCCGTTTCGGGCTGGTATTATTACGATAATGTCAAAAAGAAGATTCCTTTGGTTGGTATCTATTACGGCGGGGGAATTATTTTGTATTCATTCACAGATCCATTGCGGGCAGATAGCATCAGGCAGATGACTTCGACAGCTTCCAATCCGTGGGAAACGACCGATGAATTGATTAGTCGTTCGGGGTATTCGGAGAAGTTTGAGTTGGATTATTCCGAATATAGTTACCGGGGAACATGGAAAAATGAGAAAAAGGAATTACCTGTAAGTTTTAATACAAGCAGTATCGACCTGGATAAGCGGCATGAATTTTTAGTTCTTCCACTTGCTAAAAATGAAAAGAAACACATTGCTCTGAGCCAATTCGGACCTTTTTCATATGGTTATTCCATTTTTGCATCGAAGACGGACGCTACGGGTTCAAAAGTATTGTTGAAATACGAAATGAGTTCGACTGCCAATCCCAACGGAATGTGCGGAGCCGGAATGGAAATCGGGTTTATGCTGGTAACTTTCGATTCAAAAGGAAATTTATTGGAATACCGAACCGAAGACGTGGAAAGTTGCCTGGGGAATATTTGGTCTGAAATGAAGGAGGTTCCAAATACCGGCGGTAAAAAAGCGGTTTATACTGTTACGGTCTCTGAAGAAAAAGTCCATACACTTACGGTTGATGGGGTGAATTTTACACTTGTTTCCAAATAAATGATGAAACAAAGAAGGAATCGGTTTTATGTTGCGGTGGCGGGGATTTTGGTACTCACCATTACGGCATTTGCTTCCATGTCTTCAGATTATGAAACCATTTCTACCAAGATTCAGATCGAAAAATATGAGGTGTTTGACAGTGTCAGGAATCGCCTGATTCCATATGCTTTGTATGCTCCCAAATCGAACATTGCTTTGAAGGATTCCATTCGGTTGGTCATTTTCAGTCATGGTTATGGCTCGAATTACTCCCGGAATTATCTGAATTATTCTTACCTGACAAAAAGACTGGCACGTGCCGGTTTCTGGACTTTGAGTATTCAGCATGAATTGCTGGGAGACCCGTTGATTCCTAAAGAAGGGATCATACAGGTTGTACGCATGCCGTTTTGGATCAGGGGAGAAGAGAATATCTTGTTTGTATTGAATGATTTTAAAAAGAAATACCCAAAGGCGAAAATTAGTTCAATTGACCTGGTTGGTCATTCCAATGGAGGAGACATGAGTGTTTTAACCGCCAAGGATCATCCGGAACTGATTCGGAAAGTGATTACTTTGGATCATTTGAGAATGCCCTTTCCAAGGGTTTCGAGCCCGCAATTTTCCAGTTTGAGATCAACGGATAAGCAGGCTGATTCGGCGGTGTTACCTTCGGAAAGTACCTGTCTGAATTATGGGATAAAGATCATTCAATTGAAGAAGATTACCCATAATGAAATGAATGATGAGGGGTCACGAAAGCAGAAAAGGCAGATTAACGGGTATGTTCAGAAGATCCTGGAAGACCGGTTTTAAAACCACATAGGTACATAGTTCACATAGTTTTAAAACTGTTGCCCGCAAGCAGCCGACTCTTTTTGCGATGTAAGGAACGAAAACGCATTAAATGACAATAAGAGAAGTATGAGACACATAGTTTATTCTTCTATGTTTTCTATTGTGGTTCAATCAGTCTCGCAGCAAATAATTATATCGCTGAATCGTATTCTCCAACCCCAAATAAATCGAATCCGAGATCAAGGCATGTCCAATTGACACTTCTGCCAATTGTGGAATATGTTGTTTGAAGAATCGTAGGTTTTCCTGGTTCAAATCATGCCCTGCATTCAATTCCAATCCCAATTCCAACGCGCGATTTGCTGCACTTACAAAAGGTTCAATCGCCTTTTCCGGGTTTTCAGGAAATACTTCTGCATAAGGACCGGTGTATAGTTCGATTCTGTCTGTTCCTGTTTTAATAGCGTATTCGATGTTCTGTAAATCCGTATCGACAAAAATAGAGGTTCGGACTCCCCATGATTTAATGCGGCGAATAATATCCTGAAGTACTTCGAGGTGTTCTTTTGTATCCCAACCGGCATTGCTGGTCAAAACGTGAGGTGGATCAGGCACCAAAGTGGCTTGTGCCGGACGAATCATTTCGATCATCTCCATGAAACGCTGGTCCGGGTATCCCTCAATATTGAATTCAGTTGTTACAACTTTGGATAAATCCACTACATCTTTTCCGGTAATGTGTCTTTCATCAGGTCTGGGATGAACTGTGATTCCTGCAGCTCCAAAGCGCTCACAATCAATGGCTACCTGAACTACATTGGGAATGTTTCCTCCACGGGCATTGCGGATAGTAGCAATTTTGTTAATGTTTACGCTCAGTTTTGTCATAACTTTTTCTTTCTTTGAACTACGAAGATAGAGAGGATTTATCGCTTACGGATGTTAAAGTTATGGAAAGTTTCGCTCCCTGATTTTAACGTTTGCCGAGAGAATGCCTTTCACTTAAACCTTAATCATTGACTTATGAAAGTAGTTTCGGTAATCACTGGTATATTGTTAACCACCCTTTTGAGTGGGTGTTTCCTTTTTTCACCCTCAGCAGAAAAGACCAATCGAAAGTATTTGCCAAAAGCACCGTATGATGCAATTATTGTCCCCGGAGTTCCCTATGACGGGAAACATTGGAGTGAAGCCATGCGCAATCGGGTTCAATGGTCGAATTATTTGTATAAAAAAGGAATTGCAAAGAATGTTATCTATTCCGGTTCAGCAGTTTATACCGAATACGAAGAGGCTAAGATTATGGCACTTTACGGTGAGGCTCTTGGTATTCCAAAGGAGCATATTTATTTGGATCCGCGCTCCGAACACAGTACTGAAAATGTGTATTATTCGTATCGTTTAGCCAAGACATGCGGATTTAAAAAAATTGCATTGGCAACAGATCCTTTTCAGTTAAATGGGATGCGGCAATTCATTAAAAAGTTCGAACTACCGGTAGACCTTTTGCCTATTATCAAAGACACGCTTTTAAAACAGGATCTCACAGAACCGCTGATTGATCCAAGTGCTGCAAAACGGACCAATTTTGTTTCAATTGTCAAAAGACAGTCCAAATGGCAGCGTTTGCGGGGAACATTCGGACAGTATATTTGCTGGAAAGAAGAAGATCTGAAAACCAAACATCTTCGTAAGAAATACAATGACCGCATAGAACCTTAAATCTCCGTGAAGAAGGCTTGAAATAGGTGATCCGGATAGATTAAATTTGCACAAAGATTTCGCTTGTAGCGACCTTTTTACTACTTTGGCACATAACATGACAGCAAAAGAAGTAATAACAGACGAGATTCCCCCATTAATTCATACAGATTCAGGGGAGAAGGCATTAATATGGATGGAAGAGTTCAAAGTCTCTCATCTTCCGGTATTAAAAAACGGCAATTTTGTAGGCTTAATTTCCGAAAGTGATATTTTGGATAAAAAAGACCTGGAATTGTCTTTGGATGTATTATTTGATCATCTTCCAAGGCCCTATGTTTTGGAAAGTGCTCATATATACGAGGTGTTGGGTAAAATGGCCGAACACCGGATTTCAGTATTGCCCGTTTTGGATATAAACGAACAGTATTTGGGTTGCACAAGTGTTCATCAATTGATGACGCTAATCGCAAATACAGCAAGTATTAAGGAAGTTGGAGGAATTGTAGTTCTTGAAATGAACCGGGTGGATTATTCCCTGGTACGAATTGCTCAGATTGTAGAGAGTGAAAATGCGAAGATTCTCTCCTCTTTTATCATGTCTTCCGGAGATACCACGAAAATAGAAGTTACACTTAAAATATCTGAAGTCGATTTGTCAAGGATCATTCGTTCCTTTGAGCGCCATGATATGCTGGTTAAGGCAAGTTTCCAGCGATCTACCGATCAGGATGATATGCAGTTCAGATACGATGCATTGATGAATTATTTAAATATTTAAGATGCTGGTAGCTGTTTATAGTAAAAAGGTCAATAAAGCTACGATTCCGATTTTTATGCGTTTCGCGGCTGTGGCTGAACGTTTCGGTTGGAAATTGATCCTTGAAAAAGAATTGAAACATCAACTGGTTAAAAAGACCGGGACCTTTAAAGAAACAGATGTGTTTTCCAGCCACGAAGATTTTCACCAGGGAATTGACCTGGCGTTCAGTATCGGTGGAGACGGAACCTTTTTAAGAACTGTAGCTTACATTCGTGATTCAGGAGTTCCTATTCTTGGAATTAATACCGGAAGACTCGGGTTTCTCGCAAATATCGGTGATGAGTTGTTTGAAGATGCTCTTGAACTGGTTCGCCAGAAAAGATATGATTTTCAAAAAAGATCCTTGCTTCGCGTGGAAACGGAAAGAGGTATTTATGGTACCGATAATGTTGCCATGAATGAAGTAACTCTTTTAAAGAAAGATACTTCATCTATGATTACTGTAGATACTTTTTTGGATGACAAATACCTCAATTCGTATTGGGCTGATGGTTTGATCGTAGCAACTCCAACAGGTTCCACGGCTTATAACCTGAGTTGTGGTGGTCCTATTGTAACACCTGGTTGTCAGGTTCACATCATTACACCGATCGCGCCACATAATCTGAACGTTCGTCCGGTGGTTGTTCCTGATAATATGCCGATTAAATTAAGAATTGAGGGAAGAGAACGCAATTACTTGATTTCATTGGACGGTAATGCCAAAAGTATCAAACAGAATGAAGAAGTTTTGATCAGAAAGGCTGAATATATGATTAATGTAATTAAATTAGAGGACACTAATTTCCTGGATACGATCCGCAACAAAATGTCGTGGGGAAAAGACCAGAGAAACTAACGTTTTAGGAATGAAATCAAAAAGAACATCACTTGCGGACATTGCCGAAAGTTTAAATGTTTCAAAATCTACCGTTTCGTTTGTATTGAATGGCAAAGGAAAACAGTTCAATATCAGTGAAACAACGCAGAAATTAATTTTGGATAAAGCAAAAGAACTGAACTATGTTCCGAACTATTTTGCAAAAGGTTTGAGAGAAGGAAAAACACAAACGATCGGTTTGGTTTTGGCAGATATTTCAAACCCGTTCTATTCGGAATTAAGTAAAGCAATTCAGGAATCTCTTTACGAAAAAGGATACAGCTTATTCATCGTTTCTACAAATGACGACAGTACGATGGAATTGAAATTGATCCGTGATTTGATTTTGCGTTCTGTTGATGCGTTGATTATTGCTCCTTGTAACGGAATTCCTGCCTTGAAACCTGTTCTGGACGAAACTCCTATTCCGGTAGTTTGGGTAGATCGAATCGGGGATGAATTTGCAGATTTTGTTGGGGTTGATAATTACATGGAAGCAGCAATGCTGGTCAAAAAATTCTCCGTTAAACCTAAAAAAGTTGGAATCCTTCACCCGAAAAAATCGGATGTAATGACCATTCAATTACGCATTGACGGAACAAAGTCGTCTTGTGAAAAACAATCAATTCCATATGAGTTGGCTTCTTTGAGTGAAAACCAAAAAGAAAGTGTTGAGCGCATCAAACAAATGATTAATGACGGTGTGGATTCGTTTGTAGCCTTAAACAACAAAGTAGCGCTGCATGCGATCAATGCTTTGAACTTGTTGAAAGTAGAAATCCCTAAGAAAGTACGTATTATTTCTTTTGATGATTCCGAAGCCTTCTCCTATTTTGCACCTCCAGTTACGGCTTTGAGTCAGCCGGTAAATGGTATAGGGAAAGAAACGGTTGAAAGACTGATGGACCGATTGAAAGAATCTACTGAGAATCGCAAGCACCTGATGATGGAATGCTCGTTTATTGAGCGTGGATCACATTAATAATTACGAATTGATTGTATAAAATGTCGTGTCGTTCCGATAGTTTTTAAACCTTGATCGTTGCATCAATGGCTATCGGAATTCCACCATGTATTCCCGATACATCCCGACTGAATTGTCGGGATACTCGAATTGACAAGGTGGAAGTATCAAGACAGACATTTTAAGTCACAAAAAAACCGCAGACAAGCTCTGCGGTTCTGTATCGGTAAAAAGTGTGTTAGAATTTCTTTTCTAACAAATATATCCAAGGTCGTAACTATTTCCAAATTAATTTACTAGTTGAGTTAGATTATTCGGCAGGTGTTTAAAAAAAAGCTACGAATCTTGGAAATAATAGCATGAATGGTTTTTATTTGTCGATGAAAAAGCGTTGGTTTTCAAAAACCGTTTCTTGTTTGTTCCAGGATTTAAGAATATAAATGCCTTGAGAAACAGAAGTAATTATTTGATTTTCGGATTTATTATCGTTGTTTAAAACCTCTGTAATTGCTTTTCCGTTTAAGTCGAAAATCTGGTAGAAAACTGACTTATCCGCGAAATGAATTGAAACAACTCCTTCTTCAGATGAAAGATTGGTAATCAATTTTTTGGGGTCCGCCGAACAGTTGAAAGCAGAAATCAGGTCGCTATAGTCCAGTTTTCCATCCATGTCAACAGAAGTTAAACGGTAATAGATTTGTTTTTCCCATTTTCGTTCGTCTGTATATCCGTATTCCAGCGGAACATCTGAATTACCACTCGCTTGAATGGTTGTAAGCGGATAGAATATTTGTCCGTCATGAGTATATTCAACTAAGTAATGATCCAAACGACTCTCCGTTTCGGCTCTCCAAAAAAGGCGATTGAATTCCCCGTCGCAATTTGTTTTAAAAGCGCTCAATTCTACAGGAAGAACTACTGTAGAAGGGCAGAAGTATTGTTGGTTGTTCAATCCTCCGGTTGCAGCTGTTGCACCCCAATATACGGTATTGTCGCCTCCAAAAACAGAGGTTACAAAATTACCGTTACAGGTTAGGCGCAGATTTCCATCCACATAAATTCTTAGATTCAATGTAGCCGGGTCCCAGGAAATCATAATGGTATGGACAGCACCGTCATCTAAATTTGCAAGAGAAGCGAAAGCAGCGGCCGGTCCGCAATACGGAGCGCCAGGTCCTTGCAGGTTTCCGTCAATTTCCACTGCAATGTGATCTGCCAGCATGTCGTATGCATGTGTTGGGTTGTCATTGTCGTATGTGTCGAATTCAATTACCAGGGAATTTGGAATACCTCCCGCACCAAGTTGGCCACCTGCGGTTCCGCAAGCAGTTGGATTTGGTTGAAACGTAAAAGTTGTTCCATCAGCGCCATTAATATTGTTCCCGAAATAATAATTCAATGAAAGGTTGAATGGCTGATTGAAATCAATTACCGTATTGTTCCATGCACATCCCGTTTGATTGGAAGTTTCGGGGGTGAGCTCGATACAGCTTTGTCCGCCAATGGTCTGATAAGAGGCATTTCCGTTCAAACAATAGTTTCCGGTATTCGCGACCATTTTGTAGGCCAGTGTCACATTGGTGCCCAAATCATGTACACAATTGTATTTGGAGATCAGGATCCGGATAGTCCCTGTGAACGTAGCTGTCCAATTAATAGACGCATTTGATCCGCAAATGTCATCGGCGTATACGATCTGTGTTGCACCGGTAGCATCCAATATGGTTAATTGTGAATCCATGGAAGAAGAACTTCCACCCGCACAAAAGGTAAATTCGTATTGGTTACATTGAACGACGTTGACGGTATAGTACCTTCCGTTTTGGGTTGCAATAGTTTGATAAGCTGCAGTTGGTGTCAGTGATCCGGATGCTGTTCCACCGGTACACGCAAATCCGGGGATTAGTGGCAAACCACTAAAAACAAGTAGTAGTATAATTTGCTTCATAGTTAATAGTTTAGTTTAAAGCAAACATACTAAAACGATATAGTTGATTCCTAATTTTTTAACAAATAATTTACTAAAAATTTAGGATCAATTCATTTCAAAAAGTAATAAGTAAAAAAAACTCCCAGTTCTGCTGGGAGTTTGGGGCTTTAGAAGCTTGGACAACTAATCGTTCGGAAAGTTTTGGTACTGACCTTGGCATTTTTCGGGTACCTGACAGAATAACCGATTTCCAGGTTAGCAGTTTCACCGGGTTGAAGTGTGACCATATATGAAACTTCGCCTGTAAGATCGTTCTTTTTACCTGTTCCTATCGTTTCCACCGTAACGGTAATTTCACTGGAACTGGAAAGTGGGATTTGATCAAATACATTGATCTTCACCGGTACCGTTCTGTTGTTTCGAACCTGGATATCATAATAATATGTATCCTTTTTCGTGCTTCCGGATATTTTTTTCGTACTCATTTCGGATTTTAGCTTGCGTAATACCTGGATTTTTGAATCCCGGCCAAAAGATAAGCTTAAAGTGTCATCTACGTTATTGGTATTGATTTCACTAACTCCGACATAGTTTCCTGCGAAATACACATTCGTAGGACCAGGGATCAGATCCAGATCCTGCCATCCTACAATATTTGCCAGTAAGAAAGAACCTTGATCCAATTTCGGAACGGAGACATGTGTAAATGTTGCCGGCATATTGATATCTTTAATTTCTACAATGTATGGTTTCGCATCAGTCGGACAAGAGAATGGATGCGTGATAACGAATTCGGCATTCAGATCTGAAATCTCGATTTGCTTCATCGCAACAGTGCTCACTTTTTTACCTTCATTTTTGGACCAGGCTCTGTCGGAAGAAAAATCTGCATTCTCACTTACTTTCTGATCCAGCACATAATTGTCATATGCACGCTGGTTTGCCATATTAATCTCATTCATCACCTCATTTCGGTATTCTGCTTTTTGCTGGATCGGCTGAATGTATGATTTTTTGCTGTATTCAATTTGTTCTCCATAGCGAATGTAAAACGGATTCAAAACCGGGGAAGCCGCACTTAAAAGCGGATCCGAAGTGCTTAAAGTAAGAGACACATTTTTCCAATCGTTTCCGGTATTGTTATAAACCTGGGCTTTGTATTTCAAGTTAATAGGCTGATTCAGATCTGTAGCGGATAAATCATAAGTTGCAGCCCAGCCACAATCAGAAACCAAATACTTCAATGTTCCGGAAATATCCGTGTTGTTATCCACATCAATCAGTACAATGACCTGGTTGCTTCGCTGGTTTTCCGTGTAGTTCAATTCTGTTAACTGAAACCGGGTATCACTGATTTTTGCAGATAAAACCTCTTGTTCCTTCCTGATTTTGGTAATTGTCTTATTGATCTCAAAGGTGCGGGTGCGGTAATATTCTCCGGCAGCTTTGATCTGATCGATCGTTAAGGTATTCTGACCTTTGAGGTCCTTATTGGTATTCAAAATCCCCAACTCGGCCTGGTAAGAGTTCAACAAATCTACATTTAATTGATGGCGGTCCTTTAAATGCTCCAGTGAATCTGTCAGGACTTTGATCCTTGGATTCCATTGCTCGGCTGCGAGGAAATCCATTTCTGTGGAAATAGAAACCAAACGAAAAGTTCCTGAACCGGTAAATTGGATGGTTCTTGGGTCCGCAAAAGCCGAGATTCCGGAAAATATAATCTTGTTTCGTCCTTTTGTCAGCTTTACAGGAGTTTCATGAGTCATTTCACCTGCAGTAAGGAATAGTTTTACCTTTTTGATCTCTGTTTTCAGAACCTGTTCCTGCATAGCCTGAGCGAAGATCGCAATAGGAAAAAGAACCAGTAATAGGCTCAAAAAATGTTTTTTCATAGAATTGGTTTTTAGCGTAATACAAATTAGCAGCACATCCGTTCAAAATCAAAATGTTTTATTTAAAACAAAATGTGTTAAAACAAAAACTTTGTGAAATAAATATTTTGTTTCTAATTTTGAACCCTGAAAAGTAATAATAAAATGAACTCAACACTCTTGGAATCTGTAGCCGGTAAATTTGGGACACCGGTTTACGTATATGATGAAGCAAAAATCATTTCACAGTACAATCGTTTAAAGAACGCCTTCGGATCTCAGGAGGTGAAGTTACATTATGCAATGAAAGCATTAAGTAATGTCAATGTTCTGAAAACATTGAAAGAGCAGGGAGCGGGATTGGATGCTGTATCCATCGAAGAAGTTCTTTTAGGCTTGAGAGCAGGATTTGAAGCGAATGAAATTATGTACACACCAAATGGAGTTGCATTTTCTGAAATAGAGGAAGCCGTTGCCCTGGGAGTAATGATTAATATAGATAACCTGAGTGTCCTGGAACATTTCGGTATGGTATATGGCTCAAGCGTTCCTGTTTGTATCCGGATCAATCCGCATATTTTAGCCGGTGGTCATGCAAACATCTCAGTGGGGCATATCGATTCCAAATTTGGGATTTCTATTCATCAATTGCGGCATATTCAACGCATTGTAGAGCATTATAAATTGCATATTGTCGGTTTGCACATGCATACGGGAAGTGATATTGTGGATGCAGATGTGTTTTTACAGGGAGCCGATTTATTGTATCAGGCAGCCGGTTATTTCCCGGAATTGCAATTTATGGATTTTGGTTCGGGGTTCAAAGTTGCGTATAAAGAAGGGGATTTTGTAACACCTATTGAAGAAATCGGGACTAAAATAGGAGAGTCCTTCCAAAATTTCTGCAAGGAATACGGACGTGAACTGGAATTGTGGTTCGAACCCGGAAAGTTCCTGGTAAGTGAAAGCGGTGTATTATTGGTTTCCGTAAATGTTGTTAAACAGACAACTTCTACCGTTTTCCTGGGAGTAAACAGCGGGCAAAACCACTTGATCCGCCCGATGTTCTACAATGCATATCACAGAATCGAGAATGTTTCAAATCCTGAAGGGCAAAAAAAGCTGTATTCGGTAGTTGGATATATTTGTGAAACAGACACTTTTGGTTACGATCGCCCGATTTCGGAAGCGAAAGTAGGAGATGTTCTGGGAATTTACAATGCCGGTGCTTATGGTTTCAGTATGAGTAATCAATACAATTCGCGTTTAAGACCGGCAGAAGTGTACATCAAAGATGGTGTTCCGCAATTAATCAGAAAAAGAGAAACACTGGAAGACGTTATTCGCAATGAGATCGATCTTT